>NZ_JBICUA010000011.1:0-443989 GCF_043197915.1 Actinomadura geliboluensis | reverse complement strand
AACACCCGGTCCCATCCCGAACCCGGAAGTTAAGCCCTTCAGCGCCGATGGTACTGCATGGGAGACCGTGTGGGAGAGTAGGACGCCGCCGGACATGAATTGGTCGAGGGTCGCCCCTATTTCGCGGGGCGGCCCTCGACGCATGTGGGCCTCCGGCCAAAGTAGGCTGGAAGTATCCACGAACACCATCAAGAACAGTGACGGACGTGATGAGCGCGGAAGAGGACGGCCGCGGCGACGACAGCCGCGAACGGCGGGGCGACAATGGGCGGCGGGGCACCCCGCCCCGTCGCGGGGCCAGCCCCCGCGGCGGCCAGGGCGGGCCCGGGAACCGCAAGGGCGGAGGCCCCCGCGGTGGAGCGCCCCGCGCCGGCGGTCCGCAGGGCGGACGCGGGCGTCCCGCGGGCGGCGGGTGGAAGGACCGGGACTCGCGCGGGCAGCGCGATGACCGCAAGCCCGGCCGTCCGTTCAAGCGTTCCGATGACCGGCGTCCGGAATCCCGCGAGGGACGGCCGGACGACCGCCGTGAGGGCCGCCCCGGCGGGCCCCGGAACGACCGTTCTGAAGGCAGGTTCGAACGACCGCGCGGCGGCCAGGGCAGACCTGGCGAGCGCCGGTTCAGTGGTCCGCGCGATGGCGGCCAGGGTAGGCCCGGTGAGCGTCGTTTCAGCGGCCCGCGTGACGGTGGGCAGGATAGGCCCGGTGAGCGCCGGTTCGGCGGTAAGCCCGGCGAGCGCAAGGAAGGCCGCTTCGGCGGGCCCCGACAGGGGCAGGGCCAGGGCGGCGGGCCGCGGCGCGAAGGGCGTCCGGCCGGCGGGCAGGGCGAGCGTCGGTTCGAGGGACGTCCGCCCGAGCGCCGGTTCAAGGACCGCGACGACCGGCCGGGGCGCGAGGAGCACCGTCCGGCGGGGCGCCGGTTCGAGGGCAGGCGCGAAGGGCGTCCCGGCGACCGCGACAAGGGCAGGCCGCCGTTCAAGGGGCGCGGCGAGAGGCGTCCGCAGGACGGCGGGCGCTCCTACGGGCCGCCCCGCGACCGGCAGGACCGGCGGCCGCGGACGGAGGAGCGCGAGCGTCCCGCGCCGGCGCACGACGATCCGCTGCTGCCGGACGACGTCACCGGCGAGGAACTGGACGCCGATGCGCGCGTCGAGCTGCGCACGCTGCCGAAGGACCTGGCCGCCAAGGTCGCGCGCCATCTCGTGATGGCGGGACGGCTGGCCGAGGACGAGCCGGAGCAGTCCTACAAGCACGCGAAGGCGGCGCGGCGGCTCGCGTCCCGGGTCGGGATCGTCCGGGAGGCGGCGGGGATCGCGGCCTACCACGCGGGCGAATGGGCGGAGGCGCTCGCCGAGCTGCGCGCCGCCCGGCGGCTCGGTGCCGGGGACGACTCGTACCTGCCGGTGATGGTCGACTGCGAGCGGGGCCTCGGCCGGCCCGAGCGGGCCCTCGACCTGATCAAGTCGCCGGAGGCCGGGAAGCTCGACCAGATGGGGCGCATCGAACTGCGCATCGTGGAGTCGGGCGTCCGCCGCGACATGGGGCAGTACGACGCCGCCGTCGTCACCCTGCAGATCCCGGAGCTGCGCGACCGGCGGCTCCGGCCGTGGTCGATGCGGCTGTTCTACGCCTACGCGGACGCGCTCGTCGAGGCCGGGCGCGCCGAGGAGGCCGCCGACTGGTTCGCGCGGGCCGCCGCCGCGGACCGGGACGGGGACACCGACGCCGCCGAGCGCTACGCCGAGATCGAAGGGCTCCACATCCTCGACACCGAGGACAGCGACGAGACCGAGGACGAGGACGAAACCGGCGAGACGGAGCACGCGGAGGACGCGGCAGAGGCGGAGGACGCCGGCGACTCCGGTGCGGCGTCCGAGCCGGCGGCCGCGACCGACATCGCGTTCCAGCCCGCCGAGCCCGAGGTGGTGGAGGCGCCGGAAGGGGACGCCCCGAACGCCCCGGCGGTGTTCCTGGAGCCCGAGGCGACCGGCGAGGAGCGGCCCGGCAAGCCCGGCGGGCCCGAGGAGGAGCCGCCGGCAGGGGCTTGACCACCGGTACTTGACTGGCGGGTAGGTTTCCCGGATATTCACGGGACCGCGCCGTTCGGGGGGGCCGCCGGACACGTCCGGCGGAGATCGACTCCTTGAGGAGAGTCATGCCCCTGAACCGACGTACGTTCCTGCGCGCCTCCGCCGTCGCCGGCGGCACGACCGCGTTCTCCGGCGCCCTGTGGCAGCGGGCCTTCGCCGCCGGGCCCGCACAGCCCGGCCCGAGCCCGTACGGGCCGCCGGGCGCCGCGGACGGCAACGGCGTGCAGCTGCCGGAGGGTTTCACGAGCCGGGTCGTGGCGCGGTCGATGCAACGCGTCGAGGGCACGCGCCACACCTGGCATCCGGCGCCCGACGGCGGTGCGTGCTTCGCCGACGGGGACGGCTGGATCTACGTCAGCAACTCGGAGGTCCCGGTCGTCGGCGGCGTGTCCGCGATCAGGTTCGACGCGACCGGGAAGGTGACGTCGGCCTACCGGATCCTGAACGGCACCACGCTGAACTGCTCCGGCGGCGCCACGCCGTGGAACACGTGGCTGTCGTGCGAGGAGCACGACTTCGGCCTGGTGTACGAGACGGACCCGCGCGGGCAGAAGTCGGCGGTGGCGCGTCCGGCGATGGGCAGGTTCAAGCACGAGGCCGCCGCGTCCGACCCCGAGCGCAAGGTCGTCTACCTGACCGAGGACCAGGGGGACGGGTGCTTCTACCGGTTCCGTCCGACCACGTGGGGCGACCTGTCGTCGGGGACGCTCGAAGTCCTGGTCGGGTCCGGGACGGGCCCCGTCCGGTGGACGAAGGTACCGAGCCCGCAGCTGTGGTTGACGCCGACCCGCGAGCAGGTGGCGGACGCCATGCACTTCGACGGCGGCGAGGGGTGCTACTACACGCACGGCGTCTGCTACTTCACCACGAAGGGCGACAACCGGGTGTGGGCCTACGACGCCGCCAACGAGAGTCTGGACATCGCCTACGACGACGACCTGGTCACCACCGGGGAGGCGCCCCTGCACGGCGTCGACGCCGTGACCGCGACCGCGTCCGGTGAGCTGTACGTCGCCGAGGACGGCGACAACATGGAGATCAACCTCATCACCAGGGACGGGATCGTGACCCCGTTCCTGCGCGTCGTCGGCCATGACGAGTCGGAGATCACCGGGTGCGCGTTCAGTCCGGACGGGTCGCGGCTGTACTTCTCGTCCCAGCGCGGAAAGAGCGGCTTCATCGCCGGGACGGACGGCTGCACGTTCGAGGTGACCGGCCCCTTCCGCCGCTGAGCGCTCACGCGTGCCTGTTCAGGGCGTGCAGGATGCCGGTGACGTTGCTCTCCGCGCTGTTCAGCACCTCGTACTTGGCGACCAGGTCGGGGTCGGTGTCGTCGCTCATGATGGCGTAGCGGTGCCTGGTCCGGTCGACGACCATGGCGACGGCGTGGTCGAGGTCGAGGTCCTGGTCCTTGGCGTCCTGGACGGCGTCCACCCAGACGCGCAGCTCCTCCGCCGACCGCTCCAGCGTGGCGTCCACCTCGGTGACGGGCCCGTAGTGCGCGAACAGCAGCCGCTGCGGGCCCAGCGCCCGGAACCTGCCGAGAGACGCCAGCGCGGTGTCGAGGTCGAAGTCCGGCGGCGGCGTCGCGGGCTTCACGTCCGCCGTCTCCGGGATGTAGATGCCGGCTGCGTCGCCCACGTACAGGTCGCCGGTCCGGGAGTCCATCAGCCCGACGTGGTGCTTGGCGTGGCCGGGGGAGTAGTGCGACTCCAGCCGCCGCCCGCCGCCGAGGTCGATGCTGCCGGTGTCCTCGACGGCCCGGATCCGGGCGGCGTCGGTGGGCTTCAGCTCGCCGAACAGGGTGTCGAGGCTGTCCCCGTACACCATGCGGGCGCTGCGCATGAGCCGCGCCGGGTCGGCCAGGTGCCGCGCGCCCTTCTCGTGGACGACGACCTCCGCGCGCGGGTACATCTCCGCGATGTCGCCGACGCCGCCCGCGTGGTCGAGGTGGATGTGGGTCACGACCACGGACGCCAGGTCGTCCGGCCCCACGCCCAGTTGCCGCAGCGCCGCCTGCACCACGGGCGCCGAGCCGGACGTGCCGGGTTCCACCAGGCAGGGCCGGTCGGACAGGATCAGGTATCCGGCGGTGATGCCGCTGTAGCCGGCCATCCGGGTGTCGATCTCGTAGACGTCCCCGCCGAGCGGCGTGATCGTGGTCGCGGTGTCCATTCCCCGATCATGGCCTCTCGGAGGCGTCCGGGTCGAGGAGACGCAGGACGAGACCGGTGCGGGGCTTGGGCCCGAACGACGTCGACTTGCGGGGGACGCGCTCCCCGCCGCCCGCGACGGCGAGGACGTCCTCGACCTTGAGCGGGTTCAGGACGACCGCCGTCCCGCCCGAGTGCCGGGCGCGGGCGATGGCGGCGGACGGGTCGTCGTGCACCACCTCGATGGCGTTCTCGTTCTCCGGGACGTCCCACACGCCGCCGATGAGGACGTGGTCCAGGACGGCGGTGTCGAGCCCGCGCCAGCGCGGTGAGTGCTCGGACGGCAGGCAGCGGGCGAGGGCGTCCGCGTCGGGGTCGGTGAGCAGGTGCAGGGCGTCGCCTCCGCCGAGGAGGAACGCGGGGCCGCCCGCTTCGGCGAGGGCCGCCACGGCGGCGCCCTCGTCGGTGAAGTCGGTCACGCGGAACACCTTGCGCGCCTTCTCGACCGCCTCGTCCGGGCGGAGGCCGGGCAGGACGCGGTGGATCGCGCCCAGGTGCGGCGGGTAGCGCGTCGAGTCGACCAGCAGCGCCAGGCCGGCGTCCCAGGGCCCCGGGCCGTCGCCGGCGGCGTGGCGGCGGGCCTGCAGCGCGCGGTAGGTGGCGTAGCGGTGGTGGCCGTCGGCGATGAGGGCCTGCTTGTCGCGGAGGTCGGCGGCCACGCGCGCGTGCGCGGCGGGATCGGTGATGCTCCACAGCCGGTGCGTCAGCCCGTCGTCGGCGTCGAACTCCAGCAGCGGGGCGTGCGCGGCGGCGTCGTCGACGATCCGGGCCGCGTCGCCGCCGCCCTCGTACACCAGGAAGATCGGCTCCAGGTTGGCGTTCGCGGCCGTCATC
Organism: Actinomadura geliboluensis; assembly: GCF_043197915.1. Lineage (NCBI taxonomy): Bacteria > Bacillati > Actinomycetota > Actinomycetes > Streptosporangiales > Thermomonosporaceae > Actinomadura > Actinomadura geliboluensis. Next base: position 438,855 of record NZ_JBICUA010000011.1, on the reverse strand, counting down.
AGCGCGAGCCGGTCGCGGACCGGGCCGGGGAAGACGTTCTCGTGCGGCAGCACGACGCCGTCGGCCTCGGCGCGCAGGCCCAGCGCGCCGATCAGGCCGCGCTGCAGGACCGTCCCGCCGCGGGCCGCCTCGTAGACGTACAGGGCCGGCTCGGGGTCGGCGGCGAGCGCGCCCTCGGCCAGCCAGCGGCGCAGCCGGCCGCCCGCCGCCGCGTAGCTCTCCCCGGCGGCGCGCGGCAGGTTGAGCCGGACGATGTTGTGCCCGCCGCCCGCCAGCAGCCGCAGCGCCGCCGCCTCGTCGATCAGGTCGTAGGGGGGCATGGTCACCGCCGCCGGGTCGCCCGCCACCGCGGGGACGAAGCGGACGCCGCGGAACGGGGCCAGCTCCAGGCCGCCGCCCGTGCGCGGCCCCGCCGTCCCGAAGATCCGGGCGCTGAACTCCTCCGGCGCGAGGCCGTAGGAGAGGTCGTCGTCCACGCTGGGCATGGTATTCAGCGGAGGGCGCGCGGCGTCCCGGCGGGTACGGTCGTAATGATCCGAGGGGAGGTCCATATGAGTGGTCAAGGGCCTGGGCGGCCGGAGGATTCCCCGAGCGAGAACCCCGGCGCCGACCGGGGCGCGGAAGCGGGTGCCGACCCGGGCGAGCATGCGGCCTCGCCGGGCGGCGGGGTCTACGAGTGGTACACGCGGGGTCTGGAGCTGCTGCGGTCCGGCAGCGCCGCCGCCGCGCTGCAGCTGCTGGCCAGGGCGGCGGAGGCCGAGCCCGGGTCGCACAGCATCCGGGAGGCGCTCGGCCGCGCCCAGTTCGGCGCCCGCCAGTTCGGCGCGGCCGCCGAGAGCTTCCGCGGGATCGTCGAGGAGGAGCCAGCCGAGGACTACGCCCGGTTCGGGCTCGGGCTGGCGCTCAGCAGGCTCGGCGACTTCGCGGGCGCCGTCGAGCAGCTGGCGCTCGCCGCCGCCATGCGCCCCGACAACCCCGACTACGCCAGGGCGCTGCGGCAGGCCAGGGCCACCCTCGACGCCCGGCGCTGACCCGGCCCTTACCCGTCGGTAACAACCCCCGTACGATCGCACGCATGAGGAGCGCGATGAAAGGCAGCGACCGTCCCCTGAGCGAGGCGTACGACGTCGCCCTGCTCGACCTCGACGGGGTGGTCTACGTCGGCCGCAGGCCCGTCCCGGCGGCGGCGGAGTCGCTCGCCAAGGCGCGCGCGGCCGGGCAGCGGCTGGCGTTCGTGACCAACAACGCCTCCCGCACCCCGTCGGCCGTCGCGGCGCTGCTGACCGAGGTGGGCGTCCCGGCCGAGCCCGCCGACGTGGTGACCTCCGCGCAGGCCGCGGCGCGGCTGCTCGCCGAGCGGCTGCCCGCCGGGTCGGAGGTGCTCGTCGTCGGCGGCATGGGCCTGCGCCACGCCCTCTACGCGCAGGGGCTGCGGCCCGTGTCGACCGCGGCGGGGCGCCCGGCCGCCGTCGTCCAGGGCTACCACCCGGACCTCTCCTACGGGACGCTGGCCGAGGGGGCGCGGGCCGTCAGCATGGGCGCGCTGTTCGTCGGCTCCAACGGCGACCTGACCATCCCCGGCGGCGACGGCCCGCCGCAGCCCGGCAACGGGGCCCTGCTCCGCGTGATCACGGCCGCGACCGGCGTCGAGCCCGTCGTGTCCGGCAAGCCCGAGCGGCCGCTGCACCAGGAGTCGATCCTGCGCACCGGCGCGCGGCGCCCGCTCGTGGTCGGCGACCGGCTCGACACCGACATCGAGGGCGCCTGGAATGGCGGCGCCGACAGCCTGCTGGTCTTCACCGGCGTCACCGACCCCCTGCGGGCCCTCACCGCGCCGCCGCACCGGCGCCCGAGCTTCCTGGCCGCCGACCTGGCGGGGCTGCTCGTCCCGCACCCGGAGCCCGTCCGCGCGGACGGGGCGCACCGCTGCCGGGACTGGGCGGCCCGCCGCGACGGCGACGCCTTCACCGTCACCGGCTCCGGCGACCCCTGGGACGGCCTGCGCGCCCTCGCGTCCGCCGCCTGGGAGAGCGACACGCCGCCACCCGCCGAGGCCCTCACCGGCGCCCTGGAGGCCCTGCGGCTCTAGACCGCCCGCCGGCCCGGCGCTAGAGCAGCCTCCGCAGCCGCAGCAGATCGAGGAAGCTCGCCTCGATCTTGACGCGGCCGGCCGCCCACGCCTTCGCCGGATGCAGCTCGTCGCCGGCCATGGCGACGAGGTCGTCGCTGCCCACGGTGAGGCGCACCTGCGCCGACTCCGGGTCGCCGTCGGCCTCGAACGGGTCGAGGCCGCCCGCGTGGAGCCGGGTGCGGTAGGCCAGCCCGAGGTCGCTGATGCGGCAGCTGATCGTCCGCTCCACGACGTGCTCGGCGAGCCGGTCGCCGTCCACCTCCGCCAGCCGCGCCGCGATGCGCTCCAGCGCCGCGCGGCAGTCGTCCTCGTTCGCCATGGTCAGGCCGTTCCCCCCTCGTCCGGCAACGATGTCGCTCAGGGACGGTAGCGTTCGGAATGAGCCGGAGGCGACTCGTGGCGGGCGCTCCGGGACCGTTTGGGAGGTAAAAGTGATGTCCGACGAGGCCGCGGAGGCCGCGCAGGCGCCGGTGCCGGCGCCGGTGCCGGAGCCGGAGTTCCCGGCGGCGCCGCCGCCCGACCCGACCGGCGACCCGCGCGTCGACGCCGCCGTCGCGCCCCTCGGCGGGCTGGGCGGGCTGCCCGTCGCCGAGCACGTGCGGGTCTTCGAGGACGTCCACCGGCGGCTCCAGGACCTCCTCGTGTCCGCCGCCCAGGACGAGCCCGCCCCGGCGGCGGCCCCGGCCGTGCCGCCGCGCCCCGCCTTCCCCGACTCCCTGCGCCCCCGCCCGTGAGCGCGAGGCGCAGGCTGGACGCCGAGCTCGTCCGCCGCAAGCTGGCGCGGTCGCGCGAGCACGCGGGCCAGCTCATCGCCGACGGCCGGGTCCGGGTCGGCGGGCAGCGGGCCGCCAAGGCGGCGACGCAGGTCGAGGCCGCCGCGGCGATCGTCGTCGAGGACGCCGCCGACGGGCCCGACTACGTCTCCCGCGGCGGGCACAAGCTCGCGGGCGCGCTCAAGGCGTTCCCCGGCCTGGAGGTCAACGGCCGCACCTGCCTCGACGCGGGCGCCTCCACCGGCGGGTTCACCGACGTCCTGCTGCGCGCGGGCGCCGCCCGCGTCTACGCGGTCGACGTCGGCTACGGGCAGATCGCCTGGTCGCTGCGCACCGACGAGCGGGTCACCGTCATGGAGCGGGTCAACATCCGCGACCTGGAACCCGGATCGCTCGGCGACCCGCCGCCCGACCTGGTCGTCGGCGACCTGTCGTTCATCTCGCTGAAGCTCGTCCTCGGGCCGGTGCGCGCGTGCGTCGCCCCCGACGCCGACTACGCCGTCATGGTGAAGCCGCAGTTCGAGGTCGGCAAGGACCGGGTGGGCGCGGGCGGCGTCGTCCGCGACCCGGAACTGCGCGCCGACGCCGTGCGGGGCGTCGCCGAGCACGCCGCGACGCTCGGCCTGGGCGTCCTCGGCGTGGCGGCCAGCCCCCTGCCGGGCCCGTCCGGCAACGTCGAGTACTTCCTGTGGCTGCGCGCCGGGGCCCCGCCGCTGGACGAGGCCGACCTCGCCAAGGCGATCGACGAGGGGCCGAAGTGAGCGGCGCGCCCCCGAACGTGGACCGTCCCCGGAACGTACAGAGGACGTCCGAGAAGGGAACCCCCGCGGGAGGGGTGTTCGTCCAGACGTCTGCAGGCCGCAGCGCACCGGGGAGTGGGGCGAGAGCATGAGCAAGAGGTCGGTGCTGGTGGTGGCGCACACCGGGCGGCCGGAGGCCGTCCGCAGCGCGCAGCTGGTCATCGAGCGGCTCGGCCAGGCCGGGATCGGCGTCCGGGTCCTGGACACCGAGGCCGACCAGATCGGCTGCACGGGCGTGGAGGTCATGCCCAGCACCGCGGCGGCGGCCGACGACGCCGAGGTCGTCATGGTCCTCGGCGGCGACGGGACGCTGCTGCGCGCCGCCGACCTGACCCGCGCGTCCGGCACGCCGCTGCTCGGCGTCAACCTCGGGCACGTCGGGTTCCTCGCCGAGGCCGAGCGCGACGACCTCGCCGCCACCGTCGACCGGGTGTGCGACCGCCGCTACGAGGTCGAGGAGCGGATGACCGTCGACGTCACCGCCCGCCGCAACGGCACGGTCATGGGCGCGACGTGGGCGCTGAACGAGGCGAGCATCGAGAAGGCCGAGCGGGAGCGGATGCTGGAGGTCGTCGCCGAGATCGACGGCCGCCCGCTGTCGAACTGGGGCTGCGACGGGGTGGTGTGCGCCACCCCGACCGGCTCCACCGCCTACGCGTTCTCCGCCGGCGGCCCGGTCGTGTGGCCGGAGGTCGAGGCGATGCTCGTCGTCCCGATAAGCGCGCACTCGCTGTTCTCCCGCCCGCTGGTGGTGTCGCCGCGCTCGTCGGTGGCCGTCGAGGTGCTGCCCGGCACGCCCCGCGCGGTGCTGTGGTGCGACGGGCGCCGCACCCTCGACCTGCCGCCGGGCGCGCGGGTGGAGGTCCGCCGCGGCGCGGTGCCGGTGCGGCTCGCCCGGCTGCACCTCACCCCGTTCACCGACCGGCTGGTCACCAAGTTCGGGCTGCCCGTGACGGGCTGGCGCGGGCGGGTCAGGCAGCCGTCCCGGCCGTCCCCGCCGCTGGCGGATTCGCAGGTCGGGGACGCCTCTGGGACCGGCGGCGGCACCGCAGTCCCGGGGCCGGGCGGCGGCCCGGAGGGCGGCTCCGGCGAATCGGCCGGGGGAGCGGCGGGCGGGCAGAGAGGATAATCTCCACAGGCGCCGATCGGGGATCTGTTTGCGGAGGGTTGTGACGCCGGTGCGTCCGATGGTCGATGAGGTGCGGATCCAGGGCCTCGGAGTGATCGACGAGGCCGTGCTCGATCTGTCGCCGGGCTTCAACGTGGTGACCGGGGAGACCGGGGCGGGCAAGACCATGGTGGTCACCAGCCTCGGGCTGCTGTTCGGCGGCCGCGCCGACCCGCAGCGGGTCCGGCCGGGCGCGGGCCGCGCCACGGTCGAGGGGCGGCTCGTCGTCGATCCTGGCGGCCGCGTCGTCGAGCGGGTCGAGGAGGCCGGCGGCGAGCTGGACGAGGGCGCGCTGATCGTCACCCGGTCGGTGTCGGCGGAGGGCCGCTCCCGCGCGTTCCTCGGCGGCCGGTCCGTCCCGGTGAGCGTGCTGATCAACCTGGCGGACGACCTGGTCGCCGTGCACGGCCAGTCCGACCAGCAGCGGCTGCTGCAGGCCGGGCGGCAGCGCGCCGCGCTCGACCGGTACGCGGGCGGCGCGCTGACCAAGCCGATGCGCGCCTACACCAAGGCGTACCAGCGGCACCGGCAGGTCACGGCGCTGCTGGAGGAGCTGACGACGCGGGCGCGCGAGCGGGCCCAGGAGGCCGACATGCTCCGCTTCGGCCTGGAGGAGATCGAGAAGGTCGACCCCAAGGACGGCGAGGACGCCGACCTCGCCGCCGAGGAGGAGCGCCTCGGGCACGCCGACGCGCTGCGCGGCGCCGCCGACACCGCGCACGAGGCGCTGCTCGGCGACCCGGCCGCCGCGTTCGAGGCCGCGAACGTCACGAGCCTGCTCGGCCAGGCCCGCAACGCGCTGGACGCCGTCCGCGACCACGACCCGGAGCTGGCGGCGCTCGCCGACCGGCTCGCCGAGGCCGGCTACCTCGTCACCGACGTCGGCACCGACCTCGCCTCCTACGCCGAGTCCGTGGACGCCGACCCGGCGCGGCTCGCCGCCGTCCAGGAGCGCCGCGCCGAGCTGACCGCGCTGGTCCGCAAGTACGGCGGGGCGGAGGGCACGGCCGCCGCGGTCCTGGAGTGGGCCCGCACGGCCGCGGCCCGGCTCACCGAACTGGAGGGCGACGACGACCGCATCGAGGAGCTGCGCGCCGAGCACGCCGAGCTGACTGAGCGGCTCGCCGCCGAGGCCGGGGAGCTGACCGCGGTCCGCGCCCGCGCCGCCGAGCGGTTCTCCGGCGCCGTCACCGAGGAGCTGACGGCCCTGGCGATGCCGCACGCCCGCGTCTCCGTCACCGTCACCCCCACCGAGGAGTACGGCCCGCACGGCGTCGACGAGGTCGAGGTCCGGCTCGCGCCGCACCCCGGGTCGCCGCCGCTGCCGCTGCACAAGGGCGCCTCCGGCGGCGAGCTGTCCCGGGTGATGCTGGCGATCGAGGTCGTGTTCGCGGGCGCCGACCCGGTCCCGACGTTCGTGTTCGACGAGGTCGACGCGGGCGTCGGCGGCAAGGCCGCGGTGGAGATCGGGCGCCGGCTGGCGCGGCTGGCCCGCAACGCGCAGGTGATCGTCGTCACGCACCTGCCGCAGGTCGCCGCGTTCGCCGACCAGCACCTGGTGGTGGAGAAGTCCGACGACGGGACCGTGACCAGCAGCGGCGTCACCGCGCTGGACCGGGAGGGCCGCGTCCGGGAGCTGTCGCGCATGCTCGCCGGCCTGGAGGACTCCGAGCTCGGCCGCGCGCACGCCGAGGAGCTGCTCGCCATGGCCGCCGACGACCGGTGAGCGCGCCGCCCTCCGCCGCGGCCCCCGCCCGCCGCGGCGCCCCGGCAAACGCTACAGAGCGTGCCCGATCGGACACGCCTGGACAGTCGTGCCTTCCGGCGTCCACTGCGGCGCTCTGGCAGGATGGTCGGTGATGAACGACCCGTCACCCACCGCCGAGCCCGGCGCCGACCGCGGCGCCCGGCCGGCCCTGAAGCTGCCGCGGCGCGTGCTCACGCTCGGCCGCGGCCGCGACGACGGCCGGTCCGGGGTCACCGCCACGGCCCGGCTCGACCGCCGCACCAAGGACCTGACCAAGCGGCTGCAGCCCGGCGACGTCGCGGTGATCGACCATGTCGACCTCGACCGCGTCAGCGCCGAGGCGCTGGTGTCGTGCGAGGTCGGCGCCGTGGTGAACGTCGCGCCGAGCATCTCCGGGCGCTACCCGAACCTCGGCCCGCAGATCCTGATCGACGCCGGCATCCCGCTGGTGGACGACGTCGGCCCGGAGATCTTCACCAAGCTGCACGAGGGCGAGCAGGTCCGGGTCGAGGGGCCCGCCGTGCACCGCGGCGAGGACGTGGTGGCCAAGGGCACCGAGCAGACGGCCGAGACCGTCGAGGCGGCGCTGACCGAGGCCAAGGCGGGGCTCGCGGCCCAGCTGGAGGCGTTCGTCGCCAACACGATGGAGTACGTCAAGCGCGAGCGCGACCTGCTCATCGACGGCGTCGGCGTCCCCGACGTCACCACGAAGATCGCCGGCCGGCACGCGCTGATCGTCGTCCGCGGCTACCACTACCGCGAGGACATCGCGACCCTGCGGCCCTACATCCGCGAGTACCGCCCGGTGCTGATCGGGGTGGACGGCGGCGCCGACGCGCTGCTGGAGGCCGGCTACCGCCCCGACATGATCGTCGGGGACATGGACTCGGTGTCCGACGACGCGCTCACCTGCGGCGCCGAGATCGTCGTGCACGCCTACCGGGACGGCCGCGCGCCCGGGCTGAAGCGCGTCCACGAGCTGGGGCAGGAGGCCGTCGTCTTCCCCGCCACCGCCACCAGCGAGGACATCGCGATGCTGCTCGCCGACGACAAGGGCGCCACCCTGATCGTCGCGGTCGGCACGCACGCCAACATGGTGGAGTTCCTCGACAAGGGCCGCGCCGGCATGGCCAGCACCTTCCTCACCCGGCTCCGGGTGGGCAGCAAGCTCGTCGACGCCAAGGGCGTCAGCAGGCTCTACCGCAGCAGGATCTCCACCTGGTCGCTGCTGTTCCTCGTCCTCGGCGCGTTCATCGCCATCGTCACGGCCGTCGCCATGTCCCCGGCGGGGGACGTCATCAGTCCCCTGATCGCCGACCGCTGGCACGCCTTCGTCTTCTGGCTGACCGGACTCTTCACGTGATCGATTTCCGCTACCACCTCGTCTCCATCGTCGCGATCTTCCTCGCGCTGGCGCTCGGCATCGTGCTGGGCTCCACCACCCTGTCGGACTCGGTGAGCGACACCCTGCGCCAGCAGGCCAACTCGGCGGCCAAGACCGCCCAGCAGGCCCGGCTGGCGCAGCGCGAGCTGGAGCACCAGGTGAAGGGGCAGGAGCAGTTCGCGAACGTGCTGTCGCCCCAGATCGTCGCCGACCGGCTGAAGGACCAGTCGGTCGTGCTGATCGAGACGCCGGGCGCCGGCAACGACAGCATCGAGCGGGTCAGCGAGCTGGCGAAGAACGCGGGCGCCGCCGTCACCGGCCGCGTCACGATCCAGAAGAAGCTCCTGGACGCCGACCAGCAGACCACCGTCGACGAGCTGGCCACCCAGCTGAAGGCCGACGACGTGTCCTTCCCCGGCGACGCGAGCGCCTACGACAAGGCGGGCATGGTGCTGGCGAACGCCCTCGTCACCAAGGACCCCGCCAAGTCCGGCCGCGAGGACGCGGTCGGCGGCGCCGTCCTCAACGGCTTCAAGGAGGCCGGGTACGTCACCACCAGCGGCAAGCCGGGCCAGCACGCCACGCTCGCCGTCATGGTCGCGCCCGCCGCCCCGTACAACTACACCGGGGGCGACGCCGCGACCAAGGGGCTGATCTCGCTGGCCACCGCCCTCGACGCCGCCGGGCGCGGTACCGTCGTCGGTGGCCCGCCGACCTCCGCGCAGGAGGGCGGGCTGATCGCGGCGCTGCGCGACTCCGACGCCGGCGACTCGGTCTCCACCGTGGACGCGGTGGACACCGCGTCCGGGCAGGTCGTGACGATCCTGGCGCTGCAGAGGGAGATCGGCGGCAAGTCCGGGCAGTACGGGACGGGCGCCGGCGCGAGCGGCTACCTGCCCTCGCCCGCGCCCACGGCGGGGAAGAACGGGTGACCTGATGAGCAGAGGCATCGCGAGGGGCGCGCGGCTCGCGGCGGGCCTGGCCCTCGGCGCGGTGGCGGCGCGCGCCGCGCACGCCGCGCTGACCCGGCGGCCGCCCGGCCTGAACGGGCTGCCGGGCGAGGAGGTCTGGGGGCGCACCAACCACCGCGGCGAGCCGGTGACGCTGCTGGAGGGGCCCGCGTTCGTCGCGGGCGCCGCCGCGGCCGGGCTGCTCGCACCCGGGGCCGCGGGCCGGATGCGCGCCGCCGCGCTGCTCGCCGGCACCGGGTCCGGCGTCCTCGGCGGCTACGACGACCTCGCCGGGTCGGGCGCCTCCCGCGGCTTCAAGGGCCATCTGACCGCGCTCGCCCGCGGCGAGGTCACCAGCGGCGCGGTGAAGATCCTCGGCATCGGCGCGACCGGGCTGGCCGCCGCCGCGGTCGCGGGGTCGCCCGCCCCGTCCCGCACCGGGCGCGCCTTCGACACGCTGGTGAACGGCGCGATCATCGCCGGTGGCGCGAACCTGATGAACCTGTTCGACCTGCGCCCCGGCCGGGCGATCAAGGTCGGCCTGCTCGCCGGCGGCCCGCTCGCGCTGACCCGGTCCGGCTCCGCCGTCGTCGCGGCGCCGCTCGGCGCCGCCGCCGCGCTGCTCCCCGAGGACCTCGGCGAGCGCGCGATGCTCGGCGACACCGGCGCGAACGCGCTCGGCGCGCTGCTCGGCCTCGGCGCGACCCGGCTCGGGCGCGGGCCGCGGCTCGCCGTGCTGGCCGGGCTCGCCGGGCTGAACGCCGCCAGCGAGTTCGTCAGCTTCACCAAGGTCATCGCGGGCAACCCGGTGCTGAACCGCATCGACATGCTCGGCCGCCGCCCGGTCGCCGCCCCCGCCCCCGCCGCCGGCAAGCCCGATGCGGAGGACGCGTTCCGGCCGTCCGTCCCGCCGCCCGCGGGTCCCGCGGGCGACGGCGTCGCGGCGGGCCCCGCCTAGGCCGGCCCGCCGGCTCCCCCGGAGAACGTCCACGCGCGTGACCCCTCCCGAAACGTCACCGCCGGCCCGGCGGTCCCCGAGTGTGCGCCGGTTCGCCGGCGGCCTCGCGGGCGCGGCCGTCGTCATCGCCGTCATCACGGTGCTGGCGCGGCTCGCCGGGTTCGGCCGCACCTACGCCTTCTCCCAGACGGTCACCACGTCCTGCCTGAGCCAGGCGTACTTCACCTCGACGCAGTTCCCCAGCATCGTCTACGAGATCGTCGCGGGCGGCGCGCTCGCCAGCATGGTCGTGCCGGTGCTCGCCGGGCCCGCCGAGCGCGGCGACCGCGAGCAGGTCCGCCGGATCGGGTCGGCGCTGCTCACCTGGATCGTCGTGCTGATGGTGCCGCTGTCGGCGCTGATGGCGCTCGGCGCCCGGCCGATCATGCGGGCGCTGGTCGGCGACGACCTGCAGGGCTGCTCGCCCGACGAGATCGTGGACGCGGGCTCCACCATGCTCGCGATCATGTCGGCGCAGATGGTGATGTACGGGATGGCGGTCGTCCTGTACGGGCTGCTGCAGTCGCACCGCCGGTTCGTCGCGCCCGCGCTCGCGCCGCTGATGTCGAGCCTGGTGGTGATCGGCGCGTACCTCGCCTACGCGCCCCTCGGCCGCGGCTTCGAGAACGACCTCGCCGGGCTGCCGACGGACGCGATGCTGACGCTGTCGATCGGGACGGCGCTCGGCGGCGTCGCGATGGCGGCGACCGCCGGGGTCGCGGTGTGGCGGCTGAAGCTCAAGCTGCGTCCGACGCTGCGCTTCCCGGAGGGGGTGGCGCCGCGGGTGCGGCGGCTCGCGGTCGCGGGCCTCGCGACGGTCGCGGCGCAGCAGCTGTCGGCGCTGCTGGTGGTCCGGCTCAGCTCGCAGGGGACGAGCGGCGCGCTGGCCAACTACCAGTACGCCTGGGCGATCTACCTGCTGCCCTGGGCGATCCTCGCGGTGCCGATCGCGACCAGCGCGTTCCCGCTGCTGTCGGCGCGGATCAGCGCGGGGGAGCAGGACCGGTTCGACGCGGTGACGGCGTCCACCACCCGCGCGGTGATCCTCGTGTCGTGCGCGGGCGCCGCCGCGCTCGCCGCCGTCGCCGTCCCGATCGCGGCGGTGTTCAACCCCGGCCATCCCGACCAGCAGGAGGTGTTGTCGCGGGCGGTGCTCGCGTTCGCGCCGGGCCTGCTCGGCTACGGGCTGGTCGCGCATCTCGGCCGCGTCCTGTACGCGTGCCACCGGGGCCGGATGGGGGCCGCGGCGGTCGCGGCGGGCTGGGGGGTCGTGATGATCGCCGACGTCGCGCTGGTGCTGGCTGTCGAGCGGCAGTGGGTCGTCGCCGCCTTCGGCGCCGGCAACGCCCTGGGGATGACCGTCGCCGGTGTGCTGCTGCTGGGCACGCTCGTGCGCGCGCGGGGCGCCGCGGCCGCGCGCGGCCTGCCGCGGGCGCTCGCGGCCGGGGTGCTGGGCGGCGCGGCGGGCGGCGGCGCCGGCTATGCGGTCGCGGCGCTGCTCGGCCCCGGCGGCACCGGCGCGGCCGGCGAGCTGCGCAACGTCGGGACGGGGGCCCTCGCCGCGCTGGTCGCGGGCGCGGTGTTCCTGCTGCTCGCATTCATGATCGACGGCCGCGACCTGCGCGCCGTCCTCACCCGGAAGGTGACACGCCATGGCTGACGGCCGGGACCTGGAGGGCCTGCGCGTCGCGCTCGTCCTCGGCACGAGCGCGGGCGGCGTCGGGCGGCACGTCCGGTCGGTGGCGGCGGGCATCGCCGGCCGCGGCGCACGGGTGCTGGTGTGCGGGCCCGCGCAGACCGAGGAGCAGTTCGGGTTCGGCGCCGCCGGGGCCCGGTTCGCCGAGGTCGACCTCGGCGACCGGCCGCGCCCGGTGCACGACGCGCGGGCGGTGGCGCGGCTGCGGTCGCTGCTGCGCGGCGCCGACGTCGTCCACGCGCACGGGCTGCGGGCGGGGGCGCTCGCGGTGGCGGCGGGCGCGCGGGTCGCGCCGGGCCCGCTGCGGTTCTCCCGGGGCGGGTCGCCGCTGGTCGTCACCCTGCACAACGCGGTCATCACGGGCGGCCGGACCGCCGCGATCTACGGGGCGCTGGAGCGCGTCGTCGCGCGCGGCGCCGCCCGCGTCCTCGGCGTCTCGCCCGACCTGGAGGAGCGGATGCGCGCGCTCGGCGCCCGGTCGGTCGGGCACGCGATCGTGCCCGCCCCGGCGCCGACGGCGCAGCCGGGCCCGGCCGCGCGCGCCGACCTGCGCGCCGAGCTGGGCGTGGGGGACCGGCCGCTGATCCTCACGGTGGGGCGGCTCGCCGCGCAGAAGGGCCTGCCCACGCTGCTGGACGCCGCCGCGGTCTGGGCGGCCCGCACCCCGCGGCCGCTGGTCGCGATCGCCGGGGACGGCCCGCTGGCCGGCGAGCTGCGCGCCCGGATCGAGGCCGAGGACCTGCCCGTCCGGCTGCTCGGCCACCGCTCCGACGTCCCCGGGCTGCTGGCCGCGTGCGATGTGGCGGTGCTGCCGAGCGTGTGGGAGGGGCAGCCGCTGATCGTCCAGGAGATCCTGCGGGCCGGGCGGCCGCTCGTCGCGACCCGGGTCGGCGGCATCCCCGGCATGGTGGGCGCCGAGCCGCGGCCCGCCGGGGTGTCGCTGCTGCAGGGGCCGGAGAGCAGGGCGGCGCTGCTGGTGCCGCCGGGCGACCCGGAGGCGCTGGAGCGCGCGGTGAGCCGGGTGCTGGACGACCCGTCGCTCGCGGCGCGGCTCGGCTCCGCCGCCGCCGAGCGCGCGGCGGCGCTGCCGGGCGAGGACGACGCCGTCGAGCAGCTCGCCGGCGTCTACCGGGAGCTGGCCGCCGGGCGTTAGACGCCCGAACCGGGGACAGGGTTCGGAACGGGCTCGGAAAAAGACCGCCGGACCGGGAACCGCCCCGCCGCGGCCTGCGTTCAAGTAGGCAAATGGAGGGGAGTATCCCCGCGCGCGGTTCTCGTCAGTACGGTCGGCCCATGCCGGCCCGGGTTCCGCGGCCCGCATTCTCTTCAGGGCGGGAGAGACCTCCAGCGCTCGTTCGTGTCCGCTGGAGGTGTTCACGTTGTCCGTGTCCCCGCTGGTGTGGGGCCTCACCATCGCAGGCATCCTCGCCGTCATCGCCACCGACCTGTTCCTGATCCACCGCAACGACACGCGGGAGTTCACCACCCGCAGGGCCGCGTTCTGGTCCACGATCTACATCGGCCTCGCGGTGGCGTTCGGCGTCGGCGTCTGGCTCTTCGCCGGCGGCCGGTACGCCGGCGAGTACTTCGGCGGGTTCGTCACCGAGAAGAGCCTCAGCGTCGACAACCTGTTCGTCTTCATGGTGATCCTCGCCCGGTTCGCGGTGCCGAAGCAGGCGCAGCACACCGTGCTGATGGCGGGCATCGTGATCGCGCTGCTGCTGCGCGGCCTGTTCATCGCGGTCGGCGCCGCCGCGATCTCCACTTTCACCTGGGTGTTCTTCCTCTTCGGCGCGTTCCTCATCTGGACCGCGATCGGGTTGGTGCGCGGCGACGACGAGGACGAGGTCAACGAGAACGCCCTGCTGCGGTGGGCCAAGCGCGTCATCCCGACCTCCGACGAGTACGACGGCAGCCGGTTCACCACCAAGCAGGGCGGGCGCCGGCTGCTGACCCCGATGGCCATCGTCATGATCGCGATCGGCTCCACCGACGTGCTGTTCGCGCTCGACTCGATCCCGGCGATCTTCGGGCTGACCACCGAGCCGTACCTGGTGTTCACCGCCAACGCGTTCGCGCTGATGGGCCTCGTCCAGCTGTACTTCCTGCTCGGCGGGCTCACCGACCGGCTCGTCTACCTCGCGCACGGGCTGGCGTTCATCCTCGGCTTCATCGGGGTCAAGCTGATCTTCCACGCGCTGCACGAGTACGGTGTCGCCTGGGCGCCGGAGATCCCGATCTGGCTGTCCCTCGGGGTGATCGCCGGGACGCTCGTCGCCACCACCGTGGCGAGCCTCGCGGTCGGCGGCGGCAAGTCCGGCAAGGCCGCCGAGGGCGCGCCTGCGGAGGCCGGCGCGGCGGAGCGGGACGCCGCCGCGACACGCGAGAGCTGAGACCCGCCTCTCCTCCCACTGATCCGAATCCTGTTCTAGAATCTCGGTCAAAAGGGTCTGAGAGAGGGTTGACGCATGGCCATCGGGCTGACCGAGGAGCACGAGGCGCTCGCCGAATCGGTGCGCGGCTTCGCCGAGCGCAACATCCCGGCGACGGCCGTCCGGGCCGTGCTGGACGCCGACGAGGAGACCAGGCCGGGCTTCTGGCCCGCCCTGGCGGAGCAGGGCCTGCTGGGCCTGCACCTGGACGAGGAGCACGGCGGGCAGGGCTACGGCCTGCTGGAGCTGTCGGTCGTGCTGGAGGAACTGGGCCGCGCCGCCGCGCCCGGCCCGTTCCTGCCGACCGTCCTCGCCAGCGCCGTCATCGACGCGTCCAGCAACGCCAAGCTGCGCGCGGAGCTGCTGCCCGCGCTCGCCGACGGGTCCAAGACGGCCGCGGTCGCGCTGGACGGCGCGCTGACCGGCCGCCGCGAGGACGGCTCCCTGGTCGTGTCCGGCACGTCCGGCACGGTGCTCGGCGCCGCGCTCGCCGACATCGTCGTCCTGCCGGTCGCGGCCGACGACGGCGAGCAGTGGGTCGCGGTGGACGCCGCCGACCTCGCCGTCACCCCGGTCGCGAGCCTGGACCGGGTCCGCCGCGTCGCCGCCGTCGAGGCGTCCGGGGTGGCCGTCGCCGCCGACCGCGTCCTGGACGGCCTCACCGCCGGCCGGGTCGCCGACCTCGCCGCCGCGCTGTTCGGCGCGGAGGCGGCCGGGCTCGCCGGGTGGCTGGTGGAGACCGCCGCCGAGTACGCCAAGGTCCGCGAGCAGTTCGGCCGCCCGATCGGGCAGTTCCAGGGCGTCAAGCACAAGGCCGCCCGCAGCCTGATCGCGCTGGAGCAGGCCCGCGCCGCCGCCTGGGACGCCGCCCGCGCGCTGGACGAGGGCACCGAGGAAGCCGGGTTCGCCGCCGCCGTCTCCGCGGTGATCGCGCTCGACGCCGGCGTGCAGACCGCCCGCGACGCCATCCAGATCCTCGGCGGCATCGGGTTCACCTGGGAGCACGACGCGCACATCTACCTGCGCCGCGCCCTCACCCTCCGGGCGCTGCTCGGCCCGTCCAAGGACTGGGCCGCCAAGGTCGCCGAGCTCGCCCTCGCCGGCGGCCGCCGCGAGGTCGTGCTGGAGCTCGACGAGGACGCCCAGCCGCTGCGCGAGCGGGTCCGCGCCGAGATCGCCGAACTGGCCGCGGTCGAGGACAAGGACGCGCTGGCCGCCCGGATGGGCGACGAGGGCTGGACCGTCCCGCACTTCCCCAGGCCGTGGGGCCGCGAGGCCGGGCCGGTCGAGCAGATCCTCATCCAGCAGGAGCTGAAGGCCGCCAAGGTCAAGGCCCCGAACCTCGGGATCGGCGCGTGGCTGGTGCCGTCCCTCGTCCGCTACGGGTCGGACGCGCAGAAGGAGCGCTTCCTGCGCCCGACGCTGCAGGGCAAGATCGTCTGGTGCCAGCTGTTCTCCGAGCCGGGCGCGGGCTCCGACCTCGCGTCGCTGTCGATGAAGGCCGAGCGGGTCGAGGGCGGCTGGAAGCTCACCGGGCAGAAGATCTGGACGTCGCTCGCCCAGCACGCCCAGTGGGGCTTCTGCATCGCCCGCACCGACGTCGACGCGCCGAAGCACGACGGCATCACCTACTTCCTCGTCGACATGAAGGCGGAGGGCGTGGACGTCCGGCCGCTGCGGGAGCTGACCGGCGACGCGCTGTTCAACGAGGTGTTCCTGGACGGCGTGTTCGTCCCGGACGAGCAGGTCGTCGGCGAGGTGAACCAGGGCTGGCAGGTCGCGCGCAACACCCTGTCCAACGAGCGGGTGTCGCTGTCGACCGGCGGCGGGCTCGGCATGGGCGTGCCCGAGCTGCTGCGGTTCTTCGCGAACCGGGAGCCGGACGCCGTCGGCGCGGCCGAGGTCGGCAAGCTCGTCGCGCAGGGCCAGTCGATCGACCTGCTCGGCCTGCGCACCACGCTCAAGCAGCTGAACGGCGTGGAGCCGGGCGCGGAGGCCAGCGTCCGCAAGCTCCTCGGCGTCCAGTTCAACCAGGACGTCGCCGACTACTGCTGGGCGGCGCAGGGCACGGCCGCCACGACCGAGGTCCCGATGGCCGAGAGCGGCATCGTGGGGCGCGCCATGCTGTTCAGCCGCGCGATGACCATCTACGGCGGGACGACCGAGGTGCAGCTCAACATCATCGGCGAGCGCATCCTCGGGCTGCCGCGCGACGCCGAGCCCGGCAGGTAGCGCCGCTACCGGCGCGGACGGAAGGTGTAGGTGACGTTCACCAGCACGACGCCGGCGATGGCGAAGATCAGGCCGGGCAGGCCGGCGTTGACGACGCCGATCGCGCTCAGCGGGATGGCGGCGAGCAGCGACAGCACCGCCATGGCCAGGCTGTGATCGCGCTCGCCGCCGCGCCGCGGCTCCGGGGCCGGACGGGTCCGGGGCCGCGGCGCGGCGGCGGTGCGCGCGTCGAAGGCCTCCTCGATGCGGTCGACGACCGTCTCCAGGAACGCCTCGTCGTAGTCGGGCCCGAGCTCGCGCCGGGCCGCCATCGCCGCGGTGAGGTCCTCGCGCGGCAGTCGTGGGGACGTCATATCCCGGTTATAGACGGGCGGGCGGCGGAGCCGCGTCCCCCCGTGGGACGAACCGGCCGGTACCCCCCAGGTAGCAACCGCATTACACTGCCGCTTTCGCCCCAGACCACCCGGAGGTCCGCGTGACGCGTCGGAGCGTCCTCGCCGTCTGTGCCGTCAGTGCCGCCGCGCTCGCGCTGGGCGGCTGCGGCGGAGGCGGGGAGAAGGAGGCGGCGGAGGGCGGCCCGTCCGCGGCCGCCACGACGCTGGCGCCGCTGCCGGCGGTGAAGCCGTCCGACGTCAAGCCGCTCGTCGGCCGCTGGGTCGGCACGGCCGAGGACTACTTCCAGTTCACGGCGGACGGCAACGGTGTGTGGGTGCGGGGCGGGCAGAAGCTGTGGAGCGGCGCCGCCATCCCCGAGGGGGACGGCAAGTTCCGGTTCTCGTGGCAGGGCGGCGACCCGCAGATCGCCTCGTACTGGGGCGTCACGCTGGAGGGCAGGTCCACGCTCGTCTTCGCCGGGACCAACCAGAAGTACAAGAAGGCCGTCGCGAAGAAGGGCAAGGGATGACCGACGCGATGTTCTCCTCGCCCGCGGACGTCGAGGCGAGGCTGGCCGAGGCCGGCTACCTCGCGGACGAGGCGATCGCCACCACCGTGTACCTCGCGCAGGCGCTCGGCAAGCCGCTGCTCGTCGAGGGCCCCGCCGGGGTCGGCAAGACCGAGCTGGCGAAGGTCGTCGCGGCCTCCACCGGCGCGGAGCTGATCCGGCTGCAGTGCTACGAGGGGCTGGACGAGGCCCGCGCGCTGTACGAGTTCAACTACAAGAAGCAGCTCCTCGCCATCCAGGCGGCGCCCGCCGACCGGGGCTGGCAGCAGACCCACGACGACATCTTCTCCGAGGAGTTCCTGCTGGAGCGGCCGCTGCTGGCGGCGATCCGGCGCACCGGCCCGACCGTCCTGCTGATCGACGAGGCCGACAAGGCCGACGTCGAGGTGGAGGGCATGCTGCTGGAGGTCCTGTCGGACTTCCAGGTGACGATCCCCGAGCTCGGCACGGTCGGCGCGGTGCGGCGCCCGTTCGTGCTCATCACCTCCAACGCGGCGCGGGAGCTGTCGGAGGCGCTCAAGCGCCGCTGCCTCTACCTGCACCTGGACTACCCGTCGGCGGAGCGGGAGCGCGAGATCGTGCTCGCGCAGGTGCCGGGGATCGAGGCGGAGCTGGCCGAGCAGCTCGTCCGCACGGTCGGGACACTGCGCGACCTGGAGATCAAGAAGGCGCCGTCCATCGCCGAGACGGTCGACTGGGCGCGCACGCTGCTCGCCCTCGGCCTGGACGAGCTGGACGAGGCCGCCGTCGCGCGGACCCTCGGCGTCGTCCTCAAGCACGTCTCCGACCAGCGGCGCGCCGCGACGGAACTGGGGCTGCGGGGCTGACATGGCATCGCTCGTCGACCGGCACACGGGGTTCGTCGCGGAGCTGCGCCGGGCCGGGCTGCCGGTGTCGGTCGCCGAGGGCCTGGACGCGGTCCGCGCCATGCAGGCGATCGACCTGCTCGACCGGGAGTCGCTGCGCGCCGCCTACGCGGCGACGGTCGTCAAGCGGCCGCAGCACCGCCCGACGTTCGACACGCTCTTCGACCTGTGGTTCCCGGCGGCGGTCGGGGACGGCGCGGCGGCGCCGCCGGAGCCCCCGGGGCGGACGCTGAACGACGACGGGCGGCCCGTCCCGCCCGCGCTCGACCCGCAGGTGCGGGTGCGCCGGGACGAGCTGGCGGAGCTGCTGCTGTCCGGCGACGACGCGGGCCTGCGGCAGTTCGCCCGGTCGGCCGTCGCCGAGTACGGGCGGACGCCGGGGCAGGAGTCGTGGTTCTCCTCCGGCGTCCTGAACGCGCTGTCGCCGGACACGCTGATGGCGCGGCTGCTGAACGCCGTCCTCGGCGGGCAGGAGCGCGGCGGGATGGCCGAGCGGGTCGCGCGCCGGACGTTCCGCGACCGCATCGCCCGGTTCCAGGACCTCGTCGGCGCGGAGGTGCGCCGCCGCATCGCCGAGGACACCGGCGTCGAGCGGACCGCCCGGATCACCGTCCGGCCGCCGCTGGAGCGGCTCGACTTCGCCGGCGCGACCCGCGCCGAGATGGCGGCGCTGCGCCGCGAGGTGCATCCGCTGGCGCGCCGGCTCGCGGCCCGGCTGGTGCAGCGGCAGCGGCACGGCCGGCGCGGGCGGCTGGACTTCCGCCGGACGGTCCGCGCGTCCCTGGCCAGCGGGGGAGTGCCGCTCACCACCCACCACCGGCCGCCGCGCCCGCACCGGCCCGAGCTGGTGGTGCTGTGCGACGCCAGCGACTCGGTGTCGGCGTTCGCGCACTTCACGCTGCTGCTGACGTTCGCGCTGCGGGAGCAGTTCAGCAAGGTCCGCGCGTTCGCGTTCATCGACACCACCGACGAGATCACCAAGTACTTCGCGCCGGGCAGCGACGTCGTGGACGCGATGGCCCGCCTCGCCGCCGAGGCCGACCTCGTCTGGATCACCGGCCGGTCCAACTACGGCCACGCCATCAAGGTGTTCGACGAGCGGTACGGCGACGCCGTCACGTCCAAGACGGCGCTGCTGATCCTCGGCGACGCGCGCTCCAACTACGGGGAGCTGTCGCTGCCGGTCCTGGAGTCGCTGGTGGACCGGGCCCGGCACGCGTACTGGCTGAACCCCGAGCCGCGCGGCCGGTGGGACACCGGCGACTCCGCCGCGTCCCGCTACGGCGAGCTGGTGCCGATGTTCGAGTGTCGCAACCTGACCCAACTCGCCGCCTTCATCGAGGAACTGGCTTGAGCGAAGCGAATCGGGGGGTGTGGGGGGCGGCCCCCACAAGGAACTCGCTTAGGCGGGGGTGGGGCGGCGGTCGCGGATGACCAGGGCGAGGGCGGCGTAGGCGAGCCCGGCGACCGCGGAGACGACCAGGGCGGTGTTGGTGCCGTGCGCCAGGGCGGCGGGGCCGTGCCCGGAGCCGGTCGCGACGGCCCCGACGATCGCGACGCCCAGCGACGCCCCGATGTAGCGGGCGGTGTTGTTGGCGCCGGCGCCCATGCTGGCCCGGTCCGCGGGGACGCTCTCCACGGCCAGCCGGGCGAGCATCGCGTTGGTGAGGCCGCTCGCGACGCCGGCGACGGCGAGGCCGGGGGCGAGGCGCCACCAGTGCCCGTCCGGGGCGAGGCCGGCCATCGCGAGCTCGCCGGCGGCGCCGAGCGCGAACCCGGCGGCCAGCAGGCGCCGGACGGGCAGCCGCGCCGGAAGGCGGTGCGCCTGCATCGCGACGGCGAACGACAGCGTGGACCAGATCGCGAGGACGAGCGCCGCCTCGACCGGTGACAGGCCCATGACCAGGGTCATCATCGTCGCCAGGTAGGTCATGATGCCGATCACGGAGAGCCCGGTGGCGAGCGCGCCCGTCACCGACAGCAGGAACGCGGGCCGCCGGAACAGCGCCAGGTCGACCAGCGGTTCCCGGCGCCGCGCCTCGACCAGCACGAACGCGGCGAGCAGGACGGCCGCCGCGGCGAACAGCGCGAGGACGCCCGGCGCCGTCCAGCCGGTGCGGCCCCAGGTGATCGCCGCGGTCAGCGCCGCGACGCCGAGGCTCATCGTGGCGAGGCCGGGGACGTCCACGCCGCGCGGCTGCTCGGCCCGGGACTCCTCCAGCGCGCGGGCCGCCGCGGCGGCGAGCAGGACGGACGCCGCGACCGTCGCCCAGTACCAGAGCCGCCAGCCGCCGAGCACGGTCAGCCCGGCGGCGCCGATCGGGCCGAGCGCGATGCCGAGGCCGACCATCGCGCCCCACATGCCGGTGGCCCGCGCCCGGCGCGGCCCCTGCCCGAAGGAGGCGCCGATGATGCCGAGCCCGGTGACCAGCAGCGCGGCGCTGGCGCCCCCCTGCGCGATCCGGCCCGCGACGAACACCGGCGCGTTCGGGGCGAGCGCGCACGCCACGCTGGAGGCGGCGAGCGCCGCCGCGCCGATCACGAACGTCCGCTTGCGGCCGTGGTCGTCGGCGAGGCCGCCGGCGGCGAGCAGCGCCGCGGACAGGCCCAGGCTGATCGAGCTCATCAGCCAGATCTGCGCGGTCGCGCCGGCGTGCAGGCCGCGCGCGGTGTCGGCGAGCGTCGCCGCGGGGGCGCAGTAGTTCATCAGGGCCAGCAGGGTCGCGGCGGCCGGCAGCGCCAGCGCGGCGGGCGGGCCGGACGCGCGGCGCGCCGCGCGCGGTGCGGCCAGGGTCGTCATGCGATCTCCGATCAAGTTCAGTGAACGAACCGAATGCGGCGCTACGGTAGCACGCGTGGTTCGGTCAATGAACTACCTGGCGGGTAATGTGGGACGCATGGCACTCGGCAAGGACTACGCGGCGCAGGACTGCTCGCTGGCCCGCGCGCTGGAGGTCGTGGGGGAGCGCTGGACGCTGCTGATCGTCCGGGACGCCTTCTACGGCGTGCGCCGGTTCAGCGACTTCCTCGTGCACCTCGACATCCCGCGCGCCGTGCTGTCGGCGCGCCTCCAGTCGCTCGTGGAGGCCGGCGTCCTCGCCAAGGACGAGCACGACTACGTCCTCACCGAGGCGGGCCGGGAGCTGTGGCCGGTCGTCCACACGCTCGCCCGCTGGGCGGAGGACCACCTGTCCGCCGAGGCGTGCCGCGTGTTCCTGCACGCCGGCTGCGGCACCCGGATCGGGCCGGACGGGATGTGCGCCGCCTGCGAGCGGCCGGTCCGGCCGGAGGAGCTGGAGATCCACGCCGGTCCCGGCGTCCGGCGCCGCACCGACCCGGTCAGCCTGGTGCTGCGCTCGCCGCACCGGATGCTCGACCCGATTCGCACCTGAGTGAGCAATCCCTCGCCGAGATCGCGCGCTCCGGACGGGGATATGCGAGTTATGACCGGATAACCTGCACGCCCATGGAGACCGAAAAGGCGACGCCTGCGCCCCGGCCCAGGCGGATCATCTTCGGTCCCCTGTGGCGGTTCATCGACGGCGCCCCCGGCGACTCGCGCGCCCGGATCGCCCGCCGCGCCCGCGTCCTCGTCACGATCGCCACCGGCCTCGCCAACCTCGGCGGCGCGCTCGTCGTGCTCGCGTTCACGGTCGTCGTCCCCGACCCGGTCGGGCACGTCTCCGAGCGGCTCCGGCTCATCAACCTGAGCGTCTTCACCGCCTACGTGGCCGCGGCCGTGCCCGTCGGGCTGCTGCTCGGCGAGCGGTTCTTCCGCCGCGTGCGCCGCCTCGTCGAGCGGCACGGCGAGCCCGACCGGCACGAGCGCGCGCTGCTGCTGTACGGGCCGCTGCGGCTGATGGCCCTGCACCTCACGCTGTGGGGCATCGGGACGGTCGGCTGGGTCGTCATCAACGCCCCGTTCTCCGGCCTGCTCGCCGTCAAGCTCGGCCTGACGAGCCTGCTCGGCGGCCTCACCACCTGCACGATCGTCTACCTGCTCACCGAGCGGCTGCTGCGCCGCGCGGTGACCACCGCGCTGCGCAGCGAGGTGCCGAGCCGCACCGGGCTGCCCGGCGTCGTCGCCCGCTCGGTGCTCGCCTGGGCGCTCGGCACCGGCGTCCCGATCCTCGGGCTGATCACCCTCGCCATCGGCAGCTTCCTCATCGCGAAGATCACCGTGCGGGACTTCGCGGTCGCGGTGCTCGCGCTCGGCGGCATCGCGCTGCTCGTCGGGCTCGGCGTCACCTACACCGCCGCCCGCGCCATCGCCGACCCGGTCGAGTCGGTGCGGGCCGGCCTCGCCCGCGTGCAGCGCGGCGACCTGGACGTGGAGGTCCCCGTCTACGACGCCAGCGAGGTCGGGCTGCTGCAGGCCGGGTTCAACCACATGGCCGCCGGGCTGCGCGAGCACGAGCGGCTCCGCGACCTGTTCGGCCGGCAGGTCGGCGCGGACGTCGCGCGCGTCGCCGTCGAGCGCGGCATCGACCTCGGCGGCGAGCTGCGCGAGGTCGCGGTGATCTTCGTGGACCTGATCGGGTCCACCCGGCTCGCCGCCGACCGGCCGCCCGCCGAGGTCGTCCGGCTGCTGAACGAGTTCTTCGCCGTCGTCGTCGAGGTCATCGGCGCGCACGGCGGCTGGATCAACAAGTTCGAGGGGGACGCCGCGCTCGCGATCTTCGGGGCGCCGCTGCCGCTGGAGGGCGCCCCGAGCCGCGCGCTCGCCGCGTCCCGCGAGCTGGCCGCCCGGCTGCGCGCCGACGTCCCCGACCTCGCGGCGGCCATCGGCGTCTCGGCGGGGGAGGCCGTCGCCGGGCACATCGGCGCCGAGGAGCGCTTCGAGTACACGGTGATCGGCGACCCGGTGAACGAGGCCGCCCGCCTCACCGACCTGGCCAAGGGCACCGAGGAGCGCGTCCTCGCCGCGGGCTCGCTCGTGGACCAGGCCGACCCGGACGAGAAGGAGCACTGGCTCATCGGGGAGGAGGTCACCCTCCGCGGGCGGACGCAGGCCACGCGGCTCGCCTCGCCCTGCCAGCCCGAGCGCGTCACCAGTTAGGACGAGCCGAGGGTGGCGCGGTTCAACGTCGTGTAGAACGGCGACTCCGACAGCCGCGACCCCTTCTCCTCGCCGATGTAGACGTCGGCGTGGTTCTCGCCCCCGTAGCCGGGGCGGAACAGGTCGGTGACCGTCCAGCGGGCCTCGCGGAACGCCTCGCACACCGGCCCCTCGATCGGGCGGCCGTGCGCGTCCTCGCCGCAGCCGACGATCGCGAACCGCTGCCCCCGCGCCAGCACCGACTTGTCGGCCGCCGCCGACGCCCACGCCTTCAGCGGACGGCCCTTCGAGTCGCGCGTCGTGTCGTCCAGCCAGAACCCGACGCTGTGCGACCAGTTCAGGTACCGGCCCCGCTGCGGCCCGGCGGTGATGCGGCCGCTGCCCTCCATCTGGACGACCTTCAGGAAGTTCTCCGGGTATGAGCCGAGCGGTTCCTTTCCGTGCGAGCAGTGGAACCGCGTGCAGCCCCGGACGGCTTTGCGCTTGCCGTCGTAGAGGCTCTCAAGCGCCGTGTAGTAGGTGGTGACGCGCCACCCGCCCGGCCGCCCCAGCGGCACCGAGGCGGACGCGGGCGCCGACACGGCCGGGGTGGGCACGGCCGGGGTGGGCGCAGTCGGAGCAGGCAGGGCAGGGGCGGGGCCGGCCGGAGCGGGCGCGGCCGGCGGCGGGACGTAGCCCGCCGCGCCCTCGGCGTCCTGGCCGCATCCAGCCAGCGCGCCGCACCCCGCCAGCGCGCCGCACAGCATCAGCGCCGCCGGTACCGCGCGCCGCATCGCACCCTCCCGGCTCGGGACGCCCGCCCACCACCGGGGACCTTATCCCGGTCAGTGCCCGCGGGCCATCCACTCGTCCAGATGCGGGGCCTCCGCGCCGATCGTGGTGGAGTCTCCGTGCCCGGTGCGGACGGTCGTCTCCGCCGGCAGCGTCAGCAGCCGCTCCCGGATCGAGGTGATGATCGTCGGGAAGTCGGAGAACGACCGGCCGGTCGCGCCCGGTCCGCCGTTGAACAGCGTGTCGCCGGAGAACACCGTGCCCAGCTCGGGGGCGTGCAGGCAGACCGCGCCGGGACTGTGCCCCGGGGTGTGCAGGACGGTCAGCTCCGTGCCCGCCACTGTGAGGACCTGCCCGTCGGCGAGTTCGCCGTCGGGATCCTCACCGGGGTGCTTCTGCTTCCACAGCATGAGGTCGTCCGGGTGCAGCAGGATCGGCGCGCCCGTGGCGGCCCGCAGCGCGGGCGCCGCGTCGATGTGGTCGTCGTGCCCGTGCGTGGACACGATCGCCACGAGCCGCCGGCCGCCGACCGCCGCCGCGATCGCCTCGGCGTCGTGCGCCGCGTCGATCACGACGGCCTCGTCGTCGTCGCCGACGATCCAGACGTTGTTGTCGACCTCCCACGTCCCGCCGTCGAGAGAGAACGTCCCGGACGTGACGATGTGGTCGATGCGCGCCCGCGGCGCGGCCTGCGCCATCAGAGCAGCACCACCGAGCGCAGCACGTCGCCGTGGTGCATCTTCTCGAACGCCGCCTCCACGTCGCCGAGCCCGATCGTCTCGGACACGAACGCGTCGAGGTCCAGGCGCCCCTGCAGGTACAGGTCGATGAGCATCGGGAAGTCGCGCGAGGGCAGGCAGTCGCCGTACCAGGACGACTTCAGCGAGCCGCCGCGCCCGAACACGTCCAGCAGCGGCAGCTCCAGCTTCATCTCCGGCGTCGGCACCCCGACCAGCACCACGGTCCCGGCGAGGTCGCGCGCGTAGAACGCCTGCTCGTAGGTCTCCGGGCGGCCGACCGCCTCGACGACGACGTCCGCGCCGAACCCGCCGGTCAGCTCCCGGACGGCCTCGACGACGTCCGCCTCCTTGGCGTTGACGGTGTGCGTCGCGCCGAGCCCGGACGCCGTCGCCAGCTTCCGCTCGTCCAGGTCCACCGCGATGATCTTCGCGGCGCCGGCCAGCCGGGCGCCGAGCACGGCCGCCGCGCCGACGCCGCCGCAGCCGATGACCGCGACCGTGTCGCCGCGCCCCACCTGCCCGGTGTTGATCGCCGCGCCGAGCCCGGCCATCACGCCGCAGCCGAGCAGCCCCGCCACCTCGGGCTTGGCCGCCGCGTCGACCTTCGTGCACTGACCGGCCGCCACCAGCGTCTTGTCGGCGAACGCGCCGATCCCGAGCGCGGGCGACAGCTCGGTGCCGTCCTCAAGGGTCATCTTCTGGGCGGCGTTGTGGGTGTTGAAGCAGTACCAGGGCCGGCCCCGCAGGCACGCCCGGCACTGACCGCACACCGCCCGCCAGTTCAGGACCACGAAGTCGCCCGGCGCCACCTCGGTGACCCCGTCGCCGACCGACTCGACGATCCCGGCGGCCTCGTGCCCGAGCAGGAACGGGAACTCGTCGTTGATCCCGCCCTCGCGGTAGTGCAGGTCGGTGTGGCACACCCCGCACGCCTGCACCTGGACGACCGCCTCCCCGGGCCCCGGGTCCGGAATGTTGATCGTCTCGATGCGCACCGGCTGCCCCTTGCCCGGTGCCACGACCCCGCGTACCTGCTGCGCCATCCTTGCCGCCTCCGTCCTCTGGATCTTCCACGACCCTATCCGCCTCCCTGCCTGCCCGCCCGCACCCTTCTGCTCGGCGGAACACCCCCGCAGGTATGAGGAGCGAGATCGTCCGCGTGCGCGAGGTGCGTCCGGCCGGCCGGACGGGAGGCTGGCCGCCATGACACGCACCACGATCCGGCTCACCGCCGCGTTCCTGGCCGCCGCCGCGGTCACCGCGACCGCCGTCCCGGCCGCCGCGTTCGAGCGCCCCGCCGCCGGGCGGGAGCACGCCGCGCGCGGCCACCTCGTCTCGGACACCCATCTCGGCACCATGTCCGCCGCGGAGGTGCGCACCTGGCTGGCCGCCGACGACTTCGACGCCGCATCCGTCGGCTATGGCGTGGACATCTACCGCCTCGTCTACCGGACGGTCGACACCCGCGGCCGGGCCACCACGGCCAGCGGCCTCCTCGTCCTGCCGCGCACCCGCGCACACCGCCTGCCGACGGTCTCCTACACGCACGGCACGACCAGCTACAAGCCGGACGCCCCCTCGACGTCGGGCGACGTGTGGGGCGCCGGGCCCGCCGTCACCTACGCCGCCGCCGGGTTCGCGGCGGTCGCACCCGACTACCTGGGCCTCGGCGAAGGCCCCGGCGTGCACCCCTGGAAGCACGTGCCGTCCGAGACGAGCGCGTCCCTCGACATGCTCCGCGCCGCCCGCCAGTTCGCGCCGCGCCGGGGCCACGCGCTGGACGGCAGGGTCTTCGCGACCGGGTTCTCGCAGGGCGCGTCGTCCGCGCTCGGCCTCGCCCGGGCCCTCCAGGAGGGCGCCGACCCCCGCTTCCGGCTCGCCGCCGTCGCGCCGATCAGCGGCGCGTACGACTTCCGGGGCGCCGAACTGCCGGCCCTGCTCGACGGCGACCTCGACCCGAAGCTGTCCGTCGCCTACACCGCGTACCTGCTCACGTCCTGGAACCGCGTCTACGGCGGCATCTACCGGACGCCGTCGGAGGTGTTCGAGGACGAGTACGCGGACCGCGTCGAGAAGTACTTCGACGGCACGACCCCCGGCCCCGTGATGCTCAAGGGCCTTCCGGGGACGCTCGATGAACTCCTCAAACCGCGCGGCCTCGACCTGCTGCGCGACCCGTCCGGCACCTTCGCCGAGGCGCTGCGCGTGGACGTGGAGGTCTGCACCGCCTGGACTCCCCGCGTCCCCGTCCGGCTCTACAAGATGGCCGCCGACGAGCAGGCGGTGACCGCCAACACCGACAACTGCGCCGCATCGTTCGGGCGGCGCGGCGCCCGCGTCGACGTCGTCGACCTGGACGACACCCTCTACGGGGGCTCCCGCCACCTCGGCTCCAACCTCGCGGGCACCGCCGAGGCCGTCCGCTGGTTCGCCGCCCTCAGGTGAAGTGGATGGCCTGGAGCTTGTCGGCGGCCGTGCGGTCGAGGACGGTGACGCCGGCGGCGGGCGGCAGGGGGTCGCCGCCGCGGGCGCGGTCGACGATCGGCCCCCAGCGGCGGCAGTGCCGGTTGAACGTCGCGGACGTCACGACGCGGCCCCGCGCGAACTGGCCCGCGCGGGCCGTCTCCGGGGCGACGTCGATGAGGATCAGGTGGAGCCGGCCGCCGCGCCGCCGCGCCAGCCAGGCGAACAGGTGCAGGATGTGCGGCCAGGTGCCGCGGGTGTGCGCGACGACGCCGTGCCCGGCGAGGACCGCGCGCCCGATGCGCCACACGTGCGTCGCGTGGACGATCGGCGTGCGCAGCCGGACCGGCAGGGGGCGCAGGAACCGCGCCCACCAGTTGCGGGACTGCCGCGAGTCGATCACCAGCGCGCCGCCGGCGGGCACCGGCGCCGTCTCGTCGCCGCGCAGCCCGTAGAGCCGGTCGAGCAGGGTGCTCTTGCCGGCCCCCGGCAGGCCGGCGACGAGCACGAGGGAGCCCGCCGGGTAGCGCAGCGCCGGCCCCGGATCCACCTCGTGGAGTTCGTGGATGGTCGTCTCCTGGTCTCGGCCCGGTGGTGAAGGGGCCAACGAACACCCCGCACCGCTTGTTCCGGGCCGGACGTCACCATCCCCGCGCGCGCCACTCCGGGAGCGAGGGCCGCTCGCGGCCGAGCGTGGAGTCCTTGCCGTGGCCGGGGTAGAACCAGGTGGCGTCGGGCAGGCGGTCGAAGACGCGCTCCTCGACGTCCGACAGCAGCTGCTTGAACCGCGTCGGGTCGCCCCAGGTGTTGCCGACGCCGCCCGGGAAGAGGCTGTCGCCGGTGAACAGGTGCGGGCGGTCGGCCAGCTCGCCGCCCGCGTCGTACAGCAGCGCGATCGAGCCCGGCGTGTGGCCGCGCAGGTGGATGACGTCGAGGGACACCCGCCCGAAGCGGATCGCGTCGCCGTGCTCGACGGGCTCGGCGACCGGCTCGGGCAGCGCGTCGGCGTCGCGGGGGTGCGCGGCGACCGGGGCGCCCGTGGCGCGCACCACCTCGCTCAGCGCCATCCAGTGGTCCTGGTGGCGGTGGGTGGTGACGACGCGGGTGAGGGGGCCGTCGCCGACCAGCTCCAGCAGCCGGGACGCCTCGTTCGCCGCGTCGATCAGCAGCCGCTCGCCCGTCGCCGTGCACCGCAGGATGTAGGCGTTGTTGTCGTACGGGCCGACGCTCACCTTCGTGACCGACAGCCCGGGCAGCTCCCGGGTGTCGGGGCGCCCGCCGGTCTCGACGTTCCCGGTGTAGGTCATGGGTCCTCCCCGTCGGTGGTGCGGAGACCATCTTCCATCATCGCGCGGCGGACGGCGCGCCGGGCCCGCCGACGGAATGAGTCGCCAGACGCAGCCGAACCGTGCGCGGGCGGACGGAAATCTCCCGCTTGCCACCGCACCATGGGAACTGGAAGATCAGGTTCGACGCGTGAGGACGGTGGAAGCGTTGGTGACCGCATTCCGTCCCGGACCGGACAGGGAGAAGCCCGAGGACCTCCTCGGGCACGCCTGCGAGCTGGTCCGGCTCAGCGGCAGGGACTCCGCCGTCGCCGCGGTGTTCCTCGCCCTCGTGCTCGCCGGGACCGCGTCCCGGCTCGCGGCCGGGCTGCCCGGCCTGCCCGCGCTGGCGCTGCTGCCGGTGCTCGCCGGCGCGTTCGCGGTCTCGGCCGGGTACGCCGCCCGGTCCCGCCGCACGCTGCTGGCGGTGCTCGGCGAGGTCCGCGCCCGCACCGGCTCGCCCGTCGACCCGGCCGTGCCGTGGACGCCGTTCGGGTCCGCGGTCGCGCTGGAGGACCGGGTCCGCGACGCGGAGCTGCGCCGGCTGCTGGCCGCCGCGCACCGCTGCGGCGAGCTGTCCTGGCAGGCCGTCGCCTGGGCGGCGGCCACCTCCGTGCTGTTCCTCTTCTGGACGCTGGCGGCGGCGATGGCGGGCGGGTGACCGGATTGACCGACCTCGGGCAGATCGACCACGTGCCGGACGTCCGGCCGGGCAGCTTCTGGGACCGGCTCGCCCCCGCCGACCGGCAGGCCCTGCGCGCCATGGGCCGCCGCACCGACATCCCGCCCGGCGGGATGCTGTGCCACCAGGGGTCGGTGGCCCCCGCCGTGTACGTGGTGTTCAAGGCGTCGCCGCGCGCGGCCAGCAACGCGGTCGCCAAGGAGTTCGTCGACTCCAGCGACGGCGACGAGTCGATCATCGATCTGTTCGGGGCCGGGGACCTGGTCGGCTTCCTCGGCCCGTGGGGCCATCCGCAGCGCGGCAGCGTCGCCGCGCTCGACCACGTCGCGGCGCTGCGCGTGGACCGCGCGACGTTCCGCAGCCTGCTGGCGGCGAACCCGCGGGTCGCCGAGGCGATGATGCACGCGATCTCCGAGAGCGTCACCTTCGGCGGCCGCCGCCACGCGGTCCGCGCCGCCGACCACCCGCAGCGCCTCGCCTACCACCTGCTGGAGCTGGCGCACCGGTTCGGCGAGCCCGGCCCCGGCGACGGGACGCGGATCCCGCTCAAGCTCAGCCAGGCCGAGCTGGCGAACTGGGCGGGGATCTCCCGCGAGACGCTCGTGCGGTGGTTCCGGTCCTGGCGCGCCAAGGGCATCCTGCACCAGCGGCCCCGGCCGCTGACCGTGCTCGACGTCGAGCGGCTGCGCCGCGCCGCCAGCCCCTGGGGGGACGAGTGGCCCGCCGCAGGCGCCGCGCCCGCCCGTCCCGCCGAGCCCGCCGAGCCCGCCGGGGACGCCGCGATCGCGGCGCGCGAGCCGGTGCGGCTGGAGCCGCCGGGCGGCCGCCCCACCGCGGTGCGGCTCCCCGCCGACAATCCCTTCTTCGCCGGACGGGCGGTCAGCCTGAGCAAGCTCGACCTGCTCGTCGGCCAGTCGGTGTGGCCGCGCGCGGTCGTCGTCCAGGGCATGGCCGGGGTCGGCAAGACGACGCTGGCGCTGCACTGGGCGCACCGCGTCGCCGACCGGTTCCCCGACGGCGCGCTGTTCGCCGACCTGCGCGGCACGACCCGCAGCCCCGTCACCCCGGCGGAGGCGATGGGGCAGGTGCTGCGCGCCGCCGGCGTCCCCGGCGACCAGCTGCCCCGCACCGAGGACGAGCTGGCGGCCCAGTGCCGGTCGCTGCTCGGCGGCCGGCGGATGCTGCTGATCCTCGACAACGCCGTCCAGCCCGAGCAGGTCAGGCCGCTGCTGGCGGCGGTCGCCTCCGGGCTGGTGGTGGTGACGAGCCGGCGGCGGCTGCCCGCGCTGCTGGAGGGCGCCGACGTCCGGACGCTGGAGCTGCGGGAGATGGCGACGCAGGAGGCGGTGGACCTCATCGCCAACGTCCTCGGGCCGGGCGACGCCCGCGTCCGCGACGAGCACCGGGCCGTCGAGCGGCTCGCCCGCGAGTGCGGGCACCTGCCGCTGGCGCTCGGCGTCATCGCCGGCCGGCTCGCCGAGAACCCCGGCGAGTCGATCGCCGGGACCGTCCGCGAGCTGGCCGCCCGGGACGCCCCCGGCGGCGCCCCGCCCGGGACGCCGGGGCCGGGGCTGAGCGCCGTCGTCGACCCGACGTTCGACGTCGCCTACCGCAGCCTGCGCCGCGACCAGCGGGAGGCGTTCCGCCGCCTCGGGCTCGTCGCGGGCCCCGACTTCACGCCCGCCGCGCTCGCCGCCCTCCAGGACCGGACGGCGGATGAGGCCCGCGAGTGCCTGGAGGGCCTCCGGCAGGCGTACCTCGTGCAGGACGTCGGCCCCGGCCGCTACCGGATGCACGACCTGCTGCGCGACTTCGCCCGCGAGCGCGGCCTCGGCGAGGACTCCGACGGCGAGCGGCAGGCGGCGCAGCGGCGGCTGCTGGCCGGCTACCTCGCCGACGCCCGCGCGGCCGGCGCGGCGCTGCCGGGGCGGCCCCGCCCCACCGTGCACCGGGGCGGGGCGCGGGGCCGCCCGTCGGCGGACGAGCGCGCGGAGGCGCTCGCCTGGTTCGAGGCCGAGCGGCGCAACCTGGTCGCCGCCGTCCACCAGGCCGCCCGGCTCGGCCTGCACCGCACCTGCTGGGAACTCGCCGACGCGCTGTTCGACTTCCAGGAGTTCCGCCGCTACAGCGAGGACAACATCGCCGTCCAGCAGGCGGGCCTGCACGCCGCCCGCACCGAGGAGGACTGGCCGGCGGCGGCCGTGATGCTGCACAACCTCGCGGTCGCCCACTTCGAGCTGGGCGCCTCCGTCGAGGCCATCGGCTACGGGGAGGACGCGCGCCGCGGGTTCCGGGCCGCCGACCCGCCCGACCCGTACGGGGACGCCGTCACGCTGGCCACGCTCGCGGACGTCCACGTCGTCCTCGGCCGCTACTTGACGGCGATCGACCACGCGCGGCGGTCCCTGGAGATCCACGAGCGGCTCGGCGACGACGGGGGAGTGGCCAAGAGCCGCAGCACGCTCGCCCGCGCGCACCTGGGCATCGGCGACTACGAGACGGCGCTGGAGCACGCCGACCGGGCGCTCGCCGTCCGGCGCCGGATCGACGACCAGGCGGGCGTGGCCGAGACCCTGATCACCGTGGCCGGCGTCCACCGCCGCCAGGGCAACGTCCACGAGGCCGTGACGCACGCGCTGGAAGCGCTGTCCATCCGGCAGGAGCTCGCTGACATGCACGGCGCCGCGCAGGCGCTGACCGAGCTCGCCCGCATGAACGCCGCGCTCGGCCTGCGCGACATGGCGCAGCAGGACGCCGAGCAGGCCCTGCGCACCTACCGCGCCCTGGGCGGACGCCACGGGGAGGCGCGCGCGCTGACCACGCTCGGGATGCTGATGTGCGAGGCCAGCAAGTTCGCCGAGGCGTTCACCTACTGCGGGGAGGCGCTGCGCCTGCACCGCGACACCAGCGACCGGCACGGCGAGTCCGAGGCGCTCGCGCAGATCGGGATCGTTCACTGGCGGCTCGGGCGGTACCGGGAGGCGCGCGAGCACCTGCTGCGCGCGCTGGAGATCCGCCGCGAGATCGGCGACCAGCACGGCGAGGCCCACGACCTGGAGCACCTGTCGGTCGTGATGCGCCGCCTCGGCCGCCCCCAGGAGGCCCTCGTCCTCGGCCTGGAGGCCCTCGACCTGTGGCACCAGCTCGGCGCGCGCAGCGGCATGGCCGGGACCCTCGGCAGCCTCGCCCGCACCTACTCCTGGCTCGGCCTGCCCGTGGAGGCCGAGCACGCCGCCCGGCAGGCGCTGCACCTGCGCCGGTCGGGCGGCGACTGGTACGGCCTCGGCGTCGGCCTGGACACCCTCGCCGCGGTGCTGCGCCGCGCCGGACGCCCGGAGGAGGCGCTCGCCGAGGAGTCGGAGGCGCTGCGCTTCCTCGGCGAGGTCGGCGACCGGCACAGCGAGGCCACCGGCCTGGTCCACCTCGCCGCCATCCACCTCGACCTCGGCCGCGCCGACGACGCCCTGGAGACCGGGCGGCGCGCCCTCGACCTCGCCGCCGAGCTGGGCGCCGCCCGCGAGCAGGCGCACGCGCTGCACACGATGGCCCGCGCGTCCCAGCTGCTCGGCAAGCACGCCCGCGCGGTCGAGCACGTCGGCGCGGAGATCGTCGTCCGCCGCGACATGGACGACCGGCGCGGCCTCCGGGCGGCGCTGGAGCTGCTCGGCGACTCCCACCGCGCGCTCGGCGACCGGGCCGCCGCGGCGGACTGCGCCCGGCGCGTCCGCGCCCTCGACAACCTGCTTGAATCGGAAAGATCACTCGACATGTGAAAAGTGAAGTTCGCGCGGAGCTCGTCCAATGATCGGCGACGGGCGGGGCTGGAGGACGGGCAGTTCTTTCCGCGGGACGCCGCGTTCACTTGACGAGGACACGTATGCGCGTCGCGGCCCCGGAGGGAAGGAGGCGAGAGGGTGGAGACCCCGTTCTGGGACGCGCTGAGCCCGCGTGCCAGGGAGGCGCTGCACGCCGCCGGAACCCCGGTGGTGATCAGGCCGGGCGCGTTCCTGATGCGCGAGCACACCCGCGCGTCCCAGGTCTTCGTGCTGCGCGCCGGCGCCGTGAAGGTCTGGGTGGACCGGGACGGCGAGACCGCCATCCTCGACGTCCTCGGCCCTGGCGACCTGGTCGGCGAGGTGGAGGCGGCGGACGACGGCATCCGGCACGCCAACTGCGAGGCGATGACCCGGGTGGAGGCGCTCGTGCTGCCCGCCGCCCGGTTCCGCGCCGTCCTGGACGCCCACCCCGGCGCGGTCTGGGCCGTCGCCGCCGTCCTCGCCGAGCGGCTGCGCGACGCCAACGACCTGCGCGTCGCCCATTTCCCCGACGACCCCGAGCGCCGCCTCGCCGGCCGCCTGCTGCGGCTGGCAGGGCGGTTCGGCACCCCCGTCAAGGAGGAGGGGCCGGACGGCGCGCCGGAGGAGAGCGTGCACGTCCAGATCCCGATCTCCCAGCAGGACCTCGGCCGCTGGGCCGGGATGGGCCGCCGGAAGGTCGCGCAGATCCTCGCCGCCGAACCGCTGCGCGACGGCCTCACCGTCGCGCGCAACGCGATCGTCGTCCGCTCCGCCGGCGCCCTGCGCCGCCTCGCCGGCCGCGACTGACGCTAGAACCCCGACGGGGGGTGCGGCCAGGGCGGCGGCACCGGCAGCGGGCCGTCCGGGCGGACGTGCACGCCCTCCCCGCCGGTGCGGCCGGACAGCCAGCCGAGCAGCGCCCGCCCCGACCCCGACGCCTCCGGCCCGCCCGCCGCCCAGCCGAGGTCGGCGGACTCCCCGGAGTCGGTCGCGGTGATCCGGTACCCGGCGAGCTGGCCGCGCGACTTGCCCGGCAGGGCCGCCATGTCCGCCAGCGTCGCGGCCGCCGCCCACCGGACGTAGGGCTCGGGCCAGTCGGCGGCCCCGTAGCCGGCGGCGAGGTCGACGTGGTGGGCCTCCACCTCGTTCCACCGGCGGTACACCGTGTACCAGGCCGGATGCGCCCAGCCCTGCATCGCCTTCACCGGAGCGTTCCAGACCTCCTCGGGCAGGCTCCGGGCCTGCTCGGCGAACCGCTCGGCGGTCGCGCGGACGTCCGCGACCAGCTCGGCGCCGCTGCGCCCCGCGCCCGCGTCGAGGTCGGCGTTGCGCTTGTCCAGGCTCGGGTACTGCGGGATCTCCACGCCCGTCCGCGCCCATTCGAGCAGGTTCCACAGGGAGTCGGCGTTGCGGGCGATGTGCGTGGCGACATGGCCCCGGCTCCACCCCGGCAGCGCCGACGGGCCGCGCAGCCCGGCCTCGCCGAGCCCCTCCAGCGTCCCGATGATGCGCTCCGTGCCCGCGTCCAGCTCCCCGATCACGCCCCGCCAGTCCATGACCCCTCCTCGGCCGGAAACGACGCTCCATCCTGTCGCACCCGCCCGTCCCGTGCCAGAGTGGTGATCATGGACCTTCCGATCTGCGCGACCTGCGGCGCCCAGTACGGCGGACCCCGGCCCGACTGCCCCATCTGCGAGGACGAGCGCCAGTACGTCGGCTGGGACGGCCAGCGGTGGACGACCCTCACCGAGCTCCGCGAGAACCACCGGGCGCGGATCGCCGAGGAGGGGCCGGGCATCGTCGGGATCGGCACCGAGCCGTCCTTCGCCATCGGCCAGCGCGCCCTGCTGCTGCGCGCCCCGTCCGGCAACGTCCTCTGGGACATGATCACCTACCTGGACGACGACCTGGTCCGCCGGGTGAACGACCTCGGCGGCGTCTCCGCGATCGCGATCAGCCACCCGCACTACTACGGCACCATGATCGAGTGGGCGCACGCGTTCGACGCCCCCGTCTACATCCACGAGGCCGACCGCCGGTGGGTGGCCCGCCCCGACGACGCGGTCGTCTTCTGGGAGGGAGACACCCACGAACTGGCGGACGGCCTCACGCTCATCAACGCCGGCGTCCACTTCGACGGCGGCCAGGTGCTGCACTGGCGGGACGCCCGCGCCCTGTTCTCCGGCGACATCCTTCAGGTCGTCAACGACCGCGACTGGGTGAGCTTCATGTACAGCTACCCGAACTACATCCCGGAGCGGCCCCGCACCGTCCGGCGCGCGCTGCGCCTGCTGGAGCCCTACGACTTCGACCGCGTCTACGGCGCCTGGTGGAAGAAGATCGTCTACACCGACGGCAAGGACGCCGTCCGCCGCTCCGCCGACCGCTACCTCAGCTACGCCCTGGACGACGAGTAGCCCCTGGAGGGGGTGCCCCGTGGGGCGCGTGGGGTTCGGGTGTTGTGGTGGCGGGCGATGTTCGAACACGTGTACGGTTTGGTGTGCCGTCCGGACCGGTGGGGACGGGCGGGTAGCTTCGTGAAATGCGGCGGCGGGCGCCGTCGTTACAGAGTCGGGGGATTCTGTCCTACCCCGTGGCTAGCCTTGAGACGGCCCGTCTCTCTCCAGATCGCCGCGCCCCAGAAGAGGAACCGGATTCACACCGTGCATGACCGACTCATCGTGCGTGGAGCACGCGAGCACAACCTGAAGGACGTCTCGCTCGACCTCCCGCGGGACTCCATGATCGTGTTCACCGGTCTGTCGGGGTCCGGCAAGTCCAGCCTGGCGTTCGACACCATCTTCGCCGAGGGGCAGCGCCGGTACGTGGAGTCGCTGTCGGCGTACGCCCGGCAGTTCCTCGGCCAGATGGACAAGCCCGACGTCGACTTCATCGAGGGGCTGTCCCCGGCGGTGTCGATCGACCAGAAGTCGACCAGCAAGAACCCGCGGTCGACGGTCGGGACGATCACCGAGGTGTACGACTACCTGCGGCTGCTCTACGCGCGGATCGGGCACCCGCACTGCCCCGAGTGCGGCCGGCCGATCAGCCGGCAGGCGCCGCAGCAGATCGTCGACCGGGTGCTGGAACTGGAGCCCGGCACCCGCTTCCAGGTGCTGGCGCCGGTGATCCGCGGGCGCAAGGGCGAGTACCTGGAGCTGTTCCGCGAGCTGCAGTCCAAGGGCTACTCCCGGGCGCTGGTGGACGGGCAGATGATCCGCCTGGACGAGCCGCCCAAGCTCAAGAAGCAGGAGAAGCACGACATCTCCGTCGTGGTCGACCGGCTCTCGGTGAAGGACTCCGCGCGCCAGCGCCTCGCCGACTCGGTGGAGACCGCGCTCGGGCTCGCGGGCGGCACGATCGTCCTCGACTTCGTCGACCTCCCCGAGGACGACGAGCAGCGCACGCGGATGTACTCCGAGCACCTCTACTGCCCCTACGACGACCTGTCGTTCGAGGAGCTGGAGCCCCGCTCGTTCTCGTTCAACTCGCCCTACGGCGCCTGCCCCGACTGCACCGGGCTGGGGACGCGCATGGAGGTCGACCCCGAGCTGGTCGTGCCGGACGAGGAGCTGACCCTCGGCGAGGGCGCCATCCAGCCGTGGTCGAACGGGCACGTGAGCGACTACTTCCTGCGGCTGCTGTCGGCCCTCGGCGACGCCATGGGGTTCGACCTGAACACCCCGTGGCACAAGCTGCCCGCCAAGGCCCGCAAGGCCGTCCTGAACGGTCACGAGACCCAGGTCCACGTGCGGTACAAGAACCGCTACGGCCGGACGAGGTCGTACTACACCGCCTACGAGGGCGTGATCCCCTACATCCAGCGGCGGCACGCCGAGTCCGAGAGCGACTCCAGCCGGGAGCGGTTCGAGGGCTACATGCGCGAGATCCCGTGCCCGACGTGCGAGGGCGCCCGGCTCAAGCCGGTCGTGCTGGCCGTCACCATGGGCGGGATGTCGATCGCCGAGGTCGCCGCGCTGCCGATCGGCGAGGCCGCGAAGTTCCTGCTGGCGCTGGAGCTGAACGAGCGCGAGAAGAAGATCGCCGAGCGGGTGCTCAAGGAGATCAACGCCCGGCTCGGCTTCCTGCTGGACGTCGGCCTCGACTACCTCACCCTCGACCGGGCGTCGGCGACGCTCGCCGGCGGGGAGGCGCAGCGCATCCGGCTCGCGACGCAGATCGGGTCGGGCCTGGTCGGCGTCCTCTACGTGCTGGACGAGCCGTCCATCGGCCTGCACCAGCGCGACAACCACCGGCTGCTGGAGACGCTGATCCGGCTCCGCGACATGGGCAACACGCTGATCGTCGTGGAGCACGACGAGGACACCATCGCCGCCGCCGACTGGATCGTCGACATCGGCCCCCGCGCGGGCGAGCACGGCGGCGAGATCGTCGTGTCCGGCACCGTCGAGGACCTGAAGAAGTCCGACCGCTCGCTGACCGGCGCCTACCTCGACGGGCGGCGCGAGATCGCCGTCCCGCAGATCCGCCGGCCGCGCGCCAAGGGCCGCGAGGTCACCGTCAAGGGCGCGCAGCAGAACAACCTGCGCGACGTGGACGTGGCGTTCCCGCTCGGCGTCCTCACCGCCGTCACCGGTGTGTCGGGGTCGGGCAAGTCGACGCTGGTCAACGACATCCTCTACAACTCGCTCGCCAAGAAGCTGAACGGGGCGAAGACCGTCCCCGGCAAGCACAAGCGGGTCAACGGCGTCGACCAGCTCGACAAGGTCGTGCACGTCGACCAGTCGCCGATCGGGCGCACGCCGCGCTCGAACCCGGCGACCTACACCGGCGTGTTCGACCACATCCGCAAGCTGTTCGCGCAGACCACCGAGGCGAAGGTGCGCGGCTACCAGCCGGGCCGGTTCTCCTTCAACGTCAAGGGCGGCCGCTGCGAGAACTGCTCCGGCGACGGCACCATCAAGATCGAGATGAACTTCCTGCCGGACGTCTACGTCCCGTGCGAGGTCTGCCACGGCGCCCGCTACAACCGGGAGACCCTGGAGGTCCACTACAAGGGCAAGACGATCTCCGAGGTGCTCGACATGCCGATCGAGCAGGCCACCGAGTTCTTCGAGCCGATCAAGGCGATCCACCGGCACCTGAAGACGCTCAACGACGTCGGCCTCGGCTACGTCCGGCTGGGCCAGCCCGCGCCGACCCTGTCGGGCGGCGAGGCGCAGCGCGTCAAGCTGGCGTCCGAGCTGCAGAAGCGCTCCACGGGGCGCACGATCTACGTGCTGGACGAGCCGACCACCGGCCTGCACTTCGAGGACATCCGCAAGCTCCTCGGCGTGCTGAACGGCCTGGTCGACAAGGGCAACACGGTGATCGTGATCGAGCACAACCTGGACGTCATCAAGACCGCCGACTGGATCATCGACATGGGCCCCGAGGGCGGCTCCCGGGGCGGCACGGTCGTCGCCGCGGGCACCCCCGAGGACATCGCCGCGGTCGAGGCCAGCCACACCGGGCAGTTCCTCAAGAAGATCCTCGGCTAGACCGGGGCCGGTTCGAGGCGCCCGCGTCCGTCCACCAAGATGGACCCATGGCAGAGAACGCGACGCCCCGGGCTGCCGGGGACGGGGACATCGGGCGCCGTGCGGTGCTGTACGGCGGCGCCGGGGTGGTCGGCGCGGCCGCGCTCGCCGGGTGCGCCTCCGGCAACGAGGTGAAGTCCGCGCAGGACCTCAAGGGCAAGGAGATCGCGAAGGCCGCGGACGTCCCGGTCGGCGGGGGGAAGATCTACGGGGACGAGAAGGTCGTCGTGACGCAGCCCACGCAGGGCACCTTCAAGGCGTTCACGGCGGTCTGCACCCACCAGGGCTGCACGGTGGGCAGCGTGAGGCAGGGGCTGATCAACTGCCCGTGCCACGGCAGCGATTTCAAGATCACGGACGGCTCGGTGGTGAAGGGCCCGGCGGACAAGCCGCTGCGGGAGTACCCCGTCCAGGTGCGGAACGGCGGCATCGTCGTCACCTGATGTTGGTTCCGGTTTGAACCATCCGGCGCGCCCGTCCGTGTTTCCCGGTGACGGATCGATCGAGGGAACCACCGGAGGGGCGAGCATGGCAGAGGCGTCCGAGACGCAGGCGGACGGGACGGAGCAGGCGCCGGGGGAGCCGCGCAGCCGCAGGACGCTGCTCGTCGGCGCGGGGCTCGCGGGCGTGGCCGGGCTGGCGGCCGCGTGCGGCGGGTCCGGTGACGGCGGCGGCGGGTCCGGCGGCTCGGACGCCGGTTCCGGGGCGGAGCCGGGCGCGGGCGGGGCGGCCGGAACCGCGCTCGCGTCCGCCGGCGAGATCCCGGTCGGCGGCGGCAAGGTGTTCGAGGACGCCAAGGTCGTCGTGTGCCAGCCGGAGCAGGGCCGGTTCACGGCCTTCTCCGCCGCCTGCACGCACCGCGGCTGCAGCGTCGGCTCGGTGTCCGGCGGGACGATCAACTGCCCCTGCCACGGCAGCAAGTTCAAGATCACCGACGGCTCGGTGGCGAACCCGCCCGCCGACGAGCCGCTGGAGGCCAGGAAGGTCACCGTTCAGGGCGACAAGATCATGCTTGCCTGAGCCGCTTCGGCGGCGGGCCGTCCCCGGCCGGGTCGGCCCGCCCGCCGTCGGCGTCGTCCGGCGCGTTCACGCCGGCCGAGGCGCCGCCCTCCGTGCCCGGCGGGACATCCGGCGCCGCCCCGTCGGGGGAGGGCGCGGCGCCGTCGGCGACGGGGACCGACCCGACCCGGAACCGGGGGACCGCCTCCGGGTGGTGGTCGCGGATGTAGGCGATGAGATGCTCGCGGATGTCGCAGCGCAGGTCCCAGGTGCTCGCCGAGTCGGCGGCGCTCATCAGCGCCCGCAGCGTGATCAGCCCGTTCGGCTGGGTCTCCACGACCTGCAGCACCCATTCGCGCCGGTCCCACAGCGGGTTGTCCTGGAGCGCCGAGTACAGCTCGGCCCGCAGCTCCTCGACCGGCACCGTCCAGTCCACGTGCAGCTCCACCGACCCGAGCAGGCGGCTGGAGTGCCGGGTCCAGTTCTCGAACGGCTGCTCGGTGAAGTGCGACACCGGGAAGATCATCCGCCGGTCGTCCCAGAGCCGGAGCACCACGTACGACAGCGTCAGCTCCTCGACCCGCCCCCAGGTGCCCTGGGTGACGACGATGTCGTCCAGCCGCAGCGCGTCGCTGAACGCCAGCTGCAGCCCGGCGAGCAGGTTGCCGAGGGTGGGCCGGGCGGCGATGCCGACGACCAGCCCGGCGACGCCCGCCGAGGCCAGCACCCCGGCGCCGACCGCGCGCACGCCCGGGAAGGTGAACAGCGCCGCGCCCACCGCGAGGACCACGATCAGCACGGCCGCGATCCGGCGCAGCAGCAGCATCTGGGTGCGGGCGCGCCGGGCCCGCCGGTTGCGCTCGCCCTCGATCCGCATCAGCCGCTCCAGCGGCGGGTCGCTCAGCGCGTACCCGATCCGCAGGACCAGCCAGGTGGTGGCGCCGATGGCCGCGATCCGCAGCACGTGCCGGACGGCGCCGTCGGGCTGCCCGTGCAGCAGGTGGTAGGGCATCGCGGCGTTGGCGCTGACGACCGCCGCGAACGCGAACGCGGGCGCCGCGACGCGGCGGGCGACCCGGCCCGCGCCCGGCCAGCGGTGCGACAGCCGCCCGGCGAGCAGCCGGCGCCCCGCCTCCACGACGACCGCGGACGTGGCGACGACGCCCGCCAGGACGACCCACGCCCAGAGAGCGGACATGTGCGCGGCGACCTCCTCCGGCGATCGACGACCTCCGTTCGACCTTCTCTTTCCGCTGCCTTTGCGGTCATCCGACCCGGAAGGGAGATCTATGTCACCCCCGCGCCGTCCCGGATCGGGCCGGACGCGCACGGGAGCACGGCGTGTCGGTACCGCCCACTAGGCTTTTGAGCGTGGCAGATCCGGCGACCTACCGACCCGCACCCGGCTCCATCCCGGAGTCCCCGGGGGTGTACCGCTTCCGCGACGAGCACGGCCGGGTCATCTACGTGGGCAAGGCGAAGAGCCTGCGCTCGCGGCTGAACTCCTACTTCGCCGACTTCTCGGCGCTGCACCCGCGCACGCAGACCATGGTGCGGACCGCCGCCCGCGTCGACTGGACGGTCGTCGGCACCGAGGTCGAGGCCCTCCAGCTGGAGTACTCCTGGATCAAGGAGTTCGACCCCCGGTTCAACGTCCGCTACCGGGACGACAAGTCCTATCCGTACCTCGCCGTCACCCTGAACGAGGACTTCCCGAGGGTGATGGTGATGCGCGGCGCGAAACGCAAGGGCGTGCGCTACTTCGGGCCGTACTCGCACGCGTGGGCGATCCGGGAGACGGTCGACCAGCTGCTGCGCGTGTTCCCCGTCCGGACGTGCAGCGCCGGCGTGTTCAAGCGGCAGCACCAGCTCGACCGGCCCTGCCTGCTCGGCTACATCGGCAAGTGCTCCGCGCCGTGCGTCGGCCGCGTCTCGCCGGCCGAGCACCGCCTGCTCGCCGAGGACTTCTGCGACTTCATGGCGGGCAACACCTCCCGGTTCACCCGCCGCCTCGAACGCGACATGCGCGAGGCCGCCGCGTCCCAGGAGTACGAGCGCGCCGCCCGGCTCCGCGACGACATCCGCGCGCTGGAGCGGGCCCTGGAGAAGCAGGCCGTCGTGCTGCCCGACAGCACCGACTGCGACATGATCGCCTTCGCCGAGGACGAGCTGGAGGCGGCCGTCCAGGTGTTCTACGTGCGCGGCGGCCGCATCCGTGGGCAGCGCGGCTGGGTGGTCGACAAGGTCGAGGAGGTCACCACCGCCGACCTGGTGGAGAACTTCCTCATCCAGATCTACGGCGAGATCGAGTCGGTGCCCCGGGAGGTGCTCGTCCCGGCGCTGCCGCCCGACGCGGACGCCATGGCCGAGCTGCTGTCGGAGCAGCGCGACGGCCCCGTGCGGCTGCGCGTCCCGCAGCGCGGCGACAAGAAGGCCCTGCTGGAGACGGTGGCCCGCAACGCCCACGAGGCGCTGAAGCAGCACAAGACGCGCCGCGCGTCCGACCTCACCACCCGCAGCCGCGCCCTCCAGGAGATCCAGGACGCCCTGGAGCTGGACGAGGCGCCGCTGCGCATCGAGTGCTACGACGTGTCGAACCTGCAGGGCACCAACGTGGTCGCGTCCATGGTCGTGTTCGAGGACGGCCTGGCCCGCAAGAGCGAGTACCGCCGGTTCACGATCAAGGCCGTCGAGGGGCAGGACGACGTCCGCTCCATCCACGAGGTGATCAGCCGCCGGTTCCGGCGCTACCTCGCCGAGAGCGAGAAGATGGGCGAGCTCGACCACTTGGG
The DNA here is from genome assembly GCF_043197915.1 of Actinomadura geliboluensis. NCBI lineage: Bacteria > Bacillati > Actinomycetota > Actinomycetes > Streptosporangiales > Thermomonosporaceae > Actinomadura > Actinomadura geliboluensis. Next base: position 396,568 of record NZ_JBICUA010000011.1, on the reverse strand, counting down.
CGATCCCGAGGAGGAGGGCGCGCACCAGCCGATCGATCCCGAGACCGGCAGGCCGCGCAAGTTCGCCTACCCGCCCAACCTGGTGATCGTCGACGGCGGCCCGCCGCAGGTCGCCGCCGCGCAGCGCGCCCTCGACGAGCTGGGCGTGGACGACATCGCGGTGTGCGGCATCGCCAAGCGGCTGGAGGAGCTGTGGCTGCCCGGCGAGGCCGATCCGGTGATCCTGCCGCGCAACAGCGAGGGCATGTTCCTCGTCCAGCGGGTACGCGACGAGGCGCACCGTTTCGCCATCACCTTCCACCGGCAGCGGCGGTCCAAGTCCATGACGGCCAGCGAACTCGATAACGTTCCGGGTCTGGGCCCGGCGCGGCGCGCGGCGCTGCTGAAGCACTTCGGCTCGCTCAAGCGGCTGAAGGACGCGACGCCCGAGCAGGTCGCCGAGGTCCCGGGGATCGGCATGCGCAGCGCCGAGAGCATCGTCGCGGCGCTGCACGGCGGTACCGTCCCGGCGCGCGAGGCGGCGGGCGGCACGGGCGACGGGGAGCACAGGGGGAGACGGGGATGACCAGCGAGACGAAGATCCCGGACATCGTGATCGTGACCGGCATGTCGGGGGCGGGCCGCAGCACCGCGGCCAAGTCCCTGGAGGACCTCGACTGGTACGTGGTCGACAACCTGCCGCCGGGGCTGCTCGCCACGATGGCCGACCTCGGCGGCCGGGTGAAGGACGCGGTGCCCCGCATCGCGGTCGTGGTGGACGTGCGCAGCCGCGCCTTCACCGCGGACCTGCACTCCTCGATCGCCGAGCTGGAGGCGCGCGGCGTCCACCCGCGGGTGGTGTTCCTGGAGGCCGGCGACGCCGACCTGGTGCGCCGGTTCGAGAGCGTCCGCCGCCCGCACCCGCTGCAGGGCGACGGCCGGCTGGTCGACGGCATCGCCCGCGAGCGGGAGCTGGTCCGCGAGGTGCGCGCCGAGGCCGACCTGGTGATCGACACCAGCGGGCTCAACGTGCACGAGCTGCGCAACAAGATCATCGGGTTCTTCGGCAACGACACCGGCGAGTCCAGCCTGCGCGCCACCGTGGTGTCGTTCGGCTACAAGTACGGCCTGCCGGTCGACGCCGACCTCGTCGTCGACTGCCGGTTCCTGCCGAACCCGCACTGGGTGCCGGAGCTGCGCCCGAAGACCGGCCGCGACACCGCCGTCCGCGACTATGTGCTCGGGCAGCGCGGCGCCAAGGAGTTCCTGGACGCCTATTCCGAGGTCCTGCGGCTCCTCGCCGACGGGTACGAGCGCGAGGGCAAGCACTACGTGACGCTCGCCGTGGGATGCACCGGTGGAAAACACCGTAGTGTGGCCATGGCGGAACAGATCGCCGCCCGGCTGCGGGACGAGGGCATCGAGGTGCAGGTCGCCCACCGTGACCTCGGCCGCGAATGAGCACCCGCGGGTCCCGGACGAGGAGAGAAACGGCACGGTGAAGCCTTCTGGCTCGACGGAGGGCCCGAAGGTCGTCGCGCTCGGCGGCGGCCACGGCCTGTACGCCTCCCTGTCGGCGCTGCGCCGCGTCACCGACCGGCTGACGGCCGTCGTCACCGTCGCCGACGACGGCGGCTCCAGCGGGCGGCTCCGCCGCGAACTGGGCGTGCTGCCGCCCGGCGACCTGCGGATGGCGCTCGCCGCCCTCTGCGGCGACGACGAATGGGGCCAGACCTGGCGGGACGTCGTCCAGCACCGGTTCGGCAGCGAGGGCGATCTGAAGGACCACGCCGTCGGCAACCTGCTGATCGTCGCGCTGTGGGAGCTGCTCGGCGGCGCCGGGACCGCCGGCTCCACCGTCGCGGGCCTCGACTGGGTCGGCCGGCTGCTCGGCGCGCACGGCCGCGTGCTGCCGATGGCGGCCGTCCCGATGGACATCGTCGCCGAGGTCCGCGGCGCCGACCCGGCCCGCCCCGGCGAGGTCACCCGCGTCAAAGGGCAGGTGGCGTGCGCGAAGACGCCCGGCAGCGTGCTCGGCATCTCGCTCGTGCCCGCCGACCCGCCCGCGTGCCCCGAGGCGCTCGCCGCCGTCGAGGACGCCGACTGGATCGTGTTCGGCCCCGGCTCCTGGTTCACCAGCGTCCTGCCGCACCTCAAGGTGCCCGCGCTGGCCCGCGCCCTCACCACCGCCCGCGCCCGCCGCGTCGTCGCGCTGAACCTCGCGCCGCAGCCCGGCGAGACCGACGACTTCTCGCCGCAGACCCACCTGGAGGTCCTGCAGGCGCACGCCCCGGACCTGCGGGTCGACGTCGTCCTCGCCGACGGCGGCGTGGTGGACGACCCGGCCGCGCTCGACAAGGCCGTCCAGGCGCTCGGGGGGCGGCTGGTCCTCGCCGACGTCGCCGCCGACGACGGCTCGCCGCGTCATGAACCCGCCCGGCTGGCCCAAGCCTTGGTACAGATTTTCAGCGAGTGACATCCCGCGTGGTCGGCATCGGCCACACTGCTGGGAGTCCGATAGGGGGAGGGTTCATCAGATGGCGATGACCGGTGTGGTCAAGGACGAGCTGAGCAGGCTCACGGTCATGAAGCCGTGCTGCCGCAAGGCCGAGGTCTCGACGCTGCTGCGGTTCGCGGGCGGCCTGCACCTGGTCAGCGGGCGGATCGTGATCGAGGCCGAGATCGACACCGGCGTCGCGGCACGGCGCCTGATCAAGGACATCGCGGAGGTGTTCGGGCACACCTCCGAGGTCGTCGTGCTCGCGCCCAGCGGGCTGCGCAAGGGCAACCGCTACGTCGTCCGCGTGTTCCGGGACGGCGAGTCGCTCGCCCGGCAGACCGGGCTCATCGACAACAACGGCCGGCCCGTCCGCGGCCTGCCCCGGCACGTGGTCGCGGGGGCGGCCTGCGACGCCGAGTCGGCCTGGCGCGGCGCCTTCCTCGCACACGGCTCCCTCACCGAGCCCGGCCGCTCCATGTCGCTGGAGGTGACCTGCCCCGGCCCCGAGGCCGCGCTCGCCCTCGTCGGCGCCGCCCGCCGGCTCAAGATCCACGCCAAGGCCCGCGAGGTCCGCGGCGTCGACCGCGTCGTCGTCCGCGACGGCGACGCGATCAGCGCCCTGCTCACCCGGCTCGGCGCGCACGACAGCGTCCTCGCCTGGGAGGAGCGCCGCATGCGCCGCGAGGTCCGCGCCACCGCCAACCGCCTCGCGAACTTCGACGACGCGAACCTGCGCCGCTCCGCCCGCGCCGCCGTCGCCGCCGGCGCCCGCGTCGCCCGCGCCCTGGAGATCCTCGGCGACGACGCCCCCGACCACCTCGTCAAGGCCGGCCGCCTCCGCCTGGAGCACAAGCAGGCGTCCCTGGAGGAACTCGGCCAGCTCGCCGACCCGCCCCTCACCAAGGACGCCATCGCCGGCCGCATCCGCCGCCTCCTCGCCATGGCCGACAAACGCGCCACCGACCAGGGCATCCCCGGCACCGAGGCCAACCTCACGGCGGACATGCTGGGGTAGTTGTGTTTCCCAGGGGGGCGACCCCCTGGAACCCCCGTTGCGAGCCGGTCGATCCTCACGCCACGGTTTCGGTTCTTGTGACCGTGCGGTTTGCGGCGTGTCGCTGCGGTCGCCCGGCTCGGCGGGTCGGGCGACCTCCGGGCGCTAGGGCGCCCTCCGGCCGCTAGGGCGCCCTCCGGCCGCTAGGGCGCCCTCCGGCCGCTAGGGCGCCCTCCGGCCGCCCGACCCGTCCCGGGGCTGAGGTTATGGCCCAAGGCTCCTTGAACGGCGCAGGCGATGGCTCGCGCAGTGTGGGGCCGGGGGCGGTTCCTGGCTGTCCTGGTCAGCGGGGGGTGTGGTCGCCTCTGAGGATTCGGGGGACCAGGTCTTCTCTCAGGTGGCCGTAGCCGGTTTCGGCCCAGACGCTCTTGGACGGGTCGGCCTCGAAGTAGGGGACGTCGCGGCCGTCGCGGCGGTCCATGAGGATGTCGGGGGTCTCCTTCGCGCGGGCGGCGCGGGCGCAGTCGCGGCAGGCGTGGACGCGGAGGCGGCGGCGGGAGCCGATGGGGCGCCAGTCGATGCGGGAGCCCGCGTCGCCGTGCAGCGGGTTGAAGAAGCAGAGCGGGCTCGGGGGGATCTCCGGCTTCCCGGCGGCGACGGCCCGGGCGGACGCGAGCGCGTCGCGGCCCTGGTCGACCAGGACGAGCACGCCCGCCAGGTCGGGGACGCCGCGCGCCCGGTCCAGGGTCTTGCCGGCCGCCTGGTAGGCGTCCAGCGCCCGGGTCATCAGCTCGCCGGTCCGCTCCCCGGACACCCGCACGTCGGTGGTGTCGAGGAGCTCGCCGAACGCGATGACCTCATGGGACGCCTGCTCGCGGAGCTGGTCCTCGCCGGCGCGCTTCGCCGTGGAGAAGACCGTGCGGGGCAGGAGCAGCGCGCTGTCGTCGCGGCGGACCGAGGCCATGCGGCGGCGGCGCCACAGGAGCAGGCCCGCCACCCCGGCCGCCGCGATCCCGGTGCCGCCCAGCGCGAGGGGGAGCGCGGAGGAGTCGCCCTCGTCCGTGCGGAGGCCCTGTTCGGAGCGTCGCTGGTTGGCGCGCTTCTGGATCAGCGCGGACTGGCGGTCGTACTCCTTCTTCGCGTCGCCCGACAGCATGAGGTCGGCGATCCGGTTGAGGCGGTCCGCGACGGACGCGTCGTCGTAGGCGCGGTCGAAGGACACCGCCCAGGCGGCGTAGCGGGCCTGGTGGTCGCCGCCGAACTCCTTGGCGCGCAGGTCGTCGCCGATGTCGCTGAAGGTGATGTAGACGCCGTCCCGGCCGAGCTTCGCGTGCACGACCGTCGCGAGCTGGTCGTCGTCGCTCCAGGTGCCGCCCTTGACCAGCGGGACGAGGACGACGAACACCGGGACGGGCAGCTTGCGGAACTTGGCGATGAGCCGGTCGCGGTCGGCCTGCGGCAGCGCGGACGCCAGCGACGGGTCGACGTAGACGGGGGAGCGCCGCAGCGCCGCGGCGAGCCGCTCGCCCGGGGACGGTTCACTCGACACCGAGATACTCCTGGATGCGGGGGATCAGGTCTCCGTCGGCCCCGAAACCGGTGTCCTTCCAGACCCCGGGGACGGCGTAGTGCGGGCGTCGACCGCTGGGGCCGGGGGCCTTCAGCGTTCGTTCGGCCAGGGCCGCTGTGTTCTTGTTGGCGCACGTCGAGCAGACGGGGCGGCGCCTGGCGCGGGCGTCGCTCAGCTGCACCTTGCGGCGCTGCGAGGACGGGCCGTGCAGCGGGTTGATGAAGCACGGCGGCGGGGGTGTCGCGGTCTTGCCCGTCAGTGCCGCCCGGCCCTGGCGGGCCAGCACGATCGCTCCGGCGAGGTCGAGCGCGCGTTCGGGGTCCTCGGCGGCGTCGTCGTAGAGGATCTGCGCGACGTCGTAGGCCGACACCGCGTACTCGCGGCCGTGGTTGCCCTCCGCGGCGGCGGGGAGCAGCCCCCGCAGGCGCTCCAGTTCCTTGGCGCCCGTGCGGCGCAGCCATTTCACGGAGGGGTCGGCGGGCGCGTTGGCATGGGTCTCGACGGCACCGACGGCACCGACGGCCGCGGGGACGCGGGGTCTGCGGCGGTGGCGGCGGTAGGCGGCGGCGCCCGCGCCGGCGCCGTACAGCACGAGCGCGGCGAACGGGCCGGCGAGCAGCAGGCCGGTGAGGAAGGGGGGCTTGGTCTCGGGCTCGACCGTCCGCAGCGTGTGCTCCTGCCCGAACGGGTCCGGCGTGGTGTAGAGGCGCGGGGTCTCCGGGGTGCGGGACGGGGCGTCCTGGATGATCCGCAGCCGGGTGGCGAGGCGGTCGGCCAGGTCGGCGAAGCGGCGCTCGGAGTCGGCGGGGCGCTGCGCGCGGTCGTCGTCGATGGCGTACAGCCGGCGCGGCACGCCGAACGCCTTCTCCTCGAACCAGGCGGACGAGTTGACCAGGACGTAGAGGCCGTCGCGGCGGAGCCGGTCGTGGATCCCGTGCAGGAAGACGTCGTCCCTGCCCTGGCTCTCCGACTCGGACTTGTTCGGGATCACCACCACGTAGACGGGCGCGCCGAGCGCGTCCGCCGCCGACTTCATGGCCGCGCGGACGCGGGCGCGTCCGGCCTCGTCGAGCGCCGAGACCATGTCGGGGTCGATGAAGAGGGGGTCCTTGGCGAGGGCCGCGGCCACCCGGTCCAGCCGGTGCTGCGCGTACGCGGGGATGGGTTCGCTCGCGGCGGCGGGCGCGGTGTGGAGCGGGACGGTCAGCAGCGCGGCCGCGAGGGCCAGGATCCGGATGACGGTGTTCACCGGCGCTTCCCTTGCTTTCCGGCCTTCTTCGCGTTCACTGCCGGGCGCCTGCTGTGGCGCCGCCATCGCAGCCACAGCAGGAGGAGCAGGAGGGGGACGCCGCTGAGGGCCGTCCCGGTGGCGAAGGCGTTGCGCTCCGCGCGGGCCGCCTCGCGCTCGGACCGCTCGCGGGCGTCCAGGGCGATGCGGACCTTGGACTTCGGGCGCGGGCCCGCGTTGTCGTACCGCTCCTTGGCCTGCCCGGACAGGGCGATCTCCACGAACCGCTCGATCGCCGCGACCGCGCCCGCGTCGTTGGGCAGCTCGTACATCGCGGCGCGCATCGCGTCCTTCACCGGGAGCGTCGCTCCGCCGTACTGGACGGCCGAAAGCGACGTCTGGGCCGGGTCGGCGACGATGTAGACGCCCGGTTCGCCGAGGCTGTCGTGCAGGAGCGGGACCAGGTCGTCGGTCGAGTAGCGGTCGACGAGGTAGGCCGGGGTCACCGCGGTGTAGACGGGCACGCCGAGGCGGGCGACCGCCTTCTTGATCCGCTGGGCGGCGTCCGGCGGCAGCGCCCGCGGCGCGTGGTCGGTCACGTACACCGGGTCGCGGCGCAGCTCGGCGGCGAGGTGGTCGACGCGGCTCACCGGCTTGGCACGCTCCAGCGGGGCCGCCGCCGCGGGCGCCGGCGCGCACGCGAGCAGCAGGCCGATCACCAGAGCAGAGCACGCGCGCCACATGGTGGGCGAGTGTAGTGATGATCGACGAATGCCGTGAGCTGGGGTGCGGGCGGAGAAATCCCCCGGCCGGGGGACGCCGGCCTCACCCGTGAAAACCCACACCACCGGTGTCGGGCTACCCGCGAGTCATTGGATAGGGTCGAGGGCGGGGGAGAACCCCGGAATCACCGTAGTTGACAGTCCGGGTTCATGCCGGGCGATACGACGTGAGGGAGAGCCGTTCCGTGACCATCCGAGTAGGCATCAACGGGTTCGGCCGGATCGGCCGCAACTTCTACCGCGCTGTCAAGGCGAGCGGGGCCGACATCGAGATCGTGGCGGTCAACGACCTGACCGACAACGCCACGCTCGCCCAGTTGCTCAAGTACGACAGCATTCTCGGCCGTTTCCCCGAGGACGTGCGCGCCACCGCCGACGAGATCGTCGTGGGCGGCAAGGCGATCAAGGCGTTCGCCGAGCGCGACCCCGCCAACCTGAAGTGGAGCGATGTCGGCGCCGACATCGTCGTGGAGTCGACCGGTTTCTTCACCGACGCCACCAAGGCCAAGGTGCACGCCGACAACGGCGCGAAGAAGGTGATCATCTCCGCCCCGGCCAAGAACGAGGACGTCACGGTCGTGCTGGGCGTGAACGATGACGAGTACGACCCGGCGCAGCACACTGTGATCTCCAACGCGTCCTGCACCACCAACTGCCTGGCCCCGCTGGCCAAGGTGCTGCACGACAACTTCGTCATCGAGAAGGGCCTGATGACGACGGTGCACGCCTACACGCAGGACCAGAACCTGCAGGACGCGCCGCACAAGGACCTGCGCCGCGCCCGCGCCGCCGCGCTGAACGTCGTGCCGACCTCCACCGGCGCCGCCAAGGCCATCGGCCTCGTGCTGCCCGAGCTGAAGGGCAAGCTGGACGGCTACGCCCTGCGCGTCCCGGTGCCGACCGGCTCCGCCACCGACCTGACCGTCACCGTGTCCCGCGACGTCACGGTCGAGGAGGTCAACGAGGCGTTCAAGAAGGCCGCCACCGAGGGCGCGCTGAAGGGCTACCTCACCTACACCGAGGACCCGATCGTCTCCAGCGACATCGTCACCGACCCGGCGTCCTGCATCTTCGACTCCGGGCTGACCAAGGTCATCGGCGACCAGGTGAAGGTCGTCGGCTGGTACGACAACGAGTGGGGCTACTCCAACCGCCTCGTCGACCTCGTCAAGCTCGTCGGCTCGCAGCTGTAACCGAAGCCGTCGCCGCCGTGGCCGCGGCGCGCCCGGGAGGGGGCGCGCGGCCACGGCGCGGCCGTGTACGGAAGGACATCGCATCCCGATGCGCACCATTGACGATCTCGACGTCGCCGGGAGGAAGGTGCTCGTCCGCGCGGACCTCAACGTCCCGCTGAAGGACGGCGCCATCACCGACGACGGGCGGATCCGGGCCAGCCTGCCGACGATCGAGGCGCTGCGGGCCCGGGGCGCCAAGGTCATCGTCTGCGCCCACCTCGGCCGGCCCAAGGGCGAGGTCAAGCCCGAGTTCTCGCTCGCGCCCGTCGCGGCGCGGCTGGGCGAGCTGCTCGGCGCGGACGTGGCGTTCGCGTCCGACGTCGTCGGCGACTCCGCCCGCGACGCGGCCGGGGGCCTCGCGGACGGCGGCGTCGCGCTGCTGGAGAACCTGCGCTTCGAGCCGGGCGAGACCAGCAAGGACGACGCCGAGCGCGGCGCCTTCGCCGACCGGCTGGCCGCCCTCGCGGAGATCTACGTCGGCGACGGGTTCGGCGCGGTGCACCGCAGGCACGCGTCGGTGTACGACGTGCCGCGGCGGCTCCCGCACGCCGCCGGCGGGCTGATCGCCGCCGAGGTCGAGGTGCTCAGGAAGCTCACCGAGGACGTCGCCCGCCCCTACGCGGTCGCGCTCGGCGGCTCCAAGGTGTCCGACAAGCTCGGCGTGATCGACAACCTGCTCGGCAAGGCCGACCGCATCCTGATCGGCGGCGGCATGGTGTTCACCTTCCTCAAGGCCCAGGGCCACGAGGTCGGCAAGAGCCTCCTCGAAGAGGACCAGCTCGACACGGTGCGCGCGTACCTGCGGCGGGCCGAGGAGGCGGGCGTCGAGTTCGTGCTGCCCGTCGACATCGTCGCGGCCACCGCGTTCGCCGCCGACGCCGACCACGCCGTGGTCGCCGCCGACGCGATCCCCGCCGACCGGCTCGGCCTCGACATCGGCCCCGAGTCCGGCAAGCTGTTCGCCGCGCGCCTCGCCGACGCCCGGACGGTGTTCTGGAACGGCCCCATGGGCGTGTTCGAGATGGAGCCGTACTCGCACGGCACCCGCGCCGTCGCGCAGGGCCTCATCGACTCCGGCGCGTTCACCGTGGTCGGCGGCGGCGACTCGGCCGCGGCCGTCCGGCAACTCGGCTTCGACGAGGCCGCCTTCTCCCACATCTCGACCGGCGGCGGCGCCAGCCTCGAATACCTCGAGGGCAAGACGCTGCCCGGCCTGCAGGCCCTGGAGGACTGACCGATGGCCCCCGCGACCTCTTCTTCCGGCAAGCAGAGCGGCCGCAAGCCGCTCATGGCGGGCAACTGGAAGATGAACAACAACCACCTCGAGGCGATCGCGCTCGTCCAGAAGATGGCGTTCGCGCTCAAGGACACCGACTACGACGCCGTCGACATCGCCGTGATCCCGCCGTTCACGGCGATCCGGTCGGTGCAGACGCTCGTGGACGCCGACCGGCTCGCCATCCAGTACGGCGCCCAGGACGTCTCCCAGCACGCCTCCGGCGCCTACACCGGCGAGATCGCCGCGTCGATGCTCGCCAAGCTCGGCTGCGACTACGCCGTCGTCGGGCACTCCGAGCGCCGCCAGTTCCACGCCGAGGACGACGCGGTCGTCAACGCCAAGGCCAAGGCCGCGCTCGCCGCCGACATCACCCCGATCCTGTGCATCGGGGAGGGCCTGGAGGTCCGCAAGGCCGGCGAGCACGTCCGCCACTGCCTGACCCAGCTGGACGGCGGGCTGGAGAAGATCCCCGCCGACCAGGTGCGGCGCACCGTGATCGCCTACGAGCCGGTCTGGGCGATCGGCACCGGCGAGGTCGCCACCCCGCAGGACGCGCAGGAGGTCTGCGCCGCGATCAGAACGCGGCTCGCCGAGCTGTACGACGGCGGATTGGCCGACGAGGTGCGTATCCTGTACGGCGGTTCGGTCAAGAGCGGCAACGTGGCCAAGCTCATGGCGCAGGACGACGTGGACGGCGCCTTGGTCGGTGGTGCCAGCCTGGACCCGGGAGAATTCGTCAAGATCTGCCGGTACCGGGATCTCCCCGTCTGATCAAAACTGATCAATTCTGCGTGAACTGGGGGTTCTTGCCGAACCAGCGGGTAGTTCGTCGTACCCTTCGTAGCTGACGGGTAAACCGCCCGGCTCGACCCTCCGTCCCCGACCTACAGACAAAGGCGCTGAAGAATCGTGATCATCGCAACGTCCATCGTGCTCATCGTCACGAGCCTGCTGATGGTGGTCCTCGTCCTGATGCACAAGGGCAAGGGCGGCGGGCTGTCGGACATGTTCGGCGGCGGAGTGTCGTCGTCCCTGGGCGGGTCGTCCGTGGTCGAGCGCAACCTCGACCGGCTGACGGTCGGCGTCGGGGTGCTGTGGTTCGCCTCGATCGTCGTGCTGGGGCTGCTGTTCAAGCACAAGGGCGTCGGCTGAGCCACCCGTCTGACATTTGCGATCGCCGCCGCCGTCCCAGGAGGTCACGGACGGCGGCGGAACACCGAGCGAGGAGTATTCCGTGGGTAGTGGCAACGCGATTCGGGGCAGCCGCGTCGGGGCCGGTCCGATGGGAGAGGCGGAGCGCGGCGACGCCGCCCCCCGTGTCTGGGTGACCTTCTACTGCGCCAACCGGCACGAGACCCGCCCCAGCTTCGCGACGGACGTCGCGGTCCCCGAGACGTGGGACTGCCCGCGCTGCGGGTTCCCCGCCGGCCAGGACGCGGAGAACCCCCCGGCGCCGCCGAAGACCGAGCCCTACAAGACGCACCTGGCGTACGTGAAGGAGCGCCGGAGCGACGAGGACGGCGAGGCCATCCTGGAGGAGGCGCTCGCCAAGCTCCGCGAGAAGCGCGCCGCCGTGAGGCAGGCCATGGAGGCCGCGGCCCGCTAGCCGCACCGGCGTCGTCCGCACTGGCGTCATCCGGCCCGGCTCCCCCGAAGGGGCCGGGCCGTTCGCGTCCCCGCGCCGCCCTAGGACGTCCACAGGGCGCGGAGCGCCGCGTTCACCGCGTCAGGCCGCTCCACATGCGGGTAGTGCGCCGCGCCCGGGACCCGCACGAGCCGCGCCCCGATCCGCTCGGCCGTGACGCGGGCGCACGCCATCAGCGGTGCGCCGCCCCGCTCACGGTAGAGGGCGGGCGCGCTCTCCCAGGTCCCCGACAGCACGAGCTTCGGCCACGGCGCCGCCGCGAGTTCGGCGACCGGGATCGGAGCCTCCCAGCACAGCCGTTCGCGGAGCGCCGCGCCGGCCGCCCGCAGCCGTTCCGGGGTCGGCTCCAGCGGCGGCATCCCGGCCGAGTCGGCGGCGGCCCTCAGGTAGTCGCCGGCGGTCACGTCCGCGGGGACGTTCGCGATGGCCTCCCGGTTGGCGCGCAGCGCGGCGGCCACGACCGGGTCGTCCGCCGCCGCCTGGTACGAGCCGGGCTCGATCAGCGCCAGCGACAGCACCGCCTCCGGGCGGCGTGCGGCGGCCAGCATGACGCCGACGGCGCCGTAGGAGTGCCCGACGAGATGGGCGCCGTCGCCCATCAGCTCGGCGATGTCGGCGGCGTCGGCCCGGTAGTCGCTCGCGTACTCCGCCGAGCCCGTGCCGGCGCTGCGGCCGTGGCCGCGGCGGTCCACCGCGAGGACGCGGAAGCCGTGCCCGGCCAGGGGCCGCTGCGCCGCGAAACCGAGGAGGGGGTCGTCGCCCCAGGCCGTGGAGCCGTGGACGAGCAGCGCGCGCGGCCCCGTCCCGCCCGTCTCGTCCCACACTGTCGCGTGCACGTCCGCCACCATCAGCGCTCCATTGAACGGTGTTCAGAGTTACTGAACACCGTATAAGGGAAGCTGAACGACGTGCAGCCCGGGGCTAGGGTGGGGGCATGCCCGCCGACTCGCCCTCCGTCTGGCTGCGCCCCGAGCGTCCGTCGCGCGACCGGCGGCTCAGCCGCGCGCGGATCGTCGCCCAGGCGGTCGGCATCCTCGACGCGGACGGCGTGCGCGGGCTCTCCATGCGGCGGGTGGCGTCCGAGCTGGGCGTGACGGCGGGCTCCCTGTACTGGTACGTCGACACCAAGGACGAGCTGCTGGAGCTGGCCCTGGACGAGGTCCTCGGGGAGACGCTCGCGGAGGTCCGCGCGGGCGGCGGCGCCGAGCCGTCCGGGGACTGGCGCAGCGCGCTGGGCGCCCTGGCCCGGCGGCAGCGCGCGATGCTGCTGCGCCATCCCTGGGTGCTGTCCGGACTGTCCGGCCGGCCCTCCCTCGGCCCGAACGCGCTGGCGCTCAGCGAGGCCGGGCTCTCGATCCTGGCCGGTGCCGGGTTCGCCGGGCCCGACCTGGACGCCGCGCTGTCCGCCGTCACCGACCACGTCATCGGCGCCGTGGTGGCGGAGACGTCCTGGCGGGCCGCGCTGGAGCCGGCCGGCGGCGCCGCGCGGTGGCGCGAGCGGGCCGCGGAGTACCTGAGCCGGGTCGCGGACGAGCATCCGCTGCTGGGCGCCCGGATGTCCGCCGCCGGGGAGGTCGACGCCGGACGCGAGTCCGAGCGCCGGTTCGGCTTCGCGCTCGACTGCCTGCTGGACGGTCTGGAGGCGCGGCTCTCCGTCGAATAATCTTCGGAGGACAGGGCCTGCGGGCGTGGTTCACGCGCGGGAGTTCGGCATCGGCGGAGGAATCGGGAGGGGCACCGGTGGACGCGGTCGATCAGGCGATCCTGCGGCGGTTGCAGCGGGACGGGCGGCAGACCAACCGGGAACTGGCCGAGGCGGTGGGGATCGCGCCGTCCACGGCGCTGGAGCGAACGCGGGCGCTGCGGGCGCGGGGCGTCCTCACCGGGTTCCACGCCGCCGTCGACTTCGAGCGGCTCGGCCGCGGAGTGCAGGCGCTGATCTCGATCCGGATCCGGCCGCAGTCGCGGGAGGCGATCGAGTCGGCGCGCGACGGCATGGCCGCGATGCCCGAGGCCGTCGGGGTCTTCGTCGTGACCGGCAACGAGGACCTGCTGGTCCATGTGGCGGTGCCGAGCACCGCCTACCTGCGCGACTTCGTGCTGGACCGGCTGGCGCGCCGCAAGGAGTTCGTGGACGTCCGCACCACGGTGGTCTACGACTACGTCCAGCCGGTGGAGCAGTCCGAACTTCCGGCGGCGGGCACACGCGAGAGCCGAACGTCCTACACCTGAGCGATGCGTTCCTCACCGCGAGGCGAATTATCAACGGGTGAGGGCAGCTAGTCCGAACATGTGAATGCTGTGCAGCCTTCGCCCTCGTATGTCCTTCTAGTTTCGGTCTCATGGACCGACGAAACGATGTGTCCGGGCCGCTGCTGGTACTGGCCGCCGGGGTGCTCTGGGGGACGGTCGGGCCCGCGCAGGTACTGGCCGCGCCGGACGCGGCCCCGGTCGCCGTCGGTGGGGCGCGGATCATGTCCGGTGGGCTGGTCCTGGCCCTGCTGGTGCTCGCGCTGGACCGGCGCGCGTTCCGGACGCTGACCCGGCGGACGTGGGCGCCGCTCGCGGCGGCCTCCGCCGCCACCGGGACGTTCCAGGCGGCGTTCTTCAGCGCTGTCGACCGCACCGGCGCCGCCGTCGCGACCGCCGTGGTGTTCGGGCTGGCGCCGGTCTCCACCGGATTGTGCGAGAGGCTCGTGCTGCGGACGCGGCTGAGCCGCCGGTGGTGGGCGGGGACGGGGTGCGCGGTCGGCGGCGTCGCGCTGCTGATGGTCCCCGGGCCTGCCGTCCACGTCGACCCGGTCGGGGTGCTGCTGAGCCTCGCCGCCGGGACGTGCTTCGGCGTCTACACGGTGTCGGCCAAGGTCCTCACCGGACGGGACGCGGGGATGGCCGCCGCCGTGTCGGTGACCCTGCTCGCCGGGGGAGCGGCGCTGCTGCCCTGGACCCTGGCGGAGCTGCCGGCCCTCGCCGCGCCCCGCTCGGCGGTGCTGGTCGGCTGGCTCGGGATCGCCGCGACGGCGGCCGCGTACATGTTCTTCGTCACCGGCCTCGGCCGGGTGGCCGCCGCGACCGCCGGGACGCTGAGCCTCGCCGAGCCGCTCGTGGCCGCCGTCCTCGCCGTCGCCGTGCTGGGGGAGCGCCTGTCGGCGCCGGTCGCCGCCGGGTCGCTGCTCCTGCTCGGCGGGCTGTTCGTCGTCTCCGTCCCGGCCCGGCCGCGGGCGGCCCGATATGATGGCGTGCACGTGACTGGCGCAGTGAAGGTGGAGACGACCACCGGGGAGCGAAACTAGTCCGCACACCGCGCGCCTGGGTGTACGGGTCCCGTTCGCCGGGCGCCCGAGGTCCCGGCGCGAGCAGCGCGGAGGCTCACGATGCACGTACCGTCCGTATCCCACCTGTCCGCCGAGGACCCGGAGATCGCCGGGCTGGTGGAGGCCGAGGCCCGCCGCCAGTACGAGAAGCTCCGGCTGATCGCGTCCGAGAACTACGTGTCGCCGGCGGTGCTGGAGGCCACCGGGTCCGTCCTGACGAACAAGTACTCCGAGGGCTACGCCGGCAAGCGGTACTACGAGGGCCAGCAGAACGTCGACCCGATCGAGCTGCTGGCGATCCGGCGGGCGAAGGAACTGTTCGGCGCCGAGCACGCCAACGTCCAGCCGTACTCGGGCTCGCCCGCCAACCTCGCCGTCTACATGGCGTTCCTGGAGCCCGGCGACCCGGTGATGGGGTTGTCCCTGCCGATGGGCGGGCACCTCACGCACGGCTGGTCGGTGTCGGCCACCGGCAAGTGGTTCCGCCCCGTCCGGTACGAGGTGCGCGCCGACACCGGGCGGGTCGACATGGACCAGGTCCGCGACCTCGCGCTCAAGGAGCGGCCGAAGCTGATCTGGTGCGGCGGCACCGCGATCCCGCGGACGATCGACTTCCCGGCGTTCGCGGAGATCGCCCGCGAGGCCGGCGCGGTGCTCGCCGCGGACGTGGCGCACATCGCCGGGCTGATCGCGGGCGGCGCCCACCCGTCCCCGATCGGGCACGCGGACGTCGTCACCACGACCACGCACAAGACGCTGCGCGGCCCGCGCGGCGCCATGATCCTGTCGACCGCCGAGCACGCGAAGGCGGTCGACAAGGCGGTGTTCCCGGGGCTGCAGGGCGGCCCGCACGACCACACGACCGCGGCGATCGCCGTCGCGCTGAAGGAGGCGGCGCAGCCGGACTTTGCCCCGTACGCGCGGCAGATCGTCGCGAACGCGCAGGTGCTGGCGGCGGCGCTGGCCGACCGCGGCTACGACCTGGTCTCCGGCGGCACCGACAACCATCTGATCCTGATCGACCTCACGAACAAGGGCGTCGCGGGCAAGCCCGCCGCGCAGGCCCTCGACCGCGCCGGGATCGAGCTGAACTACAACGCCGTGCCGTTCGACCCGCGCAAGCCGTTCGACCCGTCCGGGCTGCGGATCGGCACGGCCGCGATCACCACGCGCGGGCTCGGCGCCGAGCAGATGCCGCTGGTCGCCGCGTGGATCGACGAGGTCGTGCAGGGCGTCGCCAAGCAGGACGAGACCGTCGCCGAGCGGGTCGCCGGGCAGGTCCGGGAGCTGCTCGCGTCCTACCCGATGCCGGGCTGGGCCCCCGCGCCCTAGGCGCCGGGCGCGCGGCGCAGGATCGTGATCATGCGCCACGCCTCGGGGTCGGTGAGGGCCACCGCGTCCTCGCCGGCCCCGAAGTCGCCGTACCGCGCGACGGTGTCGAGCCCGCCCGCGAGGCGGATCGCGGCGTCCAGCTCGGTCGCCGTCCAGAACCGGTACGGGACGACGTCGCGGATCACCCGCGTGCCGTCCGCGTCCGTGATCGTCATCGTGACGTGGTCGTCGGCGATCTGGGTGACCGGGTCGAGCCGGTCGCCGGGCTCGCCCCAGCGGACGCTCGCGCGCACGCCGCCGCGCTCGACCGTCCAGCCGGTGCTGACGCTCGGCTCGTCGCCCAGCCGGTCGCGGGGGTGCGACATCTCCACGATGTACAGGCCGCCGGGGGGCAGGTGCGCGGCGGCGCGGCGCAGGTGCGCGACGAACGCGTCCAGCGTCATCAGGTGGGACGTGGAGTCCAGCATGGTGACCACGAGGTCGAAGCCGCGGCCGAGGTCGAAGCGGGTCATGTCGTCCTGGACGACCTCCAGCTCCACCCCGGCCCGCTCGGCCTCGCGGGCGGCGTAGGCGCACATCGCCGGGTTCAGGTCGAGCGCCGTCGCGGCCAGCCCGCGGCGTGCGAACTCGCGGGCGTGCTCGGCGGGCCCGGCGGCCAGCTCCAGCACGGTCGCGGGGCGCGCGCCGAGCCCGGCGCACCAGCCGAGCAGGACGTCCGCCTCGGCCGCCACGTCGCGGAACGAGCACGCCAGCTCGTAGGCCCAGGGGTCGTCGTAGATGCCGCTCACCCGGCCATCCTCCCAGCGCCGGGGCGTGCCTGCGCCCGGGGCGTGCGGGCGCGTGTCACGCGACCGCCACGTCACGGTGTGCCCGGGGTTCCACATTGCGGACCAGGGGTTGAGCCGCCCGCCCCGACCGCCTAGCGTGCGGTAAGTGATCGACCCCGTGAGCGGTGAGGACGTCAACGATCGACCGCGGCGCGGCCCGTCCGCGACCAGGCTGCCGCTGCTGCTCCCCGGTTCCCTCAGCGACGAGCAGCGGGCCGTGTACGAGGCGGTGACGGGCGGTCCCCGCGCCGCCGGCCGCACCCCGCCGTTCGGCCTGGCCGACGACATCGGGCGGCTGCACGGCCCCTTCAACGCGATGCTCTACAGCCCGTCCGTGGGGCTGCCCCTCCAGGACCTCGGCGCCGCGCTGCGGTTCCGGACGGCGTTCACCAAGCGCGAGCGGGAGATCGCCACGCTGGTCGTCGCCGCGCACGCCCGGTCCGACTACGAGTGGTACGCGCACGAGCGGATCGGTCGCCGGCACGGGCTCACCGACGCGGAGCTGGACGCGCTGCGCGAGGGCCGCGCGCCGATGCTCGGCGACGTCCGCGAGCGCGTCGTGCACGAGGCGGCCCGGCAGCTCGCCGCCGAGGGCGACCTCGCCGACGCCGTCTACACCGAGGCGGTCGCGACGCTCGGCCGCGCCGCCGTCGTCGAACTGGTCGCCCTCGTCGGCTACTACCAGGCGCTCGCCCTGCAGCTCCGCGCGTTCCGGGTGGGCGTCCCGGACGGCGAGGAGCCGCCCGCGTGGCCGGCCGGCGACCCGGCGGGGCCGGGCCCGGGCGGTGCCGGGGCATGAGCGAGGTGCTGCGCACGGTGCGGCTGGCGCTGCATCCGGTGTCGATGCGCGACCACCGCGCGCTGCTGACGCACTGGACGGGGCCGCGCGTCCGGCGCCACCTCTTCGACGACCGGACGGTCACCCCCGTCCAGGTCAGCGAGATCATCGAGGCGAGCGAGCGGGACTTCGCGACCGAGGGGTACGGGCTGTGGGCGCTGCGCCCGGCCGCCGCGTCCGGGCCGGACGCCCTGCCGGAGACGCTGCCCGCCGCCGCTCCCGGCGATCCGCTGATCGGCGTGGCGGGGCTCAGCCACCATGAGGGGCCGCTCGGCCACGGCGTGGACGTCGAGATCCTCTACAGCCTGGAACCGGACCACTGGGGCCGGGGCCTGGCGGCCGAGGCGTCCCGCGCGGTGCTCGACTACGCGTTCGGGGTGGTCGGCGTGCACCGGGTCACCGCCGAGATCGACCCGGCCAACCCGGCGTCCGCGGAGATCGCGTTCCAGCTCGGGATGCCGGCCTCTGGACCGCCTACTACCTCAAGCGCGCTCGTCCGGGGCTGCGGATCGTCGTGCTGGAGCGCGAGTTCGCCGGGTTCGGCGCGTCCGGCCGCAACGGCGGCTGGGTGCTGGGCGAGATCGCCGGGTCCCGGGAGCGCTACGCCGCCCGGCACGGCCGCCCCGCCGCGATCGCGCTCCAGCGCGCCATGTTCGAGGCGGTGGACGAGGTCGTCGGGGTCGCCGCGGCGGAGGGCGTCGACGCCGGGCTGGTGAAGGGCGGGGTGCTGCACGTCGCCCGCGGCGCCGCCCAGCGCGCCCGGCTCGCCGCCATGGTCGACGAGGCCCGCGCCTGGGGCTGGACGGACGGCGACCTCGTCCCGCTGCCCGCCGCCGAGCGCGACGACCGGCTCCGCGTCGCGGGCGCGACCGGGGCGGCGTGGAGCCCGCACGGCGCCCGCGTCCAGCCCGCCGCCCTCGCGCGCGGCCTCGCGGCGGCGGTCCGCCGCCTCGGCGTGGAGGTCTACGAGGGGACGCCGGTCGTCCGGATCGCGCCGCGGCGCGGCGGCGCCGCCTCGGCCGTCACCCCGTACGGCACGGTCGCCGCCGAGTACGTGCTGCGCGCAACCGAGGGCTTCACCGCGGGGCTGCCCGGCCACCGCCGCGACTGGCTCCCGATGAACAGCTCCATGATCGTCACGACGCCGCTGCCGGCCGCGGTGTGGGAGGCGATCGGCTGGGAGCGCCGGGAACTGCTCGGCGACATGGCGCACTACTGCATGTACGCGCAGCGCACCGCCGACGACCGGATCGCCTTCGGCGGCCGGGGCCGCCCCTACCGCTACGGGTCCCGCGTGGACGACGGCGGGCGCACCGCTCCCGCCACGGTCGACGCCCTCTGGCGGATGCTGACCGCGATGTTCCCCGCCGTCGCCGGCGAGGCGCGGGTCGACCACGCGTGGTCGGGCGTCCTCGGCGTCCCCCGCGACTGGTGCGCGACGGCCGTCCTCGACCACACGACGGGCCTCGGCCATGCGGGCGGCTACACCGGGCACGGTGTCGCCACGGCCAACCTGGCCGGCCGCACCCTCCGCGACCTGCTGCTGCGCGAAGACACGGCGCTGACCGCGCTGCCATGGGTGGACCGGCGCGTCCGCCGCTGGGAGCCCGAGCCCCTGCGCTGGCTGGGCGTCCACGCGATGTACGCCCTCTACCGGGCGGCGGACGCCCGCGAGTCGGCGTCGGGCGCGGCGGGCACGTCCGCGCTCGCGCGCCTCGCCGACCGGATCACCGGCCACTGACCCCGGGTCATCACCCGCCGACCAGGCGCTGGACGTCCCCGTACGAGGGCGGGTGGCCCGCCGCGTCCGCCCCGGTGACGCCGAGGGCCGCGGTCACCGCGGCCTGGAGCGCCTTCCGGAACGGCAGCGACCCGGTGCTGACGCGGTGCACGCCCAGCCGCGCGAGCCGCTCGTACTCGGTCTTGCCCGGCAGGTACAGGACGTTGAGGGGCAGCTCCACCGTCTCCAGCACGGCGGAGATGTCGGCGTCGTCCACGATCCCCGGGACGAAGATCCCGTCCGCGCCCGCCTCCGCGTACGCGCGCGCCCGCCGCAGGGTCTCGTCGCGGTCGGGGTCGCCGAGCCAGAACGTGTCGGTGCGGGCGTTGAGGAACACCTGCGGCGCGGCCCGCTTCACGGCGGAGATCACCGTCGTCTGGTGGTCGAGCGGCACGAGCGTCCCGTCGGGGCGGCCGTCCTCCAGGTTGATCCCGGCGATCCCGAACGAGGCCAGCTCGGTGACCAGCTCGGCCACGTCCGCGGCGCGGCCCGAGAACCCGCCCTCGATGTCGACGGTGACCGGCACCGGCAGCCGGGACAGGACGCGGGCGAGCGCCAGCGTCTCGGCGCGCGTGTCCCCGGCGGCGTCGGGCTTCCCGGCCGCCGCGGCGACGCCGAGGCTCGTCGTCCCGACCGCGGGGAAGCCCGCCTCGACCAGCGCGGCGCCGCTCGCGAAGTCCCAGGCGTTCGGCAGCACCAGCGGGCGGTCGCCGTGGTGCAGTTCCCTGAAGTCCATGTGGCCCCCTCTCCACGCTCAGCCTAGGTCCGCCACGTTTCAGCGCTCGTCGAAGCGTCCGCCGCGCCAGGTGGGCAGGGGGCGGCGGCCGACGGCCGTCTCGAAGGCGGCGCGGGCGAGCAGGCGGGTGGAGTCGAGCGTGGGCAGCGGCGAGACGTCCGGGGTGACCAGCAGCGGGATCTCGGTGCACACCAGCGCGACCGCGTCGCAGCCGCGCTCGGCCAGCCGGCCGATGATCCGCACGTACGCGTCGCGCGACTCCTCGGTGATCACTCCGTTGACCAGCTCGTCGAAGATGATCCGGTGGACGGTCTCCCGGTCGGCGGGCTCGGGGACCTCGGCGGCGATGCCGCGCGCGGCCAGCTCGCGCGGGTAGACGGGGCCGTCCATCGTGTAGCGGGTGCCGAGCACGCCGACGCGGGCGCGGCCGTCGGCGGCGGCCCGGTCCGCGACGACCCCGGCGATGTGCAGGCCGGGCAGCGCCAGCTCGTCGCCGGGGCGCTCCAGCGCCATGTGCGCGGTGTTGTCGGGGCAGACGAAGAAGTCGGCGCCCGCCGCCGCGAGGCGGCGGGCGCTCTCGGCCAGCACCTTCCTGACCGCGTCGTGGTCGCCGGCGTCCCAGCCGGGCATGCTGCGGGCCAGCGCGATCAGGTCGAGCGTCACGTCGGGGTGGTCGTCGGGGCCGAGCTCGCGGAACCCCTCGTGGCAGAAGGTGCGGAAGCACAGCGCCGCACCCTCCGCGCTGTGGGCCAGGATGCCGAGATGTCTCATGGCCCCGACCCTATGGCGCGGGCTACCCCAGCAGTGACGTGAGGCCGCTCAGGTCCTCGACCCCGGCGAGGCCGTAGGTGAGGGACGTGATCTGCTCGGCCCGCTCTCCGGTGACGCGCCGGGAGGCGTTCAGCCGGAACTTCGTCGCCAGCTCCTCCGCCGACAGCGGGTTGCCGGGGCCGCCCCGGTTGACGTCCACCCGCTCCTCCAGCAGGTCCCCGGCGCGGGTGCGGACCCGCAGCACGGCCGGGAACTGGTGCGGGAAGATCTCGTCGCAGCGGGCGTCGGGGACGCAGCGGACCTTCGCCGCCAGCGCGAGCCGGTCCGGGTCGGCGGCGGCCGCGTCGGTGAAGTCCTCGTGGAAGACGCCGAGCCCGCCGCCGCCGAGCAGCGCCGCCGCGACGGTGTAGGGGCCGGAGAACGCGGCGTGGTACCCCGACTTCGGGCGGATCTTGTCCTCGTGCGGCTCGCCGATCGTGCGGAGCACCGGCGTCGGCGCGCCCAGCTCGATCGACTCGACGGCGGCCGGGTCCAGGCCCCGCTCGCGCAGCCGCAGCGCGGCGTCGATGCCCGCGTGGGTGAAGTGGTTGCAGGGGTAGGGCTTGAAGAAGATCCCGGGCAGCTCCCAGTGCTCGCCCAGGCCGGAGGTCAGGGCGTCCAGGTCGACCTGGTCGCCGCAGAACGCCTGGAGGAACCCGAACCGCCCTTCGAGGACGGTCGGCGGGCCGGTGATTCCGGTGCGGGCCAGTCCGGCGGCGGTGACGGCGGCGTGCGCGGCCCAGCCGCAGTGGATCCGCTTGACGGTGCCGCCGGTGCGGTTGGCCTCCAGGATCCCCGAGCCCATGCTCGCGGCGATGCCCATCGCGTGCGCGATGCCCGCGGCGTCCAGCCCGGACAGCGTCGCCGCGGACGCGGCGGCGCCGACCGCCCCGCAGATCGCGGTGGCGTGCTGCCCGCGCTCGAAGAACACCGAGTTGCCGAGGTCGCGGTCGTACCCGGCCATGCCGAGCCGCACCGTGATCTCCACGCCGACGCCGACCGCGTCCAGCAGCGCGGCGCCGGACGCGCCCCGGGCCTCGGCCACCGCGAGCGCGGCGGGCACCACCGACGCCGACGGGTGCAGGACGGACGGCAGGTGCGTGTCGTCGAAGTCCAGGGAGTGGGCGAGCGTGCCGTTCAGCAGCGCGGCGCTCGGCTCGGGCAGCCGCGTCCCGGTGCCGATCGCGGTGGCGCGGCCCGCGCCGCCCCATTCGCCGACGAGTTCCCCGACGGCCCGCGCGGGCTGCTCCGCGGTGGCGGCGAGGCTGTTGCCGAGGACGTCCAGGACGCGGCGGGCGGCGTCGTCGCGCAGCTCCGGCGGCAGGCCGCCCGCGGCGGTGGCGGCGGCGAGCCCGGCGAGCCGCTGGACGGGGGTCTCGGCGGTCATGCCGACACCGCCGCGAGCGGGCGGACGGGGGAGCCGGTGCCGCCCTTGATCCGCAGCGGGGCGAGCACGAACACGAACTCGTGCAGCCCGGCCTCGGCGAGCGCCTCCAGGTTCAGGTGCTCCAGGATGAAGATCCCCGACTCGACCAGCAGGATCCGGTGGACCGGCAGCACCGCGTGCCCCGCGCCCTCCGGGATCTGCTCGTAGGCGGTCGTGTCGGCGCCGGTCGCGGCGATCCGCCGCTCCGCCAGCCACTGCGCGGCGGCCGGGGTCGCGCCGGGGACGCCGGTCTCCTTGCCGAGGTAGGCGGTCGTGTCGCCGAAGTTGCGGGCCCAGCCGGTGCGGATCAGCGCCACGTCGCCCTCGCCGGGCTCGGCGCCGGCGCGCTTGGCGGCCAGCTCCAGGTCCTCGACGGTGATGCCGTAGCCGGGCGGCAGCGTCGGCACGTCGTGCACGGCGGCGACGTCCAGCAGGACGCCGCGGCGCAGCAGGCCGGGCAGGTTCTCCGCCCCGTGGCTGGTGAAGGCGCCGCCGCGCTGGGCGTCGGCGGCGGAGATCCCGCCGTGCAGCTCGCCGTCGTGGCTGACGTGGGAGAGCGCGTCGATGTGCGTGCCGACGTGGCCGCCGGTCACGATGATCTCGTTGGCGGCGGAGCCGCCGTCCGGGCGCTCCATGTCGCCGTGCCGCCGGATCAGCGTCATCCGGAACCCGGGGTGGTTGGGGGAGCAGGGCATGCCGGTGAAGAACGGCTGGCCAAGCTCGATCAGCCGGACGCCCCCGGCGACGGCCGCGAGCAGCGGGTCCTGCGTGGTCATTTCTGGCCTTCCTTGACGGGCCGGGCGGCGGACTCGGTGGACGCGGCGGCGTCGAGCAGCCAGGCGGCGCGCTCGACGACGGCCTTGTCCACGAACCGGCCGGCGGAGTCGATCCATGCGGCGCCGCCGCCTGTCGCGGCGCGTTCGGTGAGCTGGCTCATGAGGTCGCGCGCCCACGCGACGTCGTCCGGGTCGGGGACGCACGCCTCGTGGACGACGGGGAGCTGCGCGGGGTGGATCACCGACCGGCCGAAGAACCCGGCCCGGCGGCCCGCGAGGGTGTCGGCGCGCAGCCCGTCCAGGTCGCGGACGGCGGTCCACACGCTCTGCGCCGGGGACGGCAGCCCGGCCGCGCGGGCGGCGACCACGACCCGCGAGCGCGGCCAGGCGAGGGCCTCGCCGCCCGCGCGCAGGTCGGCGGCGAGGTCGGCCTCGCCGAGCGAGATCCCGGCGACCAGCGGGTGCGCGGTCGCGAGCAGCAGGGCGTTCTCCACGCCGAGCGCCGACTCCAGGATCGGGAACACCGGCACGCCGAGCGCGTCGGCGACGCGGCGCAGCTCGCCGGGGTCCTCGCACTTGGGCACGCGGACCCCGGCGAGCGCGGCGGGCGCGGTCGCGAGCAGGGCGATGTCGTCGGCGCCGTCGGGCGTGCCGGGCGCGTTGATCCGCACGTAGGCGGTGTTCCCGGCGGCGAGGGCGTCGAGCACGTTGCGGCGCGCGTCCTGCTTGGCGGCCGGCGCGACCGCGTCCTCCAGGTCGAGGATCACCGCGTCGGCGCCGGCCGCGAGGGCCTTGCCGATCCGGTCCGGCCGGTCGCCGGGCACGTACAGCCAGGACCGCGGCGTCACTTGACCACGCCCTTGCCGCGCAGCTCGGCCAGCGCGGCCTCGTCCACCCCGTAGCGGGCGAGGATCTCGGCGGTGTGCGCGCCGAGCGGCGGCCCGGCCGACTCGATCCGGCCCGGCGTCCGCGACAGCCGGAACAGGACGTTCTGCATCTTCACCGGGCCGAGCTCGTCGTCGGGGACGGTCGCGATGGTGCCGAGCGCCTGGAACTGCGGGTCGGCCATGACGTCGGCGGCGTTGTAGATGGGGGCGACGGCGGCCTGGGCGTCCTCGAACGCCTTGACGACCTCGTCGCGGTCGCGCTCGGCGATCCACGACCCGACGGCCTCGTCCAGCACATCGGCGTGCTCGGCGCGCTCGGCGCCGGTCGCGAACCAGGGCTCGTCGATCAGCTCGGGCCGGCCGACCAGCCGCATCACCCGCTCGGCGATCGACTGGGCGCTGGTGGAGATCGCGACCCAGCTGCCGTCGCGGGTGCGGTAGGTGTTGCGCGGCGCGTTGTTGTGCGACCGGTTGCCGGTGCGGGCCTGCAGCTCGCCGAGCTGGTCGTAGGTGATGATCTGCGGGCCGAGCAGGGTCAGGATCGGCTCGATGATGGCGAGGTCGACGACCTGGCCCTCGCCGGTCGCCTCCCGCGCCCGCAGCGCCGTCATGACCGCGAACGCGGTGGTGAGCGCGGCGATCCCGTCGGCGAGGCCGAACGGCGGCAGGGTCGGCGGGCCGTCCGGCTCACCGGTGATCGCGGCGAACCCGCTCATCGCCTCGGCGAGCGTGCCGAACCCGGGGCGCCTGGAGTAGGGGCCCGTCTGCCCGAACCCGGTGACGCGGGCCAGCACGAGACCTGGATTGATGCGCTTCAGCTCGTCGTACCCTAGACCCCAGCGCTCCAGTGTCCCCGGCCGGAAGTTCTCGATCACCACGTCGGCGTCGGCGACCAGCCGGCGGAACAGCTCCTGGCCCTCGGGCGCGCCGAGGTAGAGCGTCATCGCCTTCTTGTTGCGGCCGAGCATCTTCCACCAGAGCCCGACGCCGTCGCGCTGCGCGCCGTGGCTGCGCACCGGGTCGCCCTTCGGGTGCTCGATCTTGATGACCTCGGCCCCGAAGTCGCCGAGCAGTGTCGCGGCGAGCGGGCCGGCGAACAGCGTGGCCGTGTCGAGGACCCGGACTCCGGACAGCGCGTCGGTCATGAACGGTACCGCCTTCACGGACGATCGTTCCGCTTAGAGAAACGAAGATGGATGGCTCGGCCGGTTCGCGCGGGCGCCCCGGACTTCACAAGTTGGCACTGCACGGTGAGTTACGTCAAGTTTCACCCAGATATTGACCGGATGGCGTGACGGGTGCCACGATGACGCATCAGCGACCTGGTGTTCCTCCTAGCGGAACGATCACCGGGCAGAGAGGGCGGGAGAGGTGAATGTGGGCTCGTAAGCTCGCCGCCGGACTCGGCGCCTGCGCGGTTCTGGCCGCCGCGGCCGGTTGCGGCGGCTCGGCGCCGTCCGGCGCGGCCGGAGTGGCCGCCGGGCGCGACCGGGGCCCGGTCAAGATCGGCGCGCTGCATCCGGTCAGCGGCGCCAACGCGGTCGACGGCCAGCAGATGCGCCGCGGCGCGCAGCTGGCGGTCGAGGCGATCAACGCCGCAGGCGGCATCAAGTCCCTCGGCGGCCGCAAGGTCGAACTCGCCACCGGCGACACCCAGGGCAAGGCGGAGGTCGGGCAGAGCGAGGCCCAGCGGCTGATCTCCGAGGGCGCGGTCGGCTTCGTCGGCACCTACCAGAGCGCCGTCAGCACGAACGCGGCCGTCGTCGCCGAGCGCAACCGGGTGCCGTTCGTGATGGACGTCACCGCCTCCGACGCGATCTTCGCCAGCGGCTACCGGTACTCCTTCCGGGTGCAGCCCGGCAGCGCGGCCATCGCCGGCGCCGCCGCCCGCTACC
The DNA here is from genome assembly GCF_043197915.1 of Actinomadura geliboluensis. Taxonomy (NCBI): domain Bacteria; kingdom Bacillati; phylum Actinomycetota; class Actinomycetes; order Streptosporangiales; family Thermomonosporaceae; genus Actinomadura; species Actinomadura geliboluensis. Next base: position 370,735 of record NZ_JBICUA010000011.1, on the reverse strand, counting down.
TCAAGGAGGTCTCCGACCAGGCGGGCAAGCCGGTCAGGAAGGTCGCCTTCCTGCACGAGCAGACCGACTTCGGCAGCGGCGCCGCCGAGGCGTTCACCGCGGCGGCGAAGAAGCTCGGCATCCAGGTCGGCCCGAACATCAGCTACGACGCGCTCACGGTCTCCGACCTCACCGCGCAGGTCACGCAGGTCAAGGCGTCCGGCGCGGACGTCCTCGCCGTCGCCGGCTACTACCGCGACAGCCTGCTCGCCGCCAAGGCGGTCGCCGCGGTGAAACCGGACCTGAACGCGGTCTGGGGCGTCTCCAACGGCGCCTACGACCAGCCGAAGTTCGTCTCCGACGCCGGAGCCGTCGCCGAGCGGATCTTCAGCACCAACTACCACTTCGACGCCAAGAACCCGCAGACCGCGAAGCTGCGGGAGGAGTACCAGCGCCGCTACGGCGCCCCCATGCGCACCGGCGCCGTCCTCGCCTACGACGCGGTCCAGGTGATCGCGCAGGCGGTGGAGCGCGCCGGCTCCACCGACGCGGAGAAGGTGCGCGACGCGATCGCGTCCTCCGCCGTCGAGCCCCTCACGGTCGGCACCGGCCCGATCTCCTTCGCTCCCAACGGCGACAACAAGACCGCGCTGCCCGTCCTCATGCAGGTCCAGGGCGGCCAGGTCAAGCAGGTCTATCCCGTGGAGAAGGCCGAATCCAAGCCCAACTACTCGGTGACGTGGCGGTCATGAGCAACATCGGAACCAAGGCGCAGTCCCCTCCCGCCCCCGCCGCCCGGCGCCGCCCGCTGCTGGGCGGCGACGGGACGGGGGCCGTCCTCAAGCGCGCCGCCGTCACCGGCGGCGTGGTGGCGGTCGCGATCGCGGTCGCCCTGATCAAGTCCGGCAGCGGCCTGGTCGTCTGGCAGTCGGTGGTGACCGGCCTGCTGATGGGCGGGCTCTACGGGCTCATCGCGATGGGCCTCACGCTGATCTTCGGCGTGCTGGACATCGTCAACTTCGCGCACGGCGCGCTGCTGGCCATCGCGATGTTCATCGCGTTCGGCGTCGTGCAGGGCACCGGCGTCCACCCGTACCTGACGCTGCTCGTGGCGGTGCCCGCGCTGTTCCTGCTCGGCGCCGCCGTGCACCGCGGCCTGCTCGGCGGGACGGGCGGCGCGTCGCTGGAGAACCAGCTCCTCATCACGCTCGGCCTGTCGCTGCTGCTGGAGAACGGCCTGCTGATGTTCTTCGGCGCCGAGCCGAAGACCGTGGCGCTGCCCGGCGACTTCCAGTTCTCGCTGTTCGGCACGGTCGTGTCGGGCGCCCGGCTGTACGCCTTCCTCGGCGCGATCCTGATCGGCGCGGTGCTGTTCTGGCTGCTGCGCCACACCCGGTTCGGCACGGCGATCCGCGCGGTCGCCGCCAACGGGCAGGGCGCCGAGCTGGTCGGCGTGAACGTCCGGCGCGTCCACACCCTGACGTTCGCGATCGGGACGGCGTGCGCCGGCGCCGCGGCGGTGCTCGCCGCGCCGCTGGTCACGGTCACGCCGACGCTCGGCGAGCAGTTCAACATCACCGCGTTCGTCGTCGTGGTGCTCGGCGGCATGGGCAACGTCGCCGGCGCGCTCGTCGGCGGGCTGCTGATCGGGCTGGTCGAGCAGCTCACCACGATCTACATGGACGGGCAGAGCTCGCTGCTCGGCGTGTTCGCCGTCTTCGTGATCGTGCTGTTCCTCCGCCCGCAGGGGCTCTTCGGGAGGCGGGCATGACGGGCACGGGCATGACGGACACGGGCATCACCCTCACCCGCCGCCCGGACGGGGACGGCGCCCGGCCGGCGAAGGCGCCGCCGCTGCGCCCGCACCACCGGCAGCTCGCCGTGCTCGGGGTGCTGCTGCTGGTCGCGATCCCGCTGCCGCTGGTGCTGCCGCCCGCGCAGGGCGCCGTCGCCGTCCGCATCCTGATCTTCGCGCTGATGGCCATCGGCTGGAACGTGATGAGCGGGTTCGGCGGGATGTTCAGCTTCGGGCACGCCGCGTTCTTCGGCCTCGGCGCCTACACCAGCGCCTACCTGCTCGTCGAGCACGGCGTGTCGCCGTGGATCGGGATGCTCGCCGGGATGGCGGTCGCCGCCGCGGTCGCCGTCGTCATCGGGTACTTCGCGTTCCGCTACAAGCTGCAGGGCGCCTACTTCGCGCTGGCGACGTTCGCGTTCGCCGAGATGCTGCGGCTGATCGTCACGACCAGCGAGTTCACCAACAAGGCGGTCGGGTTCACCGTCCCGCTGATCCAGGGCTCCTCGTTCTGGAAGATCCAGTTCGCCGCGGACTCGCCCGCCTACTTCTGGATCGCGCTCGGCCTCGCCGGGATCGCCGCCGCGGTCAGCATCGTGTTCCTGCACTCGCGGACGGGCCGCTACGTCACCGCGATCCGCGACGACGAGCTGGCGGCGGCGTCCCTCGGCACGCCCGTGCTGCGGTACAAGCTGGTCACGGTCGCGCTGTCGGCGGCGATCACCTCGGTGGCCGGCGCCTTCTACACGCAGTACTACCTGTTCGTGAACCCCGACCTGGCGTTCGGGTCGTCGGTGTCGGTCCAGGCGATCGCGACCGTGGTCATCGGCGGCATCGGCACCATCTGGGGCCCGATCGTCGGCGCGGTCATCCTCGGGGCGCTGTCGGACGTCACCGCGACGCTGCTGCGCACCCCGCCCGACTTCCTGAGCTTCCTGCAGGGCCGCAGCGGCCTCGACGTCGCGGTCTACGCGGTCCTGCTGATCCTCATCGTCCGGCTGCTGCCCAAGGGCATCGTCGGCACGATCGCCGCGAGGTGGCGCCGATGAGCATCCTGAACGTGACCGGAGTGGGCAAGGACTTCCGCGGCCTGCGCGCCCTGTCGGACGTGGAGTTCCAGGTCGAGCAGGGGGAGATCCTCGGCATCATCGGCCCGAACGGCGCCGGGAAGACGACGCTGTTCAACGTCATCTGCGGCGCGCTCGCCCCCGACACCGGGCAGGTCGTGTTCGGCGACCGGGACGTCACCGGCTCCTCGCCGGACCGCATCGCCCGCGCCGGCATGGTCCGCACCTTCCAGCTCATGCGCCCGTTCGGGAGCATGACCGTGCTGGAGAACGTGAGCCTGGCCGCCCAGCACCGGCGGGCGTCGCCGCACCGGCTGCGGAAGCGGTCGCTGGACGTGGTGGAGCGCGTCGGCCTCGGCCAGTGGGCGCACCGCAACGCCACCGAGCTGCCGACGGCCGGGCTGAAGCGGCTCGAACTCGCCCGCGCGCTCGCGATGCGGCCGAAGGTCCTGCTGCTGGACGAGGTCCTCGCCGGGCTCGTCCCGTCGGAGCGCGAGCCGGTCCTGGACCTGCTGTCCGCGCTGCGCGCGGAGGACGGCACGACGCTGCTGTTCATCGAGCACATCATGGCGGCCGTGATGCGGCTGTCGGACCGGGTCCTCGTCATGGACCAGGGCCGGGTGCTGGCGACCGGCTCGGCGGAGGAGGTCACCTCCGACCCCCGCGTGATCGAGGCCTACCTCGGAGAGGAGCCCGGCGATGCTGAGGCTTGACCGGCTCTGCGCCGGCTACGGGCGCATGCAGATCCTGCACGACATCGACCTGACGCTCGGCGAGGGCGAGATCGTCGCGCTCGTCGGCGCGAACGGCGCCGGGAAGACCACGACGCTGCGCGCGGTGTGCGGGCAGCTGCGGCCGACGTCCGGGACGATCACGTTCGCGGGCGAGCCCACCGCCGGGCGCCGCCCCGACCAGCTCGTCCGCGACGGGCTCGTGCACGTCCCCGAGGACCGCGCCCTGTTCGGCACCCTCACCGTCGAGGAGAACCTGCGGATGGGCGCCTGGACCCGCCCGCACGGCGAGGTCGACGCGGCCATGCGCGAGGTGTTCGAGCTGTTCCCCGTCCTCGCCGAGCGCCGCACGCAGGTCGCGCAGACCTTCAGCGGCGGGCAGCAGCAGATGCTCGCGATCGGCCGCGCGCTGATGGCCCGCCCCAAGCTGCTCATGCTGGACGAGCCGTCCACCGGCCTGTCGCCCAAACTGACGTGGGCGATGCTCGACGCGGTCAAGCGGATCCGCGACACCGGCGTCGCGGTGCTGCTGGTGGAGCAGAACGCCAAGCAGGCCCTCGGCATCGCCGACCGCGCCTACGTGCTGGAGAGCGGCTCGACCGTGCTGCACGGGACGGGCGAGGAGCTGGCCGGGTCGGCCGAGGTCAGGAAGGCGTACCTGGGGCTTTGATGGACGTGAACACGGGGGCCGCGACGGCCCGGCTGGGGGAGTGGGTCGCCGGACTGGACGTCGCGGACGTGCCGGTGCCGGTGCTCGACCGGCTCTCCCTGGTCCTGCTCGACGCGATCGGCGTGACCGCGCTCGGCGCCGGGCTGGCGGAGACGCGGGCGCTGCGGGCGGCGTGGGGCGCCCCCGGCGGGCCCGCGCCGCTGATCGGCGCGGGGCGGTGCGCCTCGGTGGACGCCGCCGCCTGGCTGAACGCCGTGGCGCTGGTCTGCCTGGAGCTGGACGAGGGCAACAAGTACGCCAAGGGGCACCCGGCGGCGCACGGCTTCCCGGCCGTGCTGGCGCTGGCGGCCGAGCGGGACGCCTCCGGCCCTGACACGGCGGCGGCGCTGCTCGCCGCCTACGAGACGGCGTCCCGGTTCGGGCGTGCGGCCCGGCTGCGGCCGGGCGCGCACCCGCACGGGAGCTGGGGCGTCGCGGGCGCCGCCGCCGGCTGCGCGCGGCTGCTCGGCCTCGGCCCGGACGCCGTCGCGGCGGCGATCGACACCGGGGCGGGCCTGCCGGTCGCCGGGCACTTCGCCTCGGCGACGGACGGGAACCCGGTGCGGGACGCCTGGATGGGCGCGTCCAACATGTCGGGGCTGGCCGCGGCGCGGATGGCGGCGGCCGGGATCGCCCGCAACACCGGCACCGCCGCGCTGTCGCTCGGCACCCTGCTCGGGGAGTTCGACGCGGCCGAGCTGACCGGCGGGCTCGGCGAGCGCTGGGACATCACGCGCGGCTACTTCAAGCGGCACGCGTCCTGCTCGTTCACCCACCCGGCCGCCGACGCGGTCCTCGGCCTGCGCGGCGGGCTCGACCCGTCCCGGATCGGCGGCGTGCTGGTCGAGACGCACGCGCTCGGCGCCGGGCTGGCGTCGCCGGAGTGGGACAACCGGCTGTCGGCGATGTTCTCCACGCCGTTCGCCGTCGCCGCCGCGCTGCTGCACGGCGAGGTCGCGCCCGGCGCCGACCTCGACGATCCGGAGCTGCGGGCGCTGGCGCGCCGGGTCCGGCTGGCCGAGGCGGGCGACCTGACCGCGCGGCTGCCGGACGAGCGCGCCGCCCGCGTCACCGTCGAGCTGGACGACGGGACCGTCCGGACCCGCGAGGTCCCGAACCCGGTCGGCGACGCCGACCACCGCCCCCTGGACGAGGGGGACGTCCTGGCCATGCTGCGCCGGTGGCTGCCGGGACGCGAGGAACTGATCGACCGGGCGGCGGCGCTCTCCCGCGAGCTGCCGGGCCTGGACCATGCCGGGGAGCGCCTGCGCGGCCTCGCCGGCGACGAGACGAAGGAGCCGAAGTGACGCGCGCCCTGGCCGTGACGCCGATCCATCTGCCGCCGGAGGAGATCCGGCGGCGGCAGGCCCGCTACGACCGGCTGGCCCCGCCGGGCCTGACCGTCGAGCTGCGCGACGTCGGCCCGGCCGCGCCCGGCGCGCTGGACGACGAGGCGGCGATCCGCGCCTCCGAGCGGGAGGTCGCCGCCGCGCTGGCGCGGGCCGGGGACGGCTGGGACCTCGCCTTCCCCGACTGCGTGCTCGACCCGGCCGTCCCGGACGGCCCGTCCGGCCCGGGTGCCGGCCCTGACCGGGGCATACGGCCGATCGGCCTGCTGAAGCTGAGTAGTATGCACCTTTCTGCGATGAATGTTCGGTTTGGTGCGGTGGTGCGGAACGAGGCGATCGGCGCGGAGCTGGGCCGCCGCCTCAAGGGCTACGGCCTGGACGAGTACGTCGCCGGGATCGCGGTCCTGGAGCTGCCCTTCGACGCCGTCGCCGACGCCGCCGCCTGGAACGCCGCCCTCGGCGAGGCCGTGGACGCGCTCGCCGCCGCCGGCGCCGCCGCGGTGCTCAACGGCTGCTCGGCCGTCGACGTCGACGAGGACCGGTTCGCGGCCCGCGTCGTCGACCCCACGGCCCTCGCCCTGACGCTCATGACCGCGGGGGGAGCCGCATGACCGACGGACCCGACCTCGTCATCGCGGGCGCCGGCGGCGGCCTCGCCGGCGCGCTGCGCGCCGCCGAACTCGGCCTCAGCGTGGTCGTCGTGGAGGCGAGCGAGCACTTCCGGCGCGGCAACAACACCTCGATGTCGACCGCGATGTTCCCCGGCGCCGGCTCCCGCTGGCAGGCGGCCGAGGGCGTCCACGACTCCCCGGACCGGTTCGTCGCCGACATCATGGCCAAGACCAAGGGCGGCGCCGACGCCCGGCTCGCCCGCACCCTGGCCGAGGTCAGCGGCCCGCTCGTGGAGTGGCTCGCCGACTCGGTGGAGCTGCCGCTGGCCCTGGTCACCGACTTCAACTACCCCGGGCACTCGGTGACGCGCTGCCACTCCGTCCCGGGGCGGCACGGGTCCAGCGTGATCGACCACCTCGCCCGCCGCGTCCGCGAGCACCCGGACATCGACCTGCTCGTCCCGGCCAAGCTCGCCGGCGTGGCGACCGGCCCGGACGGGGCGGTCCGCGCCGCCGTCGTCCAGTACCCGGACGGCACGACCGAGGAGATCCCCACCGGCGCGGTGCTGCTCGCCACCAACGGCTTCGGCGCCGACCGCGGCCTCGTCGAACGGCACCTCCCCGAGATCGCCGGCGCGCTCTACCAGGGCAGCGACCAGTCGCTCGGCGACGCGCTGCGCATCGGCGGCGGCCTCGGCGCCGCCACCGGCTTCCTGGACGCCTACCAGGGGCACGGCGCCATCGCCGCCGGCGCCGGCACCCTCGTCGGCTGGGCCACGATCATCCACGGCGCGGTCATGGTGGACCTCGGCGGCCGCCGCTTCGGCGACGAGACCCGCGGCTACTCCGAGTACGCCGCCGAGCTCGCCGCCCGGCCCGGCGCCACCGGCTGGATCGTGCTGGACGAGACGGTCCACGAGCAGTGCCAGGGGTTCAAGGACTACCGCGACACCGTCGAATCGGGCGTCCTCGTCCGGGCCGCCGACGCCGAGGCCCTCGCCAAGGCGACCGGCCTGCCGCCGGACGCCCTCGCCGAGGAGCTGGCCGCCAGCGCCGCCGCGGCCCGCGGCGAGCGCCCCGACGAGCACGGCCGCACCCACTGGGAGCGGCCCCTCGCCGCGCCCTACGCCGCCGTCCGCGTCGTCCCCGCCCTGTTCCACACCCAGGGCGGCCTGATCGTCAACGAGGACGCCGCCGTCGTCGACCCCGACGACCGGCCGATCCCCGGCCTGTACGCGGCGGGCGGCGCCGCCGCCGGGATCTCCGGCCACGGCGCCGACGGCTACCTGCCCGGCAACGGCCTGCTGCCCGCCTTCGGGCTCGCCTACCTGGCGGCCGGCGCCGTCGCCCGCGACCGGACCGCCCGCCGCACGACCACCCGCGAGAATTGAGGAGTACACGATGGCCACGACCGAACTGCTGCTGAAGAACGTGCGGGTGGTCCGCCCCGACGCCGCCGACGGCACCGAGCCGGAGCGCGCGGACATCGCCGTCAACGACGGCACGATCGTCCAGGTCGCCCCGGGGCTGCCCGACGACGACGCGGCCACCGTCGTCGACGGGGGCGGGCGCCTGGCGTTCCCCGGCGTCGTGGACGCCCACCAGCACTGGGGCATCTACAACGAGCTGGGCACCGACACCCGCACCGAGAGCCGCGCCAGCGCCCAGGGCGGCGTCACCACGGCGCTCACCTACATGCGCACCGGCCAGTACTACCTGAACAAGGGCGGGCCGTACCGGGAGTTCTTCCCCGAGGTGCTGAGCACCGCGCAGGGCAACGCCTACGTCGACTACGCCTTCCACCTGGCGCCGATGATGGCCGAGCACATCGACGAGATCCCCTACCTCGTCGAGGAGCACGGCGTCACCTCGTTCAAGATCTTCATGTTCTACGGGAGCCACGGGCTGCACGGCCGCTCGTCCAGCCAGAGCGACTTCCTGATGACCCCGCCGGACGAGCGCTACGACATCGCGCACTTCGAGTTCGTCATGCGCGGCGTCCAGCGGGCCCGCGAGCAGCTCGCCGACTACGCCCCGCACATCTCGCTGTCGCTGCACTGCGAGACCGCCGAGATCATGACGGCCTACACCAAGATGGTCGAGCAGGAGGGGAAGCTGACCGGCCTGCGCGCCTACAGCGCGTCCCGCCCGCCGCACTCGGAGGGCCTCGCCGTCACCATCGCGTCCTACCTCGCGCACGAGACGGGCCTGCCCAACATCAACCTGCTGCACCTGTCGTCGGACAAGGCGCTGTCGGCCGCCCTCACCATGGCGGGCGCGTTCCCGCACATCGACTTCCGCCGCGAGGTCACCATCGGGCACCTGCTCGCCGACGTCGACACCGCGCACGGCCTCGGCGGCAAGGTCAACCCGCCGCTGCGCGACCGCGCCGACGTCGAGGCGCTGTGGCGGCACGTCCTCGCCGGCGAGGTCGACTGGGTCGTCAGCGACCACGCCTGCTGCCGCGACGAGATGAAGTTCGGCGCCGACCGCGACGACATCTTCCTCGCCAAGTCCGGGTTCGGCGGCGCCGAGTACCTGCTGCCCGGCCTGGTCGCCGAGGGCCTCAAGCGCGGCCTCCCGCTCCAGCAGGTCGCCCGGCTCACGTCCTGGAACCCGGCCCGCCGCTACGGGCTGGTCAACAAGGGCACCATCGCCGAGGGCTACGACGCCGACATCGCCCTGGTCGACCCCGACGCGAACTGGACGGTCCGCGCCGCCGACTCCGAGTCGACGCAGGAGTACACGCCGTTCGAGGGCTTCGCGATGACCGCGCGGGTCACCGACACCTTCGTGCGCGGCAACCACGTGTACAAGGACGGCGCGGTGACCGGCGACCCCGTCGGACGCTACCTGCGCCGCGGCCGCTGAAGCCTAGGATCTTGGCGTGACCAACCAGACCGCCACCGCGCCGCCGCCGGGGGGAACCGAGGTCGCCGGGCGGGTCGCCGACGTGCTGCTGCTGTTCGCCGGCGGCCCCGAGTACCTCGGCGTCACCGCCATCAGCCGCGAGCTGGGCATCTCCAAGGCCGTCGTGTACCGCATCCTGCAGTCGCTGGTGTCCCGCGAGATGCTGGAGGCGGGCACGGCGGGCTACCGCCTCGGCCCCGCCGCCGTCGCGCTCGGCGTGAGCGCGCTGCGCCGGTTCAACGTCCGCAACGCCGCCGCGCCCGTGCTGCGGCGGCTGCGGGACGCGACCGGCGAGACCACCACGCTGTCCGGTCTCGTCGGGGACGAGCGGGTCTACCTCGACCAGTTCGAGAGCCCGCACGAGGTCAAGATGACGGTCGAGGTCGGCCGCCGGTTCCCGCTGCACGCCGGCTCCTCGGGCCGGGTGATCCTCGCGTTCCTGCCCGCGGAGCGCCGGGAGCTGATCCTCGGCCGGCCGCTGGCGGCGATGACCCACCGGACCGTCACCGACGAGGACCGGCTGCGCGCCGAGCTCGCCGAGACGGTCCGGGAGGGCGTCGCCGTCTCCCTCGGCGAGCGGCAGGCCGACGCCGGCTCGGTCGCCGCGCCGCTGTTCGGCCCGGACGGGGAGGTGCACGGCTCCATCAGCGTGTGCGGGCCCCGGCACCGCTTCACCCCGGAGGCCATCGACCGCTACCGGACCCTCGTCGTCGACGCCGCCGAGGAGATCACCCGCACCTGGACGACGCACCGCTAGACGGTGCGGTAGTGCGTGGTCAGGCGCCCCTCGTCGTCCAGGAGGTGGATCGCCAGGCCCGGGGGAGCGGCGAGGTCCACGACCTCGCCGCCGCGCGGCGGGACGACGAGCGTCGACACCGCCCCGGGCGCGACGAGCAGGGGCCGCCCCGCGAAGGTCGTGGCCGCCGCCGTGTGGGCGTGCCCGCACAGCACGGCCGCGACCCGCGGGTGGCGCTCGACGACCCGGGCCAGGCGCTCCGCGCCGAACTGGCGGATCTCGTCCACGTACGGGGCGCCGAGCGGGACGGGCGGGTGGTGGAAGCAGACGAACGCCGGCGCGTCGCCGCTCCCGGCGAGGTTCTCATCGAGCCAGGCGAGCGTCTCGTCGTCCAGGAAGCCGTGGGCCTCACCGGGCACGGTCGAGTCGCACATCAGGAACACGGCGCCCGCGACCTCGTGCACGCGGTTGACGGGGCCGTCGCCGGGCGGCTCGTCCAGCAGGACCTTCCGGAAGGGGCCGCGCGCGTCGTGGTTGCCGGGGCAGGCCAGCACCGGGTGCCGGGACGCCAGCACCTTGCGGGCCTGCTCGTACTCGGCGGGCTCCCCGTGGTCGGCGATGTCGCCGGTGACGAGGACGGCGTCCAGCGGGAGGCCGTCCAGGTGCTCCATGACCCGCGCCGCGCGCGCGGTCGCGCGGTCGCCGAGATCGAGATGGACGTCGCTGAGCTGGGCGAAAAGGATCATGCCCGCGAATCTAGGCGCCGACCGGACCAGGATTAAGATCCGGTCCCATGCCGGAAGACTGGTCCAGTTCGGTCGATCTCCATCTCGCCGTCGACGCGGCGGGCGGCCGCCGCGCGGGCCTGGAGCGGGCCCTGCGCGCCGCGATCGCGGCGGGCCGCCTCGCTCCGGGCGGCGCGCTGCCCTCCACCCGCGCCCTCGCCGCCGAGCTCGGCTATTCGCGCGGCACCGTGACCGCCGCCTACGACCAGCTGACCGCCGAGGGCCACCTCGTCACCGTCCCCGGCTCGGGGACCCGGGTCGCCGCCACCGCCGCCGCGCCCGCGTCCGCGCCCGCCCTCCCGGACGCGCCCGGCGAACCCGCGCACGACCTGCGGCCGGGCCGCCCCGACCTGAGCGCGTTCCCGACCGCCGCGTGGCTGCGCTCGACCCGCCGCGTCCTGGCGTCCGCGCCGCCCGGCGCGCACGCGCTCGGCGACCCGCGCGGCCGCCCCGAACTGCGCGCGGCCCTCGCCGGCTACCTCGGCCGGGCGCGGGGCGTCCGGGCCGACCCCGCCCGGATCGTGATCACCTCCGGGTACGCGCAGGCCCTCGGCCTCGTCGCCGCCGTCCTGCGCGACGCGGGCACCTCGGCGATCGCGATGGAGGAACCGGGCCACTTCTTCCACCGGGCCATCGTCGGCCGCGCCGGGCTCGGCGTCGTCCCGCTCCCCGTGGACGGCGAGGGCGCCCGCCCCGAGGGCCTCGACCGGGCCGGCGCGGCCGTCCTCACCCCGGCGCACCAGTACCCGTCCGGCGCGACCCTCCGCCCGGACCGCCGCCGCGCCTTCGCCGCCTGGGCCCGCGACACCGGCGCGCTCATCGTCGAGGACGACTACGACGGCGAGTTCCGCTACGACCGGCAGCCCGTCGGCGCCCTCCAGGGCATGGCCCCGGACCATGTCGCCTACGGCGGCACCGCGTCCAAGACCCTCGCCCCGGCACTGCGCCTCGCCTGGCTCGTGCTGCCCGCGCACCTCGTCGAGCCCTTCGCCGAGGCGAAGCTCCTCGCCGACGCGCACACGCAGTCGCTCGCCCAGCTCGTCCTCGCCGACCTCATCGGCGGCCACGCCTACGACCGGCACGTCCGCGCGTCCCGGCTCCGCTACCGGCGCCGCCGCGACCTGCTGGTGGAGACGCTGCGCGCCCGCGCGCCGCACGTCCGCGTCCAGGGCGTCGCCGCCGGCCTGCACGCCCTGGTCCTGCTCCCGCCGGGCGGCCCGGACGAAGACGAGATCATGGACCGCGCCGCGTCCCGCGACCTCGCCCTCATGCCCCTCCGCGCCCACTGGCACGACCCGGCCGACCGCCCGCAGGGTTTCATCATCGGCTACAGCACGCCCCTCGCCTCCGCCTACAAGCCCGCCCTGGACGCCCTGTGCGCCGTCCTCGCCTAGAAAGCGGGAATCCGCCGCCCCGCCGTGTCGCCGGGGCGGCGGATTCCGCGGTGCGCCTTACCGGCCGGGGTGCTGCCCGTGGTGGTGCCCGTGATGGCCGTGATGGCCGTGGTGCCCGTGGTGGTGCCCGTGGTGGTGCCCGTGGTGGTGGCCGTGGTGGCGGCGAACGCACCGGTGAAGGTAGGCGTTCCAGTAGGTGCCGCGCGGGCACCAGTGGGAAGCCGTCGCCTCGGCCGCGGCGGGCTGCGCCGCGCTCGCCGTGGCGGCGGGCGCGAACGCGGCCAGGCCCGAGGCCATCACCAGGCCGGCGGCGGTCAACGCCGCGGAGCGCAGCGGAGTCCGGATCTTCATACATCCTCCTGTGAGGTCGGGGCGGCAGGCCCGTGTTGCGTAGCCGCCCGTACCCGTACTGTAATCACTCGACTACATGTCGTAGGTACAGAGGCGACCCAGGATGCGTTTTCGTGAGACTCCGCGGACTCATGGACCGTCCGGCGGCCGGGGTTCGCCTCGGTGACCGCCCGCGCGCGCCCTCGGCGGTGGCGACGTCAGCGGCGACGCCGTGCAGGCGGGCGTCCGGTGAGATCGATGCGCATGGCACCGAGCGTTCCCACCGCCGCGACGATCACCCCTGCGGGGGCCGGGGCGTCGGCGGGGGCAGGGGCACCGGTGGGGGCAGGGCCCAGGCCGGCGGCCGCACGCCCTCGATGGCCAGCGCCGGATTGCACAGCCGGAGGCGGTACACCAGGTCGCCGAAGTCCTTGCCCCCGCGCCCGGTGACGTGCTTCAAGGACCATGGGGAGTGCCGCGGTTCAGGTGTGAACCTCATGCTCCGCCAGATCCGGAACTCCCCGCCGGTCCAGTGGACGACCGCGGACCCGAACCCGAGGCGCGCCCGTCTGGAGACGCTGACCGAGGTGATGCTGCGGGCCTCGACGTCGACATGCTGCCCGAACCCGGTGACGAGCAGGTGGCCGCCGTCCGTCAGCACGACGCGGCGCGCCGGCCCGGACCAGATGAAGGCACCGGCGAGGGCACTGGCGAAGGTCAGCCAGAAAGTCGGCAGGCCCGCGTCCATGGCCGGCGTGACGAGCGCGCACAGCGCCCCCACCACCAGGACCAGCACGAGGAGGGAGATCCCTTCGGGCGGGGAGCACTGGTAGTTCAGCGAGTACCCGGACTGCTCATCGGACCGCCGCGAGCCGCCTCTGGCCATGGATCGCCCGCCTTCACGCGAGATCGACGCTCATATCAGGAGAGTGACCCACCCCGAGATCACGGGCAAGCCCCGCACCTCCAGGAGTGGTCAGGAATCGAGAAGCGCCGGCCGTCGGGCCGCGCCTAGCGTGAACCGGCATAGAGATCACCACTTACTCGACCTCTCTCCGGGCAGGGAGGGGCTGGAGGTAGTCCGATGGCAGAGAGCAGTCAGGCGGCCGGCGGGCGCCGGCCCGGGACGCCGGGGGCGCTGTCGCGGTGGATGCAGCACCGCGCGAACGCGCGCATGGCCCGCAAGGTCCGCAAGGGGCGCGGCACGTTCATGGGCATGGACGTACTGATCCTGAACACGATCGGCTGCCGGAGCGGGCAGCCGCGCGAGACGCCCGTGGCGTGGTTCCCGGACGAGGGCGACGCCCGGCTGATCGTCGCGTCCGGCGGCGGCGGCCGGAACCCGGACTGGTTCGACAACCTGATGGCGAACCCCGACCGGGCGACGATCGAGCTGCCCGGCCGGGAGCCCGTCCCGGTGATGCCGCAGCGCCTCGACGGCGCCGACCGGGAGCGCGCATGGCGGCGCATCGCCGAGGCGCAGCCGCGCATCGCCAAGTACCAGAGCAAGTCCGAGCGCGAGTACCCGGTCATCCGCCTGACCGGGCGGTGACCGCCGGACGGGAGCCGCCGTCGGGCCGAGCGTGCGGTGTTGATCATTCTCCTGTTTCATGGACGAATCCGTGATGAAGGGGAGTGGGCATGGCCTGTCGAATCAGCGAGCTGGTGCTCGACTGCCGGGACCCCGAGGCGCTCGCCGCGTTCTGGTGCGAGGTCCTCGGGTACGTGGTGCTCCACCGGGAGGACGGCGACGTCGAGATCGGTCCGCGGGAGGGGTTCGGCGGCCTCCAGCCGACGCTCGTCCTCAGCCGCAGCGAGGCACCGACCCCCGGGAAGCTGCGGCTGCACATCGACGTGAACGCGACGGACCGGGACCAGGACGCCGAGCTGGAGCGGCTCCTGGCCGCGGGGGCACGGCACGCGGACGTCGGGCAGACCGGGGAGGAGAGCTGGGTCGTCCTCCAGGACCCGGAGGGCAACGAGTTCTGCCTCCTGCGCGCCCGGCTCGGATGATCTCAGGATGTCCTTCGACGAGCTGGCGGACCGGCTGGTGACGGCGGGGCGCGCCGCGTTCCTGGAGGCGCGGGAGCGGAACCGCGGGGAGACTTTCTACGGCTTCGCGCTGTACTCCGATGTGTTCGCGGCCTACATCCTGCCGACGTGCGGCACCGAGGAGGGGCTGCTGCGGGTCGCGGAGCGCTATGTCGCGGAGTTCGGCGGGACGGTGGAGGAGCAGGCCGCCGGGCTGCGGTGGAGCCCGGCCGACTCGCCGTACCACATGCTGGGCGAGGAGCACTTCGAGGGCGTCCTGGAACTGCTGAACGAGCGCGGCGACCCCTGGCAGCGCCTTGACGACCAGGACCGGGACGCCTTCGACGCGGAGGTCGACGGGCGGTTCGAGGCGTGCTTCCGCGCGCTCGGCCGGCTGGACGAGGAGGGGCTGTTCGGGCGGGGTGCCGAGCGCGAGCGGGTGGTCGTGAACATCCTCCAGGGCGACCAGACCGACGAGGACGTCCTGGGGAACGCGCGGCGGCTCAACCCGGCCGCGGCCTTCGCGCGGCTGGAGCGGGACCTGGGCGCCTGACCGTCACAGCCGGGCCTCGACCTTCGCCAGGATGGCGAGGATCGCCGTCCGGGCGTCCTCGCCGACGCCGTCCAGGGCGGCGCGCGCACAGTCGAGGTGCTCGTGCGCGAGCGCCATCGCCTGGTCGAGGCCGCCGGACGACTGGACGAGCGCGCGCACGGCCGGCAGGTCGCC
Organism: Actinomadura geliboluensis; assembly: GCF_043197915.1. NCBI lineage: Bacteria > Bacillati > Actinomycetota > Actinomycetes > Streptosporangiales > Thermomonosporaceae > Actinomadura > Actinomadura geliboluensis. The sequence goes on along the minus strand of NZ_JBICUA010000011.1, from coordinate 355,581 downwards.
GGCGGTGAAGTCCGGCGACAGCAGGAGCGCTGCCAGGGCGCCGGAGCCGTCGGCGGCGAGCGCGGCCAGCGTGGGCGCGCCGAAGAGGCCCAGCATGTGGTCGGTGCCGACGGACTTGTCGAGCTCGCCGGGGGTGAGGTCGAGGCAGTCGTCCAGCATCTGGAAGGCGATCCCGAACTCGCGGCCGAACAGCGCGAGCGCCGCGACCTCGGATTCGGCGCGGGCGGCCTCGGCGGCGCCCAGCAGGCAGGTCATCTGGAACAGGACACCGGTCTTGCGCTCGGTGAGCTCCAGGTAGTCCTGGAGCGGATAGGCGGTGTCGAAGGTCCGCTCGATGTCCAGCAGCTGGCCGTGGGCGAGCTCGCGCAGCGTGCGGCTGACCAGCATGTCTACCCCGGCGCCGAGCTCGGCCGACTCGGTCCCGGCCAGTGCGAAGGCGGCCAGCCCCGCGAGGGACGCCCGTTCGGGGCCGACGAGCGTGTGCGCGGTCGGCTGCCCGCGCCGCAGCGCCGCCCGGTCGACCACGTCGTCGTGGATCAGCGACGCCAGATGGACGAGCTCCACCAGCGCGCCCAGCCTGACCATCCGGACCGGGTCCACGGGCGCGTCGCCCACGCAGGCCGCGAGCAGGCCCGAGCGCAGGCTCTTGCCCGGGTTGGCCGCCAGCGCCGCCACCGGGCCGCGCAGCGACGGGCCGAGCCCCGCGGCCAGCTCGTCGACGCGCGCCAGGACCCGGGTGGGGTAGTCCGCCTCCGTGCCGGGGGCCGGGCTCTGGACGGCGGTCACGAGGTCGGCTCCGGCGGCATCTGCTTGAAGGGCGCGTTCAACTCGATGCCGTCGGTCGCCTCGACGGCCTCGTAGACCTGGCTGTAGACGGCGGGATTGCTCATGTACGCCACGACCTCGCGCCTGGTCATCCCGAGCGTGGGTTCGAGCGACTGCCGGTACAGCTGGACGGCGAGCTGCACCTCGGGCGGTTTCAGGACACCGCTCTGCGCGAGGCCGCCGATGACGACCTCGGCGTCGTCGAGGTGCTCCTGGGTGACGACCTCCGCGGAATCCGGGTCGTTGAGCACGCCCTCCATGAAGTCGTGATATTTGTCGTAATACTGTTTCGCGTACACCACTTCGGACGATTGCGCCTGCCGGTCCTTCAACCGGTTTATGAGCGCCTCGGAGTTCACGTAGGTGAGTTCGACCAGCAGCCTTCCGGTCATGGTCTGCATGAAGAAGTCGTCGCGCACCTTGTCGGCGATCGGATTGTCCTCGACCAGCGGCAGCCGGTAGTAATCGCTCAGCACCGGCAGTATCTTGCATTCCACCTGGGATTCGGGCATCACGTGCGTGTCGCCGTTGCCGCCCGCGAACACGATCGACCCGGAGTCGCCGGCCGCGATGAGGAACTCGGTGTAGATCATGTCCTGGTAGGGGATGTCCCCGATCGGCGTGCTGACGACCGCCTGCACGCCGATCGCGACGATCTCGCTGGAGCTGTAGCCGGTCGTCCGCCCGACCTTCTCGATCTTCATCCCCGGCTGGGGGTCGGCGAGCCCCAGCACCGGCCCCGCGCAGGGCAGGCCGGCCTCCGACACCGCCGCCCGCTGGCCGAGCGGAAGGCGCACGTTGAGGGCCTCCAGCGTGGCGTCCATCCGGGTCAGCAGGTTGCCGCCGAAGGAGTCGCCGGCGGCGGCCATGCCGACGACCGGATGGGTGGCGGAGATGGGCGCCATGAGGTCCTTCGCGACCTCCAGGGTGTAGGCGCTCTGGTCGGTCAGCTGCGCGATCGCGCCGTCGACCCGCGTGCCCGCCGGGCTGATGGGCGCCCAGCGCTTCAGCTTCGCGATGGCGTCCGCCGACGTGCCGCCGTCGTAGGTGCCGGGCTGGACGATCGGCTCGCCGACCTTGCCGCGCCCCATGCGCGCGATCACGTGGTTGCAGGTCAGCAGGCAGACGGTGTCGTCGGTGTTGTCGATGACGAACAGGCCGAGCGTGCCGGCCGTCGTCCCGTCGACGGGGTTGGAGATGCTGGCGCCCTGCCGCGGCGGCCGCATCCGGCCCGTGATCGGGTCCGACACCCCCGCCGGCGCGAGCGGCGCCCGCGCCGGCGCGAGGGCCGTCTGCGCCCCGGCGGAGAACGGCCCGGCCTGCTCCACGTCGACCTCGTAGGTCGTGCCGTCGACCTCGACGGTGCGCGGCAGCAGGCGGCGGCGCGACACCAGGGCCTCGCGGCGCTTCTTGCCGACCAGCACGACGACCGCGGGCCGGCCGGTCCACTCGCCGGCGCGGCGGCGGAAGCCGATGCCGACCCCGGTGACGTTCGGGTCGTCGCCGTGGGCGTCGTAGATCTGCTGCCTGGCGCGTTCCAGCCTGCCGTGGTCGTCGGCGCAGAGTTCCATGGTCCTCCGTCGTCGGTTCCTGGTCGCGCCGGTCAGTTCCGGTGCGCGATGGGCTGCGGCTGCCGGCCGAGCCGGTGCTCCCGGCCGAGCCCCCCGAGCCAGATCTCCGCCATGGCGTCGTCGGCCGGGTCGAAGTGGGGCGACAGTGTCGCGACGCCGAGCGCCACGAACGCCCGGAGGTCCTTCTGGGCCGCGTCGCCGGCCTGCGCCGCGTGCCGTCCGATGCCCGCCAGCAGGCGCCCCTGCGGCGCGCCGAACAGGCCCTGCGCGATCAGCGCGTCCGCGCCGGCCCGCGCTCGTGCGAGGCGCGCGGGGTCGAGCCGCCGCTCGGCGGCCAGCAGGCGGGCCGCGGTGACGCGGGCCGTCCCGCGGGCGGACTCGCCGAAGCCGCGGAACTCGATCGGGTAGACGGCGCCGGCCCGCGCGGCCTGCAGCAGCATCTCCCGCTGCCGGTCGAGCGGTGCCGCGGGCGGCGCGGGCGCGGCGCCGGCGCCCGGCGTGCTCGCGGCGGCCGCGTGCCCGGACGGGACGGACCCGGACCCGGCCAGGGTCGACCCGGCGGCGACCGCGACCGAGCCGGCGATCGCCGTCCGGCCGAGGAACCGGCGGCGGGTGACGGGGGCGGGCGGCCTGTCGCGATCAGGCGGTGCGGTGTGTGCGGCGGAGTCCATCTGACCACCGTTCCGTAGCCGGGCGGGCGCCCGAGTCGATCATCAGGCGCACGCTAACCCGGAGATCGCTAAACATGGGAATGTTGGCCGAATTCGGCCGTATGTGCCCCGAATGGGGGCCGGCTTGGCGAAATTCGCCAAGGAAAGTCCGGGGGGTCGGCAGTAAATGTCAAGCGCGCGCCCGGCCGTTGACACCAAGATCGTCAAATGTTCCGATCATGGCGATTGCGTCCGGGGCGTTCGCACACATCCGATGCGAGGGCTCTTCTCCTGGCTGGGGGATGTGCATGCGGCAGCGCGGCCTTTTCATCGCGGGAACCTGCGTCGTCGCCTTCGCGGCATCGTCGGCGGTGGCGCCGGCGGCGCCCGCCGCGGCGCCCGGCCGCTGGGTGGCGATGGGCGACTCCTACCAGGCCGGCGTCGGCGCCGGCGACTACCTTTCCGCGAGCGGCGACTGCAGCCGGTCGCCGTGGGCGTACGCCCCGCTGCTCGCGAAGGACGGCGTGCTCGGCGGCAACCTCTCGTTCGTCGCGTGCAGCGGCGCGACCATCGCCGACGTCCGCAACGGCAAGTCGGGGGAGGCGTCCCAGCTCGCCACGCTCGGCGACGACGTCTCGCACGTGACGCTCGGGGTCTCCGGCAACGACATGGGATTCGCCGACACCGTCCAGGCGTGCATCAAGGTCTCGGCGATCAGGACCTGCGAGGCGTCCCAGGACCCCGGGCTCCAGGCAGCGTTCGCCAAGCTCGACGAGGGCACCGCGCAGAACGCCAACCTGCTGCAGGCGGTCTTCAAGCAGGTCCGGGAGCGCTCCCCCCAGGCGAAGATCTTCGTGCCGACCTACCCGAAGTTCTTCCCCGACGAGGGCGGGTCCGACGGCACCTCGACCGTCCCGCTCCCGGTGAAGCGCTGCCAGATGATCCGGCTCACCGACCAGCTGTGGATGAACCAGTGGGTGCAGCGCCTCGACAACTACCTCGTCACCTCGGCCACCGTCGCCGGGGCCGTGCCCGTCGACCTCTACCACTCGACGGACGGCCACGAGATCTGCCCGCCCAAGGGCCAGGAGCGCTTCCTCAACGGGATCGTGCCCAGGAGCATCAACGACTCGTTCCACCCCACCCGGGCCGGCTACGCCAACACCGCCTGCATCATCAAGGAGGCGTTCCTGCGGCCGACCGCCGCGCCGCGGGTGGCGGGCGACGCGGGCGTGACCCGGCAGGCGTCCGACGTCACCGTCCAGCCGGGGCAGAAGGTCCAGGTCCCGGTGACGCTGCGGGGCGGCGGGCTCGGCGCCGGGTTCGGTGCGACCTGGGCGGAGGGGGACGTCAAGGTGCGGGTGCTGGCGCCGGACGGCGCGCAGGCGCCCCGTGCCCGGCACCGCCGCAACAGCACCAAGCGGGCGGTCTACGACAGCGTGTACGTGCCCGGCGCCGCGGCCGGCGGCTGGAAGGTCGAGCTGACCGGCGGTGACCGCCCGGCGAAGGTCCGCGTGACGACGACCGAGCTGGCCAAGCCCAAGAGCCCGCCGGTGGCGAAGGCGACCGTGACGCGGACCGGCCCTCGCACGGTCGTCCTGGACGCCTCCGGGTCGTCCGGCTCGGCCGGCGGCGAGGTGAAGCGCTACCTGTGGGAGTTCGCCGACGGGACGTTCGCCACGGGCGCGAAGGTCACCCACACCTACACCGCGCCGGGCACCTACGTCGCCAGCCTCGCGGTCACCGGCGACGACGGCCAGCTGGGGTTCGACGCGGCCGCGCCCGTCACGATCGGCGAATGACCTGCGGTCGCGGAGGCCGGGCGTGGACGTGCAGGCCAGGACGGCGGCGCTGACGGTGCCCGCCTGCGTGCTGGTGGCCGTCGCGGGGCTGCTGGTGCTCAAGGGCGCCTACGACTGGTCCGGCCAGCCCGCCCGCGTCGCGGAGCGGCCGCTCCAGCACGACCGGGTGGTCGTCTACCTGGCCGCCGCCGGGACCGCCGCCGGCGCCCTGCTGTTCCTCCTCGCCGGAGAGCGCGGCCCCGCCCTCGCCGTGCTGGCCACCGCGCTCGTCCCCGCGCTGCTGCTCGCGCCGGGCGTCGCCCGTGACACCGCCGCCTTCCTGCCGTGCCTGATCATGGTGCCGGTGGGCGTGGCGATGGCGCTGCGCACGGTCCTGGTGCCGAGAACGCCGGTCACGCTCCTCGCGGTGCTGGTGTTCGCCGTGGTCGCCGTCGCGGGGAGCATCCTGCTGGCCGCCGTGTCGGACGCCGTGCCCTTCATGAGCTCGTTCAGCGAGGAGGAGGCGCACCGGCAGGCGACCGCGCGCCTGGTGGCGGGCTTGGCGGGCGTGGCCCTGGCGGCGGCGCCGGTGCTGCTGCTGTTCGCCGGCCACAAGGCCGGCGCGGCGCTCACCGCGCCGTTCGTGCTGGCGGCGCTCGTCACCGTCGTCGACACGCAGACCCTGGCGCCCTGGCTGCTGTACGCCGTCGCCGGGCCGCCGGCCTTGGGCGCGTCCGTCCACGTCCTGTTCACCGACCGATGACGGTCGCCGACACACTGGAGATGCCTGTGACCGAGCCGGTCGATGTGCTGGTCGCCGGCGGCGGCCCCGCCGGAGCCGCTGCCGCCGCCGCCCTCGCCCGCCGGGGCCTGCGGACGCTGCTGGTGGACGCCCCGTCCGGGGGAACGGTCCACGACGTGCTCGTCAGCGGCCCGGCCCGCCACGCGCTGACGGCGCTCGGCGGCTGGGACGAGGCGTTCCCACGCCCGGCCGGGGAGCTCGACCTGTGGTTCGGCGCCCGCACCCGGCGCGTGATCGACGACGCCGGGATGGCCGTGTGCGACCGCGACCGGCTGCTGGCGGCGCTGCGCCGCGCCGCGACCGAGGCGGGCGCGGTGCCGCTGGCCGGACGGGTGGCGGACCTGCGCCGCACCGCGGACGGGCACCGCGCGGTCCTCGCCGACGGGACGGTGGTCACCGCCCGCCACGCCGTCCTCGCCACCGGCCCGGCGCCGAACGACGCGTCCGGCGGGGAAGGGGCGCGGCTGCAGTGCGCGCAGCGCTTCACCGGTGCCGCACCCGGCGGGCGGATCGTCCTCCAGCTGGTCACGCCCGCGGGCAACGACCCCAAGGCCCAGCCGTCCTGCGTCTGGGTGCTGCCCGGCTCCGGCGGCGGGTTCACCATCGGCGTCACCGGCGGCGGCCCGGACGCCGGGTCCCTGATGGCCGGGGCGCTCGCCGGGCTCGCCGAGGCCGACCCCCGGTTCGCCGGAATCCGCCCGGACGGCCCGCTGGCGCGGGGCCCGGTCGACAGCGGCTTCGCCCCCGAGCGCGCGGCCGAGGACGGCCGGCTGGCGGTCGGCGACGCCGCCGGCCTCGTCAACCCGTTCACCGGCGAGGGGCTCAGCTACGCGGTGCAGAGCGGCCTGCTCGCCGCCGAGTCCATCGCCCGGCACCCCGGCGACCCCGGGAAGGCCGCGGGCTCCTACCGCGCGGCGCTCACCCGCGCGTTCGTCGGCTACTTCGAGACGGCCCGGCACGCGGCCCGGCGGTACCACCTCGCCTGGCGGGTGCTCGCCGCGACCGCCGAGAGCGACCACCCGTTCTTCGGCAAGGGCCGCCGCGCCGTGCTGCTGCCCGAGGGCATCGCGGGCGTGACCGCCGCCGAGCCCCTCGACCCGGGCCCGCGCGAGTCGCTGGTGCTGCGGCCGTTCCTCGCGGGCTGCGACGAGGTGTCGGTCGCGGCGGTCCGGGGCGAGTGGCCGTTCATCGCGCGGATGCTCATCACCGGGGCCGGCCCCACCCACCGTCGCCTGCGCCCGGCGGCGCTGCTGTGCGCCGGCCTCATGAGCACCGGCGGGTTCCCCGACATCGGGCACGCCCCGACCGGTTCGGCGATCGAGCTGGCCTCGCTCGGCGGGCTGGCCTTCCTCGGCCCGGCGGCGCCCGCGCCGCCCGGCGGGCGCGGCGTCGACTGGGCGTCGGCCACCACCGTCCTCGCCGGGGACTTCCTCCTCGCCCAGGCGTGCACGCTGGTCGCCGAGCACGCGCCCGAGCTGTCGTGGTCGTTCTCCGACTGGCTCGCGGAGCTGACGGTGCTGCGGGCCCGGTACCTGGACGGGGCCCCGGGCACCTCGGCCACCGATGTGTTCGCGGCGATGTTCGAGTACCCGCTGCGGGCCGGCGCGCTGCTGGCGGACGCCCCCTCCGCGACCGTCGCCCCGCTCCGCGAGTTCGGGCGGCACTGCGGCCGCGTCTTCGTGCATGCCGAGGACGTCCTGGCCGTGCGCGGCCTGCGCACCCGCCTGGACACCTCGCTGGGGGCGCTGCTCGACGGCCGGGTCTCGGCCCTGCCCGACCTGCTCGGCGCGCCCGGCCTCACCGCCGGCCAGGTCGCCGCCGACCCGCGGCTGCGCGACGAGGCCCTCGCCGTCGCGGTCGCCGCCTGCCGGGAGGAACTGGAACTCGCGCGGAAGGCCGCGGCCGAGGTGGCGGAGGAGATGCCCGCGCGCATCCTGCGGAGCTTCGCCGAGGCGATGGCCGCGCCCGCCCTGGACGTCCCCGCCTCGGCCGGGGCGCGCTGATGACGGACGCGTTCGAGGTGCTGCACGCGCTGTGCGTGAAGGGCATGGCCGGGACGGCGCATCTCAGCCTGATGACCGGGAGGCCGGAGTCCGCCGTCCTGCCCGCGGTGCGGGACCTCGCCGCCGCGGGCGCCGCGGTCTTCGTCACCGCCCGCGAGCTGTGGCGGGTCACCGAACCGGGCCGGTCGCGGCACGCCGCGGAGGTGCGCGCCGACCTCGCCCCGGACGCCGCCGGGGCGCTGCGCGCCTGCCACGACCGGTTCGTCCCGCTCGACCTCCGCGTCAAGGAGCTGTGCACCCGCTGGCAGCGAAAGGAGGCCGCCGAGGCGGACGTCCGAACGGAATTGGCTGACCTGCACCGGGAGCTGCTCGCGGTGGCGGCGGACATGGCCGGCGTCCGAGGCCGCTACGCCGGGTACGCGAGCCGCCTCACCGCCGCCCGCGACCGCTTCGAGGGCGGGGACGCCAGGGCGCTCACGGGCGTCCTTTGCGACTCGTACCACGAGGTCTGGATGGAACTGCACCGCGACCTGCGGCTCACCCTGGACCTGCCGTGACCGCCGGGCTCCTGGACTGGCTCGACGCGCCGTCGGAGTCCACCGGCCTGCGCTTCCTCGCCGAGGACGGGACGTGGGAGACCGTCTCCTACGCGGCACTGGCCGGGCACGTCCGCGCCACCGCCCGCGACCTGCGCGACCGCGGGCTCACCACGGGGCAGGCCGTGGTGATCCTGCGCCGGACCGGGCCCGGGTTCGCCGCCGCGTTCTTCGGGACCCTCGCCGCGGGCGGCACCCCCGCGCCGCTCGCGCCGCCCGCCGCCCTCGGCGGCGCCCGCCGGTGGCGCGAGCACGCCGCCCACGTGATCGCCGAGTCCGGCGCGGCCCTGGTGCTCGCGGACCCGGACCTGGTCGAGACCGCGACCGCCGTCGCCGGGCCGGGACGCGCCGTCCTGGCGCCCTCGACCGCGGCCGACGCCCCGCCCGGCTCATGGCCGCCCGCCGAGACGGCCCTGCTGCAGTTCACCTCCGGATCGCGCGGCAAGGTCCGCGGCGTCCGCGTGAGCCGGGGCAACCTGGAGGCCAACATCGCGATGATCGGGCGGCGCTGGGCCGGCCGGTCCGCCGGAACCGGCGTGCCCTGGCTGCCGCTCCACCACGACCTCGGGCTGGTCTTCGGGCTGCTCACCCCGGTCGTGCGGGGCGAGCCGGTCGCGCTGATGCGGCCCGAGCAGTTCGTCCAGAACCCGCTGCGCTGGCTCCGCGAGCACCACGCCCGGCCCGGCATGGTCATGCTGATGCCGAACTTCGGCCTGGAGTACGTCGTGCGGCGCGTCCGGCCCGAGCGGCTCGCCGGGCTCGACCTGTCCGGGGTCGAGGCGGTCGTCACCGGCGCCGAGCGGGTGCGCCTCGACACCGCCGCCGCGTTCCTGGACCTGCTGGCCCCCTGCGGCCTGCGGCCGTCGGCGCTGCGCCCCGCCTACGGGCTGGCCGAGGCGACGCTCGGCGTCACCTGCGCGCCGCTGGGCCGCGTCGCACCGGCCGTCGCGGTCGCCCCCGGACCCCTCCGGATGGGGGAGCCGCTGCCGCTGCTCGGCTCGGCGGAGGTCTCCCGGCGCGCGCCCGCCGGCCCCGGCGTCTGGCACGTCGGCTGCGGGACGCCCCTCGACGGGCTCACCGTGCGGATCGTCGACGACGCCGGCCGCCCCGTCCCGGACGGGAGCCTCGGCGAGATCACCGTGTCCGGCCCGTCGGTGGCGCTGGGCCACACCAGCGCGCAGGAGGACCCCGCCACCCGGTTCGAGGACGGCGTGCTGCGGACCGGCGACGCGGGCTTCATGACCGGCGGGGAGCTCTACGTCGTGGGCCGCATCGGCGACAGCCTCCAGGTGCGGGGCCGCAACGTGTACGTGGAGGAGCTGGAGGCGGCCCTCGCCGAGCAGGGCCTGCTGGCCCGGCGGCGGACCGCGGTCCTCGCCGGGTACCTGGACGACGATCCCGTGGTGTGCGTGCTCACCGCCGCGCCGTCCGCGGAGGGCGTCGCCGCGTGCCTCGCCCCGCTCGTGGGCCCGGACGTGTCCGTGCGGGTCGTGCGGGTGAGGGCCGCCGCGATCGAGCTGACCTCCAGCGGCAAGCCGCGCCGCCGCTCGATGTGGCGGAAGCTGCTCGCGGGGGAGATCGACGGCCCGCTGCTGTCCTCGTCCGAGCCCGCGGGGGGCCGGGCGGTGACCGGGCCGCTCTACGCGGCCGGCCTCACGGGCCCGCACGTGGACGCCTTCCGGGACCGCGTCCGCGCCGCCGTCCGGGACGAGATCATGCCGCTGACCCCGGCGGCGGAGGAGGCCGGCGAGTTCCCCCGCGCGGCGCTGTCCGCGCTGGGCCGGGCTGGGCTCATCCGGGAGCGGTGGACGCCGCTGCCGGGCGGCGATCCCGGCCGCGCCGCGATCCTCGCGGAGGAACTGGCGCGGGCGGGCGGGGTCGGCATCGGCGTGGGCGTCGTCGTGGAGACCGTGGCCGCGGCCCTCGCCCGCTACGGCCGGTCCGACCTGCTCGCCGGCACGCTGGAGGGCGTCCTCGCCGGCGACCTCGTCGGCTGCTTCGGCGCCTCAGAGCCCGCCGGCGGCTCCGACATCAACGGCATCGGCACCACGGCCGTCCGGGACGGCGCGGGCTGGCGCGTGCGCGGCGAGAAGAAGTACCTGTCGCTCGGCCGCGCCGCCGACTTCGCGCTCGTCCTGTGCCGGACGGGCGGCTCGGGGCTCGCCGCGCTCAGCCTGGTCCGGGTCCCCGCCGAGGGCCTGTGCGAGGTCAGGCGGCTTGCCAAGCTGGGCGCCGCGTCGCTGGAGACCACGTGGACGGCGATCGACGCGTGGGTGCCCGACGAGGCGGTGCTGGGCCGCCCCGGGCTCGGCCTGACCGCGGCGACCTGGGCGCTGAGCCACGAGCGGATGGCCGTCGCGGCGCACGCCGTCGGCGTCTGCGAGCTGGCGATCGGGTTGGCCTGCGCCCACCTGCACCGGCGCCGCCAGTTCGGCCGCCCGCTGATCGAGCACCAGGCGCTCCGGCTGCGGCTGGCGCAGCTCCAGGCCGAGCTGGTCGTGCTGCGGTCCGGCGTGCACGGCGCGGCGGCGACCGCGTTCCAGCCGGGCGGCGCCGGGGCGCGGGAGGCGGCCGCGCTGAAGGTCACCGCCGTCCGGCTCGCCGAGCGGACGGTCACCGAGTGCATGCACCTGTTCGGCGGGATGGGATACCTGGAGGACGAGACCCCCATGGCGCGGATGTGGCGCGACGTCAGGATCGGCCGGGTCGGCGGCGGGACCGACGAGATGATGTGGGAGATGGTGGCGGCCGGGCTCGTGCCCGACTTCGCCGCCTACGACGCCACCGTCGGGGACGGCGCGTGAGTCTGCTGGTGGCGGGCGCCACCGGCCAGCTCGGCGCCGGGCTGCTGGAGACGGCGGCGGAGGCGGGCTGCACCGTGGTCCCGCTCCTGCGCGTCCCGGCGCGGGGCCGCCGGGCGGGACGGCTCCAGGCGCCCGACCCGGCGGTGGTGGGCGAGCCCGTGCACGGCGACGTCCGGTCGCCCCGCTGGGGCCTGGACGACGCGGCGGTGCGGCGGCTCGCCGCCGGGGCCGACGCCGTCGTCAACCTGGCCGGCGAGACCGACTGGGCGGGCCGCGCCGCCGACCTCCACACCACCCACGTGCTGGGCGCCGAGCACGGCTACCTGCTGGCGCGCGAGCTCGCCGCGCTGTCCGGCCGCCGCGTCCCCTACCTGTACGCCGGGTCGGCCTACGCGGCGGGCGGCGCCGTCGGGGAGATCGCCGAAGTGCCTTACCAGCGGCGCGCCGACCGGACCGTCTACGAGCAGGCCAAGTGGCTCGCGGAGCGGCGGCTCGCGGAACTCGCCGCCGACGACGCGCCGCTGCTGGTCCTCCGCCTGTGCGCGCTGGTCGGCAGCTCCGCGACGGGGCGGACGCTGCGCCGCAACTCCCTCTACATGCTCGCGGACCGGTGGGACGACCTGCCCGGCGGCGTCCTGCCCGCCATGCCCGCCGCCCGGGTGGACGCGCTGCCCCGGGACGTGGCCGCGCGGGCGCTGCTGCGCGCGGTCAGCCGCCTCGCCGGCGCACCGGACGCCGGGCCGCTGATCTGCCACCTCGGCCTCGGCGAAGCGGCCCCCAGCGTGCGGGGCCTGCTCGACGCGGCGTTCACCGCCGACCCCGAGCGGTTCCGCCGCCCCCCGCGCGTCGTCTCCGTGACGGCCCGGCAGCTCGTCTGGACCAGCCAGAACGCGCACCGCTTCCTGCCGCTGGCGCCGGCGGCGCGCAACGCGCTGATCGGGCTGCGCTACGTCGGCCTGGACCGCGTCTTCGCCCGCCCCCGGCTGGCGGCGCTGCTCGGCGGGGACCTGCCCGCCGCCGACCTCGGCCTGCTCGCGGGGCTGCTGTTCGGCGCGCCGCGCCGCGGCCTCGACACCCCCGTCGCGGGCGGCTCGATGGCGAGGTTCCCCGGATGAAGATCCTGGTCGTCGGCGCCTCCGGCTACCTGGGCGGCGCGGTGTGCGCCCGGCTGGAGCGGGCCGGGCACGAGGTGATCGGCCTCAGCCGCTCCGGCGGCGGGCCCGCGCGGCGCGCCCTGCGCGGCGACGCGACCCGGCCGTCCCTCGCGCTGCCGGGCGACGCGCTCGACGAGGTCCGGGCCGAGGTGACCCACATCGTCACCGCCTTCGGCAGCGTCGACTGGGACGCCGGACCGGCCGAGGCCCTGGACCTGCACGCCGCCGGCGTCCGCAACGTCCTCGCGCTGGCGCGCGGCTGCGAGCGGTTCACCGGCCTCGTCCACGTCTCGTCCCTCCTCGCGCTCGGACGGGCCTCCGGCCGGGTGGGGAACCGCGAGCTGTACGTCGGCCAGACCTTCCGCAACTGGTACGAGTACGGGAAGTACGTCGCCGAGGGCCTCGTGCGGGCGGCGCGCGACGTGCCGTCCACGAGCGTGCGGTTCGGCCCGCTGCTGGGCGTCCCCGCGTCGCCGGGCGCCCTGTCGGCGCGGCACGGGCTGCTCGCCGCCGTGCGCCCGCTGCTCCAGGGGTACCCCGTCCACCTGCGCGGGGGAGGGGAGTTCCCGTGCTACCCGGGCGATGTGGCGGGCGCGGCGGAGGTCGTCGCCCGCGCGGTCGAGGCGCCCGCCACGGGAGCGACCTGGACCTGGTTCGACCCGGACGGCCCGACGCTGGCGGACGTGCTGCGGGCGGTGTGCCGCCCCCTCGGGCGCGTCCCGCGCATCGTCGACAGCACCGCCATGGGCCGCCTGCAGCGCGCGCTCGCGTCCCGCGCCGGGGTGCCGCCGGCACTGCTCGGCTACTGCGAGCCGTGGTTCGACCTGGACCCGGCCGTCCTGGACTCCGTCCCCGGCGGCCCGCCGCGCTGCCCGGCCGGATACCTGGAGGCGACGGGCCGGGAGGTCTTCGCGTGACCGCTCACTTCCCGCCGATCGACACCGACCCGCACCCGGCGTTCCCCGTCTACAGCGCCGGGAACTTCGGCGAGGTCGCACCGGACCGGATCTCGCCGGTGTCGTGGTCGCTGGTCGGCACGCCCATGGAGCGCGCCACCCGGCGCCTCGCCGCGCGCTGCTTCGGCGAGCGCCCCTGGGCGCGGGGCGGCCACTACGTGTTCCTCGGCTACTTCGCGTGCAAGCCGTACCACAACCTGTCCGCCTACACGCGGCTGGCGAGCCGGCTGCCCCTGGTCACCGCCGAGGACGTCACCGCCGCCTACTTCGAGGGCACCCGCCCGCCGCGCCTCGGCCGGGCGCGGGAGGGCGCGCTCCGCCAGGCGGCCGCGCTGCCCCGGCTGATCCGGGAGCTGACCCGGCTCGGCCCCGCGCTGCAGCGGCTGGAAGAGGAGGTCGCCGACCTGGAGCTGCTCGCCCGCACCGCCGTGTCGCTGGGCGGCGAGGCGGCCCTGGTCGAGGTCTTGACGCGCGCGGCACCTGTTCTGGACGACGCATGGGACGCCCACATCGTCGCCACCACCGGGCTCGTGCCGCTGGGCGTCGTGCAGCGGCGGGTCAACAGGCTGATCGTCCCGCACGCGGAGGCCGTCACGCCGTGGCTGAACCGTCCCGAGGAACTGGTGTGGGACCGGCTGCACGCCTTCACCGGCGACCTCGCGCCGGGCGAGTTCCTCGGCACGTCCTTCTACGAGGTGGCCGAGGACCGGGAACCGTGGTCCCGCTTCAGCGCCCGGCACCGGGCCGAGCCCTCAGCAGGCCGTCCGGACGCCGATCCGGTCGTCGACCCGGCCGAGGCCGCGCTCGGCATGCTGGGGCCGCGCCGACGCCGCGTGGCCGGCGCCCTCGCGCGGGTCATGGCGGAGACGATGGCATCGAGGGAGCAGTCGAAGTCGCTGGTCATGCGAGTGCTGCACGTCCACCGCAGGGTCCTGCCGGAGCTGGCCCGGCACTGGCCGCTCGACGACGCGGACTGGCCCTACCTCACGATCGAGGAGCTTCGCCGCCTGCACCGCGCGCCCGGTCTCGCCGGCCGCGCGGCCGAACGGGCGGCGGCCTGCGCCGCGGCCGTGGACGCTCCCATGCCCGAGCGCCTCGACTTCTCCGGCGACGGCGCCGGCGGGCGACGGGGCCGGGCCGCGGCCCCGGTGGCGGGCACCGGGGTGTCGCCCGGCCGCGTGACGGGCGTGGTGGTTCGCCCGCCCGCCGACGCGATTCCGGACGACCGCCCGGCCGTCCTGGTGTGCGAGTCGGCGGACGCCGACGTCGCCCCGCTGCTCGGCCTGGTCGCCGGGGTCGTCACCGGGCGCGGCAGCGCGATGTCCCACATCGCCATCCTGGCCAGGGAGCACCGGATCCCGGCCGTGGTCGGCCACCCCGGCGCCGCCGCGCTGCGCCCCGGCGACCTGGTCACCATCGACGGCACGACGGGAGAGGTCCATGCCGAACCGGCCTTCACCGGATGAGTTCCTCACCGTCCTGGAGGACGCCTACGAGGCCGCCAAGCGGATCCGGCGCAGCATCCGCATGGAGGACGACATCGCGCGGGGCCTCGGGATCGACTCCCTCGACGCGATGGAGCTGCTCCTCGTCCTGGAGCAGACCTACGGCGCGGCGCTGATCGACGCGCCCGCCATCGCCGGCGTGGAGACCGTCGGCGACCTGTACGACCTGCTCGTCCTGCTCACCGGCCCGTCACCCTGACCGCGCCGCGGGCGCCGTCGACCTCGACGCGCATCCCGGTGCGCAGCCGGTCGAGGGCGTCCGCGACGCCGGTGACGCACGGCACCCCGAGCTCGCGGGCGACGATGGCGGCATGGCACAGGCTCCCGCCGGCGGTGGTGACCACGGCGGCCGCCTCCGCCATGAGCGGCACCCACTCCGGGTCGGTGCCGGCGATCACCAGCACCGATCCGGGCCGCCACGACGGATCGGCCGGACCGGACGCGCACACCACCGTCCCCTCCGCCACGCCCGGCGCCGCCGGGACGCCGGTGAGCGGCCCGCCACCGGCGGCCGGGGCCGGCACCGGCCGGGTGACCGGCCGGTACTGCACCCACGCCAGGCCCGAGTCCAGCACGGCGAACTCCAGGTCGGCCACGGTGTCCAGCGCGCGCTGCACGCCGAGGCAGGCCCGCCCGGCCGGGCCGGCGCCGCCTCCGGCGGAGCACTCCTCGGCGGCGCCGGACGCCCACTCCAGCCGGCCGGACTCCAGGCCCCGCCCGATCCACACCCCGGACTCCCGCGGCGGCTCGTACCGCTGGAGCACGACCGCGACCTCGACGTCCCGGACGGCCAGGCCCGCCCGCGCCTGGTAGGCCCGGACGCGCTCGCCGCCGCCCGACCGCGCGACCCGGGCGACGGCCGCCGGGAGGCCGCCGAAGCCGACGCCCAGCTCGGTGCGGAACAGCCCGGCGAAGGAGTGGACCGGGTCGTCCTCGACGGAGGCGGAGCTGCGGACGGCCCACAGGCCCGGCCCGGCGAGCCCGCTCAGGTCCGCCGGACCGGCCGCGGCCGGTCCGGCGGGGAGCACCCAGGTCGCGGGGACGCGGAACCCGTGGCGCCGCAGCACGGCGAGCCCGCGCGCCTTGCCGCCCACCGGCGCCCGCGCGTCCTCGGGGTCCACGTCGCAGAGCATGATCGGCTTCACGAGGCGGACGATACGCCCTCGCGCCGCCCGAGATCCTGCTCCGGCCGCTCCAGGGCGACCTTGGGGAGGCGCCTGGCCAGCTGAGCCGGGAGCCACCAGGCGTGCCGGCCGAGGAGCTGCATGACGGCCGGGACGATCAGGCAGCGGATGATCACCGCGTCCAGCAGGACGGCGACCGCGAGGCCGAGGCCGAACTGCTGGAGCATGCGGTCCGGGCTCAGGATGAACGCCGCGAACACGACGATCATGATGGCGGCGGCGGCCGTGATGACCCCGCCGGTGGCGGCGAGGCCCTCCCGGACGGCGCGCGACGGGTCCCGCGTGCGCTCCCACTCCTCGTGGATCCGGGAGACCAGGAAGACCTCGTAGTCCATGGAGAGGCCGAACACGATCGCGAAGATCATCACGGGGATGAACGCCTCGATGGGGCCGCTCTGCGCGCCGAACCGGCCGTCCTGGAACACCAGGGTGATCGCGCCGAGCGCGGCGGAGATGGACAGCAGGTTCAGCAGCGCCGCCTTGATCGGGATCAGGACCGAGCGGAACACCACCATCAGCAGCAGCGCCGACATGCCGACGACGATCGCCACGAACAGCGGCATCCGCGCGGAGACGGCGTCCGAGAAGTCCTTGGCCGCGGCGGTCGGGCCGCCGACCAGGTACTCGGCGCCGGTCTTGGCCGACAGGCCCGGGAGCACGTCGTCGCGCAGGTCGTGGACGAGTTCGGTGGTCGCCGCGTCCTGCGGCGCCGTGGTCGGGTAGGCGATGACGGCGGACACCGCGCCGTCGCGGGACGGGATCGGCGGGGTCGCGGCGGCGATGCCCTCGGTCTGGGTCAGCGC
The DNA here is from genome assembly GCF_043197915.1 of Actinomadura geliboluensis. NCBI lineage: Bacteria > Bacillati > Actinomycetota > Actinomycetes > Streptosporangiales > Thermomonosporaceae > Actinomadura > Actinomadura geliboluensis. The sequence goes on along the minus strand of NZ_JBICUA010000011.1, from coordinate 338,947 downwards.
CGTGCGCAGCGGCCCCGCGTCGCCCTTGGCGACCACGATGAGCGGGCCGTTGAAGCCGGGCCCGAAGCCCTCGGCCAGCAGGTCGTACGCCTGGCGGCTCGTGGTGGACGGGGCGTCGTTGCCCGAGTCGGCGAAGCCGAGGCGCATGCCGAGGGCCGGGGCCGACAGGGCGACCAGCGCCAGCACGGCGATCAGCAGCGCCGGGACGGGCCGGCGCTGGACGGCCGCGGCGAGCCGGTGCCAGCGGTCCGTGCCGGGCCGGGCCTTCGCGGCCCGCTTGCGGACGTGCCGCTCGATGCGGCCGCCGAAGACGCCGAGCAGCGCGGGCAGCAGCGTCAGCGACGCCGCCATGGTGACCAGCACGGTCAGCGCCACGGCGAGCGCCACGCCCTGCAGGGAGCCGAGCCCGAGCGCGATGAGCCCGAGCAGCGCGATGATCACGGTGCAGCCGGCGAAGAACACGGTGCGGCCGGCGGCGTCCAGGGCCCGGCGGGTCGCGGTGGCCGGGTCGGCGCCGCCGCGCAGCTCCTGCCGGTACCGGTAGAAGATCAGCAGCGCGTAGTCGACGCCGACGCCGAGGCCGATCAGCATCATGATCGGCGGGGTGAAGTCGGCGACGGTGAACGCGTGCGAGGCCAGTGCGATCAGCCCGACCGCGCCGCCCACCGCGAACAGGGCGGTGACCAGGGGGAGCGCGGCGGCCACGAGGGAGCCGAACAGCAGCACCAGGATCACCAGGGCGGCCAGCATCCCGGCGCCCTCGGCGCCGCCGCCCCCGCCCTCCTCGGCGCCGCGCACGGGATCGCCGCCGAGCTCGACGCGCAGCCCGTCCCCGGACGCGGCCTGCGCCGTTTCGATGATCTTCGTGACGTGGTCCTTGGGGACGTCCTGCGCGGACGCGTCGAGGGTGACGGTGGCGTAGCCGATGGTGCCGGTCTTCGACAGCGTCAGGTCCCCGACGCCCACCACGGAGGGCAGGCCCCGGACCTGGTCGAGCATCCGCCCGATCTCGGGGCGGTCGGCGGCCAGCCCGCCGCCGTTCCGCGCGACGATCTGGACGGTCGCCCCGGCCTGCTGGGAGCCGTGCTCGGCCATCAGGTCGGCGGCGGCCTGCGAATCGGTGCCGGGCAGGGAGAAGTCGTTGTGGTAGGCGCTGCCGGCGGTCTGCGAGCCCGCGGTGATCGCCGCGACCACGGCCACCCACAGCAGGAGGGCGGCCCAGCGGTGCCGCTGCGACCACGCGGCCAGCCGGCCGAAGCGGCCGGTGGGAAGGGGGACGGACACGTCAACCTCGGTTCATGCGGCGGGCGCCGACGACGGCGCCGGCGATGGCGGACAGGATCGGCACGACGACGAAGGCGGCCAGCAGGACGGGCGTGCCGTCCACGTCGAGCGTGCGGTCCAGGACGAAGGTGAAGAACGCGCCCACGGTCTCGGTCAGCAGGAAGCCCGCGGCCCCGCCGCAGACCAGCCCGATGAAGGCGCCCGGAATGCTCATGCCTCCAGGGTCGGGAACCGGTACCCCGCCCGGCATCGGCCGCGAGGGCGCACCCGGGGCACCCCGCAAGTTGCGGGCCCGGCGGCCCGGCTACGTCCCGGGTCGCATCCAGCGGGGGTTGACCATGCCCGACTCGTAGGCCATGACGACCAGCTGCGCGCGGTCGCGCGCCCCGGCCTTCGCCATGATGCGGCTGACGTGCGACTTGACGGTGGCGGTGCTGAGGACGAGCCGGTCGGCGATCTCGTCGTTGCTCTGCCCGGCGGCGACGAGCAGCATGACCTCGCGCTCCCGGTCGGTGAGGGAGCGCAGCCGGGGACCGGGCTCGGGGGCGTCGACCCGCCCGGCGAACTCGCCGATCAGCCGCCGGGTCACCGACGGGGTGATCAGCGCGTCGCCGCGCGCCGCGACCCGCACCGCGTGGATCATCTCGGCGGGCTCGGTGTCCTTCAGCAGGAAGCCGGTGGCGCCCGCGCGCAGCGCGCCGTACACGTACTCGTCCAGGTCGAACGTGGTGAGGATGACGACGTGGACGCCGTCGAGCCGCGGATCGGCGGTGATCTTCCGGGCGGCCTCCAGGCCGTCCATCCGGGGCATCCGCACGTCCAGCAGCGCCACGTCGGGGCGCAGCGCGCGGCAGGCGGCGACGGCCTGCTCGCCGTCGGCGGCCTCGCCGGTCACCGTGATGTCGTCCTCGTCGTCGAGGATGGAGCGGAACCCGGCCCGCACCAGGCCCTGGTCGTCGGCGAGCAGCACTTCGATCATCGGGTGGACGCTCCGTTCCCATAGGGCAGGCGGGCCCGCACGACGAAGCCGCCGTCCGGCCCGGGGCCCGCGGTCAGCTCGCCGCCGAGGGCGCGGGCCCGCTCCCGCATGCCGTCCACCCCGCTGCCCGGCGCACCGCCGGGCGCCGCCCGGCCCGGGCCGTCGTCGGCGACCTCGACGCGCAGCTCGCCCGGCCCGCGCTCGACGCTGACGGCGACCTCCGCGCCGGGGGCGTGCCGCGAGGCGTTGGTGAGGGACTCCTGGACGATCCGGTAGGCGGCGAGCCCGACCTCCGTGGGCGGGTCGGCCGTGCCGGAGACGCTGCTGCGCACGGTGAGCCCCGCGGTCCGCGCGGACTCGACCAGGTCGCCGATGCGGTCCAGGCCGGGTGCGGGCGCGGTCGGCGCCTCCTCGTCGGCCTGCCGCAGGACGCCGAGCGTGGCGCGCAGGTCGCGCAGGGCCTCCCGGCTCGACTGCTTGATGGCGGCGAGGGCGGCCTCGCCCTGCGCGGGGTCGCGGTGGAAGCGGTGCAGCGACGTCCCGGCCTGGACGTTGATGAGCGACAGGTGGTGCCCGACGACGTCGTGCACCTCGCGGGCGATGCGCAGCCGCTCCTCGTTCGCGGCCTGCCGCTCGGCCTCCCGCAGGAACGCGGCGCGGCTGTGCCGCACCCAGCCCAGCGCGACCATCGCCACCACCCATCCGGTCAGCATGAACACGGCGACGCCGTTGACGTCCTCGTTGCCGAGCAGCGTCCCGGTGCCGGTGGTGATCACGGTGAGCGCGGCCAGCACCACGGCCGCCTCGGTCCGGCCCTGCGCCGCGACCAGGTACAGCGCCACGATCACCGCGATCATCAGGCCGCCGTCGTGGACGCTGGTGACGTAGTACACGCCGGTCGCGACGAGGACGAAGGCGGCGACGGTCACCGGGAACCGGCGGGCGAAGTACAGCGCCCCGCAGGTCAGCAGGATCAGCGCCCAGCCGGCCGCCGTGCGCGCCCACGGCTCCCGCCAGGCGTCGCCGATCACCGAGTTCAGGCTGCTGACCGACACCACCGCCAGCACGCCGCCGGCGAGGGCGGCGTCGCGGAGCCGGCCGCGCGGCGGACGAGGACTGCGCCGACCACCCATGCGAGCACCTTAACCGGGCCCCCGGCCCGGCCCCGTCCGACCCGCGGCCCAAGACGCCCGGCCGGACCCGCAACCTGGGGTGTAGCCGCCGCCCGCCGGTATGCGACCGGGGGATGAGCTAGCCGGACGGGAGCAGGCGGGCGCATTCGCGGCAGGCGCGGGACGAGGCCGCGACCACGGCGTGCGAGGCCGCCGCGAAGGCGCCGGACAGCAGCATCAGCGGCCAGTCCGAGGCGAGCACGGCGGCGGCGACCAGGGCGAGCGCGGCGACGGCCATCGCCACGGCGGCGGCCGTGCCCGTCCAGGCCACCGCCAGCGGCAGCCGGGGAGGCGGCGGGAGCCGGCGGGCGACCGGGCCGGTGGCCGCGAGCGCCGCGGCGGCGAGCAGCCCGGCGACGGCGGCGACGCAGCCCAGATGGACGGCCAGCAGGCGCAGCGGCCAGCCGCCGCCGGGGCCGGAGGCCCAGATCAGCAGCCAGCAGCCGGCGAGGGACGGCACGGCCAGCGCGGCGGCCCGCGCGGTGCGCCGCACCTGGGCGATCGTCAGCTCCCGCTGGCAGCCGGGGGCGAGTTCGGCCGCGGTGCCGAACTCGCGCACGGCCCGGCGGACTGCGTGCCCGTAGGGGACGCCTTCGGCGGCGTGGGCGGTGACGGTGTCGGCGAACCCGTCGCGGATCTCCGCGACCAGCCGCGCCTTCGCGCGCGCCGGGCCCCGCAGCCTGCCGGCCAGCGCGGCGGCGTACTCCTCGACCGGGTCGGTCCCGGCGTCCCGGACGCTCATGTCGCCGGGTTCAGGACGGAGCCGATGGCGGCCGTGAACTCCCGCCAGGCCGTCCGCTCGTCGGCGAGGGCGCGGCGGCCCGCGTCGGTCAGCTCGTAGCGGCGGCGCCGCCGGCCGCCGTCGGCGTCCCAGCCGCTGCGCAGCAGCCCGAGCCGCTCCATCCGCTGGAGCGTCGGGTAGATCGTGCCCGTGCGCAGCTCCAGCCGGCCGCCGCTGCGCCGCTGCACCGCGGTGATGATCGCGTACCCGTGCAGGGGGCCCGGTTCCAGCACGGCCAGCAGCAGCCCGTCCAGATGCCCGCGTACCGCGTCCGCCTTCATGAGTAGGCAGCCTACACAAGTGACGTGTAGGCATGGTACGTATTGGCAGCCAACATATTGGGTGCCAACACATTGGAGGCCGGCGCATGACCGAGCTGCTGCTGTCCGTGCACGTTCTCGCGGCGATCCTGGCGATCGGGCCGATCACCGTCGCCGCGTCGGTGTTCCCCCGCCAGGTCCGGACCGCGGACCAGGGCGGCGGGACGGCCGCGTTCCTGCACCGCGTCTGCCGGGGCTACGGGCTCGTGGGCCTCGCCGTCCCGGTCTTCGGGTTCGCCACGGGCGCGCAGCTCGGGGTGCTCACCGACGCGTGGCTGATCGCGTCGGTCGCCCTCACGGCGGTCGCCGCGGGCGTCCTCGCGCTGGTGATCCTGCCCGGCCAGCGGAGGCTGCTCGACCTGCCCGCGGACGCGGCCGGGCGGGACGCGGCGGCGGCCCGGCTCACCGCGTTCACCGGCGTGTTCAACGTGCTGTGGGCGGTCGTCGTCGTGCTGATGGTCGTCCGGCCGGGCTCGGGCGCCGGGGGCTGAGCGCGTGCCTCGGCCACTGGGCTTCCGCGGGGCGCGTCAGCCGTCGTAGCCGTGGACGAAGCGGGCCAGGAGGCGGGCGAACTCGGCGCGCTCGGCGTCCGTCCAGTCGCCCATGGCCTTGGCGAAGTGCTCCTGGCGGGTCCGCCGGGTGGCCTCGACGACGCGCCGGCCGGCGGCGGTGAGTTCGAGGTGGATGCGGCGGCCGTCCTCCTGGGACGCGACGCGCCGCACGTAGCCGGACTTCACCGCCTCGGCGACGATGCGGCTGCCGCGCGAGGCGTCCACGCCGAGGCGGGCGGCGACCAGGCCGACGCTCATCTCCTGGCCGGGGTCGTCGGGGCCCTCGTCGATCACGTCCACGACGTGCAGGACCTGCACGTCCACGGGGAGGTTGTGCTCGCGGACCGCGGCCTTGCCGAGCCGCTGCCGCGACATCCCCCGGCGCAGCCTGACCATGCTCCGCTCGACCGAGTCGAGTGCCTCCTCGCCCATGCCCGCCAGTCTAGTTGGCTTGCGCAGCTCAACCATGTGCTCTTAGCATTCAATTGCTCAAAGCATAGGAATGAGAGGTGCACATGGTTGCGACGACCGCGCCGGCGGTGCCGATGCCCCGCCGGCACCGGCTGGCGGTGTTCGGCGGGCTGCTGCTCGCCGGGCTGATGTCCTCGCTGGACGCGACGGTGCTCGGCACCGCGCTGCCGGCGATCGTCGGGGACCTCGGCGGGCTCGACCGGATCGCCTGGGTGTCCACGGCGTACGTGCTGGCCACCAGCGTCACCGTCCCGCTGTCGGGGCGCCTCGGCGACCTGTTCGGGCGCCGGACGATCCTGCTCACCGGGCTCCTCGGCTTCCTTGCCGGGTCGGCGGCCTGCGGGGCGGCGCCGAGCATGACCTGGCTGATCGTGTTCCGGGTGGTGCAGGGCGCCGCCGCCGGCTGCCTGATGAGCTCGATGTTCGCGCTCACCGGCGACCTGTTCGAGCCGCGCGAGCGCGCCAAGTACCAGGGCTACTCGGCGGTGATCTTCGCGGTGTCGAGCATCGCGGGGCCGCTGCTCGGCGGGTTCCTCACCGACCACGCCTCGTGGCGGTGGGTGTTCTACGTCAACCTGCCCCTCGGCATCGCCGCCACGGCCACCACCGTGCTGTTCCTGCGGCTGCCCCGGCCCGCGGGCAGGCCGCGCGTCGACTACCCCGGGATCGTGCTGCTCGGCGCGGCCGTCACCTGCTTCACCCTGTTCACCAGCTGGGCCGGGACGCGGTACGCGTGGGGCTCGCCCGCCGTCCTCGGGCTGGCGGCGGGATCCGCCGCGCTGTTCGCCGCGTGGGTGCTCGCCGAGCGGCGGGCCGCCGAGCCGATCATCCCGCCGCGGCTGTTCCGCGACCGGTCGTTCGGCGTCGCCTGCGCCGTCGCCGCCGTCGGCGGCGCCACCGGCTTCGGGCTCGCCACCTACCTGCCGATGTTCTTCCAGGTCGTCGGGGGAGTGGACGCCACCCGATCGGGGCTGCTGCTCCTGCCGATGATGGCCGCGCTGCTGGCCGCCTCCATGGGCGCCGGCCGCCACATCCACCGGACCGGCCGCTACCACCGCCTCCCGGCGGCGAGCATGGCGGTCAGCGGGGCGGGCATCGCGCTGCTGGCCACGATGGACGCCGGGACCGGACTGGTCGCCGCCGGGTGCTACATGGCCCTCCTCGGCTTCGGGGCCGGGCTGTCGCAGCAGGTCGTGATGCTGATCGCGCAGAACGCGGCACCGCCCCGCGACCTCGGCGCGGCCAGCTCCGGGGTGTTCGCGACCCGGATGCTCGGCACCGCCGCCGGGATGGCCGTCTTCGGCGCGATCGTGGCGAACCGGTTCGCCGAGGAGGTCGTCCGGCGCGTCCCGGACGGGCGGGTCCCCGCGTTCGCCGACGCCGTGCGGCCCGAGGTCCTGGCCACCCTCCCCGAGCCCGTGCGGGACGGCGTCGCCGCCGCGTTCGCGGACGCGTTCTCCACCCTGTTCGTCACCGCGCTGCCCGTCGTCGCGGTGGGGCTGGCGGCGGCGCTGCTGCTGCGGCACGTCCCGCTGGCGCCGCGCGGCCCGGGTCGCTGACGGCAGCGCCCCGTTGCTAGTCGTCGAGGTCGGCGTCGTGGACGAGCAGCGCGATCTGCACCCGGTTGTTCAGGTCGAGCTTGGTCAGCAGCCGCGACACGTACGCCTTCACGGTGGCGACGCTGAGCGACAGCTCACCGCCGATCTCGCCGTTGGTCCGGCCCCGCCCGACGAGCGCCGCCACCGCCCGCTCGCCGTCGGTGAGCCGGGCCAGCAGCTCGCGGGCGCGGTCCCGGCGCGGGTCGCCGCCGCGCTCGGCCATGTACGACATCATCCTGCGCAGCACCGCCGGCGACATCATCGGCTCGCCCGCCGCGACCTGCCGGATCGCCCGGACGATCTCCGGCGGCGGGGTGTGCTTCAGCAGGAAGCCGCTCGCGCCCGCCCGCATCGCCCGCAGGATGTGGTCGTCGGTGTCGAACGTCGTCAGGATGATGATCTCGGGCGGCTCGCGCCGCGAGCGCAGCAGCGCGGTCGCGGCGAGCCCGTCCACCCGCGGCATCCGGACGTCCATCAGGACGACGTCGGGCCGGTGCTCGTTGACGGCGGAGACGACCTCGGCGCCGTCGGCGACGTCCCCGACCACCTCGACGCCGACGGCGTTCGCCAGCATCATCGACAGGCCGGCGCGGACGAGCGCGTCGTCGTCGACGATCAGCACCCGGACGGGAGGGGAGTCCATCCGATCACCCTACGGGCCGGTCAGGGCCGGCGCAGGCGGCGGCCGCTGACCTCGTGCGCCGCCAGCCGGAACCACTCGTCGCGGTCGCCGCCCGGCCACGGCCGCACCTGGGCCGCCTCCGCCCGCTCCTGCTCGGTCAGGTGGTGGGTGCCGCCGCGCAGCAGCACGCTCCACCCGAGGTGGTCGGTCTCGTCGAACCGGTCGACCTGGAACGCCGCCCGGACCTCGCCGCCCACCACCGAGGTCAGCAGGCTGCGGTTCATCCGGCCGGACGACGACGTCCGGAAGATCACGGCGTCGCCGTCCACGGCGTAGTTCACCGGGATCACCGTGGGGCCCTCGCCGTCGTCGAACGCGACCCGGCCGATGGTGCCGCCCTCGATGAGCCGCAGGCACTCGGCGCGGTCGAGTTCTTCCAGCACGGGCCGGTCAGAGGAGTTGGCTGCCATGCACCTCACCCTTCCCCCCGGCCTCGCCGGCATGCGCGCCGGTGAGCGGCAGCCGGGCGCGCAGCCGGAACCGCCCGTCGCCGGTGCGGCCGTGCTCCAGCGTCCCGCCGAGCAGCGCCACCCGCTCGGCGAGGCCGACGAGCCCCGCCCCCGCGCCCGGCAGTACGCCCGGCAGTACGCCCGGCAGCGCGGCCGCGGGCGGCCCCGGCGGCAGCCCGTTGACGATCTCGATGTCCAGATCGCCGCCCGCGTCGAGGACGACCCGGACGTCCGCGCCCGGCGCGTGCTTGCGCGCGTTGGTCAGCCCCTCCTGGACGATCCGGTAGGCGTGCCGCCCCACCCGGTCGGGGACCGAGCCCGGGTCGAGGACGCCGTCCTCCAGCACGACGCGGGCGCCGGCCCGCCGCGACTCCCGGACGAGCCCCGGCACGTCGGCGAGCGTCGGCTGCGGCCGGTCGGGCTCGGCGCCGGCCGCGTCGTCGCGCAGCACGCCGATCACCTCCCGCAGGTCCTCCATCGCCTCGTAGGCGCTCCGGCGGATGACCCCGGCGGCCTCGCGCTGGTCGGGGGGCGCGTCCGGGCGGTACTCCAGCGCCCCCGCGTGCACGGCCAGCAGCGAGATGCGGTGCGCGAGGACGTCGTGCATCTCCCGGGCGATCCGCTCCCGCTCCAGCAGCCGGGCCTCCTCGACCCGCAGCCGCTGCTCGGTCTCGGCGGCGCGGGCCCGCTCCTTCAGCGACGCGATGAGCTGCCGCTGCGACCGGACGAGCATCCCCGTCGTGACCAGCACCGCGTAGAGCAGCCCGAAGACCACGCTGCCCTCGCGCGCTTCCGGCGCGGGCGAGAGTGCCCAGAACAGCGCGAGGATCAGGGCCAGGCTCGCGCCGGCGACGGGCAGCGCGATCCGCCAGGGCCGCAGCATCGCCAGGGAGCACATCGCGACCGCGGCGGTGCCGAGCGCCGCCGTCGCCGTCCACTGCGCGAAGACCATCGTCACCGCGACGGCCACCGGGTGGCGGCGCCGGAACAGCAGGAGGAACACGCAGGTGGCCGCGCCGATCAGCAGGTCCCGGGGGACCGAGATCGTCTCGCCGGCGGGCAGGTCGTCGACCGTCCCCTGGAGCAGCACCCAGCCGAGCAGCAGGGCGCCGCCGGCCGCGCCGATGTCACCGAGCCAGTCCCGCCACGGTCGTCCAAGGTCCACGCGTCCAACGGTAGCCACGCCGCCCCGGTGGGAATGCGGCCGCAGGTCGACGGCGGAACCGACTTTGGTCGCCCCGCCGTTCGCTTATTATTTACATGTAGGATTGTCACAAATAGATGCCGGGGGCGATGTGGAGACGAGGAGCGCGCCGTGACCTATGTGATCGCCGAACCGTGCGTCGACGTCAAGGACCGGGCGTGCGTCGACGAGTGCCCGGTCGACTGCATCTACGAGGGGGCGCGGGCCCTCTACATCCACCCGGACGAATGCGTCGACTGCGGCGCGTGCGAGCCGGTGTGCCCGGTCGAGGCCATCTACTACGAGGACGACCTCCCGGACCGCTGGACGGACTACACGCGGGCCAACGCCGAGTTCTTCGACGACCTCGGCTCGCCCGGCGGCGCGACCAAGCTCGGCGCCCTGGACCGCGACCACCCGCTGATCGCCGCGCTGCCGCCGGCGGAGGAGGGCTGAGATGACCGCCGAACGCTCCCGCCGCCAGGAGGTCCTGGACATCCTGCGCGACGCCGGCGCCGCGCTCGGCGTCGCCGAGGTCGCCGAGCGGCTCGGCGTCCACGCCAACACCGCGCGCTTCCACCTGGACGCCCTGACCGCCGAGGGGACCGTCGAGCGCACCGCCGAGCAGCCCTCCGGCCCCGGCCGGCCCCGCACCGTCTACGCCCCCCGCCCCGGCATGGACCGCGGCGGCGCCCGCGGCTACCGCCTGCTCGCCCAGATCCTGCTCAGCCGGCTCGCCGCGGAGGGGCCCACCGCCCGCGAGAGCGCCGCGCGGGCGGGCCGCGAGTGGGGCCGCTACCTCGTCGACCGGCCGCCGCCGTTCCAGCGGCTGAGCGCCGCGGAGGCGACCGACCGGCTCACCGCCCTGCTGGACGACCTGGACTTCGCCCCCCGCCCGGGCGGCGACTTCATCCGGCTGCGGCACTGCCCGTTCCTGGAGCTCGCCGAGGAGTACGGTCCGCTGGTCTGCGACGTCCACCTCGGGCTCATGCAGGGCGCGCTGAAGGAGCTGGACGCGCCGGTCGAGGCCGACCGGCTGGAGCCCTTCGCCGAACCCGGCGCCTGCCTCGCGCACCTGCGCCGCGAATGACCTCCTCCGGGGACCCCAGGCGGGGCCCCCGGCAGGTCGGGGGGGTGCTCAGCCCACCTTGGCGACGGTGAGCAGGACGGCCGCGTCCTCCAGCGCCTCCAGGCTGTGCCGCGCGTCCGGGACGATCAGCAGGTCGCCGGACATCCCGTCCCACGAGTGCTCCCCGGCCAGCAGCCGGACCCGCCCGTGCAGCACGTGGATGGTCGCCTCGCCGGGGTTCTCGTGCTCCGACAGGGTGGTGCCCGCCGTCAGGGCCACCAGCGTCTGGCGCAGGACGTGCTCATGACCGCCGTAGACGGTGTCCGCGCTGCGCCCGGTCGAGCCGGCCGCGGCCCGCTTCAGATGGTCACGTACCTGTGCGTCCAACGAGAGCTTCTGCATGGCCCCAAGTCTGCCCCGTGATCGCGCGCGCACACGAGACACCGGGCACACGAGACACCGCGCACACGAGACGCAGGGCACGCGGGGTCAGGTGAGCGGGAGGCCCGTCACCGGCTTGCCGGTCGCGCTGCCCGCCAGCCAGCCGTCCCAGTCCTTCGCCCACGGCGTCGGGCCGTTGCCGAACTGCAGCTGCCGGGACGTGCCCGTCACCTTCACGATGTCGCCCCGGTTCGTGAAGTCGTAGAACCATTTGGCGTCGGACGGGGCTGCGTTCACGCATCCGTGGCTGACGTTGTCGTTGCCCTGGGCGTCGGTCGACCAGGGCGCCGAGTGGACGAACGTCCCGCTGTAGGTGAGGCGGACGTTCCACTTCGTCGGGATCCGGTACTCGCCGGGGTCGCCGGTGGTCGCGGAGTCCATGACGATGTCGGCGGCCTTCTCCTGCGCGATCATCGTCCCGCTGTAGCTGTCGTGGCCCGGCTTGCCGAGGCTGACCTTCATCGTCCGGACGGTCCGGCCGCCGTCGGTCACCGTCGCCCGGTGCTTCTTGGCGTCGATCGTGGTGATGTGCCGCGCGCCCACCGTGAAGCTGGCGCTGCGGTCCTTCGTCCCGTAGACGCCCTCGCCGACCTTGAGCCCCGCCAGGTGCGCGATGACCTTCACCTTCTGCCCGGACGGCCAGTAGTCGCGGGGCCGGAAGTCGACCTCCTTGTCGCTGACCCAGTACCAGGCGCCCTCGACCGGCTTGGACATCCGGACCTCGAGCGCCTTCTCGACCGCGACCTTCCCCGCCTTGGTGCTCACCGGCCGGGACAGCAGCAGCTGCACGGGCATGCCGACGCCGACGGTCTCGCCGTCCAGCGGCGACATGCCCGACGTCAGCTTCTTCTGCGGCGTCAGCGTCGTGAACGTCGACGTCGCGGTGACCGGCTTGCCGCCCTCACCGGTGCCCGTCGCGGTGACCGTGTACGTCGTGGACGGCCGCAGCGTCCACGACGACTTCCACGACTTGCCGTCCGCGGCGAGCCTGCCCTCGGCCTTGGCGTTCTTCTGGCCGTAGGTGAGGGTGACGTTGGTGAGCTTGCCGTTGTCTGCGGTGACGGTGACGGGCTGGTCGGGCGCCGCCTGCCGCGTCCCGGTGGCAGGCGTGATCGCCAGCTTCACCGCGTCCGCGTCCTTGCCGCCGCCGTCTCCGCCCTTGCCACCGCCGCCGCCGGACGAGCAGCCGGCGACGGCGACGAGCACCGCCCCGGCGACCGCCGCGATCGCCGTCCCGGACCGACCCTTGCGCACCTGAGAACTCCTCACGCTCGCCTGCCGTGCCCGTCGCGCGGGTCATCCCGCGTTCAAGGCCCGCACAAGGTATGCACGTGCTCAGGTTATGCACGGTTCAGCGCGACCCATGCGACACCACGGCCACTCTTCGGTGTTCTCTCAGTCGGGCAATTCCGCCGCGGCGGCACTGTCCAGGAGGAACAGGGTCCGGTCACGCCCGCGCGCGCCGGCGGCCGGGGCGCGGGCGACGTCCGTGCCCGCCGCCAGGGCGAGCCGGACGGCCTCCGCCTTCGACGCGCCCGCCGCCAGCACCCACACCTCGCGCGCGACGCGCAGCGACGGGAACGTCAGCGAGATCCGGGTCGGCGGCGGTTTTGGGGAGTCCCGCACCGCGACCACCGGACGCTCGTCGCGCAGCCCCGGCATGCCGGGGAACAGCGACGCGACGTGCGCGTCCGGGCCCACGCCGAGCATCAGCACGTCGAACTCCGGGACCGGGCCGCCGCCCGGCCCGGCGGCGGCGCGCAGCTCGGCCGCGTACCGCTCCGCCGCCGCGTCCGGGTCGTCGCCGTCCGGGCCGTCCGGGCCGGCCATCACGTGCACCCGCGCCGGGTCGACCGGGACGTGGTCGAGCAGCGCCGCCCGCGCCCCGGTCTCGTTGCGCTCGGGGTCGCCGGTGGGGCGGAACCGCTCGTCGCCCCACCACACGTCCACGCGGGACCAGTCGACCGCGTCGCGCGCGCCGGACGCGGCGACCGCCGCCAGCACCGCGGTGCCGACCCCGCCGCCGGTCAGCACGACCGACGCCGCGCCGCGCGCCGCCTGGGCGTCGGCGATCCGGGTCAGCAGCCGCGCCGCGGCGGCCGCGGCGAGCAGCTCCTGGTCGCGGTGGACCAGGACGGCCGGGGCGCTCACGCCTGCCCCTCGGCCTCGTGCCGCGCCTTGGCGTGCCGCTTGGCCGGGCCGGTCTTCGCCGCCGCGTCCGTCGCCGACACCGGATCGTCGGCCACGCCGGGCCGCGCCGTGCCGTGCGCGAGGTCCTTGGCGAACCGGGCCGCGGCCTCGCGGTACACCTCGTCGGGGTCGAGCCGGCGCAGCTCCTCGGCCAGCAGGTCGGGCATCGGGCGGCGCAGCAGCGACACCTGCCGGTCGGGCTGCCCCGGCCGGCACAGCGTCGCGACCCGCCCGTCCGGGCGGTGGATGACGATGTCGCCGCTGGTGGTGGTGAGCCGGACCCCGGTGATCCCGGGCCCCTCGGACACGGACCGCTCCAGCGGCACGCCGAGCCGGACCGACAGCCACGCCGCCAGCAGCTCCGCGCTCGGGCTGTCCGGCTCGGCGGTCACCTCGCCGGACACGATGTCGTCGTGGTCCTGGTCGAGCGCGGCGGCCAGCAGCGACCGCCACGACGTCAGCCGCGTCCAGGTGAAGTCGGTGTCGCCCGGCCGGTAGCCCTGCGCGAGCTGCGCGAGCGTGCCGAGCCGGTCGCGGGCCGCGTAGGAGTCGGTCACCCGGCGCTGCGCCAGCGCGCCGAGCGGGTCCTTCGCCGGGACCTTCGGCACCTTGCCGCCCGGCCACCACGTCACGACCGGGGTGTCCGGCATGAGCAGCGGGACGACCACCGAGTCGGCGTGCTCGGCGAGCGGCCCGTACATGCGCAGCAGCACCGTCTCGCCCGGACCGGTCTCGCCCATCCGGATCTCGGCGTCCAGCCGCGACGAGCCGCCGCGCGGGTCGCGGGAGATCACGGTCAGCACCCGGCAGGGGTGCTCGCGCGCCGCCTCCGTCGCGGCGCGGACCGCGTCGTACTGCGCCGACTCGTCGGTCACGATGATCAGGGTCAGCACCATGCCGACCGCCGGGCCGCCCATCAGGTGCCGGGACTGCGTCAGCGCGTCCTGGATCTTGCGGGTGGTGGTTCCGGTGAGATCGATGTTCATTAGAGCCGCCTCCAGGTGCGCCCGTCCCGCGCCATCAGCTCGTCGGCGCTGTCGGGCCCGTAGCCGCCGGACTTGTACTGGTCGAGTCCGCCGCGGCTCGCCCAGAACTCGGTGATCGGGTCGAGGATCTGCCAGGACAGCTCGACCTCCTCCTGCCGGGGGAACAGCGGCGGGTCGCCGATCAGCACGTCCAGCAGCAGCCGCTCGTAGGCCTCGGGGGAGGTCTCGGTGAACGACTCGCCGTAGGCGAAGTCCATGTTGACGTCGCGGATCTCCATCGAGGTGCCGGGCACCTTCGAGCCGAACCGGACCGTGATGCCCTCGTCCGGCTGCACCCGCATCACCAGGGCGTTCTGCCCGAGCTCCTCGGTGTCGGTCTGCGAGAACGGCAGGTGCGGCGCCTTCTGGAACACCATCGCGACCTCGGTCACGCGGCGGCTGAGCCGCTTGCCGGTGCGCAGGTAGAACGGGACGCCCGCCCAGCGCCGGTTCTCGATCTCCAGCTTGACCGCCGCGTAGGTCTCGGTGCGGGAGTCGGCGGGGATGCCGTCCTCCTCCAGGTACCCGCGGACGTTCACGCCGCCCTGCCAGCCCGCCGCGTACTGCCCGCGCGCGGTCGCCTCGGCGAGGTCGCCGGGCACCCGCACCGAGGACAGGATCTTGGCCTTCTCGGCGCGGACCGCCTCGGCGCGGAACGAGGTGGGCTCTTCCATCGCCGTCAGCGCCAGCAGCTGCAGCAGGTGGTTCTGGATGACGTCGCGGGCGGCTCCTATGCCGTCGTAGTAGCCGGCCCGGCCGCCGATGCCGATGTCCTCGGCCATCGTGATCTGCACGTGGTCGACGAACGACCGGTTCCAGATCGGCTCGAACATCGTGTTGGCGAACCGCAGCGCCAGGATGTTCTGCACCGTCTCCTTGCCGAGGTAGTGGTCGATCCGGAAGATCGACTCCTCGGGGAAGACGCGGTGCACGGTGTCGTTCAGCTCCACCGCGGTCTTCAGGTCCCGGCCGAACGGCTTCTCGATCACCACCCGGCGCCAGGCGCCCTCCTTGCGGTCGGCGAGTCCGCTGCGCTGCAGCTGCTCGACGACCTGCGGGAAGAACTTCGGCGGGATCGACAGGTAGAAGGCGTAGTTGCCGCCGGTGCCGCGGCTCTCGTCCAGCTCCTTGACCGCCATCGACAGCGCGTCGAACGCGCCCGGGTCGGAGAACTCGCCGGGGACGAAGTGCATGCCCTCCGACAGATGCGTCCACACGTCCTCGCGGAACGGGGTCCGCGCGTGCGCCTTGACCGACTCGTAGGCGATCTGCCGGAAGTCCTCGTTCTCCCAGTCCCGGCGCGCGAAGCCGACCAGCGAGAAGCCCGGCGGCAGCAGCCCCCTGTTCGCCAGGTCGTAGATCGCCGGGAGCAGCTTCTTGCGGGACAGGTCCCCGGTGACCCCGAAAAGCACGAGCACGCACGGCCCGGCCACCCGCGGCAGGCGCTTGTCCCGCGGGTCGCGGAGCGGATTGGCTGGGTTGGTCACGTGGCCCCCTCTGATCGGACTGCGCCTTCTCGTCTCACTGCTGCAAGCATCCTGCCCCAACTCGTGTCACGGGCCCCACTTCCTGGAACGGGCGCCCTCCGCGCGGGGCCTCATCGCCCCGCGCCGGCGGCGTCGAGCAGCCGGGCGAGTCCCGCCCAGCGGTTCTGCAGGTGCAGCCGCACCACCGCGCGCCCCGCCGCGCGCGCGTCGCGGGCGTCCCCGAGCGCCCGCGCGAGCTGCAGCATGGCCAGCCGGTGGTGCCGGCCCGGGACCGGTACGTCGCGGACGACGTTCCCGGTCACCAACAGGTATACGCCTCCGCCGGATTGATCATTCCCGGCCGCGCGGGGCCGCCCGCCCCAGCCGGTCCGCACCGGCCGGCCGCAGCGCGCGGCGAGGAGCGCGGCCAGCCGGCGCACCTGCGCGCCCTGCCCGCGCGCCTCGTCGGGATCGAGGTGGGCGGCGAGGTCCAGGTGCCCGGCCGGGCCGACCGCGGCGGCCACCGCGTCCAGCAGCGCGGGGAGGCCGGACGCGCCGGCCAGCGCGGGCACCGTGGTGTGCGCCTCCACCGCGCGGCCGGGGTCGCCGTCGGCGAACAGCGGGTCGCCGGTCCCGTCGTCCACCGTCATCGCGGCGGGCGGCGGGGGCGGCGCGAGCGGGTCGGCCTCCAGCAGGTAGGCCGCGACGGCCGCGGCGTACTCCCACACCACGAGCTGCGCGGCGAGCGGGCCCGCGACGGTGGCGTCGTCCTGGTGCGGGCGGCCCCCGAAGGTGACCAGGAACAGGTCGTCGGCGGGCGCCAGCGGCAGGCCGCCCTCCTGGACGACCGGGACCAGCCGCCCGCCGGTCGCCTCGTCCAGCAGGTCCGCCGCCCAGCGCGCGAGGCCGGGCCGGTCGGCCGCGTAGCCGCCGAGCACCGCCGTCCGGCGGCCCGCGCGGGCCGCCCCGCCGAGGATCGCGCCGAGGACGAGCCCCGGGTTGTTCTCCGGCCGGGTCAGCGCGGGCAGCACCGCGGTGGCCTCCTCCAGCAGGACCCGGACGTCGGCGCCGGCGAGCGCGGCGGGCACCAGCGCGTACGGCGACAGCGCCCCGAACGCGGTCGCGGCCGGCGCCTCCACCAGCGGATGCCCCGCCTCGGCGGCGTGCTTGGCCGCGGCGGTGCGCGGCTCGGCGACCGTGACGAACCGCCGCGCGGTCTCGGCGGGGGACAGGCCGGTGTCCGCCAGCATCCCGGCGAGCACCGACCGCAGCGTCTCGGCGCCCGGGTCGTCGCCGGTCACGGCGACCAGGGTCCGGCCGAGCCGCTCCCCGTCGTCGCGCAGCCGCAGCAGCGGGCCGGGCTCCAGGCCGTCCAGGACGGTCAGCGGCGCCCCGCCGCTCGCGGCGATCAGCTCGGCGGCGCGGGCGGGCGCGCCGCCGCCGAGCAGCACGACCTCCGTCAGCCCCTCGGCGCGGGCCCCGGCGCGCAGCTCCTCGGCGCGGTCCAGCGCGGCGCGGCCCGGACCGGGCTGGCCGGGCCAGCACAGCGGCCGGCCCGCCACCCCGGCGGTCGCGGCGGACGGCCACAGCGACGCGTCCTCGGACGCGAGCCGGACCGGCACCTGGTCGATCCACAACCGGCCGAGGACCCGCTCCGCGGCCTCCTTGAGCGGACCGCGCGCGGTGATGGCCGTCTCCCCCGAGACGACGGCGGTGAAGCTCACGGCCTGCGCGCCCCCGCCACCGCGCGGACCGCCTCGGTCAGCCGGCCGGCGCCGTCGACCGGGTCGCGCAGGTGCAGCCGGATCACCGGCAGCCGGTGCTGCCGCAGCGCGCGCAGCTCGCCGAGGGCCCGCGCCAGCCGCAGCTGCGCCAGGCTGTAGGGGCGGCCGGGCACCGGGTGCGCGGCGAGCGCGTCGCCCGGCGCCGGGTCGCCGGTGATGATGAGGAACGCGCCGTTGCCGGGGCCGTCCTTGTGCACCGGGCCGGTCGCGTGCGGGTAGCCGGGGCCCGGCCCGTAGGCGACGGGGCGCCCGGACGCGCGCGCCAGCGACGGCGCCAGGTACCGCCCGGAGAAGTCGCCCGACAGGTACGTCATCACCGACAGGTAGCCGTCGGAGGGCACCGAGGCGACCAGCCCGCCGAGGACGGTCCGCAGCTCAGCGCCGGGCGGCCACGGGAAGTCGGCGTGCACCTCGATGCCGTCCTCGACGTACACCGGCCGCTCCGCCGTCAGCGACCCCGCCGCCGCGCCGCGCAGCAGCATCGCCGCGTCGTCCTCCGCCTCCTGCACGACCGTGCTGCCGGCCTCGAACGGGTTCACGCCGAGCAGCCACCCGGCGACGGCCGTCGCGTACTCCCACAGCAGGAACTGCGCGCCGAGCGGCGCCCACACCGAGGTGTCGGAGTCGTCCTGCGCCGCCGACCTCGGGTTGATCGACACGCCGTGCACGTCGGGGAACTCGCCGCGCCCGCCGGGCGGCTCGAACGCCAGCACGCCGCGGCCCCGCTTGCCGGTGCCGACGGCGAGCAGCTGGGAGATCCACGCGCTCAGCGCGCCCGGACCGCCGGGCTCGCGCAGCAGCACCTTGTCGCGGGCGAGCCCGCCCTCCGCCTGCTGCGCGCAGCCGCCGATGACGGCGCCGAGCAGCAGGCCCGGGTTGTCCTCGTCCTTGGACAGCGACGGCACCAGCGACGCCGCCTCGTCCAGCAGCCGGTCGGCGTCCGCGCCCGCCAGCACCGCCGGGACCAGCCCGTACGCCGACAGGGCGCCGTAGTGCCCCGGCAGGTAGGGGTCGGTCAGCCCGATCCGGTAGCCGCACTGCCGGGCGAAGTCGTGCAGGGGGCTGCCGTGGTCGGTGATGACCAGGAACCGGCCCGCGATCTCCCGCTCCGACATGCCCCGCTCGCGGAACGCCGCGGCGAAGATCCGCCGGTAGGCGTCGCCCTCCAGCGACACGCCCGCCTTGCTCGCCAGGACGACCAGCGTCCGGTCGAGCCGCTCCATCGCGAACGCCAGCGCGGCGGTGTCGCCGCCGTCCAGCACGGTCAGCTCGCCGGTCGTCCGCTCGGCGCCGGCCGGGGGCGCGGCGGCGGGGCCGCCCGCGCCGGCCAGCGCCGGCGCGTGCGCCTCCATGATCGCCTGCGCGGCGAGGCTCTCCGCACCGACGCCGATCAGCACGATGTGGTCGAGGCCCGAGTAGCGCGCCTCCGACACGAGCCCGCCGACCTGGTTCAGCAGCCCGCGGGAGGCGAACGGCAGGTCGAGCCAGCCGAGCCGGCTGTGGTCCACCGCGCGCCGCCCCCACAGCCGCGGGTCCTTGGCGGCCAGCGCCCCGGGGACGCCGCAGCTCACGAGGTAGTCCCGTGCCTGCAGCGCCGAGTCCAGCACGTCGCCGCGCGTCAGTACGTCGAATCCGGACACCGTTCCCTCCCGCCCCCATCGTTTCAGGAGAGAACGGGCATTCGCGACCATCTCCATCGATCTTCTTTGTCGCGTCCCGGATTCGCGTCGTCGCCCTGCGTCCCGGCGGGCGTGCGGCGCGGGCGCCGGGCCGTCAGCCGAGCGCGGCGGCGAGCTGCGCGAGGCCCTCGGCCCGGTCCCGCAGGTGCAGCCGGACGGCCGGGCGGCCGAGCGCGCGCAGCACCCGCAGGTCGCCGAACGCCTGCGCGAGCTGCAGCTCGCCCAGCGTGTACGGCTTGCCCGGCACCGGCACGTCGGTCGTGACCGCCCCGGTGATCTGCAGGAACGCCCCGTTCAGCGGCCCGCCCTTGTGGTACTGGCCGGCCGTGTGCAGGTAGCGCGGCCCCCAGCCGAACGTGACCGGCGCGGGGGACCGGCGGACCTCGGCGCCCCGCGCGGCCAGCAGCGGCCGCAGCGCGGCCGCCACCGCGTCGCCGCGGCGGTCCAGGTAGGCCAGGACCGCGAGGTAGCCGCCGCCCGGGACGTCCGCGAGGACGGTCTCCAGCGCCTCGGTGAGCGTCTTGGCGCCGCGCAGCGCGTCCTCGGGGGCGTGCACCTCGACCGCGCCCTCGACCAGCTCCGGCGGCCGCCGCACCACCGTCGGCGCGGTGCCCTCCTCCGACCGCAGCAGCGCGGCCGTGCTCTCCCGCGACTGGGCCACGTCCGGCTCGCCGAACGGGTCCACCCCGATCACCCGCGCCGCGACCGCGACCGCGTACTCCCACAGCAGGAACTGCGCGCCGAGCGGGCCCGCGACGCTCACCCCCGCCTCGCGGCCGGGGCCCGGCTCGTCCGGGCGGCGGCCCAGGATGACCCGCCGCAGGTCGCCGGCCAGCGCGAAGCCGGGCGCGTCGACGCCCTCCACCACGACCGGCAGCAGCCCCTTGCCGTCCTTGCCGAGCGCGCCGCCGACCAGCTGCTCCGCCCACCCGGCGAGGCCGTCCAGGCCGGAGCCGTGGTCGGCGATCACCAGCTTGTCGCGGACGCCCAGCGCCGACGAGCCGAGCGCCGCGCCGAGCGCCAGCGCCGGATTGTCGTAGGGCTGCCGCAGCGTGGCGGCGAGCCCGGACGCCTCCTCCAGCAGGGCGTCGGCGTCCGCGCCCGCGAGCACCGCCGGGACCAGCGAGCGGGCGCCGAGCGCCCCGAACCGGTCGTCGACATCGGGTTCGGCCGGGACGAGGTGGTGGCCGACGTCCGCGGCCGCGCGCGCGAGGGCGGAGCCCCCCTCGGCCACGACCACGAACCGGCGCGCCAGCTCCGCGCCCTTCAGCCCGGCCTCGGCGAACGCCCGCCCGAACACGCGCCGCAGCGACTCGGCCTCGACGCTCTCGCCGACCACGACGACGAGCGTCCGGTCCAGGCCGGCCGCCAGCACGCCCCCCACCTCGTGCGGGTCGGTGGTGTCGAGGACGGTCAGCTCGACGCCGGCCGTGCGGCACATCGCCTCGGCGGCCAGCGCCGTCCCCCCGGCGGCGGCCAGCACGATCCGGTCGAGCCCGGCGGCGCGGGCGTCGCCCGCCGGCTCGGCCAGCCGGTCCGCCGCCGACCGCGAGGTCTCCGGCAGGTCCAGCCAGCCGAGCCGGCGGGCGGCGAGCGGGGCCGCGTCCGGCCCCCACAGCTTGGCGCTCCGGGACGCGAGCGAGCCCGGCACGCCGTCGGAGACGAGACGGTCCAGGACCGTCTCGCCCTCGTCGACGACGGCGCCGCGGATGGTGACCGAGATCCCCCCGGCGGTCACCACCGAGGTCACGCGCCGGCCCTCTTGGACTCCAGCTCGCCGGTGATGGAGTCGAGCATGCCCTTCCACGAGGCCGCGAACTTCTCCACGCCCTCGTCCTCCAGGACCCGCACGACGTCGTCGTAGTCCACGCCGACCGCCTTCAGCGCCGCCATGTGCGCGCGGGCGTCGTCGTAGGTGCCGCGGACGGTGTCGCCGCGGACCTGGCCGTGGTCGGCCTCGGCCACGAGCGTCGCCTCCGGCATCGTG
The DNA here is from genome assembly GCF_043197915.1 of Actinomadura geliboluensis. Lineage (NCBI taxonomy): Bacteria > Bacillati > Actinomycetota > Actinomycetes > Streptosporangiales > Thermomonosporaceae > Actinomadura > Actinomadura geliboluensis. Next base: position 317,836 of record NZ_JBICUA010000011.1, on the reverse strand, counting down.
TTGACGGTGCCGGGCGCGACCAGCTCGTCGACGTACAGCGTGTCGTTGAGGTTCGGGTCCTTCACGCCGGTGGAGGCCCACAGCGGCCGCTGGGGACGGGCCCCCGCGTCCTTCAGCGCCTTCCACCGGTCGGTGGCGAACTTCTCCTCGTACAGCGCGTACGCGAGCCGGGCGTTGGCGAGCCCCGCCTTGGAGCGCAGCCCCTTCGCCTCGTCCGAGCCGATCTTGTCGAGCCGCTTGTCGATCTCGGTGTCCACCCGGCTGACGAAGAACGACGCCACCGACGCCAGCTTCGACAGGTCGTGGCCGTTGTCGCGGGCCCGCTCCAGGCCGGCGAAGAACGCGTCGATGACCTCGCCGTAGCGCTCCAGCGAGAAGATCAGCGTCACGTTCACGCTGATGCCCTGCGCCAGCGTCTCGGTGATCGCGGCCAGGCCCTCCCGCGTCGCGGGGATCTTGATGAACAGGTTGGGCCGGTCCACCAGCCACCACAGCATCCGCGCCTCGGCGACCGTCTTGGCCGTCTCGCGGGCCAGCCGCGGGTCGACCTCGATCGACACGCGGCCGTCGACGCCGTCGGTCCGGTCGTAGACCGGGCGCAGCACGTCGCAGCCCCAGCGGATGTCGTAGGTGGTGATCGCGCGGGACGCCTCCTCGACGTCCACGCCCAGCGCCGCGAGGTCGCGGACCTGGTCGTCGTAGGCGGTGCCCTTGCTCAGCGCCTTGGCGAAGATCGTCGGGTTGGAGGTGACGCCCACGACGTGGCTGTCCTTGACCAGCTCGGCCAGGTTGCCCGTCCGCAGCCGGTCCCGGCTGATGTCGTCCAGCCAGATCGACACGCCCTCGTCCGAGAGCTCCTTCAGGATGTCGCTCATCGCTCTCCTCCTAGTTGCCGGTGGTCTCGCCGCGCCCGGCGCCGTGCACGCCGGCCTTGATCAGGCTCGCCTTGGCCGCCGCGACGACCCGCTCGGCGGTGATGCCGAACTGCAGGAACAGCGTCTTGTAGTCGGCGGACGCGCCGAAGTGCTCCAGGCTCACCGACTCGCCCGCGTCGCCGACGTAGCCGCGCCAGCCGAGCGCGACGCCCGCCTCGACGGACACGCGCGCCTTCACCCCGGGCGGGAGGACCTCCTGCCGGTAGGCGTCGGTCTGCTGCTCGAACCACTCCACGCACGGCATCGACACCACGCGGGTCGGGGTGCCCTCGGCCTGCAGCGCCGTGCGCGCCTCCAGGGCGAGCTGCACCTCGCTGCCGGTCGCGATGATGACGACCTCGGGCTGCCCGCCGTCGGCGTCGGCCAGCACGTAGCCGCCCTTGGCCGCACCCTCCGCGGACGCCAGCTCGCCGCCGCGCTCCAGCGTCGGCAGCTTCTGCCGGGTCAGCGCCAGGCCCGCCGGGCGGTCGGTGTGCTGGAGGATCGTCCGCCACGCGACCGCGGTCTCGTTGGCGTCGGCGGGCCGGACCACGTCCAGGCCGGGGATGGCCCGCAGCGCCCACAGGTGCTCGACCGGCTGGTGCGTCGGGCCGTCCTCGCCGAGGCCGATCGAGTCGTGCGTCCACACGTAGGTGACCGGCAGCTTCATCAGCGCCGCCAGCCGGACGGCCGGGCGCATGTAGTCGCTGAAGATCAGGAACGTGCCGCCGTAGGGGCGGGTGCCGCCGTGCAGCGCGATGCCGTTGCAGATCGCGCCCATCGCGTGCTCGCGGACGCCGAAGTGCAGCGTGCGGCCGTAGCGGTGGCCGGGGAACTCCTTGGTCTGGAACTCCTCGGGGATGAAGGACGGCTCGCCCTTCATCGTGGTGTTGTTGCTCTCGGCGAGGTCGGCCGAGCCGCCCCACAGCTCCGGCAGCACCGGCGCCAGCGACGCCAGGATCTCGCCGGACGCGGCGCGGGTCGCGATGTCCTTGCCCGCCTCGAACGCCGGCAGCGCCTCCTCCCAGCCGGGCGGCAGCGTGCGCGAGGAGATCCGGTCGAACTCGGCGGCGCGGGCGGGGTTCGCCGACCGCCACGCGCCGAAGGCCTCGTTCCAGGCGGCGTGGTCGGCGCGGCCCCGCTCGCACACCTGCCGGGCGTGCGCCAGCACGTCCTCGGGGACCTGGAAGGTCTCCGCCGGGTCCAGGCCGAGGATCCGCTTGGTCGCGGCGACCTCGTCGGCGCCGAGCGCCGAACCGTGGATCTTGCCGGTGTTCTTCTTGTTGGGCGCCGGCCAGCCGATGATCGTGCGCAGCGCGATGAACGACGGGCGGGCCGTCTCCGCCTTCGCCGCGGCGAACGCCGCCGCGAGCGCGGCCACGTTCTCCTCGTAGTCGCCGTTCTCGGTCCAGTCGACGCGGTGGACGTCCCAGCCGTAGGCCGCGTACCGGGCCTGCACGTCCTCCGACAGCGCGATCGCGGTGTCGTCCTCGATGGAGATCTTGTTGTCGTCGTAGAGCAGCACGAGGTTGCCGAGGCGCTGGTGGCCCGCGAGGGCGGACGCCTCGTGGCTGATGCCCTCCTCGATGTCGCCGTCCGACGCGAACGCCCAGATGGTGTGGTCGAACGGGGAGGTGCCCTCGGGGGCGTCCGGGTCGAACAGGCCGCGCTCGCGGCGCGCCGCCATCGCCATGCCGACCGCGTTCGCGATGCCCTGCCCGAGCGGCCCCGTGGTGGTCTCCACCCCGGCGGTGTGCCCGTGCTCCGGGTGCCCGGGGGTGAGGCTGCCCCACTTGCGCAGCGCCTTCAGGTCGTCCAGCGTCATCGGGTAGCCCGACAGGTACAGCTGGATGTAGAGAGTAAGGCTGGAGTGGCCGCAGGAGAGCACGAACCTGTCGCGGCCGGCCCAGTGCGGGTCCGTCGGGTCGTGCCGGAGGAAGCGCTGGAAAAGAAGGTAGGCGGCGGGCGCGAGGCTCATCGCCGTCCCGGGGTGGCCCGAGCCCGCCTCCTCGACCGCGTCCATGGCGAGGGCGCGGATCACGTCCACCGCGCGCCGGTCCTTGTCGGACCACTCAAACGTGCTGTTGTCCCTGCTCACGGAACGCCAGGCTCCTCTCGAACCGGTGTCAAGATGACTCTGTAATGTTGTGCGCCACAGCCCCGTGCCGCCCGGCCGCGGCCTCCGGTGGCCGTAACGCCCGGCGACCCGGCGCGCTTCCCCCTGCCCCGTTCCGCCGCCGGTCCGCGGCGGGCGAAGATCATGCCGCGCCCCAGGCGAGCCTATCGCGCGGGAGGGCCGCCGCAGGCGGGGACGGGACGCGCCGGGGGGCGCGCGCGTCCGGGTCCCGGACCGCGCGGCGCCTTCATGCACCCTTGCCCGGACGCCCCTGGGACTAACCCCCCGCACGGGGGATCCCGAGGGTGATCCCGGACGCTTCCGGACGGGCGTGCGCGGCCCTCCGCCGACACGTCCGGCGGCCCGTCCGCGGGCACGTCCGCGGGCTCGCCGCCAGGGCCGGACGATCATGGCCCGGCGCGTCCGGCGACCCGGTGCACGACCCCCGGAGGGGTCGGACTACAGTGATGGCGCGGCCGACGGAAAGCGGCCGCCGCAACAAGACCAGCCGAAGTCGCATCAACCGGAGGCCGGCCCGGAACGCGGGGGCACCGCCGAGGTGGACCGATTTCTCATCCCTAGTTGGACGTGGACCCGATTGTGACGGTGCTCAGTAGCAAGCGCGGGGTCGAGCTCGACGAGCGGGTGCCGGGGGCGCTCGCGCCGGCCCTCGTGCCGGACCCCGCCGAAAGCGCCGCCCGCCGCACGGTGGGGGCGAGCGTGCGCGCCTACGTGGCGCTCACGAAGCCACGCGTCATCGAACTGCTGTTGATCACCACGATCCCGGTGATGTTCCTCGCGGCCGGCGGCGTCCCGCCGCTGTCCACCGTGCTGCTCACGCTGGCGTTCGGAACGATGTCCGCCGGGTCCGCCAACGCGATCAACTGCTACATCGACCGCGACATCGACGCCAAGATGCGCCGCACCCGGCGCCGCCCGCTGGCCCGCCACCAGGTCACCCCGGCGCGCGCTCTGATCTTCGGGGTGACGCTGGCCGTGCTGTCCACGGCCGGGTTCCTGCTGACGGTCAACCCGGTCGCCGCGGCCGGATCGCTGTTCGCGATCCTGTTCTACGTCTTCGTGTACTCGCTGCTGCTCAAGCGGCGCACCTCGCAGAACGTCGTGTGGGGCGGCATCGCCGGGTGCATGCCCGTCCTCATCGGCTGGGCCGCGATCACCGGGTCCGTCGCCTGGACGCCGTTCGTGCTGTTCATGGTGGTGTTCCTGTGGACGCCGCCGCACACGTGGACGCTCGCGATGCGCTACCGCGAGGACTACGCCGTCGCCAAGGTCCCGATGCTGCCGGTCGTCGCGTCCGAGCGCCGCGTCGTCACCGAGAGCCTCGCCTACACCTACGCCACCGTCGCGGCCTCGCTGGCGCTGTGGCCGGTCGCCGCGATGAGCCCGGTGTACGGGGCCGTCGCCGTCGTGCTCGGCCTGGTGTTCCTCGCCGAGGGCCACCGGCTGCTGAAGGCGGTGCGCGCCGGCGTCACCGGCGTCCACCTGCGGCCGATGCGCTTCTTCCACCTGTCGAACGTGTACCTGGCGCTGCTGTTCACCGCCGTCGCGGTCGACCCGCTGCTGCACTGACGCTCCCGGGGCGGTCACACCGCGTGGCCGTCCCGGCTTAGCGCTTCGCCCCCACCTGCCGTTACCCTCACGACATGGCGCGCATGGACCCGAAGGCGGTGCTCGACGGCCGGGTGCCCGGCCGTCCCCCGGTCGGCCTCATCGTCGGCCTGACCGTGTCCGGGCTCTGCATCCTGGTCGCGTTCGGCGCCGACGCCGCGTTCGGCGGGGCGGGCTTCTGGGTCGGCGTGCTGCTCGCCATCCTGCCGATCCCGGTGCTGGTCGCCCTCGCGCTCACCCTCGACCGGCTGGAGCCCGAGCCCCCGCGCGCGCTCGTGTTCTCGTTCATGTGGGGCGCCGGGATCGCGGTGCTCGGCGCGCTCGTCCTCAACACCGCCGGGCTGCTGTACGTCACCGTGCCCATCTTCGGCGAGACCGAGGGCCACTTCGTCAGCGCCACCTTCGGCGCGCCGATCATCGAGGAGACGCTGAAGGGCGCCGTCCTGTTCGGGCTGCTCTGGTTCCGCCGCAACGAGATCGACGGGTTCGCCGACGGCATCATCTACGCCGCCATGGTCGGCCTCGGCTTCGCCATGATGGAGAACATCACCTACTACATGCGGGCGTTCGAGGACGGCGGCGCCCAGCAGCTCCAGGCGGTGTTCGTCCTGCGCGGCCTCATCGCGCCGCTCAGCCACCCGCTGTTCACCTCCATGACCGGCCTCGGCGTCGCCTACGCCGCCACCCACCGGCGCGGCCAGCTCGCCGCGCCGCTGCTCGGGCTGCTCGGCGCGATGGTCCTGCACGGCCTGTGGAACGGCGCCGCCGGCGCGTTCGGCCTCGCCGGGCTCGGCATCGTCTACCTGCTGGACTTCGGCGTCCTGGTGACGCTGATCGTCATCGTCTTCGTCGAGCGGCGCGGCACCGTCCGCCGCATCGAGACCTACCTGCCGCGGTACGCCGGGACGGGCCTCGTGACACCGCAGGACGTGCGGATGCTGCGCTCCATCCCGTCCCGCCGGGCCGCCCGCCGGTGGGCCCGGTCCGTCGGCGGCCCGCCCGCCGGCCGCGCCATGACCGACTACCAGCTCGCCGCGACCGAGCTGGCGCTGCTGCACAAGCGCGCCGACCGGGGGGTTGCCGACGAGCGCTGGTTCGTCACCCGCCGCGACGCGCTGCTGGAGCTGATGTCGCTGGCCAGGCAGGCGTTCCTGCGCACCCCGCCGCGCGCCGGGGCGAACTGGCCCGCGGGCCCGCCGTGGGCGGCGCAGGGGCCGTCGGGGTTCCTGCCGCCGCGCCCGCCCGGCCCCTACGGCACGTAACCGGGGGGCGGGTCAAGACCGCCGGGACCCGGCCATACGATGGGGGCCGTGGCAGAGCGACCGTCGTCCAACCTCCTGAACCGGACCTGGAACGCCGTCTGGCGTCCGACCCCCGGATCGCTGCGGCTGCTCGCGCTGCTCGGCATCCTCGGCAACGTGCTGATCGTCGTCAGCGGCGGGGCCGTGCGGGTCACCGAGTCCGGGCTCGGCTGCCCCGAGTGGCCGCGCTGCAGCGGCGACAGCCTCGTCCCCACGCACAACCCCGAGCACCACTGGCTGAACATGTCGATCGAGTTCGGCAACCGGCTGATCACCTTCGTGGTGCTCGGCGTCGGCATCCTGGTGTTCGTCGCGGCGCTGCGGCTCGTGCCGCGCCGCAAGGACCTGGTGTGGTGGGCGCTCGCGCAGCCGATGAGCGTGGTCGCGCAGGCCGTCATCGGCGGCATCGTCGTCCTCACCGAGCTGCACCCGGCGGCCGTGTCGCTGCACTTCCTCGTCTCGCCCGCCCTGCTGGTGTTCTGCGTCGGGCTGTGGATCCGCGCCGGCGAGGGCGACGCGCCGCCGCGCCGGCTCACCGGGCCGTGGACGCGCGGCCTCGCCGCCGTGCTGCTGGTCTCGTGCGCCGCCGTGCTCGTCGCCGGCACCGTCGTCACCGGCACCGGCCCCCACGCGGGCGACGCCGAGTCCCGCCGCTACGGCTTCGACATCACCGACGTCGCCCGCATCCACGGCGAGCTGGCCTGGCTCACCATCGCGCTGACGGCGGCCGTCGCCATCGCCCTCTACCGCGCCGGCGGCCCCGGCCTGCGGAGCGCGCGCCTGCGGGCGCTGGAGCTCGCGGGCCTCATCGTCGTCCAGGGCGCGATCGGCTACACCCAGTACTTCCTCGGCGTCCCCGCCGGGCTGGTGCTCCTGCACATGCTCGGCGCGGTGCTGATGTGGATCGCGGCGTTCCGCCTCTTCTTCGCCCTCCGCGACCGCGGCCCCGTCCCCGCCGCGGCGCCCGCCCCGGCCGCCGTCCGGCCCGCGGAGACCCCGCAGCCCGCCTGACCTCCCGCGCCCCTACGGCTTCTTGGCGAGGAACTCGCGGAGGCGGGCCAGCGGCCAGGTGTTGATGACGTCGTCGGGGGTCAGCCAGCCGCGCTGGGCGGTGCCGATCCCGTAGCGGATGTTGCGGTGGTGCGCGAGGGAGTGCGCGTCGGTGTCGACGGAGAACTTCACGCCGAACCGCTTCGCGCGGCGGATCAGGTCGGCGGGCAGGTCGAGCCGGTCGGGGAACGAGTCGATCTCCATGGCGGTGCCGGTGCGGGCGGCGGCCCGGAACACCTCGTCCCAGTCGGCGTCCACCGGCGGGCGGCGGCCGATGCTGCGCGCGGTCGGGTGGCCGATCACGTGCACGTGCGGGTTCTCGCAGGCGCGGACGAGCCGCCGGGTCATGGCCGCCTGGTCCTGGGTGAAGTGGGAGTGGATCGAGGCGACGCACACGTCGAAGCCGGACAGGAAGTCGGCGTCCCAGTCGACGCCGCCGTCGGGGTCGATGTTGAGCTCGGTGCCGTGCAGCAGGACCAGGTCGCCGTAGCGCTTCTGGAGTTCGGCGACCTCGGCGCGCTGGGCGAGCATCTTCTCGTCCGTCATGCGCTGCATCACCAGGTTCGGGGCGTGGTCGGTGATCGCGTAGTACTCCAGGCCGCGGGCGTGCGCGGCGGCGACCATGTCGGCCAGGGAGGCGATGCCGTCGGTCAGGTCGGTGTGGCTGTGCAGGTCGCCGCGCAGGTCGTCGGCGGTGACGAGGCGGGGCAGCTCGTCCTTCAGGGCGGCCTCGATCTCGCCGGTGTCCTCGCGGAGGGCGGGGTGCACCCACGGCAGGCCGAGGCGCTCGTAGACCTCCTCCTCGGTCTCCGACACGATCAGCTCGTCGGTCTCCGCGTCGAACAGGCCGTACTCCGACAGCTTGAGGCCCGCCTTCACGGCGATCTCGCGGGTGCGGATGTTGTGCGCCTGCGAACCGGTGAAGTACTGCAGCGCGGCGCCCCACGACTCGGGCGGGACGACGCGCAGGTCGACCTGCAGCCCCTTGGCGGTGCGGATCGAGGTCTTCTTGTCGCCGCTCGCGATGACCTCCGCCACGAACGGCAGCGCGGTGAACGCCGCCATGATCGGGCGCGGGTCGCGGGACGCGGCGAGCACGTCGACGTCGCCGATCGTCTCGCGCATCCGGCGCAGCGACCCGGCGTGCGCGCAGCGCTCCACCTGGGGCAGTTCCGACAGCGCGGCGGTGATCTCGTCGGCGACGGCCGCGGCGGCGTCGACCAGGACGCGCTCCCCGGAGCTGCGCAGCAGCTCGATGCCGCGCAGGATGTTCTCCTCGGTCTTGGCGCCGAAGCCCTTGAGGCCGCGCAGCCGCCCCTCGCCGATGGCGGCGGCGAGCTCGTCCACCGAGGAGATGCCGAGCTCCTCGTAGACGGCGAGGGCCTTCTTCGGGCCGAGCGTGGGGATGGCGGTGAGCGCGCGGACCCCGGCCGGGATCTGGGCGCGCAGCTCCTCCACCTGCCGGATCGTGCCGGTGGTGGTGTAGTCGAGGACCTTCTTGGCGATCGCCTCGCCCACGGTCGGGATCTTGCGCAGCCCGGCCAGGTCGAGGCCGGCGATGTCGTCGGGGTACCCGGCGATCGCCCGCGCCGCCTTCTCGTACGCCCTGATCTTGAAGGCGTCACCGCCGGTGATGGACAGCAGGTCGGCCAGCTCCTGGATGAGCGCGGCGGCCTCGTCGTTAGCGCGTGCCATACGGCCGAGTCTAGGCGGGGGGTACGACGTTTCCCGTGCTCGGCCGGTGGTCAGCGCAGCGGCGCGGTGGGCCCGCCGGGGCTGTCCATCCGGCCGCGGACGACCTCGTCGGCGATCGCGGAGACCTCGTCCTCGGGCAGGCGGCGGTAGCCGTCCTCGGTGACGACCGCGACCGTCGGGTAGATCCGCCGGGACGGGTCGGGCCCGCCGGTGGCGGTGTCGTCGTCGGCCGCGTCGTACAGGGCCTGGACGCACACGGTGGCGGCGTCCTCCAGGGACAGGTCGCGCCGGTACAGCTTCTTCAGCGCGCCGAGCGCGTAGGGGGAGCCGGACCCGTCCGCGTGGAAGTCGCGGGCCTCCTGCGGGGCGCCGGTGATGTCGTAGGTGTAGATGCGGCTCTCGGCCGTGTCGGGGTCGTAGCCCGCGAACAGCGGCACGACGGCGAGGCCCTGCAGCGCCTGCGCGAGGTTGGCCTGGATGACGGCGCCCAGCCGGCGGGCCTTGCCCGGCAGCGACAGCGGGACGGTCTCCATCTTCTCGTAGTGCTCCAGCTCGACCTGGAACAGGCGGACCATCTCCAGCGCCAGCCCGACCGTCCCGGCGAACGCGACGGCGGAGTACTCGTCGGCGCGCTGGACCTTGTCCAGCTCCCGGTAGGCGATGCGGTGGCCCTGCGTGGCGCGCCGGTCGCCGGCCATCATGACGCCGCCGGGGAACTCCAGCGCGAGGACGGTGGTGCCGTGCGGCAGCTCCGGCGCGTCGCCCTCCGGCACCCGGTTGACCGGGAGCAGCTCGGGGGAGTGGACGCGCAGGAAGTCGACGAACGACGCCGAGCCCGCCTCGAAGAACTCCGGCGGGATGCCCTGGTCCTCGGTCCGGCCGATCACGGCGGCTCCTCTCCGCATGCTGGACGACCCGTTACGCCTTGATCTTTCCACCCTGCCACATGAGCCCGCCACCGCTCAGGCTTCGGGAGCCTCCGGCGGATCCTTCTGGCCGCGGGTGGCCCCGGCGCAGGCGGCGATGACGCAGCCGACCGCGACCCACTGCCGGCCGGACAGGACCTCGCCGAGCACCACCAGCCCGACGAGCGCCGCGACGGCGGGCTCCATGCTCATCAGGATCCCGAAGACGCGCGCCGGCACCCGGCGCAGCGCCTCCAGCTCCAGCGAGTACGGGATCACCGACGACAGCAGCCCCACGCCGAGCCCGATCAGCAGCAGCGTCGGGTCGAGCAGGGCGCCGCCGCCCGCGGCGACCCCGGCCGCGATGCCGCCCGGCAGCATCACCAGCGTGCCGATGATGCTCGCCAGGGCCAGCCCGGTGGTGCCGGGGATGCGCCGCCCGGTGGCGGCGGTGAGCAGGATGTAGGCGGCCCAGCCGACGGCGGCGAGCAGCGCGAACCCGATGCCGACGAGGTCCAGGTCGCCGCCGCCCCGGGCGAGCATGACCACGCCCGCGGCGGCGAGCACCACCCACACCAGGTCGCGGGGGCGGCGGGAGCCGGCGATCGCGACCGACAGCGGGCCGAGGAACTCGATCGTCACCGCCACGCCCAGCGGGATCCGCGACAGCGACTGGTAGAACGCGAAGTTCATCCCGGCGAGGGAGGCGCCGTAGCCGGCGACGACCGCGAGGCTCCGCCACGAGTGCTCGCGCAGCACCGGCAGCAGCGCCCGGCGGGCCAGGAACCCCAGCACGAGCGCCGAGGCCAGCAGCCGGATCGCCACCACCGACGTCGGCGGCAGCCGGTCGAACAGGTGCTTGGCCAGGCCCGCGCCGACCTGCACGGACACGATGCCGAGCAGGATCAGCGCGGGCGGCGGCACCGACGCCGGCGACAGCGCGCGGATGCGGCCCGGTGCGCGGCTCGCGCCGCCGAACGAGCCGGGCGCCTCAGCGAGTGCCAACGATCACTCCCAGCGGAAGAAGCGGGCGGCGAGGGCGAGTCCGGCGACGGCCCACACCGCGAGGACGAGCAGGGGTTGCGCGGGGAGCGCGGCGCCGTCCCGCAGGACGTCGCGCAGCCCGCCCGCCAGCGCCGAGATCGGCAGCAGCTCCAGGGCGTCGCGCACCGGGCCGGGGAACTTCTCGAGCGGGAACACCACGCCGCCGACGGCCAGCAGCAGGATGTACACCAGGTTCGCGGCGGCGAGGGTGGCCTCGGCGCGCAGCGTTCCGGCCATGAGCAGCCCGAACCCGGAGAACGCGGCGGTGCCGAGCAGCAGCAGGACGACCACCGAGCCGGGGTCGCCGTGCGGGTGCCAGCCGAGCGCCAGCGCGACCGCGCAGATCACCGCGGCCTGCACCGCCTCGACGGCGAGCACGCTGGCGGTCTTGGCGGCGATGAGCCCGCCGCGCGGCAGCGGGGTGGCGCCGAGCCGCTTGAGGACGCCGTAGCGCCGCTCGAACCCGGTCCCGATCGCCTGCCCGGTGAACGCCGTGGACATCACCGCGAGCGCGAGGATGCCGGGGGTGAGGAAGTCGACGCGGCGGCCGGCGCCGAGGTCCAGCAGGGAGGTGGCGCTGAACAGCACGAGCAGCACCACCGGGATGATCAGCGTCAGCAGCAGCTGCTCGCCGTTGCGCAGCACGGTGCGGAACTCGTAGCGGGCCTGGGACACGACCATCCGCGGCAGCGGGACGGCCCCCGGCGCGGGGGAGAGGTCGAGCGGGGCGGTCATGCGCGCAGCTCCCGTCCGGTCAGTTCGAGGAAGACGTCCTCCAGGGTGCGGCGCTCGATCCGCAGGTCCTCGGTGAGGACGCCGTGCGAGGCGCACCAGGCGGTGACGGTGGCGAGCAGCTCCGGCCGCACGTCCGCCTCGATCAGGTAGTGCCCGGCGGGCGACTCCTTGGCGGCGCTCCCGGCGGGCAGCGCCGCGAGCAGCTCGTCGAGGCCGAGGCCGGGCCGGGCGCGGAACCGCAGCTGCCGCTCGGCGCCGGTCAGCACCTCGGGGGCGCCCTCGGCGACGACCTTGCCGTGGTCGACGATGACGACGTGGTCGGAGAGGCGCTCGGCCTCCTCCATGTTGTGGGTGGTGAGGACCACCGACACCCCGGCGGCGCGCAGGTCGCCGATCAGCTCCCAGGTGGCGTGCCTGGCCTGCGGGTCGAGGCCGGTGGTCGGCTCGTCCAGGAAGACCAGCTCGGGGCGCCCGACGATGGCGACGGCCAGGGACAGCCGCTGCTGCTGCCCGCCCGACATGCGGCGGAACGGGGTGCGGGCGTGCTCGGTGAGGCCGAGCCGCTCCAGCAGCGCGGCGGGGGCGAGCGGCGTCGCGTGGAACGAGGCGACCAGCTCCAGGAACTCCCCGGCGCGGGCCGTGCCCGGCACGCCGCCCGACTGCGGCATCACCCCGACCCGCGGCTTCAGCGCCCGGGCGTCGGCGGCCGGGTCGAGCCCGAGGACGCGGACGGTGCCCGCGTCGGCCCGCCGGAACCCCTCGCAGATCTCGATCGTGGTGGTCTTGCCCGCGCCGTTCGGGCCGAGCAGCGCGGTCACCGCGCCCCGCGCGGCGCTGAACGACAGCCCGTCCACGGCCCGCCGCTCCCGGCCGGCCGTCCCGTAGCGCTTCACGAGCGAGCGCAGCTCGACAGCGCTGTGCCGGCCGCCGCCTCCGGGGGGTGTCATGCCGACGAGTCTAGGTCTGCGGCCGGGCAGCTTCGCGCCGGGCCCCGGCGCCGGACCGGGTGAAGGTCGGGTAAAGCCTCCGGGTCGGAGCCGGCCGAGTTTCGCGGGCCCGAGCGCGGGAATTGCGGTCGTACCGCCGGGCCGGCCCCGGCGGGCAGGGGGCGCGCGGCGACGCGGCCGCGCTCGGCGGAGGTGGGGATGTTTCACGTTGACTCGGAGGCCGGCCGGCTCCGGGAGGTCCTGCTGCACCGGCCCGAGCTGTCGCTGAAGCGGCTCACCCCGTCCAACGCGGCGGGGCTGCTGTTCGACGACGTGCTGTGGGTGCGGCGCGCGGTGGAGGAGCACGCGGAGTTCGAGGACGTCCTGCGGGCGGAGGGCGTCCGCACGCACCTGCTGATCGACCTGCTGCGCGAGACGATCGGGATCCCCGAGGCGCGCAAGCACATCCTGGACGCCGTCGTCGACCCGCACTGGTTCGGCCCGCTCGCCACCGACGCGATCCGCAACTGCTTCGACGCGATGGACGTCCACGAGCTGGGCTCCTACCTCATCGGCGGCATCACCAAGCGGGAGATGCTGGAGCGGATGCCCGAGCCCGCGTCCATCGCGTTCCACTCCATCCCGATGGACGGGTTCATCCTGCCGCCGCTGCCGAACCACCTGTTCACCCGCGACACCTCCTGCTGGATCTACGACGGCGTCTCGATCAACACCATGCGCAAGAAGGCGCGGATGCGCGAGACGGTGAACATGGAGGCCGTCTACCGCTGGCACCCGCTGTTCGCCGCCGGCTACGGCCGGCCCGCCGAGGGCGGCTTCCACGTGTGGAGCAGCGGGACGGCGATGGCCCCGGCGACGCTGGAGGGCGGCGACGTCCTGGTGATCGGGAACGGCGCCGTGCTGGTCGGGATGAGCGAGCGGACGCAGCCGCAGGCCGTCGAGATGCTCGCGCAGTCGCTGTTCGCCGCCGGGTCCTGCACCCGGATCGTCGCGCTGCGGATGCCGCACAAGCGGGCGTTCATGCACCTGGACACCGTCATGACGATGGTCGACCACGGCGTGTTCACCGCCTACGCGGGGATGGGCATGCTGCCGTCGCACACCGTCGAGCCCGGCGACACCGAGAAGGAACTGAAGATCACCGATCACCCGGCGGAGGACATGTACCGGGCGATCGCCGCCGCGCTCGGCCTGGACGACATCAAGGTGATCACCCCGACGCAGGACGTGTTCTCCGCCGAGCGCGAGCAGTGGGACGACGGCGCCAACGTCCTCGCCGTCGCGCCCGGCGTCGTCGTCGCCTACGAGCGCAACGCGACGAGCAACAACGAGCTGAGCCGCCACGGGATCCGGGTCATCACGATCCGCGGCAGCGAGCTCGGCCGGGGCCGCGGCGGCCCGCGCTGCATGACCTGCCCGCTCGTCCGGGACGCCTGACGACCACCTTCCGCGGCACCGCCCGCGGCACGACCCTCGGGAGACCGGACATGGCGCTCGACCTGCGCGGCCGCAGCCTGATCAGGGAGCTCGACCTCACGCCGGCGGAGTTCGGGTCCCTGCTCGGCCTCGCCGCGGAGCTGAAGGCCGCCAAGCGCGCCGGTACCGAGACCCCCGCGCTGACCGGCCGGAACATCGCGCTGATCTTCGAGAAGACGTCGACCCGGACGCGCTGCGCGTTCGAGGTCGCCGCGCACGACCAGGGCGCCCACGTCACCTACCTCGACCCCAGCGGCTCCCAGATCGGCCACAAGGAGTCGATGAAGGACACCGCCCGCGTCCTGGGGCGGATGTACGACGGCATCGAGTACCGGGGGGCCAGCCAGAGGCTCGTCGAAGAACTCGCCGAGTACGCGGGCGTGCCCGTGTGGAACGGCCTGACCGACGAGTGGCACCCCACGCAGATGCTCGCCGACATGCTCACCATGCGCGAGCACAGTGACAAGCCCTTGCAGGACGTCACCTACGCCTACCTGGGCGACGCGCGCAACAACATGGGCCACAGCTACGTGGCCGCGGGCGCCCTGCTCGGCATGAACGTGCGGATCGTCGCGCCGCGCACCCTGTGGCCGGACGAGGAGACGGTCGTCCGGCCGTCCATGGCGGTGGCGGCCGGGACGGGGGCGGAGATCATCCTCACCGAGGACGTCGCCGAGGGCGTCAGGGGCGCCGACTTCGTCCTCACCGACGTGTGGGTGTCGATGGGCGAGCCCAAGGAGGTGTGGGACGAGCGCATCGCGCTGCTCACGCCCTACCAGGTGAACGCCGGGGTCATGCGGGCCACCGGCAACCCCGGTGCCAAGTTCATGCACTGCCTCCCCGCCTTCCACAACAGGGAGACCGCGGTGGGCGAGGAGATCTACCGGAAGACCGGCCTGGAGGCGCTGGAGGTCACCGAGGAGGTGTTCGAGTCCGCCGCCTCCATCGTCTTCGACGAGGCCGAGAACCGGATGCACACCATCAAGGCGGTCATGGTCGCGACGCTCGGGGGGCCGGGCGGGTGAGGGGGAGCGGATGCGCGTGGTCGTCGCGCTCGGGGGGAACGCGCTGGTGCGGCGGGGGGAGACGCCCGACGCCGCGCCGCAGCGCGCCAACGTGGACCGCGCGGTGCGGTCGCTGGCGCCGCTCGCCCGCACGCACGAGCTGATCGTCACGCACGGGAACGGGCCGCAGGTCGGGGTGCTGGCGCTGGAGAGCGTCAACGACCCGAGCCTGACCCGGCCGTACCCGCTGGACACGATCGGCGCCGAGACCCAGGGGATGATCGGCTACTGGATGCTGCAGGCGCTGCAGAACGCGCTGCCGGGCCGGCAGGTCGTCGCGATGATCAACCAGACGCTGGTGTCGGCGGTGGACCCCGCGTTCGCGGATCCGACGAAGTTCGTCGGGCAGGTCTACGACCGGGACGAGGCCGAGAAGCTCGCCGCCGAGTACGGCTGGACGGTCCGCCAGGACGGGGACGGCTGGCGCCGCGTGGTGCCGTCGCCGCGTCCGCAGCGGGTGATCGAGACGCGGCTGATCAGGGAGCTGGTGCGGCTCGGGACGGTGGTGGTCTGCGCGGGCGGCGGCGGCGTGCCGGTGTTCCGCAACGACGTGGGGCGGCTGGAGGGCGTCGAGGCGGTGATCGACAAGGACCTCACGGCGTCCGTCCTCGCCGAGAGCATGGACGCCGACGCGCTGCTGATCCTGACCGACGTGCCCCGGGTGATGCGCGGCTACGGCACGCCGGAGCAGGAGGAGATCACCCACACCACCCCGTACGAGCTGCGCGCCGAGGACTTCCCCGCCGGGTCGATGGGCCCCAAGGTGGCGGCGGCGGTGAGCTTCGTCGAGCGGACCGGCGACATGGCCGCGATCGGGCTGCTGGACCAGTGCGTGGAGATCCTGGAGGGCACCGCGGGCACGATCGTCACGCCGAACGCCACCTGGCCCCTGGAGAGCACCCTGTGACGGACGAGCACGCTGTGACGGACGAGCACGCCGTGACGGACGAGCACGCCGTAACCGGGGGGCGCCCGTGACGGCCGGGACGGCGCCGGAGACCTCGTTCGTCCGCAGCCTGCTGCGCACCAAGCCCGTCGACCGGATCGTGGCCGAGGGCGGGCAGGGCGAGGGCGGCGAGCTGAAGCGCACGATGAGCCTGCTCCAGCTCACCTTCTTCAGCGTCGGCGCGACCCTCGGCACCGGCATCTTCGTCGTCCTCGGCGAGGCGGTGCCGCTGGCCGGACCGGCCGTCGTGCTGTCGTTCGTGCTCGCCGCCGTCACCGCGCTGTTCTCCGCCCTGTCGTACGCGGAGCTGGCCGGGACGATCCCGGTGTCCGGCTCGTCCTACTCCTACTCCTACGCCACGCTCGGCGAGCTGGTCGCGTGGGTCTGCGGCTGGTGCCTGCTGCTGGAGTACGCGGTGTCGGTGTCGGCCGTCGCGGTCGGCTGGGGCTCCTACCTCAACGCGTTCTTCGACGCTGCGTTCGGGTTCACGATCCCCGCCGAGATCAGCAACCCGCCGGGGGACGGCGGTCTCGTCAACATCCCCGCCGTCGTCGTGGTGCTGCTCGCCACGCTGCTGCTGCTGCGCGGCACCTCCGAGAGCGCCACCGCCAACACGGTCATGGTGTTCCTCAAGATCGCCGTGCTGCTGTTCTTCTGCGCGGTGGCCTTCACCGCGTTCAATGCGGGGAACCTGAGCGCGTTCGCGCCCATGGGCTGGGCCGGGATCAGCGCCGCCGGCGGCAAGGTGTTCTTCTCCTACATCGGCTTCGACGCCGCCTCCACCGCCGGCGAGGAGGCCAAGAACCCGCGCCGCGACCTGCCGCTCGCGATCGTCCTGTCGCTGGTGATCGTCACGGTCCTCTACGTGCTGGTCGGGCTCGCCGCCGTCGCGGCGATGCACTGGGACAAGTTCGCGATCAGCGGCGCCGAGGCGTCCCTCGCCGAGGTGCTGGACGTGGCGACCGGGCGGTCCTGGCCGTCGATGATCCTCGCGCTCGGCGCGGTGATCGCGATCGCCAGCGTCGTCCTCACCGTCATGTACGGGCAGACCCGCATCCTGTTCGCGATGTCGCGGGACGGGCTCGTCCCGGACGTCTTCCAGAGGGTCAGCCCCGGCCGCCGGGTCCCCGTCGCCAACACCGTGATCGTGGCGCTGTTCATCGGGATCCTCGCGGCGGCGGTCCCGCTCGGCCGGCTCGTCGACGCCACCAGCATCGGGACGCTGTTCGCGTTCGCGCTGGTCAGCGTCGGCGTCATCGTGCTGCGCCGCACCCGGCCCGACCTGCCGCGCAGCTTCCGGACCCCGCTGTTCCCGGTGACGCCGCTGCTCGGCGTCGGGTTCTGCGTGTACCTGATGGTGGGCCTCGGCGGGGTGACGTGGACGGTGTTCGCCCTCTGGTGCGCCGTCGGGCTGGCCGCCTACTTCCTGTACGGGCGCCGCCATTCCCGCCTGGCGGCCGGACCACCTCGCGACCCCGCCCGGAAGGGGCTCTGATGAACGCTCCCGAGAACGCCGCCGACGGCATGCGGGTGCTGGTCGGCTACGCGCCCGACGAGCGCGGCGACGACGCGCTGGCGCTCGCGGCGCTGCTCGTCCGGACCATGAGGGCGCCGCTGACGGCCGTGCACGTGCACCCGCCGCCGTGGCCCACGCCGGGGCCGGGCGCGGTGGACGCCGAATGGGTCGCCTACCTCAAGGGCCAGGCGGACGAGGCCCTCGAAGCGGCCCTGGCGCGGCTGGCGGAGCTCGGCGTCCCGCGGCGGGACGTCACCCCGCGCGTCCAGGCCCACCGGGGCAGCGGCCGCGGCCTCATCGAGGTCGCCAAGGACGTCGGCGCCGACCTGATCGTGGCGGGCTCGGCGCCGCGCGGACGGCGCGGCCGGGTCGCCGTCGGCAGCACCGCCGACCAGCTGCTGCACGGCTCGCCCGTCCCGGTCATGCTGGCGCCGCGCGGCTACGCGGCGCACCCGCCGCGGCGGTTCTCGCGGATGACGGTCGCCTACTGGCGGCGCCGGGACGCCGAGGGGCCGCTGTCGGCGGCCGCAGCGTTCGCCGAGCGGCTGGACGTGGAGCTGCGGCTGCTGACCCTCGTGCTGCGGCCGCCCGGTCTCGCGGCCCGGTTCCAGGTGCCCGGCGGCGTCCTGGACCGCCAGCTCGCCCAGGCCGAGGAGGACCTGCGCTACGCCGCCGGGCTGTTCGGCGGCGGGACGCCGGTGGAGCGGCGCACGGCCATCGGGACCGACATCGCCAAGACGCTCGGCACCGTCGATATGCTGCACGGCGAGGTCCTCGCCTGCCTGTCCGGCCATGACGGGCCGCTGCGCAAGGTCTTCCTCGGGGAGAGCTCCGGCAAGATCCTGCGGGCCGCGCCGTGCCCGGTGCTGCTGCTGCCGCGCGGGGCCGCCGCGCCGAGCCGCGACGAGAAACCGCAGGTTAGGTAAGGCTTACCTGCGTGAGCTACGACATCGGCGTTCCGGTGTTTCGGGGGAAGTAATTACGGCACACTGATGTTGTGAAATACGTGAGCGAGGATCAGACGAACGCACGGACCGCCCCCGCGCGGCGTTCCGGCGTGCCGTCGTCCGCCGGTCACACCGAGCGCGACACGCGCGCCCGGGTGGCCCGGTTGATCCTTGAGCACGGCCCGGTCACGGCGTCCACGCTGGGCGAACGCGTCGGCCTCACGCCGGCCGCGATCCGCCGGCACCTGGACGCGCTGCTGGCCGAGGGCATGATCGAGGTCCGCAAGGCGCGGGTGCCGCAGACCCGGCGCGGGCGGGGCCGCCCCGCCAAGTGGTTCGCCATCACCGACGCCGGGCGCAGCGCCTTCGTGCACGCCTACGACGACCTGGCGACCAGCGCGCTGCGGTTCATCGCCGACACGGCGGGCGAGCACGCGGTCGCCGAGTTCGCCCGGCGGCAGATCGCCGACCTGGAGCGGCGCTACCGCCCCGTCGTGCAGGACGCGCCGCCCCAGCAGCGGGTCCGCACGCTCGCCGAGGCGCTGTCGGGCGACGGCTACGCGGCCGCCGCCGCGAAGGCGCCCCAGCCGGGCGGCGGCGAGCAGCTGTGCCAGCACCACTGCCCGGTCGCGCACGTCGCCGCGGAGTTCCCGCAGCTGTGCGAGGCCGAGACCGAGGCGTTCAGCCGGCTGCTCGGCACCCCCGTGCAGCGGCTGGCCACGATCGCCCACGGCGACGGGATCTGCACCACCCACGTCAGCCCGGTGGACCTGTGCGCCGACCGGGCCCGGGATGACGACGGCGCGACGTGACGAACAAATCACTCTTTGGAGTTGTTCTATGACTACGGCAGCCCACCCCGAACTCGAGGGGCTGGACAGGTACAAGTTCGGCTGGGCCGACTCCGACGAGGCCGGCGCCTCGGCGCGACGCGGCCTGAACGAGGACGTCGTCCGCGACATCTCGGGCAAGAAGGACGAGCCCGAGTGGATGCTCGACCTCCGCCTCAAGGGGCTGCGGCTGTTCAGCAAGAAGCCGATGCCCACCTGGGGCTCGGACCTGTCGGACATCGACTTCGACAACATCAAGTACTTCGTGCGCTCCACCGAGCAGCAGGCCGCGTCCTGGGAGGAACTGCCCGAGGACATCAAGAACACCTACGACAAGCTCGGCATCCCCGAGGCCGAGAAGCAGCGCCTCATCGCCGGCGTCGCCGCGCAGTACGAGTCGGAGGTCGTCTACCACAAGATCCGCGAGGACCTTGAGGAGAAGGGCGTCATCTTCGTCGACACCGACACCGGCCTGCGCGAGCACCCGGAGATCTTCCAGGAGTACTTCGGCTCGGTGATCCCCGTCGGCGACAACAAGTTCGCCGCGCTGAACACCGCCGTGTGGTCGGGCGGCTCGTTCATCTACGTCCCGCCGGGCGTGCACGTCGAGATCCCGCTGCAGGCCTACTTCCGGATCAACACCGAGAACATGGGCCAGTTCGAGCGGACGCTGATCATCGCCGACGAGGGCTCCTACGTCCACTACGTCGAGGGCTGCACCGCCCCGATCTACAAGTCGGACTCGCTGCACTCGGCCGTCGTGGAGATCGTCGTGAAGAAGGACGCCCGCGTCCGCTACACGACCATCCAGAACTGGTCCAACAACGTCTACAACCTGGTGACCAAGCGCGCCGTCGCCTACGAGGGCGCCACCATGGAGTGGGTCGACGGCAACATCGGCTCCAAGGTCACCATGAAGTACCCGGCCGTCTACCTGCTCGGCGAGCACGCCAAGGGCGAGACCCTGTCGATCGCGTTCGCCGGCGAGGACCAGCACCAGGACGCCGGCGCCAAGATGGTGCACGCCGCGCCGAACACCTCCAGCAGCATCATCTCCAAGTCGGTGGCGCGCGGCGGGGGCCGCACGTCCTACCGCGGGCTGGTGCAGATCCAGGAGGGCGCCGAGCACAGCAAGTCCACCGTCAAGTGCGACGCGCTGCTGGTCGACCAGATCAGCCGGTCCGACACCTACCCCTACGTCGACGTCCGCGAGGACGACGTGGAGATGGGCCACGAGGCCACCGTCTCCAAGGTGTCGGAGCAGCAGCTGTTCTACCTGATGAGCCGCGGTCTCACCGAGGACGAGGCGATGGCGATGATCGTGCGCGGGTTCGTCGAGCCCATCGCGCGGGAGCTGCCGATGGAGTACGCCCTCGAGCTGAACCGGCTCATCGAGCTGCAGATGGAAGGAGCCGTCGGCTGATGGGGCTCGACACCAAGCCTCTCTCGACGCTGCACGAGAAGGCGTCCTACGACGTCGCCGACTTCGAGGTCCCGACGGGCCGCGAGGAGGAGTGGCGGTTCACCCCGCTGCGCCGCCTGCGCGGCCTGCACAAGGGCACCGCCGAGGAGGGCGGCAAGGTCGTGACGGAGGCCGAGGCGGCCCCCGAGGTCACGGTGGAGACCGTCGGCCGCGACGACCCGCGGGTCGGCAAGTCCTACGTGCCCGCCGACCGGGTCAGCGCCCAGGCGTGGAACTCCTTCACCGAGGCCACCGTCGTGACCGTCCCGAAGGAGGCCGTCGCCTCGGCGCCGACCGTCCTGCGGCGGCGCGGCGAGGACGGCTCCGGCGCCGCCTACGGGCACACCACCGTGATCGTGGAGCCGTTCGCCGAGGCGACCGTGGTCCTCACCCACCGCGGCCCGGCGACCTACGCCGACAATGTCGAGTTCGTCGTCGGCGACGGCGCCCGCCTCTCGGTGATCAGCCTGCAGGACTGGGCCGACGGCGCGGTGCACGTGTCGCACCAGCACGCCCGGCTCGACCGCGACGCCCGGTTCGTCTCGCACAACATCTCGCTCGGCGGCGACGTCGTGCGGATCTCGCCGTCGGTCGCCTACGACGGGCCCGGCGGCGACGCCGAGCTGTACGGCGTCTACTTCGTGGACGGCGGCCAGCACCTGGAGCACCGCCTCCTCGTCGACCACACCGTGCCGCACTGCCGCAGCCGCGTCGACTACCGCGGCGCCCTGCAGGACCAGGACGCGCACGCCGTCTGGATCGGCGACGTGATCATCCGCGCGGAGGCGGAGGGCACCGACACCTACGAGCTGAACCGCAACCTCGTCCTCACCGACGGGACGCGGGTCGACTCGGTGCCGAACCTGGAGATCCTCACCGGCGAGGTCGCGGGCGCGGGGCACGCCTCGGCGTCCGGCCGGCTGGACGACGAGCACCTGTTCTACCTGCAGGCGCGCGGCATCACCTTCGACGACGCGCGGCGCATGGTCGTGCGGGGCTTCCTCGGCCAGCTCGTCGACCGCATCGAGGTCGCCGAGGTCCGCGACAAGGTCCGCGAGGCCATCGAGGAGGAGCTGGACGTCAGGGCGGGTGAGCGATGACGTTCGTGAAGGTGTGCGCGCTGGAGGAGGTCCCGGCCGACGGGGCCCTCGGCGTCGAGGTCGACGACACGCCGGTCGCGATCGTGCGCAGCGGCGAGGACGTCTACGCGCTGAACGACATCTGCTCGCACGCCGAGGTCTCGCTCTCCGAGGGCGAGGTCTACGACGGCACCATCGAGTGCTGGCTGCACGGGTCCTGCTTCGACCTGCGCAGCGGCAAGCCCACCAACCCGCCGGCCACGCAGCCGGTCGCCACCTACAAGGTCAAGGTCGAGGGCGGGGACGTCTACGTCTCGCTCGCCGACGACTGACCCCACCACGAAGGACTGTACGCACTATGGCCACGCTAGAGATCCGCGACCTCCACGTCTCCGTCGGCGACGGCTCCGACGGGGCGAAGGAGATCCTGCGCGGGGTCGACCTGACCGTGAAGGCCGGCGAGACCCACGCGATCATGGGGCCGAACGGCTCGGGCAAGTCCACCCTGGCCTACGCCGTCGCCGGGCACCCCAAGTACGAGGTGACGTCGGGCACCGTCACGCTGGACGGCGAGGACGTCCTCGCCATGTCGGTGGACGAGCGCGCCCGCGCCGGGCTGTTCCTCGCGATGCAGTACCCGGTCGAGGTGCCGGGCGTGTCGGTGTCGAACTTCCTGCGCTCGGCCGTGACCGCCGTCCGCGGCGAGGCCCCGAAGCTCCGCGAGTTCTCCAAGGAGATGAAGCAGGCGATGGACGCGCTGTCCATCGACCCGGCGTTCGCGCAGCGCAGCCTGAACGAGGGCTTCTCCGGCGGTGAGAAGAAGCGGCACGAGATCCTGCAGCTGGAGATGCTCAAGCCGAAGGTCGCCGTCCTGGACGAGACCGACTCCGGCCTGGACGTCGACGCGCTGAAGGTCGTCTCCGAGGGCGTGAACCGGTTCGCCTCCGGCGACACCGGCATCCTGCTGATCACCCACTACACCCGCATCCTGCGGTACGTGAAGCCCGACTTCGTGCACGTGTTCGCCGCCGGCCGCGTCGTCGCCGAGGGCGGGCCGGAGCTGGCCGACGAGCTGGAGGAGCAGGGGTACGAGAAGTACGTGAAGGCGGGCGCTTCGCTATGACGCTGCTGCCCGAGGAGCTGAAGAAGGACTTCCCGCTGCTGCGCCGCACGGTCCGCGGCGGGCGTCCTCTGGTGTACCTCGACTCCGGTGCGACGTCGCAGAAGCCCGTCCGGGTGCTGGACGCCGAGCGCGAGTTCTACGAGCGGCACAACGCGGCGCCGCACCGCGGGGCGCACCTGCTCGCCGAGGAGGCGACGGAGGCGTACGAGAACGCCCGCGCGTCCATCGCCCGGTTCATCGGCGCGACGCCGGCCGAGATCGTGTTCACCAAGAACGCCACCGAGGGCATCAACCTCGTCGCGTACGCGATGAGCAACGCCGCGACCGCCGGCCCGGAGGCCGAGCGGTTCGCGGTGGGGCCCGGCGACGAGGTCGTGGTGTCGGAGATGGAGCACCACGCCAACCTCGTCCCGTGGCAGGAGCTCTGCCGGCGGACCGGCGCCACGCTGCGCTGGTTCGGCATCACCGACGAGGGCCGCCTGGACCTGGAGAACCTCGACGACCTGGTCAACGAGCGCACCAAGATCGTCGCGCTGACGCACCAGTCGAACGTGCTCGGCACCGTCCCGCCGGTGAGGCAGATCATCGCCCGCGCGCACGCCGTCGGCGCGCTCGTCCTGCTGGACGCCGCGCAGTCGGTGCCGCACCAGCCGGTCGACGTCGCCGAGCTCGGCGCCGACTTCCTGGCGTTCTCCGGGCACAAGATGCTCGGCCCGACGGGCATCGGCGTGCTGTGGGGGCGGAGCGAGCTGCTGGAGGCGATGCCGCCGTTCATCACCGGCGGGTCCATGATCGAGGTCGTCCGCATGGAGGGGACCACGTTCATGCCGCCGCCGCAGCGGTTCGAGGCGGGGGTGCCGATGACGGCGCAGGCCATCGGGCTCGGCGTCGCCTGCGACTACCTCGCCGAGATCGGCATGGACCGCGTCCACGCCCACGAGGAGGCCCTGGTGGCCTACTCGCTGGAGCGGCTGGGCGAGATCCCCGGCGTCCGCATCATCGGCCCCGGCACCACCGAGGCGCGCGGCGGCGCCGTGTCGTTCACCGTCGAGGACATCCACCCGCACGACGTCGGCCAGGTCCTGGACGACCTGGGCGTCGAGGTCCGCGTCGGCCACCACTGCGCGTGGCCGATCTGCCGGCGCTTCGGCATCCCGGCGACCACCCGCGCGACGTTCTACCTCTACAACACCCTCGCCGACGTGGACGCGCTCGCCGACGGGGTACGGCACGCCCAGAAGTTCTTCGGAACACACTGACCGGCGGGCCGGTTGTAGCGAGAAAAGGCTTGGAAGGGACGACATGCAGCTGGAGGCGATGTACCAGGAGGTCATCCTGGACCACTACCGCAACCCCCACCACAAGGGGCTGCGGGAGCCGTTCGAGGGCGAGGCCCACCACGTCAACCCGACCTGCGGTGACGAGGTGACGCTGCGCGTCCACCTGGACGGCGAGGGCCAGGACGCCACGGTCGCCGACGTGTCGTATGACGCCATGGGCTGCTCGATCAGCCAGGCCAGCGCCTCGGTGATGTCGGACCTGATCATCGGAAAGTCCGTGAAGGAGGCGATGGCGGTCGGCGAGGAGTTCCTGGCGCTGATGCAGTCCCGCGGCCGGGACATCGAGCCGGACGAGGACGTCCTGGAGGACGCCATCGCCTTCGCCGGGGTCTCCAAGTACCCCGCCAGGATCAAATGCGCCCTGCTCGCCTGGATGGCGTGGAAGGACGCGACCGCACGCGCACTCGGAGAGGCATCATGACCGACACCCCCGCGACCACCGAGACCACTCCGCAGGAGGAGGAGGTCCTGGAGGCGCTCAAGGACGTCGTCGACCCCGAGCTCGGCATCAACGTCGTCGACCTCGGCCTGGTCTACGGCGTGAACCTCGACGGCGGGACCGCCACCCTGGACATGACGCTCACCAGCGCCGCCTGCCCGCTCACCGACGTGATCGAGGACCAGGCCCACAGCGCGCTGGAGGGCCTGGTCCAGGACGTCAAGATCAACTGGGTCTGGCTGCCGCCGTGGGGCCCGGACAAGATCACCGACGACGGCCGCGACCAGCTGCGCGCCCTCGGCTTCAACGTCTGACGAACGCCCGGCGCCCGCGTGAGGCCGCGCCCCCGGCCGCGGGGGCGCGGCCTCACTGCGTGTTCCCGGCCCCCGGTGTCCTTGGGCTTGGCGGGCCAGAGGGTGTGGGTGATCGGCCACAGCGACCAGATCGCGAGGACGCCGCCGAGGCGCGCGAGCCAGGCCAGCAGGGCCTGCGTGCGGTCGGGGTCGTCCACCAGGACGATCATCGCGCCGAGGAGGCCGCAGGCGATGGCGGTCGCCAGGGCGGCCTTGCCGAACTCGCGCCACTCGTAGCGGACGCGCGCCGCCCCGTACTTGGGCTTGCCGCGGGGCGGCGGGCCGCCGGCGAAGCGGTGCGCGAAGCGCTCGTCCGCCCAGCGGACCATGCTGTGCCCGAACGCGACCGAGTAGCCGAGGTAGGCGGCGGCCAGGCCGTGGCCGGTGCCGGCGGTGGCGCCGCCGTGCAGGTCGATGGCCGTGGCCGCCAGCAGCACCAGGTCGACCAGCGGGACGCACAGCAGCAGGGCCGCGCCGGTGCGGCGCAGGCGCAGCGGGTAGCGGGCGAGGAGCCCGGCGGCGAGGACGACCCAGAAGCCGATCTCGCAGCCGGCGATGACGGCGATGAGCACGTGCTCCATCCTGCCGGGGCGGCGGGGCCGGATCGTCGTCGCCGGTGGGGTTTCGCGGGTCGTCCGAAGGATGTACGCGGCATCCTCATCCGGGTGGACGAGGCACGGGCGCGGGGATGCTGAGATGGGTCCGTGCACCGGATCCGACGGCTGACCACGCGCCAGGACGCCCTGATCGCCGTCGCGTCCCTCGCCGGCGGGCTGCTGATGCTCGCGGCGCACGGCTACTCGACGTGGGGGACCGACTGGGACCCGTCCCGCTGGGTCCGCCTCGTCCCGCTGCTCGGGCTGTGCGCGGCCATGCTGCTGCGCCGCACCGCGCCGCTCACGGGGCTCGCGCTCGCCACCCCGTTCAACTTCGCCGACGTGGCGTTCGGCCCCAGCATCGCCACCGCGATGATCTTCGGGGACGCCCTGTACGCGGCGAGCCTGTACGGGCGGCGCCGGACGGCGGAGTGGCTGCTCGGCGCGACCGCGGCCGCGTCGCTACTGGTCGCCGCCGGGGTCGGGATCGGCCTTCGCGGCGTCGCGGTCGGCGTGGTGGCGGGCGCGGTCGCCGGGCTGGTCTGGGTGGCGCCGGTGCTGACCGCGATGGCGGTCCGCGAGCACCGGTACCGGGCGGAGGCCGAGCGGCGGCGGGCCGAGGCGGAGCACCGGCGGGCGGAGGCGGAGCGGCAGCGCGCCGAGCAGGTGGCGCGGCTGGCCGAGCTGGACCGGCGCGCCGCGGTGAACGCCGAGCGGGCCCGGATGGCCCGCGAGCTGCACGACGTGATCGCCAACCATCTGAGCGCGGTAGCGCTGCACTCCTCGGCGGTGCTGCGGGTGCGGGACCTGGACCGGTCCGAGATCGAGCGGTCCATGGAGGTCATCCGGGAGAACAGCGTGCGCGGCCTCGCCGAGATGCGGCGGATGATCGGGCTGCTGCGCGACGGCGGCGAGGACCCGGCCGCCCGGCCGCGGCTCGCCGAGCTGGACCGGCTCGTCCGGCACACCGGCCGGGCGGACCTGGCGGCGTCGCTGGAGGTCGCGGGGGAGCCGGCGGAGCTGCCCGCGGCGGTGGAGCTGGCCGCCTACCGGATCGTCCAGGAGTCGCTGACCAACGCGCTCAAGCACGGCGGGCCGGGCCGCGCCGAGGTGCGGGTGCGGTACGGCCGGCGGCTGGTGATCGACGTGCTCAGCCCGCTCGGCCGGGACGGCTCCCGGCTGCCGGGCAGCGGCAGCGGGCTGGTCGGGATGCGCGAGCGCGCGGTGATGCTGGCCGGGGAGTTCGACGCGGGGCCGGACGGCGGCCTGTGGCGGGTGCACGCCGAACTGCCGGTGGAACCGGAGAGGACGCCATGATCGAGGTGCTGGTCGCCGACGACCAGGCGGCGGTGCGGGCGGGCCTCGTGCTGATCCTGCGCGGCGCGCCGGACGTGCGGGTCGTCGGCGAGGCCGCGGACGGGGCGCGGGCGGTGGAGCTGGCCCGCGAGCTGCGCCCCGACGTGGTGCTGATGGACGTGCGCATGCCCGTCCTGGACGGCATCAGCGCCACCCGGGAGATCGCCGGGTTCACCGACGTGCTGGTGCTGACCACGTTCGACATGGACGAGTACGTGTTCGGCGCGCTGCGGGCGGGCGCCGCCGGGTTCCTGCTCAAGGACGTGGACGCCGACCGGCTGGTGGACGCCGTCCGGACGGTCGCGGCGGGCGACGGCGTCATCGCCCCGCGGGTCACCCGGCGGCTGATCGGCGCGTTCGCGGCCCGGCCGGCGGCCCCGGCGCACGCGCCCGGCCTGGACGGGCTGACGCCCCGGGAGCGCGAGGTGTTCGCGTGCCTGGGGGAGGGCCTGTCGAACGGGCAGATCGCGGCCCGCCTCGACATGGCGGAGACGACCACCAAGACGCATGTGAGCCGCATCCTCGCCAAGCTCGGGCTGGCCAGCCGGGTGCAGGCGGCCATCCTCGCCCAGGAAACGGTCCTCGGTGGACTTTCCGGGCGTGATCCACACGACGGGCCCCCCGGCCCGCGCTGACCCCTCAGCGCGCCTCTCAGTGCCCCTCTCAGTCCGACATGGCGCGGATCAGGTCGGCGACGCGCACGATGCCGAGGCAGCGGCCCACCTCGTCCACCACGACCAGGTCGTCGTAGACGCGGTCGTCCTCCGCGCCCGCCGCGCGCAGCGCCGCGATCGCCGGGACGGTCCGCGGCACGGGCCGGGGCGGGTCGGCCAGCCGGGCGGCGGGCCGCCGCGCGTGCAGCGCGTGCCCGTACGCGCCGGACAGCTGGAGCAGGAACCGCGTCCGGTCCACCGTGCACCGGGGCCGCTGCCGGTCGTCGACCAGGACGACGCTGGTGACGCCGGTCTCGGCGTTCAGCACGGTGAGCACCTCGTCGGCGGTGGCGGTGTCCGGCAGCGTGACCGCGGGGATCGTGAACTCCGACACCCGCGGCCCGAGCCCGGTCTCCGGCCGGGCGGGCTCCGGGGCCGCCGCCGCGACCGGGATGCTCACCGGCATGCCGGGGCGCCACTCCCGCGGCGCGAGCGCCGGCCCCTGGACGAGCCGCACCCCGGCCTCCCGCATGTGCAGCACCTGCTCGCGGCTCGCCATGCCGGGCGCCTGGACGTGCGTCTCCAGCCGGTGCGCCAGGTCCACCAGGCTCGCGACCAGCGCTGCCCGCCGCGGCTCGGTGAGCGACGCGCGCGCCAGCTCGGGATCGAGCTTCAGCAGGTAGGGGGCGCCGTCCACCAGCAGGTCCAGCGGGGCGTGCGCGGAGCCGAGCCCGGCGAGGCCGACGAGGTAGCCGGCGTGCCGCAGCGCCGCCAGCGCCGCGGCGAGCGGCGGCCGCTGGGCGGGCGGGAACCCGCCGGTGACGCACAGGATGACCTCATGTGGCCGCCGGCCGGCGTCGCCGAGGCCGTGGTGGAGCTCGTGGAGCAGGTCGTCGCCGCCCGCCAGCGTCTCGGCGCGCAGGGAGATCTGCAGGGGCAGGCGCGTGCCGGCGGCGTGCGCCGCCCGGGCCGCCTCGACGGCGCGCCGCACGTCCTCGGCCGCCGGGTCGAACCGCGCCGGGGCTTCGGACGGCCCGGCGTGCGCCTCGACGGCGACGACGGCGCCCGTGCCGAGATCGGCCACGGGCTGGAACACCGCCCGGGCCGGGAGGAGGGCATCGAGTGCGTCGACGGGCACAGCCGCATCATGCCGCCCGCGACGCCCCGGAACCACCCGTGTCGGGAGAAGTTAACCCACAGTTCGCCCAGTTCAGAGGCTGCGGGTGCCCGCCAGGGCCGACAGCAGGTAGGTGACGCCGGCGACGGCCGACAGCCAGGCGTAGGCCGTGATGTCGGAGCCGCGCAGCGCCTGGACGACGAGGCCGCCGACCACCGCGACGGTCAGCACGTCGCCGGTCATCGCGGCGGCGCGCAGGTGCGCGCGGGCCCGGGTGCCGGACCCGAACCCGTCGCTGACCGGCAGCGCCGGCTCGTTGCGCCGGTAGCCGAGGTAGCCGGCGTATCCCGCGAGCGCGGCCAGCGCGACGAGGGCCGTCCCGGACCGCCCGTCGGCGGCGAGCACGGCCCCGACCACCACGCCGGCGGCCAGGACGAGCCCTGGCACGGCCCACCGGCTGAGACTGCGGCGTTCGGGAGCGATCCACATGGTGCCCATCCTTCCCGATGCGCGCACGAGCGGGACCGGCAACGCGCCGGGCGGTATCTTCTCGCTTCGTGGCGCAATTTCGATTGAACGGCTCGAAGATGCTCGCCGTCGACCTCGCCGGCGAGACCATCAGGGCGCTGAACGGCTCCATGGTCGCCTACGAGGGCCAGATGGCGTTCAAGAGGCAGGGCATGACCGGCGGCGAGGGGCTCCGCGGCGCCCTCAAGCGGCGGATCGCCGGCGAGGGCATGACCCTCATGGAGATCAGCGGCCAGGGGACGGTCTACCTGGCCAGCGAGGCGACGGAGGTCACGCTCGTCCAGCTCACCGGCGACACCCTGTTCGTGGAGTCGGAGAGCCTGCTGGCGCTCGACGGCGCCCTGCAGACCGGCGTCCAGTTCGTGGGGCTGCGCGGCATGGGCACCGGCCAGGGCCTCGCCACCACCAAGGTGGACGGGCACGGCACGGTCGCGATCCTGTCCGAGGGGCCGGCGATCGCGCTGGAGGTCACGCCGCAGACACCGCTGTGCGTCGACCCGCACGCCTACGTGTGCCATCACGGGCAGCTCCAGCAGGACGTGGTCACCGACGTCAACTGGCGGACGGTGATCGGCCAGGGATCGGGGGAGAGCGTGCAGTTCCGGTACCAGGGGCACGGGCTGGTGTACGTCCAGCCGGCCGAGCGCGGCGGGATTCTGGAGATCTGATGCCCGGTTACCAGTCGATCAACTCCAAGATGCTCCAGGTGCCGATCGGGCCGGGGCAGGAGGTCTACAGCAAGCGCGGCGCCATGCTCGGCTACACCGGGCCCGTGTCGTTCGCGCCGTCCACCACGGCCGGGCAGGGCATCGGCGGCACCATCGGGCGAGCCGTCGCCGGCGAGCGCAGCGCGATGATGCACGTCACCGGGCAGGGCAGCGTCCTGTTCGGGCACGGCGGCCTGGAGGTCAGCGTCATCGACCTGAACGGCGCCGACACCCTGTACGCCGAGGCCGACCGCCTCCTCGTCCACGACACGACCCTCCAGGTCGGGACGATGTTCATGGGCGAGCAGGGCGGCGTGCGCGGCATCGTGCGCGGCGCCGTCACCGGGCAGGGCCTGTTCACCACCACGCTGACCGGGCACGGCTCGTGCGCGCTGCTGTCGCACGGCGGCGTGATGGAGCTGCCGATCACCCCGCAGCGGCCCGTCCACGTCGACCCGCAGGCGTACGTGGCGCACCGCGGCCAGGTGCAGAACAAGCTCACCACGGCGGTGGGGCTGCGCGACCTGATCGGGCGCGGCTCCGGCGAGGGCTTCCAGCTGGAGCTGAGCGGCTCCGGCGTCGTCTACGTCCAGGCCAGCGAGAGGAAGATCTGACCCGTGAGCACGTTCGGCACGCAGACCTGGAACCCGCACAGCCTCCCGTCCAACGACAACGTCAACCCGTACGCCTTCAGCGTGGACCTCAACGGGCAGTGGTTCGCGCAGAAGGGCAAGATGATCGCCTACTACGGGCAGGTCAAGTTCGAGGCGCTGTCGGCGGGGCCGCTGGACTCCCTCGTCGCGCACACCTTCAACTCCCCGCTGTACGCCCAGGACTGGATCGTCGCGCAGGGGCAGGGCAAGCTGCTGCTCGCCGACCGGGGCTTCGACGTCAACTCCTTCGACCTGGAGGAGGGCAACCTCACCGTCCGGGCCGGGAACCTGCTCGCGTTCGAGCCGGGCCTGGAGCTGAAGCAGTCGATTATCCCCGGGTTCCTGACGCTGATCGGTACGGGGCGGTTCGTGGCGGCCTCCAACGGGCCCGTCCACTTCGTCGAGCCGCCGATCCGCGTCGACCCGCAGGCGCTGCTCGGCTGGGCCGACTGCCCCTCGCCCTGCCACCACTACGACCACTCCTACATGCGCGGGGCGTTCGGCGCGGCCCGGATGGTGTTCGGCATCGGCGGCCAGTCCGGCGAGGAGCACCAGTTCGACTTCACCGGCCAGGGCACCGTGCTCATGCAGTCCTCGGAGGCCGTGATGAACGAGGACGTGCTGCTGCGCGACCTGGAAGGCCAGATCGGGCTGGTCGGCACGTCCGGGCTCCAGCGGCTGCACCAGACGATCGGGCAGCGGCTGGCCGCCGAGCGCCAGGGCTGACCCCGCCGGTCTCCGGGGGCCCGCGCGGCCGGGCCCCCGAAGAGCGGTCACGACGCGGGCTCGGGCGCCGGCTTCATCACGTGGAAGGGCACCCCGAACGGGTCGCGGACGGGCGCCGAGCGGCCGTACGGGCTGTCGGCCGGCTCGGCGTCGACCGTGCCGCCGCCCGCGCGGACCCGGCGGACCGCCTCGTCGGCGTCGCCGACCGCGAAGTAGGTCATCCAGGACGGGACCTCGCCGGCGCCGCCGCCGACCACGACGCCGGACCCGCCGGCGATGCCGCCGATGTAGCGGCCGTCCGGGCGCTTCAGGACGGTGTAGTCCATGTCGCCCGGCATCGGCTCCAGCTCGTAGCCGAAAAGCGTCCGGTAGAACGCGCAGGCGGCGCCGGAGTCGGGCGTGACCAGCTCGTTCCACACGAACGACCCCGGCTCGTTGACGATCGCGGAGCCGTGGTGGGCGCGGCCCTGCCACAGGCCGAACTGGGCGCCCTGCGGGTCCTTGAGGATGGCCATGCGGCCGAGGTCCATCACGTCCATGGCGGGGACGACGACCTCGCCGCCGGCGTCGGTGGCCCGCTTGACGAGGCCGTCGCAGTCGTCCGCGGCGAAGTAGACGCACCACCAGTACTCGTCGGGCTGGTCGTCGGGGTTGCGCATCATCCCGGCGACGGACTCCCCGCGCACCTGGCACAGGTTGTAGTGCCCCGCGTCGGGGCCCGCGTCCAGGAACTGCCAGCCGAAGAGCGTCCCGTAGAACGTCTTCGCGCGCTCGAGGTCGGGGATGCCGATGTCGAGCCAGTTCGGCGTCCCCACCGGCGCGTTTCCGGTGACCTGGGTCATCCGACTCACACTCCTTCGTGCCGGGACCGGCGGGGCCCCGGTGCCGTTCCCGCCGCACGCCGCCACCCTCATCCTGGCCCCGCACGCGGCGTTCACACATGGCTTTCCCGACGGATGACCCGTGGCCGGGACCGGCCCCCGCCCGCCGGCCCCCGCCCGCCGCCGATCGACGGACGAGCTCCGCTCGGCGGGTCCCGTACACTGGTTGGATGGTTCCGCTCCCGAACTGACAGTGCGCCCGGCGCGCCCACGGTCGATGGACCGCGCGGCGCGCCGTTTCGTGCGCCTGTCCACCGAGCCGTCCGTCAGGGGAGCCCTGTCACTGTGATCATCGCGAAAGACATCGAGCTGCGCGCCGGGTCCCGGCTGCTGATCGAGGCCGCCTCGTTCCGGGTCAACCCCGGCGACCGGGTGGGCTTCGTCGGCCGCAACGGCGCCGGCAAGACCACCCTCACCAAGGTGCTGGCGGGGGAGGCGCTGCCCGCGCAGGGCGCCGTGACGTCCTCCGGCACGATCGGCTACCTGCCGCAGGACCCGCGCGGCGTCGACCTCGGCGAGCTGGCCCGCGACCGGATCCTGTCCGCCCGCGGGCTGGACGAGGTGATCCGCAAGCTGCGCGCCGCCGAGGACGCCATGGCGACCGCGACGGGCGCCGACCGGGACAAGGCCGTCCGCCGGTACGGGCGGCTGGAGGAGCGGCTGCACGTGCTCGGCGGCTACAGCGCGGAGGCGGAGGCGGCGTCGATCGCCTCCAGCCTCGGCCTGCCCGACCGGGTGCTGACCCAGCCGCTCGGGACGCTGTCGGGCGGGCAGCGGCGCCGCGTCGAGCTGGCCCGCATCCTGTTCTCCGGCGCCGACACCCTGCTGCTGGACGAGCCGACCAACCACCTGGACGCCGACTCCATCGTCTGGCTCCGCGACTTCCTCAAGGGCCACCAGGGCGGCCTGGTGGTGATCAGCCACGACGTGGAGCTGCTGGACGCCGTGGTCAACCGGGTGTTCCACCTGGACGCCAACCGCAGCGTGATCGACATCTACAACGTCGGCTGGAAGAAGTACCTCGACCAGCGGGAGACCGACGAGCGGCGCCGCAAGCGCGAGTCGGCCAACGCGCACCGGCAGGCGTCGGCGCTGCTGTCGCAGGCCGACAAGATGCGCGCCAAGGCCACCAAGGCGAAGGCGGCCCAGCAGATGGACCGGCGCGCCCGGCAGCTGCTGGCGGGCGTGGAGGGCGAGCGGCAGGCCGACAAGGTCGCCAAGATCCGCTTCCCGGAGCCCGCGCCGTGCGGCAAGACCCCCCTCACCGCGGAGGGTTTGTCGAAATCGTACGGATCTTTGGAGATTTTCACCGACGTGGACCTGGCCGTCGACCGGGGCAGCCGCGTCGTCGTCCTCGGCCTGAACGGCGCCGGCAAGACCACGCTGCTGCGCCTGCTGGCGGGCGTGGACAAGCCCGACACCGGCTCGGTGGTGCCCGGCCACGGGCTGCGGATCGGCTACTACGCGCAGGAGCACGAGACCCTCGACGTCGAGCGGTCCGTCCTGGAGAACATGCAGTCGGCCGCACCCGGGATGGCGCCGGTGGAGGTCCGCAAGATCCTCGGCTCGTTCCTGTTCTCCGGCGACGACGTCGACAAGCCCGCGGGGGTCCTGTCCGGCGGCGAGAAGACCAGGCTGGCGCTGGCGATGCTGGTGGTGTCGAGCGCGAACGTGCTGCTGCTGGACGAGCCCACCAACAACCTCGACCCGGCGAGCCGCGAGGAGATCCTCGGCGCCCTGCGGACGTTCGCCGGGGCCATCGTCCTGGTGACCCACGACGAGGGCGCGGTCGACGCGCTCGCGCCGGAAAGAGTGATTTTGCTGCCGGATGGTGTGGAAGACATCTGGAGTGACGAGTTTGCCGATCTGGTGGCGCTCGCGTGACCTGCGCGGTGACTTCCGCAGATCTTTTCTGGCCGAGTGGGTAGCCGAACAGCCGGGAATGACTGATCATGGCGGGGGATAACGCAGCGGTCACCACATCACTACGGGAGGTACTCGTGGCCGAGACCCTTAAGAAGGGCACCCGCGTGACCGGTGCCGAGCGCGACAAGCTGGCGGCGGACCTGAAGAAGAGGTACGACTCCGGTGAGAGCATCCGCGCCCTGGCAGCCGCCACCGGCCGCTCCTACGGTTTCATCCACCGGATTCTGACCGAGTCCGGCGTCAACCTGCGCGGTCGCGGCGGCGCGACCCGGGGCAAGAAGTCCTGACCGGACACCGGCCCCCGGATGAGCGCACCGCCTGATCCGGCGCCGCGGCCGACCGAGTAGGGTTCGGTCGCGGCGGCGGAACGGGCGAGCGGGTCCCGCCCCGTGGACGGCGGGGCGGGCCCGCCATTGCCCCCGCCTGATCGGGCGGGGGCACGCTCATCGAAAGGAAGACCAGTGGGGGACGCGACAGCGGCCGGGCGGCCGGAAACGGCCACGGCGGTCCCGGCCGGGACCGACCTGGCCAAGGCGGGGCTCCGGTTCGAGGTGGACGGCGCCGTCGCGACCGTCACCCTGAACCGGCCCGAGCGGTGCAACGCCATGACGTTCGACACATGGCGGGGGCTCGCCGCGATCGGCCGCTCGCTGCCCGCGGACGTGCGCGTCGTCGTGCTGCGGGGCGAGGGCGCCTGCTTCTCCGCCGGGATCGACCTCGGCATGTTCTCCGGTGACGGCGAGGGCTTCAGCGACGGCTCGGACGCCGCGGCGACCGACCGCTTCATCGCCGAGCTGCAGGAGGGCTACACCTGGCTGCGGCGCCCGGAGATCGTCACGGTCGCGGCCGTGCACGGCCACGCCATCGGCGGCGGGTTCCAGCTCGCGCTGGCCTGCGACATCCGCGTCGCCGCCGACGACGCCAAGTTCTGCATGAAGGAGCCCGCGCTCGGGCT
This sequence comes from Actinomadura geliboluensis, assembly GCF_043197915.1. Taxonomy (NCBI): domain Bacteria; kingdom Bacillati; phylum Actinomycetota; class Actinomycetes; order Streptosporangiales; family Thermomonosporaceae; genus Actinomadura; species Actinomadura geliboluensis. Next base: position 282,827 of record NZ_JBICUA010000011.1, on the reverse strand, counting down.
CGTCCCCGACCTGACCGGCACCAAGCCGCTGGTGGAGATCGTCGGCATCGGGCGGGCGCTGGAGCTGTGCCTGACGGCGCGGACCGTGCTCGCCGACGAGGCGGCCCGGCTCGGCCTCGCCGAGATCGTCGTTCCGCGCGAGGGCCTGGACGGCGCCGTCCGCGACCTGACCGAGGCGCTGCTCGCGGTGAACCCCGGCGCGGCCGTGGCGACGAAGCGGCTGCTGTGGGAGGCCGCCGAGAACACGCTCGAGCAGCAGTGCGCCGCCGAGCGCCGCGAGCAGATCGGCCGGCTGCGGGAGATGTTCGGCAAGTGACCGCAGCGGGGCGGGCTGGGGGACGCCCGGCCCGCCCCGGCGCGGCTACTTCAGCGCCTCGCGGCCGCCGCGCGCCAGCGGCAGCAGCACGCGGCTGACGCCGGGCCGCACGGAGACCTCGGTCCCGGCCGGGTGGCGCAGCGTGTAGTCGTAGTCGGTGGACAGCAGGATCACGCCGAGCCGGTGGCCGGCCTTCACGGTGTAGTCGGTGGGTTCGAGGTCCCACCGGAACGTGTAGGGCTTCCCGGCCTCGACGGGCTCGCTGCGGCTGAAACCGTGCCGGTTCCGGGCGTCCAGCCACCCCCGCGTGATGATCTTGTAAGGGGCGGTCTGGGTGGCCAGCTGCTGCCGGTAGGTGCAGCCGGGGTCGCCCGGCACGCTCTCACCGAAGCACACCTGCTCGGCGGTGGTGACGCGGGAGCCCGTCGGGCGGGTGTCGGTGCCGTAGTCGACCAGCAGCGCCGTCAGGTACGGCGACCGGCCGTCCAGGGAGGCCCGCAGCGACACCGAGGGGATGCCGTCGACCCGGACGGCGCTCGGCAGCGGCCCCGTCAGGTAGGCGAGCCGGTTCGGGTCGGCCAGGTCCTCATCGGCGAGGAGCTGCTCGGCGGTGCGGGTCCGGCCGGCGTCGGTGAACGACTGGGGCGCCCCTGGCCGGGGCCGCAGGCCGAGGGTGCCCGGCTGCCCGGACGGCCCGGCGTTCAGGCTGACCGGGACGGTGCGGGTGCCGGGGACGGGCCAGTCCTTGGCCGTCTCCCACGTCCCGTCCGCCTGCTCGACGTCGACGCGCGGCTCGTTCTCGATCCCGTTGCGGATCCCGTACAGGTAGCGGTCGAACCAGTGGTGGGTCTGCCGCAGCCACTCCTCGACCCGCCAGCGGAACGGCGTCGAGTGGTTGCCCTGGTGCAGCCACAGCTTCCGCGGGACGCCCGCCTCCTTGAGCGCGTTCCACCACTGCACGGAGTTCTTGACCTTGACGTTCCAGTCGTTGAGCCCGTGCACGACCATGACGGCGGCGCGCACCTTCCGCGCCTGCCCCACGTAGTCGCGGGCGGCCCACACCTTGGAGTAGTCGCCGGTCTCGCGGTCCTGCGTCGCCTCGATCTCCTCGATGACCTTCGCGCAGACCTCGGGGTTCTCGCGGGTCAGCACGGCCTCGGCCAGGACGTCGAGGTCCTCGCCCTGGTAGCCGCCGGGCGCGACGACGCCGCCGCCCGCGCGGTAGTAGTCGTACCAGCTGGAGATCCCGGCGATCGGGACGATGGCCTTCAGGCCCTCGACGCCGGTGGCGGCGGCCATGTTCGGCAGCGTCCCGTTGTAGGACTGGCCGATCATGCCGACGTTGCCGGTGGACCAGGTCGCCTTCACCGGGGTGCCGTCCGGGGCCCAGCCGCGGGCGCGGCCGTTCAGCCAGTCCACGGCGGCCTTGGCGCCCGCCTGCTCGCTGCGGTCGCCGGACGTCGGGCAGCCGGTCGAGCCGCCCGTCCCGATGCTGTCGAGGTTGGCGACGGCGTACCCGCGCGGCAGGAAGTAGTTGTCGTAGTAGCCGGGGAAGACGTCGGCGAGGTCGCGCTGGGTGGTCGTCAGCGAGCGGGCCCGCGCGTCGCCGATGTCGACCGGGTGGTTGGGGACGTTGTTGATCCCGGCCCAGTACGGGCTGGCCTCCAGGATCGTCGGGACCTTCAGGCCGGCGGTGGCGGTCTCCTTCGGGCGCATGATCCGCATCTGCACCCGGTCGCGCACGCCGTCGCGGTCGCTGTCGGCCGTGGTCTCGATGGTGACGGTCTGGGTGACGGCGTCCGCGCGGGAGAACACCGGCTGCGTCTCGCCGCCCGCCACCGTCAGGCGCGGGGCGGCGCCGTCCCTCGTGGGGACGTCCGCCGCCGCCGGGAGGGCGGTCGCGGCGGCCAGCGCGGCGGCGAGGGTGAGCGCGCCGGCGCCGCCGTGGAGGCGTCGTTTCATCTGTGGGCTCCCGGGGGGTGTGAGCCTGGGGGTGATGATCACAGTTACACCGGCGGGACGCGTTGTCCAGAGCCGTTACCGCGTCGTCCAGAGCCGTTACGCCGTGAGCGGAGCCGGGAAGCGCGGCGGGCGGGGCGGCGTTGTCCCCGCCGGATACTGAGATGCTTACTTGATTACGTCGATGCCGCTGGCATCGATGGCACGGACGCGCCGGAGGCAGATGTGGGAATGCCGGGAATGCCGGGCAACGGCTGGCAGGTGATGGCCTCGTTCCGCAAGGACAGCTCCGTCACCCGGCAGAAGCTCAAGCCCGGCACCGTCGGGCGGATCGCGGGGTACGCCCGGCCCTATGTGCGCGAGCTGGTGATCTTCCTCGCGCTGAACTCGCTGGCCGCGGTGATCGTCGTCGCGAACCCGCTGCTGCTGAAGTCGATCATCGACAGCGGCATCGTGCCGGGCCGCCAGGACATCGTGGTCTGGCTCGCCGTCGCCGTCGCGGGCCTCGCGCTGGTGGAGGCGGTGCTCGGCCTCGCCCAGCGCTGGTACTCCGCGCGCATCGGCGAGGGGCTCATCTACGACCTGCGCAGCCAGGTGTTCGCGCACGTCCAGCGGCAGCCGGTCGCGTTCTTCATGCGCGCGCAGACGGGCTCGCTCGTCAGCCGCCTCAACAACGACGTGATCGGCGCGCAGCGCGCCCTCACCACCACGCTGTCGTCGGTGGTGTCCAACGTGATCAGCCTGATCCTGGTGCTGGCGACGATGCTGTTCCTGTCGTGGCAGGTCACGCTGATCGCGCTGCTGCTGCTCCCGATCTTCGTCCTGCCGGCCAAGTGGGTCGGCAAGCGGCTGCAGCGCGTCAGCCGCGAGCAGATGGTGCTGGACGCCGAGATGGGCTCGCTGATGACCGAGCGCTTCAACGTGGCCGGCGCCATGCTCGCCAAGCTGTACGGGCGGCCCGCCGAGGAGGAGGAGAACTTCTCCGGCCGCGCCGCCCGCGTCCGCGACATCGGCGTCGTCGCCGCCATGTACGGGCGGGTCTTCTTCACCGCGCTGACGCTCGTCGCGGCGCTCGCCACCGCCATGGTCTACGGCGTCGGCGGCTACCTCGTCGTGGGCGACACCCTGCAGCTCGGCACGCTCGTCGCGCTCGCGACGCTGCTGACCCGCATGTACGGGCCGCTGACCGCGCTGTCCAACGTCCACGTGGACGTCATGACCGCGCTCGTCAGCTTCGACCGGGTCTTCGAGGTCCTGGACCTCAAGCCGCTGATCCGCGACCGCGAGGACGCCCGCGCCCTCGGCGAGAGCCGCCCGCCCGCCACGAGCCCGGCCAAGGCGCCGTCGATCGAGTTCGACCACGTCCGGTTCGCCTACCCGGCGGCGGACGAGGTGTCGCTGGCGTCCCTGGAGTCGATCGCCCGCACCGACACCTCGCCCAGCCGCGAGGTGCTGCACGACGTCGACTTCCGGGCCGAGCCCGGGCAGCTCGTCGCGCTGGTCGGGCCGTCCGGCGCGGGCAAGTCGACGATCACCCACCTGGTGTCGCGGCTGTACGACGTGTCCGGCGGCGCGGTCCGGATCGGCGGCGCCGACGTCCGCGACGTGACCCTGGAGTCGCTGCGCGCCGAGATCGGCGTGGTCAGCCAGGACGCGCACCTGTTCCACGACACGATCCGGGAGAACATGCGCTACGCCCGCCCGGACGCGACCGACGAGGAGATCCTCGCCGCGCTGGAGGCCGCGCACGTCGGCGGCCTCGTCGCCGAGATGGCCGACGGCCTGGACACCGTCGTCGGCGACCGCGGCTACCGGCTGTCGGGCGGCGAGAAGCAGCGCCTCGCGATCGCCCGGCTGCTGCTCAAGGCGCCGTCGGTGGTGGTGCTGGACGAGGCGACCGCGCACCTGGACTCCGAGTCCGAGGCGGCCGTGCAGCGGGCGCTGCGCACCGCGCTCGCGGGCCGCACCTCGCTGGTGATCGCGCACCGGCTGTCCACGATCCGGGAGGCCGACCAGATCCTGGTGATCGACGGCGGCCGGGTCGCCGAGCGCGGCCGGCACGAGGAGCTGCTGCTGGAGGGCGGCCTGTACGCCGAGCTGTACCGCACGCAGTTCGCCCATCAGCGGGACGTGGAGCTGCAGATCGAGCCGCTGGGCGCCGACTAGCCGCGCGCAAGCGCGGCGGCGTGGTCAGCTCTGCGGCCCGGCGTGGTCAGCTCTGCGGCCCGGTGCGGTAGCCGAGCCTGCGCAGCTCGGTCCCCGCGACCTTCTCGACCTGGGCGGCCTGCCGGGGGGTGAGGCGGTCGCGCCACGATCCGACGCCGCCGTCGGCCGCCTCGCCGGCCCGCACCAGGCCCGACAGCGCGGACCTCGGGACGCGCGCGTCCAGGTACTCCGACAGGCCCGCGGCGATGGCGCGCGGCTTGGCCAGCAGGTCCTCGTAGCGGACGGTGAGCAGCTGCTCCTCGGGCACCTGCTGCCGGAGCCTCGCGCTGAGCCGCACAGAGCCGCGCCAGCGCAGCGCGCACTTGACCGCGGTGGCCGCGCGCGGCCACCGGTTGCGGTCGGTGTGGTCCTCGACGCCGAAGAACGGGTTGGGGAACACCGTGTCGAGGTTGGCCAGGCCCGGCTTGAACCAGGCGAGGCAGCGCTCGTCTTCCAGCATGTCGGCGACCGCGTCCCGGCCGTCCCGGATCACCTGGACGAGCTGGGCGTCGGGGAAGGCGTCCAGCAGCACGTCGGTGCTGTAGATCAGGTCGGGGGAGGCGTCGGCGAACCGCTCCAGGCCCTGCGCGTCCGCGCACGCCTCCGCGGGCGCCGGGGCCGGGGCGCCGGGCGGGGCCGGGGGCCGCGGCGGCAGCCCGGCCAGCTCGCGGCACTCGTCCGGGCACTGCGCGCAGGCCCGCGCCGAGACCAGCCACGCCTCGGCGTAGGCGTCCCGCAGCACCCGCGCGGCGCCCTTCTCCCGGTCGGAGGCGATCGAGGGCTGCCGCGCGAACGCGTAGGTGACGCGCAGCACGCCGGGCCGGCCGGTGGTCAGATGGAAGCCGGGGGTCCGCTTGACCGCGCGCGCCAGCAGCTCCGCACCCGAGTGCGGAGCCCCCAGGATGAACACCGGGCGGCGGACCTTGGTGCCGTTGACCACCAGGATGTGCGGCGTCGACCTCATACCAGGGCAAGTTTGTCACCTTTTGCGGACTGGCCGGTCCGTGACCCAGCGTAAGGGCCCGCCCGATACCCATCCGTTAACCGGAGCGGACCATGACCCCCGCACGGGACCTACCATGTCGGGGTGGACGTTCCCCTGACGCTCGCCGAGCTTCTGCCCAACGTCGGCGCGATCACCGTGCTGACCGGCGCCGGGGTCTCCACCGACAGCGGCATCCCCGACTTCCGGGGCCCGCGCGGCGTCTGGACCCGGGATCCGGCGGCGGAGGCGATGTCCACGATCGGCTCCTACCTCGCCGACCCGGAGGTGCGGCGGCGCGCCTGGCGGTCCCGCCGCGACGACCCCGTCTGGACGGCCGAGCCGAACGCCGCGCACGCGGCCCTCGCCGAGCTGGAGCGGGCCGGGCGGCTGCGCGCCCTGATCACCCAGAACATCGACGGCCTGCACCAGCGGGCCGGGTCGTCCGCCGCCGCGGTCATCGAGATCCACGGGACGGTGCGCGAGGCGGTCTGCCTGTCGTGCGGGCTGCGCACCCCCATGCCCGAGGTCCTCGCCCGCGTCGACGCCGGCGAGGACGACCCGCCCTGCGCGGCGTGCGGCGGCCTGCAGAAGTCCGCGACGGTCTCCTTCGGCCAGTCCCTGGACCCGGACGTGCTGGACGCCGCGATCGCCGCCGCCCGCGACTGCGAGCTGTTCCTGGCCGCCGGCACCTCGCTGACCGTGCAGCCCGCCGCCGGGCTGTGCCTGGAGGCGGTCGACGCCGGCGCCCGCCTGGTGATCATCAATGCCGAGCCGACCCCGTACGATGGGCTGGCCGACGCGGTCCTGCGGCGGCCGATCGGCGAGACGCTGCCGCGCCTCGCCGGCCTCGCGCTCGGCACGGGGCGATGATCTGTTGGCGATGATCTGTTGGCGGGTCGTGACCGGGCGCCTCTTCCACTGGCGTCCGGATCCTGACAAGCTCTATCCGTCGCGGTGCGAGGAGGGATCGGGTTGAAGAGCGGGGGCGCCCGCGCGGAGACGGCAGACGGGCCGCCGGCCGCGCCGGGTGCCGGCATGCCCGGAGACCGCGGCCGGGCGCGACGGACCCGCCGGTACGGGCGGTTGCGGCCCGGCGACCGGGTCGCGGTGATCGCGCCCAGCGGCCCCGCCGAGCCCGCCCGGCTGGAGGCCGGCTGCGCGCTGCTGCGCGACCTCGGCCTTGACGCCGTGGTCGGCAAGCACGCCCTCGACCGTGTCAACCTCGGCGCCCCCGGCCCGGTCCGCGAGGGCTGGCACCGGCTCGCCGGCGGCGACGCCGACCGGGCCGCCGACCTGCAGTCCGCCTGGTGCGACCCGCGCGTCCGCGCGGTGGTCTGCGCCCGCGGCGGCTACGGCGCCACCCGCGTCCTCGACCACCTCGACTGGGACGCCCTGGCCGCCGCAACGGCCGCGTCCGGCGCGCCCAAGATCCTGCACGGCTCCAGCGACATCACCGCACTGCACGCGGCCTTTGGAACGCGCCTAGGGGTCACGACGTCCTTCGGCCCCATGCCCGCCGGCCTCCTCGCCGACGACGAACCCGACACCGACACCCTCGCCGCCCTCCGCGCCGCCCTGTTCGGCGGCCCGGTCACGCTGCCGGGTACGCACGCCCTCAGCCCGGGGCGCGCCGAGGGCCCGCTCACCGGCGGCACCCTGTCGCTCCTGGCGGCCCTCGCCGGCACCCCGTACGCCCCGCCGCCCGCGGCGGGCCGCATCGTCTTCCTGGAGGACGTCACCGAGGCGCCCTACCGGATCGACCGGATGCTCGTGCAGCTCCTGCAGTCCGGCTGGTTCGACGGCGCGGCCGGGGTGGCGCTCGGCACCTGGCGCGACTGCGGCGACCCCGCCGAGCTCGACGCGGTGTTCGCCGCCCGGCTCGGCCCGCTCGGCGTCCCGGTGCTGGCCGGGCTGCCCGCGGGGCACGGCCCGCGCCAGCTGACCCTCGAACTCGGCGCCCCCGCCGTCCTCACGGCCTCCCCGCCGCCCCCGCAGTCCCCGCATGATCCGCACCCCGCCGTGCCGGAACCCGGCGCGCTCACCCTTGAAGCGCCCTCGGGAGGTGCGCGATGAGCGGCCGCCATGCCCGTCCCGAACCCTGGGACGACGGGACCCTCGACTCGCTGCTGGTACTGGTCGCCGAGAGCCTCGGCTACCGCTGCACCCCCGCGCCCGGCGAGGTGATGCTGCTGGAGGGCGCGAACCGGCTGCACGTCAGCCTGCGCGACCTGCGGCAGCTCGCCCGCCTCGTGCCGCGCGACGACTGGCCGGCGCTGGTCTCCGACCACGTCACCACGATCGTCACCGCGATCGAGGAGCCGCTGGACCTCAGCGACTTCGACCTCGCCCAGCACCTGCTGCGCACCCGCATCTACCCGGCGGAGGCCGACAACGGCGTCCTCGCCGCCCGGCCGTTCGCGCCCGGCCTGATCGAGGCCGTCGTCGTCGACACGCCCACCACGGTCCGCACCGTCACCACCGACGAGATGGACGGCTGGCCCGTCTCCGGCGACGCGCTGTTCATGCTGGGCCGCGCCAACGTCCGCGCCGACGGGCCCCTCCAGCTCGACGAGCAGGACCTCGGCGGCGTCCGCGTCTCCGTCCTGCACGGCTGGACGTTCTACGCCGTCACCCACCTGGCGTGGCTGGAGGAGTACCTGCCGATCGGGCCGTACGGGGCGCTGGTGATCGCGCCGAACCGCAGCCTGATCGTCGCCCACCCGCTGCGGATCGCCGAAGGGCACCCGCGGGCGCGGTACCGGGCGGCCGTGGCGGCGGCGGCCGAGCTGCAGGCGCAGGCCCACCGCGCCTACGAGGAGGGCCCCGGCTCGCTCAGCCCGCACCTGTACTGGTGGCGCGCGGGCGAGCTGACCTACCTGGAGACCCGCTACGAGGGCGACACGATGGTGCTGCCGGAGGAGTTCGCGTCCGTCCTCGCCACGCTGGCGGCCGAGCACTGATGCGGATCGTCGTCGCGCCCGACTCGTTCAAGGGCAGCCTGTCCGCGGCGGAGGTGTGCGCCGCCGTCGCGGCGGGCGCGCGCCGGGCCGTGCCGGACGCCGAGGTCGCGGCGGTGCCGATGGCCGACGGCGGCGAGGGCACCCTCGACTGCTTCCTGGCCGCCCGCGGCGGCGACGCCGTCGAGATCGCCGCCACCGACCCGCTGGGCCGCCCGGTCAAGGCGCGCTACGCCCTGTCCGGCGACGGGCGCTCCGCCGTGGTGGAGCTGGCCGCCGCGTCCGGGCTGCCGCTCGTCGAGGACGTCCCGCCCGACCCGCTGAGCGCCGCCACCCACGGCACCGGCGAGCTGATCGCGGACGCGGTGCGGCGCGGCGCCCGCGAGGTGCTCGTGTGCATCGGCGGCAGCGCCAGCACCGACGGCGGCGCCGGGCTGCTGCGCGCCCTCGGCGTCCGCTTCCTGGACGCCGCCGGCGCGGAGCTGCCGCCCGGCGGGGCGGCCCTCGCCCGGCTCGCCGCGATCGACGACTCCGCGCTGCCGGACGCGGTCCGCGCGACCCGGTTCCGGGTCGCCTGCGACGTCACCAACCCGCTCGTCGGCCCGGCCGGCGCCGCCGCCGTGTTCGGCCCGCAGAAGGGCGCGTCGCCCGCGCAGGTCGCCGAGCTGGACGCCGCCCTCACCGTCTTCGCCGACGTGCTCGCCGCGCGCGGCGGGCCCCGCGTCCACGACCTGCCCGGCGCGGGCGCGGCCGGCGGCACCTGCGGCGGCCTCGTCGGGGTGCTCGGCGCCGAGCCGGCCGCCGGGGCCGAGCTCGTCGCCGCGGCGGTCGGCCTCCCGGCCGCCCTCGCCGGCGCCGACCTGGTCGTCACCGGCGAGGGCCGGGTCGACGGGCAGAGCGCCGGCGGCAAGGTCGTCTCCGCCGTCGCCGCGCTCGCGCGCGACCGCGGCGTCCCCTGCCTGGCCCTGGCCGGCGGCGTCGCCGGGCCCCTGGACGAGCTGCACGCGCTCGGCCTCACCGCCGCGTTCAGCCTCGCCGACGGGCCCCGCACCCTAGCGGAGCTGAAGGCGGACGCCGCGCCGCTGCTGGCCGCCGCGGCGGAGCAGGCCGTCCGCCTGTTCGCCCGCTAGGCGGGGGCCGGCTCCGGCTCGGGCACGGGCTCCGCCGCCGGGGCCTTCACCGTCAGCATCGGCAGGAACACGTGCGTCAGCGGGCCGATCGCCAGCGCGTACAGCACCGTGCCGAGGCCGACGGTGCCGCCGAGCAGCCAGCCGGCGGCGAGCACGGCCAGCTCGATCCCGGTCCGGACCACGCGGATGGAGTGGCCGCGCGCGGCGATCCCGGTCATCAGCCCGTCGCGCGGGCCGGGGCCGAGGCCCGCGCCGATGTAGCAGCCGGTCGCCACGCCGCCGACGAGCACCGCGACGACGAGGAACCCCCAGCGGAACGCGAGCGCGTCCGGGGCGGGCAGCAGCCACAGGAACAGGTCGGCGAACACGCCGACGAGGACGACGTTGCTGATCGTCCCGATCCCGGGCCGCTGCCGCAGCGGGATCCAGGCGAGCATCACCACCGCGCCCGCGATGATGATCCACGCGCCGATCGACAGTCCGAAGCGGCGGGAGAGCCCCTGGTGGAAGACGTCCCATGGATCGTTCCCGAGGCCGGACGACACCTGGAGGGCGATCCCGAGCCCGTACAAGGCCAATCCAACGTAGAGCTGCACGAGCCGTCGCGCCATCAAGGCCATTATCCGCCTCCAACACCATGAGTGGCCATCTTCCGGACCCACTCTGGCGTGAAGTGGACTGGTACTTGTAGGGCCAATTATGCGAAAGTGGCTTGTATGAGCACCCGCTATGTGAGCGGCCCGCACCTGGCCCGGCTGCTGGGGGACGTCTCGCGGGACCGCCCCGTCTACGCCGCGCTGGCCCGGTCGGTGCGCGCCCTCGTCCTGGACGGGCGGCTGGCCCTGCGCACCCGGCTGCCCGCCGAACGCGACCTCGCCGCCGCCCTCGGCGTCAGCCGCACCACCGTGACGACCGCCTACGACCGGCTCCGCGAGGAGGGCTACATCGAGAGCCGGCAGGGCGCGGGGAGCTGGACCGCGCTGCCCCCGGTGCGGATGTCGGCGGTCGAGCGGCGCACCGACGCGCCCCCCGGCGGGCTGTACGGCAAGGCGTACCCGGTGCCGGACGACGGGTCCTTCATCGACCTCGGCTGCGCCACCCCCGGCGCCCCGGCGATCTTCGAGGAGGCCGTCGCCGCCGCCGTCGCCGAGCTGCCCCGCTACAGCTCGGGGCCCGGCTACGAGCCCGCCGGGCTGGCCGGGCTGCGCGAGGTCGTCGCCGCCGGGTACACCGCGCGCGGCGTCCCGACCCGCGCCGACCAGATCGTCGTCACCACCGGCGCCCAGCACGCGTTCACGCTGCTGTCGCAGCTGCTGGTGGAGCCGGGCGACGCCGTCATGGTCGAGCGCCCCACCTACCCGCACGCGCTCGGCGCGCTGCGCCGCCGCGGCGCCCGGCTCGTCCCGGTCGGCGTGAACGAGGGCTGGGACATCGAGCTCGCGGCGGGCGCGATGCGGCAGGCCGCCGTCCGGATGGCCTACACCGTCCCCGACTTCCACAACCCGACCGGGCACCTGATGCCGGCGGCGGACCGGGCCGCGCTCGTCGACGCCGCGCGCCGCGCCGACGCCTTCCTCGTCGCCGACGAGACGTTCGCCGACCTCGCCCACGACCTGGACGCGCCGCGCGAGGCGCCGCTGGCCGCCTACGACGGCGGCGGCCGCGTCATCACCATCGGGTCGGCGTCCAAGCTGCTGTGGGGCGGGCTGCGCATCGGCTGGGTCCGCACGACCGCGCCGCTGGCGCGCCGCCTCGTGCTGGCCCGGGAGCCGTTCGACATGGCCAGCCCGGTGCTCGACCAGCTGATCGTCCGGGAGCTGCTGCTGCGGGTGGAGGAGGTCCGCGCCGAGCGCGCGCGGACCCTGCTGCGCGGCCGGGACGCGCTCGCCGGGGCGCTGCGCGAGCTGCTGCCCGGCTGGGAGTTCCGGCTGCCCGCCGGCGGCATGTCGCTGTGGGCGCGGATCGGCGCGCCCGTCGCGACGGCGCTGGCGGAGGCGGCCGAGCGGCTCGGCGTCCGGGTCGTCGCCGGGCCGGTGTTCGGCGCGGACGGCGTCCTGGAGGACTACGTCCGGCTGCCGTACGTGCTGCCGCCGGACGCGCTGCGCACGGCCGTCGAGCGCCTCGCCGTGGCCCACCGGGAGGTCATGGCGGCCCCGGCGGCCCGGACGCTGCCCGCCTACGTGTGACCGCGCCCCCGCCCGTCGGCGGGCGTCAGGGGACGTTCTGGATGTAGCCGACCAGGTGCTCGCGCTCGTTCTCCAGCTCGTCGATGGCGCTCTTGACGACGTCGCCGATGCTGACGATTCCGGTGAGCCGGCCGTCCTCGACGACGGGCACGTGCCGGAACCGGTGCTCGGTCATGGTGCGGCGCAGGTCCTCGACCTTGTCGCCGGGGCCGCAGCTGCGGACCTCCGCGGTCATGATCTCGGTGACGGGACGGTCCAGCAGTGCCGCGCCGCGGTCGTGCAGCCTGCGCACGACGTCGCGCTCGGACACGATGCCGGAGATCGACGTGCCGTCCGGGGAGACGACCACCGCCCCGATGTTGTGCTCCGCCAGGACGGCGAGCAGGTGCCGCACGGTGGCGTCGGGCCGCACCGTGGCCACCGCGTCCCCTTTCCGTCGAAGGATGTCGCGAATCCGCATGCCTCACGCTCCGCTGCCGGTCGCCGGGTGGCCGCCACCCGCGTCGTCCTGACAAGGTCGCATGTTCCGGCGCCGAGGAAAACCCCGCGCCGGTAAACCTACGGCGCGAGGAGCCGGCTCAGGCCCCGCAGGGCGGGGGTGAGGACGCGGCCGGCGGGCCCGGCGTGGGCGAGCGCGGCGCGGGCGGCGTTGGCCCCGCAGGCGCCGTGCACGCCGCCGCCGGGATGGGCGGACGCGGACGCCAGGTACAGGCCCGCGACGGGGGTCTCGGCCCGGCCGAGGCCGGGGACGGGCCGGAACACGAGCTGCTGGTGGATCAGCGCGGTCCCGCCGTTGAGGGCGCCGTTGACGAGGTTGGCGTCGTGGTCGGCGAAGGCGGGCGGCGCGGTGACGCGGCGGGCGGTGATCCGGGCGCGGAAGCCGGGCGCGAGGCGCTCGACGACGCCCTCCAGGCGGGCCGCCATGGCGTCCCGCTCGCGCTCGTCCCAGGCGCCGGTGATGCCGTCGGGGCCCGCGTCGGCCCGCACGCGGTGGGGGACGTGCGTGTACGCCCACACCGACTCGGTCCCGGCGGGGGAGCGGGCCGGGTCCGCGGTCGTCATCTGGCCGAGCAGCGCGAACGGCTCGGCCGGCACGCGGCCGGTGGCGAGGTCCGCGCTGTAGTCGGTCAGCGCCTCCATGCCGGGGGACAGGTGGACGGTGCCGGCCCGCCCGGCGTCCGGGGACGCCCAGGGGATGGGGCCCGACAGCGCCCAGTCGACCTTGAAGGTGGCGTGGTCCCAGTCGAAGCGGCGCATGTCGTCGCGCAGCGAGCCCGGCAGGTCGGACCAGCCGACCAGGCCGCCGTAGAGCGCGGGCGCGGCCACGTCCGCGAGCACGGCCCTGGCCGCGCGCACCGCCTCCCCGGACGCGGTCCGCACGCCGAGCGCGCGCCCGCCGCGGACGACGACCGACGCGACCGGGACGCCGCAGCGGACCCGCCCGCCGCGCGACTCCAGCCGCCGCACGAGCGCGGCCGTCAGCTCGCCCGCCCCGCCCTCGGGGACCGGCCAGCCGTCCCGCTGGCCGATCATCGCGAGCAGCCAGCCGAACACCGAGCCCGCGGTCGACTCGGGGAACATGTCGGTGTGCAGCGCCGACCCGGCGAGCAGCAGCGGCCCGCCCGGCCCGGTGAACTCCTGCTCCCCGAGCGTCCGGACGGGCGCGAGCAGCCGCCGCACGGCCCGCAGGCCGCCCGCGCGGCGCAGCGCCGCCGCCAGCGGCAGCGCCGCCCGGACCGGCGGGAACGGGGTGAACAGGGCCCGCAGGACGTCGTCGCCCGTCTCGTCCCACATGGCGCACAGCCGCAGCCACGCCTCGCCGTCGCCCGCGCCCAGCGCCTCCAGGTTCGCGGCGGTCGCGTCGCGGTCGCGTTCCAGGACGGCGGAGCGCCCGTCCGGCAGCGGGTGCGCGAGGACGGCCGGCGCGTGCCGCCAGCGCAGCCCGTGCCGTTCGAGGTCCAGCGCGCGCATGACGGGCGACGCCGCGCCGAGCGGGTAGAACGCGCTGCACAGGTCGCTGACGTAGTCGGGGTGGACGCCCCGGTCGCTGCGCACCGCGCCGCCCGGTTCGGGCTGCGCCTCCAGGACCTCGACGTCCCAGCCCGCGTCGGCCAGCATGTTGGCCGCGACGAGCCCGTTGTGCCCCGCCCCGATGACCACGGCGTCCGCCATGCGGCATCCCTCCCGGTGATCACCCTAGGGGGTGTCCGGGCGGGCGGCGGTCAGCCCCGCGCGCCGCCCGGCTCGCGGCGGGCGAGCAGCCGCACCGCCCCCGGCGCCGCGCGGGCGGCCAGCCGGGCGGGCCGCGCCGCCGGCGTCACGGCGAGGGCCCGGTCGGCGCGGACGGCCGCGACGATCCGTTCGGCGACCCGCTCCGGCCGCGCCCGGGGGCCGGCGCAGGCGGCGGTGACCCCGATGCCCTTGCCCTTCAGTTCGGCGCGCAGGCATTCCGACAGCATCAGCACGGCCGCCTTGCTCGTGGCGTAGCCGGGCCGGGCGCGCGACGGCGTGAACGCGGCGGCCGACGCGGTGTTGACGATGTGGCCGCCCTGGCCGCGCTCCGCCATCTGCCGGGCGAAGAGCCGCGAACCGTGGACGGCGCCGCCCAGGTTGACGTCCAGGAGCGTGCGCCAGTCCTCGGTGGAGTGGTCGAAGAAGGAGCCGGCCAGGGCGGTGTCCGCGGCGTTGACGACGACGTCCGGTACGCCGTGCTCGTGCAGGACGGCCTTGGCGAAGTCCTCCATCGCGGCGGGGTCGGACACGTCCACCCGGTGGGCGTGCCCGCGCGGCCCGGCCAGCCCGGCGAGTTCGGCGGTGCGCTGAGCGGAGGTGAGGTCGAGGTCGGCGGCGACGACCTCGGCGCCGCGCTCGGCGAACGCCAGCGCCGTGGCGCGGCCGACGCCGCCGCCCGCGCCCGTGACGACGACGAGCGAGCCGCCGAACGGCGACCGCCCCGGCCGGACCCGCGCCCGCTCCAGGGCACGGGACTCGGCGGCCGTCAGCGGGCCGCCCTCGACGGCCGTGACGTGCTCGGCGACGCACCGCGCGACGAGGCCGGGGTGGCTGCGCGGCACCCAGTGCCCGGCGGCGACGGGCCGCAGCGACAGGTTCGGGACGCGCTCGCCGAGGCCGCCCACCAGGTGCGGCGAGACGAACAGGTCCCTGGTCGGGACGATCACCTGCGTCGGGACGTCCGTACGCCGCTCGCGCGGCCCGCGCAGCCGCCGCAGCATGTTGGCCCGGTACAGGCCGACGCCGGCCGCGGCGTCGCGCGCCATGGTCCGGGCGGGGTGCCCGGGGCGCGGCGGGACGCCCTCGCCCAGGGCCAGTGCCAGGTTGAACGGCTTGGTCATCCCGGCCATCCACAGCAGTTCCGGCAGGACCGGCGTCTGGAAGGCGTAGATGTACCAGGAGCGCAGGCCCTGGCCCATGGCCCGGCGCAGGTTGGCCGGGGTGGGGCGGGTGAGGTTGCGCCGCATCCAGTGCCCGACGTGGTCCAGGCAGGGGCCGGAGATGGAGGTGAAGGAGGCGAAGCGGTCCGGCATGGTGCACGCCGCCTCCCACCCCTGGATCGATCCCCAGTCGTGCCCGACGAGGTGCACCCTGCGCTCGGGCGCGGTGGCGTCCAGCACGGCCCTCATGTCGGACATCAGGTAGTCGAAGGTGTAGCGCTTGCGGCCGAACGGCCGCGACGACGTGCCCGCGCCGCGCATGTCGTAGCGGACGACGTGGAACCGCCCGGCGAGCAGCCCGGCCACCTCGTCCCATACCGCGTGGGTGTCGGGGTAGCCGTGGACGAGCAGCACCGTGGGGCGCGAGGGGTCGCCCTGCTCGTAGACGGCGAGGTCGACGCCGTCGCCGCGGACCCGGCGCCTGCGGGCCGGGGGGCCGCCGACCGCTTTATTAGACATCTTGGTAATAAATCGCCGAATCGCCCCGGGGTCAAGGGGACGCGGCGTGAGCCCCGCCACGCATGGAGAACAAGGACCCGCGGAGAACGAGGGCCCGTACGGCGCGGCGGTACGGGCCCTCGGGCAGGGCGGGCAGGGGAGCGGGCGGAGCGCTAGTACGGGTCGTAGCCTGCGGCCTTAGCCGCCGGGGACTGCATCAGGTACTCAAGCGCGCGCGGGGTCGAGCACACCTTCGAGGGGTGGTGGTTCGGCTTCAGGTAGACGGGCGCCTCGCCGAGCAGCAGCTTGAAGATGCCGGGCACGTGCCCCAGCCGGACCGACCGCCGGTAGGAGCGGTACACCCGCAGCGGCGTCACCCGCTTCTTGATGGTCGGGTCCTGCTTGAGCAGGTACAGCGACCCGCCGATCAGCGCCCAGTACAGGAAGAACAGCGACACCACCCAGGCCGCGACGCGCGTCGGGTAGCGGCCGCCCATGGCCTTGTAGACGTCGAACACCACCGACCGGTGCTCGACCTCCTCGGCCCCGTGCCAGCGCAGCAGGTCCAGCATGGTCGGGTCCACGCCGGCCTTCTCGAACCGCTCGTTGTCCATGATCCACTGGCCGAGGACGGCGGTGTAGTGCTCGATCGAGGCGACGGCGGCCAGCTCGAACCGCAGCCGGCGCCGCCAGGCCCGCGGGTTCCGCTCCTTCAGCGCCGTCATCTGCGCGGGCCGCTCGGCGTTGCCCTTGGCGGCCGCGTCCGTGATCCGGGAGACGTCGATTCCGTTGGCCTCCAGGATCTGGTCCAGCACCCCCTGGTGGGAGCGGGCGTGCACCATCTCCTGGCCGATGAACCCCTTGATCTCCTCCAGCAGCCGCTCGTCCTTGATGTGGGGACGGGCGTCCTTGACGCACTGGATGAACCACTTCTCGCCCTCCGGCAGGACGATGTGGAACGAGTTGATGATGTGAGTGGCGACCGGGTCGCCCGGCACCCAGTGCAGGGGCGTCGCCGACCAGTCGAAGCTCACCCGCCGAGGCTTGATCGGCGGGTGGCGCTCGTCGATGCCGGTCGCCGGTGCGCCGCCTGTCAGGGGCCTCGTCATGCCGTCCTCGCTCTCCGCGCGCGCGTGTGTGCGTTGAGGCGACAGTCAACTCTTGCGGGGGGTGCGGTTTCTTGGGTCCGAACCAACAAGTTACCGCTTGGTTTTAGCCCCGTGATGACAAGTGGCGCCCTTCACAGGGCGATTCGCTCCGCTCCCGCGTACACGTTCATGGTCTCGCCGCGCAGGAAGCCGACCAGGGTCATGCCGGCGTCCTCGGCCAGCTCCACCGCCAGCGACGACGGCGCCGACACCGCCGCGAGCACCGGGACGCCCGCGGTCATCGCCTTCTGCGTCAGCTCGAACGACGCGCGCCCGCTCACCATCAGGACCGTTCCGGCCAGCGGCAGCCGCCCCTGCCGCAGCGCCCACCCGACGACCTTGTCGACCGCGTTGTGCCGCCCGACGTCCTCGCGCACCGCCAGCAGCTCGCCGCCGGCGCCGAACAGCCCGGCCGCGTGCAGCCCGCCCGTCCGGTCGAACACCCGCTGCGCCTTCCGCAGCCGCTCCGGCAGCACCGCCAGCACCTCGGGCGCGATCCGCAGCGGGTCGGCCCCGACCTCGTACGGCCGGGAGGCGCGCAGGGACTCGATGCTGGACTTCCCGCACACGCCGCACGCGCTCGTCGTCGTGAACGCGCGGGTCATCGAGTCGTCCGGCGGCGCCACGCCGGGCGCCAGCGCGACGTCGAGGGTGTTCTGCTCGGCGGTGTCGGCGCAGTAGCGCATGGCGGCGAGGTCGCCCGCGTCCCCGATGACGCCCTCGGCCGCCAGGAACCCGGCGACCAGGTCGAAGTCGTGGCCCGGGGTGCGCATCGTGATCGTGAGCGGCTTGCCGGCGACGCGGATCTCCAGCGGCTCCTCCACCGCGAGCGTGTCCGGCCGGCGGCCCCGCGCGCCGGTCGTGCTCACCCGCAGCACGGGCTTGCGCACGGTGATCCGCCCCATGCCGTGACCGTACCCCGGATACCCATGAGTAACGAAAAGTTCGATCCGCTCTGTCCCCTTTTTGGTCCCTTTCTCCTCGGGACGGGGCGCCCTGGTGCCCGGGGCGGCCGGGGACCGACCATCGGAACGTACCAACGGCGCCCCACAGGGGACCGGGACGCCGCCCGGCCACGCGCACGACCACGTACGCACAGCCATGTACGCACGACCGCGTACGCACAGCCACGCACAGGAACACGGGGAGCACGACACCGATGCGCAAGTACCTTGCCGTACCCGCCCTCATCGGCGCCCTGGCGCTGACCACCGCCGCCTGCGAGGTGACCAAGACCGTCTCCGCCGACGCGGTGGAGAAGCAGATCGTCGCCAAGTTCGGCCCGCCCTTCGACGACGGCGGCATCGGCCCGGCGACGGCCGACTGCCCGGAGGACCTCAAGGGCGAGATCGGCACCACGATCGAGTGCGTCGTCCACGACGCCAAGGGCGGCGCCTACCCGCTGATCGTCACCGTCACCGCGGTCGAGGGCGACCAGGTCCGCTTCAGCATGAAGGAGCCGCCGCAGCCGAAGGGCGCCGAGTAGCGCCGGGCGTGCCGGCGCGGTCCGGGGGAGGTCAGTCGCGGCGGTCGATGTTCCAGTTCGCCACGATCGCCGCGAACGGCGGGATGATGAGCGCCGCGACCGACATCGCGATCGCGGCGGCGTGCGACCAGTGCCGGACGACGGCCCAGGCCAGCACGAACAGCAGGAGGCACGTCCCCATCATGATCCCGTAGGCGATCTTCCGGCGCCTCATGCCTCCACGCTACGCCGGTGCCCGCGCGCGCCGCCGCGTCCCCCCGCCCGCGGGCGGGGGGACGCCGGGTGGCGGAGGCGTACGGGAATCGAACCCGCCGTCCCGAGATCCTCGGGACCGTCGGCTTTGAAGGCCGGGGAGGCCACCAGGCGCTCACACGCCTCCGCCGATGATCTTAGCCCGCGTAGAGGGCGTCGATGTCGGGCGAGTACTTCGTGTGCACGACGCGGCGCTTGAGCTTGAGCGTCGGGGTGAGCTCCTCGCTCTCGGCGGTCCACTCGGCGGGCAGCAGCCGCCACTTCTTCACCTGCTGGACGCGGGCGAGGCGGGCGTTGGCGTCCTCGACGGCCCTCGCGACCTCCTCCCGCACGACGGGGTGCTCGGCGAGGGCGGCGAGGTCGGTGGTGTCGATGCCGTGGGCGGCGGCCCAGACGGGGGCGACCTCGCCGTCCAGGGTGATGAGGGCGACCACGTAGGGGCGGCGGTCCCCGAAGGCGAGCGCCTGCCCGATGAGCGGGTGCTCCTTGAGGTGGTTCTCGATCAGGGACGGGGCGATGTTCTCCCCGCCCGCGGTGATGATCAGCTCCTTCTTGCGGTCGACGACGGTGAGGAAGCCGTCGGCGTCCAGGCGGCCGACGTCGCCGGTGCGCACCCAGCCGTCGGCGTCGATGAGGTCGGCGGTGGCGTCCGGCCGGTTCAGGTAGCCGGGGGTGCAGGTGGCGCCGCGGACGAGGATCTCGCCGTCCTCGGCGAGCTTCAGCTCCACCCCGGCGAACGGGCGGCCGACGGTGCCGAGCTTGAAGGAGTCGGCGAGGTTGGCGGTGATGGCGCCGGTCGTCTCCGTCATCCCGTAGGCGTCGAAGATCTTCAGGCCGAGGCCGGAGAAGAACCGGGCGACCTCCACCGGCAGCGGCGCGGCGGCGCTGGAGGCCTGCCGGACGCGGTCCAGTCCGAGCAGCGCGCGCATGGGGGTGAGGACGGCCTGGTCGGCCCGCTCGAACGCGGCGGTGATCTCGGGGGTGAGGGTGTTGCCGAACTCCTGGGCGGTGACGTAGGCGCGGCCGGCCTCCAGGGCGGCGCCGACCGCCTGCTTCTTGGCCTCGTCCTGCTCGGCCGACAGCACCGCCTGGATGCCCGCCATGATCTTCTCCCAGACGCGGGGCACGCCGAAGAAGGAGTGCGGCCGCACCTCGGCGAGGACGCTGGTGAGCTGGGCGGGGTCGGGGCAGAAGTGGACGTGGGACGCCAGCCGGATCGGCAGGTAGTAGCTGAGGACGCGGTCGGCGATGTGCGCGAACGGCAGGTAGGAGACCCCGGCCGGGTGCTCGGGCAGCACGGAGCTGCGCTCCACCATCTCGGCCTCGTGCAGCACCATCGAGTGGGTGATCAGCACGCCCTTGGGGTCGCCGGTGGTGCCGGAGGTGTAGAGGAGCGTCACGGTGTCCTCGGGCTTGACCGCCCGCCAGCGGCGCTCGATGTCGGCAGGGTCGGCGGCGAGCCGCTCGCGGCCGAGCGCGGTGAACGCCTCCCAGCTGAGGTAGCGGTCGCCGTCCGGGCAGGCGGCGGCGTCCACCACGATGACCTTGCGCAGGTCGGGCAGCCGGTCGAGGACGGGCCGCCAGCGGTCGAGCTGGGCCCTGCCGTCCAGGACGGCGTACCTGGCGGCGCAGTCCCCGGCCACGAACGCGATCTGGTCGGGCGCGAGCGTCGCGTACACGGTGGTCGGGACCCCGCCGGCGTGCACGGCGCCGAGGTCGGCGAGGACGTGCTCGGAGCGGTTCGGCATCATCAGCGCGACCACGTCGCCGGGCTCCAGGCCGAGCGCGGCGAACCCGGCCGCCGCCTCCAGCGCCCGGGTCCGGGTGCCGGCCCAGGTCAGGGTCCGCCACTCGCCGTCGATCCGGTCGGCGTAGGCGGGCCGGCCGCCGTGCCGCTCGACGGTCGCCGCCAGGTTCGTGCAGACCGTCTGCCCCGCCACGGCCCGATCCAGCTCGGCCTCCCGTCCTCCAGCCCCCTCCCGCCGCCGTTCAGACGACGAGCTCCGCTCGGCCGGCCTGTCTGGAATCCCCATGTCGCCCCTTGAAGTAAGTGATGACTTGCAGAGGGGAAATCGCATCATGCCGAACGGGGTTCGGACAAGGGGTTCGCGGTTTTCCGCGCTGGTCGGGCGGGATGTTCGCCGTTCGGTGACCGCCCCCGTACTGTCCGTTTCTTGATCATTTGCGATAGTTGTGCGTTAAATCGTGCGGGTGACCAGCCTCGCCCCCGTCGCCCGCCTGACGCAGTACGCGCACGGCGGCGGCTGCGCCTGCAAGATTCCGCCCGGGGTGCTGGAGCGGGTCGTGACCGGCCTCACCGGCGGCGACGACGCCCTGCTGGTCGGCGGGCCGGACGGCGACGACGCGGCCGTGCTGCGGATCGACGGCGGCCGGGCCGTGGTCTCCACCGCCGACTTCTTCACCCCCGTCGTCGACGACGCCTACGACTGGGGCCGCATCGCCGCCGCCGACGCACTCTCCGACGTCTACGCGGTCGGCGGCGAGCCGCTGATGGCCGTCAACCTGCTCGGCTGGCCCGTCGACGCGCTGCCCGCGGAACTCGCCCGCGAGGTGCTGCGCGGCGGCCGGGACGCCGCGGCGCTCGCCGGCTGCGCGATCGCGGGCGGGCACAGCATCGACGACCCCGAGCCCAAGTACGGGCTCGCCGTCACCGGGATCGCCGACCCGGACCGGCTGCTGCGGCTGGACGCCGGCCGCCCCGGCGTCCCGCTGTCGCTGACCAAGCCGCTCGGCCTCGGCGTCCTCAACGCCCGGCACAAGGCGACCGGCGAGGTGTTCCCGCACGCGGTGGAGACGATGACGCGGCTCAACGCCGACGCGGGGATCGCCGCGCTGGAGCGCGGCGCCGCGTGCGCGACCGACGTGTCCGGGTTCGGGCTGCTCGGCCACCTGTACAAGGTGGCGCGGGCGAGCGGCGTCACGGCCGTCGTCGACGCCGCCGCCGTCCACTACCTGGACGGGGCGCGGGCCGCCGTCCGGGACGGGTTCGTGCCCGGCGCGACGCGGCGCAACCTGGCGTGGGTGTCCCCGCACACCGACTTCCGCCGCATCGGCGAGGAGGAGCGGCTGCTGCTGGCCGACGCGCAGACCTCCGGCGGGCTGCTGGTCGCCGGGGAGGTCCCGGGCGCCCCGGTGATCGGCGAACTGGTCGCGCGGGAGCGGCGCACCCTCGTCGTCCGCTGACGCTCGCCGCCCGTGTCGCGGCCCGTGTCGCGGCCCGTGTCGCGGGTAGGGGAGGGGCTACCGCTCCGGCGGGGCGGGGGAGCGAAGGAGCGCACGCCGACATGACCATCACCGGGCTCGCGGCCGCCGTCGTCCTGGGCGCGGTGATCGGGATCCTCGGGCGGCTGATCGCGCCCGGACGGCCGGGCATGCCGGTCTGGCTGCTGATGGCGACCGGCGTCGTCGCGGCGTTCGCCGGGACGGGGCTGGCGCAGGTGTTCGGCCTTACCGGCAGCGGCTGGAGCCCCTGGGAGACCGTCCTGCAGATCGTGCTGGCGGCGGCCGGCGTGTGCCTGGTCGCGGCCCTGTGGCCCAAGCGGACCGGCCCCCGGCCCTAGCGCACACCGGCCCTAGCGCACACCGGCCCTAGCACACACCGGCCCGCGCGGTCACGGCCTCCGCAGGACGGGGCGCAGCTCGTCCAGCACGTCGGGGTCCTCGATCGTGGACGGGACGGTCACCTCGCGCCCGTCGGCGATGCCCCGCATCACGCCCCGCAGGATCTTGCCCGAGCGGGTCTTCGGCAGCGCCGGGACGACCGCGATCTCCTTCAGCGCGGCCACGGGCCCGACCTGCTCGCGCACCATCCCGACCAGCTCGGCGGCCAACTCCGCCGGCTCGGCGAGGACGCCGCTCTTGAGCACGACCAGCCCGCGCGGGACCTGCCCCTTCAGCGCGTCCTCGACGCCGATGACCGCGCACTCGGCGACGGCCGGGTGGGAGGAGATGACCTCCTCCATCGTCCCGGTGGACAGCCGGTGCCCGGCGACGTTGATGACGTCGTCGGTGCGGCCCATCACCCACACGTAGCCGTCCTCGTCGACGTGCCCGCCGTCGCCGGTCAGGTAGTGCCCGGGGAACTTCGTCAGGTACGACTCGACGAACCGCTCGTCGTCCTGCCACAGCGTCGGCAGCGTCCCGGGCGGCAGCGGCAGCCGGATCGCGATGTCGCCGTCGGCGCCGGCCGGCACCGACCCGCCGTCCGGGCCGAGGATCCGCACGTCGTAGCCGGGCACCGGCACCGAGGGCGAGCCCGCCTTGACCGGCATCGGCTCCAGCCCGCGCAGGTTCGCCACGATCGGCCAGCCCGTCTCGGTCTGCCACCAGTGGTCGATGACCGGCCGGTCCAGGACCCGCGACGCCCACCGGTAGGTGTCGGGGTCGAGGCGCTCCCCGGCGAGGAACAGCGTGTCCAGCGCCGACAGGTCGTGCCCGGCGAGCAGCGCGCCCTCCGGGTCCTCCTTCTTGATCGCCCGGATCGCGGTCGGCGCGGCGAACAGCGCCTTCACCCGGTGCTGCGCCGCGACGCGCCAGAACGCGCCCGCGTCCGGCGTCCCTACCGGCTTGCCCTCGTACAGGACGGTCGTGCAGCCGGTCAGCAGCGGCGCGTACACGATGTAGGAGTGCCCGACGACCCAGCCGACGTCGGACGCGGCCCAGAACACGTCGCCGGGCCCGACCCCGAACACGTTCTCCATCGACCAGCGCAGCGCCACCGCGTGCCCGCCGTTGTCGCGGACGACGCCCTTCGGCCGCCCGGTCGTCCCCGAGGTGTAGAGGATGTAGAGCGGGTCGGTGGCGGCGACGGGCACGCACTCGGCGGGCTCGGCGGCGGCGACCGCCTCGTCCCACTCCACGTCCCGGGGCCGGACGAGGTCGGCGTGCAGCTGCTCTCGCTGCCGGATCACGCACCGCTCGACCTTGTGCCGCGCCATGTCCAGCGCCTGGTCGAGCAGCGGCTTGTAGGCGACGACCCGGCCCGCCTCGATCCCGCACGACGCCGACACGACCGCCTTGGGCCGGGCGTCGTCGATGCGGACGGCCAGCTCCCGCGCCGCGAACCCGCCGAACACGACCGAGTGCACCGCGCCGAGCCGGGCGCACGCCAGCATCGCGATGACCGCCTCCGGCACCATCGGCAGGTAGATGACGACCCGGTCGCCGCGGTCGACGCCCTGCGCGCGCAGCGCCCCGGCGAACCGCGCGACGAGGCCCGTCAGCTCCCGGTAACTGTAGGTGCGGACGGTCCCGGTGACCGGGCTGTCGTAGATCAGCGCGGGCTGTTCGCCGCGGCCCTCCTCGACATGCCGGTCCAGCGCGTTGTCGCAGGTGTTCAGCTCGCCGCCGGTGAACCAGCGGTAGAACGGCGGCGCCCCGTCGTCCAGGACCCGGTCCGGTGGGACGAGCCAGCGGACGTCGCGCGCCGCCAGCCCCCAGAAGCGGGTCGGGTCGGCGATGCTGCGTTCGTACGCGGCCGCGTAGGCGCCCATGTCGTCCTCCCGGTGGCGGGCCTCCGGCCGGTCGCTCCGCGGCCCTGTGTGCTCCGTGGCCCTGTCTTCTCCATGACCCAGGTGTGCGCTGAGGCCCGGTTCGCGAAACCGGGCCGCACCCCTATAGGGCATGCCCCGGGGCCGGTTCGTCAAGAGCCCGCGCCGCCCGGCCCGTCACCGCGCCCGTCTCCGTGCCCGTCTCCGGGGCCCCTGCGCGGGGCCGTCAGTCGGGGTGGCGCAGGCCGTGCGCGACGGCGACGAGCGCGGCCGCGAAGGCGCCCGCCGCGACGATCCAGAAGCACAGCTCGTACGCGCCGAGCGTCGGCACGTCCGTCCCCGCGATCACCCGCCCGGCCAGGATCGACGCGGTCACGGCGCCCGCGACGCCGCCGCCGGTGGTGCGGACGAGCGAGTTGATGCCGCTGGCGATGCCGCTCTGGTCCATCGGCACGTGCTGGACGGCGAGCGTCCCGAGCGCCGCGTAGGCGATCCCGAACCCGATGCCCTGGATGGCGCTGAACGCGAGCATGTCGTACACGTGCGAGTTGGACACCGCCAGCCACACGTAGCACAGCCCGGCGAACGCCGACCCGGTCGCGAGCGTGTAGGCGGGGCCGAGCCGCGCCGCGATCCGCCCGGCCAGTGCCGAGAACACCAGCATCGTGACGGTGCTCGGCAGCATGTAGAGGCCGACGTCCAGCACCGAGCCGTCCAGCCCGTACCCGAACTCCGCCGACGGCGCCTGCACGAACCCGGCGATCAGCGTGAACGCGGCGAACATCGAGAACCCGAGCAGCGCCGAGGCGACGTTCGCCGACAGCGACCGCGACCCGACCAGCAGGGTCAGCCGCACCAGCGGGGCGCGGACCCGCAGCTGCACCGCGACCCACACCGCGCACAGCGCGGCGGCGGCGCCGAACAGCCCGAGGACGCCGCCGGACGTCCAGCCCCACGCGTTGCCCTCGCTGATGGCGAGCAGCAGGCACACCAGCCACGCGGCGAGCAGGACCGCGCCCGCGAAGTCGGGCCGGCCGCCGGCCCGCACGCCGACGTCGCGGGCGAGCACCGCGACCAGCGCCAGCGCGCCGGCGGCCAGCGCCGCGGTGATCCAGAAGACCGGGTGGTGGCTGTCGGTGCGGGCCGCGATCAGCCCCGTCACGATCATGCCGGCGCTGCCGCCGACGCCCATGGTGGCGCTGACGATGCCGATCGCGGTGGTGATCCGCTCGCGCGGGAACGCGTCCCGGATCATGCCGATGGCGAGCGGGATCATCGAGGACGACACGCCCTGCAGCGCGCGCCCGGCGATGAGCACCGGCAGCGAGGACGACACCGCGCAGACCACCGAGCCGGCCAGCAGCAGCACCAGCGCGAGCAGGATCATCCGCTTCTTGCCGTACATGTCGCCGAACCGCGTCAGCAGCGGGGTGGCGACCGCGCCGGTCAGCAGCGACGCGGTGAACACCCATGTCACGTCGGTGATCGGGGCGTCGAAGCGGACCATGAACTGGGGCAGCAGCGGCAGCACCAGGGTCTGCTGCACCGACACGACCATCCCGGCCGCCGCGAGCGCGAGCAGGATGCGGCCGGTGCGCGCGGGTCCCGCGGGCGGGGCCCCGGTCGCGGTGCGCGCCGTGGCCGGGGCGCCGGTCATGCGAACCTCCCGAGGGGCGATCGTGACGTCCGGTCGGCGGCGGCCCGGCCGCGCGGCGTGCTCCCGTCCGCTCTGTACTTACTTAGAGAAAGTAAGCATAGATCGGCCGTTTCGCTCATGCTCCACCGCGGGTGCGGTTCCGGACGGGACCGATTCGGAGTCGATTTCTGGTCGTTTGTGGTCGAGGTGGGGCCGGTGGGCGTGTCCGCGCCCCCGCACCGGCCGGACCGGGTTCGACGCCGGGCCCCGGCGTCCCTAGGGTTGCCTTCCGTGGACCTTCGTCTGCGCAACCCCCGCGATGCATCCCCCCGCACGGCCTTCCGCGTCCCGGCCCGGAGAGGACGCTGATGCAGGTCGTCACCACCGCCGGACACGGTGGGCACGGCAAGTCGGCGCTCGTGCGCGCCCTCACCGGCAAGGAGCCCGGCGAGACGGGCGCCTGGACGGAGCTGCCCTCGGGGCGGCGCGTCGCGTTCGTCGACGTCCCCGGCGACGAGCGGTCGCTCCCGGCCATGCTCGCGGGCGCCGCGCCGGCGCCCGCGGCGCTGCTCGCCGTCGCCGCCGACGAGGGGTGGATGCCGCAGACCGCCGAGCACCTGGACGCCCTCGGCGCGCTCGGCGTCCGGTTCGGCGTCCTCGCGGTCACCAAGGCCGACGCGGCCGACGCCCGGCTCGCGCTCCGGCAGGTCCGCGAGCGGCTCGCCGGCACCCCGCTGAAGGGCGTGGAGGCCGTCGCCGTCAGCGCCGCCACCGGCGCCGGCGTGCCCGAGCTGGCCGCCGCCCTCGACCGGCTCGCGGGCCGGCTGCCCGTCCCCGACCCGGCCGCCCCGGTGCGGCTGTGGGTGGACCACGCCATCACCGCCGGGCGGCAGACCGCCGTCACCGGCACCCTCGCCGCCGGGACCGTCGCCGTGGGCGACGAGTTGCTGCTCATGCCCGCCGGGGAGCGCGTCCGCGTCCGCACCATCGGCAGCGCCGGCGCGCCGCGCGAGTCCGTCGGCGGGGTCTCCCGGGTCGTGCTGACGCTCCGCGACGCCGGCCGCGTCGACCCCGGCATGGCCCTCGTCACGCCCGGCGCCTGGACCCACACCACCTGCGTCGACGTCCGCACCCGGTTCGGCGCGGCGTCGGGGCGGCTCGCCCGGCAGATGACGCTGCACCTCGGGACCGCCGCCGTCCCGGTCCGGCTGCGCCCGCTCGGCCCCGACACCGCCCGGCTGACCCTGAACACCCGGCTCGCCCTGCACCTCGGCGACACCGGCGTCCTGCGCGACCCGGCGCGCCGCTCGATGGCCGGGGTGAGCGTGCTGGACGTCCGGCCGCCGACCCTGGTGCGGCGCGGCGCCGGCGCGGCCCGCGCCCGCGAGCTGGCGTCCTGGCCGGACCGGCCGGACGGCGCGGTCGTGCTGCGCCGGCACGGCGTGCTGCGGCGCTCGGAGCTGTCGCTGATGGGCTGCGCGCCGCCGCCGGACGCCGTCGCGCTGAACGGCGAGTGGCTCGCCGACCCGGCGCACTGGTCGGCGCTGTTCGACCGGCTCGCCGAGGAGGCGTCCCGGCACGCCGCGGGCAGCCCGCACGCGCCCGGCATCCCGCTGGAGACCGTCCGGCTGCGGCTCGGCCTGCCGGCCCGGCAGCTCGTCGCCGCGCTGGTCAGGCCGCCGCTGCGGGTGGACGCGGGACGCGTCTACGGCCCGCCGCCCGAGCCGGCGGCGCAGGCCGACGCGCGCCCGGCCGCCCCCACGGCGATCGCCGCGGAGCCCCCGCCGCCCTGGGCCGGCGCCGTCGACCGGCTCCGCGCCGACCTCGCCGCCGCCCCCTTCGCGCCGCCGTCGGCCGAGCGCCTCCGCGAGCTCGGCCTCACCGGGGAGCTGCTCGACGCCGCCGAGCGCGCGGGCGCGGTCCTGCGCGTCCCCGACGACATGGGCAAGGACGGGGCGGGCAGCCAGGAGGCGGGCAAGGACGGGACGGGAGACGACGGGGCCGGGGAGATCGTGCTGGCGCCGGGCGCCGACCTGGCCGCGCTGCGGGTCCTGGACGCTCTGCCGCAGCCGTTCACGCCCGGCCAGGCCGCCGAGGCCCTCGGCACCGGCCGCCGCGTCGCCGTCGCGCTGCTGCGCCACCTCGACCGGCGCGGACTCACCGAACGCCGCGGCGCCGAACGGTCGTAAACCCCTCCAGGACGGGAAAACCGGTTGTACGGCGGCCGGTGTTTCTGGCCTCATGGATCGCGGTCCGGTTCCCGACGATCAAGGAGATGGCGTGCCGTACCAGACGCTCAAGGGCGGCCGCGTGCCCATCCGGATGTGGACCGCCCCCGACACGGTCGAGGACATCGCCCTCGACCAGCTCCGCAACGTCTCCGCCCTGCCGTGGGTGGAGGGCCTCGCGGTCATGCCCGACGTCCACTACGGCAAGGGCGCGACCGTCGGCTCGGTCATCGCGATGAAGGACGCGGTGTCCCCGGCGGCGGTCGGCGTCGACATCGGCTGCGGGATGACCGCGGTCAAGTCGTCCCTCACCGTGGAGGACATGCCCGACGACCTGGCCGGCATCCGGCACCGGCTGGAGAAGGCGATCCCGGTCGGGCGCGGCTCCCACAAGCAGGCCGTCGACCCGTCCGCGCTGCCGAACCTCAAGGAGCGCGGCTGGTACGCGTTCTGGAAGCAGTTCGACGACCTGCACCCGGCGGTCCGCGCCCGCTTCGGCCGCGCCCGCCAGCAGATGGGCACCCTCGGCGGCGGCAACCACTTCCTGGAGCTGTGCGCCGACGACAAGGGCGCGATCTGGCTCGTCCTGCACTCGGGGTCGCGCAACATCGGCAACGAGCTCGCCGAGCACCACATCGAGGCGGCCCGCAAGCTGCCCCACAACCAGGACCTGCCGGACCCCGACCTCGCGGTGTTCCTGGCCGGCACCGACACGATGGACGCCTACCGCCACGACCTGTTCTGGGCGCAGGAGTACGCGCGCCGCAACCGCGCCGTCATGATGGCGCTCGCGCAGAACGTCGTGACCAACCGGTTCGGCGAGAAGCGCTGCCGCTGGGGCGAGGTCATCTCCTGCCACCACAACTACGTGGCGGAGGAGGACTACGGCGGCGAGGAGCTGCTGGTCACCCGCAAGGGCGCGATCAGGGCGGGCCGCGGCGACCTCGGGATCATCCCGGGCTCGATGGCGACCGGCACCTACATCGTGCGCGGCCTCGGCAACGAGACGGCCTACAACTCCGCCTCCCACGGCGCGGGCCGCCGGATGAGCCGCAACAAGGCCCGCAAGAGCTTCACCGTGGACGACCTGATCGAGCAGACGCGGGGCGTCGAGTGCCGCAAGGACGGCGGCGTCGTCGACGAGATCCCCGGCGCCTACAAGGACCTCGAAGAGGTCATCGAGGCCCAGTCCGACCTGGTCGAGGTCGTCGCGCGCCTGCGCCAGCTCATCTGCGTGAAGGGTTGACGCGTCCGGCGAAGGGGTGCCCTTTTGCGGCGCCGGGCGCGTTGCTGTAGGTGGTTGTGATGCCTTTCGTGGAGACGCCCCTGACCGTCCCCATGCGACGCGCGGTCGGCGAAGCATGGGGGCGGCCCCTCCAAGGGGAACCGGTACGGCTGTACGGCGGGGAGGAATCGGCGGCGTACCGGGTGGACGACCGCCGAGGCCGAATGGTGCCACTCCATCGCCCTCCACGCCGCCACCATGCCGGAAGCGGTGGCGCCCCTGCGCGCCCGCGACGGCGCCACGGTCGTCGCACTCGCCGATCCGGGACTGGACCGCTGGCCGGCCGAGTTCCACCACCGCAACCCCGCGCGCCGGGGCGCCGTGCACGGCGCCGACGGTCACGACTACCACCGGCGCCGCGTGAGGGCGTTCTTCGACCTCAGGCCCTGACGGACCCGAGGGCGCGGTCGATGAAGGCGGTGACGTCGGCGAGGACCTCGTCGCGGTTGGTCTCGTTGAACACCTCGTGGCGGGCGCCCGGGTAGAGCCGCTCGGTGAGGCCCTCGCCGCGGATCGCCTCGATGCCGGTGCGGGTGTCGGCCGGCCGGACGAGCTCGTCGGCGTCGCCGTGCACGTACAGCACCGGCAGCGCGCCGAGCGAGCCGTGCTCGTTGACGCGGCGCAGCGCCGCGTCCAGGGCCTCGATGGTGGCCTTCTTGAAGGGGCCGTGCCAGACCAGCGGGTCCGCGGTGTACGCCTCGCCGACGGCGGGGTCGCGCGACAGCGTGGCGGTGTCGATGGGCGCGTCCGGCATCTCCGCCAGGGGGAGCAGCTCGTCCACGGCGTGCCAGCGGCCGAGCACCGGCCCCGACAGCACCAGCGCGGCGAGCCCGGCGCCGTGCAGCTGCGCGTACCGGGCCGCGATCAGCCCGCCCATCGAGTGCCCGATCATGATGACGGGCAGGCCGGGGTGGTCGCCGCGCGCCGACTCCACCACCGTGTGCAGGTCGGCGACGACGTCCTCGTAGTCCTCGATCAGCACGCGGTCGCCGGCGGACCGGCCGTGGCCCATGTGGTCCGGCCCGCACACGACCGCGCCGTGCCGGACGAGGACGTCCGCGACGTGGTCGTAGCGGCCGAGGTGCTCGCCGTAGCCGTGCACGAGCACGGCGACGTAGCGCGGCTCGCCGTCCGCCCAGATCCGGGCGGTGACCGCTCCCCGCGTACCCGCGAACTCCCACTCGCGTACCGTCGTCACTCCGGCCTCCCTGTTGCTCGGCAGAACGTCACGGTCCAACGCGATGCGCCGGATCGTCAAATGCCGCAATAGGCTGGTGGGACCGACCGCAACCTCCGGCGGGCCGCGAACCCGGCCGCCGGCCAGCAGGAAGGGGCGCCCGTGCTGGTCGACACCTTCGGCCGTACCGCGACGGACCTGCGGGTCTCGCTCACCGACCGCTGCAACCTGAGGTGCTCCTACTGCATGCCGCCGGAGGGGCTGGACTGGCTGCCCAAGCCGGAGCTGCTCACCGACGACGAGGTGGCCCGGCTGGTCGGCCTCGCCGTCCGCGACCTCGGCGTCACCGAGGTCCGCTACACCGGCGGCGAGCCGCTGCTGCGGCGCGGCCTGCCCGGCATCGTCGCGCGGACGGCGGAGCTGGAGCCGCGCCCGCAGATCTCCCTCACCACCAACGGCATCGGCCTCGACCGGCTGGCGGCGCCGCTGGCCGAGGCGGGCCTGGACCGGGTGAACGTCTCCCTCGACACCCTCGACCCCGCCACGTTCAAGCGGCTCGCGCACCGCGACCGGCTCGGCGACGTCCTGAAGGGCCTCGCCGCCGCGCGCGCCGCCGGCCTGGAGCCGGTGAAGATCAACGCGGTGCTGATGCGCGGGATCAACGACCACGAGGCGGTGCCGCTGCTGCGGTTCTGCCTGGAGCACGGCTACCGGCTGCGGTTCATCGAGCAGATGCCGCTGGACGCCCAGCACGGCTGGACGCGCGAGAACATGATCACCGCGGACGAGATCCTGGACCGGCTGTCGGCCGCGTTCGACCTGGCCCCCGACGCGGCGCACGACCGGGGCAGCGCCCCCGCCGAGTCGTTCCTGGTCGGCGGCGGCCCGGCCACGGTCGGCGTGATCGGCTCGGTGACCCGGCCGTTCTGCGGCGCCTGCGACCGGGTGCGGCTCACCGCCGACGGGCAGGTCCGCAACTGCCTGTTCGCCACCGAGGAGTCCAACCTGCGCGACGCTATGCGCGGCGGCGCCACCGACACCGAGCTGGCCGACCGGTGGCGCAAGGCGGTCTGGGCCAAGCGCGCCGGGCACGGCATCGACGACCCGTCGTTCCTGCAGCCGGCCCGCCCCATGTCGGCGATCGGCGGCTGAGTGGAGTTCGACGCGGTCCTGCTCGCCGGGGGCCGGGCCCGCCGGTTCGGCGCCGACAAGCCCGCCGCGCGGGTCGGCGGCCGCGCGCTCGTCGAATGGACGGCGGCCGCGGCGGCGGGCGCGTCCCGGCTGATCGTGGTGGGGCCGCGGCGGGACGTCCTGCCGGGCGCGGTGGTCGTCCGCGAGGACCCGCCCGGCGCCGGCCCGGTGCCCGCGCTGCGCGCCGGCCTCGCCGAGGTCCGCGCGCCGCGGCTGGCGCTGCTGGCGGCCGACCTGCCGTTCCTGCGCCCCGCCCACGTCGCGCGGCTGCTGGCGGCGACGGCGGAGCGGCCCGGCGCGGTGCTGCTGGACGGGGAGGGCCGCGAGCAGTGGCTCGCCGGCTGCTGGCAGGCCGGCCCGCTGCGCACCGCTCTGGAGGGCTACGAGGGCGCGTCCCTGCGCGGCGTCCTCGGCCCGCTGGGCCCCGCGACGGTGGCGCTGCCGGCGGGTGCGCGCCCCGCCTGGTACGACTGCGACACCCCGGAGGAGCTGGCCGCCGCCGAGCGGCTGCTTTGATCGTGCGAGAGTGGGGAGGTGTCGTCCGCAACCATGCGTGAAGGGGGAGCCATGTCGGTGCTGGAGGACTGGATCAACGCGACGTGCCTCGAACTGGGGCTGGAGCGCGGCGACATCGACCAGAGCCTGATCCTGGACCTCGCCCGCGACGTCGCGCACGGCGTCGCGCGGCCCGGCGCGCCGCTGACGGCGTACCTGCTGGGCCTCGCGGTCGGGCGCGGCGCGCCCGCCCGGGACGCCGCCGCCCGGCTCACCGAGATGGCCGAGGCCTGGCGGGAGCGCGCGCCGGAGCCGGAGGTGCCCGGCCCGGCGGGGGAGCCCGTCCTCGACGACGCCTAGCCCGCTGACATCTAGCCCGCGCGCCTAGCCCGCCGGCGGCGCGTCGCGGTCGGCGACCGGCACGACGTCCTTGAGGAAGTCGCGCCGGGACAGGAACGCCGACAGGCTCTCGCGGTGCTCGTCGCAGGCCAGCCAGATCTTCCGCCGGTCCGGCGTGTGGATCTTCGGGTTGTTCCAGCGGAGCGCCCACACGGCGGCGGCGCGGCAGCCCTTGGCGGAGCACAGCAGTTCGTCGGGGCCGGTCCCCGGGGCCAGGTCGGTC
The DNA here is from genome assembly GCF_043197915.1 of Actinomadura geliboluensis. Taxonomy (NCBI): domain Bacteria; kingdom Bacillati; phylum Actinomycetota; class Actinomycetes; order Streptosporangiales; family Thermomonosporaceae; genus Actinomadura; species Actinomadura geliboluensis. The sequence goes on along the minus strand of NZ_JBICUA010000011.1, from coordinate 250,169 downwards.
ATCCGGCCACTGTGGCACAGCCGCGCGGCGGGGCCGCCCCCGCCCCGTGTTTCACCCGGTGATCTCCGGATAGGAGCCCGCAGTGCGGACACAGCCCGCGGACGACCCGGCACCGGGCGGGGACGGCCGCCGCCGGTGGCGGGCGCTGTCGGTGTGCCTGGTCGCGGCGTTCATGACGCTGCTGGACGTCAGCATCGTCAACGTGGCGCTGCCGTCGATCCGGTCGGGGCTGGACGCCTCCGACGCGCAGCTGCAGTGGATCCTGTCGGGGTACGCGCTGACGTTCGGGCTCGTCCTGGTCCCGGCGGGGCGGCTCGGCGACGCCCGCAGCCGCCGCGCGGTGTTCATGGCGGGCCTCGCGCTGTTCACGCTGGCGAGCGCGGGCGCGGGGCTGGCGCCGACGATCCTGCTGCTCGTCCTCGCCCGGCTCGTGCAGGGCGTCGCGGGCGGCATCCTCAACCCGCAGGTGGCGGGCCTCATCCAGCAGCTGTTCCAGGGCGCGGAGCGGGGCCGGGCGTTCGGCGCGCTCGGCGCCGTCATCGGGGTCGCGACGGCCGTGGGGCCGCTGCTCGGCGGCGCCCTGATCGCCCTCGGCGGCGACGCGGAGGGCTGGCGGTGGGTGTTCTACGTCAACATCCCCGTCGGGGTGGCCGCGCTGTTCCTGGCATGGCGGCTGCTTCCCGCCCCCATCTACGGCGAGCGGCAGGGCCTCGACCCGCTCGGCGTCCTCCTGCTCGGCGCGGGCGTCGTGAGCGTGCTGCTGCCGTTCGTGCAGGAGCGGCAGTGGCACGGCGGCCTGAAGTGGCTGCTCGTCCTCGCCGGCGCCGCGCTGATCGCCGTGTTCGCCTGGTGGGAGCGCCGCGCGCGGACCCCGATGGTCGACCTGGAGCTGTTCCGGCTGCGCTCCTACGCGCTCGGCACGGCGATCGCGCTGCTGTACTTCGCCGGGTTCACCGCGGTCTTCTTCATCTTCACCCTCTACCTGCAGAACGGCCTCGGCTACAGCGCGCTCGGCGCGGGCGTCGCGATCACGCCGTTCGCGGTCGGGTCCGGGCTCGCCTCGGCGGTCGGCGGCCGGGTCGTGACCCGCTACGGGCGGCCGCTCGTCGCGGCCGGGCTGGTCGTGGTGCTGATCGGCCTCGGCGCCGCGTGGCTGGCCGTCGAGCTGCGGCCGGGCCCGGGCGTGGCCTGGGCCACGGCGGGGCCGCTGCTGGTCGCCGGGATCGGCACCGGCCTGGTCATCGCCCCCAACCAGACGCTGACGCTGTCGGAGGTCCACTACACCGAGGGCGGCAGCGCGGCGGGCGTCCTGCAGACCGGCCAGCGGGTCGGCACCGCGATGGGCATCGCCGCCGTCGGCGCGGTGTTCTTCGCCGCGCTGGCGAGCACGCACGGGGACTGGGCGACGGCGTTCCGGCACGGGCTGGTCGTCGTGCTGGGGTTCGTGGCGGCGGCGCTGGCGGCGGCCGTCGCCGACCTGGCCGCCGGCCGCCGCCGGCGCCGCCTCGCCCGCTAGCCGGCCGGCCGCCGCCGGGCGCGCCGGGCCGCGCGCAGCGCCAGCCCGAGCCCCGCGGCGCCGCCCGCGACGGCCGCGCCCAGCGCCAGGTTCTGGCGCCTGATGCGGGCTGGGATGTCGGCGTACGGCATCGTCGAGAACGACACCAGTTCGTAGCGGGAGACGTAGCGCCCCGCCAGGCGCCGCTCCAGCGCGTGCGTCGCGGCCTGCTTCGCCCGGTACACCGGGGACGACACCCGGTCGCGCATCTCGATGAAGTTGTCCAGGGCCATCTCGGCGATCGCGTCGGTGTTGGCCTTGCGCCGCTCCTGGTAGAGCGACAGCGCGCGCCGCCAGTCGCCGCCGGCCTCGGTGAGGCACCGGTCGATCTCGATGCAGTCCTCGAACGCGCAGTTGGCGCCCTGCCCGAAGAACGGGACGATCGCGTGGGCGGCGTCGCCGAGCAGCCCGACGACGGCGCCGTCGCCGTACCGGGTCCACGGCCAGCACCGGACGGTCACGAGCGACCCGACCGGGTTGTGCGCGTAGTCGTCGGTCAGGTCGGGCATCAGCCCGGCGACGTCCGGATAGTGCTCCGCGAAGTAGGCGGTGACGTCCGCCGGGGCGGCCAGCGCCTCGAAGTCGCCCTTCGGCCAGAACAGCGTGCAGGTGAACGACCGGTCCAGGTTCGGCAGCGCGATCATCATCGAGGTGCCGCGCGGCCAGATGTGCAGCGCGTCCGGGTCGAGCGCGAACTCGCCGTCCCGCGGCGGGACGGTCAGCTCCTTGTACCCGTGCTCCAGGAAGTCGGCCTCGTGGTCGAACCCCAGCGACCGGCGGACGGCGCTGTAGGCCCCGTCACCGGCCAGCACGACACTGGCGGGCTCGGGGTCGGCGTCCTCGAACAGCAGCGCCCCGGCGTCGACGTCCACGCCGGTGACGCGCTGGGAGAACCGGAGCGCGACCCCGGGAGTGGCCTCGGCGGCCTCCAGCAGCGACCGGTTCAGCTCGGCGCGGCTGATGGAGTTGATGGCGCGCTCGCCGTCGGCGCTGTAGGGCTGGAAGTTCTGCGCGCCCGGCAGCGGGTGCACCATCCGCCCGTGCATGGGCAGCGCCTGCTTGAGGGACTGGTCGCGCAGCCCGACCTGCTCCAGCGCGGCGAGGCCGCGGGCGGAGACCGCCAGGTTGATCGAGCGGCCCCGCTCGGCGCCCGCGACGCGCGGGTCGGGGCGCCGCTCGTACACCGTGACGGGGATGCCGCGGCGGCCCAGCAGCACCGCGAGCAGCGACCCCGCGAGGCCCGCCCCGACGATCGCGACCCGCTCCGCCTCACCCGCCATGGACGGGCGCCTCCTCGGTCTGCGAGCGGACCTCCCACAGGTCGGGGAAGGCGGGCGCGAACAGCGTGCGGCGCAGGTAGTCGGCGCCCGCCGACCCGCCGGTGCCGAGCTTGGCGCCGATCGTCCGCTCGACCATCTTCAGGTGCCGGTACCGCCACTCCTGGACGCCCTCGTCGACGTCGACGAGCGCCTCGCAGACCTCGGCGGCGGCGCCGGACTCGTCGGCGTAGGCGGCGAGGAGGGCCTTCTGGACGCCGGGGTCCGGCTCCCAGGTGGCGGAGGTGTCGCGGTCGAGGGCCGCGCGCGGGACGGGGAAGCCGTGGCCGTCCAGGTAGCGCAGCAGCGAGTCGAACAGCGACGGGCGGGTCACCGCGGCGCGCAGCCGCTCGTCCTCGCGCAGCACCGACGCGGGGAACGCGCGCCGCCCGAGGACGGCCTCGATCTCGCGGAACTGCTCGCTCTGGAACCCGCTGGAGCTGCCGAGCACGTCGCGGAAGGCGGCGAACTGGCGCGGGGTCATCGTCTCCAGGACGTCCAGCTGCCCGACCACCGTCTTGAGGATCTTGGCGATGCGCCGCGCGGTGTGCAGCGACCCGGCGCTGTTGCCCTCCTCCAGCCGGCGCTGCAGCAGCGCGGCCTCGTGCAGGATCTGCTTGAACCACAGTTCGTAGACCTGGTGGATGATCACGAACAGCAGCTCGTCGTGCGCCCGGGTCTTCGGCTCCTGGCAGGAGAGAAGATCGTCGAGCCGCAGGTAGCCGCCGTACGTCATTGTCGGCGAATCCGCCATCATGCCTCCTCGCGACACAACGGATGTGAGCCGCAGCATAAGGGATCGTTCTCCCCGCACCCGGAAACGGGTGCCGCCGCCGGATCCCGCCCCCTACGATCAGAACCCGGTTCGGTAGCGCGGAGGGGTCCCCGGATGGGCGAGATCGTCAGGGAGTTCGTGGGGCTGCCGTCGCCCCTGGCCGGCCGGGCGGGCGCGGGCGGCCATCCGTGCCAGGGCGTCTACCACCGGCCCGCCGGGGCCCCGCCGAGGACGGCGTTCATCGCGGCGCACTACAACGTCGACTTCTCCGAGCACTACCTGGCCGAGCACCTCGCCGCGCGCGGCTACGGCTTCCTCGGCTGGAACACCCGCTTCCGCGGCAACGAGGCGTTCTTCCTGCTCGACCACGCGCTGGCCGAGATCGGCGAGGGCGTGCGGTGGCTGCGCGAGCGGGCCGGCGCGGAGCGGGTCGTGCTGCTCGGCAACTCCGGCGGCGGCTCCCTGATGGCCGCCTACCAGTCGCAGGCGGTCGAGCCGAACGTCGCGCCGGTCGCCGGGATGCGCCCGGTCGCCGCGATCGAGGACCTGCCCGCCGGGGACCTGTTCATCGCCCTGGCCGCGCACTCCGGCCGCCCCGAGGTCCTCACCGCCTGGATGGACCCGTCGGTCACCGACGAGACCGACGCCCTGTCCGCCGACCCGTCCCTCGACCCGTTCAACCCCGAGAACGGCCCGCCCTACAGCGCCGAGTTCCAGGCCCGCTATCGCGCCGCCCAGCGCGCCCGCAACGAGCGCATCACCGACTGGGTGCTCGCCCGGCTGGACGCCCTGAAGGGCACTCGGGCCCGCGACGCCCTGTTCAACGTGCACCGCACCTGGGCTGACCTGCGGATGATCGACCCGGCCATCGAGCCGTCCGACCGGGAGCCCAACCGCTGCTACCTCGGCGAGCCGGCCAGGGCCAACTACGGGGTGTTCGGCATCGGCTCCACGTGCACGCTGCGCACCTGGCTGTCGATGTGGAGCCTGCGCACCTCGCAGTGCACCGCCGCGCCGCACCTCGCGCGCGTGAGCGTCCCGTCGCTGGTGATCCACGCCACCGCCGACGAGTGCGTCTACGACAGCGACGCCCGCGCGATCTTCGACGCCCTCGCGGCGTCCGACAAGACCCTGGACCACATCAAGGACACCCACTACCTGCCGGACTCGCGCCCCCGCGCGGCCTACCTCATCGACGCCTGGGTCCGCGACCACTGACCCCGCGGGACGTCACTCCGGCGCGCCGTCGCCGGGATCGCCCGAGGGGAGGTCGCCCGGGGGGAGGTCGCCCGAGGGGAGGTCGCCGGCGCAGACGCGGACGGGCCGCAGCGCGGCGGTGATCTCGGTGGCCTGCCCGGCGGGCAGGTCGGCGATGCCGAAGCCGGACTCGTTGAGGGCGGCGGTGGCCTCCTCGGCGAGGTCGCGGCCGGCGGGGGTGATGGTGGCGAGGACGACGCGGCGGTCGCCGGGGGAGGGGCCGCGGCCGACGAGGCCGCGCCGCTCCAGGCGCCCGATCACGTTGGTGACCGAGGCGGGGTGCACCATGAGGCGTGTGCCCATCTTCCCCATGGGAAGGGTCCCGGTGCGGGCGAAGGCGAGGAGGCGCAGGGCCTCGTAGGCGGCGAACGTCAGCCCGTAGGGCTTGAGGACGGCCTCGATGCGGCTCAGCAGCAGCTGCTGGGCGCGCATCACGGAGGTCACGGCCGCCATGTGGTCGGCGTGCTCGGGCCAGCGGGCGCTCCACTGGCGGTGGGCCTCGGCGATGGGGTCGGGGGTGTCGGGCACCGCAACACCGTATGCCGTCTTGACGTGTTCGCGCACGGAAACTATTTTAACTTCCAAATATTGGATGTCCAAAGTTTGGTGGTGGGGTCGGTGACGGGGGAGCTGCACGCGCCGGTGCACCCGGTGCGGTTCGTGACCGCGGCGGCGCTGTTCGACGGCCATGACGCGGCCATCAACATCATGCGGCGCATCCTGCAGTCGCAGGGCGCCGAGGTCGTGCACCTGGGCCACGACCGCTCGGTCCGCGAGGTCGTCGACGCCGTGCTGGAGGAGGACGCGCAGGGCGTGGCGGTCAGCTCCTACCAGGGCGGCCACGTCGAGTACTTCGAGTACCTGTCGCGGAGCCTGAAGGAGGCCGGCGCCGAGCACGTGAAGGTGTTCGGCGGGGGCGGCGGCGTGATCGTCCACGACGAGATCGCGCGGCTGTCCGGGGCGGGCGTGCGGATCTTCTCGCCGGAGGACGGGCAGCGGCTCGGCCTGCCCGGCATGATCAACGAGCTGGTGCGCGACTGCGACACCGACCTCGCGGCCGAGCCGGTCCCGGCGGCGGACGTGCTCGCGGGGGAGCGGCGCGCCCTGGCGCGCGCCATCACCTGCCTGCAGGCCGGCAAGCTCCCCGACGACGACCGCGCGCGGCTCGCAGAGGCGGCGGCCGCCCGGCGGGTCCCCGTGCTCGGCATCACCGGCACCGGCGGCTCGGGCAAGTCGTCCCTCACCGACGAGCTGGTGCGGCGGTTCCGCGTCGACCAGGGCGACCGGCTGCGCGTCGCGGTGCTGGCCGTCGACCCGACCCGGCGGCGCGGCGGCGGCGCGCTGCTCGGCGACCGGATCAGGATGAACTCCCTGGACGGCGACCGCGTGTACTTCCGCTCGCTGGCCACGCGCGGCGCGCGGGAGCTGCCCGACAACATCGAGGACATCGTCGCCGCCTGCAAGGCCGCCGGGTACGACCTGGTGATCCTGGAGACGCCCGGCATCGGGCAGGGCGACGCCGCGATCGTCCCGCTGGTGGACGTCTCGCTGTACGTGATGACGCCGGAGTTCGGCGCCGCGTCCCAGCTGGAGAAGATCGACATGCTCGACTTCGCGGACGTGGTGGCGATCAACAAGTTCGAGCGGCGCGGCGCGGCCGACGCGCTGCGGGACGTGTCGCGGCAGCTCGTCCGCAACCGGGAGGCGTTCGGGCAGAAGCCCGAGGACATGCCCGTCTTCGGCACCAGCGCCGCCACCTTCAACGACGACGGCGTCACCGCGCTGTACCGGCACCTCGGCGGGCTCCTCGGCGAGCACGGCCTGGAGCTGGCGGACGGCGGCCTGCCGGACGTCGCGACGAAGGTGTCCACCGGCGCCGCGACCGTGATCCCGCCGGGCCGGGTGCGGTACCTGTCCGACATCGCCGAGACCGTCCGCGACTACCACGCCGGCACGGTGCGGCAGGTGGCGGCGGTGCGGCGCGTCCAGCGGCTGGACGAGGTGCGCGCCGAGCTGACCGAAGCGGGCGAGGTCGAGGCGCTGCTGGAGAAGGCCCGCCGGGACGTCGAGCCGGGCAGCGCCGAGCTGATCGAGGGCTGGCCGGCCGTCGTGGAGTCCTACTCCGGCGACGAGCAGGTCGTGAAGATCCGCGACAGGGAGCTCCGCACGGCGCTGACCCGCGAGTCGCTGTCGGGCAGCCGCATCCCGCGCGTCGCGCTGCCCCGCTACACCGACCACGGCGAGCTGCTGCGGTTCCTGCGCAACGAGAACCTGCCCGGCAGGTTCCCGTTCACCGCCGGGGTGTTCCCGTTCAAGCGCGACAACGAGGACCCGGCCCGCATGTTCGCGGGCGAGGGCGACCCGTTCCGCACCAACCGCCGCTTCAAGCTGCTGTCGGAGGACCAGCCCGCGACCCGGCTGTCCACCGCGTTCGACTCGGTCACCCTGTACGGGCGCGACCCCGACGAGCGCCCCGACGTGTACGGCAAGGTCGGCACGTCCGGGGTGTCGATCGCGACGCTGGACGACATGAAGGCCCTCTACGACGGGTTCGACCTGTCCTCGCCGACCACGTCGGTGTCGATGACGATCAACGGCCCCGCGCCGACGATCCTGGCGTTCTTCCTCAACACCGCCATCGACCAGGGCCTGGACGCCTTCTACGAGGAGCACGGGCGCGAGCCGTCCGCGGAGGAGGCCGCGCGGATCCGCGCGCGCGTGCTGTCGACCGTGCGCGGCACCGTGCAGGCCGACATCCTCAAGGAGGACCAGGGGCAGAACACCTGCATCTTCTCCACCGAGTTCTCGCTGCGGATGATGGGCGACATCCAGGAGTGGTTCATCGCCAACGGCGTCCGCAACTTCTACTCGGTGTCGATCTCCGGCTACCACATCGCCGAGGCCGGGGCGAACCCGATCAGCCAGCTGGCGTTCACGCTCGCCAACGGGTTCACCTACGTCGAGTCCTACCTGGCGCGCGGCATGGACATCGACGATTTCGCGCCCAACCTGTCGTTCTTCTTCTCCAACGGCATGGACCCCGAGTACAACGTCCTCGGGCGCGTGGCCCGCCGCATCTGGGCCGTCGCCATGCGCGACCGGTACGGCGCCAACGAGCGCAGCCAGAAGCTGAAGTACCACGTGCAGACGTCGGGGCGCTCCCTGCACGCGCAGGAGATGCACTTCAACGACATCCGCACGACCCTGCAGGCCCTCATCGCCGTCTACGACAACTGCAACAGCCTGCACACCAACGCCTACGACGAGGCCGTGACCACGCCGACGGCCGAGTCGGTCCGGCGGGCGCTGGCCATCCAGATGATCATCAACCGGGAGTGGGGCCTGGCGATGAACGAGAACCCGCTGCAGGGCTCGTTCATCATCGACGAGCTGACCGACCTGGTCGAGGAGGCGGTGCTCGCCGAGTTCGACCGGATCAGCGAGCGCGGCGGCGTCCTCGGCGCGATGGAGACCGGCTACCAGCGCGGCCGCATCCAGGACGAGTCGATGCTCTACGAGCAGCGCAAGCACGACGGCTCCCTGCCGATCATCGGGGTGAACACGTTCCGCCCGGCCGAGGGCGGCGACGGCACCCCGCAGAAGATCGAGCTGGCCCGCGCCACCGAGGACGAGAAGCGCTCCCAGCTGGAGCGCGTCCACGCCTTCCAGGGCGCGCACCGCGACGAGGCCGAGACCGCCCTCGCCGCGCTGAAGGACGCGGCGCGCGCGGGCGAGAACGTCTTCGCCGTGCTGATGGACGCGGCGCGCGTGTGCAGCCTCCAGCAGATCACCGACGCGTTCTTCGAGGTCGGCGGGCAGTACCGCCGCAACATATGACGCTCCGCGACGACACCGGCCACCCGGTCCCGGTCCCGGACCGGGTGCGCCGCGTCGTGTCGATCGTCCCGTCCCTGACGGAGACGGTCGCGGTGAGCGCGCCCGGCCTGCTCGCCGGCGCCACCGACTGGTGCACCCGCCCCGAGGGCCTGGACGTGCCGCGCGTGCGCGGCACGAAGAACCCCGACCTGGACCGGATCGCCGGGCTGCGGCCCGACGTCGTGCTCGGCAACACCGAGGAGAACCGGCCCGCCGACGTCGCGGCGCTGCGCGCCGCCGGCGTCCCGGTCTGGATGACGGAGATCCGCACCGTGGACGAGGCGCTGGCGTCGCTGCGCCGCATGCTCGCGGAGGCGTGCCGGGTCCCGGTGCCGGGCTGGCTCGACGAGGCGTCCCGGGTCTGGTCGGCGGTGGTCCCGCGGCGGCGGCGCGCGGCCGTCGTGCCGATCTGGCGGCGGCCGTGGATGGTCGTCGGCCGCGACACCTTCACCGGCGACGTCCTGTCCCGGCTCGGGGTGTCCAACGTCTACGCCGGCCACCCCGACCGCTACCCGAAGATCCCCCTGGACGAGCTGAACGCCGCCGGCGCCGACCTCGTCGTGCTGCCCGACGAGCCGTACCGGTTCACCGCCGACGACGGCCCCGAGGCGTTCCCCGGCCTGGACGTCGCGCTCGTCGACGGGCGGCACCTCACCTGGTACGGCCCGTCGCTCGTGGACGCCCCGGCGGCCCTCGCCCGGCAGCTCGCCGCGGCCCGGGCGTACTAGCCGTCCCGCCGCGCGAACATGGCCTCCACGCAGCCGGCCATGCGCTCGTCCAGCTCCTCGGCCGGCAGGCCGATCTCGCGGGCGAGGTGCTCGCGCAGCAGCGTGTACCCGTAGATCGTGGACGCGATCGCCGCCTGCACGGCCTCCACGTCCGCGACGGGCAGCTCGCCCCGCCCGGCCTCGGCGGCGAGGTCGGCGCGGCCCGCGCCCCGGTTCAGCAGGACGCGGGGCCGGTCGTCGCCGTCCAGCACCAGCAGCGTCGCCAGCCGCACCGGCTCGGGGTTGCGCAGGCTCGTCCAGAACAGCCGGGCGAGGCGCTCGCGCAGCGGCAGCCCGGCCGCGTCCACCGCGTCCTCGGCGTTCGGCCGCGACCGGTGGAACAGTGCGGAGCGCAGCAGCGACCGCCGCGACCCGAAGTACTGGTAGACCAGCCCGCGGTTGACCCGCGCCTCGTCGGCGACCTGCCGCAGGTTCAGCCCGGCGAGGACGCCGCCGCGGCGCAGCAGCGCTACCGCCGCCGCCCGCAGCGACTCCTCCGTGGCCTCCCGGTCCCGGCCGCGGGCCGCCGCCTCACGCGCGGGGACCACCCGCCACGTAGATCACCTGGCCGGACACGAACGAGGCGTCGTCGCTCACGAGGAACGCGACCGTCCCGGCGATGTCCTCGGGGACGCCGACGCGGCGCACCGGGATCTCCTTGGCGGCGGCGGCCTTGAAGTCCTCGAAGTCGACGCCGACGCGGGCGGCGGTCGCCGCGGTCATCTCCGTGGCGATGAACCCGGGCGCGATCGCGTTGGCGGTGACGCCGAACTTGCCCAGCTCGATCGCCAGGGTCTTGGTGAACCCCTGCAGGCCCGCCTTGGCGGCCGAGTAGTTGACCTGGCCGCGGTTGCCGAGCGCCGACACCGACGACAGGTTCACGATCCGGCCCCAGCCGGCCTTGGTCATGTGCTCCTGCGCGGCGCGGCTCATCAGGAACGAGCCGCGCAGGTGCACCGACATGACCGAGTCCCAGTCGTCGTCGGACATCTTGAACAGCAGGTTGTCGCGGGTGATGCCGGCGTTGTTCACCAGCACGACGGGCGGGCCCAGCTCGGCGGCGACGCGCGCCACGGCGGCGGACACCGCCGCGGAGTCGGCGACGTCCACGCCGACGGCGAGGGCCGTCCCGCCCTCCTTCGCGATCGCCTCGACGGTCCCGGCGCACGCGGCCTCGTCGAGGTCGCAGACCGCGACGGCGAAGCCCTCCCGCGCGAGCCGCGCGGCGGTGGCGGCGCCGATGCCGCGCGCCGCGCCGGTGACGATGGCGACCCTGGTGCCTGTCATCTTCACTGCCTCCGTCAGACCTGGATGTCCTTGGCGATGATGGTCTTCAGCACCTCGCTGGTGCCGCCGTAGATGCGGGTGACGCGGGCGTCGGCGTACAGGCGCGCGATCGGGTACTCCAGGATGTAGCCGTAGCCGCCGTGCAGCTGCAGGCACTTGTCGACGACGCGGCCCTGCACCTCGGTGCAGAACAGCTTGCAGACGGCGGCGTCGGCGGGGGTGAGCTCGCCGGCGTCCAGCGCCTCGATGCACCGGTCGACCAGGGAGCGGGCCGCCTCGACCTCGGTGGCGCACTCGGCGAGGACGAACTTGGTGTTCTGGAACGACGACACGGTCTTGCCGAAGACCGTGCGCTCCTGCACGTACTTGCGGGCGAACTCGACCGCGGCGGCGGCCGAGGCGTAGGAGCTGGTCGCGATGCCGAGCCGCTCCTCGGCCAGGTTGTGGGTGAGGTACTCGAAGCCGCGGCCCTCCTCGCCGAGGAGGTCCTCGACGGGCACCCGGACGTCGGTGAACGACAGCTCGGCGGTGTCGGAGCTGCGCAGCCCGATCTTCTCCAGCTTGCGGCCGACCGCGTAACCCTCGCTCTTGGTGTCGACGGCGAGGATCGACAGGCCCGCGCGCCGGTTCTCCGGCGTGGCGGGGGACGTCCGCGCGACCACGAGCACCCGGTCGGCGAGGACGCCGCCGGTGATGAACGTCTTGGCGCCGTTCAGCACGTAGTGGTCGCCGTCGAGCCTGGCGGTGGTCTGCATGCCGGCGAGGTCGGACCCGGTGCCGGGCTCGGTCATCGCGATGGCCGTCATCATCTCGCCGGACACGAACGGCGGCAGCCAGCGCTTCTTCTGCTCCTCGCTGCCGTACTTCAGCAGGTAGGGAAGGACGAGGTTGACGTGCACCCCGTAGCCGCCGAAGCTCACCCCGGCGCGGGCGCACTCCTCGGAGACCACGGCCTGGTACTTGAAGCTGGTCTCGCCCGCGCCGCCGTACTCCTCGGGCACCTGGATCCCGAAGACGCCGAGCTCGCCGAGCTTGGTGTAGAACTCGCGCGGCGGGTGGCCGGCGTTCTCCCAGTCCTCGTAGACCGGGACGACCTCCGCCTCGATGAAGGCCCGGATCGTGTCCCGGAACGCCTCGTGGTCCTCGTTGAATACGGTGCGGCGCACGCCGTGGCCCCTCTCCTGTGCCGGGGTGCAACTAACGGAACGCTAACTTAACTCGAATGTAGTTCTAGAATCAAACACAGACGAGGTCAGCAGTCCGGTTCGCAGACGCGCCGCGAGACGGCCTTGAGGAAGATGCCCTGGATCTGCCCGGGCGTCTCGGCCACGTAGGCGTCGCCGTGCGTGACCTGCGCGATCTGCCGCAGCTCGTTGACGTCGACGCCGCGCCCGTAGCCGAGCATGTTGACCTGGACCGGGCGCTCCGGGTCGTACTCGCGGCGCATGTGGTCGAGGGTCTCCGCCAGGGACGGGCCGCCCGGGTCCTCGTTCCGGCCGTCGGTCCACAGCAGCACCGAGTTCACGTACTCGGGCTTGTAGGTGCGCTTCATGTAGTCGAAGGCGGCCATGACCGTCTCGTACAGGCCGGTGTCGCCGTGCGGCTTCACCCGGATCCGCGCGAACGCGCTCAGCACGAGCTGGCGGCGGGTCGCCGAGCCGAGCCGCTCGTCCAGCGGCCCCACGCTCACCAGCTCCCGCCAGTCCCGCCCGTCCTCCAGCCCGGTGGAGAAGATCCACTGGCCGAGCTCGCTGTCCTCCGGCAGCAGCGACAGCCCGCCCTGCGCGGTCCGCACGGTGGACTGCAGCCGCGTCACGCCCGGCGCGACCGGCTCGTCCATCGACCCGGACACGTCGATGATGCTGAGCATCCGGATGCTGAGCGACAGCTGCGCCCACGACTGCATGATGCGCCGCACCTCGGCGGCCGGCACGGCCGGAAGCGCCTGCGGCGACGCCGCACCACCCGGCGCCCGGAACCCGAGCCGCTGAACGTCATCGCGAACGTCCTCGCCCGACAGCTCCCGCCACAAGAGCCGCGCCGCACGGGCTTTGCCCGGGGCCAGTACGGCGACGGGATGGTCGAGGTAGACGGTCCCTTCCGCCGGATGCACCGCGACCACCGGCGCGGCGGGACGCCGGGAGTTGTAGGCGCGCACCGCCTGCTCCGGCGCGAGCGCGACCGGGTACCGGTCGGTCGCGCCGCTGCCGAACGCGTCGAACTCGGCCTTGACCGAGACCGCGACGCCCTCCCGAATCGTCCGCACCACACCGGTGAACCCGGCGGAGCGATCCAGCAGAGTGTTCGCCAGCACGAGCGTGCCCATCCCCGTGGCAGTGCGGTCGGGGTCGGGAACCTGCAGCCGCAGCAGCCGCGGCGGGATCACCGAGTCACCCGGGGCGCCCTCAGCGGTCCCGGCCGAGGCGAGCAGCTCGGTCCACGAGGGCCGCGCCGGCGCCCCCAGATTCCGCAACTGCGTGGAGAGCCCACGCGGCATCGCCACCACGATCGGCGTGGTGGCGATGCTCCCGAGCACGGCGGGCCCGCCACCGGCGAGCCCGATCCACAACGACGAGTCGGGAATCCAGACGTCGGGCCGCTCGGTGACCCCGGCGACGCCCTTGCCGGACAGCAGCGTCGCGACGGCGGCCGGGTCGGTGGCGCGCACCCGCGCGCTGACGCAGCGCCCGTCCAGCTTGTGCCGGGCGTCGTTGAACCGCCTGGCGGTCCGGACGACCGCAGGAGCGACGTCCGGCGCGGCCGCCACACTGACCGTGACCTCTTCGGAGCACCCGCCGCCCGCACCGAACGCGTACGCGGCCGCCCCGGTCAGCAGCACCAGCCCGACGGCCCCCGCCAGCGGCCCTAGCAGCACACCACCGACCCGCCGCGGCCCGGCCTGCCGCCGCCGGCCCGTCCTGGCGGCCGCGTGCGCAGGCCCGGCGGGCCGTGGCCGCTCGGCGCGCACGACGGGAGGCCCGCTGGGCTCCGAGACGCCGAGGAAGACGTAGGGGATGCCCCCCGGCTCCGTCGAACTCCGGGGCGCCCACTTGGGCACGTCGTCGTGTCCGCTCATCGCCGACCTCCGTCTCCCGGCCACCGCGCCGATGAGACACATAACCCATCTGTCTCACTCGGAATCAGCTGTGATGTTCGTCTCATCAGCGTGATCCGTCAAGGGGGCCCGGTCAGCAGTACGCACGCGGTCGCGGAACGGATCGGTGCGAACACGCCCTCTATGGGCGGAAAGTTCGGAGAGTCCGGGTTTCGGCCGCTGGCCGGACCAGGCCACCAGCGGGCCTTGCCGTTCTCACCCGGATGTGCGTGGCCCCGACCTAGCGGGCAAAGGCGAAGTCATGACAGCGTCTGCCGCGAACCGGGGAACTCCCAGGAAAAACCCCGGACATTGAAAAGCGGCGCCGGGTGGATACGGGGGCAATCCACCCGGCGCCGCATCATCGGTGTTCCGACGGGGGCCCGGAACACCGGCACGGGCGCTCCGACGGGGGACCAGAGCGCCGGTACAAATCGTACACCGAAACCCCCCGCGGTTAGTCAAGAGAATGTCACGACCCGATTTCCGGTCGCTGTCCGGAATCCGGCTTCTGTCCGCGCTCCGAGCCCCCCTGCCGGAGCTCCGGCCGCGTCGCGTCCTGGAAGGACGCCGACGCGGTGGGCTCGCGCCCGCCGTTGGCGATGACGACCGCGATGTAGGGGAGCAGCAGGGCGCCGACGACCATGAGCATCGCCAGCCACCATGGCGCGCCCGCGACCGCGGCGACGACCGCGCCGACGAAGCAGACGGTGCGCACCCCCATGGAGATCAGGTACCGGCGCTGCCGGTGGCCGATGTCCTCCGACATGGGGCGGGGAGCGTCGGTGACCGTGTAGACCGCCGGCTCCCGGTGGTGGCGGGGATTGACCTTCACATTTCCACGGTAAGCCCATGGAGTCCGACCTGCGACGGCAGTACGGGTCAAAACATGGGAGTGAACGAGATGACCGATCGCACGTACCGGGTGACGGAGATCGTGGGAACCTCCCCGGAGTCCGTGGAGACCGCCATCCGCAACGGCGTCCGCCGGGCCGCCCAGACCCTCCGCCACCTGGACTGGTTCGAGGTGCGGGAGGTCCGCGGCCAGATCGAGGACGGCGAGGTGGCGCATTTCCAGGTGACGATGAAGGTCGGCTTCCGCCTGGAGGACACCTGACCCCCCCGAAGATCAGTCCGCACACCCCCCCGACTACGGGAGGTTCGCGCACACCCGCAACCAACCGGGGGAAGGCCGCAGGCCAAGGGGGTGTAGGGGGAACCCCACCAGGGGGCGTGGGGGGCTGGCCCCCCACCGGGGTGGCCGGAGCCTGGAGCGAGCGCCAGCGAGCGCAAGGCACCGGCCACCCCGCACCGGGGGGCGTGGGGGGTCGCCCCCCACACCTAAGACGCCTGAGAGACGGTCGACATGTTGAAGTCGCCCACCCTCAGCGCCGGCATCGCCGCCCGGTTGAAGTAGTCCGACCATTCCCGCGGCAGTGTCGCCGTGGTCTCGCCGATCTCGGCGATCCGGGACAGCAGGTCGACGGGGCTCTCGTTGAACCGGAAGTTGTTGACGGCTCCGACGACTTCGCCGTTTTCGACGAGGTAGACGCCGTCGCGGGTGAGCCCGGTGAGCAGGAGGCTCTGCGGGTCGACTTCGCGGATGTACCACAGGCAGGTGAGCAGCAGCCCGCGCTCGGTGCGGGCGACCATCTCCTCCAGGGTGGCGCCGCCGTCCGGCCCGACCAGCGCCAGGTGGTCGATGGCGGGGGTGACGGGGAGCCCGGTGCGTGCGGCGGAGTGCCGGGTCTGGGTGAGGGAGGTGAGTTCCCCGTCGCGGATCCAGTCGGTGGCGGTGAGCGGGAGCCCGTTGTCGAAGACGGACGATTCGCGGCCGGAGGCGTGCGCGACGACGAACGGGCTGCTCTCCATGCCGGGCGCGGCGGGGTCGCTGGACAGGGTGACGGGCAGGCTGGCGAGGCGTTCGCCGACGCGGGTGCCGCCGCCGGGGGCGCTGAACACGGTGCGGCCGTCGTGGGCGTCCTGGGCGCCCGCGGACCAGTAGAGGTAGATCATGAGGTCGGCGACGGCGGACGGCGGCAGGATCGTCTCGTACCGCCCGGCGGGCAGGTCGACGCGCCGTTCGCCCCAGTCGAGCCGCCGCGCGAGGTCGGCGGTGAGGGCGGGGACGTCGACGCCGGTGAAGTCGCGGGTGCCGACGCCGGCCCAGGCGGAGCCGCCGGCGCCCTTGGCGTTGAGTTCCAGGAGCCCGGTGGGCTGGTCGTGGCGGAGCCGCAGCCCGGCGGAGCTGCCGAGGAACGTCGAGGTGAGGACGTGGTTGGCGAATCCGTAGAGGCGGCGGTCGGCGGACTGCGCGGCGGCGAACGCCTCGCCGAGCGCGGGCGCGAGGCCCTCGAACACGCCGATGCCGGTCTCGGCGGGGTCGTCGTCCCAGCCGGACGCCCCGGCGGGGCCTTCGGCGACGAGGGGCGCGGCGTCCTCGGCGGGTTCGTTGCCGGCGGCGTCGGCCTCGGCGGCGCGGACGAGTTCCTCGATGCCGCCGGCGCCGACGGCGGACCGGGACACGACGCCGGCGGCGACGCCGCCGGCGGTCTCGCGCAGGGCGATGACGGTGAGCCGGCTGGAGCGGGTGACGCCGTTGGTGGTGAGGGTGTTGCCCGCCCACCGCAGGTTCGCGGTGCTGGTCTCGTCGGCGATGACGATGCAGTCGTCGGCGCGGGACAGCGACAGGGCCCGTTCGACGGCCTCCTGCGGCCGCATGGTGGTCACTGGCCGGCCTCCTTCAGCGTGTTGAGGATGTTGACGCCGCGGAACAGCGCGGACGGGCAGCCGTGGCTGACGGGCGCGACCTGCCCGGGCTGGCCCTTGCCGCAGTTGAACGCGCCGCCGAGCACGTAGGTCTGGGGGCCGCCGACGGCTTCCATGGAGTTCCAGAAGTCGGTGGTGGTGGCCTGGTAGGCGACGTCGCGGAGCTGCCCGGCGAGCCGCCCGTTCTCGATCTTGTAGAAGCGCTGGCCGGTGAACTGGAAGTTGTACCGCTGCATGTCGATCGACCAGCTCTTGTCGCCGACGATGTAGATGCCGCGGTCGACGCCGGAGATCAGCTCGTCGGTGGAGGGGCCGCCGTCGGCGGGCTTGAGGGAGACGTTCGCCATCCGCTGGATCGGCATGCTGGACGCGGCGTCGGCGAACGCGCAGCCGTTGGAGCGGGCGGCGCCGGTGAGGCGGGCGATGCGCCGGTCGGTCTGGTATCCGGTGAACAGGCCCTCGGTCACGATGTCGAAGGACTGGGTCTGCACGCCCTCGTCGTCGTAGCCGATGGTGGCCAGGCCGTGTTCGGTGGTGCGGTCCCCGGTGATGTTCATGACCTTGGACCCGTACTGCAGGGCGCCGAGCTTGTCGGGGGTGGCGAAGGAGGTGCCGGCGTAGGCGGCCTCGTAGCCGAGGGCCCGGTCGAGTTCGGTGGCGTGCCCGATCGACTCGTGGATGGTCAGCCACAGGTTGGAGGGGTCGACGACGACGTCGTAGGAGCCGGGGTCGACGGTCGGCGCGGCGAGCTTCTCGGCGAGCATCTCGGGGATGCGGGCGAGTTCGCCGTCCCAGTCCCAGTGGTCCCCGGTCAGCCATTCCCACCCGTATCCGGCGGGCGGCGCGACCGTCCGCATGGTGTCGAACAGCCCGCCGGCGATGCCGACGGCGTTGACGACGGGGTGGAGGCGGACGCGCTGCTGGGTGGTGACGGTCCCGGCGAGGTCGGCGAAGAACTTGTTCTCCTTGACCTGCAGCAGGGTGGCGTCGACGTGGTCGACGCGGTCGTCGCCGAGCAGCCGGCGGCTCCACCCGGCGAGCAGCGCGACCTTGTCGCCGGTGGGCACGTCGAACGGGTCGGTCTCGTAGGACGACACCCAGGTCCGCTCGCCGTGGACGGGTTCGGGGGCGAGTTCGATGGGCTCGCGGTTGACGGGCCTCGCGACGGCGGCGACCTCGACGGCCTGCGCGGCGACGCGCGCGGCCCCGTCGGGGGTGAGGTCGATGCCGGCGGCGAAGCCCCAGGTGCCGTCCTTGACGACCCGGACGGACAGGCCGACGTCGTCGGCGTCCAGCGCGGTCTCCAGGGCGGCGTCGTGGAGCCGGAGGGTCTGGCTGCGGATGCGTTCGAGGCGGAAGTCGGCGTGCTCGGCGCCCAGCTCGCGGGCCCGGGTGAGGGCCGCGTCGGCCAGCGCGCGGAGCGGCAGCGCCGTGAAGGCGGGATCGATGTCATGCACCTTCCGCAACCTACCCGCCGCGCCCGCGCGGGGCCGAGAACAAATGCGGGTCGCGGGTTCTTGTCGGTTCGGCACATCCGCAGGGCGCGGTGGGGGCCGCTAGGGTCGTGCCCAGTCTTCCGAGTACGAACGTCTTCTGAGCACGCAAGTCGACGAGAGGGTCCTGATGAGTCGCTCTGTCCTCGTGACCGGCGGTAACCGGGGCATCGGCCTCGCCATCGCCCGTGAGCTGTCCGCGGCGGGCGACGCGGTCGCCGTCACCTACCGGTCGGGGGAGCCCCCCGAGGGGCTGTTCGGCGTCCGGTGCGACGTGACGGACGCCGAGGACGTCGACGCGGCGTTCGCCAAGGTCGAGGCCGAGCAGGGCCCGGTCGAGGTGGTGGTCGCCAACGCGGGCATCACGAAGGACACGCTGCTGGCCATCATGAGCGAGGAGACGTTCACCTCCGTGCTCGACACGAACCTGACGGGTTCGTTCCGGGTCGCGAAGCGGGCCGTGAAGGGCATGATGCGCAAGCGGTCCGGCCGGATCGTGCTGGTGTCGTCGGTCGTGGGGCTGATGGGGTCGCCGGGGCAGTCGAACTACGCGGCGTCCAAGGCGGGCATGGTCGGGTTCGCCCGGTCCCTCGCCCGCGAGCTCGGCTCCCGCAACATCACGGTCAACGTGGTGGCGCCCGGGTTCGTCGACACCGACATGACGGCGGTGCTCAGCGAGGACCAGCAGAAGGCCATCACCGCGGCGGTCCCGCTCGGGCGGATCGCGCGGCCGGAGGAGATCGCGAAGGCGGTGCGGTTCGTCGCGAGCGAGGACGCCGCCTACATCACCGGGGCCGTGATCCCGGTCGACGGCGGACTGGGAATGGGGCACTGACGGCATGGGCATTCTCGAAGGCAAGCGGATCCTGGTCACCGGCGTCCTCACCGACGCCTCGATCGGCTTCCACATCGCGCGGGTCGCGCAGGAGCAGGGCGCCGAGGTCGTCCTGACCGCCTACCCGCGCCCGACCCTCACGGCGCGGACCGCGAAGCGGCTGCCGACGGGGCCGGACAACCCGCCGCCGGTGATCGAGCTGGACGCGACGAGCGCCGAGCAGCTGGACGCCCTGGCCGGGAACCTGCGCGAGCAGGGCTTCGACCATCTCGACGGCGTCGTCCACGCGATCGCGTTCGCGCCGCAGACCGCGCTCGGCGGCGCGTTCCTGGAGACGCCGTGGGAGGACGTGGCGACCGCCGTGCACGCGTCGGCGTACTCGCTGAAGTCGCTGACGATGGCGTGCCTGCCGCTGATGAAGGACGGCGGCTCGGTCGTCGGCCTGGACTTCGACGCCACGAAGGCGTGGCCGGTGTACGACTGGATGGGCGTGGCGAAGGCCGGCCTGGAGTCGTGCGCCCGCTACCTGGCCAAGTACCTGGGCCCGCAGGGCATCCGGGTGAACCTGGTCGCGGCGGGTCCGCTGGCGACGATGGCGGCCAAGAGCATCCCCGGTTTCGAGGGCATGACGGACATGTGGCCGAAGGCGGCCCCGCTCGGCTGGGACATCAAGGACAGCGAGCCCACGGCCCGCGCCTGCGCGGCGCTGCTGTCGGACTGGTTCCCCGCCACCACGGGCGAGATCGTCCACGTCGACGGCGGCATCCACGCCATCGGCGGCGCGTACTAGCCCCGGACGTCCCGAAGGCCGGCGCCAGGTGCTCGTCGCACCGGCGCCGGCCTTCGCGTGTCGGCGTGCGGGAAGTGTGCCCCGGGCCGGGTGTCAGCGGCCCGCGCGCCGGCGGCGGAGGACGCGTCCGGCGGCGCTGAGGTTGAGGGCGCCGGCCGCTCCGGCGGCGCCGGCCGCGGCGGCGACCAGCAGCAGCTGCCGGTTGTCCTGCCCCGCGCCGGACCCGGCGGCGACGGGGGAGATCAGCCGGGTCTGCGGCATCGGGGCGGTGCCGCCGGCGCCGGTGCGGTAGGCGCTCGGGTCCGCGGCGATCTCCGGGGTCGGCAGGACGCCGGGCAGCCCGGCGGCCGGGACCTGGCCGTTGTAGGGCCGCAGGCCCGCGCCGCCGGTCATGGGCGACGGCCCGGACGGGTCGGCGGCCCGGGCGCCGCTCGGCGGCGCGGCGGGCCGGCGCGGCTTGGCCGCCGTCTTCTTGCCCGTGGACTTCTTGGTGCTCTGCGAGGTGGTCTTCTTCGGCGCCGGCTTCGCGGTGGTCTTCGTCGGCGCCGGTGTCGGGGTCGGCGTCTTCGGGGTGAGGGCCTCGCGCAGGTTGCCGAGGTTGCACTTCCAGTTCTCGATCGTGCTCTCGGGGTCGGTGCCCTTCTTGCACTCCTGCGCCGCCGCCGCGTCGGCCGGCGGGGCCGCGAGCACGAGGACGAGCGCCCCCGCCGAGACCGCCGCCGAAGCCGAACCGAGCCGCCTGAGCCCCTGGGGCATGTTCTTCCTCCACCCGATGCCGTGCCTGAAACAGCCGCCGTGCCTGAAACCGCTGCCCTGCAGGGCCTTCACGCGCCCGACCCTGTTGACATCGTGTCCCATACGGGCCCGCCCGTAAACCGCGACACGGTGGTTTCTTTACCTCGCGTTGGCCTCGGCGGGCCTCACTGGGCGACGAGTGACGCCAGGCGGGTGCGCCGCGGCGCCGGACCCCCCTCGCGCACGGCCGCGGCCAGCGCCGGCCCGGCCGCCTGCACGACCGACAGGTGCCGCCGCGCCAGCCCGAACGCGGTGGCCACCAGCGGCCGCGACAGCCCCTCGGCGGGCAGCACCGCCACGACGGCGGGGCTGCGGGTCCCGCGCGCCAGCGCGACCGGCACCGCCCAGCCGTGCCGCAGCCGGGCCGCGTCCGCCGGGGCGACGGTGGCCGGCCCGGCGGGGAAGTCGATGTCGAGGCCGTGCGGGCCGCCGCCGGTCACCGTGCCGGTCTCGCCGACCGCGGCCTGGGGGAGCGGCGCGGCCACGACGACCCGGTCGCCGGGGTCCATCCCGCCGAACGCGCCTGGCCCCGGGTTCAGCCGGGCCTTCAGCGCCGCGTTGAGCGCGCCCGCGCCCGCCGGGCCGCCCGCCGCGGGCGCGACGGCCTGGACGTCCTCGGCGGGGATGCCGAGCGCGCGGGGGATCGAGTCGGTGAGCAGCTGCACCGCCCGGTGCACCGCCTCGCCCGGGTCGGCGGCGGGCACGATGACGACCTCCCGGTCCGGCGCGTCCACGGCGGGCAGGTCGCCGCCGCGCACCGCCGCCGCCAGCACGCCGAGCGGGCCGGACGGCGGCGCCGCGTCCAGCGTGACGACGGGGACGGTCTCCGACGCCTCCAGGTCGTCCAGCGGCCGGCCGGGCCCGGCGGGCGGCGCGGCGCCGGGCTCGGCGCACAGCACCAGGTGGGCGCCGTCCGGGCACGCCTCCGCCAGCGCCGCGCACAGCTCGACGTCGAGCGCCGACGCGTCCGCCACCACGAGCAGGTCGAGGTCGAGGGGGTGCCGCTCGCCGCGGTCGTAGACGACGCCTCCGCCGGGCGCCTCCCGCGGCTCCAGGAGCCGGTGCAGGCCGGTGACCGCCACGCCCTCGGGGGCGGGCAGGCCGGCGGCGGCGCGGTCGGTCGGCGCCGCGACGGCGGCCCGCAGCCCGGCGGCCGCGGCGGCGCCGGCGATCCCGGCGGCGGCCGCGGCGAGCCCGTCGGCGTCGCCGCCGCGCAGGACGCTGACGCCGGTGCGCAGCGCGGCGGTGAGCGCGAGCGACCGGTCCTCGGGCAGCCCGTCGCGCAGCTCCTTGACGGCCGCGTCGTCCAGCAGCGGCGCGGCGGTGAGCGTGAGCCGCTGGAACCCCTCGGCGGCGGCCTCCTCCGCGAGCGCCCACCGCGCCGCGCCGAGCATCTCCTCCGGCTCCTCCGGCTCGGCGTCCTCGGCGAAGGACTCCTCGTCGAACTCCGGCTCCTCGGTGAGGGAGAGGACCTCGGCCTCGTCCAGCGCGGCCTCCACGGCGGCGCTCGGGTCCGGGACGCGGGCCCGCTCCAGCGCCGCGACCACGTCGGCGGCCGGCGTGACGGTGTGCCCGGCGCGCGCCGCCTCGGTCAGCAGGTGCAGCACCAGCGCCCGGCCGCGCCGCACGTCGCCCGGCCCCGCCGCGTCCCCGAGGACGGCGCGCGCGAAGTGGTCGGCCTGCGGGGGCCGGACGCCGGGGACGCGCAGCAGCAGCCACGGGTCGGCGCGCAGCCGGTCCGCGGCGTCCGGGCCGAGCCGGGCGAGGGCACCGGCCGCGAGCGGCGCGGGCGCGCCCGCCGCGGCGAACAGCTCGGTCAGGGCGGCCAGCCCGTCGCGCGCGCTCCGGCCGGCCGCGGCCGGCGGCGCCGACTCCGGCCGGGCGGGCCCGGGCGGCGCGCCCTGGGGCGCGGGCGGCGCGCCCGCGGGCGCGCGGTCGTCCAGGGCCCCGGCGGCGGCCTCGGCCGCGCGCAGCGCCGCGGCCGCGCGGGCGGCCCGCTCGGCGGGGGAGGGCTGGTCGGATGCGGGTTCGGGGATGTCGGTCACGGGCTTCCCGTCGCGGTGTCGGAGACGTCGTCGAGCGCCCCCCGGATCTCGGCCGGCAGCGTCAGGTCCTCGCTCTCCAGGATCGCGCCGAGCTGCGCGGCGGTCCGGGCGCCGACGATCGGCGCGGCGACGCCCTCCCGGTCGCGGACCCACGCCAGCGCCACCGCGAGCGGGGACCGGCCGAGGCCCTCGGCGGCGGTCACCACCGACTCCACGATCCGGGCGCACTCCTCGTCCAGGTAGGGCGAGACGAAGTCGGCGAAGTGCGGGGCGGCGGCGCGCGACCCGGCGGGGATGCCGGTGCGGTACTTGCCGGTGAGCACGCCGCGGCCGAGCGGCGACCACGGCAGCAGCCCCGCCCCGGCGTCCAGCACGGCCGGCACGACCTCCCGCTCGATGTCGCGGGCCAGCAGCGAGTACTCCACCTGCGCCGACACCACCGGGGCGCGGCCCGGCCAGGCGCGCTGCCACGCGGCGGCCTTGGCGACCTGCCAGCCGGCGTAGTTGGCCACCCCGACGTAGCGGGTGCGGCCGGACGCGACCGCCTCGTCCAGCGCCGACAGCGTCTCCTCCAGCGGCGTCGCCGGGTCGTAGACGTGCAGCTGCCACAGGTCGACGTGGTCGAGGTCGAGCCGGTCCAGGGAGGCGTCCAGGGCGCCGAGCAGGTGCCGGCGGGACCCGTCGTAGCGGCCGTTCGGCCGGATCGCCGCCTTCGTGGAGACCACCAGGCCGTCCCGGTCGACGGTCTCGCGCAGCAGGTGGCCGAGGATCCGCTCGGCGACGCCGCCGGTGTAGACGTCGGCGGTGTCGATCAGCGTG
The DNA here is from genome assembly GCF_043197915.1 of Actinomadura geliboluensis. Taxonomy (NCBI): domain Bacteria; kingdom Bacillati; phylum Actinomycetota; class Actinomycetes; order Streptosporangiales; family Thermomonosporaceae; genus Actinomadura; species Actinomadura geliboluensis. The sequence goes on along the minus strand of NZ_JBICUA010000011.1, from coordinate 226,696 downwards.
CCCCCGGCGTCCACGAACGCGGCGAGCTGCGCCGCGGCCTCGTCGGGGTCGGTGTCCTGCCCCCAGGTCATGGTGCCGAGGCCCAGCCGGGACACCAGCAGCCCGCTCCTCCCGAGGTGACGCTCCTTCATAGGCGGTCAATGTAGCGGTCCGCGCCCGGCGCGCGGAAAGCGAGCGGCCCGCCGCGTGGATCTTCGTCCGGCGCGAAGATCCTGGTGAGCTCTATTGCCGGGGGCCGCCGCCGGGCTAAAGTGCGCAGCCATGGCGCCACCCCCGTTCTCCATGTACTCGCCGAAGTCGCCGGACGGCGACGGCGGCCCGGACGTGGCGCCGGTGTTCGGCGCGGGGCCGGGCGACGACCCCGGGTACCTGGCCTCGCTGCGCGCCGGGACCGAGCTCGGCCGGCTGCGGGCGATGATGCTGGTGCTGCTCGCCGCGCCCGTCCTCATCCTGGCGATCATGCCGCTGATCGTGCAGGACGGCCGCGGGGACGCGCCGCCGTGGCTGTACGCGCCGCTCGCCGCCGCCGCGCTGGTCGCGCTGGCGGCCGGCCCGCTCGCGCCGCGGCCGATCCCGCCGGGCGCCGCGCCCGCCGACCCGGCGGTGGCGGCCCGCGCGGCGCTGCTGGTGTTCCGGCAGGCGGTCCTGCTGCGGTTCGCGCTGGCCGAGGGCGTCATCCTGCTCGGGCTGCCGCTGGCGATGGCCGGCAACAGCGAGGCGGTGTTCCTCGCCGGGTTCGCCGTCGGCTACCCGCTGCTGGTGTGGCTGGCGCTGCCCACGCGCGGCGGCGTGGAGCGGATGCGGCGGCGGCTGGAGGCGCGGGGCGCCGAGTCGCACCTGTGGGCCGTCCTGCTGGCCGCCCCGACGCCCGCGCGCGACGACGCGTCCCAGCCACCGTCCTAGACCCCGCGGCCTGGACTAGACCCCCGCGGCCTGGACCCCGGCGCGGGGCGTCAGAGCCAGCCGCTCTTGCGCAGCCGCCGGAACAGCAGCACGCACGCGGCGGCCATCACCGCGATGACCAGCGGGTACCCGAAGCTCCAGTGCAGCTCGGGCATGTGGTCGAAGTTCATCCCGTAGATCCCCGCGATGGCGGTCGGCACCGCGATGATCGCCGCCCACGCGGAGATCTTGCGCATGTCCTCGTTCTGCTGCTTGCCGAGCAGCGCCAGATGCGCGGTCAGCACGCTGTTCAGCAGCTCGTTGTGCGCGTCGACCTGCTCGTCCACGCGCAGCAGGTGGTCCAGGACGTCGCGGAAGTACTCGCGGGTCGAGCCGCACTCGGCGACGCGGCCCTTGACGATCTCCTGCAGCACCGGGACGAGCGGGTCCTCGGCGCCGCGGAACTCCAGCACCTCCCGCTTGAGCGAGTAGATGGCGGCGGTGACGTCGCGGGCGCCCGGGTCGAACACGGCCCGCTCCAGCCCGATGATGTCGACCTCCACCTCGTGGGCGACCAGCCCGTACCGGTCGACGACCTCGTCGCACACCGCGTACAGCACGGCGGTCGCGCCGTGCGCGATCAGCTCCGCGTCCTCCTCCAGCCGCTTGCGGACGGGCCCGAGCGGGTTCCCGGCGCCGTGCCGGACGGTGACGACGAAGTCCCGGCCGAGGAAGACCATGATCTCGCCGACCTCGATGTCGGAGGTCTCGTCGAGGTAGGACAGCGTCTTCAGCACCACGAACAGGGTGTCGCCGTAGCGCTCCAGCTTCGGCCGCTGGTGCGCCGACACCGCGTCCTCGGCGGCCAGGGGGTGCAGGTTCAGCTCGTCCTTGACCAGCTCGAACTCGTCCTCGTCGGGCTCGAAAAGGCCGATCCACAGGAAGCACTCGCCGTCCTCGCGGGCCAGGTCGAACGCGTCGCTGATGTCGCCGTCGATGTCGCGGCGCGTCCCGCCCGCGTAGATGGCCTTGTCCACGATCACGGCAGGCATTGTCGCGCATCCGCGCCGCCCGCCGCCTGAATGCCCGGCATCTCCTAGAGTGGCCGCTGTGACGACCCTTCTCCTGGTGAGGCATGGCCTGACCGCGATGACCGGCCCGGTGCTCGCCGGCTGGACGCCCGGGGTGGGCCTCGACGGCCGCGGCCGCGCCCAGGCCGCCGCGCTCGCCGCCCGGCTCGCGCCGCTCCCGATCGCCGCCGTCGTGTCCAGCCCGCTGCAGCGGTGCGCCGAGACCGCCGCGGCGCTCGCCGCCGGGCACGCCCCGCCCATCGAGAAGGTCGAGACCGACGACCGGTTCGGCGAGGTCCGCTACGGCGACTGGACGGGCCGCCCCCTCAAGGAGCTCGCCGAGGAGCCCCTGTGGCGGGTCGTGCAGGCCCACCCGAGCGCCGCCCGGTTCCCCGGCGAGGACGGCGAGGCCCTGGCCGCCGCGCAGCACCGCGCCGTCACCGCCGTCCGCGACTGGAACGAGCGCGTCGCCGCCGAGCACGGCCCCGACGCCCTCTACGCGGTGTGCAGCCACGGCGACATCATCAAGGCCGTCGTCGCCGACGCGCTCGGCCTGCACCTGGACCAGTTCCAGCGGATCCAGGCCGACCCCGCGTCCCTCACCGTGATCCGCTACACCGAGACGCGCCCGTTCGTGGTCCGCGTCAACGACACCGGCGGCGATGTCACCGCGCTGGTTCCGCGACCGCCGGCGGAAGGTTCCGGAAAAGCCGGACTCGGTGCGGGTGACGCGCCCGTCGGCGGCGGCGCGTAGGGTCGGTGTCATGCCCGTCATCTCCTACGACCCGCCGGAGCGCTTCGTCGCCGGCGCCGTCGGCCGCCCCGGCGACCGCGCCTTCTACCTGCAGGCCCGCTCCGGCCGCCGGGTCACCAGCGTCGGGCTGGAGAAGTTCCAGGTGACGCTGCTCGCCGAGCGCCTGGAGGAGCTGCTGGACGAGGTGCTGCGGCGCAGCGGCGGCGACGCCCCGGTGCCCGCCGTCACCCCCGCCGAGCTCCAGGACGACGGCCCCCTCGACCAGCCGGTGGAGGAGGAGTTCCGGGTCGGCACGATGGCGCTCGCCTGGGACCCCGACGACGAGCAGGTCGTCATCGAGGCGCAGGAGGTCACCGAGTCCGAGGAGGAGCCCGAGGTCGGCGAGGACGACCCGGCGATCGCGGTGCTGCGGGTGCGGATCAGCGCCGCGCAGGCGCGCGCGTTCGCCGAGCGCGCGCTGAAGGTCGTCGCCGCCGGGCGGCCCCCGTGCCCGCTGTGCGGCCTGCCGCTGGACGGCGAGGGGCACGTGTGCCCGCGCCAGAACGGCTACATGGGCTGAGATGAGCCCTCATCGTGCTGGATCATGGACGAGGCGGCCGGGAGAATGAACGCATGACGCAGTCCTCCCGGGACCGGGCGCCCGCCGGCCGCGACACCGGCCGGGACGTGCCCGCGGGCCCGGTCTCCCCCCGCGACGCGGCCGCCGCCGAGCGGCTGCTGTCGGCCGGGCGGCTCGGCGTGGAGGGCCGCCTCGTCCAGGCGTCCAACGCCACCCTGTACTGCTCCATCGAGGACGGCGGCACCGCCGCCAACTGCGTCTACAAGCCCGTCGCGGGGGAGCGCCCGCTGTGGGACTTCCCCGACGGCACCCTCGCCGAGCGGGAGGTCGCCGCCTACGAGGTGTCCAAGGTCATGGGGTGGGGCACCGTCCCGCCGACCGTCCACCGCGACGGCCCCTACGGGCCCGGCATGGTGCAGCTGTGGGTCGAGCCCGACCCCGACGTCGACCTGGTCGCGCTGTCGCGCTCCGACGACGAGGCGATCCGCCGCATGGCGGTGTTCGACGCCGTCGTCAACAACGCCGACCGCAAGATCGGGCACCTGCTGCCGCCGGGCGACGGCCATGTTTACGGCTGCGACCACGGCGTGTGCTTCTCCACCGAGTACAAGCTGCGCACCGTGCTGTGGCAGTGGCGCGGCAAGCCGCTCACGCCCGAGGCGCTGGAGGCGCTCGGCCGGGTCGAGGCCGGCCTGCGCGGCGGCGCCCTCGGCGCCCGCCTCGCCGAGCTGCTCACGGCCGAGGAGGTCGACGCCACCCGCCGCCGCGTCGAGCTGATGCTCAAGCACCGCATCCACCCCTACCCGCCGGAGGACTGGCCCGCCATCCCCTGGCCGCCGCTCTAGCCCCCGGCCCCGCCCCGGCCCCCCGGCCGCCGGACGAAACCGGCGGGATGCTCCAATTGGGGCATGTGTACGGCGATCATCAGCGTCGAGCCGTCGTCCCCCGTGCCCGTCCTCGTGGTCGGGGTGCGGGACGAGTTCGTCGCGCGGGAGTGGACCGGACCGGGACGCCACTGGCCGGACCGCCCGCGCCTCGTCGGCGGGCGCGACCTGCGCGCGGGCGGGACGTGGCTGGCGGTCGACCCGGAGGCGCCGCGGGTCGCGGTCGTGCTGAACGGCCGCGGCCGGATGGCGCCCGAGGCCGCCCGGTCCTCGCGCGGGGGGCTGCCGCTGCGCGTCGCGGCCGACGGCAAGCTCGGCGACCCCGGCCTCGCCGCCTACGACCCGTTCCACCTCGTCGGCGCGGAACCGGACCGGGTGCGGCTGTGGAGCTGGGACGGGGAGGCCCTCACCGAGCGCGGCCTCGGCCCCGGCCTGCACATGATCGTCAACAGCGGGCTGGAGGGCGAGGGGCAGCTGGAGGGGGAGACCGAGGACGCCTACATGGCGGCGCGGCTCGCCCACTTCCGGCCCCGGCTGGCCGCCGCGCCGCGTCCCGAGCCCGGCCCGGACGAGCCCGTGGAGCGGGCCTGGGGCACCTGGCTCCCGCTGCTGAACGGCGACGGCCTGCCGCGCGCCGACCACCGGGCGCTGCTGCCGCTGCTCGACCTCGGCGAGGGCCGGGTGTGGGGCACCACCTCGGTCAGCCTCACCGCGCTGCGCGCGGACGGCGTCCGGTACGACTTCTCCGCCGCCCCCGGCGACGGCGAAGCCTGGACCCGGGTCCTCTAGGGCCGGGGCAAGCCGTAGAGCCGCGCGGGCTGTAGGGCCGGACGGGTTGTAGCGCAGGACGGCTGTGCGCGGGCCGCGTCCGCCCGGTCCATCCGGCCCCGTTCGGCGTGCTTCGCGCGGTGTCGCGCGAACACCTGCGGGCGGGTGACGCTGGGTGCTAAATTGGCTACTTAATGCGATCTTCGTCGGGGGTGGCGCGGGGGAGGGCGGTCGCGGCCGGTCTCGCGGCGGCGCTGCTGGCGGCGGTGCTCGCGGCGGCGGCCGCGGGCTGCGGCGGCGAGAAGCGGGGCGTCGCGGGCGGGACGCTGCGGGTCGCCGGCTCCTCCGACGTCGACCACCTCGACACCGCCGCCGCCTACAGCACCTGGAGCGGGCTGCTCGCCCGCCAGTACGCCCGCACCCTGTTCGGGTTCGCGGCGTCCGGCGACTTCGCCGAGGCCGCCAAGGTGCGCCCGGACGTGGCGCTGGAGGTCCCGACCCCCGGCAACGGCGGCGTCAGCCCCGACGGCCGCACCTACACGATCAGGCTCCGCGACGGCGTCCGGTGGAACACCGACCCGCCGCGGGAGGTCACCGCCGCCGACTTCGTCCGCGGCATCAAGCGGGTCTGCAACCCGGCCGTCCCGTCCGGCGGCCGCGCCTACTACACCGAGACCATCACCGGGATGGCCGAGTTCTGCGCCGACTACGCCGACGTCGACCCCCGCAGCGCCGCCGCCATGGCCCGCTACCAGCGGACCACCGACGTGGCGGGGCTGGCCGCCACGGACGCCAAGACCCTCGTCGTCACGCTCGAGCGGCCCGCGAGCGACTTCCCCGAACTCCTCGCCCTGGAGTTCGCCGCGGCGGCGCCCGCCGAGTACGACCGCTACGTCCCCGACAGCCCCGAGTTCCGGCGGCACACCGTCTCCGACGGCCCCTACCAGATCACCTCCTACACGCCCGGGAAGCGGTACGTCCTGGAGAGGAACCGCACCTGGCGCGCCGCGTCCGACCCGATCCGCGCGCAGCACCCCGACCGCATCGAGATCACCCTCGGCCACGACTCCCCGGAGGAGGTGCAGCGGCTGCTGGAGAGCGGCGACGCCGACCTGTCCTGGGACCAGCCGGTCCCGTCCGCGGCGATCCCGCGGCTGCGCGAGGACGCCCGCTTCGCGGTCATGGAGGGCTCGGCGCTCAGCCCCTACCTCGTCTTCAACACCCTCAGCCCGAACAACGGGGGCGCCCTCGGCAAGGTCGAGGTCCGGCGCGCGATCAGCTACGCCGTCGACAAGGCCGCGGTGGTGCGCATCCACGGCGGCCCCGACATCGCCGAGGTCCTCCACCAGGTCATCCCGCCGCGCAGCGTCGGCCACCAGGAGTTCGACCTGTACCCGACGCCCGGCGACGCCGGCGACCCCGCCGCCTGCAGGCGGATGCTCGCCCGCGCCGGCTACCCCCGCGGTTTGACGCTCCGCTTCCCCTACCGGGTCAGCGGCAACCACCCGCGGACCGCCCGGTCCATCGCCGACGACCTGGCCGCCTGCGGCATCGCCACCGAGACCCGCCCCGACACCAGCGGCGCCTTCTACTCCTCGACCCTGGCCACCCCCGCCGACGCCCGCGCCGGGAAATGGGACATCGCCGCGCCCGGCTGGGTGCCCGACTGGTACGGCAACAACGGCCGCACCACGATCGTCCCGCTGTTCGACGGCCGCCACTACGGCCCCAACTCCACCGACTACGGCGGCTTCGACGACCCCGCCGTCGACCGCCTCATCGACCAGGCGCTCGGCGCCCGCGACGTCGCCGACGCGTCCGGGTTCTGGGCGCAGGCCGACCGCCGCATCATGGAGAGCGCCCCGGTCGTGCCGCTCATCAACCCGCGCACCCCGATCTTCCGGTCCGCGCGCGTCGAGAACGCCCGCTACCTGCCCCAGTACCGCGCCTACGACCTCAACCAGGTCACGTTCTCATGACCGGCTACGCCGACCTCGGCACCCGCAGGCCGCCGCCGCCCGGCACCGCCGCGGACGCCGCCGTCCCGGAGCCGGTGCACGGGCGCAGCCCGTCCCGGCTCGCCTGGGACCGGTTCCGCCGCGACCGCACCGCCCTCGCCGCCCTCGCCGTGCTGCTGGCCGTCATGGCGTTCGCGGCGCTGGCGCCGCTGTGGGCGCACCTGACCGGCCACTCCTACGACGCGACGTTCCCCGGCACCGGGCTGGACGCGGGCGGGCAGCCGCGCGGCCCCGGCGCCCGGTTCCCGCTCGGCGCCGACCAGCTCGGCCGCGACGTCCTCGTCCGCGCCGCCTACGGCGCGCGGATCTCGCTGACCGCCGGGATCGGCGCGGCGGTGCTCGCCTCCGCCGCCGGCACCCTCGCCGGCACCCTCGCCGGGTTCGCCGGCGGCGCGCTGGACGCGCTGCTGGCCCGGCTGATGGACATGATCCTCGCACTGCCCTACCTGCTCGTGGCGATCATGCTGGCGAGCACCTTCCGGATCTCCTCGCCCGGCGCGAGCCTCGCCATGACCGTCCTCGTCATCGCGTTCTTCTCGTTCGCCGCCTACGGCCGCACCATCCGCGGCCAGGTGCTGTCGCTGAAGGAGCGGCAGTTCATCGAGGCGGCCCGCGCGCTCGGCGCCTCCAACGCGCGGATCATGGTCGGCGACGTGCTGCCGAACCTGGCCGCGCAGATCACCGTGCTGACCTCGCTGCTGATCCCGTCCTCGATCGTGTCGGAGGCGACGCTGTCGTTCCTCGGCGTCGGGGTGCGGCCGCCGATGCCGAGCTGGGGGTCGATGCTCGCCGAGGGCGGCGACGTGTTCCGCACCGCGTGGTGGCTGCTCGCCGTCCCCGGCGGCCTGCTGCTGGCGACCACGCTGGCGTTCACGCTGCTCGGCGACGGCGTCCGCAACGCCCTCGACCCCCGCGGCGACCGCGCCGCCGCCGGGAGGTGACCCGCCCGTGCCCCGGTTCGTCCTGCGCCGCGTGCTGTACGCGGCCGTCGTGCTGTGGCTGGTGTCCACGATGACGTTCGTGATGCTGCACGCGTCGCCCGTCCCGGTGGACCGCGTCATCGGCGGCCCCCGCGCGACCGTCGAGACGCTCGCGCAGATCCGCGCCAACCTCGGCCTGGACCGGCCCCTCCTCGTCCAGTACTGGGAGTTCCTCGCCCGGCTGCCGCGCGGCGACCTCGGCGACTCCTACGTCAACGGGACGCCGGTCACGGAGCTGATCGGCGAGCGGCTCCCGACGACGCTGTGCCTGGTGTCGGGCGCGGCGGTGCTGTGGTTCGCCGGCGGCGTCGCCACCGGGGTGTCTGGCGCCGCGCGGGCCCGCGGCCCGTGGGACCGGGCCGTCACCGTGTTCGTGGCGGCGGGCCTGTCCACCCCGCCGTTCGTGATGGCGCTGGCGCTGCTGTACCTGTTCACGGCGGGGCTCGGCGCGGGCGGCGTCCACGTCTTCGAGGCCGGCCCGCCGCTGCAGGAGCACTTCCTGCGCCGGATGGTCCTGCCGTGGTTCGCGCTGGCGTTCCTGATGATGGCCGCCTACACGCGCCTCACCCGCGGCGCGATGCTGGACGTCCTCGGCGAGGACTATGTCCGCACGGCCCGCGCCAAGGGCCTGTCGGAGGGCCGCGTCGTCCGCCGGCACGCGCTGCGGGCGGCGCTGACCCCGGTCGCCACCCAGCTCGGCATCGACCTCGGCGCCCTGATCGGCTCCACGATCGTCACCGAGAAGGTGTTCGGGCTGCAGGGCGTGGGGCAGCTGGTCTACCAGTCCATCGCGGCCGGCGACACCCCGGTGATCATCGGGGTGACGCTGCTGGTGACGTTCGCGGTGACCGTCGCGAACCTCGTGGTGGACGTCGGCTACGCCGTCCTGGACCCGCGCGTCCGCCTCGCCTGACGGGCCTCGCCCGGCGCGCCCCGCCCGGCGGGCGGTCCGGGCACCGGGGGACACATCACATGATCTCGGAGTAAGCGCGCGAGCTGCGCATGGATAAGCTTTCGGTATGCGATCGTGGCCCGCCTCCGAAGTCCCCAGCCTGCCCGCCGCGGGCCTGCCCGCCGCCGACCGTCCGCTGAGCCTCCACGACACGGGCACCGGCACGGCGCGCCCCACCGCTCCCGGCGACACCGCCCGGATGTACGTGTGCGGCATCACCCCCTACGACGCCACCCACCTCGGCCACGCCAACACCTACCTGGCCTTCGACCTCGTCAACCGGGTCTGGCGCGACCTCGGCCACCGCGTCCACTACGTGCAGAACGCCACCGACGTCGACGACCCGCTGCTGGAACGTGCCCAGCAGACCGGCGAGGACTGGCGCGCCCTCGCCGACCGGGAGATCGAACTGTTCCGCGAGGACATGACGGCGCTGCGGATCCTGCCGCCCGACCAGTACATCGGCGCGGTCGAGGCGATCCCCCTCGTGGTGGAGATGATCGAGAAGCTGCGCGGCCGCGACGCCGCCTACGAGGTCGACGGCGACGTCTACTTCCCGGTCGCCGCCGACCCGTCCTTCGGCGCGGTCAGCCGGCTGGACCGCGCCGCCATGGCGCCGCTGTTCGCCGAGCGCGGCGGCGACCCGGACCGGCCCGGCAAGCGCGACCCGCTCGACGCGCTGCTGTGGATGGCGCGCCGCCCCGGCGAGCCCGGCTGGGAGTCGCCGTTCGGCGAGGGCCGCCCCGGCTGGCACGTGGAGTGCTCGGCGATCTCCGTGGAGTACCTCGGCATGGCGTTCGACGTCGAGGGCGGCGGCTCGGACCTGGCGTTCCCGCACCACGAGATGAGCGCCTCGCACGCCCAGGTCGCCACCGGCGAACGCCCCCACGCCCGCGCCTACGTCCACGCCGGGATGGTCGGCCTGGACGGCGAGAAGATGTCGAAGTCGCGCGGCAACCTGGTGTTCGTGTCGAAGCTGCGGGAGGCCGGCGCCGACCCGATGGCGATCCGGCTGGCGCTGCTGGACCGGCACTACCGCGCCGACTGGGAGTGGACCGGCGGCGCGCTGGAGGAGGCCGCCGGCCGCCTCGCCCGGTGGCGCGCGGCCGCCGCCCGCCCGTCCGGCGCGCCCGCCGCGCCGCTGGCCGCCGCCGTGCGCGGCCACCTGGCCGACGACCTGGACGCGCCCGCCGCGCTCGCCGCCGTCGACGCCTGGGCCGCCGCCGACGGCACCGACGAGCGGGCACCGGCCCAGGTCAAGGCGATCACCGACGCGCTGCTCGGCGTCGCGCTGTGACGCCCGCGGCGGGTCACCGCAGCACGTAGCACTCCCAGTCGCCGGGGTCCGCGGCGTCGCCGCGCAGGCGCGCCTCGGCGTCGGGCCGGTACTGCGACGCGCACACCGCGGTCATCGAGATCTTGGTGTCGACGCCGATGTCGCCGCCGCGCGGCACGCAGTACCAGTCGCGGATCCGGAATTCGGCGTCGCGGTCGCGGGCGCCGCAATACCGGGCGGGGGAGGGCGACCCGAGCACGACGGGCGCGGGCGGCGGGTCGCTGGACGGCGGCGGACCGTCGCCGCCCCCGCCCTGCCCCGGCCGCGTGCCCTGCCCGGGGCCCGGCCTGCTCGGCGGCCCGGCCGGCGTCGACCCGCCCGGCCGCGGCCGGGACGGCTCGGTCGTCGGCGGCCCGGACGAGGACCGGCTCGGCGCCGGCGCGGTGGCCGTCACCGCGCCCCGGTCGGGGGAGCTTGCGGCGGGCTCGCCGCCGCCCGGCCGGTCCAGCAGCGCGTACCCGCCGGCCCCGGCGGCGGCCGCGACGACGGCGGCCGCCGCGCCCGCCACCGCCCCGTAGCCCAGCCGCCGCCCGCGCGAGCGCCTCCCGCGCCGCCGGCCGGGGCCGCCGCCGTCGGGCTCGGTGGACGCGGGCGGCAGCGTGTCGCCCCCGCCCGCGTCCCCCGCCGCGGGCTCGGCGGGCAGGACGGCGGCACCGGCCGGAACGCCGTCCACGATGCCGTCCGTGCCGCCGTCCGTGCCGCTGGCCGTGCTGCCTTCCGACGCGGCGGCGACGTCGAAGGCGTCGTCGTGGCCGACGAGGAGCAGCAGCAGCTGCGCGGCCGTCGGCCGCCGCGCCGGGTCCTTCGCCAGCGCCGCCGCGACCAGCGCGCCCAGCTCCCCGTCCAGTCCGCCGAGGTCGGGATCGTGGTGCAGGACCCGGTACATCACCGCCGGGATGGAGTCGGACCCGAACGGAGGCCGCCCCGTCGCGGCGAACGTCATCGTCGCGCCCCAGCCGAACACGTCCGCGGCGGCGCCGACGCTCCCGCCGGACACCTGCTCGGGCGCCATGTACGCGGGCGTCCCGACGGCGCGGCTGCTCACCGCGCTCGCCGCGTCCAGCACCCGCGACAGCCCGAAGTCGATCACGCGGGGCCCGTCCGGGCCGAGCAGCACGTTGTGCGGCTTGAGGTCGCGGTGCACGACGCCCGCGCGGTGGATGGCCGTCAGTGCGCTCGCGGTGCTGACGGCGAGCCGGTCCAGCGCCCCGCCGGCCAGCGGGCCGTCCCGCGCGACGGCGCGGTTCAGCGCCTCACCGGGGACGTACTCGCTGACCAGGTACGGGGTGTCCCCGGCGACCTCGGCGTCCAGGAGCTGCGCGGTGCAGAACCGGGCGACCTGCTTGGCCGCCTCCGCCTCGCGGACGAACCGGGCCCGCGCGGTGGCGTCGTCGTCGAACTGGACCTGCAGGAGCTTGACCGCCACCCGCTCCCCGCCGGCGCCCTCCGCGAGGAACACCGTGCCCTGGGCGCCGGCCCCGAGCCGCCCGAGGAGCTCGTAGCGGCCGAGGCGGGCCGGGTCGTGCGGACGCAGCGGCTGGGCCTCCGGCAAACCTGCGCTCCCTCCGGTCCGGTCGGTGATGGCCGCCCATCACAGCAGGCCCGCCAGCTTATAGAGGACGAGCGAGCCGGCGACGGCCACGTTCAAGCTGCTGCCATGTCCCACCATAGGGATCTCCACGGCGAGGTCGAGCAGGTCGACCGCCTCCGCGGGGATGCCGGTCTGCTCGTGGCCCAGCACGGCGACCGTCCGGACGCGGGCGGCGGGCAGGTCGGCCAGCCGGACCGCCTCGTCCGCCAGCTCGACCCCGACGACCCGCGAACCGGCCTCGCGCTGGCGCCGCAGCCACCCGAGCGGGTCGTTCACCCAGTGGACGCAGGCGGGCCGCCGCAGCGTGTTGCCGCGTTCGAGGGCCTCCGGCACCCAGGGGAACCGGGGGACGGCCAGGCACGCGCCGACCGCGTCGCAGGTTCGCAGCAGCGTCCCGAGGTTGGCGCCGTGCAGCGGCCACAGCGGTGCGGCGAGGAGGTGGTCCCAGCAGGAGTGGGCGTGGCGGCGGCGCTGCCGGCGCAGCTCGCGCGGGGCGCGGACCCGGATCGCCGGGCCGGCGGTCCGGCGGCTCACCGGCGCCGGGCGCCACCGCCCTCCGGGAAGAAGAAGATCATGATCGGCGCACTTGGCGGCGTGCGCGGGCCATCGCCGACGGCGGGACGCGACCGAGTGTAACCCCGCGGCCCGCCGCCCGGCATCCGCCCGCCGCCCGGCATCCGCCGGCCGTCCGCTAGCCGGGCCCGCGCCCGGGGTCGCGGCGCCGCAGGTAGCGCTCGAACTCGCGGGCGATCGCGTCGCCGCTCGCCTCCGGCAGCTCGGTGGCGTCCTTCTGCTCTTCCAGCGTCCGGACGTACTCGGCGACCTCGGAGTCCTCCTCGGCGAGCTCGTTGACGCCGTGCTCCCAGGCGCGCGCCTCCTCGGGCAGCTCGCCGAGCGGGACGGTGACGTCGAGGAGGTCCTCGACGCGGCGCAGCAGCGCGAGCGTCGCCTTCGGCGACGGCGGCTGCGCGACGTAGTGCGGGACCGCCGCCCACAGCGACACGGTGTCGAGGTCGGCCTTGGCGCACGCGTCCTGCAGCACGCCGAGGATGCCGGTCGGCCCCTCGTAGCGGGCGGGCTCCAGGTGCAGGGTGCTGACCAGCCCCGCCTCCGACGCCGCCCCGGTCACCGGGACCGGGCGGGTGTGCGGCGCGTCGGCCAGCAGCGCGCCCAGCAGCACGACGTTGCTGATCCGCAGCTCCAGCATCAGCCCGACCAGCTCGCGGCAGAACGACCGCCAGCGCATGTTCGGCTCGATCCCGTGCAGCAGGACGACGTCCTTGCCGTTCGGCAGCCGCGCCCACGACACCCGGGTCGTCGGCCAGGTGATGCCGCGGGTCTCGCCGTCGGTCATCTCCACGATCGGGCGGGTGACCTGGAAGTCGTAGTAGTCGTCGGGATCGAGCTCGGCGATCGGCACCGCTTCCCAGGTCGACTCCAGATGCGCGATCACCCCGCTGGCGGCCTCCCCGGCGTCGTTCCACCCCTCAAAGGCGGCCACGAGCACCGGATCGACGAGTTCCGGCACGCTTTCGAGCTCGACCACGCGCTGCCTCCTTCCGACGCCCAGGTACAGCGTCACCGACGGGGGCCGTCATTCCCGGGGTCGGGGGCCCCGCTCATGATCGGTGGCTGTCAGCCTACGTCCTGACAGTGACCTACCCCACCCCCCGAGAGCCAGACCCCCGCCCTGTACGCCCGCGGCGGAACTCCGGGGGGTACCCGGGGCGGAGGCGGGGCGCACGGCGGGGGCCGGCCGGGGGTCACTTGCCGTCGGTGGTGTGCACGATCAGCACGTCGCAGGGCGCCCGGTGCGACAGGTTCGCCGGGACCGATCCGAGGATCCGGCCCGCGAGGCTGTTCAGGCCCCGGTTGCCGATCACGACCAGTTCGGCGCCGCGCTCCTTGGCGAGCTTGGAGATGACGTCGACGGCGTCGCCCTCCACCGCGACCTGGTCGATGTCGAGCGCGCCGGCCGCGACCGCGCGCTCGCGCGCCGCCCGCAGCGCGTCGTCGGCGGGCGTCGAGCCCTGCACCTTGTACGCCAGGTCCCCGAGCCGGTCGGCGGCGCTGGCGCGCTCCCGCTCGGGCATGGGGCTGTAGGCGGAGGCCAGCAGGAGGGTGGCGCCGGTGGCGGCGGCCAGCTGCGCGGCGCGGTCCACCGCGCGGAACGAGGAGTCCGAGCCGTCGGTGCCGACGAGGATGATGCGGTACGCGCTCATGCCGTTCCTTACCCGTTGGTAGTCACTGCAGGCACGGTATCGGGCCGGTGACCCATCCGTCACCGTCTCCTTGCACACCTCGTCCAAAAGCGGCCGGTGAGGGGGCCGGACGGCGCCCGCGATCACGCGGTTATGGTGGGGATACATGAGCACCCCCTTCTCGCGTCCCCCGCATCCGGGACGGCGCGCATGAGCGCAGGAGACCGCGGCGGCCTGCAGGCCGTGATGTTCGACATGGACGGCCTCCTCATCGACTCCGAGCACGTCTGGCTGGAGGTCGAGACGGAGGTCATGGCGTGGCTCGGCGGCGAGTGGAGCCCCGCCCACCAGGAGCGGCTCGTCGGCGGCTCCATCGCCATCGCCGTCGACTACATGCTGGAGCTGACCGGCGCGGCCGCCGACCCGGCGGAGATCGCCCGGCGGATGCTGGACGGCATGGCCGAGCGCCTCACCGCCTGCGTGCCGATGATGCCCGGCGCCAAGGAGCTGCTCGCCGCGGTCCGCGCGGCGGGCGTCCCGGCGGCGCTGGTGTCCTCCAGCCACCGGCGGCTGATCGAGCCGGTGCTGGACGCGATCGGCCGCGAGCACTTCGCGCTGAGCGTCGCCGGCGACGAGGTCGCCCGCACCAAGCCCGACCCCGAGCCGTACCTGACGGCCGCCGCGCGCCTCGGCGCCGACCCGGCCCGCTGCGTCGTCCTGGAGGACTCCCCGAACGGGGTCGCGGCGGGGGAGGCGGCGGGCTGCGCCACCATCGCCGTCCCGGGCGTCCTGCCGATCCCGCCCGCGCCGGGCCGCACCGTGGTCGCCTCGCTGCGCGAGGTCGACGTGGACCTGCTGCGCGCCCTGGCGGCCGGCGAGCCCGCGCCCGGCTGACACGCGCCCCGCCCGCCGCCCGCCGGGTGACGTCCGCCGGCCGGCGCACGCCCGACCGGTACCCGAGGGCTGCCTCCGGGGGAGTGTTCTGCAGGACCGGGCTCCCGCCGGAGGAGGAGGCCGACCAGGCCGGGAACCGTCCGCCGGGAGGAGCGGTACCGCCGTCCCGCGTGTGACGATGGGAGGGAGGACCACCGTTCGGAATGAGGGGCCGGCATGAGCGACGCAGCCATTTTCGCGATCAGCCTCGGGGTGACCCTGGTCGGTCTGGTGATCAGTTATGGCGCCTACCGCCGCCGCGGCGCGGGCACCGGCCTGCGCGGCGCGGCGCTGTCCCTGGTGCCGCTGGCGGCGGCGATGACGGGGGTGACGGAGTTCTTCGTCGACCTGGCGTTCAGCCCGGTGAAGTGGGCGGGCGTCGGGGTGGCGGGCCTGGCCGTCCTGCTCTACCTGACCTCGGGCGCGATGCTGAGCCGCCGCGCGGGCGGCGAGGAGGCCGGCGCCGCGGGCGCGGGCCGGGCCGCCGGGGACGGGGGGCGCAAGGCCGCCGGGCGCGGCAAGTCCAAGGGCGCCGTGGAGGGGCCCGCGCAGGGCGGCGGCGGCGACCCGGAGATGGCGGAGATCGAGCGCATCCTGCGCGACCGCGGCATCTCCTGACCCGGCCGGGCCGGGCGGCCGGGCGCGCGCGACGCGCCCGGCGGACCGGCGGGCCGGGGTGCTCCCGTGCGGCGCTCGCGCGCCGCGGGAGCGCCCCGGCCCGCCGGTTTCCTGTGCCGCGTGTTGCTCCAGTGGGCTGACCTGCGGAGAATCGGTCTCAGATCGGACTCGGTACGGTAAAGCTTGGCGGTCTAGACCGCTGTCGAGTTGCCTGTCCGGGTGGAGTTGAACGTACTATTCGGGCGATTTGTCCGAAGTGGTGTGCGGACGCGTGTGCCCCAGATGACGACGAGATCACAAGTCAGATACGGGTACTGGCGAAGCCCGCTTCACGGATGGACAGTCTTGCCCGAAGGACTACGTTTCCCTTCAGCAAACGCGGCGTAACGGGCACGGGGGCAGCGGATGATCTCCGCGGCCCCGCCGGCCGGACGCCGGCGGCAAGGCCGAACCAGTGGCCGAACGGTAGGAGGTATGGAGCGTGGCCGCACCCATTGAGGTGACCGGGTCCGACACCGAGGCGCAGCCGGAATCGGTCCTCGTCGGTGTCGACAGCAAGAAGATCCAGGGACGCTCCCTCGGTCAGATCGCCTGGATGAGGCTCAAGCGCGACAAGGTCGCGCTGACCGGCGCCGTCGTGGTCATCCTGCTGATCCTCCTGGCCATCTTCGGTCCGTACTTCGTGCAGGACCCGCTGGCCTACCACCAGAACCTGATCGACCCGACCTACAACCGGCCTAAGAGCGGCTTCTGGCACTCGGGCATCAGCAGCGACCACTGGTTCGGCGTCGAGCCGGGCACCGGCCGCGACCTGCTGGCCCGCATCGTCCACGGCGCCCGGATCTCGCTGCTGGTGTCGTTCCTCGCGACGCTGCTGTCGGTGCTCATCGGGACCGTGATGGGCATCCTGGCCGGCTACTTCGGCGGCTGGGTCGACTACCTCATCAGCCGCGCCATGGACGCCTTCCTGGCCTTCCCGCTGCTGCTGTTCGCGATCGCGCTGGTCGGCGTCATGTCCGACGGGGCCTTCGGGCTGTCGGGCAACGGGCTGCGCGTCTCGGTCCTGATCGTGGTCATCGGGTTCTTCAACTGGCCGTACATCGGCCGCATCATCCGGGGGCAGACCCTGTCGCTGCGCGAGCGCGAGTTCGTGGACGCCGCGCGCAGCATGGGCGCCCGGAACTCCTACGTGCTGTTCAAGGAAGTCCTGCCGAATCTGGTCGCGCCGATCCTGGTCTACTCGACCCTGCTGATCCCGACCAACATCCTGTTCGAGGCGGCGCTGTCGTTCCTCGGCGTCGGCGTCATCCCGCCGGCCCCGTCGTGGGGCGGGATGCTCACGCTCGCCGTGCCGATCTACTCCTCGGACCCGATGTACATGATCATCCCCGGTATGGCGATCTTCATCACCGTCCTCGCCTTCAACCTGTTCGGTGACGGGCTGCGGGACGCTCTCGACCCTCGGTCCAAGTGACTCGGGTCCATCGGACCCGTCTATTTGAAGGGGTGCGCCTGCACATGAACAAGATGAGACCAATCGCGGTCTTCGCGGCCGGGGTGGTCGCGGCCGCGGGGCTCGCCGCCTGCGGCGGCGGCGACTCGGGCGGCGGCTCGGGCAGCGGCCCGGGCTACAACGCCGGCGTCAACGAGGTCGTCAACAAGTCGGACAAGAAGGGCGGCACCCTCAAGCTCGCCGAGTCCGACGACTTCGACTCGCCGGACCCGGGCAACACGTACTACGCCTACTCGCAGAACCTCTCCCGCCTGTACGGTCGCGGCCTGACGACGTTCAAGCCCGCCGCCGGCAAGGAGAGCCTGGAGGTCATCCCGGACCTCGCCACCGACCTGGGCACCTCCAGCGACGGCGGCAAGACCTGGACGTACAAGCTGCGGACCGGCGTCAAGTACGACGACGGCACCGCGGTCACCTCCAAGGACGTCAAGTACGCGGTCGAGCGCAGCAACTTCAGCGCCGAGCTGCAGTCCGGGCCGAAGTACTTCAAGCAGTACCTCGTCGACAACAAGCCCGCCTACAAGGGCCCCTACAAGGACAAGTCCGAAGAGGGCCTGAAGTCGATCGAGACCCCGGACGACCAGACGATCGTCTTCCGTCTGAACGAGCCGTTCGCCGAGTTCGACTACCTGGTCGCCATGTCGCAGACCATGCCCGTGCCGAAGGCCAAGGACACCGGCCTGAAGTACGAGAACGCGATCGTCTCGTCCGGCCCGTACAAGGTCGACAACTACACGCGCGGCAAGTCCATGACGATGTCGCGCAACCCGCACTGGAACCAGAGCACGGACCCGATCCGCAAGGCCCTGCCCGACAAGATCGAGATCCAGCTCAAGCAGAACGCGGACGACATCGACCAGCGGCTGCTCGCCGGCTCGCTGGACATGGACATGGCCGGTGTCGGCGTCCAGTCGGGCACCCAGCCCAAGGTGCTGGCCGACGACCAGAAGCCGTACGTGGACAACCCCGTCCAGGGCTTCCTGCGGTTCATGTCGCTGAACGTGCACGTGAAGCCGCTCGACAACGTCCACTGCCGGATCGCCGTGCAGTACGCGACCGACAAGGTCGCCGCGCAGACCGCCTACGGAGGCCCGCTGGCCGGCGGTGACGTCGCCACCACGGTGCTGCCCCCCTCGGTCGACGGCTACACCAAGTTCGACCTGTACCCGCAGAAGCAGGCCGCGGGCGGCAACGGCCTCGACGACGCCACGATGAACAAGGCCAAGGAGGAGCTGAAGGCCTGCGGCCAGCCCAACGGCTTCAGCACCAAGATCTCGGCCCGGTCCGACCGGCCGAAGGAAGTCGCCATGGCCCAGGCGATCCAGCAGAGCCTGGCCAAGGTCGGCATCAAGGTCGACCTGGTGCAGTTCCCGGCCGGTGACTACTTCAGCAAGTACGTCGGCGTGCCGAAGTACGTGCACGAGCACGGCGTCGGCATGATGATCATGGCGTGGGCGGCGGACTGGCCGACCGGCTACGGCTTCCTCGCCCAGATCGCGCACGGTGACGCCATCAAGCCGTCCGGCGGCAACAACCTCGCCGAGCTGGACGACCCCAAGGTCAACGAGGGCCTCGACGCCGCCATCGCCAACCCCGACAAGGCGGCCCGGATGAAGGCGTACGGCGAGGTCGACAAGCTGATCATGGGGACCGCCACCGAGGTGCCGCTGATCTACGCCAAGGCGCTGATGTACCGGCCGAAGCGCGTCACCAACGCCGGCATCACCTACGCCTACGGCGGCATGTACGACTACCTGAACATGGGCGTGGAGTAACACTCCGCTCGTCCGTGAGTCCATCTGAAGGCAGGTGAAGGCGAAAGCCCCCCGGCCGTGACCGGGCCTACAGGCCCGGCCACGGCCGGCGGGTGGGGCCGCGCAGTGTGTTCCCATACCTCATCCGGCGCCTCATCGGTGCCGTGCTCATGTTGATGCTGGTCAGCCTGGTGACCTTCGGCATCTTCTTCTGGCTGCCCAAGCTGGCCGGTCAGACCACCGACCAGATCGCGGCCGGTTACGTCGGCAAGGCGCCGACGGCCGAGGCGATCCAGGACACCAAGGAGCGGCTCGGCCTCGACAAGCCGGTCGTGGTGCAGTACGGCGAGTACCTGAAGGCCATCGTCGTCGGCAAGGACTACAAGGCCGGCCCGGTGACCGACCACTGCCCGGCGCCCTGCCTCGGCTACTCCTACCGCAGCAGCCAGCCGGTGCTGGAGACGCTGCTCGACCGGGCGCCCGCGACGGCGTCCCTCGCGCTCGGCGCGGCGGTCGTGTGGCTCGTCGGCGGCATCACCACCGGCGTGGTGTCGGCGCTGCGCAGGGGCTCGCTGTGGGACCGGGCCGCGATGATCATCGCGTTGAGCGGCGTGTCGCTGCCCATCTACTTCACCGGCCTGGTCTCCCTCGCGCTGTTCTCCTACACCTTCAAGATCTTCCCGGGCGGCGGCAGCTACCTGCCGCTCACCACCAACCCGGTGACCTGGTTCCAGTCGCTGGTGCTGCCATGGGTGACGCTCGCGTTCCTTTACGCGGCGATGTACGCGCGGCTCACCAGAGCAGGCATGCTGGAGACGATGAACGAGGACTACATCCGCACCGCTCGCGCCAAGGGCCTGCCGGAGAAGACCGTCGTCACCAAGCACGCCCTGCGCGCCTCGCTGACGCCGATCCTCACGATCTTCGGCCTCGACCTCGGCCTGCTGCTCGGCGGCGCCGTGCTCACCGAGAACACCTTCGGCATCCCCGGGCTGGGCCAGCTCGCGATCACCTCGATCAACGGCGGCGACCTGCCCATGGTGCTCGGCATCACGCTGCTCACGGCGACCTCGATCGTGGTGATCAACCTGATCGTCGACCTGCTGTACGCCGTCGTCGACCCGAGAGTGAGGCTGAGCTGATGACCGGCACCGCGCCCGCCGCGGGCACCGCGGACACCGGCGAGGCCCCCACCGCGTTCCTCGACGTCCGCGACCTGAAGATCCACTTCCCGACCGACGACGGCCTGGTGAAGTCGGTGGACGGCCTGTCGTTCCAGCTGGAGCGCGGCCGCACCCTCGGCATCGTCGGCGAGTCCGGCTCGGGCAAGAGCGTGACCAGCCTCGGCATCCTCGGCCTGCACAACAAGCGCAACGCCGACGTGTCCGGGGAGATCTGGCTGAACGGCAAGGAGCTCGTCGGCTCCTCGCAGACCGAGGTGCGCCGCCTCCGCGGCCGCGACATGGCGATGATCTTCCAGGATCCGCTGTCGGCGATGCACCCCTTCTACACCGTCGGCGCGCAGATCATCGAGGCGTACCGGGTCCACAACGACGTGTCCAAGCAGGTCGCGCGCAAGCACGCCATCGACATGCTCGGCCGCGTCGGCATCCCCAAGCCGGACAAGCGGGTCGACGACTACCCGCACCAGTTCTCCGGCGGCATGCGGCAGCGCGCGATGATCGCGATGGCGCTGTCCTGCGACCCGGAGCTGCTGATCGCCGACGAGCCGACGACGGCGCTGGACGTCACCGTCCAGGCGCAGATCCTGGACCTGATCCGCGACCTGCAGCAGGAGTTCAACTCCGCCGTCATCATGATCACCCACGATCTCGGGGTGGTCGCCGAGCTGGCGGACGACATCCTGGTGATGTACGCCGGCCGCGCCGTGGAGTACGCCTCCGTCGAGGACGCCTTCCACCGGCCGCTGCACCCCTACACGTGGGGGCTGCTCGGCTCGATGCCGCGGCTGGACCGGGAGCGCAGCGAGCGGCTCATGCCGATCAAGGGGTCGCCGCCGAGCCTGATCAACGTCCCGTCCGGGTGCGCGTTCCATCCGCGCTGCCCCTACAAGGACCTCAACGGCGACAAGAGCACGACCGAGCGACCCGAACTGGTCGAGGTCGAGCCCGGCCACAAGGCGGCGTGCCACCTCCCGCTGGAGAAGAAGCGCGAGATCTGGAACGACGAGATCCGGCCGAAGCTGTGACGAGCACGGGTGGGAACGAGACTGTGAGCACATCGAAGACCCCGGTCGGCGAGACCCCGGCCGGCACGACCCCGGCCGCGGCCGCCGAGCCCGCGGCGGCGCGCCCCGCGGAGGGCGAGCCGCTGCTGGAGGTGGACAACCTCGGCAAGCACTTCCCCGTCACCGCGGGGCTGCTGCGCCGGCAGGTCGCGGCGGTCAAGGCCGTCGACGGCGTGACGTTCTCGGTCCGCAAGGGCGAGACCCTCGGGCTGGTGGGGGAGTCCGGCTGCGGCAAGTCCACCACCGGCCGCATGATCATGCGGCTGCTGGACCCGAGCTTCGGGACGATCAAGTTCGAGGGGCAGGACATCACCCGGATGTCGCAGAGCCGGCTCCGGCCGCTCCGCCGCGACCTCCAGATGATCTTCCAGGACCCGTACTCGTCGCTGAACCCGCGCAAGACCGTCGGCGCGATCGTCGGGGCCCCGTTCCGGCTGCAGAACATCGAGGCCAAGCAGGGCGTCAAGAAGGCCGTCCAGGAGATCCTGGAGCTCGTCGGCCTCAACCCCGAGCACTACAACCGGTACCCGCACGAGTTCTCCGGCGGGCAGCGGCAGCGCATCGGGATCGCCCGGACCCTGGCCCTCAAGCCGAAGCTGATCGTCGCGGACGAGCCGGTGTCGGCGCTGGACGTGTCGGTGCAGGCACAGGTCGTCAACCTGCTGGAGGACCTGCAGGACGAGCTCGACCTCACCTACGTGGTGATCGCGCACGACCTGTCGGTCGTCCGGCACATCTCCGACCGCGTCGCCGTCATGTACCTCGGCAAGATCGTCGAGGTGGCGGACCGGGCGGACCTGTACCAGCGGCCCATGCACCCCTACACCAACGCGCTGCTGTCGGCGGTGCCGATCCCGGACCCGAGCGAGCGCGCCGGCCGGGAGCGGATCCGGCTGCAGGGCGACGTGCCGAGCCCGCTCGACCCGCCGCCCGCGTGCCGGTTCCACACCCGGTGCTGGAAGGCGCAGGACATCTGCAAGCAGGTCGAGCCGCCGCTGGTCGAGCTCAGCCCCGGCCACCAGGCCGCCTGCCACTTCCCGGAGAACACCACGGTCAGCGCGACCGACGCGGTCGCCAAGGCCGCGGTGGCGCCCGGCGCCGCCACCGCCGCGGCCGACGAGACCGAGTAGCACGCCCGCGCCGCCCCGGCCGCACAGCCGGCGGCCGAACGGCACGGAAGAACCCGAACGAAAAGGACCCGGCCCCTCCACGCGGAGGGACCGGGTCCTTTCGGCTTCCCGGCTACGGGCGCCGGGCGCGCCCGACGGCTACTCGGTGGAGATGGCCTTCAGGACGTCCATGCGCCCAGCCCGCCACGCGGGCCACAGCGCCGCCAGGACGCCGATCAGCGCCGCGACCACCAGGTACACCCCCAGCGTCCCGTACGGGACGGCGAGGACCCCGAGGCCCTGGTCGGCGAGCGCGTTCTGCAGCGCCGCGCCGAACGCCACCCCGATGCCCATGCCGAGCACCGCGCCGAACACCGCGATCATGATGGACTCCAGCCGGATCATGCGGCGCAGCTGCCGACGGGAGCTCCCGATCGCGCGCAGCAGCCCGATCTCCCGGGTCCGCTCGATCACCGACAGCGCCAGGGTGTTCACCACCCCCACCGCCGCGATGATCACCGACATGATCAGCAGGATCGTCAGGAACGTCACGAACCCGTCGACCTGCTTGCGGGCGTCGTCCTTCAGCTTCGCCTGGTCGGCGACCTCCAGGTTCGGGTACGCCTTCACCGCCGCGTCCAGCGCCGACTTCGTCGCCGCGTCCGTCCGCGCCGCGTCCACCACCATGATCGACGCCGCGGGCCGCACCGTGTGCCGCAGGTACGCCTGCTCGGACACCAGCCGCGGCCCGATCATGTCGCTCTTGGCGTACACGCCGGTCAGCGTCAGCTGCTCGGTCCGGCCGTCGGTGAACCGCATCGGCACCGCCGTCCCGACCTTCCAGCCCTGGTCCTCCGCGGTGCCCTCGTCCACCATGATCGACGCCGGCCCGGCCGACGCCGTGCCCGACACCATCTTCAGCCGCGCGGCCTTCGCCAGCGCCGGCAGGTCGCCCGCCAGGTAGTAGACGTCCTTGCCCTTGATCTCGCCGCGGGCGTCGTAGGTCGGCGACACCGAGACCACCCCGGGCGTCTGCTCGATCTTGCGCCGCGCCTCGGCGTTCACCCCGCCGGGGCCCTGCGACTGCACCAGGTAGTCCGCGCCGAACTGGGCGTCCACCTGCTCGTCGATCGAGGCCCGCATCGTCGCGCCGAGCACGTTCACCGTGGTGATCAGTGCCAGCCCGATCATCAGCGCCGCGGCCGTCGCCGCGGTGCGGCGCGGGTTGCGCAGCGCGTTCTGCCGCGCCAGCCGCCCGGGGGAGCCCATCAGCCGCGCGAACGGCGCCCCGAGCACCTTCAGCACCGGCACGCTGATCACCGGCGCGAGCATCGCGACGCCGATGAACACCCCGAACGCGCCCGTGCCGACCAGTGCGACCGGGTTGCCGCCGCCACCGGCCAGCCCCACCCCGATCAGGCCCGCGCCGGCCAGGGTCAGCAGCGACCCGAGCGCCACCCGGATCCGCAGCGACCGCTGCGGCAGCGCCACGTCGTCGCGCATCGCCGCCACCGGCGGGATCTTCGCGGCGCGCCGCGCCGGGAAGTACGCCGACACCACCGTCACCACGATCCCGACCGCGTACGACCAGATCACCGGGGTGACGGTGAACGTCAGGCCGCCCTGCCCGGCGTCGCCCATCTGCGTCTGCAGCAGCGACGCCAGCCCCGCGCCGGCCGCCAGGCCCAGCGTGGACCCGACCACGCCGACCGCGACGGCCTCGCCGATCACCGCCCGCGTCACCTGCCCGCGCGCCGCGCCGATCGCGCGCAGCAGCGCCAGCTCACGGGTGCGCTGCGCGACCAGCATCGAGAACGTGTTGAAGATGATGAACGCCCCGACGAAGATCGAGATCAGCGCGAACACCAGCAGGAACGTCCGGAAGAACCCCATCATCTGCGCGATGTCGCTCTTGGACTCCTCGCGGAGCTCCTCGCCGGTGACGGCCTCCATGTTCTGCGGCAGCACCTTCGCGACCCGGTCCCGCAGCTCCTCCTGCGACGGGCCCGACGAGCCCATCTCGATGTCGGAGAAGTACCCGGGCTTCAGCATCAGCTTCTGCGCCGTCGGCGTGTCGAACCCGGTGACGGTCGCGCCCATCAGGTTCCCGGTGTCGATCAGCCCGACGACCGTCATCCGCGCGGGCGGGCCCGCGGTGAGCACCTGCGTGGTGTCGCCGAGGGCGAGCTCGCCCTTCTTCGCGGTCGCGGCGTCGATGACGACCTCGCCCGGCCCGCGCGGGGCGCGGCCCGACGCGAGCTCGTAGGTCCCGTCGCCGCCCGTCCAGTTCACGCCGAGCTGCGGCGGCCCGTTCTGCGCCGTCCCGACGAGCTCGCCGTCCTTGCCGACGACCGCCGCGTACCCGTTGACGTTCCCCTTCGGGTCCTTGACGCCCTCGACGCCCTGGACGGCCTTCAGGACGCTCGCCGGGACCGGCTGCGCCGCGTAGCCGTCGGTGTCGCCGCCGCCGACCTTCTTGGCCCGCACGTCCACGGCCACGTTCGTGCCGATCCGGCTGAACAGGTCGTCGAACTGCTTGTTCATGCTGTCGGTGAAGATCAGCGTGCCCGCGACGAACGCCACGCCGAGGATCACCGCGACCGCCGTCAGCACCAATCTGATCTTGTGCGCCGCGAGGTTGCGGAGCGTGACCTTGCGCATCATCGCGCCGAGACCTCCGCGCCCGCCGCCGGCGCCGCGCCGTCGAAGCCCTTCATCCGCTCCAGCACCCGCTCCGCCGTCGGCTCCGCCATCGTGTCGACGATCTGCCCGTCCGACAGGAACAGCACCTGGTCGGCGTACGCCGCCGCCGACGGGTCGTGCGTCACCATCACGATCGTCTGGCCCATCCGCCGCACCGAGTCCCGCAGGAAGCCGAGCACCTCCGCGCCCGACCGCGAGTCCAGGTTCCCCGTCGGCTCGTCCGCGAAGATGATCTCCGGGCGGGACGCCAGCGCCCGCGCGCACGCCACCCGCTGCTGCTGCCCGCCCGACAGCTCCGCCGGACGGTGCTTCAGCCGCGGCCGCAGCCCGACCGTGTCGATCACCACGTTCAGCCACTCCGGGTCGGGCCTGCGGCCCGCGATGTCCATCGGCAGCGTGATGTTCTCCAGCGCCGTCAGCGTCGGCACCAGGTTGAACGCCTGGAAGATGAAACCGATCTTGTCGCGGCGCAGCCGCGTCAGCTGCTTGTCCTTCAGCGCCGTCAGCTCGGTGCCGCCGATGAAGACCTGCCCGGAGTCGACCGAGTCCAGCCCCGCCATGCAGTGCATCAGCGTGGACTTGCCCGACCCCGACGGGCCCATGATCGCGGTGAAGCGGCCGCGGGGAATGCCGACCGTGACCCCGTCGAGCGCGACGACCTGGGCGTCGCCGCGCCCGTACACCTTCGCGATCTGCTGGGTCCGTGCGGCGAAGTCGCCCGCCCCGGGCGCGGACTGCGCGCCGGCGGTCGAAGGGGCGGTGTTCGTCACTGAAGACTCCCGTAAGTGAGTGGACTGGATGGGACCGGACCGCGCACCGAGCCCCCGGGCGATCCGACACCCAGAACCCTAGAAGCCCCGCGGACCCGAATGATGCGCCCCAGGAACGGACTTGCCGGTCCACCCGAGGCAGGAGGGACCCTCCACCCGTCGTCCTTCGGGAGTAGTCCTCGCGGCGCCGGCCCCGGGGTCGCCTCAGGGACCGACCCTGAAACCGGCCGGGGACCGCCGCCCCGACCTGCCACGACGCCCGCACCGGAACGGGACGGGACGGGACGGGGGCGCGGGGGAGCCCCGGGGGAGTGCAGGGGGAGCGCCGCTCAGCTCTGCCCCGGCCTGCTCAGACCCGTCTCGTACGCGTACACGACCGCCTGCACCCGGTCCCGCAGCCCCAGCTTCGCCAGGACGTTCCCCACATGCGTCTTCACGGTCGTCTCGCTCACCACCAGCTCCGCCGCGATCTCCGCGTTCGACTGCCCCCGCGCCACATGCGACAGCACCTCCCGCTCCCGCTCGGTCAGCGTGTCCAGCCCCGGCGGCGGCGACTGGTCCCGCACCGCCGGCAGCCGCGTCGCGAACTTGTCCAGCAGCCGCCGCGTCACCGACGGCGCCACGATCGCGTCGCCCGCCGCCACGATCCGGATCGCCTGCACCAGGTCCTCCGGCGGCGAGTCCTTCAGCAGGAACCCCGACGCCCCCGCCCGCACCGCCTCGATCACGTACTCGTCCAGGTCGAACGTCGTCAGGATCAGCACCTTCGGATCGTGCGACGCCGCGCCCTCCCGGATGATCCGCCGGGTCGCCTCGATCCCGTCGACGCCCGGCATCCGGATGTCCATCAGCACCACGTCCGGCAGCAGCGACCGCGTCATCTCCACCGCCGCCGCGCCGTCCCCGGCCTCGCCGACCACCGCGATGTCGGCCTCCGCCTCCAGGATCAGCCGGAACCCCGTCCGCAGCAGCGGCTGGTCGTCGACGAGCAGCACCCGCACCGCCGTCATCGCGGCACCCCCGCCGCACGCGCCGCCCCGGCCGGCCGCACCCGGCCGCCCCGCCACCCGCACGGTCGCTCCATCGTTCCCGCTCCTCGCCTCACGACGCTCCTGCCTACCCTCCCGCCCACCGGCAACCGACAAGCCGGGAGCACACGCCCCAAGCGGGACTCACGCCTCCAGGGGGAAACGGGCCCGCACACCGAACCCGCCGCCGACCCGCGGACCGATCCTCAACTCGCCACCGTACAGCGCCACACGCTCGTACATGCCGACCAAGCCGTGCCCCGGATTGTCCCCGTTGTCCGCCATGATCGTCGCCGTGCCGCGCCCATCGTCCTCGACCTCCACCGTCAGGTCGCCGTCGCCGTAGTACAGCCGCACCCACGCCCGCGCCTGCGGACCCGCGTGCTTCAACGTGTTCGTCAGCGCCTCCTGGATCAACCGGAACGCCGCCACGTCCACCCCCGGCGACGGCGGCCGCGCCTCACCCTCGATCCACAGCTGCACCGACAGGCCCGTCTCCCGCACATGGTCCAGCAGCTCCCCGAGATCCCCCAGACCCGGCTGCGGCGCCAGCTCCCGGCCCGCCTGCTCGGCGTCCCGGTCCGTGCGCAGCACCCCCACGATCCGCCGCATCTCGCTCAGCGCCGTCCGCCCGACCTCCTCGATCGTCGACATCGCCTCCCGCGCGCTCCCCGGATCCCGGTCGATGATCCGCCGCGCCGCGCCCGCCTGCACCGTCATCACGCTCACATGGTGCGCCACCACGTCGTGCAGCTCCCGCGCGATACGCGACCGCTCCTCGATCCGCGCCGCCCGCGCGTCGGTGCCCCGCGCCCGCTCCAGCCGCGCCGCCCGGTCCTCCAGCTCCGCGAAGTACGCCCGCCGCAGCCGCAGGCTCCGCCCCAGCATCCACACGCCGATCACCAGCGCGGAATCGGTGATGATCACCACCGGCTCCGCCGACACCGGCAGCACCAGCAGGTACACCAGGAAGTACACGAACCCGATCAGCCCGCCCAGCGCGCTCTGCGCCAGCCCCCGGTGCGCCGCCACGCTGTACACCGCGATCAGGAACGCCACCACGTCCGGCACGCTCGGCGGATACTGCAGCACCGCCATCGCCAGCTCGCCGGCGATGATGAACAGCAGCACCGGCAGCGGATGCCGCCGCCGCCACGCCAGCGCCATCGTCACCGCGACGACCAGCAGCGCGTTCCACCCGTCCGGCGACCGGAACCCCGCGAACTCCTCGCCCTGCGGGAACTCCTGCAGCCACAGCTGCGGCACCCCCACCAGCAGCAGCCCGACGGCCAGCAGAGCGTCGGCCGCCATCGGACGCGCCTGCAGCCAGGCGCGAGCGGCATGAAGACCACGGATGCGGGGTGACACGACACTCACCCTAGGAGGTCCCGGCAGGTCCCGGCCCATCCTGAACGCGGATCCGCCGTCATCCCCAAGGATGAGCCCGCACCGCCCCCGCGGACGGCGCCTCCGCCCCCGGCGCCGCCCAGGACCAGCACCCGGTTCCGGGCCGGGCCCGGCGCTTGGCCCTACAGGTCCCCGTGCTCGCGCACCGCGCCCTCGGAGACCTCGAGATCAGCCGGCGACGGGCGCCGCACCGGCACCTCCGGCAGCGGCGGGGGAGTGCCCCCGAACTCCGGGCACCGCTCCTTGTGGTCGCACCAGTCGCACAACCGGCCCGCCCGCGGCCGCCACTCGCCGCTGTCCATCGCCCGGCGGATCGCCGCCCACAGCGCCTCCACCTTCCGCTGCGTCGCCCGCAGATCCGCCTCATCCGGCTCGTACCGCAGGATCTCGCCGTTGCCGAGGTACATCAGCTGCAGCAACCGCGGCACCCGCCCCCGCAACCGCCACAGCACCAGCGCGTAGAACTTCATCTGGAACAGCGCCCGCGCCTCGAAATCCGCCCGCGGCGCCGTCCCCGTCTTGTAGTCCACGATCCGCACGTCGCCGCTCGGCGCCACGTCCACCCGGTCGATGTACCCCCGCAGCTTCAGGCCCGACTCCAGCACCGTCTCCACGAACAGCTCCCGCTCCGCCGGCTCCAGCCGGCGCGGGTCCTCCAGCGCGAAGTACCGCTCCACCATCCGCCGCGCCTGCCCCAGCCACTCCGCGCGCTCGGCGTCCCCGGCCTCCCCGTCCGCGAACAGCCCCGCCAGCTCCGGCTCCTCGGCCAGCAGCCGCTCCCACTCCGGCGCCAGCATCTCCAGCGCCGCCTCCGGCGTCCGCCCGCCCGTCGGCAGGTCGAACAGCCGCTCCAGCACCGCGTGCACCAGCGTCCCCCGCACCGCCGCCGCACTCGGACGCTCCGGGATCCGGTCGATCACCCGGAACCTGTACAGCAGCGGACACGTCATGAAATCGCCCGCACGGGACGGCGACAACGACCCCACCACCGCGACGCCCCCCGAGCCCCCGCCCCCGTCCCGCGCGGACGGAACGGACGCCTCACTACCCGCATCGGTCGTCGTCATGGCACAGCAGACTAGGCGACACCCCCGACGAAAATCCCGCACCCGCCCCGCACCCGCCCCGCCCCGGCCGGCGGCACCGCCCGCCCGCCGGGGGCCGTAGCATCGAAGACGTGACGAACAGCGCGCCCCCGACCCAGGGCAGGACACCCGCCGGAGGCCCCGGCCACGACCACGGCCGCAACCCCCGACCCGGCCTCTCCATGGGCCGCGTCCTCGGCGTCCCCGTCTACGTCTCACCCAGCTGGTTCCTGGTCGCCGTCCTCGTCACCGTCATGTTCGAAGGCCAGGTCCACGGCGTCGTCGAACGCCCCCTCAGCTACCTCGTCGCCTTCGCCTACGCCGTCCTGCTCTACGGCTCCGTGTTCGTCCACGAACTCAGCCACGCCGTCACCGCGAAGATCTTCGGGCTCCCCGTCCGCTCCGTCACCCTCCACGTCCTCGGCGGCGAGACCTCCATCGAACGCGAGGCCCCCACCCCCGGCCGCGAATTCCTCATCGCCTTCGCCGGACCCCTCACCAACCTCGTCCTCGCCGGCCTCGGCCTCCTCGCCCACGCCACCCTCGCCCTCCCCGACGTCGCCCTCCTGCTCCTCGAAGCCCTCACCTTCGCCAACCTCCTCGTCGGCCTGTTCAACCTCCTGCCCGGCCTCCCCCTCGACGGCGGCCGCCTCGTCCGCGCCGCCGTCTGGAAGGCCACCGGACGCGCCCGCAGCGGCGCCATCATCGCCGGCTGGGTCGGCCGCGCCGTCGCCATCGGCTGCCTCGTCGCCGGCGCCTACCTCGCCACCTACACCACCACCGCCGCCGACGGCGGCATCGGCTGGCTCGCCCTCCTGTGGTCCGCCCTCATCGCCTCCTTCATCTGGGTCGGCGCCACCCAGGCCATCCGCGCCGAACGCGTCCGCGACCGCATCCCCCTGCTGTCGGCCCGCCGCCTCGCCCGCCGCGCCACCCTCGTCACCGCCGACACCCCCCTCGCCGAGGCCATCCGCCGCGCCCACACCGACCACGCCGGCGCCATCGTCATCGCCGACCACGACGGGCACCCCCTCGGCCTCGTCAACGAGAAGGCCGTCACCGCCACCCCCGAGCACCGCCGCCCCTGGGTCACCGCCGGCGAACTCTCCCGCGGCGTCCACGACGACCTCACCCTCCCCGCCGACCTCGCCGGCGACGACCTCCTCGACGCCCTCCGCCGCGCCCCCGCCTCCGAATACCTCCTCGTCGAACCCGACGGCCGCCTCTACGGCGTCCTCGCCGTCAGCGACGTCGACCACGCCTTCACCGGCGTCTGACCCACCCGAACCCGCACCCGCGCCCGGCCCCGCCGGGCGCGCCGCGGCGGCCCCCGAGCGGCCCGACCTGCCCGCCCCCGCCGCTAGCCTTGACGACCATGAGCGAACCCCAGCCCACCGGACCCGCCCCCGCCCTCGGCCGCATCCCCCACGGCCCCTTCCGCCCCGGCGACCAGGTTCAGCTCACCGACCCCAAGGGCCGCATCAACACCATCACCCTGCAGCCCGGCAAGCTCTACCACTCCCACAAGGGCTCCATCCCTCACGACGACATCATCGGCAGCCCCGAAGGCAGCGTCTTCCGCTCCACCGGCGGCATCGAATACCTCGCCTTCCGCCCCCTCCTCGCCGACTTCACCCTCCGCATGCCCCGCGGCGCCGCCGTCGTCTACCCCAAGGACGCCGCCCAGATCATCGCCATGGCCGACATCTTCCCCGGCGCCCGCGTCATCGAGGCCGGCGCCGGATCCGGCGCCCTCACCTGCTCCCTCCTGCGCGCCGTCGGCGAACACGGCCTCGTCTCCTCCTACGAGCGCCGCCCCGACTTCGCCGACATCGCCCGCGCCAACGTCGAGAAGTTCTTCGGCGGCCCCCACCCCGCCTGGCGCCTCACCGTCGGCTCCCTCGAACACGCCCTCGCCGAAACCGACGCCGACCGCGTCGTCCTCGACATGCTCGCCCCCTGGGAGACCCTCGACGCCGTCGCCAAGGCCCTCATCCCCGGCGGCCTCGTCTGCGCCTACATCGCCACCACCACCCAGATGTCGCGCGTCGTCGAAGACCTGCGCGCCCAGGGCAGCTTCGCCGAGCCCTACGCCTTCGAGACCATGCTCCGCTCCTGGCACGTCGACGGCCTCGCCGTCCGCCCCGACCACCGCATGGTCGGCCACACCGGCTTCCTCGTCACCGCCCGCCGCCTCGCCGACGGCGTCACCCCGCCCGCCCGCCGCCGCCGCCCCGCCAAGGGCGCCCACCCCGCCCCCGACGGCGACGCCCCCCGCGGCGACACGCCCGGCGCGGAACCCGCCGGCGGCCCCGACGACGCGCCCGGGCGCCCCACCGAGTCCTAGATCACAATCCGGCCGCCCGGCGGCGCCCCGCCGCGCCGCGCCCGGCCGCGCGCTTCCCGCGCACACCCACCGAACTCGGCAAACCCCCCGTCACGACACGCCCGACACCCCGGACCCCCAGGTCCACACCCCGTAACCCCACGCCCCGCACCACCCCCACAGCACCCCTCCCAACCCTCCCGGAAGACCCCCGCACGACACGAACACCGAATGGGCAGGTTACGGAAGCCCTCCAGATAGGTAGGGTCTCAGTAGGTCGTCGGCTCTCTTCGTGAGGAGGTGACGGGGCGTGGCCGCTCGTGACGATGCTGGGGCGCGCAGGGCGCAGCACGAAAAGGAGGTCAGGGACCTCCAAACGCAGATCTCCTTCCTGGAGGAGGAGATCTCCGTGCTGCGCCGCAAGCTCGCGGAATCCCCGCGCCAAGTACGTGTGCTGGAAGAACGCCTCCATGAGGCACAGGCAAACCTGGCCGCAGTGACCGGCCAGAACGAGCGACTCGTAGCGACCCTCAAAGAGGCTCGCGAACAGATCGTGGCGCTCAAGGAGGAGGTCGACAGGCTCGCACAACCACCGTCCGGATTCGGCGTCTTCCTCGAAGCCCGCGACGACGGGACCGTCGACATCTTCACCGGCGGGCGCAAGCTCCGCGTGAACGTCAGCCCCGCCGTCGAGATCGACGAACTCCAGCGCGGCCAAGAGGTCATGCTGAACGAGGCGCTCAACATCGTCGAAGCCCTCGACTTCGAAGAGCAGGGCGAAGTCGTCATGCTCAAGGAGCTCTTCGACGACGGCGAACGCGCCCTCGTCATCGCGCACGCCGACGAGGAACGCGTCGTCAAGCTCGCCGAGCCGCTGCGCGGAGTCCCGCTCCGCGCCGGCGACTCCCTGATGCTCGAATCAAGGTCCGGCTACGCCTACGAGAAGATCCACAAGGCCGAGGTCGAAGAACTCGTCCTCGAAGAGGTCCCCGACATCTCCTACAACGAGATCGGCGGCCTCGGCTCCCAGATCGAACTGATCCGCGACGCCGTGGAACTTCCCTACCTGCACGCCGACCTGTTCCGGGAGCACCAGCTCCGCCCGCCCAAGGGCGTCCTCCTCTACGGACCCCCCGGCTGCGGGAAGACCCTCATCGCCAAGGCCGTCGCCAACTCCCTGGCCAAACAGGTCGCGGAGAAGACCGGCCAGGAGGGCAAGAGCTTCTTCCTCAACATCAAGGGCCCCGAGCTGCTCAACAAGTACGTCGGCGAGACCGAGCGGCACATCCGCCTCGTCTTCCAGCGGGCCCGCGAGAAGGCGTCCGCCGGGACCCCCGTCATCGTCTTCTTCGACGAGATGGACTCCATCTTCCGCACCCGCGGCTCCGGAGTCTCCTCCGATGTCGAGAACACCATCGTCCCGCAGCTGCTCAGCGAGATCGACGGTGTCGAGGGCCTGGAGAACGTCATCGTCATCGGCGCGTCCAACCGCGAGGACATGATCGACCCCGCGATCCTGCGCCCCGGCCGGCTCGACGTCAAGATCAAGATCGAGCGGCCCGACGCCGAGGCCGCCAAGGACATCTTCTCCAAGTACATCCTCGGCGGACTCCCGCTCCACCCCGACGACCTCAAGGAGCACGGCGGCTCCGCCGAGGCCACCGTCGACGCCATGATCCAGCGGACCGTCGAGCGCATGTACGCCGAGACCGAGGAGAACCGCTTCCTGGAGGTCACCTACGCCAACGGCGACAAGGAAGTCCTCTACTTCAAGGACTTCAACTCCGGCGCGATGATCCAGAACATCGTCGACCGCGCCAAGAAGATGGCCATCAAGCAGTTCCTCGACACCGGCCAGAAGGGACTGCGCGTCACCCACCTCCTCGCCGCCTGCGTCGACGAGTTCAGCGAGAACGAGGACCTGCCCAACACCACCAACCCCGACGACTGGGCCCGCATCTCCGGCAAGAAGGGCGAGCGGATCGTCTACATCCGCACCCTCGTCTCCGGGACCAAGGGCGCCGAGGCCGGACGGTCCATCGACACCGTCGCCAACACCGGCCAGTACCTGTAACGCCCCGCACCATGACGGCAACCGCGCGGCGGCTCCCCCGACGGGGGGCCGCCGCGCCCGCGTTCCGCGGGGCCGCCGGACCCCGCGCCGCCACGCCGCAACCCCCGCCACACCCCCGTCCCGTGGCTCCACCCCCGCCGCCCCGATAGGCTCGACGATATGACTGTTCGGCGGGTGATGGGCATCGAGACCGAGTACGGCATCTCCGTACCGGGACAGCCAGGGGCCAACGCGATGGTGACCTCCTCCCAGGTCGTCAACGCCTACCTCGCGGCTTCGGCGGCACGGGCCCGCAGGGCCCGCTGGGACTTCGAAGAGGAGAACCCGCTCCGCGACGCCCGCGGCTTCGACCTCGCCCGCGAGGTCGCCGACCCCACCCAGCTCACCGACGAGGACCTCGGCCTCGCCAACGTCATCCTCACCAACGGCGCCCGGCTCTACGTCGACCACGCCCACCCCGAGTACTCCGCGCCCGAGTGCACCAACCCCCGCGACGCCGTCATCTGGGACAAGGCCGGCGAGCGCGTCATGGCCGACGCCGCGCAGCGCGCCGCCCTCGTCCCCGGCACCCACCCCATCCAGCTCTACAAGAACAACACCGACAACAAGGGCGCCTCCTACGGCTGCCATGAGAACTACCTCATGCGCCGCGAGACCCCCTTCGCCGACATCGTCCGGCACCTCACCCCCTTCTTCGTCTCCCGCCAGGTCGTCTGCGGCGCCGGCCGCGTCGGCATCGGCGTCGACGGCCGCGGCGACGGCTTCCAGATCAGCCAGCGCGCCGACTTCTTCGAGGTCGAGGTCGGCCTGGAGACCACCCTCAAGCGGCCGATCATCAACACCCGCGACGAGCCCCACGCCGACCCCGAGAAGTACCGGCGCCTGCACGTCATCATCGGCGACGCGAACATGGCCGAGCTGTCCACCTACCTCAAGCTCGGCACCACCTCGCTCGTCCTCGCCATGATCGAGGACGGCTTCCTCACCGTCGACCTGTCCGTCGACATGCCCGTCGCCGCGCTCCGCGCCGTGTCCCACGACCCGTCCTGCAAGCACCTGCTCACCCTCCGCGACGGCCGCAAGATGACCGCCGTCCAGCTCCAGATGGAGTACCTCGAGCAGTCCCGCAAGTACGTCGAGGACCGCTTCGGCGCCGACGTCGACGAGATGACCAAGGACGTCCTCGACCGCTGGGAGTCCGTCCTGCACCGCCTGGGCGACGACCCCATGCAGCTGTCCCGCGAGCTCGACTGGGTCGCCAAGCTCTCCCTGCTCGAGGGCTACCGCAGCCGCGACGGCCTCGACTGGTCGCACCCGCGCCTGCAGCTCGTCGACCTGCAGTACACCGACATCCGCCCCGACAAGGGCCTCTACAACCGCCTCGTGGACCGCGGCCGCATCGACCGGGTCATCACCGAGGCCGAGGTCCAGGCCGCCGTGGAGGACCCGCCGGAGGACACCAGGGCCTACTTCCGGGGCCGCTGCCTGCGCCAGTACGCCGAGTCCGTCGCCGCCGCGTCCTGGGACTCGGTCATCTTCGACGTCCCCGGCCGCGAGTCGCTCCAGCGCGTCCCGACCCTGGAGCCGCTGCGCGGCACCAAGCAGCACGTGGGCGGCCTCCTGGACCGCTGCCGCACCGCCGCCGACCTGGTGGCCACCCTGACCGGCCAGAGCTGACCGGACGCCCCGGAGCCGGGCGGCGCGAGAGCGCGCCGCCCGGCTCTCGCGCGTTCCATTGGATAGTGTGACTATCGAGCCCTATCGCCCCGCTGACCTGCGCGGACGGGTGAGGTCTCGGTTTCGTGACCGCTTTGCCCGTTTCACTGCCCGGCGGACCGGCGATAACCCGAGCATGCCCTCGGCCCGCGGGGAACCGGGACGGCGAAACGGACGTTTCAAGATCCGCTAGCCGTCGAAGATCCCGGCTAGGGTCGGAGGCACCGGCAGAGCGGAGGTACGGAATGGCCACGAAGGACACCGGCGGTCAGAAGCAGACCACCCGGCGCACGGAAGAGGTCGAGGAGACCGAGGCCACGACCACCGAGGACGTGCAAGAGCGCCAGGAGAAGCTCACGGACGACGTGGACTCAATTCTGGACGAAATAGACGAAGTATTGGAAGAGAACGCAGAAGACTTCGTACGCGCCTATATACAAAAAGGCGGCGAGTGATCCTGGTATGTCCGATTTGATCGCCCCACTGATCGGACGGCATATCCGGACACTCTCCTCGTAATCTCAAAGCAGTTCGCGACGCATGGGCGAGACGGTTAAAGTCTCGCCCATGCGTTCGAAAAAGTGTCTCGACTGCGGCGAGACCAAGCCTGCGACGGAGTTCTGGAAGCTCAAGTCTTCCAAAGACGGTCTTGCCTACTACTGCAAAGTCTGCTTCGGGTTGCGCAACAGTCGGTCTTATCGGAAGAAGCAGGCAAGTCTGGGCAAAGTCACGAGGGCCTACCGGAGGCACTCGGATGTCCCGGAAGGCATGAAGTACTGCCCGCGGTGTAAAAGGACCAAGTCACGGGACGAGTTCGGGAAGAACCGGGCACTTCACGACGGGAGGGCCGCCTACTGCCGTCCGTGTCATGGCAAGGCCATGCTGGAGAACCGGCAGCGCAACCACGGGAGCAGCCGCAATTACCTGCTCAAGCTCCGCTACGGCGTCACCGAAGAGCAGGTCGGGAAGATGGTCGCCGAGCAGGGCGGGGTATGCGCCATCTGCCTGCGGGCTGACGCGAAGCACGTCGACCACAGCCACCTGACGGGCGTCGTCCGCCGCATCCTGTGCTTCAAGTGCAACGGCGGGCTCGGGCAGTTCCGGGACGACCCCGACCGCATGCGCCTCGCGGCCAACTACCTCGAGCTGCGCGGGCCCCATGCGCGGCGGCTGCGCATCGAGATCGGCACGCCCGTCTTCGGTGGTCCGGACCGCGTCCGCTGGGACCCCTTCTGGCGGGCGCGGGCGAGTGCGACGCAGTCATCACGGCACTACCACCTGCGCCAGAAGTACGGCATCAACGACGACGACACGAAGTGGCTCCTCAAAGTGCAGGTCGGGTATTGCGCGGTGTGCTCCGACCACCCTGCGGAGCACGTCGATCACGATCACGAGACCGGCGCGGTGCGCGGCCTGACGTGTGTCGGGTGCAACTCGGGTATGGGCCAGCTGCGGGACGATCCGATCGCTCTGCGCCGCGCGGCGGACTACGTGACGGGGTGGCTCGTGCGGACGGTGGGCACGGCAGGGGGCGGGACGCGGCTGTCGCTCACGGTCCCGGACGTCGATCCGGCCACGGTGCCGAAGGGCGGCTGGAAGGCGTACTGGGAGGAGGACGGCCGGTTCCGCAAGGAGACCCTGCCGTTCGACGAGGAGCTCGACATGCCGACATGGGACGAGGTCAGGCAGGATCTGGTGATGCCCGATTGAAATGGTCCGGGAGCGGTCGTTCGGTCGCGCATGTGGCCTGTGCGGCGCCCGGCCGTTGGAGGCCGTAGCGGTGTGGGGGTTCGCCGTGGGCTTACGGGGGTGGGGATCACG
Organism: Actinomadura geliboluensis; assembly: GCF_043197915.1. Lineage (NCBI taxonomy): Bacteria > Bacillati > Actinomycetota > Actinomycetes > Streptosporangiales > Thermomonosporaceae > Actinomadura > Actinomadura geliboluensis. Next base: position 189,596 of record NZ_JBICUA010000011.1, on the reverse strand, counting down.
TGGCATGCGCGCGGGCGACCTTGAACAGTAGGGTCGTAGACGTCCGTGCCGGTGGGGTTGTCCAGCGCCGGTGCCATGGTGGAGGGAAGGGAGTCGCGTGGCGTCCCACGATTCGCATATCGGGCGTCTGCCCGGGTTGTTCGCGAACCCGGATACGTCGTCGTTCACCGAGTTCCTGGGGGCGTACTCCCCGCAGTCGCTGCCCGGTGGGCGGACGCCGCCGGCGTCGCGGGCGGGGGACGAGATCCCGCACGGGACGACGATCGTCGCGGTGAGCTTCCCCGGCGGGGTGGTGATGGCGGGGGACCGGCGGGCGACCGCGGGCAACGTCATCGCGCAGCGCGACATCGAGAAGGTGTTCCGGGCGGACGAGTTCTCCGCGATCGCGATCGCCGGGACGGCCGGCATCGGGATCGAGATGGTGCGGCTGTTCCAGGTGGAGCTGGAGCACTACGAGAAGCGCGAGGGCCGGACGCTGTCGGTGGAGGGCAAGGCGAACCGGCTGGCGACGATGGTGCGGCAGAACCTGGCGATGGCGATGCAGGGCCTGGCGGTGGTGCCGCTGTTCGCGGGCTATGACGAGGAGCGGGACGAGGGCCGGATCTTCTCCTACGACCCGGCGGGGGGCCGGTACGAGGAGCGGGACTTCCACTCGATCGGCTCGGGGTCGGTGTTCGCGCGCGGCGCGCTGAAGAAGCTGTACCGGGGCGACCTGTCGGCGGAGGACGCGGCGCTGGTGTGCGTGCAGTCGCTGTACGACGCGGCGGATGACGACTCGGCGACGGGCGGGCCCGATCTGACGCGCCGGATCTTCCCGGTGGTGGCGTCGGTGACGTCGGACGGGTATCGCCGGCTGGGCGAGGACGAGGTGGGCGCGCTGGCGCAGGCCGTCGTCGACGGACGTTACGACTCGCCGGGCGGTCCGACCGCCCCGCTGCGATAGAAGGGATCCTGACCGGTGTCCATGCCGTTCTACGTGTCGCCCGAACAGCAGATGAAGGACAAGGCGGACTATGCGCGCAAAGGTATCGCGCGTGGCCGCAGTGTCGTGGTGCTGCAGTACGACGACGGCATCCTGTTCGTGGCGGACAATCCGTCGCGGGCGCTGCACAAGATCAGTGAGATTTACGACCGGATCGCGTTCGCGGCGGTGGGGAAGTACAACGAGTTCGAGAACCTGCGGCTGGGCGGGGTGCGGTACGCCGACATCAACGGGTACCAGTACGACCGCCGGGACGTGACGGCGCGGGGGCTGGCGAACGTGTACGCGCAGTCGCTGGGGACGATCTTCACGGAGACGAACAAGCCGTACGAGGTGGAGCTGGTCGTCGCGGAGGTGGGCGAGGACGCGGAGACCGACCAGATCTACCGGCTGACGTTCGACGGTTCGGTGGCGGACGAGCACGGCTATGTGGCGATGGGCGGGCAGGCGGACGCGGTGGCGCAGTCGCTGAAGGACGGCTACCGCGAGGGCTCGTCGCTGGTGGAGGCGCTGCGGACGGCGGTGCGGGCGCTGGAGGCGCAGGATTCGGACCGGCATCTGGAGGCGACGTCGCTGGAGGTCGCGGTGCTGGACCGGAACCGGGAGCACCGGCTGTTCAAGCGGCTGACGGCGGCGCGGATCGCGGATCTGCTGTCGGCGGCGGAGGGGTCCGGCGGGGCGGGGGCCGCGTCGGGCGATGCCGAGCCGGGCGGTTCCGCGGGGTCGTCTCCGGCGTCGGGGGCGGACGAGGACTGAGGCCGCGCGGTCCTGCGCGCCGTCCCGGTGGGGGCGGGCGGGGGCCGCGGGGTTCGGGCCCGTCGTGGCGGTGCGGTCGTGTCCGCGTCGCCGCGGCGGGCTTTGCCGTGCCGGGGGTGCGGCGGAGCGGCGCCGCGGGGGCCGCGGGAAACGGTGGGGTCGAGAGACTGCCAAGTGGGGGCCTGGCCGCATAGGGTCTTGGTGTGGACAGGCGCATCTTCGGGCTTGAGAACGAGTACGGCGTCACTTGTACCTTCCGGGGGCAGCGGCGGCTGTCGCCGGACGAGGTGGCGCGCTATCTGTTCCGGAGGGTGGTGTCGTGGGGTCGTAGCAGCAATGTGTTCCTGCGCAATGGGGCGCGGCTGTACCTGGACGTGGGGAGTCATCCGGAGTACGCGACGCCGGAGTGCGATTCGGTCGTGGATCTGGTGACGCATGACAAGGCGGGTGAGCGGATCCTGGAGGGTCTGCTGGTGGACGCCGAGCGGCGGCTCCGCGAGGAGGGCATCGCCGGCGACATCTACCTGTTCAAGAACAACACGGATTCGGCGGGCAATTCGTACGGCTGCCATGAGAACTATCTGGTGGGCCGGCACGGGGAGTTCGGCCGGCTGGCGGACGTCCTGATCCCGTACCTGGTGACGCGGCAGATCATCTGCGGTGCCGGGAAGGTGCTGCAGACGCCGCGCGGCGCGGTGTACTGCGTGTCGCAGCGGGCGGAGCACATCTGGGAGGGCGTGTCGTCGGCGACGACGCGGTCGCGTCCGATCATCAACACGCGGGACGAGCCGCACGCGGACGCGGAGCGGTTCCGGCGGCTGCACGTGATCGTCGGCGACTCGAACATGAGCGAGACGACGATGCTGCTGAAGGTCGGGGCGACCGACCTGGTGCTGCGGATGATCGAGGCGGGCGTGGTGATGCGCGACCTGACGCTGGAGAACCCGATCCGGGCGATCCGCGAGGTGAGCCATGACATGACGGGCCGGCGGAAGGTGCGGCTGGCGAACGGCCGGGAGGCGAGTTCGCTGGAGATCCAGAAGGAGTACTTCGGCAAGGCGCGGGACTTCGTGGACGCGCGCGGCGGCGACGCGACGGCGAAGCGGGTGCTGGAGCTGTGGGAGCGGACGCTGCGCGCGGTGGAGACCGGGGATCTGGACCTGGTGGCGCGGGAGATCGACTGGGTGACGAAGTACAAGCTGATCGAGCGGTACCGCCGCAAGTACGATCTGCCGCTGTCGTCGCCGCGGGTGGCGCAGCTGGATCTGACGTACCACGATGTGCACCGTGACCGGGGCCTGTACTACCTGCTGGAGAAGCGGGGCTCGGTGGACCGGGTGACCCGTGATCTGGACATCTTCGAGGCGAAGTCGGTTCCGCCGCAGACGACGCGGGCGCGGCTGCGGGGCGAGTTCATCCGGAAGGCGCAGGAGAAGCGGCGCGACTTCACGGTGGACTGGGTGCATCTGAAGCTGAACGACCAGGCGCAGCGGACGGTGCTGTGCAAGGACCCGTTCCGGTCGGTGGACGAGCGGGTGGACAAGCTGATCGCGGGGATGTAGCGGCGGCGCGGCGGCCTCCGGCGCGACACGCGCGCCGGGGGCTACCGGCGGGTCACCAGGGCGGTAGGGTGAGCGCGCAGTAGCGGTTCGTCGCCCCTCGGAGGACCCCCGTATGCTCCGCCGTTCCCGTGTGCTGTCCGTGGTCGTCGTGCTCGCCGCGCCGTTGGCGCTGTCGGCGGGGTGCTGGTGGGGCGGCGACGGTGTGGGTGTGACGGTGCGGGGCGATGTCGGGAAGCTGCCGGAGGTGAAGTTCCCGAAGGGCGCGCCGGGCGAGAAGTTCGCGGTGGAGACGCTGGCGGACGGGAAGGGCGCCGCGGCCCGCAAGGGTGATCTGGTGGTGGCCGATTATGTGGGCTACCGGTGGAGCAAGGACGGGCGGAAGCTGCTGGCGAGCAGTTACGCGAAGGGGCAGCCGGGGGCGTTTCCGACGGGGCGGCTGGTGCCGGGGCTGACGAAGGCGTTCGTGGGGGCGCGGGCGGGGTCGCGGGTGGTGGCGCGGATCCCGCCGGAGGACGGTTTCGGCGCGGACGGGGACCCGAAGCACCAGGTGGGGGCGGACGACACGCTGGTGTACGTCTTGGACGTGCGGGCGGTGTATCCGAAGTCGGCGGGGCCGCGCGGGGCGAAGCAGGCGCCGCTGAGCGAGCCGGGGCTGCCGAAGGTGGCGGAGGCGCCGGCGGGGCAGGCGCCGGTGGTGACGATGCCGCGGGTGGCGGCGCCGAAGAGGCTGCAGGTGCGGACGCTGGTGCGGGGTGACGGCCCGGCGGTGCGCAAGGGGCAGTTGATGGTGCTGCAGTACGGCGGGTACTTCTGGCGGGATGGGCGGGTGTTCGATTCGTCGTGGTCGTCGGGGCATCCGTCGGCGGCGGTGATCGGGACCGGTCAGGTGATGAAGGGCTGGGACCAGGGCCTGGTGGGGCAGCGGGTGGGCAGCCGGGTGCTGCTGGTGGTGCCGCCGTCGCTGGGATACGGGGCGAAGGGCCTGGCGCAGTTCGGGATCAAGGGCTCGGACACCCTGGTGTTCGTGGTGGACCTCCTGGGCGCGCACTGACCCGCACCGCGCACTGACCCGCACCGCGCACTGACTCCCTCCACGCTGGCCCGCCGTCGGTGGCAGGCCGTCGCGGCGCTTCTAAGCGAAGTCCTCGTTGTTCTTAGTATGGCGGGGTGGAGGACATCGAGGCGATCGCGCTGCTGCAGGATCCGGTGCGGCGGCGGCTGTACGAGTTCGTGGCCGCGCAGGGGCGCGAGGTGGGGCGCAATGAGGCGGCGGAGGCGGCGGGCGTCGCGCGGACGCTGGCGGCGTTCCATCTGGACAAGCTGGTGGACGCGGGGCTGCTGGAGGCGGGCAGCCGGCGGTTGACGGGCCGGTCGGGGCCGGGTGCGGGGCGTCCGGCGAAGGTGTACCGGCGGTCGGCGGTGGAGCGGGGCGTGTCGGTGCCGCCGCGTGACTACGGGACGGCCGCGGGGGTGCTGGCGGAGGCGGCGGAGTCGGCGGGCCTGGACATGGAGGTGCAGGACGCGGCGCGGCGCCGGGGTCGGGCGCTGCGGGGCGCGTGGGGCGGTGGCGCCGAGGGGCTGGCGGGGGTGCTGGCGGAGCGGGGCTATGAGCCGGTGGCGGACGAGTGCGGGGCGGTGCTGCGGATGCGCAACTGCCCGTTCCACGCGGTGGCTGAGCTGTTCCCGCCGCTGGTGTGCGGGATGAACCTGGCGCTGCTGGAGGGGCTGGTGGAGGGTTCCGAGGTGCGGGTGCGGATGGATCCGCACCCGGGCTGGTGCTGTGTGGCGGCCGACGTCCCGCAGTCGGAGCCGCCTTCTAAAAACAATGAGCGTTGACATAGAAACGCGCGCCGTGGTGAGGTGGGGATCATGACCGATGACGCCGCGTACCATCTCGCCGAGTTCAACGTCGCCACCCTCCTGGAGGCCCTCGACGCGCCGGGCATGGCCGACTTCGTCGCGCTGCTCGACCCGGTGAACGCGCTCGCCGACGCCGCGCCGGGCTTCGTGTGGCGCCTGGTGGAGGAGGGGGAGGCGGACGCGACCGGCATGCGCCCCGCCGGCGCCGATGTGATCGTCAACTACTCGGTGTGGGAGTCGGCCGAGGAGTTGTGGGACTTCGTGTACCGCAGCGCCCACCTGGAGACGCTGCGGCGGCGCCGGGAGTGGTTCCGGCGGCACCTGGAGGCGCATCTGGTCATGTGGTGGATCCCGGCGGGCAAGATCCCGACCGTGGAAGAGGGCTTGGAGCGCCTCGCGCTGCTGCGCGCCCACGGCCCGTCCCCGCGCGCGTTCACGTTCAACGCGTCCTACACCGCCGCCGAGGCCGCCGCCGCGGAGGAGACCGCGGCGGCGGGGGCCGCCGGGGTCTCCTAGCCGAGCAGGGCGGCGGTGTGGCGGCCGGCGGCGGCCGCCGTGAGGAAGTAGGGGAGGTCCTCGTCGAGCCGGCGGCCCATGGTGGACAGCCGGACGCCCCAGTCCTTCTCGGCGGCGCTGAGGGTCTCGTGGAGGCCGTCGACGGGGACGGGGACGAGCCGGTGCCGGTCGCCGAGCGGGGCGGCCTCGGCGGCGACGCGGGCGCCGAAGGCGCCGCCGAGTTCCGGGACGGGGATGTCGGCGGCGGCGAGGGCGACGCGGCCGTAGGCGGTGAGGGAGTGGTGGGAGACGCCGATGTGGCGCTCGCGCTTGTCGCCCTCGCTGACGCGCAGTGAGCCGACGGGCCGGCCGCCGAGGACGGACGCAGCGTTGACGGCCTCGCCGGCGGAGACGCCGGAGAACCCCCATTTCGTCCCGGTGCCGAGGTTGCCGGGGCCCTGGGCGAGGACGGCGACCTCGGCGCCCAGGACGAGCCGCGCGGCGAGGAGCCCGGTGTGGACGGTGACGGCTTCGAGGTCGCCGCCGAACGCCTGCCCGGCGGTGACGGTGGCGGCCAGGGCCCCGGCGTCCTTGAGCCGGGCGATGGACATGGAGAACCAGGCCGGCAGCGCGCCGCCGTCCGGCATGACGTACACGACGCGGGTGGCGGGCCGGGCGGCCAGCAGCGCGGCCAGGATCGGCGGCAGCGCCGAGTGCAGGTCGGCGACGATGACGGGCATGCCGCCGAGGGAGTCGGCGTCGCGGAGCAGGTCGTGGTGGGGGGAGTCCTGCTCGTCGGCGCCGAGGACGGTGGCCTGGAGCGGGGTGTAGCGGGCCTTGACCAGGTGGCCGGGGCCGGCGGGGTCGGGCGGGAGCCGGTCGGGGACCGCGACGACCATGGCGTAGCCGCCGGTGCCGAGGCCCATCGCCAAGGCCGTAGTGTTGAGCAGGACGGTATCGCCCGGTTCGGGCCGGCCCACCAGGGCGGGATAGGCCAGGGCGCGGTGCGTGCCGTTGCCCCCGATCGAGACGGTCAGCTCGACCGCCCCCGGCCATTCGCGGCGGATGTCCTCGACTGTGCCTTTGCGCCATCGGATCACACCGGGAAACGGTAGCGTCCTGCACGACGGCTCGCGGGGGCGATCGGCCCACCCGGCGGGGGCGGGGCCACGCGGGGACACGGAGGGAACGAGGTGGTGGCGGAGTGTCGCGGCGCAAGACCGAGCGCTTGCTGAATCTGGTGGTCTGCCTGCTCGCGACCCGGCGCTATCTGACGGCCGAGCAGATCCGCCGGGCCGTGCCCGGCTACCCGGACTCCGATGAGGCGTTCAAGCGCATGTTCGAGCGGGACAAGGAGGAGCTCCGCGAGCTCGGCGTCCCCCTCGAGGTGGGCAGCGACCTGCAGGGCGGCGGCGGTGAGGAGATCGGGTACCGGATCCCGCCGCAGGCCTACGAGCTGCCCGACATCCATCTGACGCCGGACGAGGCGGCGGTGCTGGGCCTCGCGGCGCGGGTGTGGCAGCGGGCGAGCATGGCGGAGGCCGCGTCGGGGGCGCTGCTGAAGCTGCGCGCGGCGGGGGTGGAGACCGACGCGGCGCCCGCGGTGGGGATCGAGCCGCGGGTGAACACCCACGAGCCGTCGTTCGCGGCGCTGTGGGAGGCGGTGCGGGACGGCCGGCCGGTGGCGTTCGACTACCAGGGCATCGGGCGGACGTCGGTGGTGCGGCGGCACCTGGAGCCGTGGGGGGTGGTGAGCCGCCGCGGCCGCTGGTACGTGGTGGGGTTCGACCGCGACCGCGACGAGCAGCGGGTGTTCCGGCTGAGCCGCATCGTGGGCGAGGTCGCGGCGGACGGCGCGGCGGGGTCGGTGACCGTCCCGGACGGGGTGGACGTGCGGCGCATCGCGTTCGACTGGGGCGACCCGGTGAGCGAGCCGCGGCCGGCGGTGGTGCGGCTGCGGCGGGGCGCGGCGCAGGGCCCGCGGCGGTGGGCCCGGGACGTGCGCCCGGTGGAGGACGCGGCGTGGGACGGCGACTGGGACGAGGCGGTGCTGACGTTCCGTGACGTGGACCGGTTCGCGCCGTACCTGGCGCGGTTCGCCGACGACGTGGTGGTGCTGGACCCGCCCGACCTGCGGGAGGCGGTGATCCAGCATCTGAAGTCGGTGCTGGCGGGCGCGGGCGCCCGGCCGGCGCCGGAGGGGGAGGTCCGATGAGCGGGAAGGCGGCGGCGACGACGTCGACCGACCGGCTGGGGCGGCTGCTGGCCCTGGTGCCGTACGTGGTGAACCGGGACTCGGTGCTCCTCGGCGAGGCGGCGGCGGCGTTCGGGGTGACCGAGAAGCAGCTGATCGACGACCTGAACCTGCTGTGGTGCGTGGAGCTGCGGGCGCCGGACCCGTACTGCCCGATCGACCTGTCCTACGAGGGCGGGGAGATCACGGTGGCGGAGGCGGAGTCGATCGCGCGGCCGCTGCGGCTGAAGACCGACGAGGCGTCGGCGCTGCTGGTGGCGCTGCGGATGCTGGCGGGCATCCCGGACCTGGACGACCGGGACGCGCTGAGCCGGGTGATCGCGAAGCTGGAGAGCGCGGCGGGGGAGGCCGCGGCGGTGTCCAGCAAGGTAGCGGTGGAGGTGGACGCCTACGGCGGCACCGCGGACCCGGCGCGCACCGCGGTCGGGGTGCTGCGCGACGCGATCGCGCGGCGCCGCCGGGTGCACCTGACGTACTACGTGCCGGCGCGGGACGAGAACACCGAGCGGGACGTCGACCCGATGCGGCTGCTGGTGGTGGAGGGCAACACCTACCTGGAGGGGTGGTGCCGGCGGGCGGAGGCGGTGCGGCTGTTCAAGCTGGACCGGATCGCCGGGCTGGCGGTGCTGGAGGTGCCGGCGCAGGTGCCGGACGAGGCGGAGCCGATCGACGTGGACGCGGGGCTGTTCCGGCCGTCGCCGCAGGACGCGGCGGTGACGCTGGAGCTGACGCCGCGGGGCCGGTGGGTGGCGGACTACTACCCGTGCGAGAGCGTGGAGGAGCTCGGGGAGGGGCGGCTGCGGGTCGTGCTGCGGTCCCCGGACGCGCGGTGGGTGCGGGGGCTGGCGCTGCGGCTCGGCGACCAGGGCCGGGTGGTGGCGCCCGAGGCCGTCGCGGCCGGGGTGCGGGAGGACGCGGCGCGGGCGCTGTCCCGGTACGGGCTGGCGTAGCGATCCGGTAGCCTCGCCGGGTGATGTGGGTCGCGGTGTCGGTGTCGCTGGGCTTCGCCGGGCTGGCCGTGCTCGCCTGGTGCGCCTTCAAGGTGTGGCTGGGCGTGCGGCGTTTCGGTCGTGAACTGGAACGCACGAGGCGGCGGCTGGAGCCGAAACAGTCGGCGCTGCGCGATGAACTCTCCCGCCTCGACGAATCCCGGTCGTCACAAACGTCCGGCGAGGGCGTACGATCTGCGTGAGTGCCGTCTGCTGAAGAGGATTGCCATGCCGAACATCGGGACTCCCGAACTGATCATCATTCTGCTGGTCGTCGTGCTGATCTTCGGTTCGGCGAAGCTGCCGCAGCTGGCGAGGTCGCTGGGCAAGTCCGCGCGGATCCTGAAGGCGGAGACCAAGGGGCTGCGCGAGGACGACGACGCGCCCGCCGAGCAGGCCGCGCAGCCGGCGCAGGCGGCGGCGCAGTCCCCGGCGCAGCCGCAGGGTGAGGCGGACGCGCGCGAGCGCGCGGCGCGGCTGCGGGAGGAGGCGGCCCGGCTGGAGCGCGAGGCCGCCGCGGCCGAGGGCGGGCGCCCGCGCGGTGCGCTCGGTTCCGGTGAGCCGATCCAGGGTGTGCCGGTGTCGGACCCCGACCGGCTCCGCCAGGGCTGACGGCCCGCCGCGACGATCCCGCCCCGCCGCCCCCGAGCCTGAATGCCCGCGATGAAGCTGAACAGGCGCGACGCCGCCCCCGACGGCCGCATGCCGCTCATGGACCACCTCCGTGAGCTGCGCAACCGGTTGATCAAGGCGATCCTGGCCTTCGTGGTCGGCGCGATCGCCGGCTGGCTGCTGTTCGACCCGGTCTGGGACTTCCTGAAGCAGCCGTACTGCTCGCTGCCGCAGTCCCACGTGGTCGACAAGGACCAGTGCTCCCTGTTCGTCAACGGGATCTTCTCCTCGTTCTTCCTGAAGCTGAAGATCTCCTGCATCATCGGCGCGGTGATCTCCGCGCCGGTGTGGCTGTACCAGCTGTGGGCGTTCATCGCGCCGGGGCTGTACCAGCGCGAGCGGCGCTGGACGTATGTGTTCCTGGGCGCGGCGGTCCCGCTGTTCTTCGTCGGCACCGGCCTGGCGTACCTGACGGTCGACAAGGGCCTGGCGATCTTCCTGGGGTTCGTCGCCGACGACGTCAAACCCCTGATCACGGTCGACAGCTATCTCGGCTACGTGCTGACGATGCTGCTGGTGTTCGGGCTGACGTTCGAGCTCCCGCTGTTCGTGGTGGTGCTGAACCTGGCCGGGGTGCTGAGCTCGTCGCGGATCCGCCGGTCGCAGCGGATGATCCTGTTCGGGATCTTCGTGTTCGCGGCGGTCGCGACGCCGAGCGCGGACCCGTTCACGATGCTGGCGCTGGCGCTGCCGACGGTGCTGCTGTTCGAGATCGCCGCGCTGCTGGCGTTCCTCAACGACCGCCGCCGCGCCAACCGCGCCGATCCGTACGCGGGCCTGTCCGACGACGAGGCGTCCCCGCTGGACCTGGAGGCGATCGACGCCGAGCTGGAGAAGGGCGAGCGGGCCCGCTGATTGGGTATCGGGCCGGTCGAAACCGTAGGCTCGAAGTATGACCACCCCCGACACGACGTCGGCCGAGCAGTCCCCGGCCCAGCGCTACGCGGCCTACCGCAGGCGCACCGCGGGGCACGGCCCGGCCCTGCTGGACTTCCGCACCCTGTACGACTTCGAGCTGGACCCGTTCCAGCTGGAGGCGTGCCAGGCGCTGGAGGACGGCAGCGGCGTCCTGGTCGCCGCGCCCACCGGATCCGGGAAGACCGTGGTGGGGGAGTTCGCCGTCCACCTGGCGCTGACCGGCGGCACCAAGTGCTTCTACACCACGCCGATCAAGGCGCTGTCGAACCAGAAGTACGCCGATCTCGTCCGCCGGTACGGGCCCGAGAAGGTGGGGCTGCTGACGGGTGACAACAGCGTGAACGGCGAGGCGCCGATCGTCGTGATGACGACCGAGGTGCTGCGGAACATGCTGTACGCGGGGTCGCAGACCCTGGCGGGGCTGGCGTTCGTGGTGATGGACGAGGTGCACTACCTCGCCGACCGGTTCCGCGGCGCCGTCTGGGAAGAGGTGATCATCCACGTCCCGGACTCGGTGCGGATCGTGGCGCTGTCGGCGACGGTGTCCAACGCCGAGGAGTTCGGCGAGTGGCTGCACGAGGTCCGCGGCGACACCGCCGTGATCGTGGACGAGCACCGTCCCGTCCCGCTGTTCCAGCACATGCTCGTCGGCTCCCGCCTGTACGACCTGTTCGCCGACACCGGCAAGGGCAAGGACCGGCAGGCCCGGCTGAACCCGCAGCTGACGCGGATGGCGGTGGAGGAGGTCCGCCGCGCGAAGGTCAACCAGGGGCGGCGGACGGGCCGGCGGCGGGCGCCGCGGCCGCAGCGGTTCCGGCCGCCGCACCGGCCGGACGTGATCGAGCGGCTGGAGCGCGCCGGGCTGCTCCCGGCGATCACGTTCATCTTCTCCCGGGCCGGCTGCGACGCGGCGGTGCTGCAGTGCCTGCACGCGGGGATCCGGCTGACCTCGAAGGAGGAGGCGGAGGAGATCCGCGCGCACGCCGAGCTGCGCACCGCCGACATCGCGCCGGAGGACCTGCGGATCCTCGGGTTCGGCGACTTCCTGGACGCGCTGGAGCGCGGTGTCGCCGCGCACCACGCCGGGATGCTGCCGACGTTCAAGGAGATCGTCGAGGAGCTGTTCACCCGCGGGCTGATCAAGGCGGTGTTCGCGACGGAGACGCTGGCGCTCGGCATCAACATGCCGGCCCGCACCGTGGTGATCGAGAAGCTCGACAAGTGGAACGGGGAGGCGCACGTCGACCTGACGCCCGGCGAGTACACGCAGCTGACGGGCCGGGCGGGGCGGCGCGGCATCGACGTGGAGGGCCACGCCGTGGTGGTGTGGGGCCCGAACGTGGAGCCGGCGTCGGTGGCGGGGCTCGCGGGCACCCGCACCTACCCGCTGAACTCCAGTTTCCGGCCGTCCTACAACATGGCGGTGAACCTGGTCGGCGCCGTCGGGATCGAGCGGGCCCGGACGCTGCTGGAGGAGTCGTTCGCGCAGTTCCAGGCCGACCGGGCGGTGGTCGGGCTGGCCCGGCAGGTCCGCAAGAACGAGGAGGCGCTGCAGGGGTACGCGGAGGCCGCGCAGTGCCATCTGGGCGACTTCATGGAGTACGCGGCGATGCGGCGGCGGCTGTCGGACCGGGAGGCGGAGCTGTCGCGGGAGCGGTCGTCGGCGCGGCGCGCAGAGGCGGCGAAGTCGCTGGAGCGGCTGCGGCCGGGCGATGTGATCCTGGTGCCGTCGGGGCGGCGGTCGGGCCTCGCCGTCGTGCTGGACCCGGGGGTGGGGCGCCGCTCGGACGGCCCGGCGCCGCTGGTGCTGACGGTGAACCGGTCGGTGCAGCGGCTGTCGGTGCAGGACTTCCCGCGCGCGGTGGAGCCCGTCGACCGGATCCGGGTGCCGAAGTCGTTCAGTCCCCGCAACCCGCAGGACCGCCGCGACCTGGCGTCGACGCTGCGCAACCGGGTGCCCGACGACGTGCGGGAGCGCAAGCGGTCGCGGGGCGACTCGGCCGCGGCCGAGGACGCCGAGGTGACGCGGCTGCGCGCGGAGCTGCGCCGCCATCCCGTGCACGGCTGCGACCAGCGCGAGGACCACGCCCGCTGGGCGGAGCGGTACCACCGGCTGGACCGGGAGACCGAGCAGCTGCGGCGCCGGGTGGAGGGCCGCTCGCAGGTGATCGCGCGGACGTTCGACCGGGTGTGCGCGGTGCTGCAGCAGCTCGGGTACCTCGACGGCGACGCGGTGACCGAGGCGGGCCGCCGCCTCGGCCGGATCTACAACGAGCTGGACCTGCTGACGGCCGAGAGCCTGCGCGAGGGGCTGTGGGACAAGCTCGGCCACGCCGAGCTGGCCGCGTGCGTGTCGGCGCTGGTGTACGAGTCGCGGCAGCCCGACGACGCGACGCCGCCGCGGACGCCGGGCGGTGCCGCGCAGGACGCCCTGGCCGCGATGGTGCGGCTGTGGGGGGAGCTGGACGCGGTCGAGCGCGACAACCGGGTGTCGTTCCTGCGGGAGCCCGACCTGGGGTTCGCGTGGACGGCGTACCGGTGGGCGAAGGGCGACGACCTGGACGAGGTGCTGCTGGAGAGCGACCTGACCGCGGGCGACTTCGTCCGCGCGGTCAAGCAGCTGCTTGACCTGCTCGGCCAGATCGTCGACGCGGCGCCGGAGAACAGCCACCTGCGCAAGACCGCGCGGCGGGCGATGGACGCGATGCGCCGCGGCGTCGTGGCGTACTCGTCCGTGGCCTAGCCCGGCCCCACGGGCTAGGGGCGGCCGTCGCGGCGGCGGGCGCGGCGGGCCGACAGGGTGCGGTTCACCCGGTGGGTGGCGAGGCGGACCAGGAGCGGCTGCGGCGGCCGCCGCAGCACGCCCGGCGTGACGCGGTGCACGGCGGAGGCGGTGCCGAGCAGCAGCGCGGCGGCGCGGCGCCGGCCCGGCGTCCACGGCAGCCCGTACTGGTCGCGCAGCGGCTCGGGCAGCATCGCCGCGGTGACGAGCCGGAACACCGCGAGGGCCGGGAACAGGACGCGCAGTTTGCGGGGCCGCAGGACGGCGTCGGCGACCTCGCGGGCGGTGTCGGTGACCTCCAGCGAGGCGAGCGTCTCGGCCATGTAGGCGCGGAACTCGGCCAGGTCGGCGGGCTGGGCGTCCAGCGGGCAGCCGAGGACCTCGGCGACGACGCGGGCCTGCCGGTAGTAGTCCTCGGGCAGGCCGTCGTCGCGGGGCCGCATGAGGGTCTCGTGGACGTACAGGGCCGAGTCGATGAGGGTGGCGTTCACCCACAGCTGCAGGCCGGGGTCGTTGCCGGAGTAGCCCTCGCCGCGGACGGCGCCGTGGATGCCGCGGACCTTCGCGGCGATCCGGCCGACCTGGTTGGGCGTGCCGAAGGTGGTGACGAGCAGGAAGTCCAGGGTGCCGAACAGCCGGGCGAGGGGCCGGTCGGCGAAGTCGCTGTGCTCGGCGACGCCGCGGGCCACGGCGGGGTGGGCGAGCTGCATCAGCAGGGCCCGGCCGGCGGCGAGGCCGACGAGGGGCTCGGCGGCCAGCGCGCGCAGCACGTCGCGGTCGGCGAGCCGCTCGGCCGGCAGGTCGGGCGCGGGGATCGGGGGTGTGGCGGGCAAGCGTGCCTCCCGAGCGGTCGGAGCGTGGCCGCCATCCTCCCGCACCTATTGACGAACGGTCAATAAGGCCGGGCGGCGCGGGACCCCCAGGCCGGCACCCCCTCCGAAGGTCGGAGGCGGCTCCGCACTCCGGAGGATCCGCGCCCCGCGCCGGACGCGCTAGTGTGACCGTGATCACGGAAAACGCCGCCGAACCGACCGGGACGTGTGAATGATCGAGGCGGAGAACCTCACCAAGCGCTACGGCGACAAGACCGCCGTGGACGACCTGTCCTTCACGGTCGTCCCCGGCCGGGTCACCGGCTTCCTCGGCCCGAACGGGGCGGGCAAGTCGACCACCATGCGGCTGCTGCTCGGGCTGGACCGGCCCGACCGCGGCGACGCCCGCATCCACGGCCGCCACTACCGCGACCTGAACGCGCCGCTGCGCGTGGTCGGCGCGCTGCTGGAGGCGCGGGCCGTGCACACCGGCCGCAGCGCCTACAACCACCTGCTGTGCCTGGCGCAGACGCAGGGCATCGGCCGCAAGCGCGTCGACGAGGTCATCGACCTCGTCGGGCTCACCGGGCCCGCCCGCAAGCGCGCCGGCGGGTTCTCCCTCGGCATGGGGCAGCGGCTCGGCATCGCCGCCGCGCTGCTCGGCGACCCGTCCGTGCTGATCCTGGACGAGCCCGTCAACGGCCTCGACCCCGAGGGCATCGTGTGGATCCGCACCCTCATGCAGCGGCTCGCCGCCGAGGGCCGGACCGTGTTCGTCTCCAGCCACCTCATGAACGAGATGGCCGTCACCGCCGAGCACCTCATCGTCATCGGCCGCGGCCGGCTGATCGCCGACTGCTCCACCGAGGAGTTCATCGAGCGCAGCACCCAGAAGGCGGTGGTCGTGCGCAGCCCCGACGCCGAGCGCCTGGCCGGCGTCGTCTCCGCCGAGGGCGGCAAGGCCGAGCCGGGCGGCGAGGGCCTGCTCACCGTCACCCACATGGAGGCGCCCCGCGTGGGCGAGCTCGCCGCCGCCGAGGGGATCGTCCTGCACGAGCTGACCCCGACCCGGGGCTCCCTGGAGGCGGCGTTCATGGAACTGACCCGCGACAGCGTCGAGTACGGCGCCGGCGAGGGCGCCCTCGGAGCACCCGGCGCGCCCGGAGCGCTCCCCGGCGCCGGAGACGTGCCCGGCGCCGTGCCGGGAGCCGCCCCCGGAGCCGTTCCGAGCGCAGAGGGAGAGCCGCGATGACAACGCCCGCCACCGCCGCCGCGCCCCAGGCCGGTCCGGACGAGTTCGCCAAGCCCGGCTTCGGGCGGCTGCTGGTCGCCGAGTGGACGAAGATCCGCACGGTCCGGTCCACGCTGTGGTCGCTGATCCTGCTGGTCGTCCTCGACCTCGGGTTCACCGCGCTGCTGGTCGGCCTCACCATCGCCCAGTGGGACAACGCGAGCCCGACCGACCGGGCGCAGATCGCCGCCGACCCGGTCAGCTTCATCCTCGGCAGCGGCTTCTTCCTCAGCCAGCTGGCGATCTGCGTGCTCGGCGTGCTGGTGGTCGCCTCCGAGTACTCCACCGGCATGATCCGCGCCAGCCTGCTCGCGGTGCCGCGGCGGCTGCCGATGCTGTGGGCCAAGGCGGCCGTGTTCGCGGCCGTCGTGCTCGTCCTCGGCGTCGCGGTGTCGTTCGGGTCGTTCTTCATCGGCTCGGCGATCAGCGGCGACAAGATCGAGGTCTCCCTCGGCGACGACGGCGTGCTGCGCGCCGTCATCGGCGGCGGCCTGTACCTGGCGATGCTCGGGCTGTTCGCGCTCGCCGTCGGCGCGATCGTGCGGCACACCGCCGGCGGCATCACCGGCGTCATCGGGTTCGTGCTGGTGCTGGCGCCGCTGGCGATGCTGCTGCCCGGCAGCGTCGGCGACCACATCCACGCCTACCTGCCGTCGGAGGCGGGCGCGCTGATCGCCAAGGCCCACCAGGGCCCCGACGACATCCTGTCGCCCTGGCAGGGGTACGGCGTCTTCGCCCTCTGGACGGCCGCGCTCCTCGCCGTCGCCGCGTACCTGCTCAAGCGCCGCGACGCCTGACCGCGGCCCGCGCCGCCGATCTCGGCCGCCGGCCTCCCGCCCCACCGGGCGCGGGAGGCCGGCGGCTTTTTCGTGCCCGCGAGCTGGACTGTTGCATGGTGCAAAGGTTCGGGTCTACTGTGTTGGGCAGTTGCTTAAAGCGAGTGACCAAGAAGCGGGGGAGCGATGGCGGACGGCGAGGCGCCGACCCGGATCCGGCTGCTGGAGGCGGCCGTCGCGGTGATGGCCGAGGGCGGCTGGGCCGCGGTGACGTCGCGGGTCGTGGCCGACCGGGCGCAGGCCAACAACGCGCTCGTGCACTACTACTTCGGGTCCGTGGACGCCCTGCGGCGGGCCGCGGTCATGCACGCGGTCGAGAAGGAGCTGGAGGGCCCGGTCGAGGCGATCCTGCGCGCCGGGGACGCCCTCGCCGGGGTCGCCGACGCGGTCCGCGAGCTGGTGGCGCGCGGCCCCGGCACCGCCGGGCAGCGGGTGATGGTCGAGGCGATGCTGCACGGGATCCGCGACGCGGAGCTGCGCGCCGAGACCGAGCGGCAGATCCGGATGTTCCGCGACCTGCTCGCCGCCCGGCTCGCCGAGAACCAGGCGGCCGGCACGCTGCGCGCCGACGCCGACCCGCGCGGCCTCGCCGTGGTGATCGCGGCCCTGCTGGACGGGCTGCTCATGCACGTGCTGATCGACCCCGAGACCGAGGCGGGCGACGCGGCGGCCGGGCTGCTGGCCCTGCTGCGCGCCCCCGGCCCCGCGCCCCATCGCACGGCCGGGCGCGCCGACGAAGACGGAGGAGACGAGGATGACGCGACACGCCAGTGAGCCGGCACCCGCCGGCGCGGCCGGGACCGCGCGGGCCGACGCCCCGCCGGCGGTCCTGCTGCGCGGCGCCGGCAAGACCTACGGGACGGGCCACGCCGCCGTCCACGCGCTGCGCGAGGCCGACCTGGAGGTGCGGCAGGGCGAGTTCGCCGTGCTGCTCGGCCCGTCCGGGTCCGGCAAGACGACCCTGCTCAACCTGATCGGCGGGATCGAGCCCGCCACCGAGGGCGAGGTCGTCGCCGGCGGCCGCGACATCTCCCGCCTCGGCGAGGACGGCCGTACCGCCTACCGGCGCGACACCGTCGGGTTCGTGTTCCAGTTCTTCAACCTCGTCCCGTCGCTGACCGCGCTGGAGAACGTCCGGCTGGTCGCCGAGCTGACCGGCCGCGGCGACCGCGAGCGCGCCGAGGCCGCGCTCGCCGCCGTCGGGCTCGCCGAGCGCGCCGGGCACTTCCCCGCGCAGCTGTCGGGCGGCGAGCAGCAGCGCGTCGCGATCGCCCGCGCCATCGCCAAGGACCCCGCGCTGCTGCTGTGCGACGAGCCCACCGGCGCCCTCGACCTGGAGACCGGGCGCGGCGTCCTGCGCGTCCTGAAGGACCTCAACGCCGAGGGCAGGACCGTCCTCGTCGTCACCCACAACGCCGCCATCGCCGCGATCGCGCACCGCGTGGTGCGGATGCGCTCCGGCCGCATCGTCGAGGTCACCGCCAACGACGCGCCCGCCGGCGCCGACGAGGTGACGTGGTGAGCGTCCTCAACACCAAGCTCCGCCGCGACCTGCGGCGCCGCCCCGCGCAGCTGGTGGCGGTGGTGGTGCTGGTCATGCTCGGCGTCGCGCTGTTCGGCGCGTCCTACGACGCCTACAAGAACCTGGACGCCGGATACCAGCAGACCTTCCGCGACTACCGGTTCGCCGACCTCACCCTGTCGGGCGGCGACGCCGCCGCGATCGCCGGGGAGGCGGCGGCCCGGCCCGGTGTGGCGGCCGCCGCCGCCCGCACCGTCGCCGACGTCCCGCTGCGCATGCCCGGCGGGGACACCCTCGTCGGCCGCGTCGTCGGGCTGCCCGCCGGGTCCCAGCCCGAGGTGAACCGGGTGAAGGTCCTCACCGGCGCCTACCTCGACCCCGCCGCGCCCGACGGCGTCCTCGCCGAGCGGCACATCGCCGACCACGCGCACCTCAAGCCCGGCGACGGGGTGTCGGTGTGGGACGGCCGCGCGTGGCGGACGGTGCGCGTGCGCGGCACCGCGTCCTCGCCCGAGTACCTGTGGCCCGCCGCCAGCCGCCAGGACGTGCTGCCCGCGCCCGGCTCGTTCGGGGTGCTGTTCGTCCCCGAGCCGCTCGCCCGCAGCATCGCCGGCGCCGCCGCGCCCAACCAGGTGGCCGTGTACTACACCTCCGCGGGCCGCGACCGGGCCGCCGAACTGGACGCGGCCCTGACCGCCGCCGCCCGCGGCCACGGCGCCGGCGCCGCGATCCCCCGCGCCGAGCAGCCCTCCAACGCCACCCTCGCCGAGGACATCAAGGGGTTCTCCGAGCTGGCGGTGATGTTCCCGCTGCTGTTCCTCGCCGCCGCAGGCGTCGCCGTGTACGTGGTGCTGACCCGCCGCGTCGCCCGCGACCGCGTCGTCATCGGCACGCTGCGCGCCAGCGGGTTCCGCCGCCGCACCCTAGTCGGGCACTACCTGGCGACCGGCGTCGCGGTCGGCGGCGCCGGGTCCGTCCTCGGCGTCGGCGCCGGGCTGCTGCTCGCCGGGACGGTCACGCGGCTGTACGGGGACGCGATCGGGCTGCCGGAGACGCTGGTGTCGGTGCGCGCCACCACCGTCCTCGCCGGGCTCGCGTTCGGGATCGTCGCGGGCGCCCTCGCCGCCCTCGCCCCCGCCGTGGCGGCCGCCCGCGTCCCGCCCGCCGAGGCGATGCGCGGCACCGTCCCCCGCACCGGGGGAGCGGGGCTCCTCGCCCGGCTGGAGCGGGCGCTGCCGTTCGCCGGGCGGCTGCCCGCCGGGGCGTGGCTGGTGCTGCGGGGCCCCGCCCGCCAGTTCCGCCGCACCCTCTACACCATGGCCGGCGTCGTCCTCGCCCTCGTGCTGATCCTGGTGTCGTGGGGGATGCTCGACTCCTCCCAGGCCACCGTGTCCCGCCAGTTCGACCGGATCCAGCGGCAGGACGCCGAGCTCACCCTCGGCCGCCCCCTCGACGGCGGCGGCCTCGCCGCGATCGCCGGGACGCGGGGCGTCCGCGCCGCCGAGCCCGCCGCGCACGTGCCCGTCACGATCACCGCCGGGGACGCCGGGTACTCCACCACCGTCGTCGGCCTCCCCGAGACCACGACGATGCACCGCTTCCTCACCCCCGACGGCGGTGAGCGGGCGCTGCCCGGGCGGGGCGCGCTGATCGGCGCCGCGCTGCGCGGCAAGCTCGGCGTGGACACCGGCGACCGGATCGGGCTGCGCCTGCCCGGCGGCCGCACCGTCACCACCACCGTCGCCGGGTTCGTGGACGAGCCGCTCGGCACCTACGCCTACGCCTCCCTCGACCAGGTCGCCGCGTGGGACCCCGGCGCCCGGCCCGACACCGTCCTCGTGACGTTCGACCCCGGCGCCGACCGCGCCGCCGTCGAGCACGCCCTCGCCGCCCGGCCCGGCGTCGTCGCCTACACCGACGCGCAGGCACTGAAGAAGACCATGGACCAGTACATGAACCTGTTCTACGTGTTCGTCGCGGTCATGCTCGCGTTCGGCGGGCTGCTGGCCTTCACCGTGCTGTTCGCCACCCTGTCGGTCAACCTCGCCGAACGCGGCACCGAACTGGCCACCCTGCGCGCCGCCGGCGTCGGGCGGCGCCGCCTCGCCCGGCTCGTCACCGCCGAGAACCTGCTCGTGGTCGCCGCCGGCGCGGTCCCCGGCCTGGTCCTCGGGCGGCTCGCGACCGGCGCGTTCCTCGGCGCGTTCAACAGCGACCTGATGTCCTTCCACGCCGAGATCAAGCCCGCGACGTTCGCCTGGTCGGCGCTGGCCGTGCTCGCCGTCGCCTGGCTCGCGCAGCGCCCCGGCCTGCGCGGCCTCTCCCGGATGAACCTCGCCGCCCTCGTCCGCGAACGGACCGGGTGACCCCGGCCGACGCGGGCGCCGCGGCGCCCGCGTCGGCGTCTTGATCGGCTTGCGGCGGGTAGGGGAGGGCCATGCTGACCGACCCCTCGGCGCGGATGGCCGCCATGCCCAAGGCCCTGCGCGACTACGCCCTCATCGCCGACGGCGAGCGCGGGATCCTCGTCGGCCCGCACGGCGAGCACGCCTGGCTGTGCTTCCCCCGCTGGGACTCCGAGCCCGCCTTCGCCGGCCTGCTCGGCGGGCCGGGCGGCTACGACGTCCGGCCGGTGTGCGACCGGTTCGTGTGGGGCGGCTACTACGAGGACCACGGCCTCATCTGGCACAGCCGCTGGGTGACCGGGGAGGGCGCGATCGTCGAGTGCCGCGAGGCGCTGGCCCGGCCCGCCCTCCCCGACCGCGCGGTCGTCCTGCGCCGCTGCCGCGCCGTCCGCGGCGGCGCCCGGCTGCGCGCCCTGCTGGACGTGCGCCCCGGCGGCGCCCGCATGCGGGACCTGCACCACCGCGACCCGTACTGGACGGCCCGCGCCGGCGGCGCCCGGATACACTGGCGCGGCGCCGGCGAGGCGCTCGTGCGGGAGGGCGCCGACGGCGGCGCCGTCCTCGCCGTGACGTTCGACCTCGCCGAGGGCGAGTCGCGCGACCTGGTACTGGAGATCGCCGCCGAGTCCGCCGGGGAGCCCCCGGCGGACCTGGACCCCGGCGCGCTGTGGGAGGCCACCGAGCGCGACTGGCGGGCGGCCGTCCCCTCCTGCGACGACACCGCCGCGCCCCGCGACGCCCGGCTGGCCTACGGGGTGCTGACCGGGCTGACCAGCGCCGCCGGCGGCATGGCCGCCGCCGCGACGACCGCGCTGCCCGAACGCGCCGACGAGGGCCGCAACTTCGACTACCGCTACGCCTGGATCCGCGACCAGTGCCTCGCCGGGCACGCCGTCGCCGCCCACGGCGGCCCCCCGCACGTGCTGCGCAGCGCCGCCGGCTTCGTCACCGCGCGCCTGCTGGCCGACGGCGACCGGCTCCGCCCCGCCTACACCGTCGCCGGGGGAGCGGTGCCCGGCCAGCGCCCCAGCGCGCTCCCCGGCTACCCCGGCGCCACCGCCGTCACCGGCAACCGGGCGAGCGCGCAGTGGCAGCTCGACGCCGTCGGCGAGTCGCTGCTGCTGCTCGCCACCGCCGCCGAGCACGACCGGGCCGGACCCGGCGCCCGCGAGGCCGCCCGCGTCGCCGCGGACGCCATCGCGCGCCGCTGGCACGAGCCCGGCGCCGGCATCTGGGAGACCGAGGACCGGCTGTGGACCCACTCCCGGCTGATCTGCGCGGCCGGGCTGCGGCAGGCCGCCCGCGTCCTCGGCGGCCCCGCCGACGCCGCCGCCTGGACCTCCCTCGCCGACGCGATCCTCGCCGAGACCTCCCGCACGGCCCTCACCCCCGGCGGCCGGTGGCGGCGCGCGGCCGACGACGACCGCGTGGACGCCGCCCTGCTCATCCCGCCGCTGCGCGGCGCCCTGCCCGCCGGCGACCCGCGCAGCGCCGCGACGCTGGAGGCCGTCCGCGCCGAACTCGTCCAGGAGGGCTTCGTCTACCGGTACCGGGTCGGGGACGAGCCGCTCGGCGTCGCCGAGGGCGCCTTCACCCTGTGCGGGTTCGTCCTCGCCCTCGCCGAGCACCGCGCCGGCGACACCGCCCGCGCGCTGCGCACCTTCGAGCGCACCCGGTCCGGCAGCGCGACCAGCGGCCTGTTCTCCGAGGAGTACGACGTCCGGCAGCGGCAGCTGCGCGGCAACATCCCGCAGGCGTTCGTGCACGCCCTACTGCTGGAGACCGCGAGCCGGCTCGCGGACTGAGCCGCGCCCCGCCCGCGTCTCCACCCCCCACACCGCGACCACCAGGACCGCGGCCAGCAGCGGCACCGCGCCGAGCAGCGCCGTCTGCCCGATCGAGGGGACCGCCGCCCCCGCGGCCAGCACCGCCGTGACCGCGACGCCGCCGAGCTTGCCGACCCCCGCCGACAGGCCCGAGCCGCGCGAGCGGATCCGCGTCGGGTAGATCTCCGAGCTGTAGGCGGCCAGCACCGCCGCGATCGTCGCGGTGCCGACGATCGGCCCCGCGAGCAGCACGTACAGCCACGTCCGGTCGTGGGCGAGCGACTCGCCCGCCACCGAGAACACCGCCAGCGCCGCGGCGACCAGCGCGGTCAGCGCCACGATGGTCTTCTTGGCGCTCCACAGCCCGTACATGGCGGCGGCGACGAACACCAGCGGCAGGCCGAGCACCGCCGAGTCCCGCAGCGCCCGGTCGGCGGCCTGCTGCGCCAGCCCGAGCTTCTGCAGGTTGGACGGGATCCACAGCTGGAAGCCGTAGGTGACCAGGCCGATCCCGAGGCCGAGCACGACCACCGCGAGGCTCAGCCCGGTGAACGGCGGCCGGAACAGCGGCCCGAAGCCCGCGCCGTGCGCGGCCTCCGGCTCCCGCCCGGCCTCCCGCCCGGCGGCGGTCTCCTCGACGGCGCCGTACCGCGCCATGATCTGCCGCGCCTCGGCCTCCCGGCCGCGCGCGAGCAGGAACCGGGGCGACTCGGGGATCCACCGGTTCAGCGCGATCAGCAGGACGCCGGTCGGCAGCCCGACCAGCCACAGGATCCGCCACGAGTAGTGCGGGACGAGCGCCGACGACAGCGCGCTGGTGACGACGTAGGCGAGGGCCAGGTTCCCGCCGATCAGCACCATCACCCACCCGCGGTGCCGGCCCGGGATCGTCTCGGCCAGCAGCGAGAACGTGATCGGCAGCATCCCGCCCGCCGCGACGCCCATCAGCAGGCACATCACCAGGTTCCAGGAGAACGACGGCATCGCCCCGCACACCGCCGTCGTCACGAACATCACCCCGGCCAGCAGGATCGACGGCCGCCGCCCGATGCGGTCGCCGAGCCAGCCCCACAGGAACGAGCCGAGCACGGTCCCGGTCAGGCCGGACAGCGGCAGCAGCGCGACCGGCCAGTGCCCGCCGGGGTTCAGCGGCGACTTCAGGCCGTACTCCGCGCCCATCCCCGGCGCCACGAACGACAGCGAGATCGGCTTCATCGCGTCGATGGTCACGGCCGTCGTCGTCACCAGCAGCAGCCCGATGTGGGCGCGCCGCAGCGGCGCGCCGTACGCGGCGCGGATCCGCGGCTCCCCGGCGCCGCGGGACGGGGCGGGCCCGCGCGGGACCAGCCCGTAGGCGGTGGCGGCGAGGCCCGCCACGATCAGCGCCATCCCGGCCGTCATCGGCGCGTCCATCGCCATGCCGCGCATCATGTAGTGCATGTCCGCGGCGCCGAGGTACATCGGCAGGTGCAGCAGCACCCCCGCCACGCAGGCGAGGAACCCGGCCCAGAAGGCCGGCGGATGGGCGAAGGCGATGCCGCCCGCGTGCCGTGTTCGCATGGACGTCCCTCCAGGACGGGTGATCCAGGGGTGGGCCGGCTCGACATGATCAAGAGTGAAGTATCTCAAAAGGGATTTACAGGGATCAGTGTGACGAGTGGGCCGATGGTGGACACTGTGCGGCACGGCAGACGGTTGCGTGCGTCCCCCTGGGTATGCGTTGCGCCATGGCAGTTTCGGCAAAGCACAAGGAGTGGGACGCGCTCCGGCGCGCCCTCACCGAGCGCGTGGACGGAGAGGTCCGGTTCGACCCCGGGTCGCGCGCGGCCTACGCGCACGACTCCTCCAACTACCAGCGGCCGCCCATCGGGGCGGTGGTGCCGCGCGGCGTCGAGGCCGGCGCCGAGGCCGTCCGCGTCTGCGCCGAGCACGGCGCGCCCGTCCTGTCGCGCGGCGGCGGCACCAGCCTCGCCGGGCAGTGCGTCAACACCGCCGTCGTCATCGACTGGTCGAAGTACTGCCGGCGGCTGGTCTCCCTCGACACCGCGGCGCGCCGCGCCGTCGTCGAGCCCGGCGCCTGCCTGGACGACCTGAACGCCGAGCTGTCCGGGCACGGGCTGATGGTCGGGCCCAAGCCGTCCACCCACGACACCTGCACGATCGGCGGGATGATCGGCAACAACTCGTGCGGCGCGTCCGCGCAGGCGTACGGGAAGATGGTCGACTCCGTCGTCCGGCTGGAGGTGCTCACCTACGACGGCGTCCGGATGTGGGTGGGGGAGACCGGCGAGGAGGAGTACGCCCGGATCCAGGCGGCGGGCGGCCGGCGCGCCGAGATCTACCGGGCGCTGCGCGAGCTGCGCGACGACGGGCTGGAGCCGATCCGCACCCGCTTCCCCGCCATCCCGCGCCGCGTGTCCGGCTACAACCTCGACTCGCTGCTGCCGGAGAAGCACTTCGACGTGGCCCGCGCCCTCGTCGGGTCGGAGTCCACGCTGGTCACCGTCCTGCGCGCCGAGATCGAGCTGGTGCCCGTCCCGGCGCACCAGTCGCTGGTCGTCCTCGGCTACGACGACATCGCCCTCGCCGGGGACGCCGTGCCGCGCATCCTGCCGTCCGAGCCGCTCGCCCTGGAGGGCATGGACGAGCGGCTCCTCGACCTCGCCAAGCGGCACCGGTTGGCCGGGCCGCGCGTGGTGAAGGACATGCCCGGCGGCGCCGGCTGGCTGATGGTCCGGTTCGGCGGCGACACCAAGGAGGCCGCCGACGCGCGCGCCCGCGACCTCATCGAGCGGGTGGCGGCCGGGCCGAACCCGCCGCGGCACACCTTCGTCCGCGACCCCGCCGAGGAGGAGCTGCTCTGGAAGGTCCGCGAGGCCGGCCTCGGCGCCACCGCCTACCCGCCCGGGCGCCCCGACACCCACGAGGGCTGGGAGGACTCCGCCGTCCCGCCCGACCGGCTCGGCGACTACCTGCGCGACTTCCGCGCCCTCATCCGCGAGTTCGGCTACGGGCCCGTCTCCCTGTACGGGCACTTCGGGCAGGGCTGCGTCCACACCCGCATCCCCTTCGACCTGGAGGACCCCGAGGGCGCCGCCGCCTACCGCCGGTTCGTCGAGCGCGCCGCCCGGCTCGTCGCCTCCTACGGCGGGTCGCTGTCGGGCGAGCACGGCGACGGGCAGGCCCGCGGCGAGCTGCTGCCGCTGATGTTCGGCGCCGAGGTCGTCCGGCTGTTCGAGCGGTTCAAGGCGGTCTTCGACCCGGCGAACCGGATGAACCCCGGCAAGATCGTCCACCCGCGGCGGCTGGACGACGACCTCGACCACCTCGCCTACGGCCCCGCCGAGCCGCGCACGCGGTTCGCCTTCCCCGACGACCACCACCGGTTCACCCACGCCGCCGCCCGCTGCGTCGGCATCGGCAAGTGCCGCGCCTCCTCCGGCGGCGTCATGTGCCCGAGCTACCGGGCGACGGGGGACGAGGAGCACTCCACCCGCGGCCGCGCCCGGATCCTGATGGAGATGATGCGCGGCATGCCCGGCGGCGGCTCGGGGACCGGCGGCGACGAGGCGGCCGTCATCACCGACGGGTGGCGCTCGCAGGACGTCCGCAACGCCCTCGACCTGTGCCTGGCGTGCAAGGGCTGCCGCAGCGACTGCCCCGTCAACGTCGACATGGCCACCTACAAGGCCGAGTTCCTCCACCACCACTACGCGGGACGGATCCGGCCGCCCGCGCACTACACGATGGGCTGGCTGCCGGTGTGGGCGCGGCTGGCCGCGGTCGCGCCCCGCGCCGCCAACACCGCCCTGCACCTGCCCGGCCTCGGCCGCGCCGCCAAGCGGATCGGCGGCATCGACCCCCGCCGCGACATGCCGCGCTTCGCCGCCGAGCGGTTCACCGACTGGTTCAAGCGGCGCCCCGCGCCGGACGGGCCCGGCGGCGACCGGGTCGTCTTGTGGCCCGACACCTTCACCAACAGCTTCCACCCCCACATCGGCAGGGCCGCCGTCCGCGTCCTGGAGGCCGCCGGATACCGGGTCGAGGTGCCGCCCGCCCCGCTGTGCTGCGGCCTGACCTGGATCTCCACCGGGCAGCTCGGCACGGCCGCGCGGGTGCTGCGCCGCACCGTCCGGGCGCTGGCGCCCCGGCTGCGCGACGGCGTCCCCGTCGTCGGGCTGGAACCGTCCTGCACCGCCGTGTTCCGCGCGGACGCGCCCGAGCTGCTGCACGACGACCCCCTCGCCGCCGACGCGCGGCTGCTCCGCGACCGGACCCGGACCCTCGCCGAACTGCTCGACGAGCGCCAGCAGGAGGCCGGCGGCCCCTCGCCCGGCGCGGCGCACGGCGTCGTCGCCGGCCTCGACACCCCGAGGGTCCGCGCGGTCGCGCAGCCCCACTGCCACCAGCACGCCGTCATGGGCTTCGACGCCGACCGGCGCGTGCTGGCCCGCGCCGGCGTCGACGTGGACGTCCTCGACGCCGGCTGCTGCGGCCTCGCCGGCGACTTCGGCTTCGAACGCGGCCACTACGAGGTGTCGGTGAAGATCGCCGAGCAGGGGGTGTGGCCCGCCGTCCGGGACGCCGCGCCCGGCACCGAGGTGCTCGCCGACGGCTTCTCCTGCCGCACCCAGATCACCGCCGGCACCCGGGCCCGGCCCCGCCACCTGGCCGAACTGCTCGACGAGCTGCTGCCCGCGCGGCGGCGCGGATGACCGCCCGGAACCGCCCGGGGCGCGTTGGCGCCGCGCGGGCTCGGCCCTGTAGAAAGTGGTCATGAACGAGGACGCGGACGCGGGCGTCGACGAGGTCACCTCGGCGCTGCTCACCGCCTCCCGGCTGCTGGTGGCGGTCTCGGCGCGGTCCCTGGCCGCGGTCGAGGACGCCGTCACGCTGCCGCAGTTCCGGCTGCTGGTCGTGCTGTCCTCGCAGGGGCCGTCCAAGCTCGTCACGCTCGCCGGGCTGCTGGAGGTCAACCCCTCCACCGCGATGCGGATGGTGGACCGGCTCGCCGCCGCCGGGCTCGTGCGCCGCGAGGCCAGCCCGCGCAGCGGCCGCGAGGTCCGCATCCAGGTGACCGCCGCCGGCCGCGGCATCGTCGACGACGTCACCGCCCGCCGCCGCGCCGAGATCGCCGAGGTCGTCGCGCGCATGCCGGCCGGGCAGCGCCGCGCCCTCGTCGCCGCGCTGCGCGCCTTCACCGAGGCGGGCGGGGAGCCCCCGGTCACCGCCGTCGCCCAGCTCGGCTGGACCTGACCCCTGGCCCGACCTCTCGGCCCGCCCTCCCGGCCCGACCTCTGGGCCCGGCCCGTCGAACCCGGCCGCCGGGACGTGCGTACTGCTGCCGTGACGCCGTTTCCCCCGACCGGAAGGCGGTCCCGGATGCCCCGCCCCCGACCGGCCGCCGCGGCGGCCGCCGCCGCGCTGGCCGCGGCGCTCGCCGCGGGACTGCCGCTCGCCGGCTGCCAGCCCGCCGGCCGGCAGGCCACCGACGGCGCCGCGGTGGCGCCGAAGGCGGGCGGCGAGGCCGCGGCCCAGTCCACCGTCACCACCGACTGGGGCCCGCTCGGCCCCGCCGACCGCGACGTCCTCGTCCGCGTCCGGCAGGCCGCGCTGTGGGAGATCCCCGTCGCCCGCCAGGCGCAGCGCCGCGCCGCCCGGCCCGCGACCCGCCGCGCGCTCGCCGCGTCCGCCGCTCAGCACGCCCGGCTCGACCGGCTGAACCGGCAGACCGCCGCGCGGCTGGGCGTCCCGCTGCCCGACCGGCCCACCTCCGACCAGCAGAGCTGGATGTCGGAGATCACCGGCAAGTCCGGCAACGACTACGACAAGACCGCCGTCGCGCGGACGCGGATGGCGCAGGGCCTGCTCTACACCGAGCTCGGCGCCGTCCGTGCCGCCACCCGCAACACCCTCGTGCGGCGGTTCGCCGAGCAGGCGCAGCCGCTGGTCAACGAGCAGATGAGGCAGCTGGAGGCCACCGGGTTCGTGACCGGCGACACGCTGCCCGACCCGCCCGCCGTGGACGACCCGCCGCCGCCCGCCCCGCCCGGCTCGCGGGCGTCCACGGCGCCCGCCGCGACGGCGCTGCCCGGCGCCGGAGGGTGACCGCCTACCGCCCCAACTCGTCCAGGAGGGCCGTGAGGGTCGAGCCGAGCGGCGCGTCCAGCGTCACCAGCGCGTGCTCGTCGCCGCGCGTCGCGCCCCGGTTCACGATCGCGACCGGGACGCCGTGCCGCGCCGCGTGCCGGACGAACCGGTACCCCGACAGCACCGTCAGCGACGACCCGAGCACCAGCAGCGCCCCCGCGCCCTCGGTGAGCGCGTAGCAGTCCCGCACCCGGGCCGGCGGGACGTTCTCGCCGAAGAAGACCACGTCGGGCTTGAGCGGCCCGCCGCACCGCTCGCAGCCCACCAGCCGGAACTCCGCCACGGCCGCGTCCGGCAGGACCGCGTCGCCGTCGGGGTTGATCGCCTCCGCGCGCGCCTCGAAGCCGGGGTTCGCCGCCCGCAGCCGCGCCTCCAGCGCGGCGCGCGGGCTCCGCGCGCCGCACGCCAGGCACACCACCCGGTCCAGCGCCCCGTGCAGCTCGATCACCCCGGACGCCCCGGCCGACTGCTGCAGCCCGTCGACGTTCTGCGTGATGATCCCGGCGAGCAGCCCGCGCCGCTGCAGCTCGGCCACCGCCCGGTGGCCCGCGTTCGGGCGGACCCCCGCCATGTGCCGCCAGCCGAGATGGCCGCGCGCCCAGTACCGGCGCCGCGCCGCCTCGCTGCCGGTGAACTCCTGGTAGGTCATCGGCTGCGCCGGCCGCCGCCGCCCCGTCTCGCCCCGGTAGTCGGGGATGCCCGACTCGGTGGACAGGCCCGCCCCGCTCAGCACCACCACGTCGCCGTCCCCGACGAGATCGGCCAGCAGCCGCAGCCCCTCGGCCCCCGCCTCCGTCGCTGCTGCGATCCCCGCACCCGCCGCGTTCTCCACAACCTCCGTCACCCCTCCATGGTGCACGACCGCGACGAGTGGGGGACGAAACGCCTGATCACGCTGTGGCCCGTGTCACCCAGGTGACAAAAACCGCCAACAAGAATGTGCACGGGGTGGCAAGTTCCCACGAGCGCCGCCGCGCTAGCTTCCAAGCCCCGCGCCTCCCGCGGGAAACCCCCAGACCGCGAGGTGACGGATGACCGCTGAGCAGCGCGCGGACGGGACGCCCCGCGTCGTGGTGACGGGGTTCGGCGTGAAGAGCCCCGCCGGCGGCACGCCCGCGGAGGTGCTCGCGACCGTCCTCGCGGGCAAGTCGCAGGCCGTCCACGTCCCCGAGCTGCTGGAGGCCGGGACCGCCGTGTCGTTCGGCTGCCCCGCCCGGCCGCTGGACGAGGACCGCTACTTCACCCGGCCCGAGCGGCGCCGCCTCGACCGGATGACCAAGCTCGGCGTGGCCGCCGCCGACGACGCCGTCGCCGACGCGGGGCCCGGCCCCGGCGGCGACCCCGCCCGCCGCGGCGTCTACGTGGGGACCGCCGCCGCCGGGCTCGCCGCCACCGTCGCGCTCGGCGGCCACGAGCACGCCGGGACGCTGGACCGCGTCCCGGTCCCCGCCGTTCCGAAGATCATGCCGAACGCCGTCGCCGCGAACGTGTCCATCCGGCACGGCTGCGAGGGGCCCTGCCTCACCTTCTCCACCGGCTGCGCCAGCGGCGCCACCGCGATCGGCGAGGCCGTCCTCGCCATCCGCGCCGGCCGGATCGACGCCGCCGTCGCCGGCGGCGTCGACGCGATCCTCACCCCGTTCGCGATGGCCGCGTTCGCGCGCATCGGCACCCTCGCCCGCCGCGACCCGGCCCCGCACACCGCCGGCCGCCCCTTCGACGCCGACCGCGACGGGTTCGTCGTCGGGGAGGCCGTCGCGTTCCTCGTCCTGGAGCGCGCCGACCTGGCCGCCGCGCGCGGCGCCCGCGTCTACGGGGAGGTCGCCGGGTACGGGTGCGCCGCCGACGCCGCGCACCTCGTGCGGCCGCGCCCGGACGGCGCCGTCGCCGCCCGGTGCATGGCCGCCGCGCTCGCCGACGCCGGGCTCGCCCCCTCCCGCGTCGGGCACATCAGCGCGCACGCCACCGGCACCCGCGGCAACGACGGCGCCGAGGCCCTCGCGATCGACCGCTGCTTCGGCGGCCGCACCCCGCCCGTCACCGCCACCAAGGGCGTCACCGGGCACGTCCTCGGCGCCGGCGGCGCCCTGCAGGCGATGGTGGCGCTGCTGAGCGCGGCGGACGGGCTCGTCCCGCCCACCGCCAACTTCGCCGCCCCCGACGCCGAGACGGCGCTGGTCGACGTCGTGCACGGCGAGCCTAGGTCGATCGTGCCCGCCGCGCCCGCGCTGTCGAACTCGTTCGGGTTCGGCGGGCACGACGCGACGCTCGTCCTCACTCCCGCCTGAGGCCCATCGGCAGCCGGCCCCGGGCGGCGGCCGGTCAGCCGCCGTCGCCGGTGTGCGGGTTCTCCAGCTGGAAGAAGTTGCTCTGCGAACCGTCCTTCTTGTGCTCCTGGTAGATGAAGTTCAGCTCGCGCTCGTCGAACGTGCGGAACCAGTCGTCCCAGGAGATGTGCTCCAGGTTCTCGCCGCCGTAGCCGGGGAAGTCGAACAGCAGCCGGCCCGGCCGGCCGCCGTAGTCGCTGCCCGGCACGGTCGACGGCTCGGCGCCGCGCTCCTCCGCCCAGTGGCGGATCGCCTCGTGGTCGGTGGTGACCAGGCTCTTGCCGGCCCGCTCCTCGTGCTCGCGCGCCGAGCCGACCTCCTGCTCGTAGCGGTGCTCGCCCTGCACCGGACGGTGCTGCGACTCGCCCATCGCGGTACCCCTTCTCCGCGGACGGTTCTGGCCTGTCCGTCCGTCCTACCCGCCCATACGTGGCCTAACGGGCGGACCTGCGGCGGCCGCGCTCGGGGGAACGGAGCCGGACGGGCCTCCACTGCCGGGCCCGGGCGAGGTGAGCTCCAGTTAACGTGCGGGTGACACCGGTGATCTCTCCGGGAAATAAGGGCCGCCGAGCATCGGGGTTCATGGGAGCCGACAGCACATCGGACAGGCGGCTGGTCGTGGCCGGGCACGGGCCGGCCGCGCACCGCCTCGTAGAGGCCCTGCGCGCGCGCGACGCCGCGGGGACCTGGACCATCACCGTCATCGGCGAGGAGCCCCGGAGCGCCTACGACCGGGTCGCGCTGACGACGTACCTGGAGGGCGCCGACCTCGCGTTCCCGGCGCACGGCGGCGAGGTCGCCGTCCGCACCGGCGAGCGCGTCACCGCGATCGACCGCGCCGCCCGCACCGTCACGACCTCCGCCGGGGACGCCGTCCCCTACGACGCGCTCGTCCTGGCCACCGGGTCGGCGCCGTTCGTGCCGCCGGTCCAGGGCGCGGACCTGCCCGGCGTGTTCGTGTACCGCACGATCGACGACCTCGACGCGATCCGCGCCTACGCGCGGGGCAGGGGCAGCGGCGCCGTCGTCGGCGGCGGCCTCCTCGGCCTGGAGGCGGCCCGCGCCCTGCAGGGCCTCGGGCTGCGCGCCGGCGTGGTGGAGGTCGCGCCGTGGCTGATGCCGCGCCAGCTCGACGAGGGCGGCGGCGCGATGCTGCGCCGCCACATCGAGGGCCTCGGCCTGAGCGTCCGCACCGGCGTCCCGATCCGGGCGCTGGAGCCGGGGGAGGACGGGGCCGTCCGCCGCGTCGTCCTCGACGACGGCACCGCGGTCGAGGCGGAGGTCGTGGTGTTCTCCGCCGGCGTCCGGCCGCGCGACGAGCTGGCCCGCGGCTGCGGCCTGCCGGTGGGGGAGCGCGGCGGCGTCGCGGTGGACGAGGCCTGCCGCACCGAGGACCCCGCCATCTGGGCGATCGGCGAGTGCGCCCTCGTCGGCGGCGCGGCCGGCGGCACCGTCTACGGGCTGGTCGGGCCGTGCTTCTCCATGGCCGAGGTCGTCGCCGACCGGCTCCTGTCGGACGCCAGCACCGCCGTGTTCGAGGGCGCCGACACGTCCACGAAGCTGAAGCTGATGGGCGTCGACGTCGCCAGCTTCGGCGACCCGTCCGCCGGGCCCGAGCGGGGCGCGCTCGGCGTCACCTACACCGACCCCGTCGCGGGCGTCTACAAGAAGCTCGTCGTCAGCGACGATGCGCAGACCCTGCTCGGCGGCGTCCTCGTCGGCGACGCCGAATCCTACGGCACGCTGCGCGCCCTCGTCGGCGGGAGTCTGCCGGGCGCGCCCGAGCAGATGCTGTTCGGCGGGACCGAGACCGCCGGCGGCGACCTGCCCGGCGCGGCCGTCATCTGCTCCTGCAACAACGTCACCGCCGAGGGCATCCGCTGCGCGATCTCCGAGCACTCCCTCACCGACGTGCCCGGCGTCAAGGACTGCACCCGCGCCGGGACGAGCTGCGGCAGCTGCGTCCCGCTGGTGAAGCGCATCCTGGACGCCGAGCTGACCGCCGCCGGGATCGAGGTCAGCCGGGCGATCTGCGAGCACTTCGCCTACAGCCGCGCCGAGCTGTTCGACATCGTCCGCGCCGGGCGGGTCACCAGCTTCACCCAGCTCGTGGAGGAGCACGGGACGGGCCGGGGCTGCGACATCTGCAAGCCCGCCGTGGCGTCCATCCTCGCCAGCCTCGGCAACGGCCACATCCTGGAGGGCGAGCAGGCCGCGCTGCAGGACACCAACGACCACTTCCTGGCCAACCTGCAGAAGAACGGCACCTACTCGGTCGTGCCGCGCGTCCCCGGCGGCGAGATCACCCCCGACAGGCTCATCGTGATCGGCGAGGTCGCCCGCGACTTCGGCCTCTACACCAAGATCACCGGCGGGCAGCGGATCGACCTGTTCGGCGCCCGCGTCGAGCAGCTCCCGGAGATCTGGCGGCGGCTCGTGGACGCCGGGTTCGAGTCCGGCCACGCCTACGGCAAGGCGCTGCGGACGGTGAAGTCGTGCGTCGGGTCCACCTGGTGCCGGTACGGCGTCCAGGACTCGGCCGCCATGGCGATCCGCCTCGAACTGCGGTACCGGGGGCTGCGCGCCCCGCACAAGCTGAAGTCGGCGGTGTCGGGCTGCGCCCGCGAGTGCGCCGAGGCGCAGAGCAAGGACTTCGGCGTCATCGCCACCGAGAACGGCTGGAACCTCTACCTCGCCGGGAACGGCGGCATGCGGCCGAGGCACGCCGACCTGTTCGCCACCGACCTCACCGACGCGGAGCTGCTCCGCTACATCGACCGGTTCCTGATGTTCTACATCCGCACCGCCGACCGGCTGCAGCGGACCGCGACGTGGCTGGAGTCCCTCGACGGCGGCCTGGACTACCTCCGCGAGGTCATCGTGGACGACCGGCTCGGCATCTGCGCCGAACTCGACGCCGCGATGGAGCGCCACGTCGCGTCCTACACCGACGAATGGCGCGGCACCCTCGACGACCCCGAGCGGCTCCGCCGGTTCGTGTCCTTCGTCAACGCCCCGCGCACCCCCGACCCGAGCATCGCGTTCGAGGTCGAGCGCGACCAGATCAAGCCGCTCCCGCTGGAGGTGAAGCGATGACCGCGCGGACCCGGGACGGCGAACGCGTCGTCGTGGTCGGCAACGGGATGGCCGGGTCGCGGCTCGTCGGCGAGCTGCGCGCCCGCGACCCCGCCGTCCCGATCACGGTGTTCGGCGCCGAGACCCAGGCCCCCTACAACCGGGTGCTGCTGTCGAACGTCCTCGCCGGGGTGACGCGGCCCGATCACATCGGCCTGGTCGACGCCGCCTGGTACGCCGCCCACGGCGTCGACGCCCGGCTCGGCGTCGAGGCCGTCCGCGTCGACCGCGCCGCGAGGACCGTGCACGCCTCCGACGGCACCGCCACCCGCTACGGGACGCTGGTCCTCGCGACCGGCAGCACCGCGTTCGTCCCGCCGATGCCGGGCCTGCGCGACGGCCTGCCCGAGGGCGCGCAGGTGTTCCGCACGCTGGACGACTGCCGCCGCATCACCGAGCTGGCCGCGTCGGCGCGCCGCGCGGTCGTGATCGGCGGCGGGCTGCTCGGCATCGAGGCCGCGCGCGGGCTCGCCGGCCGGGGCCTGGAGGTCACCGTCCTGCACCTGGCCGGGCACCTCATGGAGCGCCAGCTCGACCCCGCCGCCGGGAGGGTCCTGGCCCGGACCCTCGCCGCGCTCGGCATCGGGACGCGGCTGCAGGCCGACGTCACCGGCCTGCGCACCGCCGGCGGCGCCGTCACCGGGGTCGAGCTGGCCCGGCCCGGCGGCGGCACCGAGACCCTCGCCACCGACCTGGTCATCCTGTCCTGCGGGGTGCGGCCCGAGGTAGGCCTCGCCCGCGCCGCCGGGCTCGCGGTCGGGCGCGCCGTGCTCGTGGACGACGAGCTGCGCTCGGTCACCGACCCGTCCGTCCGCGCCATCGGCGAGTGCGCCGAGCACCGCGACGAGGTGTACGGGCTGGTCGCGCCCGCCTGGGAGCAGGCCGGGGTGCTCGCCGGGCTGCTCGCCGGCACCGAGCCCGCCGCCCGCTTCACCGGCGCCCGGCAGATCACCCGGCTGAAGGCCGCCGGGATCGAGCTGGCCTCGATGGGGGAGACCCACTTCGGCGACGACGACGAGGACGTGGAGGTCGTCCGGTTCACCGACGCCGCCCGCGGCACCTACAAGAAGGCGGTGATCCGGGACGGCCGGCTGATCGGCGCGATCCTGCTCGGCGAGACCTCCGCCGCCGGGACCCTCACCCGGCTCTACGACCGCGCCGCGCCGCTGCCCGCAGAGCGCCTCGGGCTGCTGTTCCCCGGCATGTCCGCGGCGGCGGAGGCCGAGTCGCCGGTGCGGATGCCGGACGCCGCCACCGTCTGCCAGTGCAACAACGTCAGCAAGGGGGAGATCCGCGCCTGCTGGCAGGCCGGCGCCCGCACCGCCGCCGGCGTGGCGCGCGCGACCCGCGCCGGGACGGGCTGCGGCGGCTGCAAGGACGCCGTCGAGGGGATCCTCGGCTGGCTCGACGGGCAGGAGTCCGCCGACGTCGCCTAAATAACTCGAACAGAACTGTTCAAGTTCTGTGCGATCCGGGCTACCCTAACTCGAACAACGATGTTCGAGTTAGGGGTCTTCCCATGCACACCTCCTCCGCGGCGCCGCCGCACCACGAGCCGTCCGGCGCCGGGCTTCCGCGCCGCCGGTGGGCGCTCGTCCTGCTCTGCCTCGCCCAGTTCATGCTCATCGTCGACCTCACCGTGGTGAACGTCGCCCTGCCGTCCATCGCCGCCGACCTCTCCCTCGGGCGCGGCGCGCAGACCTGGGTCGTCACCGCCTACTCGCTGTGCTTCGGCGGCCTGCTCCTGCTCGGCGGACGCCTCGCCGACACCCTCGGACGGCGGCGCGCGTTCCTCATCGGGCTCGCGCTGTTCACCGCCGCCTCGCTGCTGTCCGGGCTCGCCTGGGACGCCGGGACGCTCATCGGCGCGCGCGCCGCGCAGGGCGTGGGCGCCGCCCTGCTGTCCCCGGCCGCGCTGGCGATCGTCACGACCTCCTTCCACGGGCCCGAGCGCACCCGCGCGCTCGGCGTGTGGGCCGCCATCGGCGGCACCGGCGCCGCCGCCGGGGTGCTGCTCGGCGGCCTGCTGACCAGCGGACCCGGCTGGGAGTGGGTGTTCTACGTCAACGTCCCGGCCGGGCTGGCGGTGCTGGCCGCGCTGCCCCGCGTCGTCCCGGCCGCCGCCCCGGCCCGCCGGCCCCTCGACCTCGCCGGTGCCGCGACCGTCACGCTCGCCGCCGCCGCGCTCATCTACGGGCTCGTCAAGGCGGGCGAGCGGGGCTGGGGGAGCGGTCAGGCGCTCGTCCCGCTCGCGGGCGCCGCCGTCCTCGCCGCCGCCTTCCTCCTGGTCGAGCGGTCCGTGCCGACGCCCCTCGTCCCGCCCGGCCTGCTGCGCCGCCGCACCATCGCCGCCGGCAACCTGCTGATGCTCGCCGCGTCCGGCCTGCTGCTGTCCGGGTTCTTCCTCATCTCCCAGTACCTGCAGAACCTGCTGGACTACTCCGCGGTGAAGACCGGGCTGGTGTTCCTGCCCGTCGCGCTCGCCACCATCGCCGGCGCGCACGCCGCGTCCACCCTCACCGGACGGGCCGGACCGCGCCCCGTCGCCGGCGCGGGCTTCGCGCTCGCCGCCGCGGGCGCGTTCCTGCTCTCCCGGCTCCCGGCCGACGGGAGCGCCCTCACCGGCGTGCTGCCGGGGTTCGTGCTGCTGGCCGCCGGGCTCGGCGCCGCGTTCGTCTGCGCGACGGCCACGGCGATGAACGGCGTCTCCCACGACGAGGCGGGGCTGGCGTCCGGCGTCGTCAGCACCGGGCACGAGATCGGCGGCGCGCTCGGCATCGCCCTCGCGACCGCGCTCGCCGGGGCCAGCGTCGGCGGGCAGGCCGTGGACGGGTTCCACACCGCGTTCGCGGCGTTCACGGCGGTGGGCGCCGCCACCGCCGTCCTCGCCCTGCTGCTCGTCCGCGCCGGGCGGCCGGACCCGGGCGACGGCCCGGTGTTCGCCCACTGAGCCCTACCCTGGCCCCATGCCCGCGACCACCCGCCGCCGCGCCGACGCCGAACGCAACATCGAGGCCATCCTGGACGCCGCCCTGCGGTGCTTCGCCCGCGACCCCGGCGCCAGCATGACCGAGATCGCCAAGGCCGCCGGCGTCGGCCGGGTCACCCTGTACGGGCACTTCGCCTCCCGCGAGGACCTGCTCGAGGCGCTGTTCACCCGGTCGCTGGCCGACGCCGGCGCCGCGCTGGACGCCGCCGACCTCGGCGCCGGCCCCGCCGACCAGGCCCTCGCCCGCGCGGTCCGCTCGTCCTGGGGGGTCCTGGACCGGTACCGCACGCTGCTCGCCGCCGGGCTGCGGATCCTCGGCCCCGCCGGGGTCCGCGCCCGGCACGGCGACGTCCTCGCCCGCGTCGAGGACGTCATCGAGCGCGGCCGCGCCGAGGGCGCCTTCGGCACCGCCGTCCCCGCGGGCTGGCAGGCGGGCGTCGTGTACGCGCTCATGCACGCCGCCGCCGAGGAGGTCGACGGCGGCCGGCTGGCCGCCGACGAGGCCGCCGACGCCCTCGTCACCACGGTCATGGGCGCCCTCGCCGCCGGGACGGGCCCCGGCGGCAGGTAGGCTCCGCCGCATGCTCGACGGACGTCCGCTGATCGACGCGCACGTGCACACCGCCCGCCTCCCGACCCTGCCGCCGGCGTGGCGGCGCTGGGCCGAGGAGTTCGGCGCCTCCCACCCCTGGCAGGACCTCTACGGCGCCGACGGCGCCCTCGTCCCCGAGCGCGTCGACGCCTACTTCGAGGGCGAGGGCGTCGACATCGCCCTGCTGCTGTGCGAGTACAGCCCGCGGACCACCGGCACCCAGCCCATCGAGGACCTGGAGCCCCTGCTCAAGTACAACCCGCGCCGCTTCAAGCCGATCGCCAACGTCAACCCGCACCTGCACTACCCGATCGACGCCGAGGTCGCCCGGCAGCTGGAGTTCGGCGCCGCCGCGCTGAAGCTGCACCCGGTGCACGGCGCGTTCAGCGTCGCCGACCCCGAGCTGTACCCCGCCTACCAGGTCTGCCGCGACGCGGGCGTGCCCGTCGTCGTCCACTGCGGCACCAGCTCGTTCCCCGGCTCCGCCAACCGGTACGCCGACCCCACGCCCATCGACGACGTCCTGCGGCTGTTCCCCGGCCTGACGTTCGTGCTCGCGCACGGCGGCCGGGGCTGGTGGTACGACGCCGCCGCGTTCCTCGCGCTGTCGCGCGAGGAGGTGTGGATCGAGCTGTCCGGGCTGCCGCCGCGCCGGCTCCCCGAGTACTACGCCCGGCACGACCTGCGCCGCCTGGCCCGCAAGTTCGTCTTCGGCACCGACTGGCCCGGCGTCCCCGGCGTCGCCCGCAACGCCCGCGCCCTCGCCGGGCTCGGCCTCGACGAGGAGACCCTCGGCCTCGTCCTCGGCGGCAACGCCCTGCGCGTCTACAAGGGCCTGGCCCTCTAGTCTGTCCGTTTCAGCCCCTACCTGCGGGAAAGGACCATTTCATGACCGACCCCGGGCCGTTCACCGAGGACGTCGTCGGCCAGATCATGCGGCACATGAACGACGACCACGCCGACGACTGCCTCACCATCTGCCGGGCGCTCGGCGGCCGCCCCGGGGCCACCGCGGCCCGCATGACCGGGCTGGACGCCGACGGGATCGAGTTCGCCGTCACCGACGGCGGGGTGGAGCAGCCCGTCCGGATCCCGTTCACCGAGCGGCTCACCGAGCGGCCCCAGGTGCGGCACGAGGTCGTCCGGATGACCGAGGAGGCCCGCGCCGCGCTGAGCGGCTGACGCCCGGCGGCTGGACGTTCCCGACGCCCTGTCGGTAAAGTAGCCGACATGGCGTCGGAAAACGAGCTGTTCTCCGCGCGGCTGCGCGCCGCGACCTGGGACGACCACGGCGACAACGAGGGCTCGGCCTACATGAGCGCGCTGGCCGAGGGGCGCCTCGGCCGCGACGAGTACGCGGTCCTGGTCGCGCAGCTGCACCCGGTCTACGACCTGCTGGAGGAGGCCGCCGACCGGATGGCGGCCGACCCCGTCGTCGGCCGGTTCGACCTCCCCGGCCTGCGCCGCCGCGACGCGCTCGAGGCCGACCTCGGCTACTTCTACGGGCCCCGCTGGCGCGCCCGCATCGAACCGAACACGGCCACCGAGCGGTACTGCGCCCGGCTGCGCGAGGTCTGCTTCGACTGGCCCGGCGGGTTCGTGGCCCACCACTACACCCGCTACCTGGGCGACCTGTCCGGCGGGCAGTACATCGGCCGCCAGGTCCGCCGCACCCTCGACCTCGCCGCCGGCGAGGACGGCGTCCGCTTCTACCGCTTCCCCGGCAAGCCCAAGTCCTACAAGGACCGCTACCGCGAGCTGCTCG
This sequence comes from Actinomadura geliboluensis, assembly GCF_043197915.1. Lineage (NCBI taxonomy): Bacteria > Bacillati > Actinomycetota > Actinomycetes > Streptosporangiales > Thermomonosporaceae > Actinomadura > Actinomadura geliboluensis. Next base: position 150,676 of record NZ_JBICUA010000011.1, on the reverse strand, counting down.
ACACCGCGCCCTGGGACGCCGCCGAGCAGGAGGCCGTCATCGGCGAGGTCAAGGCCGCCTACCGGCTCAACGCCGCCGTCACCGCCGAACTCGGCGAGCGGCTCCGGCTCAGCGCCGCCTGACCCCGGCGCCGGCCCACCCCGCGCGGGCTCACCCCGTGCTGGCTCACTCCGGCGCGGGCTCACTCCGTCCGGGAGAAGCGGACCCGGCGCCGCGCCGGGTCCGCCTCCTCCAGCCGCACCTTGACCTGCTCGCCGAGCGGCAGGTCCGCGCCCTCGCAGCGGCCGAACACCGGCGGCGCCACCAGCTGCACCCGGCCGCCCGACCGGTCGGCGCTCACGTCCACCACCACCGCGTCGAACACCTCCCCGACGTGCTCGCGCAGCAGCAGCGCCTCGACGAGGTCGACGCAGGCGTGGTCGACGTCCGCGGCCCGCCGCAGCGCCCGCTGCATCGCCTCCGGCAGCCGCGGCAGCGCCTCCCGCACCCACCCCGGCACGGGGCGCCCCGCCGCCAGGGCCAGGCACACCTCGGTCGCGTACCGGTCCGCCAGCCGCCGGATCGGCGCGGTGACGTGCGCGTACGGGGCGGCCACCGCGGCGTGCGCCGCCTGCCCCGGCGCCGCGCCGTCGAACGCGGTGTAGCCGGCGCCGCGCATCAGCCCCGCCGCGTCGTGCAGAAACGCCGCGTGCCGCGGCACGGCCGGGTCGAGGGCGCGGACGATGTCGCCGTAGGAGGCGTCCGCCGGCCAGGCGACCCCGAGCGCCCGCGCCGCCAGCCGCAGCCGCGCCACCGCCTCGGCGGGCGCGGGCGGCATCGTGCGCAGCAGCCCCACCCCGCCCGCCAGCATCAGCCGCGCCGCCGCCCGGCCGGTCAGCAGCGAGATCTGCGCGTTCCACGCCTCGGTCGCCAGGTCCCCGCGCAGCTTCAGCGCCCACCCGCCGTCCGCGTGCGCGACCTCCTGCTCCGGCAGCGGCAGGCTCACCCCGCCGCGCGCCGCCTCCGCCGCGATGAGCCGCTCGCCGACCTCGCCGAGCAGCGCGATCCGCGGATCGCCGTCGTCGTGGCGCGCGGTCGCGTAGTCGAGCCGGGCGCGGCTGCGCACGACGGCGCGCCGCACGTCCACCCCGGTGATCCGCCCGGCGGCGTCGACGTCGATCGTCCACGCGACGGCCGGGCGGTCCCGGCCCGGCAGCAGGCTCGCGGTCCCCTCCGACAGCCGCCGCGGATGCAGCGGCGCGTTCGCGTCCGGCAGGTAGAGGGTGACGCCCCGGGCGTGCGCCTCGGCGTCCAGCGCGCCGCCGGGCCGCACGAACCCGGCCACGTCCGCGATCGCGTACCGCACCCGGTGCCCGGACCCGCGCCGCTCCAGGTGCATCGCCTGGTCCAGGTCCAGCGAGCCCGGCGGGTCGAGGGTGAAGAACGGCACCTCGCGCAGGTCGGCGCGGCCGTCCGGGGGAGCCGCGGCCCGTGCGGCCTCCGCGAGGGCCGCGGGCGGGAACGGGCCGGGCACCGAGAACTCGGCGCGGATCCGGTCCAGTCCCGCGCGGACCTCGGCGTCGGCCTCGGCGGTGCGGAGTCGCAGCGGTCGGCGCGGCACAGCACGAGCGTACGGGACGAAAAGCCCGGATCGTTAGGAATCTACAATGTAAAGGCGCCGTCCGCGAAAGCCCGCAGCCCCCGCGGGTCCAGCACCGTGATCCGGCGCCGGCCGGTGCGCACCAGCCCAGCGTCCCGCAGCACCGCCAGCGCCCGCGCGACCGTCTCCCGGGAGGCGTCCATCCAGCTGCCGAGCTCCTCCTGCGACAGCGGCGGCCCGATCGGGACCGCCGCGCCGGCGCCCGCCGCGCCCTGCCGCGCCGACATCTCCGCGAGGTCCGCCAGCAGGATCGCCAGCCGCCGCGGGCCCTGCGCCGACACGTGCGCCTGCAGCCGCCGGCCCGCGTCGTCCAGGCGCCGCACGAACGTGCCGCTGACCAGCATCCACACCCCGGGATGGGCGTCCAGGAACGCGGTGAACCGCGCCGCCGGCACCAGCAGCGCCCGCACCTGGTCGAGCGCCTGCACCGTTGCCGACCGCTCCCGCCGCCCGAGCACCGCGCTCTCGCACACCAGGTCGCCGGGGCCGCGCACCGCCAGCACCACCGCGTGCCCGTCCGCGCTGGACGCCACGACCTTCGCCCACCCCGACTCGATGACGATGATGTGGTCGGAGTCGTCGCCCTGGTAGCACAGCGGCGCCCGCGCCCGGTAGACCCGCGACCGGCCGGCCTCCCGCAGCGCCGCGCGCTCCCGGCCGTCCAGCGCGTCCCAGAACCGCCCGCCGCGCGCCTCGGCCCGCTCGCTCACCGCCCGCCCGCTCACCGCGCATCCGCCCCCGCGCACGCCCGGGTGAACCGGCACCCCCGGCACATGGGGGGAGTGGGGCGGTGAGGCCCAGTGCCGCGGGTACCGGTCGTCTGCATGCGCCCATGACAACCCGTCACCGTCTCGCATGCTGCACGCCGCGGAACGCCGTGTCTGCGTCTTATGACACTTTTGCCGAAACTTGCAGCGAAACCCCGCCCGTGCCGTCGCGGGGGGCCTCCAGGTGTGTCAGCGGGAGAGGGCGTTCAGGAGGCGGTTGACGGGGCTGCCGAGGTTCCAGCGGTCGGCGAGCTCCACCAGGGCCTCGGCGTCGCGGGGCTCGGCGGGGAGGCGGTCGTCCAGGGCCGCCAGCTCCGGGGCGTCGATGTCGGTGACCACCCGCACCACCGTCTCGGCGGCGGCCAGGTACTCGCGGGCCGCCTCCATGCGGCGGCGGGCGCCCGCCGGGAAGCCCGCGTCGGTGCCCGCGTCCAGCGCGGCGAGGATGCCGTCGACCGAGCCGAAGCGGGTGACCAGCGCGGCGGCCGTCTTGTCGCCGACGCCGGGCACCCCCGGCAGGCCGTCGCTGGGGTCGCCGCGCAGCGTCGCGTAGTCGCCGTAGCCGCGGCCCGGGATTCCGTACTTGGCCGCGACCTCCTTCTCGCCCATCACCTGCAGGTTCCGGATGCCGCGCGCGGTGTAGAGGACGGCGACCGGGCCGGTGTCGTCGACGAGCTGGAACAGGTCGCGGTCGCCGGTGACGATGTCGACCGGCCCCGCGGCCGCGCCGCGCACCGCGAGCGTGCCGATCACGTCGTCGGCCTCGTAGCCGGCGACGCCCACCCGGGCCAGGCCGACCGCGTCCAGCACCGCGTCGATCACCGGGAGCTGCTCCTCCAGCGCGTCCGGGGTCTGGTCGCCGCCGTCGTCGGCCACCCGGTGCGCCTTGTAGGACGGCAGCGCCGCCACCCGGAACGCCGGCCGCCAGTCGGCGTCCATGCAGCAGACCAGGCGGTCCGGCGCGCGGTCCTGGACGAGGCGCGCGATCATGTCGATCAGCCCGCGCACCGCGTTCACCGGCGTCCCGTCCGGCGCCGTCACCGACTCGGGCACCCCGTAGAAGGCGCGGAAGTACAGCGACGGCGTGTCCAGCAGCATCAACCCGCTCATGGCGCCATGCTCCCACGCGGGTCCGACGCTCCGCCGCTCCGCCGCTCCTGGGATCCTGGTACCGCCATCGGACAGGACCTGAGAATGGAGACGGGTGTGACAACGGAGTTGTATCCGCCGGAGCGCATCGGCCGGGTGCGGGAGGCGACGGCGAAGGCGGGCCTCGGCGCCGTGCTGCTGACCCCCGGCCCCGACCTGCGCTACGTCACCGGCTACGAGGCGCTGCAGCTGGAGCGCCTCACGTGCCTCGCGGTGCCCGCCGAGGGGGAGCCGTTCCTGGTCGTCCCCCGGCTCGAGCTGCCCGCCGCGCAGGAGTCCCCGGTCGGGGCGCTCGGCGTCGAGCTGGTGCCGTGGGACGAGACCGACGACCCGTACGCGCTGACCGCGGCCCGGCTGCCGAAGGCGGGGAAGATCGGCGTCGCCGACCGGATGTGGGCGGTCATGGCGCTGCGGTTCCGCGCCGCGCTGCCCGGCGCCGAGCAGGTCGCGGCCGGGCCGGTGCTGCGCGAGCTGCGGATGCGCAAGTCCGCCGCCGAGGTCGCGGCGCTGCGCGAGGCCGGCGCCGCGATCGACCGCGTGCACCGCCTCGTGCCCGGCCTGCTCAAGGCCGGCCGCACCGAGCGGGAGGTCGGCCGCGACATCGCCGACGCGATCATCGCCGAGGGCCACGCCCGCGTCGACTTCGTCATCGTCGGGTCCGGCCCGAACGGCGCGAACCCGCACGCGGAGCTGTCGGACCGCGTGATCCGGCCCGGCGAGCCCGTCGTCGTCGACATCGGCGGGACGATGCCGAGCGGCTACTGCTCGGACTCCACCCGCAACTACTGCGTCGGGGAGCCGCCCGCCGACTACCGCGCCTACTACGCGGTGCTGGAGGAGGCGCAGCGCGCGTCGTGCGAGGCCGTCCGGCCGGGCGCGACGCCCGAGGCGGTGGACGCGGCGGGCCGCGACATCATCGCCGCGGCCGGGCACGGCGAGCACTTCTTCCACCGCACCGGCCACGGCATCGGCCTGGAGTCGCACGAGGACCCCTACATCGTCGCCGGGAACCGGGAGCCGCTGGAGCCGGGCATGGCGTTCTCCATCGAGCCGGGCATCTACCCCGGCCCGCACGGCGCCCGCATCGAGGACATCGTCGTGTGCACCGAGGACGGCTACGAGCCGATGAACGTCACCGAGCGGGGCCTGGTGGTCGTGGACTGACCCTGTCGCGGCGCGACGGGAGGCGAGGGTGCGGACGGGTTTGCGTCCGCACCCTCGCGGTGTTTCGGACAGGGCGAAACGCACCGTAAAACGGGTCGGTAACGATCTCTGCACCAAAACCATCAGCGAAGCGCCGTGCGTATTGCGGCCGGGGTGGTCGGCCCTGTACCACCTAGATGCATTGTTACGCGGGGGTAAATCGGGTTTCTCCCCCTTGCCGGAGCCGTGCCGTGAAGAAGAGGAGACGCCGTGGCAGAGGTCGACCTGACCAGCGTCGGGAAGGTCTATCCCGACGGCACCCGGGCCGTCACCGACCTGAACCTCCACATCGCCGACGGGGAGTTCCTCGTGCTCGTCGGCCCCTCGGGCTGCGGCAAGACCACCGCGCTGCGGATGGTCGCCGGGCTCGAGGACATCTCCGAGGGCGAGGTGACGATCGGGGGCCGCGTCGTCAACCGCGTCCCCGCCCGCGACCGCGACGTCGCGATGGTGTTCCAGAGCTACGCGCTCTACCCGCACCTGTCGGTGCGCGACAACATCGGCTTCGGGCTGTCGCTGCGCAAGCTGCCGAAGGCCGAGATCCGGGAGAAGGTCGACCGGGCCGCCGAGATCCTCGGCCTCACCGACCACCTGTCGCGCAAGCCCCGCAACCTGTCGGGCGGGCAGCGGCAGCGCGTCGCGATGGGCCGCGCGATCGTCCGCGAGCCGCAGGCGTTCCTGATGGACGAGCCGCTGTCCAACCTCGACGCCAAGCTCCGCGTCCAGATGCGCGCCGAGATCGCCCGCATCCAGCGCGACCTCGGCGTCACCACGATCTACGTCACCCACGACCAGACCGAGGCGATGACGCTCGGCGACCGCGTCGCGGTGATGAAGAAGGGCGAGCTGCAGCAGGTCGCGCCGCCGCAGGAGCTCTACGACCGGCCGGCCAACCTGTTCGTCGCCGGCTTCATCGGCTCGCCCGCCATGAACCTGGTCCAGGGCACGCTGTCCGGGGACGCGGCGAACCCGCGCCTGGAGATCGGCGGCCAGACCCTGGCGCTGCCGGCCGAGGTGCTGACCGAGCGCCCGGCCCTGGCGTCCCGCCTCGGGAGCGACGTCGTCGTCGGCATCCGCCCCGAGGATATGGAGGACTCCGAGCTCGTGGAGGCGCCCGCGGGGTCCGGGCTCACCTCCACCGCCGACCTCGTCGAGGCGATGGGCTCGGACGTGCTGGTCCACTTCGCGATCGAGGCGTCCCAGGTCGTCACCGAGGACACCAGGGAACTCGCCCGCGACGCGGGGACCGACGTGCTGGGGCACCTGGAGAGCCCCCGCACGGACCTGGTCGCGCGGTTCAGCCCGCGCACCCGCGTGAAGGTGGGCGACCCGGTGACGATCCGCGTCGACACCGGCCGCCTGCATTTCTTCGATATCGAGTCCGGCGCGGCGATCTGGGGATCGGACGCCGCCGGTCCGTCCAGGGAGGATGAAGAATGAGGGTCAGCAGAATGATGGGAGCCGCCGTCGCGGCGGGTCTGCTCCTGTCGTCGGCAGCCGCGTGCGGCGGCGACGACGACGGCGGCAGCGACGGCTCCACCCCCGCCGGCGGGGGAGCGCTCAAGGGCACCACGATCGAGGTGGCCGCCAAGTGGACCGGCGCGGAGGAGACCAACTTCCGCAAGGTGCTGCAGGCGTTCGAGCAGAAGACCGGGGCGAAGGTCAACTACGCCTCCACCGGTGAGAACACCGACGCCTACCTCGGCCCGCGCATCGAGGCCGGCAACCCGCCGGACGTGGCGATCCTGCCGCAGCCCGGCCTGATGCAGCAGTACGCGCAGAAGGGCTCGCTGAAGCCGCTCTCCGCCGACGTCGTCACCGAGGTCGGCAACAACTTCGCGCCGTACTGGAAGGAGCTCGGCTCCTCCGGCGGCAAGACCTACGGCGTGATGGTCAAGGCCGCCTACAAGTCGATCCTGTGGTACCGGCCGGACGCGTTCTCCGAGGCCGGCGTGCAGCCGCCCGCGGCGTGGGCCGACCTGGTCAAGGCGTCCGGCACGCTGCAGGACGCGGGCAGCACCCCGTTCACCCTCGCCGCCGGCCCGCAGGACTCCTGGACGCTCACCGACTGGTTCGAGAACGTCTACCTGTCGCAGGCGGGCCCGGAGAACTACGACAAGCTCGCCAAGCACGAGATCAAGTGGACCGACCCGACGGTCGGCAAGGCGCTGGAGACCCTCGCGCAGATCTGGGGCAAGGCCGACTACCTCAACGGCGGCGTCGCCGCGGCGACCAAGACCAAGTTCGACGAGTCGGTCACCCAGGTCTTCGGCCAGCAGAAGGCCGCGATGGTCTACGGCGGCGACTTCGCCGCCGCGAACATCGCCACCACCAAGGCCAAGGTCGGCACCGACGCCAAGGTGTTCGCCTTCCCGAAGGCCGGCGACACCGCCCCGGCGATCCTCGGCGGCGACGTCGCGGTCGCGCTGAAGGACGGCAAGGGCGCGCAGGAGCTGATGAAGTTCCTCGCCTCCCCGGAGGCCGGCAAGGTCTGGGCCGGGCTCGGCGGCTACCTGACGCCGAACAAGAACGTCCCGCCGGACGCCTACTCCGACCCGATCGCCAAGCAGCTGATCGGCCAGCTCCAGCAGTCCGGCGACGCCGCCCGCTACGACATGTCCGACCTGGCGCCCGCCGCGTTCGGCGCGACGCCCGGCAAGGGCGAGTGGGAGGCGCTGCGCCAGTTCGTGATGAAGCCGACCGACGTCAAGGGCACGCAGGCCAAGCTGGAGGCCGAGGCCGCCAAGGCGTACAAGTGACGCGCACGCGTAGGGCCGACAAGTAGGGGACCCCTGGATGAAGGCTCGCAATGAGGAGGTGCCGCCGGCCGCGACGGCCGGCGGCGCCGCCGCCGTCGACGTACCGGCCGCCCGGCGGCCCGGCGCCCGCCGGGGACGCGAGCGGCTGACCCCGCCGTCCTGGCTCGCCCTGACGTTCCTGCTGCCGGCGCTGCTGCTGCTCGGCTTCCTGGTCGTCTACCCGATCGTCTACTCGGTGATCCGGAGCTTCTTCGACGCCTCGGGCGACTCGTTCGTCGGCGTCGACAACTACACCGGGGTCTTCCAGGGGCACGACAACCTCGTCGCGGTCCGCAACACCGCGATCTGGGTGGTGGTGGCCCCGACCATCGTCACCATCATCGGCCTGGTGTTCGCCGTGCTCACCGAGCGGATCCGGTGGGCGACGGTGTTCAAGCTCGTGGTGTTCATGCCGATGGCGATCTCCTTCCTCGCCTCCGGTGTGATCTTCCGGCTGGTGTACCAGATGGACCCCGACAAGGGCGTCGCGAACGCGGCGCTCGTCGCGATCCACGACACCTTCGCGCAGGGCACGACCTACCCTGGCGCCGGTCCGCGCAGCGGCGGCGACGCGCCCGTCCGCGCGGAGGGCGGCGGGGTCGTCACCGTGAACTCCTACCAGGCCGGGCAGAGCGCGCTCGTCCCGCTGCTGAAGGTCAAGCAGGAGTACCTGCCGAAGGATGCCGAGCCTGCCGCGCAGCCGCCCGCCGCGAAGCCGGGGCAGCTGACCGGGACGGTCTGGTTCGACTTCACCCGCGGCGGCGGCGGGCAGCAGAACACCCCCAACGCGGGGGAGTCGGGCCTGCCCGGCATCAAGGTCGAGGCGGTGAAGGACGGCAAGGTGGTCGCCAAGGCCACCACGGAGGCCGACGGCACCTTCACGATGAAGGACGTCCCCGACGGGACGTACACGGTGCGGCTGCCCAAGGACAACTTCACCGGCGCCTACCGCGGCGCCGAATGGCTCGGCAGCACCCTCATCACCCCCGCGATCATCGGGTCGTACCTGTGGGTGTGGTCCGGGTTCGCGATGGTGCTGATCGCCGCCGGGCTCGCCGCGATCCCCCGCGACGCGCTGGAGGCGGCCCGGGTGGACGGCGCCACCGAATGGCAGGTGTTCCGGCGGGTGACGATCCCGCTGCTCGCGCCCGTCCTGATGGTGGTGCTGGTGACGCTGGTGATCAACGTCCTGAAGGTCTTCGACCTCGTCTTCATCATCGGCGGCGGGGATCCGAACGCCAGCGTGCTGGCGCTGCAGATGTGGACGGTGTCGTTCGGCGGGGGCGGCGACCAGGGCGCCGGCAGCGCGATCGCCGTGCTGCTGTTCCTGCTGGTGCTGCCCGCCATGCTGTTCAACGTCCGGCGACTGCGGCAGGAGCGCAAATGAGCACCGCGGTGGAACCCACGAAGGCGCCGGCGGAGGGCGGCGGCGCGGCGGGCGCGCCGCGGCGCGGCATCGCCGCCCGGATCGTCGGCCGGATCGGCGGCGGCGTCGCGCAGACGCTGCTGGTGCTGATCGCGCTGTTCTGGCTCGTCCCGACGCTCGGGCTGCTGGTGGCGTCGCTGCGCTCCAACGAGGACAACAGCGCCGACGGCTGGTGGAACGTGTTCGCCAAGCCGACGCAGCTGACGATGGAGTCCTACAGCGCGCTGCTGGACAAGGGCGACTTCGTCGACTCGTTCTGGAACACGGTGCTGATCACCGTCCCGGCGACGCTGCTGGTGGTGGTGATCGCCTCGCTGGCCGCCTACGCGTTCGCGTGGATGGAGTTCCCCGGGCGCGACTGGCTGTTCATCATCGTGGTGGCGCTGCTGGTGGTGCCGGTCCAGGTCGCGCTGATCCCGGTCGCCAAGCTGTACGGGGCGATCGAGTTCGGCGGGTTCCAGATGTTCGGGTCGGTCACCGGCGTGGTGCTGTTCCACGTCGCGTTCGGGCTGCCGTTCGCGATCTTCCTGCTCCGCAACTTCTTCGCCGCGATCCCCCGCGACCTGCTGGAGGCGGCGCGGATGGACGGCGGCTCGGAGTGGACGATCTTCCGGCGGGTGATCTTCCCGCTGGGCGGCCCGGCGATCGCCTCGCTCGGCATCTTCCAGTTCCTGTGGGTGTGGAACGACCTGCTGGTCGCGCTGGTGTTCGCCGACACCGAGTCGCAGCCGATGACCAAGTGGCTGCAGTCTCAGATGCGGCAGTTCACCGGCAACATCGACATCCTCGCGCCGGGTGCGTTCCTGTCGCTGATCGTCCCGCTGGCGGTGTTCTTCGCCTTCCAGCGGTACTTCGTGCAGGGCGTCCTCGCGGGCTCGGTGAAATAGCCCCCGACGGAACACGACGACGCCCCCCGGCCCGCGCGGGCCGGGGGGCGTCGCCGTGTCCGGGGCCGGGTGTTACTTGCGCAGGTCCGCTGCGCCGTGCCGCGCCGCCGCGTCCGGGTGGCCGATCGCCAGGCCGCTGGACGGGTCGAAGAAGTGCAGCCGGCGGGTGTCGACGGCGAGCTGCACGTCCTGGCCCGGCCGCACGTGCGAGCGGGAGTTGACGCGCGCCGTCCACAGCGCCTTGTTGTCGACCAGCGGGATCGCCATGTCTCCGTCGGCCTCGGCGTCCTCGGCGAGGTCGGCGGTGTCCTTGTGCTCGACCGGCGGGGCGTCGATGGTGAAGATGACGTTGATCTCGCTGCCCAGCTCCTCGGTGACGCTGCTGCGCACCGGCATCGGCGCCCACTCGGGGTTGGCGTGCGCGGCGTCCTCGAAGTCGGACGGGCGGATGCCGAGGATGACCTTGCGGCCGAGGTAGTCCTGCAGGCCCGGCTTGTCGTTCAGCACCGACGCCGGCACCGGCAGCGTGTACCCGGCGAAGGAGACCCGCGCGCCGCCGTCGCCGGTGCCGAGGTCGGCGAGGACGAAGTTCATCGCGGGCGACCCGATGAACCCGGCGACGAACAGGTTGACGGGGCTGTCGAACAGCCGCTGCGGGGTGTCGACCTGCTGCAGCACGCCCTCGCGCAGCACGCACACCCGCGTCCCGAGCGTCATGGCCTCGATCTGGTCGTGGGTGACGTACACGGTGGTGACGCCGAGCCGCTCGTGCAGCTGGCTGAGGGAGGCGCGCATGGACACGCGGAGCTTGGCGTCCAGGTTCGACAGCGGCTCGTCCATCAGGAACGCCTGCGGCTCCCGGACGATCGCGCGGCCCATCGCGACGCGCTGCCGCTGGCCGCCCGACAGCGCGGCGGGCTTGCGGGACAGGAACTGCTCCAGGCCGAGCATCTTGGCGGCGTCGCGGACCTTGGCCTTGATCTCCGCCTTCGGGGTGCCGCGCAGCTTGAGGCCGAACGCCAGGTTCTGCTCGACGGTCATGTGCGGGTAGAGCGCGTAGTTCTGGAAGACCATCGCGATGTCGCGGTCCTTGGGGGCGAGGTCGTTGACGACCTGGTCGCCGATGGAGATCTTCCCGCCGCTGATCTCCTCCAGCCCGGCGATCATCCGCAGCGCGGTGGACTTGCCGCAGCCGGACGGGCCGACGAGGACCATGAACTCCCCGTCCCGGATCTCCAGGTCGAGCCCGTCCACGGCCTTGACGCCGCCGCTGTACACCTTGTCGACCCGGTCCAGCACGATCTTGGCCATCGGATCCCTTTCATGGAAACGTTTCCATTACCCCCTGCCGAACAGGGGTTTTACATCACTGGAAGGAGTAAACATCATGGAATCGTTTCCATGGGAGCGCCGCACCGGATAAGATCATCGAAAACCGGCGAATCGGGAGGTGGCGGGCGGTGCGCCAGGGTCCGGCGACGATCAAGGACGTGGCCGCGGCGGCGGGCGTCGGCATCGCGACCGTGTCGCGGGTGTTCTCCGGCGGCTCGGTGAGCGCGGCCACCCGGGAGCGGGTGCTGGCCGCCGCGGGCGAGCTGGACTACCGCCCGAGCGCCCTCGGCCGCGGCCTGAAGCTGCGCCGCAGCGGCGGCATCGGGCTGATCGTCCCGGACGTCACCGACCCGTTCCGCGCCGAGCTGGTCGCCGGGGTGCTGGCGTGCGCCCGCAGCCTCGGCGAGCACGTCATCGTCGACGCCGCGCACGGCGACCCCTCACGCGAGGCCGAGATCGTGGAGCGGCTCGTCGCGCAGCGCGTGGACGGGATCATCGCGGTGCCCGCCGGGACCGAGGCCGACTGGCGGGGCGCCGCCCGGGTGTGCTCCAGCGTCGTGTTCGCCGACCGGGTGCTGCCCGGCATGGCCGACGTCCCGGCCGTGCTCGCCGACGACGCGGGCGGCGTCCGGTCCCTCACCGATTACCTCGCCGGGCTCGGGCACCGGCGCATCGGCTTCCTCGGCGGCGCCCCCGGCACGCCCGCCGGGGTGCGCGAGCGCGCGTTCCGCGACACCCTCGCCCAGCTCGGCGTCCCGGTGGAGGAGGACCTGGTCGTCGCCGCCCGCCCGGCCCGCGACGCCGCCTACGCAGCCGCGGCCGGGCTGCTGCAGCGCCGCGCCGACGTCACCGCTGTCCTGGCCGCCGGGCACCTGCTCGGCGAGGCGGCCGTGCTGGTCGCCCGCGAGCTGGACCTGCGGGTCCCCGCCGACGTGTCGATCGCGATGGTGGACGACGTGGCGTGGGCGGAGCTGTGCGACCCGCCGCTGACCGCCGTCGCGCGCCCCGGCCACGACATCGGCTACCGCGCCTGCGAGCTGCTGCTGCGCGAGCCCGCCCGGCGGGGCAGGGGCGGCCCGGTGCTGCTGCCGACCGAGCTGGTGGTGCGCGGCAGCTGCGGCCCGCTGCGGCCCGCGCGCCGCTGACGCCCGGCCCGCCCGGCCCCGCGGCCGGAAATCGGCCGATGACGGCCGATCCGTGATCTATGGGGACGCGCGGACGGCCTCCGGCGCGCTAGATTTCCCGGGTGGAGGAGATCGATCGTCAGATCATGGCGCTGCTCGCCGACGACGGGCGGATGAGCTTCACCGACCTGGCCAAGGAGACGGGACTGTCGGTGTCGGCGGTGCACCAGCGGGTGCGGCGGCTGCAGAAGCGCGGCGCGATCCGGGGGTTCGCCGCGCAGCTGGACAGCGGGCAGATCGGGCTGCCGCTGACCGCGTTCGTGTCGATCAAGCCGATCGACCCGGCCGCGCCCGACGACGCCCCCGACCGGCTCGCGCACCTCCAGGCGATCGAGGCGTGCCACTCGGTGGCCGGGGACGAGAGCTACATCCTCAAGGTGCGGGTCGCGTCCCCCAACGAGCTGGAGGACCTGCTCCAGAAGATCCGCGCCGCCGCGAACGTCGCGACCCGGACCACCGTGGTGCTCAGCACCCCGTGGGAGGCGCGCCGCCCGCCCCTCTAGCCCGCCCCTCTAGTCCATTCCTCCGGCCCGCCCCGGCCGGCCCGCTCCGCCCGCGCGCTCAGCCGCGCGGCGCGAAGACCTCCAGGGCCTCCAGGGCGCGGTCGAGGGAGGCGCCCGGGTCGGCGTCGGGGCCGGTCACCTCGGGGTCGAAGTTCAGGTCGACGAACGCCTCGGTGACGCCCTGCGCGGCGAGCGCCTCCAGGTCGGCGGCGATCTCCTCGTAGGAGCCGGTGAGGGGCCGCCGGCCCGCCCGCCCGGCCGGGCGCAGCCGCACCGCGCCCCGGCACACGAACCGCAGCGCGCCCGCGTCCCGCCCCGCCTCCTCGGCGGCCTCCCGGACGATGCCGATGGAGCGGCCGATCACGGCGAGGTCGGCGCGGCTGGAGCTGACCCAGCCGTCGGCGAGCCGCCCGGCGCGCCGCAGCGCCGGCTCGGCGGCGCCGCCCAGCAGCACCGGCAGCGGCGACTGGACGGGCGGCGGCTCCATCACGACCGGCGGGACGTCGTAGAACTCGCCGTGGAACTCGGTCGCGGCGCCGCTCCACAGCCCGCGCAGCACGGCGAGGCACTCCTCCGCGCGGGCGCCGCGCCGCGCCATCGGCGCGCCCGCCGCGGCGAACTCCTCGCGCATCCAGCCGAGCCCGAGGCCGAGGTCGAGCCGGCCGCCGCTGACGCGGTCGAGGGTGGCGGCCTGCTTGGCGAGGACCGGCGGCGCGTAGAACGGCAGGTTGGCGATCGCCACCCCGAGCCGCGCCCGGGCGGTGTGCCCGGCCAGGAAGGCCAGCGTGACGAACGGGTCCGGGACGCCCCGGTAGGTGCGGTCCGCGGACCCGGCGGGGTTGAGGACGCGCTGCAGCGTCCACAGCGAGCGGTAGCCGAGCTCCTCGGCGCGCTGCGCCACCGTCACCTGGTTCGCGGGCGTCGCCCACGCGCCCGACCCCGGCACGGCGAATCCGATCAGCATCCCTCTGCCCTCCCCGGCCGAACCTTACAACGTCAAGGCCGGCGGCGGCGGAACGTGGCCCGGAGCGTGTCGTGGGCGGACGGCGGCGCGCCGGCGTGGTCGAGGGCGAGCAGCGCCGCGCCGAGCAGCGGGGGGTCCGCGGGGACGAGGAGCCGGGCGCGGGGGGCGAGGTCGGCGTAGCGGGCGGCGACGGCGTCCATCAGCGGCGGGCGGCGGGCGGCCAGGACACCGCCGCCGAGCACCACGTCGGCGGGGGTGTCCAGCAGCCCGAGACGGCGCAGCGCCACCGAGCCGAGGACCGCGACCTCCTCGGCGAGCCGCGCCGCGACCCGGCCCGCGACCGCGTCCCCGGCCTCGGCGGCGTCCAGCAGGACGGGCGCGAGGCCGGTGAGGCGGCCCTGCGCGATCTCGCCGAGGTGGATGCCGAGGCCGACGTCGAGGGCCCGCTCCACGCCGAAGTGCGCGGCGACCGCCGCGGTCAGCGCCGTCGCGGGGCCGCGGCCGTCCTCGCCGCGGATGGCGTGCCACAGCGCGGCCCGGCCGAGCGCGGCACCGCCGCCCCAGTCACCGGTGTGGTCGCCGAGGGAGGGGAACCGGGCGGTGCGGCCGTCCGGGGCGACGCCCGCGCAGTTGATCCCGGCACCGCACACCACGGCGACGCCCCACCCCTCGGTGGCGGCCGTGCGCAGCAGCGCGAACGTGTCGTTGCCGACCGTGACGCCCGGCGCGGCGCCGCGGGCCAGCAGCAGCTTCTCCAGCCGCTCCTCCTCGTCCGGCAGGTCGACGTTGGCCATGTAGGCGGCGAGGTGCGCGACGTCGCCGGGGCGGGCGCCCGCGTCGCGCAGCGCGGCGGCGACCACCGCGTCCAGCGCGTCCAGCGCCGCGTCGAGCCCGCCCGCCTGCGGGTGGAACCCGCCGCCGCGCGCGGTGGCGAGCAGCTCCCCGCCGGCGCCCAGCACCGCCGCGTCGGTCTTGCTGTTGCCGCCGTCCACGGCGACGAGCACGCCCGGGGCGTGATGGCCGCCGCGGGCGGCCATCACGCCGCCCACGGCAGGTGCGCGCGGTTGGCGGCGACCAGGTCGCGGGCGAGCCGCTCGGCCGGCTCGCGCTGCCCGACGAGGGGGTGCGCGAGCAGCGCCGCCGCGACCCGGTCGACGCCGCCGCGCAGCGCCGCGTCCAGGGCCAGCTCCTCGTAGCCCGACACGTGCGCGATCAGCCCCGCGAACAGCGGCTCGACGGCCGGGACGGGCAGCGGCACCGCGCCGGACGCGGTGATCCGCGCCGGCACCTCGATGACGGCGCGGTCGTCCAGGAACGGCAGCGTCCCGTGGTTGCGGACGTTGACGACCTGCACGTCGCCGCGGCCGGCCAGCAGCGACACCGCGAGCCGCACCGCGGCCTCGGAGTAGAACGCGCCGCCGCGCTCGGCGAGCCGGGCGGGCTTGGAGTCCAGCTTCGGGTCGGCGTACTGGGCGAGGAGGTCGCGTTCGAGCGCCGCGACCTCCTCGGCCCGCGACCGCGCGCCGCGCTGCTCCTCGACCACGCGGTCGTGGTCGTAGAAGTAGCGCAGGTAGTAGGACGGGACGGCACCGAGCCCGCGCAGGAACGGCGCGGGCAGCCCGGAGATCGCGGCGAGCGCGTCCGGGTGCCGGTCGAGCAGCTCCGGCAGGACCTCCTGCCCGTCCCGCCGCACCGACCGCACCCAGGTGAGGTGGTTGAGCCCGGCGTGGCCGAGGCCGATCCGGCCGGGCTCGACGCCGAGCAGCGCCGCCGCGCGCCGCTGGAACCCGATCGCGACGTTGCACAGCCCGACGGCGCGGTGCCCGGCGTCCAGCAGCGCGCGGGTGACGATGCCGACCGGGTTGGTGAAGTCGATGATCCACGCGTCGGGGGCGCGGGCGGCGACGCGCGCGGCGATGTCCAGCACGACCGGGACGGTGCGCAGCGCCTTGGCCAGGCCGCCGGCGCCGGTCGTCTCCTGCCCGACGCAGCCGCACGCCAGCGGCAGCGTCTCGTCGACGTGCCGGGCGGCCTGCCCGCCGACCCGCAGCTGCAGCAGGACGACCGCCGCGTCCGCCACCGCCGCGTCGAGGTCGCCGGCGGCGGCGACCTCGGCGGTGACGACCCGCGCCGGATGCCCGGCGCGGGCCAGCATCCGCCGCGTGAGGCCGCCGACGAGCTCCAGCCGCCGCGCGTCGGGATCGGCGAGCACCAGCTCCGACACCGGCAGCGCCGCGTGCGCCGCCGCGATCCCCTCGACCAGTTCGGGGGTGTAGGTGGACCCGCCCCCGATGACCGTCAGCTTCAACCCTTCACTCCCGTCAACGTCACACCCTGGATGAACACCCGCTGGGCGAGCATGAACACCACGAGCACCGGCAGGATCGTCAGCAGCGTCGCCGCCATGGTGAGGTTCCACTCCACGTGGTGGGCGGCGCGGAACGTGGCGACGCCGATCGCGAGCGTCCAGTGGTCGGGGTCGGCGTACACCAGCGGCCGGAAGTAGTCGTTCCAGCAGTAGAAGAACTGGAACAGCGCGACCGCCGCCAGCGCAGGCTTCGCCATCGGCAGCACGACCCGCAGCATCGTGCGCAGCTCCCCGCAGCCGTCCACGCGGGCGGCGTCGGCGTACTCGCGGGGAATCGTCACGAGGAACTGGCGCAGCAGGAAGATGGAGAACGCGTCCCCGAACAGCTGCGGGATGATCAGCGGCCACAGCGTGCCGGTGAGCCCGAGCCGCGCCCACACGATGTACAGCGGCACCATGGTGACCTGCGGCGGCAGCATCATCGCCGCGATCACCACGACGAACGCGGCGTTGCGGCCGCGGAACCGGAACCGCGCCAGCGCGTACGCCACCGGGACGCTGGACACCAGCATGAACACCGTCGACAGGGCCGCGTACACGGTGCTGTTGACCGTCCAGCGGACCATGTCGCCGCTGAACACGTCGGCGAAGTTCGCGAGGTGCCAGCCGTCCGGCCACAGGTCGCCGCTGAGCGCCTGCCGGTCGGACATCACCGCGGTCAGCAGCATGAACGCCGGCGGCGCCAGGAACATCACGGCGAGCGCGACGGCGACGGCGTGCACGGCGACCCACTGCAGGGCGCGGCTCGCCCGGCCTCCGCGGGTCATCGGGCCTCCTCCCCGGTGAACGCGCGGAACCGGCGCAGCAGGAAGAGCGTGAACACCATCGCGGTGGCGAACATGACCAGCGCGAGCACGCACGCGTAGCCCATGTTGAACTGCCGGAACCCTTGGTCGTAGAGCCACTGCGGGAACGTCAGCGTGGATCCGTCGGGGTAGCCGGGCGCGTACTGGGTGCCGGGCAGGTCGGCGCGCCCGGAGGCGACCTTGCCCGCCACCATCGGCTGGGTGAAGTACTGCAGCGCCTCGATGACGCCGGTGACGGCGGAGAACGCCAGCACGGGGGAGATGGACGGCAGCGTGATGTGCCGGAACCGCGACCAGGCGCCGGCGCCGTCGATGGCGGCGGCCTCGTACAGCGACGCGGGCACGTTCAGCAGCGCCGCCAGCATGATGATCATCACGTCGCCGACCGCCCACAGGGCGAGCAGGGTGAGGCCGGGCTTGGCCCAGGCGGCGTCGTTGAAGAAGTCCGGCAGCGTGAACCCGAGCCGCTCGGTGAGGGCCGGGAAGGGGCCGGTGCCGGGGTTCAGCAGGAACACGAACGCGACCGTGGCCGACACCGGCGGGATCAGGTACGGCAGGTAGAGGACGGCGCGCAGCAGGTTCCCGCCTCGCCTGATCCGGGTGAGGAGCTGGGCGACGCCGAGCCCGAACAGCACCCGCAGGGGGACGAGCACGGCCACCAGCCACAGCGTGTTCCGCATGGCGGTCCACGCCTCCCGGTCGTGCAGCAGGTAGGCGTAGTTGTCGAGGCCGGTGTACTCCAGGGTGAACAGGTCGTAGCGGGTGAAGGAGAAGTAGACGGTGGCGGCGAGCGGGTAGGCGAAGAAAAGCCCGAACCCCGCGAGCCAGGGGGACAGGAACGCCAGGACGCGGAGGCGCCGGCGGCGGCGCGCCCGCGCCGCCGCCGTCCCGGTCCGCGCCCCCGGGAGCGGGAGGCGCAGCGAGCCGGGGGCCACGGGTCAGCCCCCGGCGAGCTTGAGGGACCCGTCGACCTCGCCGTCGAGCCGCTTGAGCGCGGCGGGCAGGTCGCGGACCTTGCCGGGCTCCCACTCGTCCTGGACGAACTTCTGGAACCGCACGATGTAGTCGTTGCCGTTCGCCGTCGGCGGGGCCGTGGTGCTGCTGGGGTTCTTGAACACGTCGAGGAACGTGCGGAACTGCTCCGGCAGCCTCAGCTGCGGCGACGACAGCGCCGGGATCGTGGACGGCACGTTGCCGAGCGCGTTGGCGAAGGTGACGAGCGCGCCGGTGTCGGTCGTGAGGTACCGGACGAACTCCCAGGCGGCCTGCGCGTGCTCGGCGCCGCGCGGGATGCCGACGACGGTGCCGGTGAGGAACCCGCCGCCGTAGCCGGCGGCGCGGTCGTCGGAGACGGGCGCGGGCGCGGTGCCGTAGTCGAGCCCCGGCGCCTCCTCCTGGATGAACTTGGTGCGCCACTCGCCGTCGACGGCCATCGCGACCTTCCCCTTCTGGAAGGGGTTGGACGACTCGAACTCCTGGCCCATCGAGCGCAGGAACTTCTTGACGTTGTCGTAGCCGTACCAGTCGAGGAGGCTCTTGCTCCACTCCAGGTACGCGGTGACGGCGGGGTCGGCGGCGAAGTTCGACGTGCCTCCGGGGGTCAGCCACGTCACGCCGAACTGGGGCGCGAGGTGCTGGGTCTGGTGCTCGTAGTACTGGGCGGACGGCATGAACCCGGCGACCTTGATGGTGCCGTCGGGGGCGCGGACGGTGAGCTTCTTGGCCAGCGCGGTCAGCTCGCTCATCGTCTTGGGCGGCTGTTCGCCCTTCATCAGCTTCTTGTTGTAGTAGAGCCCGTAGGCGTCGGCCAGCAGCGGCATCGCGCACCGGACGCCCTTGTACTGGGTGTACTGCTGCACGGCCTTGGGGAACTGGTTCAGGTCCAGCTTGGACTTGGCGATGTAGGGGGCGAGGTTCTGCCAGGCGCCGCTCTGGCACCACTGGCCGACGCTGTCTGTGGTGAAGGACGACACCACGTCGGGCGGGTTGCCGCCGCGGATGGCGTTGGTGATGCGGTCGTCGGTCTGGCCCTTGACGAGTTTGACGGTGACGTTGGGGTGGGCCTTGTTGAAGCCGGCGACGGCGTCCTCGAACGCCTTGACCTCGTGCGGGGCGCTCCAGCCGTGCCAGACCTCGATGGTCTGCTTCGCTTCGGCCCCGGGGCCGCTGGAGGAATCGCCGCCGGCGGTGCAGCCGGCGGCGAGGAACACGGCGGCGAAGGCTGCGGTGAGGCGGCGCGGGATGGTGGTGGGCACTGCGGTCCTCCTTGGGGGTGGGGGAGGGCGTGCGGTACGGGGGTCAGGGGACGGTGGTGGAGAAGACCTCGTCTCGGGTCTCCGTGAGTGCCTGCTGGAGCGCCCCGGCCAGGACGGGGTTGCCCTCGACGGTGCTGAGCCGCACCCGGGGACGCGGGATCGTCAGGCTGTGCAGGTGCTGTTCGACGCGCGCGCGGAGCGGTTCCCCTCCGGCGCGCAGGACGTCGCCGGTGAGGACGACGAGTGCGGGGTCGATGACGGCCACGACGGTGGCGAGGGTGGCGCCGAGCCGGGTCGCGAGTTCGGTGAGGGCGCGTTCCGCGCGCGCGCCCGCGTCGCTGGCGGTGCGCTTGCCGGTGGCGGGGCCGGTCTCGACGTCGGCGGCGGCGCGGCCGAGCGCGGTGGCGGCGTCGCGTCCGCGGAAGCCGTGCTCGCGCATCAGCTTCAGCACGGCGCTGCCGCCGGTGAGGCTGTGCACGCCGCCGGTGTGGGTGCGGCGGACGCCGCGCATCAGCGGGGCGCCCACGGCGGGCATGTAGCCGATCTCGCCGGCGCCGCCGGTCGCGCCGCGGTGCAGGGCGCCGTTGAGCACGACGGCCATGCCGACGCCGTCGGCGACCCACAGCAGCACGAAGTCGCGGGCGCCGCCCGCCTCCGGCGCCGCCTGGCCGCGGGCCTGCTCGGCCAGCGCGGCGAGGTTGACGTCGTTCTCGATGGCCACGGGCACGCCGAGGCCGCGGCCGAGCACGGCGACGAGGTCGGGGATGTGCCAGCCGGGGATGTGCGCGGCGTAGCCGAGCCGCCCGGTGGCGGGGTCGACGGCGCCCTGGATGCCGATGACGGCGCGGGCCAGCGCCGTGCGGGCCAGCCCGGCCGCGGCGGCGGCGCCGTCGAGCGCCTCGGCGGTGCGGGCGACGGCGTCCACGCCGGTGCGCGCGGGGGTGGCGAGGGTGTGCTCGCCGACGACGGTCCCGGCCAGGTCGGCGACGGAGGCCCGGATCCGCGCCGGGGTGACGTCGACGCCGGCGACGTGGGCGGCGGCGCCGTTGATCCGGTACAGCTCGGCGGTGCGGCCGGGCAGGCCCTCCCGGATCCCGTCCCGGACGACGAGTCCGGCCGCCTCCAGCCGGGCGAGCAGCTGCGAGGAGGTCGGCTTGGACAGCCCGGTGAGGTCGGAGATCTGCGGCCGGGTCAGCGGGCCCCGGGCGAGCAGCGCCTCCAGCGCGGCGCGGTCGTTGATGGCCCGCAGCAGGCTGGGGGTCCCCGGGACGGACGGGCTGGGCACGGCGGCTCCTCCGAGTTAAGAAGGTTTCCTAACTTGGAGGAGAAAGTAAGGACTCTTAACGAAGACGTCAAGACCCCGGCCGGTCCCGGACGGAACAGAGGGAGGGGCGGGGGAGGGGCGGGGAGCGGGGTGTCAGGGGGCGGTGGCGACGAAGCTGGCGTTGCCGAAGCCGACCTCGTCGCCGGGCCGCAGCCGGACCGGGCCGGTCAGCCGCCAGCCGTTCACCCGGGTGCCGTTCATCGACCCGAGGTCGGAGATCATCCAGCCGTCCCCGGCCCGGTAGATCTCGGCGTGGAACCGCGAGACGGTGAGGTCGGTGAGGATGAACTGGCAGGCGGGGGCGCGGCCGACGACGATCCGCTTCAGCTCCGCGGGCGGCAGCATGAACCGCGGCAGCCGCGGCGCCCGCCAGGCCGCCTCGATCCGCGCGGTCACCTGCGACACCGACGACACGAGCCCGGTCAGCCGGTCGATGACGCGGTTCTGCGGGGGGAGGTCGTGCACGATGTCGGCCAGCTCGGCCTGGCTGCGCGCCCGCAGCACCTGGTCGACGCGGCGCTCGAACGTCTCGTCCGACATCCGGCCCTCGGCCACGCGGTCGCTCAGGACGCGCAGGGCCCGGTCCCGCTGCGTGTCGGACGCTCTCACCGGGAATGAGCCCTGACCGTCCATGGCTGTGAGTATCCAGTCCCCATCGTCGGCTGTCCAGAAAGGGCCGCGGCCCAGGGGGGCGGGCGATCGCCCTCACCCGCCCCCCACCTTTTCGATGGCCGGCCCGCCGCGGAAGTTCGCGGCGGGCGCCGTCTTTCCGGTGCCGGACGCGCGGGGTCAGCGCGACAGCAGGTCGCGGGCGATATGCGTCACCTGGATCTCGTCGGTGCCCGCGTAGATCTGGAACGACTTGGCGTCGCGGGCGAGCTGCTCGACGCGGTACTCGCTCATGTAGCCGTTGCCGCCGAACAGCTGCACCGCCTCCTGCGCGACCTCGCTGGCGGCCTGCGCGGCGTACAGCTTCATCGCGGACGCCTCGGCGAGCGTCATCGGCCGCCCGGCCCGCTGCATCTCGATGTGCCGGAACACCAGGTTCTGGACGTTGAGCCGCGCGACCTCCATCTTGGCCAGCTTCAGCTGGATGAGCTGGAAGTCGCCGATCCGCTGCCCCCACAGCTCGCGGGTCTTGGCGTACTCGACCGACAGCTTCAGGCACTCCTCGATGACGCCGAGGGCCATCGCGGCGACGCCGGCGCGCTCGGTGACGAAGTTCTGCTTGGCCGACTCCTTGCCGCCCTGCGAGCCGGAGGTCAGCAGGCGGTCGGCGCCGGCGCGGACGTCGTTGAGGAACAGCTCGCCGGTGGGGGAGGAGTGCAGGCCCATCTTGCGCAGCGGCTTGCTCTGCTCCAGGCCCTCCATGCCGCGGTCGAGGACGAACGTCAGGATCTCCCGGTCGCGCGCCTCCCGCCCGTCGTCGAGCTTGCAGTAGAAGACGATGGTGTCGGCGTAGGGGCCGTTGGTGATGAAGGTCTTGCTGCCGTTGATGACGTACTCGTCGCCGACCTTCCTGGCGGTGGCCTGCATGCCGCCGAAGGCGTCCGAGCCGGAGTTGGGCTCGGTGATGGCCCAGGCGCCGACCTTCTCCATGGTGAGCAGCGGCAGCGCCCAGCGCTCCTTCTGCTCGGGGGTGCCGCGCTTCATGATCGTCCCGGCGGCGAGGCCGAGCCCGACCCCCATCGCCGACACCAGGCCGGGCGCGACCTTGCACAGCTCGATGACCGGGATCATCGTCATCGCGGCGCCGCCGCTGCCGGGCCGGTCCTCCTCGCCGGACTCCCGCGCCTCGCCCGCACGCTCCTTGGCGATGCGGGCGTGGAAGGACGAGCGCGCCATCTCGTCCATCCCGAACGTCTTGTACAGACCGCGGAGCAGGTCGTAGGGCGGCAGCTCGCCCGACTCCAGCGCGTCCAGGTTGGGCCGGACCTCGGCGTCGATCCAGCCGCGCACCGCGTCCCGGATCATCAGGTCTTCCTCGGACCACTCGATCATGCTCTCGTCCTGCCCCTTCGACTCCTGCCGGTTGCAGGGCCATCCAAGCAGACGAGGCAAGCGAGCGCTTATTCGGGTAGCGCGACCACGTCGGCGAGGACGCCGCCGCCCGCGGTGAGGCGCGCGGGGGCCGGGCTGTCGTAGACGACCAGGACGCGGGTGCCGGGCTCGTCCAGCACGGCGATGCCCTCGGCGTGGTCGTCGCCGTCGCCGTAGGGCAGGTCGCCCAGCGTCTCCAGCTCCTCGGCCGGGACGATCCCGGCGGCGTCCGCGCGGGCCGCGCCGCGCCAGCGCACGACCCGCACGGGGCCGTCGAGGTCCATGCTCGGCCCGGTGAGGACGAGGAGGTCGTCGCCGTGCGGGCACAGGTCCCGGATGCCGAGGCCGCCGAGGTCGAGGAAGTGCGTCCGGTACAGGTCCCCGTCCCCGTCCCCGTCCTCGTCGCCGTCGCCGAGCGGCAGCGGGCGCAGCTTGCGCGGGTCGCGGGGGTCGGTGCCGGGGCGGATCTCCACCAGCACCGCCCAGCCGCGCAGCACCGGGCCGCGCAGCCCGATGTAGAGCCGGTCGCCGTGCGCGGCGATGCCCTCGATGTCGATGCCGTTGTCCTTGCTCGGGATGCCCAGAAACGGCGCGAGGTGGGGGTCGTCCTCCAGCAGGTCGGTGAGGGAGTCCTTGTCCAGCCCGAGGACGGCGGCGGTGCGGCCGCCGTCCTCGCGGACGACGGCGGGCAGCCCGTCCTCGCCGGTGACCAGGGGGAGGCGCGCCAGGATGAAGCGGTTGTCCTCGCGGACGACGGTGGCCAGCCGCTTGCGGGCCTTCGCCGCGCTCTGCCCCGGCTTGATCTTCTTGCGCTTGAGGCTGTGCGACCCGATGGCCCACAGCCAGCCGTTGGCCCGCGCCAGGCCCTCGATGTCGGCCTCCTCGTCGGGGCCGGCGGGCAGCGGCACCAGGTCGGCGAGCGCGACCGTGGCCTGCCCGTCGTAGCCGGTCACGCGGCCGTCGCCGTCCAGCACGGCGGTGAGCCGCTCGATGGTGGCGGTCTCGTCGCCCGCCACCCACAGGCAGCGGCCGTCCTGCCGTACGGCGGACAGGTTGGTGTGCGTCCCGGCTTCCCGGCTTTCCGCTCCGAACCGGAGTTCGACCCGGCGTTCCACGATCATGGGCGACATGCTCCCATATCCGGCGGCCCTTCATGCCGGGGAAAAGGGGCCTGAACTGGCCTTCAGCGGTCCCAGCGGACGTCCAGCCGCGGCGGCTTGCGGAACACCAGCCCGTGCGGGCGGGCCGGGCGGCCGGGGTCCGGGCGCAGCCCCGGCAGCCGCCCGAGCAGCGCGCCGAGCGCCGTCCGGGTCTCCAGCCTGGCCAGGTGGGCGCCGAAGCAGAAGTGCGGGCCGTGCGCGAACGCCAGGTGCTCGGCGGCGTTGGCGCGCCGCACGTCGAAGCGGTCGGGGTCGGGGAAGACCGCCGGGTCGCGGTTGGCGGCGGTGATCGACACCCGCACCAGCTCGCCCGCGCGGATCGCCGTCCCGCCGAGCTCGGTGTCGCGGACGGCGTACCGGTCGACGACGGCCGCGGCGGGCTCCAGCCGCAGCGACTCCTCGATCGCCGCGGGGAGCAGGCCCGGGTCGTCCAGGACGAGCCGGAGCTGCCCGGGGTGCCCGAGCAGGTGCAGCGCCGCGTTGGCGATCATGCCCTCGGTGGTGTCGATGCCGCCGAACATCAGGATCGCCGCGTTCGCCACGACCTCGGCCGTGGCGAGCCCGGCCTCGTCGCGGGCGGCCTCGGCCAGCAGCGACCCGGGCCGGGACGCGGTGATCGCCTCCTCGACGGCCGCGGTGAGCAGCCGGTACGCCTCGGCCGCGGCCATCGGGGCGGTGCCGCCCGCGGTGATGGCCGACACCGCGTCCACGAACGCCCCGTACCAGGACCGGACGGTCGCCGCGTCCACGCCCTCCAGGCCGAGCGCCTCGGTGACGACCGCGACGGCGAGCGGCCCGGCGAGCGCGCCGCGCAGCTCGGCCCGCCCGTCCGGGGCGAGGCCGTCCACCAGCCGGGCCGCCTCGGCCTCGACGAACGCGGTGAACCGCTCGCGGGTCCGCGCCGGGCGGAACGGCCGCGCGAACGGGTCGCGGTGCCGGGTGTGGGCGGGGCCGTCCAGCGACAGCATGCTGGGCCCGACGACCTGCGCGGTGGAGAAGCGCGGGTCGTCCACGGTGAAGGTCGCGGCGTCGCGCAGCACCCGCAGGGCCAGCTCGCGGGAGGTCACCAGCCGGCCGCCCAGGGCGGGGACGAGGGCGACGGGGTCGCGCTCCCGCAGCCGCGCGAGGTGCGGGTAGGGGGCGTCCGCCAGGTCGGCGGCGGTCAGGTCGGCGGCGGCCGGCACGGTGGTCATCCGTCCGAGGATACGGCCCGGCGCTTATGATCTACAACGTAAAGGCGCCGGGCCGGTCGCGCGTCACGGCACCTCACGCGGCGGTGGAGCGTTCCCGCCACCACGCCCGGCCCGCCTCGGGCAGGGTGTCGATCGGGTCGTAGTACTCGTAGCGGCGGGTCAGCGCGTCCGGGTCGGACAGCTCCAGGCCGGTGCGGTAGTTCTTCGTCCAGTAGGAGACGCCGCGCTCGCGGTCGTAGTCGGCGAGCTGGTGCACCCACCGCTTGCCGACATAGGGGACGTCGCAGACGATGCGCGGGGTGGCGAAGCCGGGCAGGTAGCCCATGATCGCGTGCTGCAGCTCCTGCGCCTCCCAGACGGCGAGCCGCCAGTGCTCGCTGTGCGGGATCATGTCGCACATGTACAGGTAGTACGGCATGATCCCGGCCTCGTCGAGCAGCGCGAACGACAGGTCGAGCAGCGCCTCCGGCGTGTCGTTGACGCCGCGCAGCAGCACGCCCTGGTTGCGGACGTCCCGGATGCCGGTGTCGAGCATCGCGCGGGCCGCCCGGGCGACCAGCGGCGTCACCGACTGGGCGGCGTTGACGTGGGTGTGGATCGCGATCTGCACGCCGCGCCGGTGCGCGGTGGCGGCCAGCCGCTCCATCCCGGCGCGGACGTCGTCCTGCAGCCAGTGCTGCGGCAGGCCCATCAGCGCCTTGCTGGCCAGCCGGATGTCGCGGATGCTGTCGATCTCCATCAGGGACGCGACGAACGACTCCAGCCGCGGCCAGGGCATGTTGGCGACGTCGCCGCCGGACACGACCACGTCGCGGACGCCGGGGGTGCGGCGCAGGTAGTCGAGCATCGCGCCGAGCCGGTCCGGCGGCTTGATCGTGAACTTGTGCTTGTCGACGTTCGGCGTGGAGTTGCCGACCAGGTCCATGCGGGTGCAGTGGCCGCAGTACTGCGGGCAGGTCGGCAGGAGCTCCGCCAGCACCTTGGTGGGGTAGCGGTGGGTGAGGCCCTCGACCGCCCACATCTCGGCCTCGTGCAGCGAGTCGCGGGTCGCCAGCGGGTGCGACGGCCAGTCGGTGCGCCGGTCGCTGAACACCGGGAGCATGTAGCGCCGCACGGGGTCGGCGTAGAAGGCGTCGGTGGAGGAGGAGTCCATCGTGTTGAGCATCTGCGGCGGCAGCAGCATCGACATCGTCGCGCGCTCGGCCTGGTCGCGCTCCAGGTCGGCGTAGAACGACTCGTCAAGCCGGTCACCCATGAGCCGGCGGAGCTGCCGCACGGTCTTCACGCAGTGGGCCCGCTGCCACTGCGCCGACTCCCACTCGTCCTCGGTGACGTCCCGCCAGCCGGGCAGGCGCCGCCAGTCGGGCTCCTCCAGGGGCCGGCGCCGGTAGGCGTACGGCTGGCGTGCGGTCCCGTCGGACGCGCGGGCGCCGGCCGCGGCCGCGTCCGGGTGCAGGGCAGTGGTCATCGTCGACCGCCTCCTAGCCTCACATTGATCGCGCAAAACTCTTGTATGGGCCCGACGTTACGGGAAGACTTTCGTCGAAACTAGTGGTGCCCTGAACATCTTGCGCTACACCGGGTGTTTTCGGAAGAGAGGCGGGACGGCGATGACCGACGGCGGGACGGCCCTCACGGGCGGGGGCACGGGCACGGACGGCGGCACGGGCACGGACGGCGGCACGGGCGGCGGCACGGCGGTGGGGCTGCACCGGGTGCTGGAGCCCGCGGGCGTGCTGCCGCAGGCGGCGCACCGCCTCGACACCGACCCGCGGATCCGGCCCGACGAGGTCCGCATCGGCGTCGAGCGGCTCAACCTCGACGCCGCGTCCTACCGGCAGCTGCACACCGCGCACGGCGGGGACCCCGCTGCGATCCGCGCCGAGGTGCTGCGGATCATCGGCGAGCGCGGCAAGATGCACAACCCCGTCACCGGGTCGGGCGGCATGCTCGTCGGCGTCGTCGAGGAGGCCGGGCCGGAGTCGCCGCTCGGGCTGGAGCCCGGCGACCGCGTCGCCACCCTCGTCTCCCTCACCCTCACCCCCCTCGCCGTCACCGACGGCCTCGCCGGCTGGGACGGCCTGTCGGAGCAGGTGCCCGCCCGCGGCCACGCGATCCTGTTCGCCCGCTCCATCGCCGCCGTCCTGCCCGGCGACCTGCCGGTCCCGCTCGCGCTCGCCGTCATGGACGTCTGCGGCGCCCCCGCCCTCACCGCCCGGGTCGTCGCCGCCCGCAGCGCCCCGGCGGTCGCGGTGCTCGGCGCCGCCGGCAAGTCCGGCTGCCTGGCGCTGGCCGCCGCGCGCCGCGCCGGCGCGGCCCGCGTGATCGGGCTCGTGCCCACCGCCGAGGAGGAGGAGCGCCTCACCGCGTCCGGGCTCGCCGACACCGTCGTGCGCGCCGACGCCCGCGACCCCGTCGCCGTCGCCGCCGCCATCGGTGAGCCGGTCGACGTCACCGTCGTGTGCGTGGACGTCCCCGGCTGCGAGCACGGCGCGATCCTCGCCACCGCGTCCGGCGGCACCGTCGTGTTCTTCTCCATGGCGACCTCCTTCCCGGCCGCCGCGCTCGGCGCCGAGGGCCTCGCCGCCGACGTCACGATGCTCATCGGGAACGGGTACGTCCCCGGGCACGCCGAGACCGCCCTTGACCTGGTCCGGACGGAACCGGCCGTGCGCGCGCTGTTCACCTCCCGGACGGGTCCGGATTCGGCACAATGACCGGGAACGCCCCGGCAGCGGCGGGGCTCACCCGATCATCGAGGGAGAGAGAATGGCGAGCATCACCGAGGAGCTGCGCGGGCGCGACCCCAAGGAGCGCCGGGCGCAGATCGTCGACGTCCTGGTCGACGCGTTCTCGGACCTGATGGAGCGCAGCCCCGCCGAGTTCCGCCGCCGCTTCCGCAAGATGGCCTCCGACCCGTTCGCGTTCTACCGGGGCAGCGCCTGCCTGTTCTACGCCGACATCGCCGGCGACGACGACCCGTGGGCCGACGAGCGCACCTCCCGCGTATGGATCCAGGGCGACCTGCACGCCCAGAACTTCGGCACCTACATGAACGACGACGGCGTGTTCGTCTTCGACGTCAACGACTACGACGAGGCCTACGTCGGCCACTTCACCTGGGACGTCAAGCGGCTCGTCGCGAGCCTGGCGCTGCTGGCCTGGCAGAAGGCGATCTCCGACGCCGACATCCGCCGGCTCATCGAGACCTACGTGCGCGCCTACGTCGACCAGGTCCGCAGGTTCGCCGAGCACGAGGGCGACGAGAAGTTCGCGCTGACCCTCGACACCACCGACGGCTACGTCCGGGACGTGCTCGTCGCCGCGATGGGCGGCACCCGCATCGGGCTGCTGGCGGAGATGACGGTCGTCGACGGCGCCGAGCGCCGCTTCAGGGACCGGCCCGGCGTCCGCCGCCTCGGCGACGCCGAGCGCGCCGAGGTCGAGGCCGCCTACCAGGAGTACCTGACCACGATCCCCGCCGAGAAGCGGTTCGGCAGCCTCACCTACCAGGTCAAGGACATCGTCGGCGCGTCCGGGTTCGGCATCGGCTCGGCCGGCCTGTCGGCCTACAACATCCTGGTCGAGGGCAACACCCAGGCGCTGGAGAACGACGTCGTCCTGTCGATGAAGCAGGGCAACGTCGCCGCGCCGAGCCGCGTCGTCCACGACGAGCGCATCCGCGCCTACTTCCAGCACCACGGGCACCGCACCGCCGTGTCGCGCCGCGCGCTGCAGGCCAACAGCGACCCGTGGCTCGGCCACACCCGGATCGGCGGCGTCGGCTACGTCGTGCAGGAGCTGTCCCCCTACGAGGAGGACCTCGACTGGGGCGGCCTCACCGAGCCCGAGGACATGCTCTCGGTGCTGGACGACCTCGGCCGCGCCACCGCCAAGGTGCACTGCGTGTCCGACACCGACTCCGACCACACCCTCGTCGGCTTCCAGGTCGAGGACGCCATCAACGCGGTGATCGGCCCGGACGAGTCGGCGTTCGTCGAGGCGATGGTCGCGTTCGGCACCCGGTACGCCGAGATCGTCCGCGACGACCACACCTACTTCGTCGACGCGTTCCGCAACCACGAGATCCCCGGCCTGTAGGGCGGGCCCGCCCCTCCGGGGTCAGGACGCGGGGCGGATCAGGAGCAGCGCGATGTCGTCGTGGCCCTGCTGGTCGGACATCAGGGCCAGGACGCCGTCGGCGGTGTCCTCCAGCGACGCGGACCGGGAGGCGACCAGCGCCGACGCCAGCCGGGCGATGCCCTCGTCGATGTTGCGCATGCGGCTCTCCACCAGCCCGTCGGTGTAGAACGCCAGGGTGGCGCCCGCCGGGATCTCGGCCGCCAGCTGCTCGTAGGCGGGCGGGTGGTCGGGGTCGGACACGCCGAGCGGCAGCCCGTGCGGGAACGCGAACCGCCGCGCCGTCCCGTCGGGCAGCGCCAGCAGCGGCGGCGGATGCCCCGCGCACGCCACCTCGCAGCGCAGCGTCGCCGGGTCGCACACCATGCACAGGCACGTCGCGAACTGGGCGGCGTCCAGGTCCTGGGCGATGGAGTCGAGCCGCTCCAGCACCTCGGCGGGCGGGAACTCGCAGCTGGCCAGGGTGTGCGCGGCGACCCGCAGCTGCCCCATCGCGGCGGCGGCGGTGACGCCGTGCCCGACCGAGTCGCCGATCACGACCGCGACCTTGTCGCCGGGCAGCGGGACCACGTCGTACCAGTCGCCGCCGCCGACGCCGCTGCCCGCCGGCCGGTAGCGGTGCGCGATCTCCAGGCCGGGCGGGACGGCGATCCCGGCGGGCAGCAGCCCGGCCTTCAGCGCGGTGGCGGTGCGATGCTCGCGCCGGTACTGGCAGGCGTTGTCGACGCAGGTCGCGGCGCGCCCGGCGAGTTCGGCGGCGAGCGCGGTGTCGGCGGCGGCGAACGGCAGCCGGCCGCGCTTGCGGCTGAACACCGCGAACCCCAGCGCCCGGCCCCGCGCCACCAGCGGCACAGCCAGCAGCGACACGTGGTCCAGCAGCCCGTCGATGACGCGGCCGGTGTGCCGCGCCACCGTGTCCTGGACGGCGTCGCCGCCGAACTCGACCATGCCGCCGGTGGTGAGGCAGCGGGCGTAGGGGGTGGACGGCGGGTAGACGATGACCTCGTTGACGGGGAACTCGCGGGCCCACTCGCGCGGGTCGTCCTCGGCGAACGCGACCGCGAGGCGCCGCACGACCGCCGAGCCGTCGGCCTCCGCGGCGGGCTGGTCGTCGTCGGCGAGCAGCCGCTCCAGCACGTAGATAGCGCCGGCGTCGGCGAACCGTGGGACGGTGACGGCGACGATCTCGCGGGCGGTGCGGTGCAGGTCGAGGGTGGAGCCGATGCGGCGGCCCGCCTCGTTGAGCAGTTCCAGCCCGTCGGCCCAGGGCGGCGACACCGTCAGCACGGCGGCGGTGCCGCCGTCCGCGCACACGAACGGGGCGCAGGTGACCGAGACGCCGTCGCCCGACAGCGGCAGCACCCCGGACCAGGGCCGGCCGGAGGCGGCCAGCTTCAGCGCGGCGGCGAGCGGCTCGGCCGCCCCGGGGCGGCCGAGCAGGCCGGGCAGCGCGGCGCCGACCGCCTCGCCCGCGCCGCGGGCGAACAGGCGCGCGGCGCCCTCGCTCCACCCGGTGACCCTGCCGTCGGGGGCGAGCAGGACGGTCACCGGCCCCGGTCGTGCGGGCTGTTCGGACATCGGTCCTCGCTGTCCCGGTTGCGGGCGCTCGGCGGAGCGGCCCGGGTTACGCTGAGTCCGCCCCGCGACGGCCACCCCTCGGTCATTAGGGAGACGATGCATGGACTCCGAGTGGATCCCACCCGAGGTCGACAGTCGAAGGCCAAGCGTCGCACGGGTCTATGACTTCCTGCTCGGCGGAGCCCACAATTTCGCGTCAGATCGTGATCTGGCGACGGGGCTGCTGCGGGTGGAGCCGCAGGCCCGGGAGCTGGCGCGGGCGAACCGGGCGTTCCTGCGGCGCGCGGTCCGCACGCTGGCCGCCTCGGGCGTGGCGCAGTTCGTCGACATCGGCTCGGGCATCCCGACGCAGGGCAACGTGCACGAGGTCGCGCAGAGCGTGAACCCGGACGCGCGGGTGGTGTACGTCGACAACGACGACGTCGCCGTCGCGCACAGCCGCGCGATCCTGGCGGGCAACGACCAGACCGCGGTCCTGCAGGCCGACATGCGGCGCCCGGCCGACGTCCTCGCCGACCCGGAGCTGAAGCGGCTGGTCGACCCGTCCGAGCCGGTGGCGTTCCTGCTGGTGGCGGCCCTGCACCTGGTCAAGCCCGAGGAGGACCCGGGCGGGATCGTCGCGGCGTTCCGCGACGCGGCCGCCCCCGGCAGCCACCTGGTGGTCTCGCACCTCACCCATGAGGCGCAGCCGGGCAAGACCGCCGCGATCGGCAAGCTCTACGACCGGGCCAGCTCCCCGGCGGTCGCCCGCTCGCACGCGGAGATCCTGCGGTTCTTCGACGGCTGGGAGCTGCTCGACCCGGGCCTGGTGTACGTGCCGCTGTGGCGCCCGGACGAGGGCGAGACCGTCGACGACCCCGAGCGGTTCCTGGTCTACGGCGGAGTCGGCCGCCTGCCCTGACGCCCCGCCCCGGCTGCCCCGGCGCGCGCCCGCTCGCGGGCGCGTCTCAGCGGGCGAAGGCGATCGCGGTGCCGGCGCTGATCACGACCGCGAGGACGACCAGGACGAGCGAGGTGTCCAGCGGGTCGCGGCGGCGCGGCGGCTCCTTCACCGCGCGCGGCGCGGTGTGCGCCGGCTGCGGGGACGCCTGCTCGGGCTTCTTCGCGGGCGGCGGGGCCGGGCGCGTGCGCGGCGGCGCCGGCGGGGCCTGCGCGTCGACCGGCCGGGGCGGCGGCGCCGCCGGCCGCGGCGGGGGCGCGGGGGAGTGGGCTGGCGGGGCCGGTTCGGCGGGCGGCTCGGGGACCTCGGGCGGCGGCTCTTGCGGCGGGGGCGGTGGTTCCTCCGGCGGCGCGGGCGGTTCCTGCGGCGGCGGAGGGGCCGGGGTCTGCGGCGGAGGCGGCGGAGGCGGGGGCGGGGGCTGGTGCGGCTCGCAGGGTGAGCCGCCCTGGCCGGCGCCGGGGCCGATCTCGATGTCGATGCACACGCTGATGATCGGATGCGGGGTCGGGTCGGCGAGCGCGGCGGCGGGGAAGGCGAGCGCGCCCGCGACCGCGGCGGGCAGCACGGCGGGCAGCGCGGCGGGCCGGAACGGCAGCGGGCGCATGTCAGCCGCCCGCCCCGACGCGCTGCAGCTCGGCCTGCAGGTGCGTGAACGCCTCCGGGCCGACGGCGAGGGCGCCGCTGAAGACATGGGAGATGTCGACGGTCAGGTAGGCCCCGGCGGCCAGCAGCGCCGCCATGATCGACAGCGGGACGAGCGTGGCGCCGCGCGGGCGGGCGCCCGACAGGAACGGCAGCAGCAGGACGGCGACGCCGGTCAGCAGCGTCATCGCCAGCAGCCCGGCGGGCGGGGCGGTGCGCGCGTCGGCGGCGCGCTGGTTGCGGGCGCCGGAGATCTCGCTGAGGTGGTCGAGGACGGCGTTGCGGGCGTCCTTCAGCTCGTCGGAGTCGGCCTTGACGGCGATGACGTAGCGGCGCAGGTCGTCCAGGTCGCGCTGGCCGTCGGAGCTGAGGCGGCCGTGCTCCATCAGCCGCCACTCGGGGCCGCGGACCAGCGCGACGTACCGGCTCAGCTCCGCCTGGACGTGCCGCGCGTCGGGCGCGGGGAGCCGGTTCGCGGCCCAGTACGCCTCGGAGATCGCCTGGCTCTCGGCGTAGGTGTTGGAGCGCGCCGCGTCGGCGGTCGTCCACGGCACCACGATGGCGATGGCGAAGGCCAGCAGGAACAGCGCCGAGAGCATCGCCCCGGTGTGCGCGGTGGTGGGGCCGTCGGGGTCGGGGTCGTCCACGCCCTTCAGGCGGCGGACGAGCCGGCTCGCCACGAGCACCACGCCGATCGCGCAGGCCGCGGCCGCACAGTAAAGGATCATGCCACTCCCGCGTTGGGCTGTTATCACTGAGGGTGAGTTTAATTTCACGTACGGTCGTTACCGGTGGGTTCGCCACTGACCGTCACCTGAAGGTGACATGACCGGCCGGACAGGGAAGGTGATCGGTACGGGCGCGGCCAGGTCGGAGGAATCTGCCGCGACTTCTTGTGAAATACGCTGTTCATGCCGGAAGATCTCCCGTAGAGCACCCGGTATGAAGGACGATTGTTCGGACCGGCCTGAGAGGGGCGGCTGCGTGAGGGGAGACGGCGATGGCGCCGCAGGGAAAGCTGGACCTCGACCCGGAGGCGGTGCGCACCGCCCGGCGGCTCGCCGCCCGCGCCGCGGAACCGATCATCGAGATGGCGCGCTCCCACACCACCGTCTCGGTTGAGCGGGCGCTGCTGCGCCTGGCCGGCCTCGCCGGCGCCGACGACGGCGGGCGGCCGTGGGCCAACCACCTCGCCGACGCCGTCCGCGACCAGGTCGGCCTGGAGCACGGCCTCGCGCTCCCGGTCTGGGACGCGCTGCTGAGCGGCCCGCACGGCTCCCTGCGCGACCTCGCGCAGGCCGCCGCCGCGGGCCGGGTGTCGTTCCGGCTCCCGTCCGGCACCGACGCCGACCACGCCCGCAAGGCCGCCGCCGAGGCCGCCCGCGGCGGCATCGCCCGCATCGACCGGCGCCGCGCCGAGCGCGACCGGCTGCTGGCCGAGCTGCCCGCCCCCGACAGCGCCGACCCGCCGCAGCCGCTGGTCTACCTGATCGTCGCGACCGGCGACATTTACGAGGACATCCCGCAGGCGCAGGCCGCCGCCCGCGAGGGCGCCGACGTCGTCGCGGTGATCCGCTCCACCGGCCAGTCGCTGCTGGACTTCGTCCCCGAGGGCGCCACCCGCGAGGGCTACGCCGGCACCTACGCCACCCGCGA
Source organism: Actinomadura geliboluensis (assembly GCF_043197915.1). NCBI lineage: Bacteria > Bacillati > Actinomycetota > Actinomycetes > Streptosporangiales > Thermomonosporaceae > Actinomadura > Actinomadura geliboluensis. Next base: position 116,722 of record NZ_JBICUA010000011.1, on the reverse strand, counting down.
GAACTTCCGGCTGATGCGCGCCGCGCTGGACGACGTCTCCCGCGAGCTCGGCCGCTACGTCCGGCTGACCAACTACGCCTCCGGGCTGTGCATGCCGGAGATCGCCGCGCTCGCCGGGCTGGAGCGCCTGGACATGATGCTCAACGACTGCATGTACGGCATCATCTTCCGCGACATCAACCCCCGCCGGACGTTCATCGACCAGCGGTTCTCCCGGCAGGTCCACGCCCGCGCCGGCATCGTCATCAACACCGGCGAGGACAACTACCTCACCACCGCCGACGCCGTCGACGCCGCGCACACCGTGGTCGTCAGCCAGCTGCTCAACGAGCGGTTCGGGCACGAGGCCGGCCTCTCCGACGCCCAGCTCGGCCTCGGCCACGCCTTCGAGATCGACCCGGCGGTGCCCGAGTCCTTCCGGCTGGAGCTCGCGCACGCCCAGCTCGTCCGGGAGCTGTTCCCCGGCGCGCCGCTGAAGTACATGCCGCCCACCAAGCACATGACCGGCAACATCTTCGCCGGCTACCTGCTGGACGCCTTCTTCAACCTCGCCGGCGTGATGACCGGCCAGTCGATCATCCTGATCGGGATGATGACCGAGGGCATCCACACCCCGTGGCTGTCGGACCGCGACCTCGCGCTGGAGAACGTCCGCTACGTCCGCGACGCCTGCGGGAGCCTCGCCGAGGACTTCACGCCCCGCCCGGACGGGATGATCGTCCAGCGCGCCCGGCAGGTGCTGGCGGAGTCGGTGGACCTGCTCGAGCGCATCGCCGACGACGGGCTCCTCAACGCGATCGCCGAGGGCACCTTCGGCGTCACCCGCCGCCCGCCCGACGGCGGCAAGGGCCTGGACGGCGTCGTCCCCCGCGCCGACGGCTACTTCAACCCCGCCATCGACATCCTCGACACCGAGGACCCGCACGCCGGCAGCACCGTCGGCGCGGCCCAGCAGGAGGTGCCCGCATGACCGTCGAGAGCCCCGGAACCGGCACGCGGGCGCCAGCCGAGCCCGCCGACACCCGCCAGGTCATCCGCCCCTACGGCGACACCACCGGCGACGGCATGGTGCAGATGTCGTTCACCCTGCCCGTCCCCGCCGGCAAGCGCGCCGAGGCCGCCGCCCTGCAGCTCGCCGGGAAGATGGGCCTGGACCCCGCCAGCGTCGTGCACGCCAAGCCGATGGGGCCCGACTTCACCTTCTTCATCGTGTACGGCAAGGTCCGGCACCTGATCGACTACGCGTCCATCCCGGCCCCCGAGGAGCGCGCCTACCCGCTGCTGACCTCGCAGGAGGTGAACCTGGCGATCCGCGGCGCGCTGAACCGGCGGCTGGTGGTCGTCGGCGCCTGCATCGGCACCGACGCCCACACCGTCGGCATCGACGCGATCCTGAACGTCAAGGGGTTCGCGGGGGAGAAGGGCCTGGAGTACTACCGGGAGATCCAGGTCGTGAACATGGGTGCCCAGGTCACCGTCGAGGAGCTGGTGGAGCGCGCCAAGGCCGAGAACGCCGACGCCGTCCTGGTGTCGCAGGTCGTCACCCAGCGCAACGCGCACCTGCACAACACCAAGCAGATGGCCGCCGCGTTCCACGCCGAGTACCCGACCGCCGTGGCCGGCGGGGTGGGGCGGCCGCTGCTGGTGGTCGGCGGCCCCCGCTTCGACACCGTCACCGAGGCCGACCTCGGCGTCGACCGGATCTTCGGCAAGGGCACCACGCCCGCCGAGGTCGCCAGCTACCTCGTCCACGCCCTGTTGCCCGACCAGCCGGCCGCCCGCGGCGCGGACGGCCCCGACCACGGAGACGACGATGAGTGATCCGCGCGAGGGGACGACCGTCACCCACCGCCGCTACGTCCCCTACTCCCACGCCCACTACGCAGGCGACCTGGTCGACGGCGCCTACGTCCTCGGGCAGTTCGGCGACGCGGCCACCGAGCTGTGCGTCCGCACCGACGGCGACGAGGGCCTGTTCGCCTCCTACTCCGACGTCCAGTTCCGCGCCCCGGTCAAGGCCGGGGACGTGCTGGAGACCACGGCCGTGCTGGTCCGCGCCGGCACCCGCAGCCGCGTGATGGAGTTCGAGGCGCGCGTGGTGTGCCGGGGCCGCCCCGACAAGGGCGAGTCGGCCGCCGAGGCGCTGGCGGAGCCGATCGTGGCGGTCACCGCGACCGGCACGGTGGTGGTCGCCGCGCCCGGCGGCTGACCCCCGCCCCCGGCGGGTCCCGCCACGCCGCTCGCGGCGATCTTCGCAGCCGATTTCGCGGACGGCTGATCATGTCTCTGACCTGCGGCGACGCGAGTCCCCGCAGAACATGCGGCGGTTGACATGAGGCCGGAAGCCGGTAGTTTTGCTGCAGTCCAGCACGGGACTCACCGATCGGCCGCCCGAGGCGCCGCCGGGCATCGCACCACGACGGGGACGGGGACCACGCGAGTGGTCCGGTTTCGTGTCCGCCTCAGCCAGTGCGGTGCTCCGGGAGCGGGCCCGGGCGGAGCCGCCCGATCGCGCGGGGGGTTGGACCCGGGAAGGGCCCGGACATCCAGTAGAAAACGGAGGCTCGCTCTCACCGCCTGTGGGACGGCTCCGGCCCGACGGATGTCGCGGGCCCTCTTCCGTGTCCGCACGCCTCCGGCCTCTGCGCGCCGGTCCGCGGCCCCCCGACCCCCGGCGGCGCGGGCGCGGTCGCCGCGGACGCTCGCGCCCGGTAGCGTTCCGGGAAGGGAACGAGCGAACGAGGTGGGTACGTGGCCCAGGAGACCCTGCGCGACCGGTCGCCGGCCGGGGGCCCCGGCGGGGGCCGGGACGGCGCGCCCGGCGCCGCGGCTCCGCGCGGGCGGCTGAGCCGACTGCGCGGCGCGGTGCGGCGCGGCGGCCGCGCGGGCTGGCCCCGCACCCTGCTGGCCGTCGCCGCCGGCCTCGCCATGTGGCTGGCGTTCCCGCCGCTCGACCTCACCCCGCTCGCCCCCGCCGGCGTCGCGCTGCTCACCCTCGTGCTGCGGGGCCTGCCGGCCCGCACCGGCGCCTGGGTCGCCTTCGTCGCCGGCGCCGCGTTCTTCCTGCCCGTCCTGGAAGGCATCTCCGCGATCGGCCCGGACGGCTGGATCGTGCTCAGCCTCGTCCAAGCGCTGTACTTCCTGCCGCTGGGCGCGGGCATCGCGGTCGTGACCCGGCTGCCCGCCTGGCCGCTGTGGACGGCCGCGCTGTGGGTCGGCGAGGAGCTGATCCGCGGCCGGGTCCCGTTCGGCGGGTTCCCGTGGGCGCGGCTGGCCTTCAGCCAGACCGCCACGCCCCTCACCCCGTACGCGTCCTACGGCGGTGCGCCCCTGGTGACGTTCGTGACGGCCCTGATCGGCGGGCTGCTCGCCTACGCCGCCGTCGCCGCGCACCGCGCCCGCGCCGCCCGCCGCGCCGCCGCCTCCGCCGAGGGGGAGGAGCGCCCGCCCGCGCCGCCCCGGGCGCTGGTCCCGGCCGCGGCCTCCCTCGCGCTGATCGCGGCGCTCGCCGGCGGCGGGCTGCTGATCCCCACCCCCGCCTCGGGGCGCCCGGTCACCGTCGCGGTGATCCAGGGCAACGTCCCGCGCCTCGGCCTGGACTTCCTCGGCCAGCGCAAGGCCGTCCTGAACAACCACGTCAAGGCCACCCACGAGCTGGCCGCCCGGGTCCGCGCCGGCGAGCTGCCCCGCCCCGAACTGGTGGTGTGGCCCGAGAACGCCAGCGACCTGGACCCCTACGCCGAACCCGACGCCTACACCGCCATCGACGGCGCGGTGAAGGACGTCGGCGTCCCCGTCCTGGTCGGCGCCCTCACCGACACCCCCGACGGCGAGAAGGTCGAGAACCGCGGCATCGTCTGGGACCCGCGCAGCGGCCCGGGCGACTACTACGTCAAGCGGCACCCCGTCCCGTTCGGGGAGTACCTGCCGTTCCGCGACGTCCTCACCAAGCTGATCACCCGGTTCGAGCGGATCCCCCGCGACTTCGCCAAGGGCACCCGCTCGGGCGTCATGCGGCTCGGCCCGGTCACCGTCGGCGACGTCATCTGCTTCGAGGTCGCCTACGACACCGAGGTCCGTGACGTGGCGGCGGGCAACCTGCTGGTCGTGCAGACCAACAACGCCACCTACGGCCGCACCACCCTGCCGCCGCAGCAGATCGCGATGTCCCGGCTGCGCGCGGTCGAACATGGCCGTACGATCTTGGTTGCCGCGACCAGCGGGATCAGCGCGATCGTCGCCCCGGACGGCCGGATGCTCGACGAGTCACGCGAGTTCGTCCCCGACATCCAGGTCAGGACCGTCCCGGCGCGCACCGCGCGGACGGTCGCGGACCGGGTCGGCGCGGCGCCGGAGTGGGCGCTGGCGGCGCTCGGGCTCGGCGCCGTCCTCGCGGCGGCATGGACAGCCAGGAAGAACGAGGGGAATTGACACCGATGGAGATCCCAGCCGCCCTGGGCCGGGTGCTCGTGATCATCCCGACCTACAACGAGCGGGACAACATCGAGCGCATCGCCGGCCGGGTCCGCGCGGCCGTCCCGTCGGTGGACGTCCTGGTGGTCGACGACGCCAGCCCTGACGGCACCGGCGAGGTCGCCGACGCGATGGCCGCGGCCGACGAGCAGATCCAGGTCCTGCACCGCGAGGGCAAGGACGGCCTCGGCCCCGCCTACATCGCCGGGTTCCGGTGGGCCGCCGAGCACGGCTACGACGTCATGGTCGAGATGGACGCCGACGGCTCCCACCAGCCCGAGGAACTGCCGCGGCTGCTGGCCGCGCTGGAGGACGCCGACCTGGTCATCGGCGCCCGCTGGGTCCCCGGCGGCAAGGTGCGCAACTGGCCGAAGCGGCGCGAGGCGCTGTCGCGCGGCGCCAACACCTACGCCCGCCTCATGCTCGGCATCCCCCTGCACGACGCCACCGCCGGCTACCGCGCGTTCCGCGCCGCGACGCTGGCCAAGATCGGGCTGGACGAGGTCGACTCGCGCGGCTACTGCTTCCAGATCGACCTGGCGCTGCGGGCCGTGCGGCAGGGGCTGCGCGTGGTGGAGGTGCCGATCACGTTCGTCGAGCGCGAGCACGGCACCAGCAAGATGAGCCGGGACGTGATGGCCGAGGCGGCGCTGCGCATCACCCAGTGGGGCATGTCCGACCGCGTCGGCAAGATCCGCCCGCCGCGCTGAACCCGTCCCGCGCGGGAAACGTTCGGGCCCGTCCCGGCGTTGTTCTAGGGGAGAGGGACACCCCGAACCGAAGATGAGGCCATGCCGCTGCTGCTGATCGTCCTGGGAATCCTGGCCGTGCCCGTGCTGGAGATCCTCGTGATCCTCCAGGTCGGCGCCGCGATCGGCGGCTGGGCCACGGCCGGGCTGCTGGTCGCCGAGGCCGTGCTCGGCGCGTGGCTCGTCCGGCGGGAGGGCCGCCGCGCCTGGGGCGCCCTGAACGACACCCTGCGCAGCGGCGTCCTGCAGGACCGCGAACTCGGCGACGCCGCGCTGGTCATGGCCGGCGGCATGCTGCTGCTGTTCCCCGGCTTCCTCACCGACGTCCCCGGGCTGCTGCTCGTGCTGCCGTTCACCCGCCCCCTCGCCCGCCGGGCCCTGTCCCGGTTCGCCGAGCGGCGGATGCGGGCGGCCGAGGAGCGCGCCGCCACGGTGTTCCCGCCCGGCCTCGGCGGCACCGGCTTCGACCCGTTCGGCCGCGGCCCCGGGCCCGAGCGCGTGGAGACCCCGCCGGGACCGGTGGTCCGCGGCGAGGTCATCCACGAGGACGGCGCCCGGGAGCAGGGCGTGCGCGGGGACGACGACACGGCGTCCCGCGCCTGACCGCGGCCCTGCTTGACCGCGGAGCTGCTCAGGCGTCCCGCAGCGCGAACAGCGCCCAGCCCGCCAGCAGCGCCGCCGCCGCGTAGCACGCCATCACGCCGAGGCCCGCCCACGGCCCGATCGGCAGCCGGTCCAGCCCGCGCGTCGCCTGCACCGCCAGGCCCGCCGTCATGGGCGCTGCCTTCTCCAGCCGCTCCTGCCAGGTGTCGCTCGCGGTGAGCCGGGTGAGGACCGGCACGATCCACAGCAGCGCCAGCACCGCGGTGATCGCCGCCGCCGGCTCGCGCAGCGCCGTCCCCGCCCCGAGCGACAGCAGCGCCACCAGGACCAGGTACAGCACCGTGCCGGCCGCGGCCCGCGCCGTCGGGCCGTCCAGCGGGGACAGCGGCGGATACCCGTTCGCCTCCGTGAACCCGTTCCCGGGCAGCAGGCCCCGCCCCGCCGCCAGCGACGCCAGCACCCCGGCCGTCCCGGCGGCGGCCACCGCGCCCGCGACCACGGCGGCCTTGGCGGCCAGCACCGCGGCCCGCCGCGGCACCGCCGCCAGCGTCGCCGCGATCGTCCCGGTGGCGTACTCGCCGCCGACCGCGAGGACCCCGAGCACCACCGCCGCGACCTGCCCGATCTGGACGCCCGACAGCGCCAGCTTGGGCGTGTCCTCCATGCAGCCGGCGGGGCTGGTGCAGTGCGAGGTGTCGACCGACCCCGTCACGGCGGCGCCCACGGCCGCCGTGAGGCCCGCCAGCGCCAGCAGCACCCACCAGGTGCTCGGCAGCGTCCGCAGCTTCGTCCACTCCGCGTGCACCGCCCTCATGCGTCCCGCCGCCTCAGCAGCCACGCCGCCAGCGCCAGCGCCGCCGCCGTGTACGCGCACAGCACCCCGAACCCGGCCCACGGCGCGATCGCCCGGTCGAACCGCGTGACGGTCTGCTGGATCGCGAACCCGGCCGCCGGGGTGGCCCGCTCCAGCCACCGCGCCGCCGACAGCGGCAGCGCCGTCGCGACGATCTGCGGGACGAGCAGGAGCAGCAGCACGAGCGTGATCGCGGGCGCGCTGCGCCGCACGATCACCGCGACCGCCAGCGAGAACACCGCGATCACCGCGAGCAGCGCCGCCGTGCCGAGGACCGCCCGCAGCACCGCGCCGTCCGACAGCGGCGGCGGCGCCAGGCCGTGCGAGCGCAGGACCGGCCCGGCCAGCAGGACCGCGCCGAACGCCGCCGCCAGCCCGGCCGCCAGCGCCGCCAGGCCCACCACCACCGCCTTGGCCGCCAGGACCCGGCCGCGCCGGGGGCTCGCCGCGAACGTCGTGCGCAGCAACCCGCGCCGGTACTCGGCCGTCATGAACAGCACCGCGAGCGCGACGATCGCCGCCTGCCCGACCAGCACGCCGGTGAGGGTGGTCTTGGTGATGTCGTCGGCGAACAGGTCGGGGCCGATGTCGCCCGTCCCCTTCAGCGTGAACGCCCCGCCGGCCTGGGTGCGCCCGTCCGCGTCCGGGTCGGCGGCGGGCCCGCCCGGCGCCCCCCGGTCCCGCCAGGACGCTCCCGGCGCCGCCGGAGACACCGCCACGTGGTCGAACGTCGCCCGGGTGGCGCCCGGCTCACCGGACACGCTCTCGCCGCCGAACTGGCGCCGCACCTCCACCTGGTCGGGGACGGCCACGACCATCCCCGCCAGCGCCTGCCGCGGCAGCCCCTCCAGCCGCACCGAGCCGACCCGGTGCCAGGAGCGCCCGTCCGCCGAGTCGTAGCCCGTCACCGTCGCGCCGGACCGGGCCAGCTTCAACCAGCGCGGCGCCACGGCCGTCCCACCGCCCGCGCCGCCGCTCTCGTACCCGGTCTGCAACCGGACGCCGTGGCCCGGCGTCACCACCAGCGCCGCGTACGGGGTGCCGCGCTCGGCGCTGCCCCGGATCATCAGCCCGGCCTTCGCCCAGGCGCCGCCGCCCTCCTGCGCGGCGACCCGCGCGACGACCGCGCCGTCCCCGGCGAGGGGCAGGTAGGTGAAGTGGCCCAGGTCGAACGTGCCGGACGAGTGCTCGGCCGCCGGCCCGCCGCCCGGCCCGCCCGCCCCGGTCGACTCGCTGCCCGCCGCCGACAGCAGCGCCACCAGCACCGTCAGCAGCACCGCCGCCGGCAGCGTCAGCATCCACCGGGGGACGGTCCGCAGCTTGGTCCACTCCGCCAGCAGCAGCCGCCCGAACCCGTCGCGCGCCTCCGCCCGCACGGTGCTGCGGTACACCGTGCCCGCCTCCGGCGCCGGGGCGCTCACCGCGCCTCCCGCCCGGTCAGGGCCTGGAACTCCACCGCGTCCCGCGTCAGCTCCATGTACGCCTCCTCCAGCGACGCCCGGTGCTCGGAGATCCCGCTGAACCCCACCCCGGCGCCGGTCAGCAGCGCGATGATCCGCTCGGCGGGCAGACCCGCGACCGTCACCGAGTCCCGCCCCGCCGCCACCGTGGCGCCCGCGCGGGCCAGCACCGTCATCGCCTCCTGCCGCTCGGCGGTGCGCAGCTCCACCCGCCCCCCGGACGCCGCCGCCAGCAGGTCGGCGACGCTGGTGTCGGCGATCAGCCGGCCCCGCCCGATCACCACCAGGCGGTCGGCGCCGCCCTCCAGCTCGCTCATCAGGTGGCTGGACACCAGCACCGCCCGCCCCTCGGCGGCCAGCGACCGCAGCAGCCCCCGGATCCAGGTGATCCCCTCGGGGTCCAGGCCGTTCACCGGCTCGTCGAACATCAGCGCCGGCGGGTCCCCGAGCAGCGCGGCGGCGATCCCCAGCCGCTGCCGCATGCCGAGCGAGAACCCGCCCGCCCGGCGCCGCGCCGCACCGCCCAGCCCGGCCAGCTCGATCACCTCGTCCACCCGCCGCGCCGGCAGCCCGTTGGCGTGCGCCAGCCAGCGCAGATGGTCGCGGGCCCGCCGCGACGGGTGCACCGCCGCCGCGTCCAGCATCGCCCCGAGGCGGCACAGCGGCGTCCGCAGCGACCGGTACGGCCTGCCGCCGACGAGCGCCGCACCGGCGTCCGGCCGGTCCAACCCCATGATCATCCGCATGGTGGTGGACTTCCCGGCGCCGTTCGGGCCGACGAACCCGGTGACCTGACCGGGCGCGGCCGTGAACGACAGGTCGTCCACGGCGACGGCGGCCCCGTACCGCTTGCGCAGGCCCCGCACTTCGATGGTTGCGTCCATGACCCGGCAGGCTACGGACCGCCGCGGGCCCGCGTCGTCCCGCCGCGGAGGCGTCTTGGGCGGCGGGGGACGGGGGACGCGGGGTCCCCCTCGGGAGGGACGCCGCCGCGCCGCCGTCCACGCCACAATGGCGTGCGTGGGGGAGACCGACGGGTGGCCGCGATGGCCGGCGGCCGGCGCCTGCCTGGCCGCGGCGGGCGTGGCGGAGGCCGTCCTGCGCACCCACGGCTCCGGCGTGGTGCTGTCCCTGGCGATCGCCGTGGACGTGTGCGCGACGCTCCCGCTGGCCGCCGTCCGCGACCGGCCCGGCGCGGCCGCCGCCGTGATCACCGTCGCCGCGGCCGCCGCGTGCGCCCTGCACCGCGGCCCCGCCGTCGCCGCCCTGACCGCCCTGGCCACCGTGTGGACGGTGCTGCTGCTGCGGCGGATCCGGCGGCGCCGCGCCGCCGCCGCCGCGCTGGCCGCGTCCCGCCGCGCGTTCGAGAGCACGCTCCTGGAGCACACCGCGCGCGGCGAGCGCGCCCGCATCGCCCGCGAGCTCCACGACGTCGTCGCCCACCACATCTCGATGATCTCCGTGCAGGCCGAGACGGCGCGGCTCGCCGTGCCCGGCATGCCCGCCGAGGGCGCCGAGCGGCTGCTGGCCATCGGCGACACCGCCCGCACCGCGCTCACCGAGATGCGCCGGCTGCTCGGCGTGCTGCGCGAGGACGCCGGCGCCGAACCCGACCGCCGCCCGCAGCCGGGCCTGCGGCAGCTCCTCGACCTCGTCGACCAGACCCGCGAGTCCGGCGCCGGCGCGGTCCGGCTGATCGTCCGCGGGGACGTCGCCGCCCTCGACCCCGGCCTGGAGCTCGCCGCCTACCGGATCGCCCAGGAGGCGCTGACCAACGCCCGCAGGCACGCCCCCGGCGCCGCCGTCGACGTGGAGATCGACTACGCGCCGGGCGCGCTGCGGGTGACCGTCCGCGACAACGGCCCCGGCCCCGCGCGGGCGGACGGATCCGCCGGGCACGGGCTGCTCGGCATGCGCGAGCGCGCCGCCGCCGCGGGCGGGGAGCTGCGCACCGGCCCCGGGCCGCTCGGCGGGTTCCTGGTCGAGGCCGTCCTGCCGGTGGAGGCGCCGTGACCGTGCGCGTGGTGGTCGCCGACGACCAGGAGGTCGTCCGCGCCGGGTTCGGGGCGCTGCTCGGCACCCAGCCGGACCTGGCCGTCGTGGCGACCGCGTCCGACGGCGCCGAGACGGTCCGGGCGTGCCGCGAGCACCGGCCCGACGTCGTGCTGATGGACGTGCGGATGCCCGTCATGGACGGCATCGAGGCCACCCGCCGCGTCACCGCCGAATCCGACCCGCCGCGGGTGCTGATGCTGACCACCTTCGACCTCGACGAGCACGTCTACGCCGCCCTCGTCGCCGGGGCCAGCGGCTTCCTGCTCAAGGACGTCACCGCCGAGCGGCTGTTCGACGCCGTCCGCGTCGTCGCCGCCGGGGACGCGCTGCTCGCCCCGGCCGTCACCCGCCGCCTCATCGGCGAGTTCGCCCGGCTGCGGCCCCGTCCGCCCGAGCCGGACGTCCTGGACGCCCTCACGCCCCGCGAGACCGACGTGCTGCGCCTGGTCGCCGCGGGCCTGTCCAACGCCGAGATCGCGGGGCGCCTGGTGGTGGGGGAGGAGACGGTGAAGACGCACGTCAGCCGGATCCTGCGCAAGCTCGGGCTCCGCGACCGGGTGCAGGCCGTCGTCACCGCCTACGAGAGCGGCCTCGTCCGGCCCCGCACGGGCCGCTGAGCGCCGGACCCCGGACATGGCAAGGGCCCGCACCGGCCGCCCGGTGCGGGCCCTTCCCACCGAAGATGAATCCCCCGTCCGCTAGGCGGACCTCCTGCGCCCCGCCCGCAGGATCTCCAGGCGCTCGGCGAGGACCTCCTCAAGGTCCTCGACGGTCCTGCGCTCCATGAGCATGTCCCAGTGGGTCCGCGGCGGCTTGCCCTTCTTGGCTTGGGGCAGCTCGCCGTCGACCCGCAGGGCGGTGGCGCCGCAGTTGCGGCATTCCCAGGTCATCGGCACCTCGGCCTCGGCGGCGAGCGTCACGGTGAACCGGTGGCCCTTCGTACAGGTGTAGTCCACCTCTTGCCGAGGGGCCAGATCGGTGTTGCGATCATTCTCGTAGCTCGTCGCTCCGAGTCGGGTGCCGCGAAGTGCGCGCTCGGCCATCGTCACGTGCCTCCCAGACGGCTTGCGGTCTTGCCCTCACCAACGCTGAACACCGTGACAAGATTCCCCCCGCCGGGGTGATCCAACCCTGCCGTTTCCGGCCGCGGCCCGCCGCGGGCGCGCGGACCGGGGCCCGCGGCCCTACCCGCGGCCGTCCAGGACCGCGTCGATCAGCCCGTACTCCTTGGCCTCCGCCGCGGTGAAGTACCGCTCCCGGTCCAGGTCGCGGCGCACCGCCGCGGCGTCGCGGCCGGTCGCCTCCGCCAGGATCGCCTCGGTCTGCGCCCGCAGCCGCAGCACCTCCCGCGCCTGGATGTCCAGGTCGGTGGCGTAGCCGCGGGACACCTCGACCTCCGGCTCGTGCAGCAGGATCCGCGCGCCCGGCAGCGCCTGCCGGCGGCCCGGCGAGCCCGCCGCCAGCAGCACCGCGGCCGCCGACCCGGCCTGCCCGACGCAGGTCGTCTCGATCTCGGGCCGGACGTAGCGCATCGTGTCGCAGATCGCGAGCATCGCCGTCAGCGACCCGCCCGGCGAGTTGATGTAGAGGGAGATGGGCCGGTCGGCGTCCATGCCCTCCAGCGCCAGCAGCTGCGCGGTGACGTCGTTGGCGCTGGTGTCGTCCACCGGCGCGCCGAGGAAGACGATCCGGTCCTCGAACATCCGGTTGTAGGGGTTGGTGTCCTTGCGGCCGTAGCTCGTCCGCTCCTCGTACTCGGGGACGAGGTACCGCCGTTCCGCCCTTGTCATGTGCCCACCCGGTCGGTGCTGTCGATGACGTGGTCGACGAAGCCGTACTCGCGGGCCTGCTCGGCGGTGAACCACCGGTCCCGGTCGCCGTCGGCCTCGATGCGCTCCAGCGGCTGCCCGGTGTGCACCGCGGTCAGCTCCGCGAGCGTCCGCTTGAGGTAGAGCGACTGCTCGGCCTGGATCTTGATGTCGGACGCGGTGCCGCCGATGCCGCCGTGCGGCTGGTGCATCATCACCCGCGCGTGCCGCAGCGCGTACCGCTTGCCCGGCGCCCCGGCGCACAGCAGCGTCTGACCCATGGACGCCGCCATGCCCATCGCGACGGTGGATATGTCGTTCGGGACGAACTGCATCATGTCGTAGATCGCCATGCCGGCGTCCACGACCCCGCCGGGCGAGTTGATGTACAGCGTGATGTCGCGCCGCGCGTCCTGCGCCGCGAGCAGCAGCAACTGCGCGTTGATGCGGTTGGCGACCTGGTCGTCGACCTCGGTCCCGAGGAACACGATCCGCTGCGCCAGCAGCCGCTCGAACAGCTGCGCGTCCGCGATCCGCGGCATGTCCGCCACCGCCGCCCGCGACCTCCCCACGAACGTCTCCACCCGCCGCTGACCGCTCATGCGCCCTCCTAGGTCATCTGTACAGTACGTACAGATGGACAGTAATCTCGGGGAAGAGGGGCCGCCAGGCGAGGACGGCGAATTTCGCTATACGATGAATCACGTGGAAGTTCCGGTGACCGAAGCACGTGCCGAGTTCGCGGACCTGGTGAACCGGGTCGCCTACACGGGCGAGCCCGTCAAGCTGACCCGCCGCGGCAAGGTGATGGCCGCGCTGGTCTCCCCGGAGGACCTGGAACTCCTCGAGGCGATCCGCGCCCAGCGCCACGACCTCCAGGTAGGCGGGACGGTCCCGCCGGGCCAGCCGTCCCGGCCCGCGGAGCGCCCCCGGCCCCAGCCGCCGATGCGCATCGCCGCCGAGTACCGCCCCCCCGGCTTCAACCGCTGACCCCACCCCGGCGGTCCGTGCGCGCCCTGCCACGTGGGCGCCCGTCAGGCCGTCCGGCGCCGGAAGGCGGTGCGGTAGTCGCGCGGGCGCCGCCCGGTGTGCCGGGCGAAGAGAGCCGAGAAGGTTCCGGGGTCGCGGTAGCCGACCGCGGCGGCGATGGCGGCGACGGTGCCGTCCGTGGTCTCCAGGAGGTGGCGGGCGCGCCGGACCCGGGAGGTCTGCAGGTACTCCAGCGGGCTCTGCCCGGTCTCCTGCGCGAAGCGGCGCAGCAGCGTCCGGGTGCTGACCTGGAAGGCCTCCGCCAGTGCGGCGAGGTCGTACCGGGCGGCGAGGTTCTGGTCGAGCCACCGCATGACCCTGCGGGAGAACTCGTGCCCCGGCCGCGGGAGGAGCCCGGCGTCGACGTAGGGGGCCTGGGACGACCGTGCGTCGTCGACCAGCGCCACCCGCGCGGTCCTCCGGGCCACGCCTGCGCCGCTGTGGCGGCGGATCAGCTCCAGCGCGAAGTCGTACATGGCGCTGAAGGCGGCGGTCGTCGTCACACCCGCGTCGGTGACGACCAGCCGTTCGGGCCGGACGTCGGCGTCCGGGCAGCGCCGTGCCAGCTCGTCCGCGAAGAGCCACGCCGTCGTCGCCCGCCGCCGCTCGAGCAGGCCCGCTTCGGCCAGCAGGAACGCCCCGACGCAGATCGCGACGACGGCCCCGCCCGCGGCGGCGTGGGAGCGGATCGCCGCGATCTCGGGGGTCAGCGACGCCAGTTTCGCGTCCACGTCGAGGCCGGGCGCGAGTTCGAAGCCGGGCACGACCAGGACGTCGACGGCGCGCAGCGGGGAGACCGCCAGCACGGTGCCGCCGGACGCGGCGACGCGGCGGCGGGGCGAGACGACCGAGACCTCGTAGCCGTCGCGTCCGGGGCCGGCGATGTGCGCGGCCATCGTCAGGAGGTCGGGGACGCCGAACACCTCCGACGCGAAGCACTCCGGATAGGCCAGCACCCCGACTCGCAACGCGCTCATCCCCGCCTCCTCTTCGCTGGCGAGATTACCCCTGTGAATGGCGATCCGGCCTATCCCGGTGCGAGGGGGCGACGGTCCAGGCTTGTCCCATGAACGCGACCAACATGAGTCTTGACGACGCGATCACGGACTTCTCCCGCCGGCGGGTGGACGTCGACGGGGTGGTGAAGACGGTGTACGTCTCCGGGGACGGGCCGGGCGTCGTACTGATGCCGGAGATGCCCGGCATCAGCCCGGACGTCCTGCGGCTGGCGCGGTGGGTGCGGGACGGGGGGTTCACCGTGTACGTGCCCTCGCTGTTCGGCGCCGACGGGGCCTACCCCACGGCCGAGGGCGGGCAGGAGGTCGTCCGCCGCGCGTGCGTCAGCGCCGAGTTCCGCGCCTTCGCCGGCGGCGGCAGCAGCCCCGTCACCGCGTGGCTGCGCGGCCTCGCGCGGCAGGCGCACGGCGAGTGCGGCGGCCCGGGAGTGGGCGCGATCGGCCTGTGCTTCACCGGCAACTTCGCCCTGACGATGACGCTCGAGCCGTCCGTCATCGCGCCGGTGGTCAACCACCCCTCGCTGCCCTTGGACGACCCCGCGGGCCTCGAGATCAGCGACGAGGACGCCCGCGCCGTGCGGGAGCGCGTCGAGCGCGACGGGCTCACGGTCCTCGCCTACCGGTTCGACAACGACCGCTGGTGCACCGGCCAGCGCTTCGCCGCCTACCGGAAGCTGCTGGGCGACGCGTTCGACGGCCGCGTCCTGCCGGGCGGCGCCGCCAACACCGACCCGCCCCCGTTCTTCCGCGACGTCGTCCAGACCCCCCACAGCGTCACCACCGCCCACCTGGTCGACGAGGACGGCCACCCCACCCTGCGCGCGAGGGACGAGATCATCGCCTACCTGACCGCCCGCCTGCACCCCTAGGCGGGGCGGCCCAGTTCCTTGCGGAAGAGGTGGTGGACGTTCTCGCCGAGGATCTTGCGGATGTCGGGCTCGGTGTGGCCGCGGCGGAGCAGGGCCTCGGTGACCAGGGGGAGGCCGCGCGGGCCGTCGAGGCCGGGGACGACGGCGTTGACGTCGAAGCCGGCCAGGGCGCTCATGTCCTCGCAGCAGGGCGGGGTGAGCTCGTGGGTGACCTCGCGGATGAAGTCGGGGCCGAGGCCGACGTGGTCGATCCCCGCGACGGACGCCACGTGCTCGATGTGGTCGACGAGGCGGTCGACGGTGTAGCCCTCGGGGTCGGCGCTGAGGAAGCCCGCGACGAAGTTGACGCACACCACCCCGCCGGTGGCGGCGATGCCGCGGAGCTGGTCGTCGGTGAGGTTGCGGTGGTGGTCGCGCAGCGCGCGGGCCGAGGAGTGGGTGGCGATGACCGGGCGGGTGGCGAGTTCCAGGACGTGGGCGACGCCGGCGGCCCCGAGATGGGAGACGTCGAAGACCACGCCGAGCCGCTCCAGTTCGGCCAGCGCGTCGACGCCGGCGGCGGTCAGGCGGCTGCCGGTGGCGTCCTCGCCGCTGCCGTCGGCGAGCGGGGTGCGGCCCCAGTGCGCGATCGAGGCCACCCGGACGCCCAGCCGGTGCAGGGTGGAGAACAGTTCCACGTTCGCGTCGAGGCCGGGGGCGCTCTCCAGGGCCAGCACCAGGGCGATCTTGCCGTCCGCGAGCGCCCGGTCGATGTCCTCGCCGTTCCGGCACAGGCTGACCTCGCCGGCGTTGCCCTCGGCCAGGACGTGGGCGGCCTCGACCATCCGGAGGGTCTCGCGCAGCGCGCCCTCCGGCCGGAACCGGTCGTCGATGAAGACCGGGAGGACCTGCAGGTCCACGCCTCCGTCGCGGAGCTGGGGGAGCCAGCGCTCCCGGAAGAACCCGGCCCACTGCGCGGGCGGGCGGGCCGCCACGGCCATCAGCAGATCGTTGTGGGTGTCGGCGACGACGGCGCGGTGGTGGAGGTCGGCGGACATCTCGATCCCTTCTGTGCCGGACATGCGCAGCCTATGGCCGGTGCCGCGGGGCGCGGGTCAGGGGGCCGCGGGTCAGGGCGCCGCGGGCTCCGGGGGCGGGAGGTAGGGGCGGAAGTGGTCGGCGACGAGGTCGGCGACGGCGGCGGCGTCGCGGGTGCCGTCGACCTCGATGACGCGGACGCCCAGGCGGCGGGCGGAGCGGACCGCGTCCGCGGCGACGAGGCGGTCGCGTTCGAGGCGGTTGGCCTGGGCGCGGGCGGGGTCGCTGAGGTCGTGGCCGAGGGCGGCGGCGCGGGGGAGGGTGCGCTGCTGCCGGTCGCGGAACTCCTCGGTGGGGACCATGACGACCATGCGGCGGGGCGAGCCGGCGACCGGGACGACCAGTTCGGGGCGCAGCCCCCAGCCCTCGGCGATCACGGGGCGTCCGGAGACGAGGGCGCGCAGGTCGTCCAGGGCCCATTCGAACCGGACGGGGAAGCCGGCGAGGGTCTCGGCGGCCATGGCCTGCGGGGTGGTGTCGACCCAGGCGGCCTCGGGGTCGGGGCCGGCGGGCGGTTCGCCGAGGCGGACGCGGCGGGCGATGCGGCGGTCGTTGTGGCCGCGGGCGTCGTGGTAGTCGTAGCGGTAGGCGGTCAGCCCGTGCCGGACGGCCAGCAGCCGGGCCACGGTGGACTTGCCGGCCCATTGCCCGCCGCCGATCCACAGGGCGCGGGCGAGCGTGCCGGACGGGTCCCCGGCGTCGTCTCCTGGCACTGGGGCCTCCTCAGGCGGTGCCGTGGGGCCACAGGCCGCGGGCGGACATGATGCGGCGGAGGCTCAGCAGTTCGTCGGTCATGATGCCGTCGATGCCGAGGTCCAGGAGCCGCTCCATGGCGGCGGGGTCGTTGACCGTCCAGGCGTGGACCTGCAGCCCGAGCCGGTGGGCGTGGTCGATGAACGCCTCGGTGACGAACGGGACGGGCCCGAGGCCGTAGGGGACCTGGGCGCAGGCGACGCCGGTGGCGGCCAGCCGGACGAGCTTGGCGGCGGGGCCGCCGTAGGAGCGGGCGCGCAGCGCCATCACGCCGCGGGGGCCGAGCGCCATGCACACGTCGCGGCCGGTGAACAGGGGGAGGCGGGCGCGCATCTGGGCCAGGCGGCGGGTGGAGAAGGAGGTGATGCACACCCGGTTCCAGGCGGCGGTGCGGTGCAGCGTCGTGGCGAGCGGGCCGATGACGTGGGCGTCCTTGAGGTCGATGTTGACGCGGGCGTCGGGGAAGGAGCCGAGGACCTCCTCCAGGCGGGGGATGGGCTCGGTGCCGGCGATGCGGGCCTTGGCGACCTCGGTGTAGGGCAGCCGGGAGATGGTGCCGGTGCGGTCGGTGACGCGGTCGAGGGTGCGGTCGTGGAAGGCGACGACGACGCCGTCGGCGGTGGCGTGGGCGTCGGTCTCCAGGTAGCGGTAGCCGAGGTCGGCGGCGCGCTGGAAGGCGGCCATCGAGTTCTCGGGCCGTCCGGCCGCGCCGCCGCGGTGGGCGAAGGGGATGGGGCCTTGGTGGTCGAGGAACTCGTACGAGCGGCGCACCCCTCCGATTATGGCGGACGCGTCGATCAGCCTTGACCTTACTGCGTAAAGGGCGGGGGCGGGTGCCGCGGTGCTACGGTCGCCCCGCAAAATCGATCAGCGAAGGAGCACCGGCATGGCGGACGTGAACGACTACAGGGCGACGTTCGAGCTCGTGGACGTCGACGGCGACGGCTACATCTCCACGGCGGAGCTGAAGAACCTGATGACCAAGCTCGGCCAGGACGTGACCGAGACGCGCGCGGTGGAGGTGGTCGTGGCCGCCGACGCCAACCGCGACGGGAAGATCTCCCTGGAGGAGTTCACGGCGCTGATGGAGGGGACCGCCCGGTCCTGACCCGGGTCAGCCAGGCAGCCGCCGGATCTTCAGGGCGTTGTCGGTGCGGGTCATGGTGCGTCCGTCCGGGGCGGTCTGGACCCGCTCGTGCTCGCCGCTGAGCAGCACCTCCCACGCGCCGTCGGGGAGTTCGAGCGAGGCCAGCACCTCGTCGGGGGTGGGCAGGTGCACCTCGGGGTGGGCGTCGGGGTCCCAGGGCGGCGGCCCGGCGTGCCCCACGACCAGCAGGACGCCGCCGGGCGCGACGGCCGCGGCGGCCGCCCGCAGGACGCGCTCGCGGGGCATGGTCGTGGGGGAGTGCAGGAACTGGGCCGAGACCAGGTCGAACTCCCCTTCGGGGAAGGACTCGGCCAGGTCGCGGCGCTGGAAGTCGACGCGGTCGGCGACGCCCTCGTCGCGGGCGTGGCGTGCGGCGCGTTCGACGGCGACGCCGGAGACGTCGACGGCGGTGACGCGCCAGCCCCGCCGGGCGAGCCAGATGGCGTCGGCGCCCTCGCCGCAGCCGAGGTCCAGGGCGGTGCCCGGAGCGAGATCGGCGACCTCGCGGACGAGGACGGTGTTGGGGTTGCCGCTCCAGATGCGGTCGCTCTCGGCGTAGCGGGAGTCCCAGAACTCCTGGCCGGTGGTGGTGTCGTCCATGGGTCGATGGTGCGCGATGGCCGCCGGTTCCGGCGAATTGCTTTGCCGTTCCCGCAAAAGGGGCAGGAGCGCGGCGGCGGCCAGGGCGGGCGCGGCGGCGAGGACGTAGCAGAGCGGCAGGGGGAGGGCGTCCAGGTACACGCCGGTCACGGCCGTCCCGCTGGCGGCGCCGAGGTTGAGCGCGGTGTTGACCCAGGCGGCCGCGCGGGTGCGGGCGTCGGGCGGGGCGGTCGCGTCGGCGAGCAGGTAGGCGGCGGTCAGGACGGGGCTGATGAACAGTCCCGCGACGCACGCCACCGCCGTCAGCGCGAGGGTGGAGGGGGCGAGGCCCGCGGCGGCGAGGGCGGCGCCGAGCGGGAGGAGGAGCAGGGCGAGCCGGCCGCGTCCGGGCGGGGTGCGGCTCAGCGCGCCGTAGGCGAGCCCGCCGGCGGCGCTGCCGGCGGCGAGTGCGGCCTCGATCCAGGCGACCGCGGCGGGCTGGTGGTGCTGCCGGGTGAACGCGACGGCGAGCAGGGCGGTGGAGCCCAGGACGACGCCGGTGGACGCGGCGGCGAGGCACGGCGCGAGGGGGATCGCGGGCCGGCGGCGGCCGGTGCGGGCCGCGTGCCGCCGGGGCCGCACGGCCGGGGAGGTGACCAGGCCGAGGGTGCCGGCGGCGATGAGGGCGGCGCTGAGCGCGATGCCGAGGGCCGGGTGGGCGGCCGCGGCCAGCAGCCCGGCGAGCAGCGGCCCGGTGACGAACACGAGCTCTTCGCAGACGGTGTCGAGGCTGTAGGCGCGGCGCAGGAGCGGCCCGTCCGGCAGGAGGGTGTTCCAGAGGGTCCGCATGACCACGCCGAGCGGCGGCATGGTGGTGCCGGCGGCGAGGGTGAGCGCGGTGAGCAGCGGGAGCGGCGCGCCGGGGCGCCAGGTGAGGGCGGCCAGGGCGAGCAGTGCCAGGCAGTAGCCGGCGGCCATCGGCGGGAGGGTGCGGCGCGGGCCGTGCCGGTCGATGAGCCCGGCGCGCAGGGGCGACAGGACGGAGACGGTGAGGCCGTTGAGGGCCATGAGGGCGCCCGCGCGGGCGTAGGAGCCGGTGGAGGCGGTGAACGCCAGCGTCAGGGACAGGAAGACCGTCCCGTAGGACAGGCGTCCGACCAGGGCGAGGGAGAAGGTGCGGAAGGCGTGGGGTGCGCGCAGGACGGCCGCGTACGACGGTGCCACGGAAGGTGTTCCTCATCGGGAGGCCCGCGGTGGGGCGGTTCATGGGGACGCCGGAGGCCGCCGCGCCGAGGCGGCGGCGTCGGGGCGTCCTACGCACGGATGAGGAACTGCACGGGCCGATCGTAGCGTGCCGGTGCGGGGGTGCGGCCGGTCAGGCCCGGGCGAGCCGCCACAGGTCGGGGGACCGGCAGGCGCGGGCGAGGCCGCGGATGGTGGCGCGCGCGGGGTCGCGGGCGATGGTGACGGTGAGGCTCATCTCGGCGGTGAGGCGGCCGGGCAGGGACGGCAGCCGGGCGCCGCCGCCGGTGAGCAGGAGGCCGCCGTCGCGGGCGGTGCGGCGCAGCGGGGCGGGCAGGTCGGCCAGCAGGTGCTGGACGCTGCCCGGGAGGCGCTCGCGGACGTACTCGGGCAGCCGGGGCACGGCGTGCCCGGCCTGCCGGTCGGGGACGTACTGGATGGAGCGGGCCAGGTGCACGCGGCCGCGCATGATGACGGCCATCTCGACGATGCCGGCGCCGATGTCGAGGATGAGGCGGGGCCGGGGGTCGTCCATGCCGATGCCGGCGCCGATGGCGGCGGCCAGGGGCGCCTCCATGGTGCGGACGGGGCAGCCGGCGGCCGCGCGGACGGCGGTGGCCGCGCGGCCGAGCTGGGCGCCGCTGGCGGCGGCGGGCACGGCGAGCAGGATGTGGCGGAGCCGCAGGTCGGGCCCGGCCTCCTGCAGCGTGCGGCGGGTGAGCCGGGTGCAGGCGCCGGCGTCGGTGACGATGCCGTGCTCGATGGGGCGTGCGGGGGCGGTGCGGCGGCGCCCGGTGGGGGCCGGGACGTGGTCGCCGACCGCGGAGGGGCGGTCGACGATCACGTCCAGGGCGGGCACGCTGGCGCGGATGCGGCTGGTGCCGAGGTCGAGGGCGGCGCGGGCGCCGCCGGGTGCCGCGGTGGTGGCGGTCATCACCGCCGTCGCTGCTGGCAGGCCACGCAGCGGCGGGCGTAGGGGATGATCTCCAGGCGGCCCTCGGGGACGGGCTTGCCGCAGTCCTCGCACAGGCCGTAGGTGCCGGCGTCGAGGCGGCCGAGGGCGGCGTCGATCTCCTCCAGGTTGCCCTGGAGGGTGCCGCGGCGGGCCATGGCGGCCTCGTCGGGGGCGCTGGGGCCCTCGCCGTCCAGGAGGCCGAGTTCGGCGATGCGGTTGCGGCGCTCGCGCTCCAGGAGCTCGCGGGCCTGCCGTGCCGCCGCGCCGCCCGGCGGGTAGCCGCCGGAGGCGTCGCCGACCGCGCCGTTGACCGCGCCGTTGACCGTCATCGCAAGGGGCTCCCTTCGGTCGCCTGGGGAAAGTACGTGGCGAACCTCCACCATGGGGCAAGGGGGCAGCGCCCACCATGGGGGCGGGCACCCATTTACGGGGGGTGGGAGGGTGCAGACGGCCGGGCCGGGGGCGCGGGTCAGGAGCTCCATTCGCGGCGGCGGGCCTCGGCGAGGGCGATGGCGGTGGCGACGGCGACGTTGAGGGAGCCGACGCGTCCGATCTGGGGGATGTAGGCGACGGCGTCGGCGGCGGCGAGCAGGGCGGGGGAGCAGCCGTGGTCCTCGCCGCCGACGGCGAGGCAGACGTCGCCGTCGAGGGGGGCGTCGTGCAGGGGGACGGCGTCGGCGGTGAGTTCGACGGCGACGAGGCGCAGGCCCTCCTTGCGGACGGCGGCGGCGGCCTCGGCGGGGGTGCCGGCGTGCTCCCAGGGGACGAGGCGGTCGGTGCCGAGGGCGGTCTTGGCGACGCCGCGGTGGGTGGGGGGCGTGGCGTTGCCGGCGAGCCAGAGGTGTTCGACGCCGAACACGGCGGCGCTGCGGATGATCGAGCCCATGTTGAACGGCTGGGTGACGGACTCGACGAGCAGGCCGAGGCGGGCGTCGGTGCGGCGGCGCCAGTCGCGGTTGAGGCGCTTGACGTCGGTGGCGCGCAGCTGCCGGCGGCCCGGGGCGGGCTCGGGGGTGCTCTTCGGGTCGCGGGTGGTCATCGGGTGGTGCCTTCCGTGCGGGACGTGACGCGCAGGACGCGGTAGGCGGACCGGGAGGCGATCCGCTCGGTGGGGAAGCCCTGGCCGGTCAGCCACCGCTGCAGGGAGTCGGAGCCGAGGTGCTTCTGGACGACGAGGTGGGCGGTGCCCTCGGGGGTGAGGCGGGGGAGCCAGGTGAGCAGGAGGTCGTGGAGGGCGGCCTTGCCGATGCGGATCGGGGGGTTGGACCAGAGCGCGGTGAAGCGCAGCGCGGGGTCGATCTCGTCCGCCAGCCTGAACCTTACATTGTCAAGGCCGGCGGCTTTGGCATTGCCCTCAGCGATCTCCAACGCCCGCCGGTTCACATCCACACCCCAGACAATCCCCGACGGGGAACGCTTTGCCAGGGTGAGGGCGATGGGTCCGTAGCCGCAGCCGAGGTCGAGGAGGTCGCCGTGCTGCGGGGGCGGTGGGACGGTCTCCAGCAGCACGCGGGTGCCGGGGTCGACCCGGTCGGGGGAGAAGACGCCGCTGTCGGTGTCGAGCCGCAGGTGCAGGTCGGGCAGGACGAGGTCGACGGTGCGGCGCCGGCTGGCGGCGCCTGGCCGCTCGGCGAAGTAGTGATCCCCCACGTCCGCCGACGCTATCAGTGCGGACGCGGCGCCCGAGCCGCTCGGGCGGGCGGTCAGGCGGGTGGTCAGGCGGGTGGTCAGGCGGGCGGCGAAACGTCAGGGCAGGCGGGAGAACCAGGCGAGGGAGGCGCCGCCGGCGGCGAGGGCGAACAGCAGCGCGATGCCGATGTAGCGGGCGGCGACGTCGCGGTGCTCGATCCGGAAGCCGAGGGAGGTGCCGATGTTGCCGTAGACCTCGTCGAGCTGGCCGGCGTCGGCGGCCTCGTAGGCCTTGCCCTCGGTGCTGTCGGCGAGGGTCTTGAGCGTCTCCTTGTTGACCGAGACGCTGGTGGTCTCGCCCTCGATGTCGACGGTGCCGTAGGGGGTGCCGAACGCGATGGTGGAGACGGGGATGTGGGCGACGCGGCTGGCGTCGACGGCCTCCTGGACGGAGCGTCCGGTGGTGTTGTCCCCGTCGGACAGCAGCACGATGTGGGCGGGCGGTGGGTCCTGGCTGGCCTCGGCGTCGAAGGACCGGACGGCCTGCAGGGAGGTGAAGACGGCCTCGCCGATGGCGGTGCGCTTGGCCAGGGCGAGCTGGTCGAGGGAGGCGATGGCGGCGGCCCGGTCGGCGGACGGCGCGGCGACGAGGTTGGCGTTGCCGGCGAAGGCGACGACGCCGACGTTGAAGCGGCTGGGCAGGTCGCCGATGAACTTCTTGGCGGCGGCCTTGGCGGCGTCGAAGCGGCTGGGGGAGACGTCCCTGGCCATCATCGACAGCGACACGTCCACGGCGACCATGATGGTGGCGCGGTCGCGGGGGACCTTCACGGAGGAGGCGGGCCGCGCGAACCCGACCATCATCAGCAGGATCATGATGAGGAACAGGCCGGCGGCGACGTGCCGGCGCCAGCCCGGCCGCCGGGGGGCGACCTGGGACAGCAGCGCCAGGTTGGTGAAGCGGACGGCGTACCTGCTGCGGCGCAGCTGCAGGACCGTGTAGGCGGCGGCCAGCAGCGGCAGGAGGCCGAGGAGCCAGAGGCGTTCGGGTGACAGGAAGGTCATGGGCGCACTCCCGCGGTGGTGAAGGGCCGGCCTGCGGCGCGGCGCTGGCGGAGGGCGAAGCGTGCGACGTCGGCGATCCAGTCGCGGTCGGTGCGCAGGACGAGATGGTGGGCGCCGCTGCGGCGCAGGGCGGTGCGGTTGCGCTCGCGCTGGGCGGCGGCCGCGGCGGCGTACCGCTCGCGGGTGCGGCGGCTGAGGACGATCTCGTGGACGGTCCCGGTCTCGGGGTCGGCCATCTCGACGAGTCCGACGTCGGGGAGGTCGAGTTCGCGGGGGTCGATGATCTCGATGGCGAGGACCTGGTGGCGGGCGGCGAGGCGGCGCAGCGGGCGTTCCCAGTCGGGCTGCCCGTGCGGGCCGGGGTCGGCGGGGCCGGTGAGGGGGTCGGTGCCGTCGGGGGCGAGGAAGTCGGAGATGACCACGCGCAGGCCGCGGCGGGTCTGGCCGCGGTCGAGGGAGGTGATGGCGGCGGCGAGGTCGCGGGGGGCGGTGGGGCCGGTGCGGGAGCCGGGGCCGTGTCCGGCGGACTGGGCGTCCAGGACGGACTGCAGGAGGGCGTAGAGGGCGGCCTTGCCGGTGCGGGCGGGCCAGCGGCGCATGCCGTCGGTGTGCAGGAGGTAGGCGCCGGCGCGGTCGCCGAGGCGGACGGTGAGGAAGCCGACGGCGGCGAGGGCGGCGACGGCGAGGTCGCGTTTGATCATGGTGCCGGTGCCGAAGTCCATGCTGGGGGTGAGGTCGACCAGGGACCAGGCTTCGAGTTCGTGGTCGGCGACGAGGTCGCGGACGTGGGGGGTGGTGGTGCGGGCGGTGACGGCCCAGTCCATGTGGCGGACGTCGTCCTCGCCGGGCTGGTAGAGGCGGGCTTCGGCGAGTTCGGTGCCGGGGCCGGGGAGCAGGCCGAGGTGCTCGCCGTTGAGGAGGCCGTCGAGGCGGCGGGTGACCTGGAGTTCCAGGCGGCGCAGGGTGCGTTCGGGGGCGAGGTGGGCGAGTTTGCCCCCGCTCCCGCCGCGGCGTCGTGCGGGGGCGTGGCCGGCGGCGTGGTGCGCGTGGTCGGCGCGCCGCGGGCTCATGCGGTGGTCACCGCCGCGGCTCCGTGGTTCCAGACGACGCGGGGCGGGGGGACGGCGGCGAGGATCTGGGCGATGACGTCGGCGGGGTCGATGCCGTCGGCGAGGGAGTCGAAGGTGAGGACGAGGCGGTGGGACATGACGTCGCCGGCGACGGCGCGGACGTCGTCGGGCAGGACGTAGTCGCGTCCGGACAGCAGGGCGAGGGCGCGGGCGGCGGAGACCAGGCCGAGGGTGGCGCGGGGGCTGGCGCCGATCTCGATGACGCCGCGCAGGTCGGGCAGGCGGTACTGCTCGGGTTCGCGGGTGGCCATGACGAGCCGGACGATGTAGTCGGCGATGAGTTCGTGGACGGAGACCTCTTCGGCGGCGCGCTGCAGGCCGGCGAGGCGTCCGGTGTCGAGGAGCTGGGCGGCTTCGGGCGGGTCGACGCTCATCCGCTGGAGGATCTGGAGTTCCTCGTGGGCGGCGGGGTGGTGGACGTCGATCTTCATCAGGAAGCGGTCGCGCTGGGCTTCGGGGAGGGGGTAGACGCCTTCGGACTCGATGGGGTTCTGGGTGGCGAGGACGATGAAGGGCTTGGGGAGGGGGTAGGTGCTGCCGCCGAGGGAGACCTGGCGTTCGGCCATGACCTCCAGGAGGGCGGACTGGACCTTGGCGGGGGCGCGGTTGATCTCGTCGGCGAGGACGAAGTTGACGAAGACGGGGCCGAGTTCGACGTCGAACTGCTCGGTGGAGGGGTGGTAGATGCGGGTGCCGACGATGTCGGAGGGGACGAGGTCGGGGGTGAACTGGAGGCGGGCGAAGGTGCCGCCGACGACGCGGGCGAGGGTGCCGACGGCGAGGGTCTTGGCGACGCCGGGGACGCCTTCGATGAGGCAGTGGCCGCGGGCGAGGAGCGCGACGATCATGCGTTCGACCATGTGGTCCTGGCCGACGATGACTTTTTTGACCTCGGTGAGGGTGTTCTGCAGGAGCGCCGCGGCCTCGTCGACGTCGGTGGCGATGGTCATGGTGGGAGTCCCCTCGCTGTCCCTGGTGGGCCTGTCCGTCGGGTGCCGGTGGGCGTGTTACGACCCTACGCGATCACTTGTACCCGTTCGTTCGGGATACGTGCGCTCGGGCGATGATCGGTTCAGGGTGCCGCGGCGGGGGCGCGCTGGTGGGCGGGTTGCCGGGCGTGTCGGTGTCCTGGGGCCGAGTGCGGGGCTTGGTTGTTAGTGTTGCGGCCATGTCGAGGCCGTTGCCGCCGGGTGATCCTGTTCAGCTGGGGCCGTTCCGTTTGTCGGCGCGTTTGTCGGAGTCGGCCGCCGGGATCGTGTTCCTGGGGGTGGACGGTGAGGGGCGGCGCGCGAGTGTGGCGGTGCTGAACCGCGGTGCGGCGGGTGATGCGGCGGCGCGGGACCGGTTCCGTGCGGCGATCAACGCGGCGGTGCCGGCGGCGGGTGGTGTGCCGGGCCGGGGGCCGGGGGAGGCCGCGGGCGGGACGGGTGGTCAGGCGCCGGTGGTGGCGGCGCATCCGGATGGTCCGGCGCCGTGGGTGGCGACGTTGTACGAGCCCGATCGGGTGGGGGCTGAGCGTTTCCTGGAGCCGGTGGTGTTCCAGGGGCCGGGGCGTGCGTGGTGGGGCGGGCGGCGGCGTGGTCCGCAGTTCCAGCCGTACTGGCTGGGGTCGGGGGAGCCTGCGTTGGAGGCGCCGCGGCCGGGTCCGGCGGCGCCGGTGCCGGGCGGGGTGCCGGCGGGGGAGCGTCCGCCGGAGCGCAATCTGGTGGCGGCGGTGGTGGCGTTGGCGGCGGCGCTGCTGGTGCTGGCGTTGCTGATGGCGGTGCTGTTCGCGTGCCAGCCGACGGCGGAGGAGCCGCCGCCGACGCCTCCGGAGCCGACGCCGACGTTCCAGCAGCCGTCGCGGTCGCCGACGCCGTCGCGGTCTCCTTCGGGGCCGCCGCGGTCGCCGTCGAGTCCGCCGACGCCGTCGCCGTCGGGTACGGGAGGGGATGACGGCGCGCCGCTGTGATCGTCTGCCCGCCGGGGGCGGGCGGGGTGGGGTTTGGCGTTGCGCGGGTTGGTGCGGGACGGCGAGCATGGGCGGATGGTGGAGAGTCTGCTGGCGTTCGCGGGTGCGGCGGTGCTGATCGCGATGGCGCCGGGGCCGAGCACGGTGGTGATCATGCGTGAGTCGGTGCGGTCGGGGCGCCGCGGCGGGCTGGCGGTGGTGCTGGGGAATGAGGCGGGGGTGCTGGTGTGGGGGTTGGCGGCGGCGGTGGGGTTGTCGGCGCTGCTGGTGGCGTCGCGGTTGGCGTATGAGGGGTTGCGGGTGGCGGGTGCGGTGGTGCTGGTGTGGTTCGGGGTGCGGGCGTTGTGGCGGGCGCGGCGCGGCGGGGCGTCGGTTGGGGCGCCGGAGGGGTTGGAGGGTGTGGAGGGTGGGGGTGCGGGGTTGTCGGGGTGGCGGTGTTTCCGGTTGGGGCTGGTGACGAACTTCGCCAATCCGAAGGCGGGGGTGTTCGCGGTGTCGTTCCTGCCGCAGTTCGTGCCGGACGGGTGGGCGGTGGGGTGGACGCTGGTGGGGTTCTCGGTGCTGTGGGCGCTGATCGACTTGGCGTGGTACGCGGTGGTGGTGTGGGTGGTGGGGGCGGCGCGGCGGGTGCTGGGGCGGCCGGGGGTGCGGCGGCGGTTGGAGCAGGTGTCGGGTGTGGTGCTGGTGGGGTTGGGGGTGCGGTTGGCGGTCGAGGCGCGGTGACGGCACTGGGCGGTATGACGTTTTTTGGCACATTTTCATGATCAGTTTTGGTGGTGCGGGTCGTAGCCTGGGGCGATGACCGCACTGGATGACCTTGCCGGCCGGTACGCGGACGAGTTCGCCGCGCTGGATCCGTGCCTGGCGGCGCTGATGGGGATCGCCGGGCAGGACGCGCGGCTGACCGACTACGGCCCGGACGGGGCGGCGGCGCGGGCGGAGCTGTCGCGGCGGACGCTGGCGGAGCTGGCGCGGGTGCCGGTGGAGGGGGAGGCGGGCCGGGTCGCGGCGGCGGTGCTGCGGGACCGGCTGGAGGTGGAGGTGGCGCTGGACGAGGCGGGGGTTCGGGATTGGTTCCTGGACACCACCGACGGTCCCGTCCAGCGGCTGCGGATGGCGGTGGAGCTGCTGGACCAGGGGGCGGAGACCGACTGGGAGGCGGTGCGGTCGCGGCTGGCGGCGCTGCCGGGCGCGCTGGCGGGGCTGCGGGTGTCGCTGGAGGAGGCGTGCGGGCGGGGGCGGGTCGCGGCGCGGCGGCAGGTGCTGCGCAGCGCGCGGGAGTGCGCGGAGTTCCCGGCGTATCTGGAGGGTCTGGCGGCGCGGTACGGGGAGGGGCCGCTGGCGGGTGCGCTGGGCGAGGCGGTGCGGGCGGCGTCGGCGGCGCTGGTGGAGTTCGCGGGGTTCCTGACGGGGGTGCTGGCGGCGCGGGCGCCGGAGCGGGACGCGCTGGGCGCGGACCGGTACGGGCTGGGGGTGCGGGAGTTCCTGGGGACGGAGCTGGATCTGGCGGAGACGTACGCGTGGGGCTGGGAGGAGCTGGCGCGGATCGAGGCGGAGATGGCGGTGGCGGCGGAGGAGATCCTGCCGGGTGAGCCGCTGCCTGCGGTGATGGCGGCGCTGGACGCCGATCCGGCGTACCGGGTGGTGGGCGCGGAGGCGTTCCGGGGGTGGATCCAGGAGCTGGCGGACCGGGCGATCGCGGATCTGGACGGGGTGCATTTCGACATTCCGGCGCCGCTGCGGCGGATCGAGTGCCGGATCCCGCCGGTGGAGTCGGGGATCTACTACCTGGCGCCGGCGGAGGACCTGTCGCGTCCGGGGACGGTGTGGTGGACGGTGGAGGATCCGGCGGCGGAGATCGTGACGTGGTCGGTGCCGACGACGATGTTCCACGAGGGGGTGCCGGGCCATCATCTGCAGCTGGGGGTGACGGTGCTGAACCCGCGGCTGAACCGGTTCCAGCGGGTGTCGAGCGAGCTGCACGCGGGGCATTGCGAGGGGTGGGGGCTGTACGCGGAGCGGTTGATGGACGAGCTGGGGCATTACGCGGATCCGGCGCACCGGCTGGGGATGCTGGCGGGCGGGCAGCGGTTCCGGGCGGCGCGGGTGGTCCTGGACATCGGGCTGCATCTGGAGCTGCCGATCCCGAAGGGGACGGGGTTCCACGAGGGGGAGCGGTGGACGCCGGAGCTGGGGTTCGAGTTCCTGCGGTCGCGCAAGGGCCCGGATCCCGATTCGGTGGTGGCGTTCGAGATCGACCGGTATCTGGGGCGTCCGGGGCAGGCGATCGCGTACAAGCTGGGGGAGAAGGTGTGGCTGGAGGCGCGTGAGGCGGCGCGGCGGCGGGCGGGTGCGGCGTTCGATCTGAAGGAGTTCCACCGGCGGGCGCTGGATCTGGGGCCGATGGGTCTGGGTCGGTTGCGCGCCGAGCTCGCGGAGGCGTGAGCGTCCCGCCTCCCGGCCTTGTGGCGGGGGGCGGGCGTGGTCAGACGGGTTCGGGTGGGTTGACGTGTGGTCGGGCGGGGGCGCCGAGTGCGTCGGCGCCGGTTTCGTGGAGGCGGCGGCTGCTGCCGGCGGCCGCGGCGGGCGTTTCGTCAGGCGTTTCGTCGGGAGTGCGGGCGATGTGGCAGGCCTTGGGGTCGCCGGTGTCCAGGACGCTCTTGGCGTAGTGGGGCGGCCACCGCAGCAGGATGCGGCGTCCGCAGGTGGGACAGGCCCATTCCTCAAGTCCGGACTCTCCGGTGCGGACCATCCGCATCTCATGGGTCCTGTGCAAGTCGGTGGTCCTCCCTCGACCGTCGGCGGCGTTCGGCGAAATCCGACCTGCTTGTGTGATTTCCCACGTCAAGGGGGTTAAACGGGGTGGGCAAGCCTCTTTAAGGACAGGAGGTCAGGGGGTGTCGGGGCCGTCCGGAACGGCGGTGAGGGCGCGGTGGACGGCGGCGCCGATCTCGGCGACGGCCTCGGCGGAGCGGCGCGCGAACGCGCCCCAGCCGAGGAAGCCGTGGTCCAGGCCGGTGCCGGCGACGAGGGTGACGGGGACGCCAGCGGCGCGGAGCCGGGCGGCGTGCCGCTCGGCCTGCGGGCGCAGCCGGTCGTGCTCGGCGGTGGCGATGACCGCCGGGGGCAGGCCGGCGGGGTCGGGGTCCAGGAGCGGGGAGACGTCGGGGCGGGTGCGGTCGGTGCCGCGCAGGTAGGCGCGCAGGGCCCGGTCGACGCCGTCGCGGGGCGGGGCGAGGCCGTCGGGGTCGGGCAGCGGCGGCGGCACCGCGCGCAGGTCCAGCGCCGGGTACAGCAGGACCTGCAGCACGGGCCGGTCGGGGCCGGCGGCGCGCAGGATCCCGGCGGCCGCGGCGGCGAGCTGCCCGCCGGCGCTGTCGCCGGCGACGCCGATCCGGCGCGGGTCCAGGCCGAGGGCGGCGGCGTTGCGGACGGTCCAGCGGACGGCGGCGACGGTGTCGTCGAGCGCGGCGGGGAAGGGGTCCTCGGGCGGGCGCCGGTACCCGACCGACAGCCACGCGACGCCGCTGGCGGCGGCCAGGGCCCGCACCACCGGGTCGTAGGAGTCGACGTCGCCGAGCACCCATCCGCCGCCGTGCAGGTACACCAGCGCGGGTGCGGGTCCGTCCCAGGCGGGCCGGTAGAGCCGGGCGGGCAGCGGCCCGGCCGGGCCGTCCACGGCCAGGTCGGTCACGGCCCCGGCGGGCGGGCGCGGGGACCGGGCGAGGTCGGCGGCGTGGGCGCGGCGCGCGTCCTCGACACCGCCCGTGCCGTCGTCGCCGGAGGGTTCGGCGAGGCGGCGGCGCAGGAACGCCAGGTACTCCGGATCGCGACCGGTCACACAGCGCAGCCTACGGCGTGCGGCGGGAGGGCGGCGGACGGGGAAGCGGCCGGGGAAAACCTGTTGGGGGCGGGCGGCCGGGGTCCCTAAGATCGGGCGCATGACCGCCGTCACCGACTGCGCGGCGCGGGTGATGGCCGCCGCCGCCTACGTCCGGCTCCGCGGCCGCCGCCCCGCCTTGGACCTCCGGGTGCGCGCCGCCTGATCTGCCGCCGCCGAGCGGCGCCGTTGCGCGGCGCCGCGGCCGCGGCGTGCGCTCGCGCGCACCGGCCGTCCAGGGCACGCCGACGCCCCTGACGATCCCGGACGGGCCCCGCCGCGCATCCCGGCAGCACCTTCCTGTGCGCCGCGTTCTCCGCTGTGATGCGTTTCCGCCGCGCCGCGCCGCCGTGCGCGTGTGCGCGGCCCGTCCGCCGGCCCGCCGTGGCCGGGAGCCGAGGACGGCCGCCATCACTCACCGAAACCGAACCACCGCTCGCGGGCGCGCGCGCCGCGAGCTGTCCCAGAACTTCCTCGCCGACCCGGAGGTGATCGCCCGGTACGCCCGGCTGGCCGCGCCCGGCGGGCTGGTCGTGGAGGCCGGCGCCGGCGACGGCCGGATCACCGCCGCGCTCGCCGCGCACGCCGACCGGGTGATCGCCTACGAGATCGACCCGGCGCACGCGGCGCGGCTGCGGCGCCGGGGCCTGCCGGGCGTGGAGTGCGTGACCGGCGACTTCCTGGCCGCGCGGCCGCCGCGCGTCCCGTTCCGGCTGGCCGGCAGCATCCCGTACGCGGCGACATCGGCGATCGTGGCGTGGGCGCTGGACGCGCCGGCGCTGGAGGCGGCGACGCTGATCACGCAGCGGGAGTACGCGCGCAAGCGCACCGGCGACTACGGGCGGTGGAGCCTGCTGACGGTCCGGACGTGGCCGGTGTTCCGGTGGGGGCTGGGCGAGCGGATCCCCGCGAGCCGGTTCCGGCCCGTCCCGCGGGTGGACTCGGCCGTGCTGAGCCTGGAGCGGCGGGCGCGGCCGCTGCTGCCGCCCGGCGCGCTGGAGGGGTACGCGCAGTGCGTGGAGCTGGGGTTCACCGGCCGGGGCGGCACCCTGCACGCGTCGCTGCGGTCGGCGTATCCGCGGCGGCGGGTGGACGCGGCGTTCCGCGCGGCGGGGCTGCCGCGCGGCGCGGTCGTCGGGTACGTCCACCCGGGGGAGTGGGTCGAGCTCGTGCGGGTCCTGCACCGCCTGGAGTGAGCGTGCACGGCGGGGAGGGCGCGGGAAAATGCGTTGCGGCGGTGCCGCGGCCGGGGCAGGCTGATCAGGCGGCCGCTCCGGCGGGCGCCGCGGCGGCGCACCGGGCCGCCATTCCCCCGCGGGTTCGATTCCCGCCGGCGTCTCCGATCCCGTCCCCGCTGTCACCCTGGGGACGGGATCCCGCGCGTTCAGGGGGCGGGGAGGACGCCGCCGATGCAGTCCAGGACGCGGTCCAGGCCGTAGCGGAACTGCTCCTCGGCGCTCATGTGGGGCAGCCGCGCGTCCATGACGATGCGCTCGAACATCGGGTAGCGGCCGGTGCCGAGCAGTTCCTGGACGTAGGGGCCGCTGTGCAGCATCCAGCGCTCCGGGGTCATCCCGCTCTGCCGCATCTCCCGCATCCACTCGATCTCGCCGCGCACGACGCGCTCGACGTAGCCGTTCAGCATGTCCAGGAGCGTGAGCATCTGGTCGATGGGGATGCCGACGTCCAGCGCCCCGAACGCGAACTCCAGCAGCCGCAGCCGGTTCGGGCCCATGGTGGCGCGGGGGCGGTGCAGCCCGGCCAGCCAGGGGTGCCGCAGCCACACCGCCCGGGTGTTCTCGGCGATCAGCGTCAGGTCGGCGCGCCAGTCGCCGGAGGGCCGGTCGGGGATGTCCAGCTCCAGCAGCGCGTGGTCGACCATCAGTTCCAGCAGGTCGTCGCGGGACGGCACGTACCGGTACAGCGACATCGCGCCGGTGCCGAGGTCGGCGGCGATGCGGCGCATCGAGGCGGCCTCCAGCCCGTCGGCGTCGGCGATGCGGATCGCCGCCTCGGTGATCTGGGCGCGGCTGTAGGCGGGGCGGGGCCCGCGGCCCTGCCGCTCCGGGACCGACCAGATGCTGACGTGCTGCTCGCCGGCTGCCACCGAACCTCCTCGCGGGTCGTACCGAGCATCCTAGTTGCGTACGACGTACCCAGTTGTCTACCGTGAGATGCGTACACCGTACCCAGAGGAGTTGCCGTGACCGGTGAACCGATCGTCGCCGCCGAGGCGCTGCGCAAGCGCTACGGCGCCACCCAGGCCCTGGACGGCCTCGACCTCGCCGTCCCCGCCGGGACCGTCTGCGGGGTCCTCGGCCCCAACGGCGCCGGCAAGACCACCGCCGTGCGGATCCTGGCCACCCTGGCCGACGCCGACTCCGGGCACGCCCGCATCGCCGGGTTCGACGTCGCCCGCCACCCCGACCAGGTCCGCGCCCGCATCGGCCTGGCCGGCCAGTACGCCGCCGTCGACGAGAAGCTCACCGGGCGCGGCAACCTGCGCATGTTCGGCCGCCTCTACCACCTGCCCCGCCGCGAGGCCCACCGCCGCGCCGACGAGCTCCTGGAGCGGTTCGGGCTCGCCGACGCCGCCGACCGGCAGGTCGCCGGCTACTCCGGCGGCATGCGGCGCCGCCTCGACCTGATCACCAGCCTCATCCTGCGGCCCCAGGTGCTGTTCCTGGACGAGCCCACCACCGGCCTGGACCCCCGCAGCCGCGGCGAGATCTGGGACGCCGTCCGCGGCCTGGTCGCCGACGGCACCACCGTCCTGCTCACCACCCAGTACCTGGACGAGGCCGATCAACTAGCCGATGACATCGCCGTCGTCGACCACGGCCGCGTCATCGCCACCGGCACCCCCGACCAGCTGAAGGCCACCATCGGCGACCGCCTCGACGTCGTCCTGGACGACCCCGCCGACGCCGGCGCCGCCGCCGGCGTCCTGCACGCCCTCACCGGCGCCCACCCCGCCCTGGACGGCGACCGGCTCTCGGTCCCGCTGACCGCCCGGACCGTCCGCCTCGCCGACGTCGTCCGCGAACTCGACCGCGCCGGCGTCGCCACCGCCGACGCCGGGCGGCGCCGCCCCACCCTCGACGAGGTGTTCCTCCGCCTCACCGCGACCCCCGGCACCGCCCCCGGCACCGCCGAAGCCGCCGCCGGCGACGGCGCGGCCGTGAAGGAGACCGTCCGATGACCGCCCTCACCGCCCCCGCCCCGCCCGCGGCGCCCGCCGACCGCACCGCGCGGATCCGCTGGGCCGTCGCCGACGGCCTCACCCTCATCGGCCGCGAACTGTCGCGGATCCGCCAGGAACCCGGCGAGCTCATCGCCGCGCTGATCTTCCCCGCCGTCATGGTCGTGCTGTTCGGCTACGTGTTCGGCAGCGCCATCGCCGTCCCCGGCGGCGGCGACTACCGCGAATACCTGATGCCCGGCCTGTTCGCCATGGTCACCTTCACCTCCACCATGGCCGTCACCCTGCGCGTGGCCACCGACGCCTCCCGCGGCGTCATGGACCGGTTCCGCTCCATGCCCATGGCCCGCTCCGCCGTCCCGTTCGGGCAGACCGGCGCCGAGATCCTCCACGGCGTCCTCGGCATGCTCATCATGGCCGCCGCCGGCCTCCTCGTCGGATGGCGCGCCCACAACGGCCTGTGGTCCACCCTGGAGGCGTTCGCGCTGCTGGCCCTCATGCGGTACGCGCTCAGCTGGGCCGGCTGCTACCTCGGCCTGGTCGTCCGCAACGAGCAGACCGCCGACCAGCTCATCCCGCTGGTGTTCCCGGTCACCATGCTGTCCAACTCCTTCGTCCCCACCGGCGGCATGCCCGCGCCGCTGCGGATCATCGCCGAATGGAACCCCGTCAGCGCCCTCACCGCCGCCTGCCGCGACCTGTTCGGCAACCCCGGCGCGCCCGCCGCCGACACCGCCTGGCCCCTCGCCCACCCCGTCGCCGCCACCCTCGGCTGGTCGCTGGTCCTGCTGGCGGTGTTCGCCCCGCTGTCGGTGCGCACCTACCGGCGGCGCGGCCGCTGAACCCCGGCGACCGCGAACCCCCGGCGACCGCGGACCCGCGGCCCGCGGCGGACACCCCGCCGCGGGCCGCGGGCGCACTCACACCCCGAACGGCGCCGGGTACCGCACCGTCCCGGACGGGACCGGGCCCGGCCCGTCCAGCACCAGCGCCATCAGCGCCTCGTCCGGCACCTCGAACGCCACGCCGACGCCCAGCGCCGACGCCCGCCCGAACCCGAACCGCGGGTAGTACTCCGGATGCCCGAGCACCACCACCAGCCGCTCACCGCCGGCCGCCGCGCGCCGCGCCGCCTCCGCCAGCACCGCGCGGACGGCCGCGCCGCCCGCACCGCGCCGCTGCAGACCCGGCGCCACCGCCACCGGAGCCAGCGCCAGCGCCGCAACGCCCGGCCCGCCGTCCCCGCCCTCTCGGGGGTCGAGGAGGTGGCACCGGGTCACCAGCGCGTACCCGGCGACCTGCCCGTCCGGGGCCTCGGCCACCACCGACAGGCCCGGGATCCACGCCGCGTCCTCGCGCAGCGCGTCCACCAGGTCGGCCTCGGCGGGGGTCGGGAACGCCGCCTCCACCACCGCGCGGACCGCCGCCGCGTCGCCGGGCCGCTCCGGCCTCGTCGTCCACATCATCGGTCCCGCCCCCGCTCCCGGTACATCCGCCGCTGCTCCTTCTTGATCGTTTTCCATCGGTTCTCGTGTTCGGCGCGCAGCCGCGCGTCGCTGCGCGAGGCCGCCCACGCGTTCTCGCGCAGCAGCCGCCGGTAGCTGTCGAGGCGGCGCTGCGGCAGCGTCCCGTCCTCGACAGCCGCCAGCACCGCGCAGCCCGGCTCGGTCTCGTGCGCGCAGTCGGCGAACCGGCACCCGGCGGCCAGCTCCTCCACGTCGGCGAACGTGCGCTCCAGCCCGGCCGACGCATCGACCAGCCCGACGCCGCGCAGCCCCGGCGTGTCGATCAGGACGCCGCCGCCCGGCAGCGGCAGCAGCTCCCGCCGCACGGTGGTGTGCCGGCCCTTGCCGTCGGCCTCCCGGACCGCGCCCGTCACCAGGGCGTCCGCGCCCAGCAGCGCGTTCCCCAGCGTGGACTTGCCCGCGCCCGACGGCCCGACCAGCACCACCGTCCCCGCAAGGACGGCCCGGACCGCCTCGACGCCGTCGCCGGTCGCGGCGCTGCACGCCACCACCGGCACGCCCGGCGCCGCCGCCGCGGCGTCGGCCTCGGCCGCGGCGGTGTCCGCGACATGGTCGGCCTTGGTCAGCACCACCACCGGTTGCGCGCCGCTCTCCCAGGCCAGCGCCACCAGCCGCTCGATCCGGCCCGGCGCCGGCCGGGCCGCCAGCGACACCGCGACCGCGACGGTGTCGACGTTGGCGGCCAGCACCTGGCCGCGGGAATCACGCCCCGCCGACGCCCGCGTGATCGCGGTCCGCCGCGGCAGCAGCGCCGCCACGACCGGGCGCCCGTCTGGGCCGTCGAGGCGCAGCGCCGCCCAGTCGCCCGTGCACGGCACCGGGTCGCCGGGGGACACCGCACGCGGCACCGACGCCCGGACCGGGCCGTCCTCGGTGACCGCGTCGCACAGGCCGCGGTCGACCGCGGCCACGCGCGCGGGCACCAGACCCGCCGCGCGATGAGAGGTGAACTCGTTCTCCAGGTCCTCGTCCCAGCCGTAGGCGGCAAGAGGGGACGAGTCCGCGAATGCGGAGGACAATGCAGTGGAACCCTTCACGTGAGAACAGGGCCCCGGCGGGCGGACACCGCAACGACGAATGCGGCTCAGGTCGGCTCAGCCGGCGGCCCGGAGGATGAGGACAGGCTGAATGCTGCGGGCAGCAGCAACCGCGGCAACGGCCATTCGTCCCCACCTCCTCACGTTCACGCGCGACACTACCGCCCCCGCCCCGCACCGCGCCACCCAATTGACAAGGCGCGGCGCCCGCACGGCCGGTCGGGCGGCCGGACGGGCGGCGGGGGACCGGCACCGTCCCGCGCCGGTTATGGTGAATTCGGGGCGGATCGCGATGAGGGGCGTGGCCGTGGACGACACAGACCAGCAGGACGGCAAGGACCACACCGACCCGGCGGACCCGGCGGACGGCCGGGACCGGCGCGGCACCGGGGACCGGCGCGACACCTTCGCCGGGCGCGCGGAACGGGCCGACCGCGCCGCCGCGCGGCGGCTGGAAGAGGTCTTCGACGCGCTCGCGCCCGCCGCCGAGTCCGCCGCGCGGCTGGCCGCGCAGGCCGGCGAACCCGTCCGCACCGCCGCCCGCGACGCCGCCGCGCTCGCCGCCGCCCGCATCCTGGAGCAGGCGTCCGGCACCCCCGCCATGCGCGCCATCGAGACCGCGGCCCGCGACGCCGCCGTCCGCGCCGCGCGCGGCGCCGCCGAACGCGCCGTCACCGAGGCCCGCGCCGCCGCAGCGGCCAACCCCGCGACCGCCGGCGCGTTCGAGGCCGCCACCGCCGCGATGTCCCTCGCCGAGCAGGCCGTGCGGCACCCCGCCGCGGCCGCCGCGCGCCGCTTCGCCGTCCGCAGCCCGCTGGCCCGCGACCTCGCCGGCGCCGCCCGCGACCTCGCCGGGCGGACCGCGTCCGCGCCGGCCGTGCAGATCGCCACCAGGGCCGTCGTGGACGCCGCGATCGACACCGCCGCCGACGCCGCGACCGAGGCCGCGCTGACCGCCGGCCGCGACATCGTCGCCCGGGTCGTCCGCGACACCGCCGAGCAGGCCGCCCGCGACCTCGCCGCCGCCCTGCGCGACACCGCCCGCGACACCGGCCTCACCGCCGAACTCGCCCCGCTCGCCGGCACCGCCGGGGACCTGGCCGCCCGCGCCGCCGGATCCGGCACCGCCCGCACCGCCGCCGGCCTGCTCACCGCCGCCGCCGGCAGCCACCTCGCCCGCACCGCCCGCGACCTCGCCGCCCGCGCCGCGACCCGCGCCGCCACCGCCGCGATGGAGGCCGCCCTGCGCGAACTGCTCCGCGACGCCCTCCGCCTGGCCATGCGCGAGCGGCTGCGCGGCATGATCCTGGAGATCTCCCGCGACGTCGTCGTCGACGTCGCCAAGACCACCTGGACCACCGCCACCCGCCCCACCACCGCGACCGCGACCGAGGTCAGCGCGGAGGTCGGCAAGGCCGGGGAGACCACCGTCGTCACCGCGACCGTGGTCGTCGAGACCGCCCCCGCCGCCGAACCGCACCCCACCGACGTGCACCGAACCGAAACGCAACGCGCCGAAGCGCGGGACCCCGGCGACGTGTGGGCCGAGGCCACCGCCGAAACCACCGCCGAAACCGACGGCGGGGCCCCGCCGCGCGCCTGAACCGCCGCTCAGAAGATCCTGAGAGAACCATGAGAAACCAGCGCCGGTGCGCGGGCCGCCACCGGCGCTGTTTACGGTGAGTGCATGGAGCCCGACACCCCGGAGACCGGACCCGCGCGGATACTGGTGGTCGACGACGAACCCGCCGTCCGCGAGTCGCTGTCCAGCAGCCTGGAGTTCGAGGGCTACCGGGTCGCCGGCGCCGCCGACGGCGTCACCGCCCTCGACCAGGTCCAGCGCGACACCCCCGACCTGGTCGTCCTGGACGTCCTCATGCCCCGGATGGACGGCCTGACCACCTGCCGGCGGCTGCGCGCCCTCGGCGCCACCATGCCCGTCCTCATGCTCACCGCCCGCGACATGGTCGGCGACCGCGTCACCGGCCTGGACGCCGGCGCCGACGACTACCTCGCCAAACCCTTCGAACTCGACGAGCTCCTCGCCCGCGTCCGCGCCCTGCTGCGCCGCGCCGCCATGACCGCCGCCCCCGCCGCCGGCGCCGCCCGGCAGGACGTCCTGGCGTTCGACGACCTGCGCATGGACACCCGCACCCGCGAGGTCACCCGCGCCGGCCGGCCCGTCGAACTCACCCGCACCGAGTACATGCTGCTGGAGATGTTCCTCGCCCACCCCCGCCAGGTCCTCACCCGCGAGCAGATCCTGGAGACCGTCTGGGGCTTCGACTTCGAACCCGCCTCCAACTCCCTGGACGTGTACGTGATGTACCTGCGGCGCAAGACCGAGGCAGGCGGGCTGCCGCGGCTGGTCCACACCGTCCGCGGCGTCGGGTACGTGCTGCGGACGGCGGCGTCCCCATGACCCGGCCCGCCGGCGGCGGGACCCGCGCCCGCGTCGCCCGGCGGCTGACCCTGCGCGCCCGCATGGCGCTGCTGACCGCCGCGGCCGTCGCGCTCGCCGTCGCCGCCTGCGCCACCGCCGGGTGGCTGCTCACCCGCAACCAGCTGTACCGGGAACTGGACCGGCGGCTGGCCGTCACCTCCGGCGGCCCGCCCGAGGCGCCCGGCGGCCCCGCCGGGCCGTTCCGCGCCCGCACCGCCCGGCAGGTCCAGACCGCCCTCGCCGACTGCACCGACCGGCCCACCGCCGCGCTCAACGCCCTGCCCGGCCCCTACGAGATGATGCAGGTCGTCGCCGCCGACGGGCGCCGCTGCACCGTCCCCGGCGCGGGCGCGCTGCGCGTCACCGACGCCGACGCGGCGGTCGCCCGCGGCGAACGCGGCCACGTCTACCACGACGGCACCGGCGTCACCGCCGCCGGCGCCGACGACCACGTCCGGGTCCTCACCCGCGGGTTCCGCACCCCCGACGGCGGCACCGCCGCCGCGTCCTACGCGCTGTCGCTGGACGAGGTCGAAGGCCCCCTGGACAACCTCGCGCTGCTGCTCACCGCCGTCACCGCCCTCGGCGTGCTGGTGTCGGCCGCCGCCGGCCTCATGATCGCCCGGGCGTCGCTGCGGCCGGTGGACGAGCTGACCGGCGCCGTCGAGCACATCGCCCGCACCGAGGACCTCGCCACCCGCATCCCCGAGGAGGGCACCGACGAGATCGCCCGGCTCAGCCGCTCCTTCAACAGCATGACCGCGCAGCTCGCCGCGTCCCGCGAACGCCAGCAGCAGCTCATCGCCGACGCCGGCCACGAACTGCGCACCCCCCTCACCAGCCTGCGCACCAACATCGACCTGCTGCTGCGCGCCGAGGCCACCGGCCGCGACCTGCCGCCCGCCGCCCGCCGCAACCTGCTCACCAGCGTCAAGGCGCAGATGCTGGAGCTGTCCAGCCTCGTCGGGGACCTGCTGGAACTGGCCCGGCCCGCCGAGGCGCAGCCCGTCCACGAGACCGTCGCGCTGCACGACGTCGCCGGCCGCGCCGTCGAACGCGCCCGGCTCCGCGGCCCCGGCCTCACCATCGAGGCCGCCATCGGCCCCTGGTACGTGCTCGGCGACCCCGCCTCCCTGGAACGCGCCGTGGTGAACCTGCTCGACAACGCCGTCAAGTTCTCCCCGCCCGGCGGCACCGTCACCGTCGGCCTCACCGGCGGGGAGCTGACCGTCCGCGACCACGGGCCCGGCATCCCCGCCGCCGACCTCCCGCACGTGTTCGAGCGGTTCTGGCGGTCCCCGTCCGCGCGGAGCCTGCCCGGCTCCGGCCTGGGCCTGTCCATCGTCGCCCGCGTCGTCGCCGAATCCGGCGGCACCGTCGCCCTGGACCCCGCCCCCGGCGGCGGCACCCTCGCCCGCGTGAACCTCCCCGGCACCCCCCGGCCCCCCGACTGACCGGCCCCCGGCACCCTCTCATCCGCCCGGGTGGATGAGAGGGCGCCGGGCGCATTCTCATGCCGCCTTCATCGGCGGCTCACCGGCTTCCCACGGCCGCGCCGCAACCTCGGTCCCATGAGTCACCTCATCACCGAACGGGGCACGCCTGCCGGGCCGCCGCCGTCCCCGCCCGAGCACGCGGGACGGGGACGGCTGGTCGAGGTGGTCGTCCCCGTCCACAACGAGGAACGCGTCCTGGCCGCCAGCGTCCACCGCCTCCACGGCTACCTGGCCGACACCTTCCCCTACCCGTTCCGCATCACCGTCGCCGACAACGCCAGCACCGACGCCACCTGGACGATCGCCGCCGGCCTGCAGGCCCGGCTCCCGCACGTGCGGGCCGTCCGGCTGGAGCAGAAGGGCCGCGGGCGGGCGCTGCGGCACGTGTGGGGCGGCAGCGACGCCGACGTCGTCGCCTACATGGACGTCGACCTGTCCACCGACCTGGACGCGTTCCTGCCGCTGGTCGCGCCGCTGATCTCCGGGCACAGCGACCTGGCCATCGGATCGCGGCTGACCCGCGGCTCCGCCGTCGTCCGCGGCCCCCGCCGCGAGGCCGTCTCCCGCTGCTACAACCTGCTGCTGCGCACCGCGCTCGCCGCCCGCTTCACCGACGCCCAGTGCGGGTTCA
Source organism: Actinomadura geliboluensis (assembly GCF_043197915.1). Classification (NCBI taxonomy): domain Bacteria; kingdom Bacillati; phylum Actinomycetota; class Actinomycetes; order Streptosporangiales; family Thermomonosporaceae; genus Actinomadura; species Actinomadura geliboluensis. The sequence goes on along the minus strand of NZ_JBICUA010000011.1, from coordinate 76,064 downwards.
AGGCCGCCCGCACCGAGATCGTCCAGGCGCTGCTGCCCGCCGTCGAGGACGAGGCGTGGTTCTTCGACACCGAACTGCTGCTGCTCGCCGAACGCAACGGGCTGCGCATCCACGAGGTCCCCGTCGACTGGGTCGACGACCCCGACTCCCGCGTCGACGTGCTCCGCACCGCCCGCGACGACCTGCGCGGCATGGCCCGCGTCGCCCGCCGCATCCTCACCGGCGCGTTCCGCGCCCCCGTCGCCCGCGCCGCGCCGACGGCCGGCCTGCCCGCCGGGATGCGCCGGCAGCTGCCCGCCTTCGCCGTCATCGGCGTCCTCAGCACCCTCGCCCAGCTCGCCCTGTTCCTGCTGCTGCGCCTGGCCATGGGGCCGCTGTGGGCGAACGCGGTGTCGCTGACCGTCACCACGATCGGCAACACCGCCGCCAACCGGCGCTTCACCTTCGGCGTCACCGGCACCCGCCGCGCCCTGCGCCACCAGCTCGAAGGCGGCGCCGCGTTCCTGCTCGGCCTCGCCCTGTCCACCGGCGGCCTGGCGCTGCTGCACGCCGCCGCGCCCGGCGCGTCCCGCGCCGTCGAGCTCGCCGCGCTCGTCACCGCCAACGCCGCCGCCACCCTGGCCCGGTTCCTGCTGATGCGCGCCTGGATCTTCCACCCCCGCCGCCTCGACCGCCGACCCGACCGCCGACCCGGCACCAGCCACGGCACCAGCCCCGGTGAGCAGAGCGGCCACGGCGACCGGCTCCCCGCGGCCGGGGACGGCACCGCAGGGAGCACGTCATGACCGCACCCGCCACCTCACCCGCCGCCGCGCCGCCCGCACCGCGCGGCCCCGCCGCGGCCCGCCGCGCCCGCCGCCTGCTCCTCGGCGGCGACGGCGACCCCCGATGGGCGCGGCCCGCGCTGTGGGCGGTCCTCATCGCCGCCGCGGCCCTGTACGCGTGGGGGCTCGGCAAGTCCGGATACGCCAACTCCTACTACTCCGCCGCCGTCAAGAGCGGCACCCAGAGCTGGAAGGCGTTCTTCTTCGGCTCCCTGGACGCCGGGTCCTACATCACCGTCGACAAGCCCCCGATGGCGCTGTGGGCCATGGGGATCTGCGCCCGGATCATCGGATTCGGGACGTGGAGCCTGCTGCTCCCGCAGGTCATCGCGGGCGTCGCCGCCGTCGCCGTCGTCCACGCGACCGTGCGGCGGGCGTTCGGGCACGCCGCCGCGGTCACCGCCGCCGCCGTCCTGGCGCTCACCCCGATCACCGTCGCGATCAACCGCGACAACAACCCCGACACCCTGCTCGTCCTGCTCATGGCCGCCGCGGCCTGGGCCTGCCAGCGCGCCATCGCCACCGGCCGGGTGCGTCCGCTGCTGCTCGCGGCGTTCCTGGTCGGCTGCGGCTTCAACACCAAGATGCTGCAGGCGTTCCTCGTCGTCCCGGCGTTCGCGCTGGCCTACCTGGTCGCGGCGCGGCCCGGGATCGGCAGGCGGATGCTGCACCTGCCGGCCGCCGGCGCCGTCCTCGCCGCGTCGTCGCTGTGGTGGGTGCTGGCCGTCGACCTCGTCCCCGCCCGCTCCCGCCCCTACATCGGCGGCAGCACCGACGGCACCGCCCGGGACCTGGTCGTCGGCTACAACGGCCTCGGCCGCATCCTCGGCGAGACCGCCGGACCCGGCGGCCCCGGCGGAGGACCCGGCGGAGGCCCTGGTGGAGGCGGAGGGTTCGGCGGGCAGCCCGGCGCCGGACGGCTGTTCAACGACATCATCGGCGGCCAGATCTCCTGGCTGATCCCCTTCGCCGTCCTCGCCCTCGCCGCCGGGCTCGTGCTCCTGCGGCGCCGGCCCCGCACCGACCTCGCCCGCGCCGCGCTGATCCTGTGGGGCGGCTGGCTCGCCGTCCACTACACCGTCTTCAGCTTCGCCCAGGGCACCTTCCACCCGTACTACACCACCGCCATGGCGCCCGCCGTCGCCGCGCTCACCGGCGCCGGAGCCGTCCTGCTGGCCGGCGCGTACCGGCGGAGCGCGGCGTGGGCGTGGGTCCTGCCCGCCGGGATCGCCGCGACCGGGGCGTGGGCGTTCCTGCTGCTGGACCGCACCCCCGGCTGGCACCCGTGGCTGCGGTGGGCCATCGCCGCCGCCACCGTCCTCGCGGTCGCCGCGCTCCTGGCCGGGCGCCTCATCCCGCGCGCCGGAGCCCGCACCGCCGCGGCCGGGCTCGTCCTGGCCACCGCCGCGGGACTGGCCGGGCCCGGCGCCTACGCCGTGTCCGCCGCCTCCACCGCCGTCAACGGCACCAACCCCCTCGCCGGGCCCGCGACCGGCGGCGGCTTCGGCATGCCAGGCGGCCGCGGCGGCCCACCCGGGACGGCGGACGGGCGCGGCATGCCGGACGGCCGCCCAGGCGCCCCCGCCGGTGCACCCGGTGCACCCGGCGGGCAGCGTCCCCCGTGGCAGAACGGCACCGGCCCCGACGGCACCGCCCAAGGCGGCGGGGACCGTGACGCGCGCGGACCCCGCTTCGGCTCCGCAGGCCCCGGCGGGTTCGGCGGGGGCGGGCCCGGCGGACGGGTCGACCAGCAGATGATCGGCTACCTGGAGAAGAACCAGGGCGGCGCGACCTGGCTCGTCGCCGTGTCCTCCGCCCAGGAGGCGTCCTCGATCATCCTGGCCACCGGGCGGCCCGTCATCGCCATGGGCGGCTTCACCGGAAGCGACCCCGCCATGACCACCGCCAAGCTCCAGTCCTACGTCCGCGACGGCAAGCTCCGCTACATCCTCCTCGGCGGACGCATGGGCCCCGGCGGCGGCAGCTCGGCCGTCACCGCCTGGGTCCAGCGGCACGGCACACCCGTCGACGCGAGCGAGTACGGCGGATCCGCCACCGGACAGACCGGCGCCGGAGCCTCCGGCGCACAGCTCTACAAACTCGGCTGACCGCCCACCACCACGGCAAACGACCACTACCGGGAAACGACCACATGACCTCCACCGGCCAGGCCGCCCCGCCCGCGTCCCGCACCCCGCGCGGGCGGGGCGGCCTCCCGCGCCGCCTCTGGCGCGGACCCGACCACAACCCCGCCTGGGCCCGGCCCGCGCTGCTGGCCCTGCTCGCCGCCACCGCCGTGCTGTACCTGTGGGGGCTGGGCGCGTCAGGCTGGGCCAACGCGTTCTACTCCGCCGCCGTCCAGGCCGGCGCGACCTCCTGGAAGGCGTTCTTCTTCGGCTCCTCCGACGCCGCCGGCGCCATCACCGTCGACAAGCCCCCTGCCGCGCTGTGGCCGATGGCGCTGACCGCCCGCGTCTTCGGCGTCAACACCTGGAGCATCCTGGTCCCGCAGGCGCTGATGGGCGTCGCGGCCGTCGCCGCCGTGCACGCCTGCGTCCGCCGCCACGCCCCCGCCTGGGCGGCGCTGCTGGCCGGGGCCGCGCTCGCGGTGACGCCCGTCGCCGCGCTGATGTTCCGGTACAACAACCCCGACGCGCTGCTGGTACTGCTGCTGACCCTGGCCGCGTACGCGGTGCTCCGCGCGCAGGAGACCGCGAGCACCCGGTGGCTGCTGCTCGCCGCCGCCTGCACCGGCACCGGGTTCCTGGCCAAGATGCTCCAGGCGTTCCTGGTCGTGCCGGTGTTCGCGGCCGTGTACCTGACCGCCGCGCCCGGCCCGGTCCGGCGGCGGCTGGCGCAGCTGGCCGCCGCCGGGGGAGTGCTGCTGGCCTCGGCCGGGTGGTGGGTCGCCGCGGTCGCGGCCGTCCCCGCCTCCCGCCGCCCCTACATCGGCGGCTCCCAGCACAACTCGGTGCTGGAGCTGGCGCTCGGCTACAACGGGCTCGGCCGCCTCAACGGCGAGGAGACCGGCGGCCTGGGCAACCTGAACCAGGACGCCGGCTGGGGCCGCATGTTCGGGCCCGTGATCGGCGGGCAGGTCTCCTGGCTGCTGCCCGCCGCGCTGGTCCTGCTCGCCGCCGGGCTGGCCGCCGTCCGCCGCGCGCCCCGCACCGACCCCGCCCGCGCCGCGCTGGCGCTGTGGGGCGGGTGGCTGCTGCTCACCGGTGCGGTGTTCAGCTTCATGCAGGGGATCTTCCACGAGTACTACACCGTCGCGCTGGCGCCCGCGATCGCCGCGCTCACCGGCACGGGCGCCGCGCTGCTGTGGGAGCGGCGCCGCGCCCCCGGTCCGGCCGCGGCCCTCACGGCCGCCGCCGCCGTGACCGCGCTGTGGGCGTACGTGCTGCTGGGGCGGTCCCCGGGCTGGCATCCGTGGCTGGCGCCCGCGGTCGCCGCCGCCGGCCTTGCCGGCGCCGCCGGCCTTGCCGGCGCCGCCGGGCTCGCCGCGGCGCGGGTCCTGCGGCCCCGGGTCCTCGGGGGCGCCGCCGCGCTGGCGGTCCTGGCCGGGCTCGCCGGGCCCGCCGCCTACGCCGCCGAGACCGCCCGTACCCCGCACACCGGCGCCATTGTCACCGCCGGGCCCGCCGTCACCGCGGGCGCCGGGCCGGGCGGGCGCGGGGGACGTCCCTGGCGCGGCGGCCCGGGCGGCGGGAACCGGGGCCCGGCCGCAGGGCCCCCGCCCATGGGCCTCGCCCCCGGCACCGGGCAGCAGCGCACCGGGCAGCGGCGGCCCGGATGGGGCGGGGGGCCGGGGCGCGTGCCCGGTGCGCCGGGCGGCGGCGGGGGGCCGGGAGGGCTGCTGGACACCGCCGCCCCCGGCGCCGCCGCCGTGTCCGCGCTCCAACGCGACGCCGGCTCCTACACCTGGGTCGCCGCCGCCGTCGGGTCCAACACCGCCGCCGGGTACCAGCTCGCCACCGGTGAGCCGGTGATGGCCGTCGGCGGGTTCAACGGCACCGACCCCGCCCCCACCCTCGCCGGGTTCCAGAGCCTGGTCCGGCAGGGCCGGATCCACTACTTCATCGGGACCGGACGCGGCGGCGGCCCGGCCATGCGCGCGCAGAGCGGCAGCGACGCCGCCCAGAAGATCAGCGCGTGGGTCGCCGCGAACTACACCGCCACCACCGTGGGCGGCACCGTCCTGTACGACCTCGGCGGCGGGTGACCGGCGTGATGTAGTGGGAAGGGGAACGGCACCGGCGCCCGGCGAGGCGGCGCCGGTGAGGCAGAGGAGAGGGCCGATGGCCGACACGCTCGACGACACCGCCGTCGCGGAACGCCTGCGCGGCCTGCCCGCCTGGCAGCGCGACGGCGACGCGATCCGCAGGCGCGTGCGGGCGCCCGCGTTCCTGGCCGGGATCGACATCGTCGCCGACGTCGCCCGCGCCGCCGAGGACGCCGACCACCACCCCGACATCGACATCCGCTGGCGGACGCTGACGTTCACGCTGTCCACGCACAGCGCCGGCGGCATCACCGGCAAGGACTTCGACCTCGCCGCCGTCATCGACGAGATCGCCGCCCGGCACGGCGCGGAGTAGCCGCGCGATGGCCGTGCAGGTCGCGGTGTGCGGGCCCGGCGAGTGCACCGAACGCGAATGGGACCTGGCGTACGAGACCGGGCGGCTGCTGGCCGTGCGCGGCGCGGTCGTGGTGTGCGGCGGGCTCGGCGGGGTGATGGCCGCCGCCGCGGCCGGGGCCCGCGCCGGCGGCGGGATCACCGTCGGGGTGCTGCCGGCCGCCGACCGCGCCGCCGCCGGGCCCGACCTCACCGTCGCCGTCCCCACCGGCCTCGGGCAGGCCCGCAACAACCTCGTCGTCAACGCCGCCGACGCGGTCATCGCCGTCGGCGGGTCCTGGGGGACGCTGTCGGAGATCGCCCTGGCCATGCGCGCGGGACGGGTCCCCGTCGTGCAGCTCGGCGGGTGGCGCGTCCACGACGAGGACGGGCGGCCCGCCGGCGGGATCGTGCACGCCGCCGACCCGGCCGCCGCCGTCGACGCCACCGGCCTGTGGGACCGGCGGGACCGCTAGGCGGTCAGTGGGCGGAGAAGCCGCCGTCCACGAAGATCGACTGGCCGGTGACGTAGCCGGACGAGGCCGACGCCAGGAACACCGCCGCGCCCGCGAAGTCCTCCGCCAGGCCGTTGCGGCCGGTCATGGTGCGCTCGGCGAGCGCCTTGACCTTCACCGGGTCGGCCGACAGCCGCGCGTTCAGCGGCGTCATCACGAACCCCGGGACCAGGGCGTTGGCGGTGACGCCGCGGCCCGACCACGCCTCGGCCTGCGAGCGCGCCAGCGCCACCACGCCCGCCTTGGACACCCCGTAGGCGCCGCTGGTCACCGACGCGCGGAACGCCTGCTGCGAGGCGATGTGGATCAGCCGCCCGAAGCCGCGCTCGGCCATCCCCGGCCCGAACCGCTGCCCGAGCAGGAACGGCGCGTCCAGGTTCACCGCCATCGTGGCGTCCCACACGTCCGCGCCGAGCTCGTCCATCGGCGGGCGCAGGTTCACCGCCGCCGCGCTGACCAGGATGTCGGGCTCGCCGAACGCGGCCGCGGCCGCGTCGGCGGCCTCGGCGACCGCGTCCCGCGAGGCCAGGTCGGCGCTGACCGACGCCGCCTTGCACCCGTGGCCCTCGAGTTCGGCGACCGTCGCGGCCAGCTCGGCCTCCCGCCGCGCGACCACCACGACCGACGCGCCCGACCGGGCCAGCGCCACCGCGATCGCCCGGCCGATCCCGGAGCTGCCGCCGGTCACCACCGCGACCCGGCCCTCCAGCGAGAACAGCTCCGACAGGTACCCGGCAGGGGAGGTCCGCTCGTTCATGACCGCCGAGTCTACGGTTCCGGCGGCGCGCCGCCCTCCCCGTCCCCCTCGTTGCCGGTGTCCTCGTCGTCGGTGCGGCGGCGGTCGCGCCAGACCACGACGGCGATCACCGCGACGACGATGAACGTCGGCACGAAGAACGGCACCGCCGAGATGAGCGGGTGGGCCGCCAGGACCCCGCCGGCGGCGCTCACGCGCCCCGCTCCGCGGGCAGCAGCCGGGCGATCCGCGCGACGCCCCAGCCGAGCGCCAGGACCAGCGCCAGCGTGCACGCCAGCACCACCGCCGAGCACAGCGCCCACAGCCACCCCGGCACATCGGTCTTCAGCTCCCGCTGCAGGATCGACCGCTCGCCCCGCACGTCCCGGGTGAACTCCGCCGGGGCGGGCAGCGCCGCCGCGCCGATCGCCGGGTCGGCGGGCAGGTAGACCGGGACGCCCGCCAGGGTCCGGCCGTCGTGCACCCGGATCAGCGTCTTCCAGTCGCCGTGCAGCGGCATCGGCGCGCTCGTCCGGTAGACGCCGCGGCGTTCGCGGACCAGGCGGTCGACGTGCAGGCCCTTGCCCTGCCAGCCGGTCACCGTCACCCACGCGGGCCCGTCGACCGCGCCGGCGGGGGAGAACTCCACGCGGGCCGAGGCGGTGCGGTGCGCGGCGTCGCCGCGGACGCCGGTGAGGGTGACGGTGGCGGTCCGTCCGGCGGGGACGTCGACGACCAGGCCGTTGGCGACCGCCGCCGACACCGCCAGGATCGCGCCGGCGAACAGCCCGCGCGCCACCGCCGGGCGCGGGGACCGGCCCGCCAGGCCCTCGGCCAGCAGCGCCCCGCACAGTCCGCCCGCGACACCGCCGACGACCGCCATCAGCATGCCCTCGGCCAGGACGTCGGGCGTCCACGGCAGCCGGAACGCCGCCTGCCCGTAGGCGTACTCGGCGCCGAACCCGGCCGTGCCGATCAGCAGCCCCGACACCGCGCCCGCCGCCAGCGGCCGCCGCGCCAGCAGGAGCGCCGCGGCCTCCACGCACAGCGCCTCGGCGACGTACAGCGGCACCGCCGCCCACAGCTCCCCGATCACCCCGGCGACCACGACCGACACCCCGCCCCGCACCAGCATGTAGAACGCGACGGCCAGGACGGCGGCGCCGCGCCCGGCCCACAGCCGCACCGCGACCAGCGCGCAGCCCGCCGCCAGCGCGATCAGCAGCGGCTGGTGGACGAGCCGGAACTGCGGCACCCCGAAGTCGTACTCGGCCTGGAACACCGACAGCCCGATCAGCAGCCCGCCGCCGAGCATGCAGCGGCGCGCGTAGCGGACCCAGCCGGGCGGGCCGGCGGCGTCGGGGAGGGCGCGGCGGCCCTCCCGCTCCAGGATCATCATCGCCACCAGCGACAGCCCGGCCCCGCCGATCAGCATCAGGTGGGTCGGGCCCCACAGCGTGACGTCCTGCCCGAAGATGCGGTGCCACACGTCGTCGAGGGGGAAGCCGAGCAGCGCGTAGAACCCGGCGCCGGCCAGCAGGACGCCGCCGGCGGGCGCGTACCAGCCCCGGGTGATCCGCACCGACGCGGCGCCGGGCCGCGCCCCCTTGGGCAGCACGACCGCCAGGACACCGGAGGTGAAGATGCCGAACAGCCCGACCAGGATCGGGTAGTGCGCGGCGTTGGCCAGCGGCCCCTCGTCGCGGCCGTGGGAGATGTGCAGGGAGATGTCCCAGTACATGCCGAGGAGCGCGACGAGCAGCGACAGCAGCGCGACCTGCAGCGGCAGCGCCGCCCAGCCCGGCATGCCGCGGCCGGGGCCCCGCTCGGCCAGTCGCGCGAGCCGGGCCAGCGCGGTGACGCGGCCGGTGCGGTGCCCCCAGCCGAGCACCAGCAGCACCGCCGTCAGCGCGGCGGCGCCGGTGGAGGCGATGACGATCTGGTCCAGGGCCGCGCCGCCGGCCGGTTTCGCCGGTGCCGCCGCGGCCAGCCGCAGCGCCGCCGCCGCGGCGCCCGCCCCCGTGCCCGTCATGTGCTCCACCACCGGTGCTCCCTCGCCGCAGGAACCAGAACGGAAGGGGGCGAACACCGCCTTCCGCGACGGAGTATGCCATCTTTGAATGTGTCATTGGCTAGTGTCACAATCTGTGGTGTGCGACACCGGGACGAGAGGAGCGCCATGAGGCTGCGGACCATCGCGGGAACGGCGGCCGCCGCCGCGGCACTGGCGGCGGCCGCCGGATGCGGAGAGCCCGCCGCCCCCGACACCGCCGCCCCGCCGGCACCGCCCGCCTCGTCCGTGCCCGCCGCGACCGGGACGCCGGCCGCGCCCACCGGGACCGCGCCGCGGGTCGTGCGCGTCGCGGTGACCGTCTCCGGCGGCGAGCCCCGCGTCCCGCACCACCGCGTGCGGGTCCCGCGCGGCGCGATCGTCGAGATCACCGTCACCGGCGACACCGCCGAGGAGTTCCACCTGCACGGCTACGACCGCGAACTGACGATCACCCCCGGGCGCCCCGCCGTCCTGCGGTTCACCGCCGACACCCCCGGCGTGTTCGAGGCCGAACTGCACCGCTCCGGCACCCGCGTCCTCGAACTGCGGGTCGGCTGAGCGTGCCCGGACACGCGCTCGCCGCCGGCCCCGTCCTCGCGCACGGGCCCGTCCTCGCGCACGGACTCGGCGGACGCACCGACCTGCCGCTGGACGCCGTCGCCGCCATCGCCGGCGGCGGCATCGCCGTCGCCGCCTCCTTCGCCGCCCTCACCGCCGCGTGGAAGCGGCCCCGCCTGCACCCCGCCGCCGGGCGCCCCCTCCCGGCCGCGCTCGCCCGCGCCCTGGACGCCCCCGCCCTCACCGCCGCCGGGCGGGCCCTCGCCCTCGCCGCGGCGGCGCTCGTCGTCGCGGTCGCGTTCGCCGGGCCGCCCGGCGCCGACGCCAACCTGGCGCCGTGGGCGCTGTACGTGACGTTCTGGGTCGGGCTCGTCCCCGCCGCCGTCCTGCTCGGACCCGTGTGGCGGCGCGTCAACCCGCTCCGCACCCTGCACACCGTCCTGTGCCGCGCCACCCGCACCCCGCCCACCGGGCGCCGCCCCCTGCCCGCCCGCCTCGGGTACTGGCCCGCCGCCGCCTGGCTCACCGGGTTCGTGTGGCTGGAACTGGTCGCCCCCCACCGCTCCGACCCGCGCCTGGTCGGGACGCTCATCCTCGCCTACGCGGCCGCGAACCTCGCCCTGGCCTGGTGGTTCGGCCGCGACTGGTTCACCCGCGGGGATGGGTTCGAGGCCTACGCGAGCCTGCTGGCCCGGATGTGCCCGATCGGCCGCCGCCCCGACGGCACCCTCGTCCTGCGGACGCCCCTCACCGGCCTGATGACCGGCGCCCCCGAACCCGGCCTCACCGCCACCGCCTGCGTCCTCATCGGCTCCACCGGGTTCGACGGCATCACCCGCACCACCTACTGGCGCGACAACGTCGACCCCTCCAGCGTCCCCGCCGGGACGCTAGGGCTCGCCGCCGCGATCGGCGCCGTCGCCGCCCTCTACGTCGCGGCGCTGCGCCTCAGCGCCGGCCTGACCGGCCAGGACCCGGCCGCGCTGCCCGCCCGGTTCGCCGCGACGCTGCTGCCCATCGCGCTCGGCTACACCCTCGCCCACTACTTCTCCTTCTTCGTCCTGGAAGGGCAGACCACCGTCATCCTCGCCAGCGACCCGTTCGGGACGGGCTGGAACCTGCTCGGCTCCACCGGCAACCGGATCGACTACGACCTCGCCGGGCCCACGCTCACCGCGCAGGTCCAGGTCAACGCCATCGTCCTCGGCCACATCGCCGGGACCATCGCCGCGCACGACCTCGCCCTGCGCGGCCCCGGCCCGGCCGCGCGGGGGCAGCTCCCGATCGCCGCCGTCATGGTCGCGCTCACCTGCGCCGGGCTGTTCGCCCTGCTCAGCGGCTGACCGGCCGCGGCGCCGCACCTCCCGCGCCGTGACCACCGCCGCGATCAGCACCGGCACCCAGAACTTCGTCGCCGCCAGCACCGCCCGCACCCACCCCGGCACCTCCGGCAGGTCCGGGAGCGGGACGTCCGGCCACGGGATGTCCGGCCACGGCGGCGACGGCAGGTCGATGTCGGGCAGGTCGACGTCCGGGCGCGGCACCAGCGCCAGCAGCAGCCGCACCAGCGCACCCAGCCCCAGCAGCGGGAACAGCACCTTCCCCGCCGCCACCACCACATGCCGCGAGGCGTACAGGACCGGACGCGCCCGCGCGAACGCCTCCCGCCGCGCCGCCCGCGTCCCCGCCGGCGGCTCGAACGCCACCGGCTCCCCGCCGACCGCGCCGTCCTCCACGCCCTTGTCGTCCTCGACGCCCTTGTCGGTCGCGTCGTCCTCGGCGGGTTTCGGCGGGGTCAGGGCGCAGCGGGCGGCCTGCCCGTCCAGCAGCCCGGCCGCGTCGAACACCACCGCCACCGACCACTGCCCGTACGGCAGTGCCGCCTTCAGCAGCACCCCGTCCACGGCCGCCGCCTCCGCGCCGTCGACGTACAGGCGCGCGAACCGGTCCCAGCCGGCGCGGCCGGTCTCGACCTCCAGCAGGTGGCCGCCGTGCTCCAGCCTCCAGCGGCCCACCGGCGCGCCCCCGAGTGAAATGCCCCGTGCCATGCAGCAAGTCTCGCCGCCCGCCGGCGCCGCGCGGTGCGCCCGAACGGCGACGGGACCGTAGACGAAAGTCGATGACCGGCCGGGCGGCCGACCGAGGCGGCCGGGCGGCGGTCAGGTCGCGAAGCGCCAGCGCGCCGCGCCGTACGGCTCGACCGTGCTGAGCGCCACCACCGTGTGGAACACCAGCCGGTACAGGTGCCAAGGCGGCGGGCCGGCGCTCTGCGCGCTGTAGGGGGCGGTGAAGGCGTCCCCGTCGACCTGCGCGGGCCAGCCGCCCTCCCGGTAGGCGGCCGCGACCGGCTCCAGCACCGCCGGGTCGGTGACGCGCTCGGCCGTCCCCTCCAGCACCACGTCCCCGGACGGGGTGCGGACCGACAGGGTGCAGGCCGGGTTCGCCGCCAGGTTCCGCGACTTGCGGGTGCCGGGCCCGCTGACGAAGAACACCTCGCCGTCGCGCCACAGCGGGCCGATGCCCGCCGAGTGCGGTCGGCCGTCCGGGCGGACCGTCCCCAGGAACGCCGCCGTCTCCGGCTTGGGCAGCGCCCCCACGAGCGCGTCGCGGACGTCCGCCCACTCCAGTTCGGGGCTCCCGTAGATGTCGAGGTTGCGGGCCTCGACGGGTTCGCGGTCGGTGGTCATCTCCGTCCTCCTTCGGCTGGGCCGTCTCCTGGTGCAGACCGCGCGGCGGGCCCGAACTCATCGGCGCCCGGTTCCCTAGGGTGGGGCCATGGCTCCTTCCATCGCCACCGCGAACCGCGTCGGCCGCGCCGAGCTGCTGGAGTTCCTGCGGCCCCGCCACCATGCCCTGCTGTCCACCCCCGAGCGCGTCAAGGCCCGCAACGCCCGCCGCGACCCGCGCGTGTCGCTGTGCGTGCTGTCGGACGACTTCAACGGCCCCTACGTCCAGGTCGACGGGACCGCCGAGGTCATCGACATGCCCGACGCCGCCGACGCCCTCGTCGACTACTACCGGTGCATCGCCGGGGAGCACCCCGACTGGGACGAGTACCGCGAGGCGATGCGCCGCCAGGGCAAGTCGCTGATCCGCGTCGCGATCGACCGGTGGGGTCCGATCGCCACCGGCGGGTTCCCCGCCCGCCTCGCCGCCGGCGACTAGCCCCGACGAGGCCCGGGGCGGCGGGTCACACGGCGGCGGGGGCGGCCTCGCGGCGCAGGTACTCCGCCGTCGCCGAACCCGGCGCGTCCAGCAGCGCCGCCGGGGTGCCGGCGAACACGATCTCGCCGCCGTGCCGGCCGCCGCCCGGGCCGAGGTCGATCACCCAGTCCGCCGCCGCGACCACCCGCGGGTCGTGCTCGGCCACCACCACGGTGTTCCCGGCGTCCACCAGCCGGTCCAGCAGCGCGATCAGCCCGCCGACGTCGGACATGTGCAGCCCGGTCGCCGGCTCGTCCAGCACGTAGACCGCGCCGGTGCCGCCGAGCCGCGCCGCCAGCTTCAGCCGCTGCCGCTCCCCGCCCGACAGCGACGTCAGCGGACGGCCGAGCGTCAGGTAGCCCAGGCCCACGTCCCGCAGCGCCCGCAGCGGCCCGGCTATCCCCTCCGCGGCGGCCCCCTCGGAGGCGGGCCCGTCGGCGGCGGGTCCTTCGAGGAACGCCAGGGCGCGGTCGGCGGTCATCTCCAGCACGTCGGCGATCGTGCGGCCGCGCAGCGTGTGCGCCAGCGCCTCCGGCCGGTAGCGGCGGCCCCCGCACGCCCGGCACCGCGTCGTGACCGGGTCCATGAACGCCAGGTCGGTGACGATCTCGCCGCTGCCGCCGCAGTCCGGGCACGCGCCCGCCGAGTTGTGCGAGAACAGCGCCGGCGCGGCGCCGCTCGCGCGGGCGAACAGCCGCCGCAGCGGGTCCATCGCGCCGAGGAACGTCGCCGGGGTCGACCGGCGGGACGCCGCGATCGCCGACTGGTCCACCACGACCGCGCCGGGGTGGCGGGCCGCGAACCCGTCCATGACCAGGGTGGTCTTGCCCGACCCCGCCACGCCCGTCACGGCCGTCAGGACCCCGTGCGGGAACCGCGCCGTCACGCCCTTGAGGTTGCGGGCGCGTGCGTCGGCCACCGTCGTCCAGCCCGACGGCTCCCGCACCGCGGCCTTGACCGGCGCGGTGCGGCGCAGCGCCCGCCCCGTCGGCGTCCCCGCGGCCCGCAGCGCCTCCGGGGTGCCGGTGAACAGCACCCGGCCGCCGTCCTCGCCCGCGCCCGGCCCCATGTCGATCACGTGGTCGGCGGCGCCGATGACGGCGGGGTCGTGCTCGACCACCAGCACCGTGTTGCCCCGGTCGCGCAGCCCCGCCAGCAGCCCGGTCAGCCGGTCCACGTCGGCGGGGTGCAGGCCGGCGGTCGGCTCGTCGAAGACGTAGGCCATCCCGGTCAGGCTCGACCCCAGGTGCCGGACGACCTTCAGCCGCTGCGCCTCCCCGCCCGACAGGGTGCCGGTCTCGCGGTCCAGGGTGAGGTAGCCCAGGCCGATGCCGTCCAGCCGCCGCAGCCGGGTGACCGCCGCGTCCGCGACCCGCGCCGCGACCGGGTCGGTGATCGCGGCGAGCACGCCGATCAGGTCGGAGGCCTCCAGCCGCGCCAGGTCGGCGATGGAGCGGCCGCCGATCCGCGACGCCAGCGCCGCCGGGTTCAGGCGCGCGCCCCCGCACGCGGTGCAGGCGTCCTCGCGGACCACGCGCCGCACCGCCTCCCGCAGCCCCGCCCGCAGCGCTCCCGGGTCCCGGTTGAGGTAGAGGCGCTCGAACCGCGCGACCAGGCCCTCGTAGGCGTTGTCGCCCATCGACCCGGTCCGGTTGCGGCGCGGCACGCGGAAGCCCTTGCCGTGCAGCAGCAGCTCCCACTCGGTCTCGGTGAACTCGCGCAGCGGCCTGTCGGGGTCGAACAGGCCCGACTCGGCGTACAGCTGCCAGGGGAAGGTCCCGACGCCGAACGGCGGGAAGTTCACCGCGCCCTCGTTCAGCGACCGCGAGACGTCCAGGAACCGGTCCAGGTCGACCCGCACCGCCCGGCCCAGCCCGTCGCACGCCCGGCACATGCCCCGCGGGTCGTTGAAGGAGTACGCGGCGGCCTCCCCGGCCGACGGCGTCCCGAACCGGGAGAACAGCACCCGCAGCACCGGGGACACGCCGGTGGCCGTCCCGACCGTCGAGCGGGCGTTCCCGCCGACCGGCCGCTGGTCGACCACCACCGCGGGCGCCAGCCGGTCGACGGCGTCGGCGTCCGGCCGCTCCCGCTTGGGCAGCCGGTCGCGGGCGAACCAGCCGAGCGTCTCGCCCAGCTGCCGCTGCGCCTCCGCCGCGACCGTCCCGAACACCAGCGAGGACTTGCCCGACCCCGACACCCCCGACACCACCACGAGCCGGTTCTTCGGGATGCGCACCGAGACGTCCTTCAGGTTGTTGTGCCGGGCCCCGATGATCACGATGTCGTCGTCGCTCATGCCCGCCACGCTAGGAACCAAAGCGGTCAGGACCTGGCCTCCTTCGCCCGCATACTGGGGGCATGTCGTCCGAACGGCTGCTGCGCCTGCTGTCGCTCCTGCAGGCCCGCCGCGAATGGAGCGGCCCCGAACTGCGCGAGCGGCTCGGCGTCAGCGCCCGCACCGTCCGCCGCGACGTCGAGCGGCTGCGCGGCCTCGGCTACCCCGTGCACTCCACCCTCGGCGCCGCCGGCGGGTACGCGCTGGAGGCCGGCGCCGCGATGCCGCCGCTGCTGCTGGACGACGAGGAGGCCGTCGCGATCGCCGTCGGGCTCCGCACCGCCGCCGGGGGAGCGGTCGAGGGCATCGGCGAGGCGTCGGTGCGGGCGCTGGCCAAGCTCGAACAGGTCCTGCCCGCGCGGCTGCGGCGCCGCGTCACCGCCCTGCACACCGCGACCACCCCGCTGACCGGGCCGCCCGCCGGGCCCGCCGCCGACCCGGCCGTCCTGACCGCGCTGGCCGCCGCGTGCCGCGACCGCGAACGGCTCCGCTTCGCCTACCGCGACTCCGGCGGCGCCGAGACCCGCCGCCTGGCCGACCCGCACGGGCTGGTGTCGGCGGGGCGCCGCTGGTACCTGGTCGCCCACGACACCGGCCGCGGCGAATGGCGGACCTTCCGCGTCGACCGGCTCTCGGCCCCGCACCCCACCGGCGTCCGGTTCCCGCCCCGCGAGCCGCCCGCCGGCGGCGCCGCCGCGTTCGTCACCCGGTCGCTGGCGCGGTCGCGGCCGCTGCGGCAGGCCGTGCTGCTCGTGCACGCCCCCGCCGCCGAACTCGCCGACCGGTTCCGCGTCACCGCCGCCGAGGTCGAACCGGTCGACGACGACACCTGCCTGCTGCGCACCACCGCCGACTCCCTGGAATGGACGGCGCTGCGCATCGCCTACCTCGACCTGGACTTCGAGATCCGCGAACCCGCCGAACTGCGCGAACGGCTCGCGGCCATGGGCGAGCGACTGACCCGCGCCGCCACCGGCCCGGCCGGCGGCCCGGCCGGCGGCTAGGGGGCGGGCGGGAGGATCTCGACGGGCAGGCCGCCGCGCGGCCGCATCGCCGTCACGCTCGTCGGGACCGGCACCGGGCCCGCCGGCCGCAGCCGCGTGCCGCGCAGCAGGCACGCCAGCATCGTCTTCAGCTCCACCGTCGCCAGCGTCGACCCGATGCAGCGGTGCGGCCCGCCGCCGAACGGCAGGAACGTCGACGGCGACGCGGGCCGGTGCAGCGGCGAGGCCGGATCCCACCGCTCGGGCCGGAACCGCCCCGCCTGCGGCCACACCCGCGGCATCCGGTGCGTGACGAACGGCGAGTACAGCACCATCGCGCCCGCCGGGACCCGGTGCCCGGCGTAGGTGAAGTCCTCCACCGGGACGCGGGCGCTGAGCACCGCCGGCGGGAACAGCCGCAGCGTCTCGTTCACCACCCCGTCCAGGAAGGTCAGCGCGGGCAGGTCCGCGGCCGCCACCGCCCGGTCGCCGACCACCTCGGCGACCTCGCGGCGCGCCCGCTCCCACGCGGCCGGGTGCGCCGCCAGCGCGTACACCGCCCACGCCATCGCCGCGCTGGTGGTGTCGTACCCGGCGGAGATCAGGCTGATGACCTGGTCCTGCAGCTCCTGGCGGGTCAGGCCCGCGCCGTCCTCGTCGCGGGCGGCCATCAGCATGGCGAGCACGTCGTCGTGCGCGCCGCCCTCGCGCAGCCGCCGGTCGACCTCCTCGTCCACCCGCGCGACCACCTGCGCGCGGGCCGCCGCGACCCGCCGCATGTAGGGGTTGGGCACCGACCGCAGCGCCATCTGCAGGACGAAGTTCCGGTCGATCGCGGCGAGCGCGGTCTGCAGCCGCCGCCCGATCACCTCGGCGTCGGCGGCGAGCCGGTCCCCGAACAGCACCTCCACGGTGCTGCGGCGGATCACCGACCGCAGCTCGGCGTAGGCGTCCAGCCGCCGCCCCGGCCGCCACGACACCAGCGCCGCGTCGGTGTTGGCCGCCATCCGCGCCACGTACCCGCCGACGCGGCGGTGGTGGAACGCCGGCTGGACCAGCCGGCGGCGCCGCCGGTGGTCGGCGCCGTCGCTGACGATCAGCGCGGTCTCCCCGTTCACCGGCACCAGCAGGTCGAACGCCTCCCGCCACCGGAACAGCCCCGAGTTGGCGAACACGAACGCGTTGGCGTCGGGGCCGAACAGGTGCACGAACGGGCGGCGCCGCGTCCCCACCGCCGCGACCGGACCGGCCTCGGCGTGCAGGCGCAGCAGGCTCGCGCACGGGTTCAGCGCGAACGCCAGCCCGTGCCGCGCCGTCAGCGCCGGGGACGGCCCGCCGCGCGGGCCGTGCGGACGGGGGAGCCGTACCGGGGTCTGGGAGGCCACCCGCCCACTATGGCACGCCCCCCCGCCGGTCCCGGCGCGGGCCGCGGTGGGAGGATGGGCTCCGTGACGGACGACAGCGGCGCCGTCCCCGGCGGACGGGCGGACGGGACCCATCACCCCAAACCTGGCACGCAGACCGTGGACCGGTCGGTGGCGGTCCTGCGCTCCTTCGAGGACGCCGCCCGGCAGACCCCCACCGAGATCGCGCACCGGCTCGGGCTGTCGGTCAGCACCGCGCACCGCATCGTGCACGCCCTGCACGCCACCGGGATGCTCGCGCAGGACCCGGCGACCGAGCGGTACTTCCTCGGCCCCACCACCGCGATCCTCGGCCGGCTCGCGCTGGAGCGGATGGGCGCCACCCTGCTGCAGCCGGAGCTGACCGCGCTGCGCGACGGCACCGGCGAGGCCGTCAGCCTCGGCGTCCGCGCCGGCGACGAGGTCGCGGTCCTGATGCACCTGCCGTCGCTGCACCCGCTGCGCTACGACCAGCCGCCCGGCGACCGCAACCCCATCCACACCTGCGCGATGGGCAAGGCGCTGCTGGCGTTCGGCGGCGACCCCGTCGCGATGGACGAGCCCTACGCCCGCTACACCCCCGCCACCCTCACCACCCGCCGCGGCCTGGACGACGACCTGGACCGCGTCCGCGCGCGCGGCTACTCGCTCAACGACGAGGAGCGGCTGGTGGGGGTGCGGGCGGTGGCCGCGCCGGTCCGCGACGGCGGCGGCCGGGTGTTCGCGGCGGTCGCGCTGCAGGGCCCGTCGGTGCGGTTCGGCGACGACCGGCTGCCCGGCCTGGCCGAGGCCGTCCTGGCCGCCGCGGGCCGCCTCACCGCCCTGCACCGCCACCTGTCCTGACCCCCGGCCGGTTCAGCCCGCCCCGGCCGGTTCAGCCGGTTCCGCCGGTTCGACCGGCTCGGCCTGTGCGGGACCGTCCGGGCCGACGGCGGCGGCGGAGACGGCGGTGAGCTCGTCCAGCAGCGCCGCCACCGCCGGCGGCCGCGGGCCCGCCGCGACGACCGCGCTGATCAGGCGGCTGCCCACCGCCGGCACGTCCGGGACCGCCACGCCCGGCTCGGCGTGCAGGCCGAGCGCCAGCGCCGGCAGCGCCGTGACCGCCAGGCCCCGCGCGACCAGCCGCTGGACCGCGACGTGGTCCTCGGTCGCGAACGCGATGTCGGGGACGAACCCGGCCCGCCCGCACGCCCACCGCAGGTGGTCGCGGCACCGCGCGCAGCCCGACGCCCACCGCTGCCCGGCCAGGTCCGCCAGCCGCGGCGCCTCCGCCGCCGCCAGGGGGTGGCCCGCCGGGACCAGCAGCCGCAGCGGGTCGCGCGCCAGCGCCACCTCCCGGAACCGGGCGTCGGCGTCGGGCGGAGTGTGCTCGTAGCGGAACACCACCGCGATGTCGGTGTCGCCCGCGCGCAGCAGCGACAGCGCCTCCGGCGGCTCGGCGTCCACCAGCGTCACCGACACCCCCGGCGCCCGCCCGGCCAGCCGCGCCAGCGCGTCCGGCAGCAGCGCCCCGGCCGCCGTCGGGAACACCGCGACCCGCACCCGCCCCGCCCGCAGCCCCGCGATCGCCGCGATCTGCTCCTGCGCGTCGTCCATCCGGGCCAGGACGTCCTCGACGTGCTCGACCAGGATCCGGCCCGCCTCGGTCAGCCGCACCCCGCGGCCGTGCCGCACCACCAGCGGCGTCCCGGCCTCGGCCTCCAGCCGCGCGATGTGGTGCGACACGGCGGGCTGGGTGTAGGACAGGGCCCGCGCGGCGGCGGTCATCGAGCCGAGCCGCGCGACCTCCCGCAGGATCCGGCCCCGGTGCAGGTCCAGCATCCCCGCAAGGTATCAACGATATTGATGGGACGCCCAGAAAACCGTACTTTGCGCTATGGGACGCGGGTGCCCGACGATCGGACCATGACCCTCTCCATCGAGGCGGCGCAGCGCGAGTTCGCCGCCGGCGCCGCCTACCTCAACACCGCCACCTACGGGCTGCCGCCCCGCGCCGCGCACGAGGCGATGCTCGCCGCCGAACGCGACCGCGCCGCCGGGCTCATGGTCCCCACCGACCTGGACGCGGCCGTCACCCGGTCCCGGGAGGCGTTCGCGCGGCTGCTCGGCGTCCCCGCCGCGCGGGTCGCGTGCGGGCCGCAGGTGTCCTACTTCGTGGGGCTGGTCGCCGCGTCGCTGCCCGACCGCACCGAGGTCCTGGTCGCCGACGGCGACTTCACCTCCCTGCTGTTCCCCTTCGCCGCCCGGCCCGGCCTCACCGTCCGGTCGGTGCCGCTGGAGCGGATCGCCGAGCAGGTCACCGCCCGCACCGGCGTCGTCGCGGTGTCGGCGGTGCAGTCCGCCGACGGCCGCATCGCCCCCCTCGGCGACCTGATCGCCGCGGCCCGCGCGCACGGCGCCCGGATCCTGCTGGACGCCACCCAGGCCGCCGGATGGCTGCCGCTGCCCGCCGACCGCGTCGACTGGCTGGTGTGCGGCGGCTACAAGTGGCTGCTCGGGCCCCGCGGCACCTGCTTCCTCACCGGCACCGCCGAGGCGCTGCGGACGCTGCCGCCGATCGGCGCCGGCTGGTACGCCGGCGCCGACATCTGGGACTCGATCTACGGGCTGCCGCTGCGGCTGGCCGGCGACGCGCGCCGCCTGGACCTGTCCCCGGCGTGGCAGTGCTGGGCCGGGCACGCCCCCGCGCTGGAACTGCTGGAGCGGGTCGGGATCGCCGCGATCCACGACCACGACGTCGCGCTGGCCCGCCGGTTCCGCGCCGGGCTCGGGCTGCCGCCCGGCGACTCGGCGATCGTGGCGGTCGACGTCCCCGGCGGCACCGCCGAGGCGCTGCGCCGCGGCGGGGTGATCGCCTCCGTGCGGGCCGGGCGGCTGCGCTGCGCGTTCCACCTCACCACCACCGAGGCCGACGTCGACAAGGCCGTCGGGCTCCTCGCCCCGCTCGTCACCCCCTGACCCACCCCCCTCGGCGGGGTCGCGGCGGGGTCGCGGCGGGGGGCTCGCGGGTGAAGTTCTTACAAGGTTGGAACAAGGTGGCTTGACCGGGCCGCGGACGCCGTCCCGGCCGCGCCGAGCGTCCTACCTTCGTCGCCATGAACGTACTGCTCACCGGATCGGCCGGGTTCATCGGCTCGCACGTCGCCGAGGCGCTCACCGCCGCCGGGCACCGCGTCCGCGGCCTGGACGCCCGGCCCGACGGCCTCGGCGGCGCGCCCGCCGACGTCGCCGACCCCGCCACCGTCGCCCGGCGGCTGGCCGGCGTCGACGCCGTCTGCCACCAGGCCGCCAAGGTCGGCCTCGGCGTCGACGTGACCGACCTGCCCGCCTACACCGCCGCGAACGTGCAGGGCACCGCCGTGCTGCTGGCCGAGATGGCCCGCGCCGGCGTCGGCGCCCTCGTCCTGGCCTCCTCGATGGTCGTCTACGGGGAGGGCGCCTACGGCTGCGCCGCGCACGGGCCCGTCCGGCCCCGGCCCCGCCCCGAGCAGGACCTGGCCGCCGGCCGGTTCGACCCCGGCTGCCCCGCCTGCGGGCGGCCGCTCGCGCCCGGCGCCGTCGCCGAGGACGCCCCGCCCGACCCCCGCAACGCCTACGCCGACACCAAACTCGCCCAGGAGCACCTGGCCGCGTCCTGGGCCCGCGCCACCGGCGGGTCCGCCGCCGCGCTGCGCTACCACAACGTCTACGGGCCGCGGATGCCCCGCGACACCCCCTACGCCGGCGTCGCCGCGATCTTCCGGTCCGCGCTGCTGGACGGCCGGCCGCCGCTGGTGTTCGAGGACGGCGCGCAGCGCCGCGACTTCGTGCACGTCCGCGACGTCGCCCGCGCCAACGTGCTCGCGCTGGAGCGGCTCGCCGCCGGGCCGCCCGAGCCCGGCGGGCTGCGCGCCTACAACATCGCCAGCGGCGAGCCCCGCACCATCGGGGAGATGGCGGCCGCGCTGTCGGCCGCGTACGGCGGGCCGGCGCCGCGCGTCACCGGCGGCTACCGGCTCGGCGACGTCCGACACATCGTCGCCCGCCCCGACCGGGCCCGCCGCGAACTGGGGTTCTCCCCGGCGGTGGCGTTCGCCGACGGCATCGCCGAGTTCGCCGCCGCGCCCGTCACCACTTCGTAAGGGTCGCCGCCCCGTCACCGAAAGTAGCGTCGGACCGTGATCGATGTGGTTCTCCCGTGCCTCAACGAGGCCGAGGCACTGCCCTGGGTACTGGACCGGATGCCCGCCGGGTTCCGGCCCCTGGTGGTCGACAACGCCTCCACCGACGGCTCCGCGCGCGTCGCCGCCGACCGCGGCGCCCGCGTCGTCGCCGCGCCCGAACGCGGGTTCGGAGCCGCCTGCCACGCCGGGCTCCTGGCCGCCGAGACCGAGGTGGTGTGCGTGATGGACGCCGACGCCTCCCTCGACCCCGCCGAACTGCCCCGGCTCACCGCCGCCCTCGCCGCGCTGCGCGCCGGCGGCGCGGCCGCGCTGGTGCTGGGCCGCCGCCGCCCCGCGGGACGCGGCGCGTGGCCGCCGCACGCCCGCCTCGGCAACGCCGTCCTGGCCCGCTCCCTGAACCGGCGCGCCGGCACCCGCCTGCGCGACCTCGGCCCGATGCGCGCCGCGCCCCGCGCCGCGCTGCTCGGCCTGGGCCTGGCCGACCGCCGGTTCGGCTACCCGCTGGAGATGGTGCTGCGCGCCGCCGCCCACGGCTGGCCGGTCGCCGAGATCGACGTCGCCTACCTGCCCCGCACCGGCGCGTCCAAGGTGACCGGGACCCTCGGCGGGACGGTCCGCGCCGTCCGCGACATGCGCCGCGTCCTGGCCGAGGCCGCCCGGTGACCGCCCCCGCCGCCGCCCCGGACGCCACTCCGGACGCCGACCCGCCCGCCGATCTCGTCGTGATCGCCAAGGAGCCCGCGCCCGGGCGCGTCAAGACCCGCCTCACCCCCGCCTACACGCCCGGCCAGGCCGCCGCGCTCGCCGAGGCGGCGCTGTGCGACACCCTCGCCGCGGTCGCCGCCGCGCCCGCCGGGCGGCGGGTCCTGGCGCTGGACGGCGCGCCCGGGCCGTGGCTGCCCGCCGGGTTCACCGTCGTGCCGCAGCGCGGCGGCGGCCTGGACGAGCGGCTGGCCGCCGCGTTCACCGACGCGTGGGCCGGCCGCCCCCTGGTCCTCATCGGCATGGACACACCGCAGGTCACCCCCGCGCTGCTGCGCCGCGCCGCCCGCGCCCTGCGCGACCGCGACGCGGTGCTCGGGCCCGCCGCCGACGGCGGGTACTGGCTGCTCGGGCTGCGCCGCCCCGACCCGCGGCTGCTGCGCGGCGTCCCGATGTCGCGTCCCGACACCGGAACCGCCCAGCTCGCCCGGCTGCGCGGCGCCGGCCTGCGGGTCGGGCTGCTGCCCGAGCTCACCGACGTCGACACCCCCGCCGACGCCCGCGCCGTCGCCGCGCTGGCCGAAGGGACCCGGTTCGCCGCCGCGCTGCGAGGCCTGCACGCCGGGACCGTCCCGGCATGATCGGCGCGCTGTACGAGGAGGCGCTGCGGGGCCGCGCCCCCGTGGAGATCGAGCACGCCGACGGCCGCCGACGCCCGCTGCCGGTGCAGGACTGGCTCGCCGCGGCCCGCCCCGGCGACGCCGGGCTGCTGGCCCGCTGCCGCGGCGCCGTCCTGGACGTCGGGTCCGGGCCGGGCCGGCTCACCGTGGCGCTGGCCCGCCGCGGCGTCCCCGTCCTCGGCATCGACGTGGCCCCCGCCGCGGTCGCGCTGACCGTCGCCGCCGGCGCGCCCGCCCTGTGCCGCGACGTGTTCGGGCGCGTGCCCGGCACCGGCCGGTGGGGCACCGTGCTGCTGGCGGACGGCAACATCGGCATCGGCGGCGACCCCGCCGCGCTGCTGCGCCGCGTCCTCGCGCTGCCCGCGCCCGGCGGCCGGGTCCTGGTCGAGGTCGACCCGCCCGGCGCCGGCTCCCGGATCGAGCCCGTGCGGCTGCGGTCGGGGTACACCGTCGGCGAATGGTTCACCTGGGCGCGGGTGTCGGCCGACGCCGCCGGCGACCTGGCCGCCGCGAGCGCGGCGACCGTGACCGAACTGTGGGAGGAGGCCGGACGGTGGTTCGTCGCCCTGCGCGCCCGACCCGCGCACGCTTGACCCGCGTGCGGCGGATCCCCGCGCGCCTGACCCGTGCGCGGCCGGCACCGCCGCCGCTGCTCACCGGCATGGCCGGGCGGTTCACCAGCCGCCTGCACGACACCCGGATCGCGTCGTGGCTCGGCGTCGCCCTCGGCGTCTCGGTCACGGTGTCGTTCACCACGGGCCTGGTCAGCCATTTCATGCAGCACCCGGCCGGGTGGATGCAGTGGCCGTCGCGGCCGGTGGGCCTGTACCGCGTCACCCAGGGCGTCCACGTCATCGGCGGGCTGGCGACCGTGCCGCTGCTGCTGGCCAAGCTGTGGACGGTCTACCCCCGGCTGTGGCAGTGGCCGCCGGTGCGCTCGGCCGGGCACGCGGTGCAGCGGCTGCTGGTGTTCGTGCTGGTCGGGGCGGCGCTGTTCCAGACCGTCACCGGGGTGCTGAACATCGCCTACTGGTACGTGTTCCGGTTCTTCTTCACCACCGCGCACTACTGGACGGCCTACATCCTGTTCGGGGCGCTGCTGGTGCACATCGCCAACGAGGGCGGCACGGCGCGGCGGGCGCTGATGACCCGTCCCCGGGACGGGGTGGGCCGCCGCGGGTTCCTGCTCACCGCCGCCGCCGCGGGCGGCGTCATCGCCGCGACCACGGTCGGGCAGACGGTGACGCCGCTGGCGCGGCTGGCGGTGCTGGCGCCGCGCCGCCCCGGCACCGGCCCGCAGGGCGTCCCGGTCAACAAGTCCGCCGCCGCGACCGGCGTCACCGCCGCCGCCCGCGACCCCGCCTGGCGGCTCACCGTCACCGGCCGCGTCGACCGGCCCCTCACCCTGTCCCTGGACGGCCTGCGCGCCCTGCCGCAGCACACCGCGCGGCTCCCGATCGCCTGCGTGGAGGGCTGGAGCGTCGAGGCGGACTGGACGGGCGTGCGGCTGCGGGACCTGCTGCGCCTGGCCGGCGCCCCCGCCGGCGCCAGGGTCCGCGTCGAGTCGCTGGAACGCGGCGGCCCCTACCGCACCTCCATGGTCGACCCGCCGCACTGGACCGACCCGCTCACCCTGCTCGCCCTCGGCCTGAACGGCGCGCCCCTGGCCCTCGACCACGGCTACCCGTGCCGCCTCATCGCACCGAACCGGCCCGGGGTCATCCAGACCAAATGGGTGCACCGGCTGGTGGTGACATGACCTCCCGGATCGCGGTGTGGGCCGCCTACGCGGCGGGCCTGGCGCTCATCGGCTTCGGCGCGCGCGGCATCGCCGACGACGTCCCCGTCGCCCGGTGGGCGGCGTGGTTCGCGGGCGCGGCCGTCCTGCACGACGCCGTGCTGGTCCCGCTGGTGCTGGCCGCCGGGCTGGCCACCGCGCGGCTTCCGGCCGCGGCCAAGCCCGCCGTGCGGGCCGCGCTCGTCGTCGCCGGATGCGTCACCGCGGTCGCGCTGCCGCTCGTCCTGGGCTACGGCCGCCGCGCCGACGAGCCGTCCCGGCTGCCGCTGCCCTACGGCCGCAACCTCGCGCTCGTCCTGACCGCGATCGCCGTGGCCACCGCCCTCGCGGTGGCGGTGCGGCTGGCGCGGCGCCGCAAGGGCGGGCGGCGGTGACGCTCACCGGCGCCCGGCGGCCCGCGACCCGCGGCGGCGGCACCCGGACGCGCGGGCGGTACGGGTGGGTCGCGGTCGCGGTGTGGGCGGCCGGGATCGCGGCGGCGTTCGCGGCCGGGTGGTACCTGCGGCGCGCCGGGCTGGAGACCGAGGACGCGTTGCCGCCGCTGCACGCGCGGGCGCGGGAGCGGCCCCTGACCTGGGAGCTGCTGCCGGCGGCGGCGTTCGCGGCGGCGGCGGTGGCGGTGCTGCCGCCGCTGGCGGCGCGGCTGCCGTGGCGGGCGGTGCCGGTGCTGGCGTGGGCGGGGTCGGCGGCGTGGGCGGTGGTACTGGCGGCCGGCGACGGCCGGGGCGCGCTCGCCGCGCCGCTGGACGCGCCGACCGAGTACCCGGCCGGGCTGGCGCAGGTGCGGCCCGACCCGCTGGAGTGGGTGCGGACCTTCACCGACCGGCTCGGCGGCTACACCACCCACGTGCGGGGGCATCCGCCGCTGCCGACGCTGGCGCTGTGGGCGCTGGAGCGCGTCGGGCTCGGCGGCACCGGCTGGGCGGCGGCGGTGATCGTCGTGGCGGGCGCGTCCGCGGCCGCCGCCGTCGCGGTGACCCTGCGGTGGACGGCGGGGGAGCGGGCGGCGCGCGCGGCGGTGCCGCTGCTGGTGCTGGCGCCGCTGGCGGTGTGGATCGCGACCGCGATGGACGCGTTCTTCCTGGCCGTGGCCGCGTGGGGCACGGCGCTGCTGGCGGCCGCCGCCCGCCGGGACCGCCCCCCGCGCCGGGCGGGCCTGCTCGCGGCGGGTGTGCTCGCGGCGGGCGGCGGGCTGCTGCTGGGCTCCCTGCCCTACCTCAGCTACGGGCTGCTGCCGCTGTTCGCGCTGCCGCTGGCGGTGGTCGTGCTGGCCCGGCCCCGGGGGCGGGTGCTCGCGGCGCTGGGCGCGGGCCTGGTCGTGGTGCCCGCCGCGTTCACGCTGGCGGGGTTCTGGTGGCCCGACGGCGTCCGCGCCACCCTGGACACCTACCTGGTCAGCCGGGGGTCGGCGCAGCGTTCCTACGCCTACTTCGTCCTGGCGAACCTGGCGGTGCTGGGGCTGCTGACGGGCCCGGCGGTCGCGCACGCGCTGCCCGCCGCTGCCGCCGCCCTGCGCGACGTGCCGGGGGTGCTGCGCGGCGCGGCGCGGGCGGGGGCCGTCCCGGCGCGGGCCGCGGTCGCGGCGCTGGCGGCGGCGGCGCTGGTGGGGGTGCTGGTGCTGGACGCCTCCGGGGTGACGCGCGGCGAGGTCGAGCGGATCTGGGTGCCGTTCGCGGTATGGCTGCCGGCGGCGGCGTCCCTGCACGGGCCGCCCGCCCGGGCGTGGCTGGCCGCGCAGGCGCTGACCGCGCTCGCCGTGCAGGCCCTCGTGGCCTCCCCCTGGTAGCCGGGGGTCAGGCGGGGGGCCAGGTGATGAGGGTGTGGCCCCAGGTCACGCCCGCGCCGAACCCGGCGAGCAGCACCTGGTCGCCGGGCGCGAGGCGGCCGGCGCGGACGGCCTGGTCCAGGGCGTAGGGGATGCTCGCGGCGCCGATGTTGCCGACGTCCTGCCCGACGATCGCCAGCTGCGCGGCGTCCAGGCCGGCCTCGGCGGCCAGCGCCGCCACCAGCCGCGGGTTGGGCTGGTGCGGGACGACCAGGGCCAGGTCGGCGGGCTTGATCCCGGCGGCCTCGGTGGCCTCGGCGACCAGCCGGGGGAAGATCCGGGTGATGAAGCCGCGGACGGCGCGGCCGTCCATGCGGATGGTGTGGCCGAGGGAGGCGAGGGTGTCGGCGCTGGCGGGGGTGCGGCTGCCGCCGGCGGGGATGAGCACGTCGTCGGCGCCCGAGCCGTCGGACCCGAGCGTGACCGGCCCGAACCCGTAGGGCGCGGCGGCGGCGCCGATCACCGTGGCGGCGGCGCCGTCGCCGAACACCGCGACGGTGCCGCGGTCGGCGGGGTCCAGGAACCGGGAGTACACCTCGACGCCGACGACCAGCGCGTACCGGGCCGGGCCGGACTGGGCGGCCAGCCAGCCGAGCGCGGCCTGCAGCCCGAACACGTAGCCGGTGCAGGCGGCGGCGACGTCGAACGCGGCGGCGCGGCGGGCGCCGAGCAGCGCCTGCACGCGGCAGGCGGTGGACGGGGCGATCAGGTCGGGGGTGGAGGTGCCGAGGACGATCAGGCCGATGTCGGCCGCGTCGAGCCCGGCGGCGTCCAGGGCGCGGGCGGCGGCGGCCGCGGCCAGGTCGGAGGCGGCCTGCCCGGGCGCGGCCAGGTGCCGGCGGCGGATTCCGGTGCGGTCCTCGATCCAGGACGGCTCCAGGCCGAGCGTGCGCGACAGCTCCTCGCTGGGCACGCACCGCTCGGGAAGGTAGGCGCCGGTCCCGTGAATCGCCCATGCCGGGCCTTGCCTCGAGGACATGCTCGGTTCCCCCTCGCGTCACAACGGTTGTCAGGCCCAACCCACGAGTGAATAATCCCATTTCACGGTTTATGTTCCATACCTATCCGTAAAGCGGCCTTTATCCGAATGGGAAAGTGAGCCTTCCTTCCAGGTAAGGAGACCCCCGCGTGCCGTCCACCGCCTTCCCCCCGGCCGAAGCGCTCAAGCCCGACGACAGCTGCGCCTTCCTGTTCCCCGGCACCGGCTCGACCGGCGTCCCCGACCTGCCCGCCCTCGCCCGCACCGGGCCCGGCGCCGCCCGCGCCGTCGCCGACGTCCTGGACGCCGTCCAGGAGGGCCTGCCCGCCACCGGATGGCCGTCCCTGCGCGCGGTCCTGCTGGAGGACCCCTCCGGCTACCGCGCCGCGTCCCGCACCCCCGGCGTCGCGCAGCTGTGCTCCTACGCCGCCTCCGTCGCCGTCGACCGCGCCCTGCGCGCCGACGGCGTCCACCCCGCCTGCGCCGTCGGGCAGAGCTTCGGCGAGATCGCCGCGCTCGTGTGCGCCGGCGCGTTCACCATCGCCGACGGCGCCCGGATGGCCGTCTCCGCCGTCGGCGTCCTGGCCCGCCGCGGCCGCGGCGGCGGCATGGCGCTGCTGGAGGCCGGCGAGGACGGCGCCGGAGCCTGCATCGACGCCGCCGGCGCCCCCGAGGTCGTCGTCGCCTGCCTCAACGCCCCCTCGGTCACGATCGTGTCCGGACCCGACGGCCCCCTGGACCGCGTCGTCGACGCCGCCCGCGCCGCCGGCGTGCGCGCCGTCCGGCTCGCCGTCCCCTACCTGTCGCACCACCCGGCGATGGCCGGCGCCGACGACGAGTGGTACGCCATGATCCGCCACCTGCCCCAGCGGCCCCTGGAGATCCCCGTGCACTCCCCGGTCCGGGGCCGCGCCTACCGCGACGGCGACGACCTGCACCGCGCCATGGCCGACTGCATCGTCAAACCCGTCCGCCTCCCCGACGCGCTGCGCGCCGTGCACGCCGCCGGCGCGACCGTGTTCACCGAGGCCGGCCCCGGCGACGCGCTGTGCCAGTGCGCGCGGCTGGCCGTCCCCGGCGCGCGCACCCTGGCGCCGCTGCGCGACCGGCCCCGCCACGGACGCACCGGCAAGGCCGCACCGGGCGCCGGGGGAGAGGAGCACTGATGGACACCGCACCCAACGGAACACCCGACACCGCGCTGGCCACGTTCGTGCGCGGCGCGTCCCTCGACGCCAAGACCCGGGCCCGGCTGCGCGACGCCGTCCCCGAGGAGTTCTTCACCTACCCCGGCGGGCTCACCGCCCGCGAGCACCAGGCCCTCACCTACGAGCGGCTGCGCGGCGCCGGGCTCGCCGCGCCGCCCGCCGCCGACCTGCTCGCCGACCCGCCCGCGCTGTGCGCGCTGCTGGACCGCGCCGCGATCGCCGACCCCGCCCTGTTCCACGTGATGCTGCTGCACTACACCCTCGCGCTCGGCCCCATCATCCGGTTCGGCGGCGGCCAGGACGACACCGCCGCCGAGGACGGCGCGGTGAGCGCACGGGAGTCGCTGGAGTCGATGCAGGCGGCCGGGACCCTGCTGATGACCGAGGTCGGCCGCAGCAACAGCCACCTGTCGCCCCGCACCACCGCCCACCACGACCCCGCCACCGGCGGGTTCGTCCTCACCACCCCCGACACCCGCGCCGCCAAGTTCCCCACCAACACCGCCCACCCCGCCGTCGCCAAGACCGCCGCCGTCTACGCCACCCTCGTCCACGACGGCCGCGAACGCGGCGTGTTCGTGTTCGCGGTTCCGCTGCGCCGCCCGGACGGCACCGTCCCGCCCGGCGTCCGGATCGTCCCCGCCCCCGAGACGACCGGGCTGCAGATCGACTACGCCGCCGTCCTGCTCGACGGCGTCCGCGTCCCCTACGCGGCGTGGCTGCGCGACGGCGCCCGCATCGACCCCGACGGCACCTTCCACGACCCCGCCGGCGACCCCGCGGCGCGCCTCACCCGCTCCATGGGCGTGGCGCCGCCGGTGTGGCGGGCCGTGATCTCCGCCTCCGCCGCGATCACCCGCGCGTCCGCCGGGATGCTGGCCGCGCACTCGGCCGGCCGCACCACCCTCGGCCGGCTCGCGCCCCGCCGCCCCCTCACCGACTACCGCAACCAGCAGGAGGCGGTGCTGGGCGCGCTCGCCGCCGGGTACGCGCTCACCGCCGTCGCCGCGCACGTCACCGCGCCCCGCCCCACCGGCCCCGTCGGCCCCGCTGGCGCCTCCGGCGGGGCCGGGCCCGACACCGCGTGGGCGCCGTGGTCGGCGGTCGACCGCGACCTGGCGCTGCTGAAGGCCGCCGCGACCGCGCAGGCGCAGCAGACGGTGTCGGCGTGCCGGGTGCACAGCGGCGCGCCCGGCTTCGCCGCCGACGAGCGCCTCAACGCCTACCGCGGCCTCGCCCACGCCTACCAGAACGCCGGCGGCGACAACGAGCTGATCCTCTACGACACCGCCCGCGCCATGGCCGCCCTCGACCGCTACACCCCGCCCGACCCCGGCGGCGCCCCGCCCGGCGGCGGCGACCTCGACTCGCCGCGGACGCCGCTGTTCCTGCTCCGCGAGGCCGAACGGCGCATGCGCGACCGGCTCCAGGACCGCGTCGACACCGCCCTGCGCGGCGGCGGCGACGCCTTCACCGCCTGGAACGGCAACCTGGCCCTGGCCGCGCGGACCGCCGCCGCCTGCGCCGACCGGATCGTCCTGGAGATCTGCGCCGCCGCCGCGGCCGCCGGACCCGCCGAGCTGGCGCGGGTGCTGCACCTGCACGCCCTGAACGTCGTGGACCGCCGCGCCGCCGACCTGCTCGACGAGGGCGCCGCCCCGCCCGGCACGCTGGAGGACGTGCGGGCGGCGCGCCGCCGCGCCTGCGACGCGCTGGCGCCCGCGGCCGCGGACCTTGCCGCCGCGTTCGACCTGCCCGCCCCCGTCACCGCGCCCACCGCGTTCCTCACCGGCTCCTGACCCCCGTCCCCTACGCTCGGATCATGCGAAACGGCACGCCGCGCCGCTAATTCTCCAAGGACCCGGGGGAACCGGGCGGGGATGGCTACCGTTCTCGTAAGACAGACCGATCGCGGGTGCATCCACCCGCAGTCCGATACGGAGGTAGACAACAGTGGGAGTCAGTCTGAGCAAGGGCGGCAACGTCTCGCTGACCAAGGAGGCCCCC
Source organism: Actinomadura geliboluensis (assembly GCF_043197915.1). NCBI lineage: Bacteria > Bacillati > Actinomycetota > Actinomycetes > Streptosporangiales > Thermomonosporaceae > Actinomadura > Actinomadura geliboluensis. The sequence continues at coordinate 45,470 of NZ_JBICUA010000011.1, read as the reverse complement.
GGACTGACCGCCGTCGTGGTCGGTCTGGGCTGGGACGTGCGGACCACCACCGGGACCGACTTCGACCTGGACGCCAGCGCCCTGCTCGTGTCGGCGGAGAACAAGGTGCTGTCGGACCAGCACTTCGTGTTCTTCAACAACCTCAAGAGCCCCGACGGCTCGGTCGAGCACACCGGCGACAACCTCACCGGTGAGGGCGAGGGCGACGACGAGCAGATCAAGGTCAGCCTGAACACGGTCCCGGCCGACGTCGCCAAGATCGTGTTCCCGGTGTCGATCTACGACGCCGACGGCCGCCAGCAGAACTTCGGGCAGGTCCGCAACGCGTTCATCCGCGTGGTGAACCAGGCCGACAACAGCGAGATCGCGCGCTACGACCTGTCGGAGGACGCCTCGACCGAGACCGCCATGGTGTTCGGCGAGCTGTACCGCAACGGCGCCGAGTGGAAGTTCCGCGCGGTCGGGCAGGGCTACGCCTCCGGCCTGTCGGGCATCGCCTCCGACTTCGGCGTGAACGTCTGACCGTCCGGTCCCGACGCGGCGGGGCGCCCCGGATCCTTCCGGGGCGCCCCGCTCCGCGTTGACGCGGCCCCGGCCGGGGGTCAGGCGCCGGGCGGGGCGGCGGGGACGACGGCCAGGGCCTCGATCTCCACCAGCAGGTCGTCGCGGACCAGCCGGGACACCTCGACCAGCGACGCGGCCGGCGCCACCCCCTCGGGCACGAACTCGGCGCGGACGGCGCGGACCACGCCGACGCCGCCGGCGTCGCGCAGGAAGTAGCCGAGCCGCACCACGTGCTCCCAGCCGGCGCCGGCGGCGGCCAGCGCGGCCTCCAGGTTGGCGAACACCTGCCGCGTCTGGGCCTCCAGGTCGCCGGGCCCGACCAGGTTCCCGGCGGCGTCCAGGGCGATCTGCCCGCTCACCGCCACCAGCCGCCCCGGCAGGTCGGCCGAGACGGCGTGGCTGTAGCCGGGGCCGGGCGCCAGGCCCGGCGCGTCGACCTGCCGGATGCCGGACCGCGGGTCATCGTCGCTCATCACAAGATCACCCTAGCGGCGCCCGCCCCGCCGGGCCCGGACCGGGCGGGCCCGGCAGAGCCCGGGAGGGTCAGGCCAGCAGCTCCTCCCGCAGCCGCCGCTTGAGGATCTTCCCGCCGGGGTTGCGGGGCAGCGGCTCGTCCCGGAACCACACGTGCACCGGCACCTTGAACGCCGCGATCCGCCCGCCGGTGAACGCCCGGATCTCCGCCTCGTCGACCTTCGCGCCCGGCCGCGGCACGATCACCGCGCCGACCTCCTCGCCCAGCACCTCGTGCGGGACGCCGATCACCGCGCAGTCGGCGACCGCCGGATGCTCGTACAGGACCGCCTCCACCTCGGCGCAGTAGATGTTCTCGCCGCCGCGGATCAGCATGTCCTTGGCCCGGTCGACGATGTAGACGAACCCGTCCTCGTCCAGGCGGGCCAGGTCGCCGCTGCGGAACCAGCCGTCCTCGAACGCGGCCGCGGTCGCCTCCGGCTTGTTCCAGTACCCCTTGATGACGTTCGGGCCCTTGATCAGCAGCTCGCCGACCTCGCCGGCGGGCAGTTCGTCCCCGGCGGGGCCGACCACCTTGACGTCGCAGACCGCGACGGCCGGGCCGACGCTCTCGGGCCGCTCCAGGTAGTTCACGCCGCCGTTGTAGGTGGTGACCGAGGAGGTCTCGGTCAGCCCGTAGCCGTTGCCGGGCACCCGCTCGGGCAGCCGCTCCTTGATCTTGTCGACCAGGGCGGGCGCGGCCGGCGCGCCGCCGTAGCTGACGCCGGTGAGGCTGGAGGTGTCGTAGTCGCCGAAGTCGGGGGAGGTCAGCACCTGCCACGCCATCGTGGGGACGCCGCCGAACCCGGTGACCCGCTCCCGCTCGATCAGCTCCAGCGCCCGCCGGACGTCCCACTTGTACATCAGCACGACCGTGCCGCCCTGCAGCGCGCTGCTGACCAGCACCGAATGGCAGCCGGTGGCGTGGAAGAACGGGACGCTCAGCAGCGTCACCCGCCGCTGCGGCACGGCCAGCTCCTCCACCGTGCGGCCGGCGCGGACCCCGGCCGACATGATCCCGTAGGCGAGGCTGACGGGGTTGGTGGTGATGTTGCGGTGCGTGCCGAGCGCGCCCTTGGACCGCCCGGTGGTGCCGGAGGTGTAGAAGATGGTGGCGTCGTCGTCGGGTTCGATCGCCACCTCGGGCAGGGACGCCGCGGCCGGGTCGCCGGGGTCGCCGAGCACGTCGTCGAACGCCTCGGCACCGGCCGGCAGGGCGCCGTCCGGCCGCGCGACCAGGCACGCCGCCCCCAGGCCCGGCAAGGCACCGGCGAGCCGCTCGGCGCGCTCGGCGTCGGCGATGAGGACCTCGGCGCCGCTGTCGGCCAGGCCGTACTCCAGCTCGTCGGCGCTCCACCAGGCGTTCAGCGGCACCACCACCGCGCCCGCGGCGGCGGCGCCGAAGAACGCCACCGACCACTCGGGGTAGTTGCGCATCGCGATCGCGACCCGGTCGCCCTTGGCGACCCCGTACCGGCCGATGAGGACCCGCGCGAACGCGGCGGCGCGCGCGTAGTGGCCGGCGAAGGTGAGCCGGTCGCCGCCGTAGACCAGGAAGTCGGCCTCGCCGTGCGCGCGGGAGATCTCCAGGACGTCGCGCAGGGTGCCGGGGGCGTTGCGCCACACCCGCGTCGGTACGCCGCGGATGTCCACCTCGTCCATCTCGAACGGCTGCCCGGGCGCGGTCATCGCCGCCCTGACCTCGGCGATCCCCGGCAGCCTCCCGGCACCGGCGGCGCCGGCGGCGCCGTCCCGGCCGTTCCCCTGCACGTCCCGGTCCTGTCGTTCACGGTCCTGCACGTCGCGCCTCCCGCGGGGTGACGGCGCGCCCGCCGCGCGGCCCGACCGCCGAACACGGTTCGGTGCGCCGTGCCGAGAATCTATGATCCACATCACGTGCAGGTCAACGCCCCGGCCGCGGCGGCGTCCCGGGCACGGCGGCGCGAGCGAAGATCCCCACCTGCGACAATGGGGACATGACCGAACGCAGGCCGATCGAGTACTGGCTGTCGGACATGGACGGGGTCCTGGTCCACGAGGGCCGCCCCGTGCCCGGCGCCGAGGAGTTCATCCGCCGGCTGTCGGCGTCCGGCACGCCGTTCCTCGTCCTCACCAACAACTCGATCTACACCCGCCGGGACCTGTCGGCCCGGCTGGCGGCGGCCGGCCTGCAGGTCCCGGCCGAGTCGATCTGGACCTCGGCGCTGGCGACCGCGCGGTTCCTGGCCGACCAGCGCCCCGAGGGCACCGCGTACGTGATCGGGGAGGCGGGGCTGACCACGGCGCTGCACGAGGCCGACTTCGTCCTCACCGACATCGACCCCGACTACGTGGTCCTCGGCGAGACCCGCACCTACAGCTTCTCCCAGATCACCCGCGCGATCCGGCTGATCGAGGGCGGCGCCCGGTTCGTGGCCACCAACCCCGACCCGATCGGCCCGTCCCCGGAGGGGTCGCTGCCGGCCTGCGGCGCGGTCGCCGCGATGATCACCCGGGCGACGGGGGTGGAGCCGTACTTCGTCGGCAAGCCCAACCCGCTGATGATGCGGACCGCGCTGAACGTGGTCGGCGGGCACAGCGAGTGCACCGCGATGATCGGCGACCGGATGGACACCGACGTCGTCGCCGGCATCGAGGCCGGGCTGGAGACGATCCTGGTGCTGACCGGCGTGACCCGCGAGGAGGAGATCGCCCGGTTCCCGTTCCGGCCGAGCCGGGTCGTCCCCTCCATCGCCGACCTCGTCGACCTGGTCTGACCCCGCCACCCCGGCCCTGGCCCCGGCGCGGGGACGGGGTGTCAGCCGAGGGCGCCGAGCGCGGTCATGAGGCCCAGTGCGTCCGAGACCACCCAGTACTCGGCGAAGCGGCCGTCCTCGGCGCGGAAGATGTCCTGCCCGCGAAACGACACCCGCGTGCCGGGCGCGGCGGTCGCGCCCGGGATCCCGCCCTGGTAGGAGCCGTGGAAGCTCCACGCGGCGGCGACCATGCCGCCGCCGACGACCGGGCCGGCCTCCAGCGCGGTGCGGACGCCGGAGAAGCTCGCGTGGGAGCGGCGGACCTGCTCGGCCGCCTCGGCGGGCCCGCGCACCTCCAGGTTCGGCCAGTGCCCGGTGAATCCGGGGGTGAGGATCTCCTCGGCCACGGCGTAGTCGCCCTCCCACACCTCGAACAGCCAGCGCCGGTACAGCGCGTCCAACGGGTCCATGGCGGGCACCCTTCCCCCGTGCGAGGCCCGGCGAACATACACTCGGGAGCGCCATGCGCATGATCAGACAGGGCGGGTCCCGCGAGCTGGAGATCCGCAGGTCCCGGTTCGTCTGCACGCTCGCCCGCGTCGCCGACGAGGGCGAGGCCGTCGCGTTCATCGCCGCGCACCGCCGCGCGCACCGCGACGCCACCCACAACTGCACCGCCTACGTCGTCGGCGAGCACGGCGAGATCACCAAGAGCAGCGACGACGGCGAACCGGCCGGGACGGCGGGCGTGCCGATGCTGGAGGTGCTGGTGCGGCGCGGCCTGACCGGCACCGCCGCGGTCGTCACCCGCTACTTCGGCGGGGTGAAGCTCGGCGCGGGCGGCCTGGTCCGCGCCTACGCGCAGGCGGTCGCCGGCGCCGTCGACGCCGTCGGGGTGGTGGAGCTGCGCCCGGTGGTGACGGTCACCGTCGGGGTCGAGCACGCGCTGGCGGGCCGGTTCCTCGGCGACCTGCACGCCGCCGGGCACCAGCCCGCCGACGTCCGCTACGGGACGGCGGTGGAGGCCGACGTGGCGGTGCCCGCCGCGGACCTGGCGGAGTTCGAGGCGTGGGCCGCGGCGGCCACGGCCGGGCGCGCGTCGCTGCGGCGCGGCGCGCCCGGCCACATCGAGGTCCCCGTCACCTGACCCCGCCCCGCAGGCAGGGCCCGCCGGGCCGGGCGGGGGCCGGTCAGCCGAGGAACTCGGCCAAGACGGGCGCGAGCGCGTCGGCCGCGACGTCGTGGGTCTGGCCCTCCAGGACGCGGTGGGTCCCGGCGGGCAGCAGCTCGGCGACGCGGCGGGCGGTGTCGCGCATCCAGGCGGGACTGTCGCCGCCCGCCACCACCAGCGCGGGCACGGTGACCCGGCCGATGAGGCCGGTGGGCATCGCGCCGCCGCCGGCGTCGTCCATGACCGCCGAGTCGTAGGCCAGCGTCGGCGCCAGCGCCTCCAGCGCGGGCCACATCGGCGCCTCCCGCAGCTGCGCCACCATCTGCTCCGGAATCCCGACGCTGCCCATGAACAGCGCGAGCGCGTCGCCGCGGCGGCCGCCGGCCAGCAGCCCGGTCAGCTCGGTGTTGTAGGCGCGGGAGCGGGTGAGGCGGTCGTCGTGGCCGGAGTGGAACGGCGGCTCGAACAGCGCGAGCCGGGTGACGGGCAGGCCGCGGGCGGCGGCGCGCAGCGCCAGCACCGCGCCCGAGGACATCCCGTAGACGGCGGCGGAGCCCCCGGCGGCGTCCAGCACGGCGGCCAGGTCGTCGATCTCGCGGTCGACGGCGTACGGCGGGGTGTCGCCGCTGTCGCCGCGGCCCCTGCGGTCGTAGGTGAGGACGGTGTGCCCGCCCGCCAGCAGAGCGGCCAGGTCGGCGCCGGAGCGGCGGTCGTTGAGCGCCCCGCCGACCAGGACGACGGCGGGGCCGCTCCCGGTCCGGTCGCAGGCGATGGGCGTCCCGTCCTTGGAGTGCACGGTTTCCATGAGGGTGTCCTTCCCAGGTCGGCGGCCTCGACGGCCGGTCTCGCCCCACCGACGAACGGGCGGGCCCCCGGCGGACACTCCGGCGCCGGTTTTCTTCCGGCGGACCCGGGGTCAGGTGAGTTCGTCCAGGCGGCGGGCCAGGTGGCGGCGCTCGGCGTCGTTGGCGGCCAGGTCCAGGGCGCGGCGGAACGCCGCGGCGGCGTCGGCGCGGCGGCCCAGGCGCCCCAGCAGGTCGCCGCGCGCGGCGTGCAGCAGGTGGTAGCCGTCCAGGTCCCCGGCGCGGTCCAGGTCGTCGGCGAGCGCGAGCCCGGCGGCGGGCCCGTCCGCCATGCCGACCGCCACGGCCCGGTTCAGCCGCACCACCGGGGACGGCACCAGCCGCTCCAGCCGCTCGTACAGCACGGCGATCTGCGGCCAGTCGGTCGCGGCGGCGTCGGGTGCGGTGGCGTGGCAGGCGGCGATCGCGGCCTGGACCAGGTAGGGGCCGGGCGGGGGACGGCCGGGCGCGGGCGCCAGCGCCTCCTCCAGCAGCGCGACGCCCTCGGCGATCTCGGCGGCGTCCCACCGGGACCGGTCCTGCTCCTCCAGGACGACCAGCGCGCCGCCGGGGCCGGTGCGGGCGGCGGCGCGCGCGTCGTGCAGCAGCATCAGGGCCAGCAGCCCGCGCGCCTCGCGCTCGGCGGGCATGAGCGCGGCCAGCAGCCGCGCCAGCCGGATCGCCTCCCCGCACAGCTCGGGGCGGGCCAGCCCGTCCCCGCCGGTGGCGGTGTAGCCCTCGTTGAACAGCAGGTACAGCACGCCCAGGACGCCGTTGAGGCGGTCGGGGAGCAGGTCCGGCGGGGGGACGCGGAAGGGGACGCCGGCGTCGCGGATGGCGCGTTTGGCGCGGGTGAGGCGCTTGGACATGGCGGCCTCCTCGACCAGGAACGCGCGGGCGATCTCGCCGGTGGTGAGGCCGGCCAGGGTCCGCAGGGTGAGGGCGACGCGGGCCTTGAGCGGCAGCGCGGGGTGGCAGCAGGCGAACATCAGCCGCAGCCGGTCGTCGCCGAAGGCGTCCGGCCCGCCGGCGGCGCCGGGGTCCTCGCGGGGCGGGGCGGTGCGGGCGGCCTCGGCGAGCTTGCGTGCGCCGGCGGCGTCGCGGCGCAGCCGGTCCACGGCGCGGTTGCGGGCGGTGGTGGTCAGCCACGCGCCGGGGCGGGACGGGACGCCGTCGCGGGGCCAGCGCTCCAGCGCGGCGGCGAAGGCGTCCTGCGCGCACTCCTCGGCCAGGTCCCAGTCGCCGGTGAGGCGGATCAGCGTCGCGACGAGCTGCCCCCACTCGGCGCGGAACGCGCCCGCGACCGCCCCGGCGACCTCGCTCGGGGCCGCGCCGCCGGGTACGGGGGCGGGGGTGGGGGTCACGCCGTCGCGGGGCCCGGTTCCTCGACCGGGCGGATCTCGATCTGGCCGAGCTCGGCCCACGGGTGCCGGGCGGCGATCTCCACGGCCTCGTCCAGGCCGGAGCACTCGATGACGGTGAACCCGCCGATCTGGTCCTTGGTCTCGGCGAACGGCCCGTCGGTGAGCAGCACGTCCCCGCCGCGGACCTTCACGGTGGTGGCGCGGTCGGCGGGCGCGAGCCCGGCGCCGCCGCGGACGACGCCGCGCTCGGCCATCTCCCGCGACCAGCCGCCGCAGCCGGTCGCGGCGGCCCGCTCGGGATCGGTCCCGGCGGTCTCGTCACTGCAGATCATCAGTACGTAGCGCACCCGCGGCCTCCCCCTCGGCTCGGCGGCCGGGCCGCCCCGGCCGCCGGGCCAGGATGCCAGATCCGCGGCCCCGCGGTCACCGGCACGGCCCGGACCGGGGGAGCGCGGTGTACCCTTTCCCGCGATGAGCAGGGGCACGATCGTCGGCGACCAGCAGCGGGCGCGGATCCTCCGGGCCGCCGCGGCGGTCCTGGCCGAGCGGGGCGGGGCCGCGGGCATGTCCGACGTCGCCGCGGCCGCGGGCGTGGACCGGGCCGGCCTCGACCGCTTCTTCCCCAGCCGCGAGGCGCTGCTGGCCGCGCTGTACGAGGCGGCCCTGGCCGACCTGGTGGCGCGGCTGGAGGACGCCCGGCTGGACCGCGTCCCGATCGAGGAGGCCGTCGCGCGGATGACCCGCGCGACGATCGCCGCGGCCGCCCGGCACCGGGCCCTGGGGCTGCTGGAGCAGACGCCGCGGGAGGCGCGCCGCGTGGAGCGGCAGCTCGCCGGGCCGCTGCGCGCGGTGTTCGAGCGCGGCGCCGCGGGCGGGCACTTCCGCACCGACATGCCCGTCCACACGCTCGCCGAGATGTACTTCAGCCTGCTGGAGGGCGTGGTGTCGCGGGTCGTGCGGCGCCGCCTGGGCGTGGAGGAGGCGAGCGACGCCGTCACCACGCTGTTCCTGTCGGGCGCACTGGCCCGCCCGGACGGCCCGGGCGGCGGCTGACCCGCGCCGGCGGGCGGGGGAATCGGGCGAAGGCGAGGGAGCGGCCGGTGGCGGGACTGGAACCGGTGGTGGCCGCGGCCCTGGTGCTGCTGGGGCTGGCCGCCGGGGTGGGGATCACCGCGGTCGGGCCCGGCGGGGTGCTGATCACCGTGGGGCTGTTCGCGTTCACCGACCTGACACCGGCGCAGGTCGCCGGGACCGCCATCGTCACCAACGTCGCGACGGGCCTGGCGGGCACGGCCGTCTACACGCGGTCGGGGCAGCTGCGGGACCCGGCGACGCGGCGCACGGCGGTGCTGCTGGCGGCCGGCGCGGTCGCCGGGACGCCGCTGGGGGTGGCGGCGAACGGGCTGGTCGAGGGCCGCGTGTTCGGGATGCTGCTGGGGGCGTTCGTCGCGCTGACCGCGGCGCTGGTGCTGTGGCGCCGCCCCGGCGCCGCCCCGAACGGTGGCCCGGACGGCGCCCCGGCGCCCGCCGCCACCGGGATCGGGGCGCCGACCGCGGTCGCGGTGGGCACCGGCGTCGCCGCGGTCGGCGCGATGTTCGGCGTCGGCGGGCCGCTGCTGAGCGTCCCGCTGCTGGTGGCGCTGGGCACGCCGGTGCTGGCGGCGCTGGCCGCGGCGCAGGCCCAGTCCGTGGTGATCGCCGGCATCGGCACCGCCGGGTACGTCGCCGCCGGCGCCGTCGACTGGCGGCTGGCCGCGCTGATGGGCGTCCCGGAACTGGCCGGCGTGCTGGCCGGCTGGATGATCGCGCGGGCCGTGCCGGCGGCGGCGCTGAAGGCCGCGCTGGTGGTGTGCCTGCTGGTCCTGGCCCCCTACGTGGCCCTGCACGGCTGAACCCCGCCCCCGAAAGGATCTTGGCCGCGGGCGGGAGGGGACCGCCTGGACGGGCATCCCCCCGGGACGGGTGCACACGAGCGAGGGGGCGCCACATGGACCAGGACCGCGCGGCCGAACCCGGCACGATCGGGGTGGAGGAGGAGTTCGTCCTGGCGGACGCCGCGACCGGCAGGTGCGTCCCGGACGCCGCCGCCGTGCTGGCGGCGGCCGGCCCGCACCGGTGGGCGGCCGCGGGCGGCTCCTTCCAGCCCGAACTGCTGTCCTCGCAGGTGGAGGCGGCGACGGGCGTATGCCGCGACCTGGCCGGGCTCGGCGCGCAGCTGCGGTCCGGACGCGAGCGGCTGGCGGCGGCGGCCCGCGCGCGCGGCGCGCTGCTGGTCGCGTCGGGCACGCCGGTGCTGGACGGGCCCCCGCCGCCGCCCGCGCCCGGCGACCGGTACGCCGCGGTCATGGCCGCCTACGGGGACGTGGTGGAGGACTACCAGGCGTGCGGCTGCCACGTCCACGTCGGCGTCCCCGACCGCGACACCGCGGTGGCGGTGGTCAACCACCTGCGGCCGTGGCTGCCGGTTCTGCTGGCGCTGTCGGCCAACTCCCCGTTCGACCACGGCCGCCTCACCGCCTACGCCGCGCGCCGGGCCGTGGCGATGGCGCGGTTCCCCGGCTCCGGCGTCCCGCCGTGGACCGCGTCGGCCGCCGCGTGGGACGCGCGGGTCGCGGCGCTGGTGGAGGCGGGCGTGCTGGTCGACGAGGCGATGACGTTCTGGCTGGCGCGGCCGTCGCCGCGGTGGCCGACGGTGGAGGTCCGGGCCGCCGACGCGGCCCCGACCGCGGCGGAGGCGGCGCTGCAGGCCGGGCTGGTGCGCGGCCTGGTCGGCGCGGCGCTGGCCGACCTCGCGGTGGGCCGGGAGGCGCCCCGCGCGGACGGGCAGCTGTGCGCGGCGGCGCTGTGGAACGCCGCCCGGCACGGCATGTCCGGCATGCTGGCCGACCCCGTCGCCGGCCGTGCCGTCCCGGCGTGGCGGCGGGCCGAGGCGATGGTCGGCCGCGCCGCCCCCGCGCTGGCCGCCGCCGGGGACCTGGACACCGTCCGCGCGCTGCTGGCCGCCCTCCGGCGGGCGGGGACGGGCGCCGACCGGCAGCGCCGCGCCGCCGCGCGGGGCGGCCCCCGCGCGGTGGTGGAGATGCTGGCGCGGCAGACCGAGGCCGCCGGGCCTCCCGTTCCGGAGGCGCCCCCCGCGCCACCTGGGGAGGAACCGGGCGTATGGGACGCGTGTGAGCGGGTACCGGAGGGCCGGACGCCCCCTGACGGGCGCCCCCTGACGACGGAGGACAGATGACCGCTCCGCAGGCCCCGGCCGCCACGGCCGCGCCCGACGCACCGCCGGCGCCGCCGCCCCCGCGCGGCCCGCTGTCGCGCGCCGTGACCGCGGCCCTGCTCGCCGGCCCGCCGCCCGGCGACCCGGACCGCCTCCCCGGCCCGGCCGACGCCGCGGCCGCCGACCCCTACGGGGACGACCTCCAGCTCGCCCTGCACACCTGCTACGAGCTGCACTACCAGGGCTTCGCCGGCGTCCACCCCGACTGGGAGTGGGACCCGGCGCTGCTGCGGACCCGCGCCGCCCTGGAGACCGAGTTCCTGGCCGCGCTCCGCCGCGACACCGCCACCGGCACCGGCCCGGACGCCGGCGCCGACGTGGACGCCGCCCTGGAGGAGCTGCTGGTGGAACCGGTCGGCGGGGGAGGCGTCACCCACCACCTGCGCGACGACGGCCGCCCCTGGCAGCTGCGCGAGCACGCGGCGCTGCGGTCGGTGTACCACCTGAAGGAGGCCGACCCGCACGCCTGGGTCATCCCGCGGCTGCGGGGCCGCGCCAAGACCGCGCTGGTCGCCGTCGAGAACGACGAGTTCGGCGGCGGCCGCCCCGAGATGACCCACCAGGGCCTGTACGCCGCCCTCCTGGACGACCTCGGCCTGGACTCCGCCTACGGCGCCTACGTCGACGCCGCCCCACCGCAGATGCTCGCCACCGTCACCATGATGTCGCTGTTCGGGCTGCACCGGTCGCTGCGCGGCGCCCTGGTCGGGCACTTCGCCGCCGCCGAGATCACCACCGCGCCGTCCGCGCGGCGGATGGCCGCCGCCCTGCGCCGCCTGGGCGCCGGCCCCGGCGCCGTCCTGTTCTACACCGAGCACATCGAGGCCGACGCCGTCCACGAGCAGGTCCTGCGCCACGACGTCATCGGCGCGCTGCTGGCCGCCGAGCCCGAACTGGCCGCCGACGTGGCCCTGGGCATCCGAGCGACCGGACTGCTGGAGGACCGCCTGGCCGAACACCTGCTGGCACGCTGGCGCGCCGGCCGGCCCGCACTGCGCCGCCCACTGCCCGACGCGCCCCCCGACGCGGCCCCCGACACCCCGCCGGCCGGTGGGGGAGAGGGGGACCGGCGATGATGCTGCTGCGCCCGCCGGGGGTGTACCGGCCGCAGACCGACACCTCGCTGCTGACCGGCGCGCTCACCCGGACACTGGCCCGCGCCGGCGCCCCGCCTCGCGCCCGCGTCCTGGAACTCGGCACCGGCACCGGCGCGGTCGCGCTGGCCGCCGCCCGCGCCGGCTGCGACGTCGTCGCCGTGGACGTCTCGGCGCCCGCGGTCCTCACCACGCGGATGAACGCCCGGCTGCGGGGCCTGCCCGTCCGGGTGCTGCGCGGCGACCTGTTCGCCCCGGTCGCCGGCGAGGTCTTCGACGTGATCGTCGCCAACCCCCCGTACGTGGCGGGCGACGCCGACCCGGCGGCGGTGCGGGGCCCGGCCCGCGCCTGGGAGGGCGGCCGCGACGGCCGCGCCCTGCTGGACCGGATCTGCGCACACGCCCCTCAGCACCTGGCGCCGGGCGGGACGCTGCTGGTGGTGCACTCGGCGCTGAACGGCGTCGCGGCGACGCTGGTGGCCCTGCGCGCCGCCGGGATGCGCGCGTCGGTGGTGGCCCGCCGCCGCGAACCGTTCGGCCCGGTGATGCGGCGCCGCGCCGCGCTGCTGGCCGCGCGGGGCCTGCTCGGGCCCGGGCAGCTGCACGAGGACCTCGTCGTGGTCCGCGCCGACCGGATCGCGGCCGGCGCCGCAGGCGGTGAGGGCGGTGAGGAGGGCCATGAGCACCGGCACCGGGCGGCCTGACCCCGCCCCCGCGCCCGACGAAGAGCATCGGGAAGGACGCGCGTCCGCGCGCCGGGATCGGCGGCGGGTGCGGATGGTGCCGGGCGGCCCGGTACTGGTGGAGGGCCCCGTCGAGGTCGTCCTGGAGGACGGCTCCACGGTCGTGTCGGACCGGTGGCTGGTCGCGCTGTGCGCGTGCCGCCGCAGCCGCTCCTACCCGTTCTGCGACACCAGCCACCGCCGCCGCACCCGCGGCTGAGGCCCGCTCAGCAGGCCGCTCAGCTCAGCCGCGGGGAGTCTCAGCCGCCGAGGCTCTCCAGCGCGACGTCCAGCCGCTGGGCCAGCGCCTCGATCTGCTCCTCGTTGGCGCCGGTGTCCAACTCGGCGATGACGGCGTCCCGCGTGGTGATCACCAGCGCGTCCTCGGGACCGCCGCCCCGGCCGGGATCGCCGGGCACGACCGCCGCGCGGCCCCCGACCACGACGAGCGCCGCGTCGCGGTCGGTGGAGGCCAGCAGGGTGTGCAGGTGGTCGGAAGTGATCGTCGGCATCAGGTGACCTCCGGTAGCGCGATGGCGATGGGATGGCAGTGGGATGTGGCAGTGGGATGGACGAGACGGTGCGGGGTGAAGTCCGCGGCGTGCCAGGGGCGGGTCAGGGGCGGCGGCCGACGCCGGTGCTGAACTCTCGGGCGCGGCCGGGCCCGGCTCCACCCGGCGCCAGCGGCGGCGTGTCCCGCCCGGCACCGGAACGCAGCCCCTCCAGGAAGTCGCTGAACGCCTCCCGGGCGGTGTGCCGCGGCGTCCAGCCCAGCTCGGCGCGGGCCCGCGCGGTGTCCATGACCGGGATCCGCATCGCCAGGTCGAACAGACCCGGCGACGCCGGCACCAGATGCAGCCCCCACGCCGCCGCCAGCGCCGCCCGCACCGCCGGCTGCGGAACCCGGACCGTGCGCGCGCCGAGCATGCCGGCGAGCTCGGCCGCGTCCACCACCGGGTCGGCGGCGACGTTGAACGCCCCGCGCGCCGCACCGGTCGCGGCCAGCCGGAACGCCTGCCCCGCGTCCGCCGCGTGCAGAAACTGCATCCGCAGCCCCGGCATGTCCGGCACGAACGGGATCCCGCCCGGACGCACCAGCCGGCCCGGCAGCAGCGGCCCGGCGAACAGCCGCCGCTGCTGGCTGGCCGACTGCCGCTGGAAGACGAACCCCGGCCGGATCCGCACCACCCGGCACCGCGGGTTGGCGGCCTCGAACGCGTCCAGCAGCCGCTCCACGTACGCCTTCTCCCGCGAGTAGGCGGCGCCCGGCCACCCGTGCGTCGGCCACGACTCGTCCACCGGCCGGTCCTTGGGCCCGGGGGAGTAGGCGCCGACCGACGAGGAGTGCACCAGCGCCGGCACCCCGGCCTCAGCGACCGCGTCGAACACCCGGCCGCTGCCGACCACGTTCGCGTCCCACGTCACCGCCGGCCGGTGGGTCGGCTGGAACAGCCACGCCAGATGCACCACCGCGTCGGCGCCCCGCAGCAGCGGCACCAGGTCGCTGTCGGTGACGTCGGCCCGCGCCCACTCGATCTTCCCGCTGCCGGCCGGGTCGGTCTCCCGCACCGCGCCCGGCCCCGGCGCGCGCCGCGCCACACCGGTCACGGCGGTCACGGCGGGGTCCTCGGCGAGCTCACGCAGCGTGCTGGTCCCGATGTTGCCGGTCGCGCCGGTCACGACGACGCGCATGGCGGTCTCCCTCTCCTCGGCGGTCCGCCCGCGGGCTCGTCCCCGCAGGTGGACGGCCCCATTCCCGGCCAGCGCCGAACTATGCCCCACCCCCCGCCGGCGCCCGCCGACCCGCCCGGGGCCGGTCAGGCGGGACGGCAGCGCAGGCACGGCCGGTACCCGGCCGCCTCCGCCGCCGCCAGCCCGCCGAACCCGCGCCGGTGCCCCGGCGCGATCCGCCGCGCGTCCGCGCACGTCGGATAGCACACGATCCCCGTCGTGTCCGACCCCACCAGCCGCACCCCGCGCCGCGCCAGCTCCACCGCCTCGTCCACGTCCACGTCCTCGGCCCGCAGCAGCCGCTCCTTGGCCCCCGCACCGAACACGTACTCGCCCAGCGACCCGTCCGACCGCGTCACCCGATGGCACGGGATCAGCAGCGGAACCGGGTTGCGGCCCAGCGCCGACCCCACCGCCCGCACCGCCCGCGGCCGCCCCGCCCGCCGCGCCACCCACGCGTACGGGCGCGTCTGCCCGCGCGGGATCTCCGCCGCCGCCTCCAGGACCGCCGCCTCGAACTCGCTCAGCCCCCGCAGGTCCAGCCGCAGCCCGCCCAGCCGCCCCGACCGCAGCGCCGGCACCAGCCCCGCCGGCGGACGCTCCGCCGGCAGCAGCGGCCGCGCGAACCGCTCCCGGAACGCCTCGGCGAACTCCCGCTCGCCCATCCCCGCGCGCACGTACGCCACCCCCCGGTCGGTGAACGCCACCTGCAGCCCCGCCAGCGGCCCGTCCTCCACCGGCCCGGGAACCCGCACCCGCCGCGCCGCGATCCGCTCCAGCAGCCCCGCCGGCGCGTCCGCCGCCAGCCCCGCCAACTCGTCGACCACCGCGTCCACGGCCGGATCCACCGCCGGATCCACCGCCCCGCCGAAGGCATCGGCACCGGTCATCACCGGCCTCCCTCCCGCCGCTCACGCGGCCCCTCAAGCCCGTCCGGGACGCCGCGCAGCCTCCGCAGCCGCGCCAGCCCCCGCGACACATGCGACTTCACCGTGCCCTCCGGCAGCCCCAGCACCGCCGCCACCTCGGCGACGGGAAGACCCGTCACATGCCGCAGCACCACCGCCGCCCGCTGCGCCTCCGGCAGCTCGGCCAGCAGCGCCGCCAGCTCCCGGCCCGTCTCCCGGCGCGCCGCGGCGTCCTCCACCCCCTCGCCCGGATCGGGCGGGTCCGGCGCGTCCTCCATCGGCGCCGCCACCGGACGCCGCGCCGCCGACCGCAGGCTGTTGCGCCACACGTTCGTCAGGATCGCCAGCAGCCACGCCCGCGGCCGCAGCCCCTCGATCCGCGCCGCCTCGTACCCCGCCAACGCCCGGTAGGCCCGCAGGAACGCCTCCGCCGACAGGTCCTCGGCCTCGGCCCACCGCCCGCACAACCGAAGCGCCGTCGAGAACACCGCGCCCCGGTACGCCTCGTACAGCGCCGCGAACCCGGCGTCCAGGTCCCGCGCCAGCGCCGCCGCGACCGCCGCGCCCACGTCATCGCCGGCACCGCCGCGGGCGCCGTCCGGAAGGCGGGGGAGCGCTTCGTCCGTAACCGTCACATCCCGTCAACACCGGCCCGCGCCGGCCCGTTGCACCCCGCCCGCGGGCCCGCGCCCGACCGGGCCGCGCTCAGCCGAGCCACCCCGGCCGGATCACGCCCTTCTCATACGCCAGCACCACCAGCTGCGCCCGGTCCCGCGCCCCGAGCTTGGCCAGGATACGGCTCACATGCGTCTTCGCCGTCGCCGGCGACAGCACCAGCCGCCCCGCGATCTCCTCGTTCGACAGGCCCGCCGCCACCAGCTCCAGCACCTCCCGCTCCCGCTCGGTCAGCGCGCTCAGCTCCGCCGCCGGCGGCGGCGCCGTGATCCGGGACGCGAACTCCGAGATCAGCCGCCGCGTCACCGTCGGCGCCAGCAGCGCGTCCCCCCGCGCCACCACCCGCACCCCGTGGATCAGCTCCGGCGGTTCGGTGTCCTTCACCAGGAACCCGCTCGCCCCCGCCTTGATCGCCTCGTACACGTAGTCGTCCAGATCGAACGTCGTCAAGATCACCACCCGGACGCCGCCCAGCCGCGGATCGGCGATGATCCGCCGCGTCGCCTCCAACCCGTCCAGCACCGGCATCCGGATGTCCATCAGCACCACGTCCGGGCGCACCTCGACCGCCCGCTCCACCGCCTGCGCCCCGTCCCCGGCCTCGGCGACGATCTCGATGTCGGCCTCGCCCTCCAGGATCGACCGGAACCCCGCCCGCACCAGCGTCTGGTCGTCAGCCAGCATCACCCGGATCACGCGATCTCCTCCATGCTCTCCGCACCTCGCCACCCGGCCGCCACCGCCCACCCGCCGGACCACCCGCCAACCGTAGTTCAGCCCACCCCCCTCCCGCCCGCCACCCGCGATCTTCACCGCCCCCGACCCCTGACTTTCGACGGTAACCCCGCACTTCACCGGCCAGTAGCGTGGACCCCGTGAACCACCCCGCAGCCACCCGGGAACACCGCGTCACCGCCCGCGCCGCCACCCGGGCACTGCGCGCGGCCGCCCGCGACGCCCACCCCGCCGCGCTGCGCACCGCGATCCGCCGCCCCAACCGCGCCGCACGCGTCAAGGACACCCTCCTCTACGGCGCCCTGGCGTTCCCCGTCGCCGTCGACATGATCTCCCCGCTCCAGCCCCACCTCGCCACCTGGTGGCTGCGCGGAGCCGGACTCGCCGCCCTCGCCGCCGCCGTCGCCGTCTCCCGCGCCCGCCCCACCACCGCGCTCCTCACCGCCATCACCCTCAACCTCGTCCACGGCAACTTCGTGTTCGCCATGCCCGTCCTGGCCTACCTCGCCGGCCTGCGCACCGCCCGCCCCCAACCCCTCCTATGGGGCTTCACCGCCGTGTTCATCGGCGGCACCGCCCTGGCCACCGCCCGCGGCCTCGACGTCGCCGTCTGGTTCCCCTCCACCGTCTGGCTGGTCCTGCTCGGCGTCCTGCCCTGGCTCATCGGCCGCTACTGGCGCCAGCACCAGGAACTCCTGCACGCCGGCTGGGAACGCGCCGAACGCCTCGAACACCAGCAGCGCATCATCGCCGAACGCGAACGCCTCCGCGAACGCGCCCGCATCGCCCAGGACATGCACGACTCCCTCGGCCACGAACTCGCCCTCATCGCCGTCCGCGCCGGCGCCCTCCAGGTCGCCCCCGGACTCGACGACCGCCACCGCGACGCCGCCGCCCAGCTCCGCACCGGCGCCGCCGACGCCACCGACCGCCTCCGCGAGATCATCGGCGTCCTCCGCGACGACACCCCACCCGACCCCGGCGGCCCGCACCCCGCCGCACCCGTCAACCCCGCCCGCGAAACCATCCCCGACCTCGTCGACCGCGCCCGCGCCTCCGGCGTCCCCGTCCACCTCACCGGCGCCGCCGCCCTGCACGACCTCACCCCCATGGCCGCGCTCACTGCCCACCGCATCGTCCAAGAGGCCATCACCAACGCCGCCAAACACGCCCCCGGCGCCCCCATCACCGTCACCCTCACCCGCCCCGGCGACACCCTCCACATCACCGTCGCCAACGAACCCCCGCCCGGCCACACACCCCTCCTGCCCGCCGGCGGACGCGGACTGACCGGCCTCACCGAACGCGTCCGCCTCCTCGGCGGCACCCTCGACGCCGCCCCCGACCCCGGCGGCGGCTTCACCCTCACCGCCCGCCTCCCCGACACCCCGCCCACCGCACCCGCACCCGACGCGCCGCCCCTCCCACCGGGGGAGTGGCCCTCCGAATCCGCGCTCCACCTCGCCCGCGAACGCCTCCAGGTCCGCCGCGGCCTCATCACCGCCATCACCGTCCCCATCGCGCTCATGGCCGCCCTCGGCGCCGTCATGGCCGGCTACTACATCTACGTCACCCTCAACTCCGTCCTCCCACCCGCCGACTACGCCGCCCTCCGCGTCGGCACACCCCAGCACCAGGTCGAACAGACCCTCCCGCGCAAGCAGACCCTCGACGCCGGCGTCGTCCACGCCGCCGTCCCCGAACCACCCCGCGCCGACTGCCGCTACTACCGCCCCGACGCCAACCTCCTCGGCGCCGCCCGCATCTACCGCCTCTGCTTCACCGGCGGACACCTCACCAGCAAGAACAGCTACTCCACCGCAGCCCTCGACCCCGACCGCAACCGCGGCACCCCCCGACCCACCGACCAGGAGAACGAGTGATCCGGGCCCTCCTCGCCGACGACGAGACGATGATCCGCGCCGGCGTCCGCGCCATCCTCACCGCCGACCCCGGCATCGACGTCGTCGCCGAGGCCGCCGACGGCCACGAAGCCGTCGAACTCACCCACCGCCACCGCCCCGACGTCGCCCTCCTCGACATCCGCATGCCCCGCCTCGACGGCCTCGCCGCCGCCGCCGAACTGCGCCGCACCGCCCCCGCCACCGGCGTCATCATCCTCACCACCTTCGGCGAGGACGACTACATCGCCCGCGCCCTGTCCGGCGGCGCCAGCGGCTTCCTCCTCAAATCCGGCGACCCCCGCGAACTCATCGCCGGCGTCCGCGCCGTCGCCGACGGCGCCGCCTACCTGTCACCGAAGGTCGCCCACCGCGTCATCACCGAGATCGGCGGCGGCCGCCTCGCCGGCGGTGCCCGCGCCCGCGCCCGCATCACCGCCCTCACCCCCCGCGAACGCGACGTCCTCGCCCTGCTCGGCGCCGGCCTGTCCAACGCCGAGATCGCCGCCCGCCTCCACCTCGTCGAAGGCACCGTCAAGGCCTACGTCAGCGCCATCCTCACCCGACTGGACGTCCGCAACCGCGTCCAGGCCGCCGTCATCGCCTACGAAGCCGGCCTCGTCGGCGACGACACCCACCACTGACCCCGGAACACCGAACGGGCCGCTCCCGGTGGCACCACCACCCGGAACGGCCCGTCCCTCGCGTCGACCGACCGACGCGCCGACTAACCGAGAGGACCCCGGCGCGTCACACCGCCCATCACGTCCGGCATCGTCACCGACGCCTCGTCCACCGACGCGGCACCGGCCACCGCACCCAGACCGCCCTGCGGCGCCGGCCCGTCCAGCGGACCCGCGGCACCGGCCGGAACCGGCGCACCCGCACCAGCCCCCACCGCACGCGCACCCAGCAGCAACACACCCACCGGCACGCCCCGCAACCCCTCCACAAGCGGCCGCAGCGCACGCACCAGCACCAGCGCCACCAGCGGAGCCACCACGACCCCCACCAGGAACCCCGCCGCCACATCATGCGGATAATGCACGCCCACGAACACCCGCGAGAACGCCATCAGCGCCGCCAACGGCAGCACCAGCGGCGCCATCGCCCGCCACGCCACCACGATCGCCGCCGCCGACGCCGCCGCGATCGTCGCGTGATTACTCGGGAACGACCAGTCGCCCGGCGCCGGACACGCCGCGATGTGCACCGCACCCGCCACCGCCCGGCACGGCCGCTCCTCCTGGATGAAGCTCTTCGACACCTCGCTCACCAGATACGCCGACACCACCGCGAACGGCGCCGCCAGCGCCAGCCCCATCGCCCGCGCGTCCAGACCCCGGGCCCGCCACCAGCCCGCCACGAACAACACGGCGAACAACAGCAGCCCCGCATCCGTCCCGACATCCGCCACCTCATGCACCCAGGACGGCGTGCCCTGCGCGAACTCGGTGATCTCCCGGTACAGATCGGCGCTGAAATCCGGCGCTCCCATACTCTCCCTCACACTCAACGGGCAGCCACTGCCCGACACCCTTGAGACACCGGACGGACCACCGGAGTTCACCCTATGGCCACGACCGCGCCAACCCGGTCACTTTCCCCGATCACCCCGCGGATCGGCCCGATCGCCCAGCATCACCGACCCGGCGACACACCCGACGCCCCCACCGGCGCCCCCTCCTCCTCGACCCGGCCCGCCTCCACCGGCCCACGCCGCCGCCCCCGCACGAAACGCACCCCCTCCACCACACCCGTCACCGACAACGCCAACCCCAACCCGACCGCCACACCCTTGATCGGATCGTCCTCGAACGCCACCCCGCCCACATACCCCAGCAACGTCCCGTACAGCGCCCACGACACCGCCGCCACCGCCGCGAACCCCGAGAACCACCGCAACCGGTACCCCACCGCACCCATCGTCAACGTCACCGCCGTCCGACCACCCGGCACATACCGCGCCACCACCAGGATCAACCCGCCCCGCTCGGCCATCGTCCGCCGCGCCCACCCGAACGCCGCATGCCGCCGCGTCCCCGCCCGCAACCCCCGCACCAGCCGCCCACCCGCCCGGCGCCCCACCAGATACGACACGTGATCACCCAGGAACGCCCCCAGCGCCGCCAGCACCACCACCGCCACCGGCTCCGGACTCCCCGACGCCGCGTACACCCCCGCCGTGATCACCAGGCTCTCGCTCGGCACCACCGGGAAGAACCCGTCGATCACCGCGACCGCGAACAACACCAGGTAGAACCACGGCGACGTCACGGCCGTGTCCACCACACCAAGGATTCCGTCCATGCCCACGACGCTAGAAAACGATCACCCCCCGGCGGATCCCGCGAACGGCCACCACCACCCCCGACTTACGACAGGGGTCCGACCCCGCGTCCTGCGAACGATGTACCGCCCATTCCTCATACCGGAGGACGACCCGCACCCCCTCGCACCACCACCCTGGAACCACACCACCCGGGGGAGCCCACCATGGAACACCGAACCGAACACCCGACCGACGACCACGTCCGCGCCTCCGACCACGACCGCGACACCACCGCCCAACGCCTCACCGACGCCCTCACCGAAGGCGCCCTCGACCCCGCCGAACACCACCACCGCCTCCACCGCGCCCTCACCGCCACCACCCGCGGCGACCTCCACCGCCTCACCGCCGACCTGCCCCCCTCCCAGGCCGCCCGCACCCGCGCCGACACCGCCCGCCGCGCCGCCCGCGACCAGGCCGACAAACGCGCATGGGCCGCCGAATGGCGCTACTGGACCGGCGGCGCCGCCATCATGACCGCGATCTGGGCCGTCAACGCCCTCCGCGAGGGGGAGTGGACCTTCTTCTGGCCCGCCGCACCCCTCGGCATCTGGGCCGCCATCCTCATCTCCTACGCCATCTGGCCCTCCGACGACGACTGAAAACCACTCGCGCCGCGCCCCACCCCTCCGGCACACTGCACATCCCGTGGGACACCTGCACATCTTCGACATGGACGGCACGCTCCTGAACGGCACCACCGCCAACCTGGAGATCGCCCGCCACCTCGGCACCCTCCCCGAACTCCACGAACTCGAGGCGCGCTTCGCCGCCGGCACCCTCGACACCCGCGGCTTCTCCACCGAGATCCACCGGCTCTGGCGCGACCTCACCCCCGCCGTCGTCGCCACCGCCTACAACGCCGCCACCTGGCTCACCGGCATCGCCGACGTCTGCGCCGACATCCGCGCCCGCGGCGAGCACTCCGCCGTCATCACCATGTCGCCCGACTTCTTCGCCCACCGCCTCCTCGCCCTCGGCTTCGACGACGTCATCGCCTCCCGCTTCCCGCCCATGCCCTTCACCGGAACCCTCGACCCCGCCGGCATCCTCACCCCCGCCGACAAGGTCCGCATCACCGAACGACTCCGCACCCGCCACGGCCTCACCCTCGGCCAATGCACCGCCTACGGCGACTCCATGTCCGACGCGCCCCTGTTCCGCCACCTCACCAACACCGTCGCCGTCAACGCCGACCACCACCTCGCCGACATCGCCGCCCTCGACTACCGCGGCACCGACCTCACCGAGGCCTACACCCTCGCCCGCACCCTCTCCACCACCTGACCGCCCCTCGACCAAACGCAGGGGAGCGGAGCCGAGCCCCCGAGGCAACGCCTCACCGCGCTCGCGGCTCAGCCGCCGCGCCGACCCTCCACCGGGCCCAGCAGCGGATGCACCCGCATCGCCGCCTCCAACTCACCCGGCAACTCGTCCCGGTACCGGCCCAGCGTCGACAGGTCCGCATGCCCCAGCACCCGCCGCACCGCGTCCATGTCCGTCGCCGCCGCCAGCAGATGCGTCGCCGTCGTATGCCGCAGCCCGTGCGGCGTCACACTCCGCCGCCGCACCGGCTCCACCCGCTCCAGCACCCGGTCGATCACCCCCTGCACATCACCCCGCGCCAACCGCCGCCCCCGCCACGACAGCAGCAGCGCCTTCGGCTCCCGCCCCCGGTCCAGCAGCCGCCGCCCGTCCGCCAGATACGCGTCCAGCACCTCCACCACCGGACGGGGGAGCGGCACATCCCGCGTCCGCCCGCCCTTACCGAAGATCCGCCAGTACCGCGTCCCCCCGTTGACGAAGAAGTCCTCCGAGTTCGCCGCCGTCAGCTCCGACACCCGCGGCCCCACCGCCGCCAGCAGCAGCACGATCAGCCCGTCCCGCAGCTCCGTCCGCTGATCCGCCCGCCGCCGCGGCGCCGACACCGGCGCCTCCGCCAGCTCGCGCGCCGCCCCCAGCAGCCCCTCCGCCTGCTCCACCGTCAGCGCCCGCCGCTCCGCCCGCAGCCCGCCCCGGTGCTTCGGCCGCACCGTCACCGCGTCCATCGGATTCAGCTGCACCCACCCCGCAACCACCGCGTACCGGAAGAACGCCGACACCGAACGCCGGAACCGCGCCTGCGACGCCGCGCTCTGCACCGGACCGCCCCCCGGCTCCACCGCCCGCACCCGGCGCCGCTCATCCGGCTTGCGCGCGAACCGAAGCAGCACCTCATCGACGTCCTCACCGGTCAGATCGTCCAGCACCCGCTCCGCACCCGCCAGCGCCGCGAACGTCACCACGTCCCGCGCGTACACCTCCGCCGACGCCGGCGCCAGCGCACCCGTCGAGGTCTTCGCCCGCACCATCTCCCCGTACCGGTCCACGCACTCGGCCACCGTCAGACGCTGAACATCGGAAGGACGCACCCGCCGGACGCTACCGTCCGCCACCGACAGAAACCCCCGTAACATCGGCACCGTGACGGACCGCGCACTGTTCGACCAGGTCGGCGAGATCGTCCGGGCCTCGACCCCGCCCGGCCTCGGACGCCCCCGCGTCCAGGTGCGCCACAACGGCGTCAAGGCGTGGTTCGGCGACCCCGAACCCCAGCGCGAGCACTACGAGGCCCAGGTCATCCCCGCCGAACTGGCCCCCGGCGCCCGCACCCACGCCGTCGAGATCGGCTTCCACGCCGAGCACCGCGACGAACCCGCCAACGAGGCCGCCCTCGCCCGCCTGCGCACCACCGAGCCGCGCTGGCGCGCCGACCTCGGCGACGACCCCGCCACCGGCCCCTTCCTCGGCCGCGGCACCTGGCGCCGGATCTCCGAGACCTGGCCCGACCTCGACCTCGACGCCCCCGACGCCCCCTTCGAGATCGGCGTCCGCCTCGTCGACTACATCCGCGCCCTGGAACCCCACCGGCGGGTATGACCACCCCCGAGGGCACCGCCGGACGTAGGGGAGGGCCGATGCTCATCGGCACATCGGGCTGGCAGTACGCCGACTGGCGCGGCGTCCTGTACCCGCCCGGCCTCCCGCAGCGGCGCTGGCTGCGGCACTACGGCGACGTCTTCGCCACGGTCGAGAACAACAACGCCTTCTACCGGCTGCCGGGCCGTGAGACGTTCGAGCAGTGGCGGGGGAGCACCCCGCCCGGCTTCGTCATGGCGGTGAAGGCGAGCCGCTACCTCACCCACATGAAGCGCCTCACCGACCCGGCCGAGCCCGTCGAGCGCCTCATGAACGCCGCCGCCGGGCTCGGTCCCAAGCTCGGGCCGGTCCTGCTGCAGCTCCCGCCCACCCTGCGCGCCGAACCCGACCGCCTCGCCGCGTGCCTGCAGCGGTTCCCGGCGGGCGTGCGCGTCGCGGTCGAGCCGCGCCACCCCTCATGGTGGACGGACGAGACCCGCCGCCTCCTGGAGCGCCACGGCGCCGCCCTGTGCTGGACCGACCGCCTCGGCCGCCCCCAGACACCGCTGTGGCGGACCACCGGCTGGCTCTACCTGCGCTTCCACGAAGGCCCCGCCGAGCCCTGGCCGAACTACGACGACGAGACCCTTCAGGGCTGGGCGGACGATCTCGCCGACGCCGACGACGCCTACGTCTACTTCAACAACGACCCCGGAGGAGCGGCCGTCCGCAACGCACTGCGCTTCGCCGAGCTCACCGCGCACCCCGAAACGGATTAAAGACAACAAACTACGGAAACCGGACAGAAGCTGGATTCTGTCCGGTCAACCACAGAGACCACAGGGGAGCGGCACGAAGGCCGTGGAGGGGAGGGGCGGCGACACCCTCGCGCCGCCCCCCGCCCGCCCTCACTTCTTGTACGGGGCGACCTTCTCCCGCAGCTCCTGCATCGTGCCCTGCAGCAGCTGCCGCAGCCGGTCGCGGTCGGCGCCGTCCGCGTCCGCGTAGTCGTCGATGTCGATCAGCTGCTTCTTCGTCGCGGTGACCGAGTTGAGCTGGTGGTCGAGCTTGACGTCGCCGAACCACGGGCTGCGCAGCATGTTCGCCATGTCGGTGCGGAACATCGCCACCAGGTCGTCGGGATCGGCGATGTGGTTCTTCACCTCGGCCACGAACGTCAGCGTCGCCTTGCTGCCGAGCACCGCCTGCTGCAGCACGCCGTCGCCGGTCTTGCGGTCCAGCACGATCGTGAAGCTGTACAGGACGGGGTCGCCGACCGGCTTGAACCGCACGTACTGCAGGTCGCCGCCGGACTTGATCCCGATGACGGGGCACCCCAGGTGCGCCATCGTGAACACCATCTCGCCGATGAGCGCCTCGTCCTTGCTCTCCCGCGCCTCGGCGTTGTTCTTGAACTTGTTGATCATCGAAAGCATTGGGGGTGTCCTCCCGTTCAGGCGGCGATGCGGCCGTGCAGGTACTTCGCGCAGGCCTGGGCGACGGCGGCGATGTGCTCCTGCAGCACCGGGTACTTCACCGTGTAGTGGCCGGCGAAGTACTGGTCCAGGTCCAGCAGCAGGGGGACCTGGACGTACACGTATCCGGTGCCGAGGTCGGCGTCGACGGTGAACACACCCGGCTCGCCCACGTCGAGGAAGCCGCTCTTGACCTCCGACTTCAGCGCCTGCCACACCGTCCGCGCGTCCTGGACGTACTCGCCGTAGGCCATCGTCACGGCGGCGTGCTGCCCGAGCGTCCTGGCGGCGGTGACGCTGCCGGCCAGGTGCGTCAGCTGGAACATCAGCCGGTGCTTGCGCTCCCGGTGCTGGAACCGCAGGTAGTGGTGGTCGCCGTCGGAGTTGAGGTCGATGAGGGCGTTGCCCTGGGCAACCGCCGCGGTGATGACGGCGCCGACGAGGAGGTCGTCGATCTCGCAGGTGTGGAGCTGTTCGGAGAACCGCTCCCAGCTGCGGTTGACGAGCTGGCCGAAGACCTGGTCGAGGTGCTCGCTCACGATCACCTTTCGTCGTTGCGGATCAGGGGGACGGGTGTGAGACTCCCGCGCCGCCGCCCCCGGTTCCCGGATCGGGGACACTGCCGGATCGGGGACACTGGGCGCGTGAGCCTCCTCGTCCCGGCGCCGCGCCTGATCCCGCCGAGCACGGCGGTGCGTGAGTCGTTCCTGGCCGGGGAGCGGGCCGACCACCTGGCGGCGGGCGACCCGATGGACTGGCTGGACGAGGCGTACCGCGACTTCGGCGCGTTCGTCGCGCGGCGCCGCGGCGTCCAGGAGCGGTGGGGCGTGCCGTGCACGACGTTCTGGTACGTGGCGGGCGAGCACTATCTGGGGACGCTGATCGTCCGGCACCGCCTGACGCCGGAGCTCGCCGAGGTCGGCGGCCATGTCGGCTACCACGTCGTCGCGCCGTGGCGGCGCCGCGGGCACGCCACGCGGATGCTCGCCGCCGGGCTGGTGGAGTGCCGCGGGCTGGGTCTGGAGCGCGTCCTGCTGACCTGCGCCGCCGACAATGAGCCGTCCCGCCGGGTGATCATCGCTAACGGCGGCGTGCACGACGGCCGGGTCCGCGGCGAAGATCGCTACTGGATCGCGCTCACCCCGGCGCACTGAGATCCCGGCCGGACGACCGGCGCCGCGAGTAGAACCCGCAGACGCTCGACGGAGCACGCGCGTCGAGCGCAGCACGCGCAATCTCGCCCGGTTCGCCCCTATCCCGCCTCGTCTGATCGATGGTCGATAATGCACATTATGTTAAGTAGACCGGATTCCGGACCATGCGAGGCCCTTCAGCTGGTCTGACGGTTCCGAAGAAGACCTCTGCGGGTGTGGACGGCCCGTGGCGTCCTCGTCGCCCCCTCGAAGACGAGCCCGGCTCCCTTCGTGCCACTCGTCCGCGTGCACATGGCGAACAAGTCGACCTCCGCACCCGCTCCGCCGACGCCGAGTTGGCTACTGCCTCCGCGGCGGCGTCACCCGGCCAGGCTCCAAGATCGCTCGGATCGCCATCCCGGCCGCCGGGAGAGAACCGTCCAGCGCTGCCGGCTTGCTTGGCTGCAGTCGACAATCATCCGCGAGCCTGCCCTGCCGCACCGTCCGCTCCCCTGGCTGCTTACGCGAGATTGTCAGCCAACCTGACCGAAGACACTCCCCTGGTCTCTGCTGTTGCAGGCGCCGCTGCGGATCAGATATCGCCGTCGCCGAGCCCGGAAATTACCCTGATGTCCGCTTCGGACATGTCCAAGGCGTTGGCGATCTCCTTGACGAGAACGGGATGCGGATTGAGACTTCCGCTGCGCAGCATGTGGATCGTGGACCTCGATCGTGCGGTTCGCTCCGCCATTTCCCTGCTCGGGATTCCGCGCAGGTCCATCAGTCCGCTGAACACGTTACCGAACGGATGCGGTTCCAGTTGGCCGGCCGGTGCGGCCGCGGGCTCGATGAGCAGGTCGCCGACCTTGGCCTGGAACCTGATCAGTCGGTCGCCTTCGAACCTGACCTTCGCGACGAAGGGCAGGCTCTCCCCGTCGCCGGGGCCGACGGTGCCGGGCACGGAGGTCTCAGTGAACCTCGTCCTGCCGCGGTCGTGACCGCTCGCGATCTCCAAGGGGATGCCGGGTTCGACGCGGGTGACTTTCCAGTCGCGGTTCCACCAGGGCAAATCCTGCAGCAATTCGTTGAAGAAAGGGAGCAGGACGGAGATGTCGACCGGGTCCGGAGGGTTCTTCTGACCGGCGTAAAGGATGCCGGGCCAGTACGTCAGTGCCGCGATCACGTCTGCGGTAAGCGTGCGATTGGCAGCTTCCATGCCGCCACTCTCCCACTCCCATGCGGGGGGCCCGCCTGCTCGGCGGACGATCAACGCGGAAAAGAGGCGGACGCGCGCCGCGCTGATCGTTAGATTGGCGGGGTTCGCATGACGGTGTTCCGGGCCCGGCGAGGTGGTGGCGACGTGGTTCCTGAGGGGTTCGTCCGTGCGCTGGACGCGTTCGAGGCGGTGCTGGCGGCGGTGCCGGTGGACCGGTGGCTGTCGCCGTCGCCGTGCGAGGGCTGGGCGGCCGTCGATGTGGCGGGGCACGTCACCGCCGGGCTGCTGGTGGTCGAGTTGCGGGCGGCCGGGCGGCCGCTCCCCCAGGACGATCCGGACTGGCGGGAGGTCGCCGGCGCGGACCCGCTGGCGTCCTGGCGCGAGGTCCGCGCCAGGATGACGGCGGAGCTGACGCCCGCTGCGCTGGATCGGCGGGTTCCGCTGGCGATGGGCATCGAGATGACGGTGCGCGAGTGGATCGAGCAGTATCCGCTGGAGTTGCTCGTGCACACTTGGGACCTGGCGCGGGCGACCGGGCAGACCGTGGTACTCCCCGCGGACCTGGTGGACGCGGCGCTGGAGACGGCGAAGGCGATGGCGCCTCGGGGCCGTGAGGCGGGGATGCTCGGGGCCGAGGTCCCCGTGCCCGGCGACGCCGACTCCCAGGCGCGGCTGCTGGCGCTGTTCGGCCGCGACCCCGCCGCCTGACCCGTCCGACCGGCCTCTCCCCTGCCCCGGAATACAGGGGTGCGCGGGAGCGGTGGCGGCGGTTAGGGTGCGGGTATGCGCCGACGACATTGATCTTCACCTGAGGCGGGGCTCGCGCGGAGGCTGTACGCCTACGCGTTCCTCGAGGATTTCGTTCTTCTGTACCCGGTGTACGCGGTGCTGTTCGCCGACGCCGGGCTGTCCCCCGCTGAGATCTCGTCGCTGTTCGCGCTGTGGTCGGCCACGGCGTTCTTCTTGGAGCTGCCGTCCGGTTTGTGGGCGGATGTGTTCTCTCGCCGGTTGCTGCTGGTGATCGCTCCCCTGCTGCCTGGTACGGGTTTCGTGCTGTGGGCGTTCTTTCCGTCGTTCCCGGTGTTCGCCGCGGGTTTCGTGCTGTGGGGTGTGGGGTCGGCGCTGCGTTCGGGGACGATGCAGGCGCTGGTGTACGAGGAGTTGGAGCGGGTCGGTGCGGCGAGTGCGTACGCGCGTGTGATCGGCCGGTCCGAGGCGGTGTCGCTGCTGGCTGTGGTGGCGGCGTCGGCGGTGGCGTCGCCGGTGCTGGCGGTGGGCGGTTACCGGGCGCTGGGGGTGGCGAGTGCGGTGGTGTGCGCGGCGTGCGCGGTGGCGGGGTGGTTCCTGCCGGAGGTGCGGGGGTCGCGTGCGGGCGGGGATGAGCCGTCGCTGAGGGCGGTGGTGCGGGACGGGTGGGCGCAGGTGCGGCGGGAGCCGGCGGTGCGGTGGGCGCTGCTGCTGGTGGTGGTGCTGGAGGGGGTGACGTCGCTGGACGAGTATGTGCCGCTGCTGGTGCGGTCGACGGGGGTGGCGGCGGCGTCGGTGCCGTTGCTGGTTCTGGTGGTGACAGTGGGTGATGCGGTGGGCGGGTGGCTGGCGGGTCGGGGTGCGCGGTGGCTGGCGCCGGTGCTGGTGGTGGGTGCGGTGTGCCTTGCGGCGGGTGCGTTGAGCGGGCGTGCGGGTGGGCTGGTGCTGGTGGCGGCGGCGTTCGGGGTGTTCCGGTGGGCGATGGCGGCGGCGGACGCGCGGTTGCAGGAGCGGATCGGTGACGGGGCGCGGGCGACGGTGACGTCGGTGGCGGGTTTCGGTGCGGAGACGGTGGCGGTGCTGGTGTTCGCGGGGTGGGCGCTGGGGTCGCGGTGGGCGGGCGCGGGGGTGCTGATGGGGGTGGCCGCGGCGCCGTACGCGGTGGTGGCGTTAGTGCTGGGGTTGGTGCCGCGGCGGCGGCGCGTACATCGGGAGATGTAGGCGGGGCGGGGCGGCTACGCAAAAAGCGCATGGCGGTTGCACGCTCTCGCCCGATTCGCCGGTGGGGTGCGGGGGCCGAGGATCGTGGGGTCTTTGCGGGGCGATCCTTGGAGTGTGCGCTGATGGGTGTGGACGCGCTGATGCTGGCGCGGGTGCAGTTCGCGTTGACGGCGGGAACGCATTTCCTGTTCGTGGCGCTGACGCTGGGTCTGGCGACGCTGGTGGCGTTGACGCAGACGCGGGCGGCGGTGTCGGGCAGTGCGGTGCACGCGCGGATGGTGCGGTTCTGGGGCCAGCTGTACGTCGTGAACTACGCGGTGGGGATCGTCACGGGGCTGGTGATGGAGTTCCAGTTCGGGTTGAACTGGTCGGGTCTGTCGCGGGTGTCGGGGAGCGTGTTCGGGGCGCCGCTGGCGCTGGAGACGATCATCGCGTTCTTCGTGGAGTCGACGTTCCTGGGGTTGTGGATCTTCGGGTGGGATCGGCTGAACCGGTGGGTGCATCTGGCGCTGATCTGGGTGGTGACGCTGACGGCGTACCTGTCGGCGTACTTCGTGCTGGTCGCGAACGGGTGGCTGCAGCGTCCGGTGGGGTTCGAGATGGTGGACGGGACGGCGCGGCTGACCGATGCGGGGGCGCTGCTGGCGAATCCGACGGCGGTGCTGGCGTTCTTCCACGTCCTGTTCGGGGGCCTGCTGACGGCTGGGTTCTTCATGGCGGGGGTGAGCGGCTTCCATCTGCTGCGGCGGACGGCGGAGGTGGAGTTCTTCCGGCGGTCGATGCGCATCGGTCTGGTGACGGTGGTGCTGTCGGTGATGCCGGTGGTGGTGTTCGGGGGGATGCAGTTCCAGTACGTCCAGCCGACGAAGTCGGGCGGGGACGACGCGGCGGCCGCGGTGGCGGACTTCACGGCGCGGTTCGGTCCGGGCGACTACATGGCGCCGGGGCTGGCGGGGGTCGGTGAGGCGCTGATGATGTCGATGTGGTCGCTGATGATGCTGGTGGCCGGGGTGGCGCTGGTGAAGCTGCCGTTCGGGCGGTGGCTGGTGCGGGGGCGGGTGTTCCACGTGCTGATGATCGTGGCGGTGCCGCTGCCGTATGTGGCGATGGTGGCGGGGTGGGTGTTCCGTGAGGTGGGGCGGCAGCCGTGGATGGTGTACGGGGTGCTGAAGACCGAGGACGCGTTGTCGCCGGGGGTGGGTTCGGGGACGGTCGCGGTGTCGTTCGCGGCGTTCTCGGTGCTGTTCGCGGTGCTGTTCGGGGTGAACGCGTGGCTGCTGGCGCGGTTCGCGCGGCGGGGGCCGGAGGGGGCGGGGCTGGGTGCCTCTCCCCCGGCGGAGCCGCCGGTCCCGGCGATGAGCCCGACGTTCTGACGCGCGTCGTTCCGAAGTGGCGCACGACGTTTCGACTGGAGCCTGATCATGGATTCTCTCGCGGTGCTGTTGCTGGCGTTGTTCGCCGGCGGGTATCTGGTGCTGGCCGGCGCGGACATCGGGGTGGGGATGCTGCTGCCCTGGCTGGGGCGTGATCAGCGGGAGCGGCGGCTGGTGATCGCGTCGTTCGCGCCGTTCTTCCTGGGCAACGAGGTGTGGCTGGTGGCGTCGGCGGGGCTGGTGGCGGGTGCGTTCCCGGGGTTGGAGCACCGGCTGCTGGAGGAGCTGTATCCGCTGGTCGTGGTGCTGCTGATCGGCTGGGTGGTGCGCGACATGGGGTTGTGGCTGCGGGGCCGGGTGGACGCGGCGGCGTGGCGGTCGCTGTGGGACGGCGCGATCGTGGCGGGGAGTTGGGCGCTGGCGCTGGCGTGGGGGTCGGTGCTGGGTTCGGTGGTGGCGGGCGGCGGGTTGAACGCCGGGAGTGTGCTGGGGCTGCCGCTGGCGGCGCTGTTCGCGTGGCATGGTGCGGGGTTCGCGCGGTGGCGGCTGCCGGAGGGGCTGGCTGCGCGGGCTGCGCGGGTGCCGGCGCGGTACGGGTTGTCGGCGCTGGTGATGGCGGGTGCGCCGGTGGTGGCGGGTGTGGAGCTGCCGTGGTCGGAGGTGGTGGCCGCGGGTGGCGGGCTGACGTTGACGGTGGTGGGGACGGTGGTGGTGCTGCCGTTCCTGCTGGGGTCGCAGGCGTTGGTGTGGTGGACGTTCCGGGGGCGGGTCGAGGCCCCGTCGTACCTGTAGGCGGTGGCGGGCGGTGAAGGCGGTCGAGCGGCGTCTGCTGGGGTTGCTGCCCCGGCGGGTGGTGGCGGGGCTGGGTGTGCTGGCGGTGGGGCAGGGCGTCCTGCTGGTGGTGCAGGCGGAGCTGCTGGTGCGGGCGGTGGCGGGGCTGGATGCGGGTCCGCTGCCGTGGCTGGCGGGTGCGGTGGCGGTGCGGGCGGTGCTGGCGTGGGCGGTGACGCTGGTGGCGGGCCGGGCGGCGGCGCGGGTGAAGCGGGGGCTGCGGGCGGGGCTGCTGGGTGTCCCGGCGGGTGACGCGGGGTCGCGGGTGACGCTGCTGACGCGGGGTTTGGACGCGGTGGATCCGTTCTTCACCGGGTATGTGCCGCAGTTGCTGGCGGCGTGTGCGGTGCCGCTGCTGGTGCTGGTGCGGCTGTTCACGGTGGATTGGGCGTCGGCGCTGGTGGTGGCGGTGACGTTGCCGCTGGTTCCGGTGTTCGGGGCGCTGGTGGGGATGCGGACGGCGGCGCTGACGGGCCGGCAGTGGGGGCTGCTGCACCGGTTGGGCGGGCATTTCCGGGATGTGCTGGCGGGTTTGGGGACGTTGCGGGCGTTCGGCCGGACGGGGCATCAGTCGGTGGTGGTGCGGGAGCTGGCGGGTGAGCATCGGCGGGCGACGGTGCGGGCGCTGCGGGTGGCGTTCTTGTCGTCGCTGGTGCTGGAGCTGGTGTGTGCGCTGTCGGTGGCGCTGGTGGCGGTGCCGGTGGGGTTGCGTCTGCTGGACGGGCGGATGGTGCTGGCGTCGGGGCTGCTGGTGCTGGTGCTGACGCCGGAGGTGTATGCGCCGTTGCGGGGTCTGGGGCAGCGTTTCCACGCGAGTGCGGAGGGGGTTGCGGCGGCGGAGGCGGTGTTCGGGGCGCTGGATGTGCCCGCTCCCCCGGCGCCGGGGCGGGTGGTTCCGGGGGGCGGGGTGCCGGAGATCGTGCTGGAGGAGGTGACGGTGCGGTATCCGGGGTCGGCGGAGCCGGCGCTGGACCGGGTGTCGTTGCGGGTCGCGGCGGGTGAGCGGGTGGCGGTGACGGGTCCGTCGGGTGCGGGCAAGTCGACGCTGCTGCTGGTGGTGGCGGGGCTGGTGGTTCCGGAGTCGGGGCGGGTGCTGGTGGACGGGGTGGATCTGGCGGAGTTGGACGCGGCGGCGTGGCGGGCGCGGCTGGGGTGGGTGCCGCAGCGTCCGCATCTGTTCGCGGCGTCGGTGGCCGACAACATCCGGTTGGGTGATCCGGGGGCCGGGGACGCGGAGGTGCGGGCGGCGGCGCGGGCCGCGGCCGCGGATTTCGTCGAGGAGTTGCCGGAGGGGTTCGCGACGGTTCTGGGTGAGGGCGGTGCTGGGGTGTCGGCGGGTCAGCGGCAGCGGCTGGCGGTGGCGCGGGCGTTCTTGTCGGGTGGGCCGGTGATGCTGCTGGACGAGCCGACGGCGCGGCTGGATCTGCACAGTGAGCGGTTGCTGGTGGAGGCGGCGGGCCGGTTGCTGGCGGGGCGGACGGCGGTGGTGGTGGCGCATCGTCCGGCGCTGCTGGGGCTTGTGGACCGGGTGGTGCGGCTGGAGGGCGGCCGTGTGGCGGCGGCGCGGGAGAAGGAGGCGGCGTGAACGGGGTGGACGTGAACGGGGCGGGCGGGCTGCGGGGCGTGTGGGGTGCGGTGCGCCCGCATGCGGTGCGGCTGGTGGCGGCGGGGCTGGCGGGTGCGGCGGCGGAGCTGTGCGGGCTGGGGCTGATCGCGGCGGCCGCGTGGCTGATCGCGCGGGCGGCGCAGCGGCCGGAGCTGGCGGCGCTGTCGCTGGCGATCGTGGCGGTGCGGGGGTTCGCGCTGGCGAAGGGTTCGCTGCGGTATGTGGAGCGGCTGGCGGGGCATGACGCGGCGCTGCGGGCGCTGGCGGAGTTGCGGGGGCGGGTGTTCGACGCGTTGGCGGCGTCGTCCGCGGCGGTGCGGGGCCGGGTGCGGGACGGTGATGCGCTGACGCGGATGGTGTCGGA
Source organism: Actinomadura geliboluensis (assembly GCF_043197915.1). Lineage (NCBI taxonomy): Bacteria > Bacillati > Actinomycetota > Actinomycetes > Streptosporangiales > Thermomonosporaceae > Actinomadura > Actinomadura geliboluensis. The sequence continues at coordinate 12,045 of NZ_JBICUA010000011.1, read as the reverse complement.
TGTGGACGCCGTGCAGGATCTGCTGCTGCGGTGCGTGCTGCCGGCGTTCGCGGCGGTGGTGTGCGGTGGCGCGGGTGTGGCGGTGTGCTCGGCGGTGGACGTGCGGGCGGGGCTGGTGGTGGCGGCGGGTGTGCTGGTGGCGGGTGTGGTGCTGCCGGTGGCGGCTGCGGTGGCGGGCGGCCGGGCGGCGGCGCGGGCCGCGGCGGGGCGTGAGGCGTTGGCGGTGGCGTCGCTGGACGTGCTGGAGGGGGCGGCGGATCTGGCGGTGTTCGGTGCGTCGGACCGGTTCGCGGCGCGGGCGCGGGACGTGGCGGGGCGGCTGGAGCGTGCGGAGCGGTCGGGTGCGCGGGTGGCGGCGGTGGTGGCCGCGGCGGGTTTCGCGGTGCAGGGCGCGGTGGTGGCCGCGGCGGTGTGGGCGGGGTTGCGTGCGGGCGTGGACGAGGTGGGGGCGGCGGTGCTGGCGTTGACGGCGCTGGTGGCGGTGGAGTCGGTGCTGCCGCTGGCGGGTGCGGCGCAGCGGCTGCGGGAGGTGTGGCCGGGGGTGCGGCGGGTGGGTGCGGTGCTGGCGGCTCCGGCGGAGCTGGCGGTGTCGTGTCCGGTGGCGGTGCCGCGGGGTCCGCTGGAGGTGCAGTTGCTGGGGGTGCGGGTCCGCTATGGCGGGCGTGTGGCGTTGGACGGGGTGGATCTGCGGGTGGGGCGGGGCCGGCGGGTCGCGGTCGTGGGGGCGAGCGGGGCGGGCAAGAGCACGTTGCTGGCGGCGGTGTCGGGTGAGGTCGCGGCGGTGTCGGGGGCGGTGCTGCTGGGCGGGCGGGCGGTGGCCCGGTACGCGCCCGGGGACGTGCGGGCGGCGGTGCGGGGGCTGGCGCAGGACGCGCACGTGTTCGCCGGGACGGTGCGGGCGAACCTGCTTTTGGCGCGTCCGGACGCGGGTGAGGCCGAGCTCGCGGCGGCGGCGGCGCGGGCGCGGTTCACCGAGGTGGTGGAGGCGCTGCCGGAGGGGTGGGACACGGTGGTGGGCGCGGGCGGGCGGGGCCTGTCGGGCGGGCAGCGGCAGCGGCTGCTGCTGGCGCGGGCGCTGCTGGCCGATCCGCCGGTGCTGGTGCTGGACGAGCCGGCCGAGGCGCTGGATCCGGTGGCGGCGGACGCGTTGACGCGGGATCTGCTGGAGGCGCCGGGCGGGGGGACGCTGCTGCTGGTGACGCATCGTCTGGCGGCGCTGGGTTCGGCGGACGAGGTGGTGGTGATGGACCGGGGGCGGGTGGTGCAGCGGGGCCGGCATGCGGAGCTGGTGGCGGTGCCGGGTGCTTACCGGGATCTGTGGGAGGCGGAGCTGCTGGCGGCGTGACCCCCTTCGCCTCCGGTGGTGGGGTGGGTGGTCAGGTGAGGGTTTTGAGGGCGCGGCCGAGGGCGGCGATGCCGTCGGTGATGTCGGTGGCGGTGGCGGCGGCGTAGCCGAGGACGAGTCCGGGCGGGCCGGGGCGCTGGGCGTGCCAGGACAGCGGCTGGACCTTGACCCCTTCGCGGAGGGCGGCCGCGGCCAGGGCGGTGTCGTCGGTGCGGGGGTGCAGGGTGATGGTGAGGTGCAGGCCGGCTGCGGCGCCGTGGACGGCGGCGCCGGGCAGGTGCGCGCGGATCGCGTCGATCATGGTGTCGCGGCGGCGGCGGTGGCGGGTCCGCAGCGGCCGCAGGGCGCGTTCCATGGCGCCGGTGGCCATGAGTTCGGCGAGGACGAGCTGGGGCAGGGCGGCGTTGCCGAGGTCGGCGAAGCGCTTCTCGGCGATGACGGCGTCCAGGAAGGCGGGGGGCGGCAGGAGCCAGCCGGTGCGCAGGGCGGGGGCCAGGAGTTTGGAGACGCTGCCGGCGTAGAAGACGCGGTCGGTGAGCAGGGACCGCAGGGCGGGGACGGGCGGGCGGTCGTAGCGGTGCTCGGCGTCGTAGTCGTCCTCGATGATCAGTCCGCCGGCGGCGGCCCAGGCCAGCAGGTCGCGGCGGCGGGGCCCGGACAGGACGGCGCCGGTCGGGAACTGGTGGGCGGGGGTGAGCAGGACGGCGGGCGCGGCGGTGGCGCGCAGGCGGTCGACGCGGACGCCGTCGGCGTCGACGGGGACGGGCGGGGTGGCGATGGCGCCGTGCCGCAGGTGCTGGCGGGCGCCGAGGGAGCCGGGGTCCTCGACGGCGACGGTGCGGGTGCCGGCGGCGGTGAGGGCGCGGGCGATGAGGCCGAGGGCCTGGGCGGTGCCGGCGGTGATGACGATGGCGGCGGGGTCGGCGCGGATGCCGCGGTTGCGGGCGAGCCAGTCGGCGACGGCGGTGCGCAGGGCGGGGGCGCCGCGGGGGTCGCCGTAGCCGAGGGCGGCTGCGGGCAGGTCGCGCAGGACGGTGCGTTCGGCGCGCTGCCAGGCGGCGCGGGGGAAGGCCGACAGGTCGGGGACGCCGGGGGTGAGGTCGATGCGGGCGGGTGCGGCGCGCAGGGCGTCGAAGGCGTCGGCGCCGGGCGCGCCGTGGAACGGGTCGGGGTGGGACGGGTCGGCGGTGGGCGGGGCGGCGGGTGCCGGGGGCGGGGTGAGGGGTGCGGCGACGACGACGGTGCCGGCGCGGCCGCGTCCGGCGAGGTGGCCTTCGTCGGTGAGGCGCTGGTAGGCGTCGGTGACGACGCCGCGGGAGACGCGCAGGTCGGCGGCGAGGGTGCGGGTGGGCGGGAGGCGGGCGCCGACGGGCAGGCGGCCGTCGGCGATGGCGTCGCGGAGCCGCCGGGCGAGCCAGTCCGCCAGGCCGCCGGGCGGGGCGTCGGCGGGGTCGAGCTGCAGGAAGTCCGACCCGCGGGTTATGGCCCGGTCGGTTTCGTCGCGATTGGACCTGTGCACCGGACCATTGTGGCCCCAGGGTGGGTTCCATGGAGACGATGACGACGGCGGCCGGGGGCGGCGCGGGGGCGGCGGCCGGTTACGTGCACGGGTATTCGGGCCGGGAGGCGCGGCGGCTCGGCGACCAGGCCGACGCGCTCGCCGAGCTGCTGCACGGCGGGACGTCCTATCCGGCGGGCAGCCGCGTGCTGGAGGCCGGGTGCGGGGTCGGCGCGCAGACGGTGCACCTGGTGGCCCGCTCCCCCGGCGCGCACGTGACCGCGATGGACGTCTCGGCGGCGTCGCTGGCGCGGGCCCGCGCCCGGGTGGAGGCCGAGCGTCCCGGCGCGCGGGTGCAGTGGTGCCGCGCGGACCTGTACGACCTGCCGTTCGGCGACGGCGTGTTCGACCACGTGTTCGTCTGCTTCGTGCTGGAGCACCTGCCGGATCCGCGGGGCGCGCTGGCGGGGCTGCGGCGGGTGCTGCGGCCGGGCGGGACGCTGACGGTGGTGGAGGGCGACCACGGGTCGGCGTTCCTGCACCCCGACAGCGCCCACGCCCGCGCCGTGATCGCGCACCAGGTGGCGCTGCAGGCCGCGGCGGGCGGGGACGCGCTGATCGGGCGGCGGCTGCGTCCGCTGCTGGCGGCGGCCGGGTACGCGGGAGTGAGCGCCGGTCCCCGCACGGTGTACACCGACCGGGACCGGCCGGGCCTGGCGGAGGCGTTCACGCGCGCCACGTTCACCGCGATGATGGCGTCGGTGCGCGACGAGGCGGTCGCGGCGGGGCTGGCCACGCCCGCCGACTGGGACCGCGGTGTCGCCGACCTGCTGCGGGCCGCCGGGCCGGAGGGGACGTTCCATTACACGTTCTTCAAGGCGACGGCGGTGAACCCGGGGTGACGCCCCGCCGGTCCCCGCCCGTCCCGGCGGGGCCGGGCGGTCAGTCGTCGGGCAGGAGGGGCCCGAGGGGGCCCAGGTCGAGGTTGAGGTCGTGGTCGTCGAGGCCGAAGTGGTCCTTGAGCCGGGTCATGGCCTCCTCCAGCCGCATCAGCGCCAGCCCGAGGTCCTCGATCTGCGCGTCGGTGAGGTCGCCGCCCTCGGCGCGGCGCAGCGCCTGCCGCTCCATGAGCTGGCGGATCAGCTCGACCAGGGTGAGGACGAGCTTGACCAGGTCCCGCTCGACCGTCTCGGGGTCGGACCGCAGCCGCTGCATCGTCCGGGACGACCGCTCGCGCAGGTCCCGCTCCCGGGCGGGCGCCGCCCGCACCGGGCCGCCGCCGGCGGCGGGGCCGGTGAGGAGGTCGTCGGTGAACGGGTCGCCGGGGGCGGGGTCGCGCACCGACACCTCCCCCGTCACCGGCTCCCGGTAGGGGTCGTGGTGGTGGTCGTGGTGGGGGGCGTGGTCGGTCACGGGCGGTCCTCCTCGGGCAGCAGCTCGTCGCGGACGGTGGTGATCAGCGCCCGCAGCGACACCTGCACCAGGTCGACCCCGGCGATGGAGATCACCAGGTCCCCGGCGATGACGACGCCGCCGGCCAGCAGCCGGTCGAGCAGGTCCACCAGCGCGATCCGCTCCAGCGGCGCGTCGGCGCCGTGGTCCAGGACGGCCGTCACACGTCCTCCGGCGTCCGGGCGGGCGCGGCGGCCTCGATGAAGGAGTACGGCGGCCAGGGCCCCGTCACCTCCACCTCGATGCCGGGCAGCCGGTCCCCCGCCGCGCGCGCCACCGCCAGGAACCCCGCCGCCTGCTCCTCGTCCAGCAGGTAGGCGGCGTTGAGGATCTGCGTGCCGTCGCGGCCGGACAGGCGCGGGTCCTGCGGCGGGTGGTGCCGGGACGCCACGGCGTGGTCGGCGAGCTCGGCGTGGACGGCGGCGGCCTGCTCGGCGGCCCGCCGCCCCGCGTCGGCGCGGCGGCGGCGTTCGCGCTGGCGGCGCTGCAGGTAGGCCGTGCCCGCGCCGGCGGCCGGTGCGTCGCCGGCGCCGGGGTTGGGGCCGGTGAGGGGCTCGGCCGTGGGCTCGAGCCCCCCACCGGGGTCGGTGCCGGCCCGCATGGCCTCGGGGTCGGCGTAGGCCTTCACGCCCCATTCGGCGCGGCCGGAGACCAGGTCGAGGATCTCGGCGAACCGCTCGCCCTGCGCCGCCAGCACCTCGGCGACGCGGCCGTCGTCGCGGTAGATCGTGGCGATCCGCACCGGGGCGGTGGGAGCGGTGCGCGCGGCGCGGTCCACCACGTCGTGGTGGGCGCGGGCAGTGGCCTCCAGCCACGCCAGGTCCTCCAGGTTGGCGCGCAGCGCGGCCTCGCCGTACTCGGCGAGCGCGACGGTGCTGACCAGCGCGGTCAGCCCGCCGGCGGCGACGCCGCGCACGGGCGCGCCGCCCACCCCGGCGGCGCCGCCGAGCGCGGCCGGGTCCAGGCCCCGCGCCACCCCGTACAGGTAGACGGCGCTGTCCCCGTCCATGCCCGTGGCCGTGGCGGTGCCGGTCTCGGGGCCGGTTTCGGTGGTGCCGGTCATGATGTGGACTCCTTCCCGGGTGCCGGGCGGGCCGCGTCGCGCTCGCCGCCGCCGTCCGCGCCGTCCGCGCCGGTGCCGGCGGTGCCGGCGGTGCCGGCTTCCAGGGCGGCGAGGCGTTCGCGGAGCCGCCGGTTCTCCGCGGCCAGCTCGTCGCGGTCGCCCGCGCCCGCCGCGTCGTCGCGGCGGGCCTTGGACGACAGCGACGGGTCGTGCTCCCACCAGTCGATGCCCATCTCCTTGGCCCGGTCCACCGACGCCACCAGCAGCCGCAGCTTGATGGTCAGCAGCTCGATGTCGAGCAGGTTCACCCGCACGTCCCCGACGATCACGATCCCCTTGTCGAGGATGCGCTCCAGCAGGTCCGCCAGGTTGGCCGAGGTCCGCTCGCCGGCCATCGACCGTGCCGGGGACCGGGCGCCGGTCCAGGAGATCTCGCTCACGTCGCGTTCAGTCCCTCTCCACTCGTCCGCGGGGGTAGCGGCGGGCGCGGCGGTAGCCGACCAGCTCCCCCTCCGCGTCCACCTCGGTGTCGTAGGCCGCGAGGATGTCGGCCGAATCGGGGATGCGGCGGGTCTCCACGACCTCGACCGTGACGCGCCAGCCGCCCTCCCCGGCGCGCTCGATCCCCACCACGCTCTCGGCGGCGCGGCCGGTCATCGCGGTGACGTGCTCGGCCGCCCGCTTGGCGGCCTCGGACGCGGACAGCATCGCGGCCTCCCGTCACCCGCCCGGCCGGTAGCCGCGGGCCCGGCCCTCGTTGAGCCGGCGGATCAGCTCGTCCTCGCGGGCCGCGGCCTCCTCGTCGGTGATCTCGCCGGCGGCGGCCTCGTCGGCGACCTGCTGCATCTCCGCGGCGATCCGCGCCGGGTCGTACAGCTGCGCCTCGGCCTGCTCGGTGAGGGTCTCGGCCAGCCACATCACGCCCCGCACGGGCGCGAGCGGCAGCGTCACCAGGCCGGTGAACAGTCCCATCGCGGTCACGCCTCCGGGACGAAGTCGTAGGGCGGCAGCGGCCCGATCAGCCGGATCCGGATCCGGTCGGCGTGCTCGCGGCCGAGCTCCTCCACCGCCCGCTCGAACGCGTCGCGGCGGTCGGCGCGGACCAGGAACGAGGCGTCCAGGACGTCCTCCTCGCGGGCGGGCGTCTTGCGGGCGAACGCCTCCGCCGCGGGCGCGGCCCGGTCCAGCAGGGCCTGCCCGTCGCCGCCGCGGCGCCGCTCCATGGCCTGCGCGATCAGTTCGCCGAGCCGGATGCGGTCGTAGTAGACGGCGTCGGCGGCGTCCGGGGGGACCTCGCGCAGCCGCCGCGACAGCTCGGCGATCTCCGGTTCGGCCGCGATGATCTCGCCGAGGACCTCGTCCTGGACGTAGGTGGCCTTCAGGCGCAGCTCGACCCGGCCCTCCAGGCCGTCCAGGACCTGGGCGAAGCGGTCGGCGTTGCCGGCCAGCAGCTCCTTCTCCACGGCGCCGCGGTCGGCCAGCGCGGCGCCGAACCGGAACGGCAGCACCGCGGTTCCGGCCTCCACCAGGGCGTTCAGGACCCGCTGGTGGGAGACCAGGTCGGCGCGCTCGCCGAGCGCGCGGCCGGTGGGCAGGTCGCTGACGACCGCTGCGCAGGGGCCGCCGTCGCCGACCAGCGCCACCGGCGCGTCGTCCAGGCCGGCGAGGCCGTCGGGCAGCCGCGCGTCCGCGCGGGTCACTCCGTACACGTACTGCGGGGCGCCGGCGCCGGCGGGGGGTTGCGGCGTGCTCATTCGTCCTCGTCCTCCTTCTTGCGGGACGAGCGGCGCCGTGCGGGCTGCCGCTCCTCACCGGAGTCCTCGGAGTCGGAGTCGCCGCCGCCGAAGGTCTCCTTCAGCCGCTCCTGCGCGCCTTCCAGGGCGCCGCGGGTCTTCTTCTTCGCGCCCGACTCCTGCATGCCCTCCACGAACTGCGGCAGGCCCTGGGAGGTGCCGTCGTGGGCGATGTCGAGCCGGTTCACCGCCTCGGCGAAGCGGAGGTAGGTGTCGACGCTGGCGACGACGATCCGCACGTCGATGGTCAAGATCTCGATCCCGACCAGCGACACCCGCGCGTACAGGTCGATGACCAGGCCCTTCTCCAGGATCAGGTCGACGACGTCGGCGAGGCTGCTGCTGGATCCGCCGCGCTGGACGTAGTTGCTGCCCGAAGTCTGCTGGGCGATCGGCCCAGTCATGTCATCTCCTCTGCTGGGGGTTTTGTATGGGATTGGGGTTCGGCATGGACCCCGGTGTACCCACACCGATCTCTCTAAACGGGAGGTCTGGTTTTGGTCACGGACAGGTCGGCGTCCGTCCACGGACCGTCACGGTGCTGTTTCACCGCGTGTCAGCGGGTGGGCGTGCGGACGCCCCCGGGGCCTGCCCGGGGGCGTCCGGTAGGGGGCGGTTGCCGGTGGTGCGGGGTCAGCGCCTCTTGGCGGTGAGGCGGCCTACGGCGACGCCGGCGACGGCGGCCGCCGCGACCGGCGCGGCCCGCAGGAACCGCCGCAGCGTCACCAGCCTGGCCAGCGCCTTCGCGCGGCCGGGCAGCGCCGCCACCGGTCCCGCCACCGGTCCTGCCGCGGCTTGCGCGGTCGCGCCGGCGGACCGGCCCGCGTCGGCGGCGTTCCCGCCGAGCCGGGCCGCGTTCTGCTTCACCTGTCCGGACCCGTTGCCGGGAACCGAGGGGGTTTCCATCGTCCTTCCTTCCTTCGGGGAATCGTTGGGCAGTGGTCGTGTGGGGTGGGCGTGGGGGCGGGTCAGCCGCCGCGCAGGCGCGGCAGGACCTCGCCGGCGTAGAACTCGAAGAACCCGTCGGCGCGGGGCCCGATCTGCGAGACGAACACGTCGTCGCAGCCGGCGTCGGCGTAGGCGCGCAGGGCCCGCTCGTGCACCGCCGGGTCGGGTCCGCACGGCACCGCCTCGGCCACCATGTCGGTGGTCACCAGCTGCGTCAGCTGCCGGAACTGGCGCGGCAGCGGCAGCAGCTGGTTGGCCTCGCCGGGCAGGTAGTCGCTGCCCCAGATCCGGCGGGCGGTCTCGCGCGCCTCGGCCTCGTCGGGTCCCCAGCACGCCTTCAGCCCGCCCTGCACCGGCTTGCCCTCGCCGCCGCCGTGCCGGAACACCCTCACCAGGTCGGCGTCGGGCATCATGCAGATGAACCCGTCGGCCAGCCGCCCGGCCAGCGTCGCCGCCTTGGCGCCGAACCCGGACATGTGGATCGGGGGCGGCTCGTCCGGCAGCGTGTACAGCCGCGCGGTGTCCAGCCGGTAGTGCTCGCCGCGGTGGGTGACGAGCGTGCCGGTGAACAGCCGCCGGATCAGCTCGACGGCCTCCTCCAGCATCTCCAGCCGCTCGGCGGCGGGCGGCCACCGCGAGTCGAGGATGTGCTCGTTCAGGAACTCGCCCGTCCCGACGCCGAGGGTGAACCGGCCGCCGGTCAGCACCGCGCTCGTCGCCGCCGCCTGCGCCACGATCGCCGGATGGGTGCGCACCAGCGGGCACGTCACCGCGGTCCCGATCGGCAGCGACGTCACCTGCGACAGCGCGCCGATCACCGACCAGGCGAACGGCGCCTGGCCCTGCTCGTCCAGCCACGGGTGGAAGTGGTCGGAGATCCACAGGGCCTCGAACCCGGCCTCCTCGGCCATCCGCGCCTGCCGGATCAGCTCGGCGGGCTCGTGCTCCTCGGTCGCCAGGAAGTACCCGTACCTGGTCATCCACGCCTCCCCTGCGCCACTGGGTTTCGCCGTGCCTGCGCTTAGCGCGCCCTACCCCGGCGGAACCCGCCAAACATCGGCGCCGCGCGGGGCCAGGCGCCCGGGCGGGACGGTTGGAATCGTCGGTCCGGGTATGGCGGAGGTCATGTCCGCCCCAACACTCCCCCATCGGTCCGGCTGGGTCCGCCGGGCCGCCGAGCCGCCGGCCTGGTGGACGGCGCTGATGGCGGTCTACCTCGGGCTGGTGCCGGCGATCTCCCCGACGGAGGTCGCGGTCGCGGCGGCGGCGGCAGCGGCCGGCGCCGCCGCCGCGGTCGCCGCGCGCCGCGCCCTGCTCACCGGCGGCCGTGGGTGGGGCCCGCGGCCCGCGCCGGCTGCGGGCCGGGTCGCGGCGGCGCTGGCGCGGCTGCCCGTCCAGGTCGTCGCCGACACCGCCCGGATCACCGTGCGCGGCGCGTCCGGCGGGCACTGGACGGAACTGCCCGCAGTGCCCGGTCCCGCCGGGCTCGGCGCCGCGGCGCTGCTGCTGTCGGCCTCCCCCGCCTCCTACGTCGGCGGCGTCGATCCCGGGCGGGGCGTGGTGCGCGTCCACCGCCTGGCGCGCGGGCCGTCGCCCTTCGAGCGGAGCCTGCGCGCGGCCGGGCTCATCGGTCCCGGACGCGGCGGCGGCGCGCCGTGACGGGCGGCGCCGCCGGCACCGCGGTCCCCGCGCTGGTGCTCATGCTCGGCGGTCTCGCGCCGGCGCTGCTGGGCACGCTGCGCGGGCGTCCCGCGACGCGGCTCGCCGGGCTCATCGTCACCGGGCCGCTGGTCACCCTGGTGCTGGTGCTGCTGGCCGCCGCCTACGGCCGCCCCGCCTACCTGGACGTGGCGCTGGTGCTGGCGCTGCTGTCGTTCGCCGGGTCGCTGGTGTTCGCCCGGTTCCTGAACCGGACCCTGTGAGCCCTCGGGAGCCGTGATGAGCCTGGACCTGCTCGCCGACGCGCTGACCTGGGCCGGCGCCGCGGTCGCGGTGGCCGCCGGGCTGCGGCTGCCCCTCACCCGCGGCGCCGCGGCGCGGCTGCACGCGGTCGCGCCGGTCACCGCGCTGGCCGCGCCGCTGCTGATCGCCGGGGTGGCGCTGCGGCCCTGGTCGTCCTGGCACGACGTCGCCAAGCTCGCCGCGATCGCGGTGCTGCTGACCGCGACGGGGCCGCCCGCCGTCATCACCGCCGGGCAGGCCGCCGACCGCGCCACCACCGGCAGGGAGTGAAAGGGAGTGAAGCAGCCGTGACCACCGCCGCCCTGACCACCGTCGCCGCGGACGCGCTGTCGGGGCCGCTCGCCGACGCGCTCATCACCGCCGCGCTCGCGCTGACCGCCGCCATGGCCACCGCCGTCGTGCTGACCCGCGACCCCGTCCGGCAGGCGATCGTGCTGTCGGGGTACGGGGCGACGCTGGGGCTGCTGTTCCTGATCCTGCAGGCGCCCGACGTCGCGATGTCGCAGCTGGGCGTCGGGACGGTCCTGCTGCCGCTCATCGTGGTGCTGGCCCTGCACGCCGCCCGCCGCCACCGCCGCGACCACAGCGACGGCGGTGGCGGTGAGGGGGCCGGGGACGGGCGGGAGGCGCGCCGATGACGCCCCGCGCCCGCCTCCTGCTGTTCGCCGGCGGCGCCGCCGGGACCTTCGCGCTGTTCACCGCCGGGGTCCTCGGCCTGCCCGCGTTCGGCGGCGCGTCGCACCCCTACGCCGACCGCGCCGTCCGGGAGGCCGTCCGGCAGGGCACCCCCAACGCCGTCGCGTCGGTCACCTTCGACCAGCGCGCCTTCGACACCCTCGGGGAGGAGCTGATCCTGCTGGCGGCGGCGCTCGGCGCCGTCGTGCTGCTGCGCGCCGTCGCCGGGGAGCGGCGCGGCGCCGCGCACCGGCACGGGCCCGCCGAGGTCCCGGACGCGCTGCGCGTCACCGGGTGCCTGCTGCTGCCCCTGACCCTGGTCGCCGGGGTCTACATCGTCGCGCACGGCCACCAGTCCCCCGGCGGCGGATTCCAGGGCGGCGTCGTCCTCGGCACCGCCGTCCACCTGCTCTACCTGGCCGGCGACTACCCGGCGCTGCGGCGGCTGCGCCCGGTCCCGGTGCTGGAGTCCGCCGAGGCAGCGGCGGCCGCCGCGTTCACGCTGCTGGCCCTGGCCGCCGCCGGGCAGGCCGCGCCCGGACGCGGGAGGGGCCCGCATGAGCGTCCTGCCCTACCTGACCGCCGGGTGGATCATGCTCGCCGGCGTGTACGGGATCGTCACCAGCCGCGACCTGATCCACGCCGTGGTGTGCCTGTCGGTCACCCAGTCCGGCACCTACGTGCTGCTGCTGGCCATCGGGCACCGCTACGGCGCCACCGCGCCGGTGTTCTCCGACCGGCCGCCGCCGCCCGCCGGGCCGCCCGTCACCGACCCCGTCGTGCAGGCCATGGCCCTCACCGACATCGTCGTCGGCGCCACCGTCACCGCGCTGCTGCTGGCCCTGGCCGTGCAGGTCGCCAAGCGGCGCGGCACCCTGGACCCCGACGCGCTGCGCTCGCTGGAATCGTGATCCCCTCCGCCGCGGTCGCGCTGCAGGCCGCCGTCGCGCTGCCGGTGCTGGCCGCGGCGGTGCTGGCCGGCGCCGGGCGGTGGCTGCCGCGGCCCGCCGTGGACGCGACCGCGCTGGCGGCCGCGGCCGCCGTCACCGCCCTGACCGCGCTCACCCTCGCCCGCTCCGGCCGCGGCCCCCAGGTCGCCTGGCTCGGCGGGTGGGGGCCCGGCACCGGCGTCGGCATCCCCCTGGCCGCCGACCCCCTCGCCGCCGGGCTGGCCTGCGTCACCGCCGCCCTCACCCTGGCCGCGCTGGCCTTCTCCTGGCTGCCTAATGACTTTGTCAAGCCGCTGCGGGCGTGTAGTCGGTGCTGTAGGGGTGTCGGGTGCGCAGGATGGCGTGCAGGACGTTGACGC
>NZ_JBICUA010000010.1:0-474923 GCF_043197915.1 Actinomadura geliboluensis | reverse complement strand
ACCACCGCGGCGATCACGCAGTACCGCGAATGGTCGTCCACCCCGGTGACGACCTTGCACTCGGTGCCATCGGCCAGCATGATCCCGCCGACGATATCCATCTGCCACAGCTGCATCGGTTCCGAGCGCTGCCAGCGCGTGTAGTCCTCACGCCGCCGACCCCGCGGGACGACCTGGACCAGGCCGTGCCGCACCAGCACCCGATGCACCGTGGCCCGCGAGGGCACCGGCTCCGGGCAGCCCCGCCGGGACAACTCCCACACCAGACGGCGAGCCCCCCACGAGGGATGATTACGCCGCAGCTCACAGATCAGCGCCTCCACCTCGGCAGGCGTCCGCGACGGCGAGGAGACCGGACGCGACGAGCGATCCGACAACCCGGCCAGGCCCTCATCGCGATACCGGCCCAGCCAGCGATGCACCGCCTGACGCGATACCCCGAACCGACCCGCCACCTCGGTGACACTCGCCCCGGACAGCACCTGCAGCACAGCCTGATACCGCTGCTCCACCACGCTCAACTCCACCAGCACTCGGCGAAGTGTCACGCACGTCCTGAGCACGATGTGTCACGCAGGTCCTGAGACCCGACAGACCGGCGCACGGGGCCGGATGAGAACTTTCTTTACGTCTTCAAGGGCGCCCGCTCCGCGGCCGCCGCCGGTCGGTCCGGGGCGGGCATGCGGCCTCTCCGGGCCGACCCCGCCCCGGCCGACCGGCACCGAGTAACGGAGGCCTTGGCCTAGACAAGTCCTCTAGAGCCGCTTGTAAAAATAGAACGCTGGCGGCTCAGCATCCGGCATGATCCAGTTCCTGCCAAGCAGGGGAGGAAGGGGCTGTCCGTTTTCGAGGACCGTGAAGCCGTGTCTTGAGTAGAATTTACGAAGCTGGTCGATTTCTAGGTCCTCGGTTACGCAGCCGAACCAAACTCGCACACCCCTCTTACGCAAGCGGCGGTCGAGTTGCTCGATCAATTTAGTGCCGATTCCGCATCTCCGATATTCCGGTGCGACGCACATAAGATCAAGTTCGCTGTGCTTATTGAGTGCACTGCGGTATGGATTCTCGCCGGAGAGCATTCCCATTTTTTCGGCGGTCAGATGTCCAACAGCAATCTGGGCACGAAGCGTCATGGCGGCACCAGCTAGTGCACCAGAAGCATCATCGATGTACTGCAAGATTATCGGCTTATATAGGTGATCGTCGCTAAGTTTTGGGATCGCGTTGTGAGGTAGATCAGAAAAGCAGGTTTCGAAAAGCTTTTGAGTGGCCTGCCGCCGAGACTCATCGTTGGCTTCAATAATCATGTCTGGATAGTAGCAGTATGGCGTACAGTTCTAGAACCTTTACTGGCTGAGCGAGCGCGAAGCGGGGGCCTCGCGGCCCCCAGCCCCCCGCGGGCCGGCGGACACGCCCGCGCGAAGCCCTCTGTCACACCGTCTCGCCGTTCGCGCGGGCGCGCCCTCCGGAACGGTATGCGCGCTAAGCGCGGCGCCGTTCCTCGAAAGCCTTGCGGAGCTTTTCGAGCTCTTTCACTCCTTGGTGAACCGTCTTCCTGCCCAGCAACGAGTAGCCAAGAAGTATCTCCAAATCAATAATATATCGCATGGGTTCGACCGGGCCAAATGGACCACTTGCCTCTACTGTGACTTCATAGACCTTTGGTAGGTCAGTTTTAAATAGCTCGAACCCTACATCAAAGAGGATCTCAATCCGCCGACCCGGCGGCAATGTTGGAATACCCTTCGTCAAAATATTTGCTTCCCGAAGAGGCGCCTCACGTCTGCTTTCGTAACTCGTCTCAAACGGCGGGTCAACCGAAAACTTAACATTGCGAGCGACGGTGGGGCCGATATTTTCAATCACGAGCAGCAGCACTTCCGTTGCCCATGACGCAGGCTGTATGTCTACAACGACATAGGGCTCATTCTGCTCTCGTTGTATCTGCTTCGCTAGCGCTAACTGGTCTCTTGATACAGCGACTTGCTCGTTGGCCGCGTCCGCTGAACGGACAGCGGAGGATGCGGAATCTGCTGCCGAATGGGCTTGGCTCGCCGCGTAAGCCGCAGCTACGATGGCAACAGCAGTCGATATGCCAGCGACTATTAGAGCCCAGAGCTCTACGCTCACGACTTCTCTCCAGGTTAATCAGACTTGGCCGAAATCTCCAAGATTCGTTGCCACCGACCTTGTATCTCATGCCCCGATGGGGAGGCCTAGCTCCTTGAGGTAGGTGATCCGGGCGATTATTGCGGCAGAAAAGTGCTTCCAGTCGAGACTCTCGACCAGTTCAACTGGCTGCGGCTGCGCCTCAGACGAGGTGATGTAGCAGACGGCATCGTACAGACCTTCTGCCATGAGACGTTCGCAAAAGAGTGCAAACCTTGTTTGATACGACCGCCCACGCCAGATCTCTTCAATAGGGGAGGCACCTTCCGCAACTCGCACCGGAGTGCGCGAACCGGGTGCATCTTCCATGATGAAGAAGTAGCCAAGCCAGGGCTTTTCGCCGGGGAAGAGGTCAGCGAGCGCCGCGCGTCGAAGGTCGACAGCGCTGCCTAGCGCCTCTTCCACTCGGTTGTTGTAGTTGTTGCCGAACGAGGGACCACCGAGCGCCTTGAGTTCGAAGGCCGCAACAAGCGTGTTCCTGTGGGAGACCACGAGATCCCATTGTTTCTGCGGGCGGTAGTAGCCGGGGAGTTCCAGGCCATGTTTCTTGGTGACGCGGATATCCTCGGGCGGATAGCCCGTTTCGAGGAAGAACTTAGCCAGAAGAGCGGCGATGTCATCGAAGTGTTTGCCGCCACGCACGGAGCCCGCAGTGCCCGTGCCGACAGCATCTTTGATCTTGGATAGTTCTCGCTGGGATTTTTTCGCGCCCCAATAAGCGGCAACCGCGTTTTCGAAGTCCTGTCGAGTGACTGCCAATGTGTTCCTTTAGTCGGGGAGTTCTGTGAGACCGTAGGCTCGCAGGGCCGCTTGTGTCGCCGCCTTGACGTCACGACGTTCGAACGCAGCCGCCAATGCTGTGCTGGTCTCTTCGTCGATATCCGCAGGGTCTGGGACGCGGATCTTGCGCAGATACTGGGCTTGGAACCGAAGAGTCCCCCCTCGCATCTTGACCGCGTACGCCGCCACGAACGCCTCGGCGACATTGGATAGAAGCAAGCCGCCAAGTACCCGCAAGTCCCAGACATCGGAAACGATGAAGTACAGGTTGTGATGAGGGTACAGCCCGCCCTCATCCAGCACAGGGTGTATGACCTGTTTCATGTCCGGAAGCAGAAGCTTAGGACGGATGTTCAGACGAGGGTCAACCTTGTCGATCGTCCTGTACCAGCGGCCCGGCTGCTTCACGGCAATGTGACGCTTTCGCAGCACCGTCCCATGCTGTGCGAAGTAGGCGCGCAGCCGAGGGTAGGCAGCCAGGTCGACGAGCCCCCCCGCCGCATCCCACGGATTGACCAGGTACATACCGCCCCAGTCCAGACGTCCGGATGTCGTATCACGGACCATGGCGAGCGGAAGCAGGCGGTCTTGCTCCACAAGGTCGGGTTGGTCAGTGATGAAAACTTTGTCCGCCCCTGTCGCAATGCCGATGCCGACACGCGTTCCCGTGGTCTCGTCCTCCAGGAGCCGGAACCTGTCGCTCAACTCTTCCAGCACGGCCAAGCGCGCGGGGGACGCGGCCGGCCAGGAGTCCTCGCCAGGGAACCAGTGCGGTAGGCGCGAAGCCTTGAACCCGGTAGAGGTGACAGCCTCCTGCGTAGGGTCAGCCGTCCATCTAAGAAAGGTCCGAGCCTCAGACTGTCCGAACTCCCGCGTGGTATCAGCAGCGATCGCGGGACCCTGTGCGCCGTTGCGAATGATCGTGATAGCAGGGTAGGCGGAGACCTGGTCGTGGAACGCGTCCACGTCATGCATCACAAGGACCAAGTCCATACTGTAGCGCTGTGTCACCATCTGCCGGAGGCGCCGACCATACTGATTGCGCATCCAGCGATCAGCGCAGATGAAGCCGAGCTTGCCGCCTGGCTTCAAGCTGCGAAGACCGACCTCATAGAACCCTACGTAGACATCGGCACGGCCGCCCATTGTTGGACAGGCGGACCGGTAGGCCATCATGCGCTCGTCCGGTACATCCTCAAGCCGGATATAGGGGGGATTGCCGACGACGAAGTCAGCGTCACCGGCATCGTGAGCCGTAAGAAGGTAGTCGCCCTGGCGCACCCAGCCTCGCACGACGGCATCAACCTCGCCGTGTTCCCAGCCGTCCGCTGTGAGCCGATCACGGACGAGCGTGAGTGACCGCTTCATGTTCTCGTCCAGTAGATCCAGGGCCCGAATCGACCGAGCCGCGTCCGACAGTGAGCGCCCGTGAGCCCGGCACGACTTGCTCAGCCGCTCAACGATCGGCCCCAGGAACGCGCCCTGCCCGCATGCCGGCTCGACCAGCCTGAGCCCAGCCAGATCACGGTCAGCCGTGTAGCCCACAAGGTCGAGGATCAGTTCGACGACCCAGCGGCGAGTGAAGACCTCGCCATGCCGCACTGCCTCCTGCAGCGCCACCGGCAGCGGAGGCTCATCGACGTCGAACAGCGCTTGAGTGACCACTGGCCAGACGATACCCCCAGCACACGAAGCCCGAGGTCACACCGTCACCTTGTGGATATCTCTTGGCGTAGCCGATAGAGCGTCGACCGAGGGGGCGCCGCGGACCCCCGATGGAGTGATCTTGCTGTGGATCAGTCGATACGGCGCCGCTTCATCAAGACGAGGAAGAATTCCTCGCCTGACTGGTCGGTCGTCTCTCGCACCATGCTGGCGACCTCCCAGCCGCCAGCGCCGTACTCGTTGAGATGTATGTCGCTGCCAAGCAACGACTTGCGAGAGAACTCCAGCCCTATGTACTCCCACTGCTCAGGTGGGTGCGTCATGCCGCGAACGTACGTCCCCGTCTCAGCTTGATCGAGAGAAGGCAAGTGAGCCGTCACGACAAGGTGACTCAGGACGGTCATGCGGGACAGGAACACTCAGGTGCCCGGTCAACCCCACATAGCCGCGTCTGAACGCCGTGCCGAATACGGGCCCAAGTTTGAAGATGCGGCGACGAATCTGCAGGTCAGGACGATTTGACGGTGGGACTGTAAATCCGCTGCCAGTCCCAGGCCGTTGGGATTCGTAAGAGGTCAGGCTCACGGACGTTGCGAACTCTGTCGCAGAGCGCTGCGATGATGCGTCGATGAGCACGTGGGGGACGGGGCCGTTTGATGAGGACACCGCCATGGATTTCTTTGATGAGCTGGAACTCTGTGTCCCCGAGCTGCGCGCCGAGCGCATGAAGGCGGCGATCCTATGTGTGTCGAGGGCGCCGGGCCGGATCGGCTTCGTTGAGGGAACACATGCGGTGGTGGCCGCTGCGCTGCTGGCGGGCATGGTGCCATGGCCAGAGAGCGAGCCCTGGACGGAGACGCTGCCCGGCACCCTGCTGGAAGAGCTGGCGGCCGACGCGGTAGTGGCGATCGAGCGAGCGCACTCGCCGGGTAGTGACCTGCACGCCAACCGGAGCGAGCTGGGTAGCTACAACCAGGTCTGGAAAGTTCTGGCGCCGGCCCTGCGGACGCTTCGTGCCGTCAACGAGCCGAGCCAGCGCCGACTGTTCTGACTGGAGTGATCCCGGAGGCCCTCGGTCTGGGCGTCAACCGCTGTACAGCAGCGAAGTACAGCAACAGCAGCACACAGAGACTTACGTGATCTTACGGCGGTACACGTCACGAGCTGGGCGGGGCGTGACGGACTAGGGGGCCGGTGGTTCGCATCGAGGTCGGATCGCGTGATCCTGCTAACGCGGGTGCTAACACCAGGTCTGGACGAGGATGGAACCCAAGGGCACTCGGGAGGGTGCCCAGCAGGTCAGCGGACGGGGCTGGACGGGTGTGGATCTTGCTCGTGAGACTCGTAATGAATCGGTCTGCAACTCAGCCCCACGATCACCACAGCGTGGTTGCGTGGTCGGGGGCGATCGCTGCCGCGCGGCTTCCGGTGCTCGGGCCGTGGCTGGCCCTGCGCTCCGGGTCCGCTTGCCCTCGGATGCCTCGGGTGCTGTCGCCGCCCCGATCAGGTTGAGGGCCCGCAGGTCAGCGCCTACGGTGGCGTGCAATTAGCGTGCAATTAGCGGGGGTGATCAAGGGGCAGTCACGGTCACTTGCGGTATGAACGGAGGCCAGGTCAATCGCCATGACGGCCCGGATCGGTTTGATTCCCAAGCTGACAGCGCGGGTTCGATTCCCGTCACCCGCTCCCAAGGTGAAGGCCCAGGCCAGTGACTCATCACTGACTCTGGGCCTCTTTCGTTCACCACCCACCGTGCCCGCTACGTGCCCGATCCCTTGGGCTTGCGCCGCTTCTTGTCCTTATTCTTCTTGCTCTTCTTGAGTTCCCGCGCGGCCATCTGCCGAGCGACGAGGCGATCTCCCGGTCACGATCCTGCCGCGCGTGAAGGTAGACCTGTGCGGCCCGCGTGGACGAGTGCCCCATGCGGTTCATCAGCTCAGCCAGCGACGCCCCCGACACGGCCGCGTAGGTGTTGCCCGTGTGGCGAAGGTCATGGACGTGGATCGCACCGACCTCCAGCTCTGCCTTCTCCAGCGCCCGAGCCCAGACCTCGGAGAAGTTGCTCCGCCGGAGCTGCCCACCCCGGACGCCGACGAACACAAATCCCTTGGGGCCGGGCTGGGCGTACTCGTCCAGGTGCTTGCGGCAGCTCGGGAGTGATCAGGTTGGGAAGGACGACCGTGCGCCGGCTGGCCTCCAGCTTGGGCGTTCCCTTCACCAGCGGTCCCAGCTCATAGACGGTTTCGTCCACCCGGACCGTCCCGGAGTCAAGGGGCGGCGGCGCTCAGGCCGCCGCGCGGCCCCGCGCCTGGCCGCCCGGAGCGTGCGGCGTGGGCGCCGGTCACCGGACGGCCGCGCCGGGCCTCGCACCCCGCCACGCCCGCCGGGCCCGTCTCGACCGCTCGCCGTAAGGGCTCGCCACCGCCCTGTCGATTAGATGCCGGAGCCCCTACACCCGTTCGCGACGAGCACCAGGGCGTGGCTGTGGTCGACGCCGTTGGACTCCTTAGGGACGGGAAGCTCCAGGCGGAAGCGGCTTGCGGGTGTCTTGAGGTAAATATGTGGCGCATGGGGACCTGGGGCAAGGGGCCATTTGACGAGGACAGCGCGATGGACTTCTTTGGTGACCTTGAGCTGTGTGATGCCGTGGTGCGCGCTGAACGTTTGAAGACGGCCATTCTGCGAGTGTCGAGGACTCAGGAGCACATTGGGTTCGCCGAGGGCACGGAGGCGGTGGTTGCGGCCTCACTGCTCGCGGGCATGATGCCGGGCACCGAGGATGAGCCGTGGGTGACGTCGTTGCCGACCGGCCTTCTGGCGGAGCTCGCTGCGGATGCTGTGGTCGCGGTGGAGCGAGCCCATTCACCCGGTAGCGATCTGTACGAGCAGTGGTACGAAGCGGGTGGATACGACCAGGTGTGGAGGCAACTGGCTCCTGTTCTCAGAACACTTCGCAACGTTGGGGAGCCCAAACAGGACGGTCTGTTCTGATCCAAGGTCTGAGCTGATGGCAGGGGGCGTGCCCGTTACGTGCCCGTTGGAGGGGACGCCCACGGGCACGAGCGGTCGCCAGCGGGGATGAGAGCACGCAGGGCAGGTCAGTGGTGGTGCTGGTGATCGTCGGTCCGGACCGGGCGTGCGGCCTCTCCGGGTCGGTCCCGCCCCGGCCGGTCGGCCTGCCACTCGCAGGCGACTGGACCGTGGGGAAGGACCCTCGCACACAACATGACGCAGGCAGGGGGGACAGCCTTGGCCGCCTCCAGCGTCGGCTGGCGCTTGCGAAGTGTCCTAATGGCGCGAGCGCCTAGTATCACTCATCAAGGGGATTACCAAACCGCTCCGCGTGTTCAGGGGTGCCATCGATATGGCGTTCTGTCGCCGGGCTGGCGGAAGGTGAAGTGGCATGCCTGACGTTCACGGGACCCTGGAATTGCGCCCAGGCTCCCGGTCAGCGCTGATGGTGGCGACCGCCGCGGGGTTGGGCGCCGTGGTCGAGGTCGCCGTGATCCTGATCAGCGACGCCCCCACGGTGCCCGCCTTGATCATGGGGCCC
This sequence comes from Actinomadura geliboluensis, assembly GCF_043197915.1. Classification (NCBI taxonomy): domain Bacteria; kingdom Bacillati; phylum Actinomycetota; class Actinomycetes; order Streptosporangiales; family Thermomonosporaceae; genus Actinomadura; species Actinomadura geliboluensis. The sequence goes on along the minus strand of NZ_JBICUA010000010.1, from coordinate 466,756 downwards.
ATCGTTGCCGTGTTGATCATCCTGGGCGCATGGACCTTCCTCACCGCCCGTATCGCCCTGACCTCCGACGAGGTCGTCGTGCGGGGGCCGTTCATCCGTCGGCGCCGGCCACGCTCGCGCATCACGAAAGCTGTGCGCGCAACCATCGAACCCCTCGACACGCACAGGGGGTTGCCCGACCAAAGCCTGTTCCTGCTCGATGCGCATGACACGCTGCTCCTCAGAGTGAGGGTCACCTACTACAAGCGCCAGGACGTGGACCGGCTGGTCAAGATGCTCGCCGTGCCGTGCAGTGGGCCCCACCACTTCGGGAGCGCCAAAGAATTCGACCAGACGTATCCGGGCCTGTTGTCGTCGTCGGAACGGCATCAGCAACGGATCGTGTTCGCAGTCATCGGTGTCTTGTGCGCCGTGCCCCTGGCGGTGGTGCTCGTCTTGCTCGCGACAGCATCCTGACCCGTCACAAACGGACAGCAAGTGTGCATGCTCCTGGCCCTTGCTGTGGGGAGCTCCGCCTAATGGCCCTGGCCCGCCTCCCTGACGGGTGGGACTAAAGACGGGAAGCTCAGGCATGGGTGTCTGGTGGTCACGCCAGCGACGGGACCCTAAGGCCGCCGCAGTTCAGGCGGTCCACGGCGAGCGATTAGCCACGGTGATCAAAGGGCAGTCACGGTCACTCGCGGTACGCGGTACACCAGGTCAGCCGTGCCCCTCTGAGACATCCCGTCCCGGATGACAACTTTCTTTACGTCTTCAGGGTGCCCGCTCCGCAGCCGCCCACCTCGGTGCGCCGGGGCGGGCCGCCTGTTCCGTCCGGTCCCGCCGTGCCGGGTCGCCCGGGCGCCTCGAACAAGTGTCAAGCATGACCCGTGACCGAATGACTCGTGTTCGCGGAGCATGTGACTTCGGCTGCCACAACGCGACACCTTATGCTGGGTGCGCGCGCTGCTTGTGCGCGGGAATTCAGCCCCTGGCCGGGGTGGTGCGGGACCTCGGTTCAGGTCGAGGTGCTGATGCCCACCGCCCAGACGGCACCGATCGCCAGCAACATGACGATCATGGAGGTGGCGATCCAGGTCATCACACCCCCGCTGACTTTCGTGGTCGGGTCTTCGACCCATCGGTAGTAATCGCGGGTGATCTGACGTCGAACCGGGGCGAGCATCACCGGGAACATGATCACGACTGCCACGTACAGGTACAGAGTCTCGGCCAGTGTGTGGCTCTGGGCGAGACCTCGCCCGCCGACCGCGATGATGCCGATGACCGGGAGCCAGAACTGCTTCCTGCGGTACTTCGGTATCTGGATGATCCACTGCATGGCGCCGAGATTGACGAGAGTGGCGCCCACCGCGATCAGCACCCATGCGCCGGTGGGCAGCGACAAGAACACGGTAAGCCCCTTTCGAGCCTGAACCCATGAGCCTCAACACTCGTAGGGCTCAGGCCAGTATGCCGACGAGCAGTGGCAGCTGATCAATGCCTCCGCCGGGCTGTACCTGTGCGGTGCGATGCTCTGGCTCCGCAGCCCTGCACATCGTCGTGGTGGTTGTGCTCCTCGCCCAAGGGCACCAAGGCCCTCGGCGATGACCTGGTCGCCCTCGGACTGTGGCGGTAACCCAGCGCCGCCCGCCCGCCGCGGGCGGGGCAGGATGAGAGCCTCCAATACGTCTTCAACGGCGCCGCCTATGGCGCCTAACAGCGGAGTGTGGAGCTATCAGCCGGCAGGGACTGGCAGGGAGGCGGCATGGAGTCGACGCGGGCCGATAAGGTTTTCGGCATGGAGTTCGCCTTCCGCCAGCACAGCCGCTGGGACGTAACTCTGAAGAGCGGCTCAATGCTCGTGGTCTGGGCTGATGCCTACAGTGAGTTGACCGACGACTTCGTCTTCTTCACGGCCGTCCGCGCTTCGCCCGAGGAAAGAGAGGGGCTTGAGGTCGTGAGCGACTTCTTTCACGACCCCGAGGACATCTTCATCGTGACAGCGCGGATCCCGAGAAACGAGGTTGAGTTGGTTGAGGGCGGTCCTGTCGGGCCGGCCTGAGCAAAGGTCCAGGCAGCGGCTTTCAGCTCTCGGGTCTATGGGGTGAACCTGCCCCAATCGGGGGGCTGCGCAGTCCCCGCTTCCCGTGAGGTGGAGACGTGCTCGCGCGAAGCTGTCTGTCACACCGTCCCGCCGTTCGTGCGGGTGCACTCTCCGGGACGGTCAGGTGGGTTGCGCGTGAGCAGGAGTGGGACGGCACTGGCCCGGTGAACCCGACTCGCGATTTGTCGCGACCGTGTGTGGAGCTCGTCTAGTTCAGTTGTGGTCTCAGCGGCACTGGTCGGGGAGTCTGACTCTGCCCGGGGTGTGCTTGAACGTGTTCATCTTGAGCCACTCGTCCAGTTCGGGGTCGTAAAGGTTTTGGACGCCGAACTGAAGAACCTGCCAGAAGGTCGTTGGATCCCGTTGATCGACGTAGATATCGCCGAGCGCGATGGGAAATCGAAGAAACTTCCCCGGAGGTAGTTGGGGCACGACGACGCCGACTCTCCAGTGGTTCACATGGCGTTGCGGATTGGACTGCAAGATCTCTCGCCCGACGAACCGCGCCGTCCTGAGCTTCTGGTTCAGAGTGTTCAGGTTGAACCCTGGGATTCGCGAGCACTCGTGGTCATTAAGGCCAGGCCATTTATAGGTCAGCGTGTAGAGCGAGTTCCGATAGATGAGGTTCGTGAACCAGATCGGGTATTGTGGACCTCCTGCAAGCATCTGGCTTTCGCCGTCTCTTCCGGTCCAGGTGAACGGCACCGTTATGCCCAGATCCCGGACGATCCATTTGCCGGTCCCCTGGAAGTTGCGCGGGAGTTGGGGCGGTCGTGGAGTGGGCCCACTGGGTGCTCTCACGGCGGCGACGTCGCCTGAAGGCGTTGGGGCGGCTCGACCTGCGGCGACCGCAGGAGGCATGGCCAAGGTGGCGAATGCTCCGGCGAGCGCTGCCGACATGACCACCCAGCGTTTGCGTGTCCGACCCATGTTCCTCTCCCGGCTACCGTGCCGCGCGCCGCCAAGGCGCAGGCTCCGAACGCAGCGATGCTCCTGCACCGTCCCCGCGTCGGAGAGAGAAAAAGCCACAGGCAGGTCACGGTTAGTTCTTGTCCCAGCGAGGGTCGCAGAAGGGGACGTTTCCCAATATTCCACCGAAACGAGGTGCCGTACCTGATCGACAACGCGGTTGTGTCATCAAGACGCATGGAGTGTTGAAAGCGCGCGACCTCTGTGGTGATGGCGGCGGCGTGGCCCGCACCGCTGGAGCCTGAAAGACGCCACCCGCCCTTCCAGAGCGAAGAGCATGAAGCAGTGCAAGCCCGAAGGATCGGACGCGTAGCGGGCACAGTGGCCGGTGAACGAAAAAGGCCCAGTGTCAGTGACTCCTCAGCGGCTGCCTGCCCTCCTTGTTCCTTCGCGGGCTTTTTCGCGCCCGCGTCTGCGGGACCGTGTGGGGTCAGGTGTGTTGGCGTTGTGCTCGTTGCTGGACCAGTTCCTCGACTGCGCTCGGCAGGGTCGTTTCGAAGTCGATCAGCTTGGCCCAGGTCGGGGTCACGACGATTCGGACCATGCCGTCGCTGTAGAGCGAGCGCACCTCCGCCTCCCACTCGACGCGCTGCTCGGGTGTCATCTCGTAGGTGGTGTTCGCCTGGAGGTACTCGTCCGGGATGCCGTCGACGTAGTCCAGTTCGGTGCGGCCCCGGATGAGCAGGATCTTGGGCGGGTGGACCTCGGTGTCGATCGTCAGCGCGACCATCGGGTTCTCGCTCAGGGCCCCGAGTTTCGGAGCGTTCTTCGACGTGCACATGACGATCTCCGAGCCGTTCCATGCGAACGCGATCGGGATGGCTCGCGGTGTGCCGTCCTTGGCGACGTAGGCCAGCCGGGTCAGGTCGCGGGCCAGCAGTTCCCGGCTGATCGGCCGGTTCAGAATCTCGGTGATCTCGTTCGGTCGCATGGTTGCTCCTCCTTCAGGGCTTCGTCTGCGGCCAGTCCATACGGCTGCTCGTGCACCGGGGACGGAGCCGGTGTCGCGTTCTCGACATCTGCTGCGGTTCGTGTTTCGGATTTGTGGCGCTGCTCATGGTCACCCGCTGACCGAGCTGGTCGGGTGATGCCGTGCAGGGTCTCTGGCTCGGTGCCCTGGAGCACCATGAAGGAACACCAGATGATGGGCTCGCCTGAGGCAGGACGTCGGCTACCTGTTGTGCGGTCGTTCGCGAAGGTGCGTGCCGGCGGGCGCATGGCTGGGTGCTCGCGATGAGTATGAGCAGGCGGCGTCTGGGGAACCTCGCGACCGTGGAGCTGGAAGCACCGGGCTTGGTCTTGAGGTGCCGGCTGTGGCGGCCTGATGATGAAGGGAAGTGTGTCCTGAGCGACGTGTTCGGGGCACGCCTCGCTCGCCGGTTCCGTGTGCCGACCCCCGAGGAGACTGATGCGACCCATCTCGATGAGCGTGGGGACCTGTCTCCTCCTGCTGGGCGTGGTCGCCGCCGTGTTCAGCCTGCAGAACGCCTACACGGCCGATGAGGCGGTGGACGCGGGTGAACCGAGGTGCGGGGAGGAAGTCCAGATCCCGGGGACCGAGTGCGTGACCTCCTACGGAGGAGGGCCCGCCATGGGCGGAGGTGTCTCCTACGAGGAGGCCAAGGAGTCCAAGGAGGACACCGCCGTCTCGAAAGCATGGATTTTCGGCGTCGAGCTCCTCGGCACGGTCGGCATCGCCCTTTACGCCGCCGCCGTCGTGTGCCTGTCGGGTGCGTTCCGGGCCCGCTGGTTCCAGCTTCCGATGGTCTTGGCGGTCGTGCTGATACCGGCGGCCGCATACGGGTTGGCTTTCGGGCCCGCGCAGGAACGCGTACAAGAGGTCTCTCCTGTGTCGCCGGGCGTTCTCAGCTTCCTGGACTTCCCTTACTTTCCCATCGTCATCATTTCCGTCGCCGCGCTCACGACGGGCTGGGTCTGGTTCTACAGGGACGCATGGGACTTCGGTTGACCCCTTTCCACCGGCCGCCTACGGCCGGTGGACGGCGGTGGCGGCGGCTCCGATGATGCGGGCGAGGTCCTCGGGGGTGCGGGTCTGGTCGCGGGTGGCGAGCGCGTCGTAGGTCTCGAACGAGGTCAGCTGCCAGATCACGTCGATCGTCGCCTCGTCCGGCGGGGCGGGGAAGCGGCGGAGCAGTTCGGTCAGGGCGGTGCGGCGCATCTCGTCGCGGCGGCGCAGCAGGTGTTCCAGGTCGCTGTCGAGGAGGGCCAGTCCGCGGAGCCTGCGCAGGACGGTCCGGTCGCTCGCCCAGAACCGGCAGAATGTCCCGGCGAACTCGGCGAGGGCCGCCGCCGGGTCGGGCGCGGTGAAGGCGTCCGCCAAGCCCATGCCCGCCCGGTCGGCGAGCGTGTCGAACAGTGCCTCCAGCAGCCCGGACTTGGACCCGAAGGCGTTGTAGACGCTCTGGCGGGACACGTCGGCCGCCTTGGCGACCGCGTCCACCGACAGCCGGGGCGTCGCATCGCCCGCCAGCAGGGCGCGGGCGGCGTCCAGGATCCGCCGCCGCGTCTCCTCGGCGGCGGCCCGGCGCTTGTCGGACCGGTACTCGCGAGGGCTCATGTCCTTGACCGCTCCAGAGATTGGATTTACAGTCTGTCCAAAGAATTCTAGCAGTACCCGTATCCCGTGAGAAGGAGCAGGTCATGAGCAGTGAACGTCCTCTGGGCGGCCGGGTCGCCATCGTCACCGGCGCCAGCCGCGGCATCGGCGCGGCCACCGCCCGCGCGCTGCACGAGGCCGGGGCCGCCGTCGTCCTGGCGGCCCGGGACGGTGCCGCGCTGGCGGAGCTCGCGGCCGAGATCGGAGCCGCAGGCGGCCGCGCGCTGGCCGTTCCGACCGACGTGACCGACCCGGACGCGGTCGAGCGGCTCGTCCACCGCGCGGTCGAGGAGTTCGGACGGCTGGACGCGGCGGTCAACAACGCGGCCGGCGGCGGCCACCCGCCCACGCCGCTGGCCGATGTCGCCGTCGCCGACTTCGACAGCGCGCTGACCGTCAACCTGCGCGGGGTCTTCCTGTGCATGAAGCATCAGATCCCCGCCATGCTCGACACCGGCGGGGGCGCGATCGTGAACATGGCGTCCTCGGCGGGCCTGCAGGCGGTCGGCGGCCTGGCGGGTTACGTGTCGAGCAAGTTCGGCCTGATCGGGCTGACCCGCACGGCGGCGCTGGACTACGCCGAGGCCGGTGTGCGGGTCAACGCGCTGGCCCCCGGCCCGATCCACACCGAGCAGCTCGAGCGCGCCGGGGAGCAGGCGCGGCAGATGGCGGGACGGGCGATGCCCATGCGGCGGATCGGACGCCCCGAGGAGGTCGCGGCCGCCGCCGTGTGGCTGTGCTCGGACGCGGCGTCGTTCGTCACCGGCGCGGCCCTGCCGATCGACGGCGGCAAGCTCGCCGGGATGGCGCCGTTCGGCCCCGGGCCCGGCAAGCCGTCCGAGCGTCCGATGCCCTGAGCGGCGAGAGCAGCCGGGATGGGGACTCCGGAGGCGCCCTCCGGAGAGCCGCCGATGCCCTTATTTCGCGGCAAAGTATGCTCTCCGGGTCGAGCAACTGATCAGGGAGGCGGGCGGTGGCCGAACGGTGCGACGCGCCATTACCGGCACGACGAGTACCCGGCTGGTCGACCTGCCCGTCCACGCTCAGCGCGGCCTCGCGAGGGTGATGGACGAATGATCCGGCTGAACGTCGGCTTTCCGGCGGCGATGTGGGTCCTCTGGCTGGGGTGCCTTGTGCCGATGCTCGCCCTGCTGAGCGCGGTGATAGGCGCGGTCGGCTGGATGTTCCTCTCTTCGGAGGACAAGGCGCTCGGTGTCCTGATCCTGCTGCCGATCCTGCTTCTTGACGCGCTCTGCGGCCTGATTCTCGTCCAGCACTACCGCAGCACGTACTGGCTCGACGGCAGGGTCCTCGTCCGGAGGGGCGTCCGGGGCCGGAAACGGTACGACCTCACCGCCGCCCATGTCAGCGCGGACAGCGCCCAACCGGTGTGGACCAACTGGCGCGGCGGCGTCCTGCCCCGCCTGGTCGTGCAGGTACCCGGGCATGCGCCGGCCAAGATGTGGCTGCGCGACCCGGCCCGCGGCGGGGCCATGCTCCCTCCCGCCCAACTGGCCGCACTCGCGCAGGCCATCGACCCGGGGTTCCAGCACCCGGTGGCGAGGAGGCTCTGGGAACTCGCCGCCGATCCTCTCGGCGGCGCCATCTGACCGCAGCGGCGGGACGGCCGCGCCGCTGCCTCGCGCCGTCCGCCATGACGACGTATCCGGCTACGGACGAGAGCGGTCTCGGCCTTTCATGTGGTCGGCGATCAGGCGTTGCAGTGAGGCGTGGGCGGGCGGGCCCCAGGTCGGTTTGCCGCCCGGACGGCCGTGGACGCCGGCGTCCCCCATGAGCATGCCGGTGAGGGCGCGCAGCACCGCCCATCCGCGGGCCCGGCGCAAGGTCGCGGTGTCCAGGGGGTGCTCGTAGGCGGCGTGGAAGCGGTCGATGGCACCGTCCGGCAGCAGGATCCAGGCGGCGGCGAGGTCGCCTGCCGGGTCGCCGGTGCAGAGGTCGCCGAAGTCGACCACGCCGCTGAGGACGCCGTCCGTGGTGAGGACGTTGGCGGGATGCAGGTCGCTGTGCAGCCATAGCGCCGGGCCGTCCCAGTCGGGCGCGGCGGCGGCGTCGTCCCAGACCGCGCGGACGGCGTCCGGTTCGGGGACGAGCCCGAGGTCGGCCGCCGCCTTGAGCTGTTCGGCGAAGCCCGCGGCGTGGTGGGCGAGCGGCCCTCCCCTGCCGAAGCGGCAGGCGGGCGCCTGGGCGGGCGCGGGCCGATGCAGGGCCGACAGGAAGGCGGCCAGCGCGTCGGCGGACTCCGCCGCGCGGGTGGCGGGGGCGCGGTCGGCGGGCTCGCCCGGCACCCAGGTGGTGACGATCCAGGGTCGCGGGAAGAGCGGTGACGGCTCGCCGAGGCGCCGCGGGACGGGGACCGGCAGCGGAAGGCGCGGGGCGAGGGCGGGCAGCCAGGTGTGCTCCTTGCGGAGCAGCGCGTCCGCGGACTCCGTCGCCCAGGGCAACCGGACGGCGAGGTCGTCGCCGAGCCGCCACAACTGGTTGTCCCAGCCGCGCGCGCCGAGCCGCACCGGGTGGTGGGCGAGGTCGGGGTGCTGGTCGCGCAGCAGGCCCCGCACCAGCTCGGGGGTGATCTCGATCTTGGAATGCGTCATCCCGAGCAACGGTAGCCCGGTGGCGGCCGGGCCCGCGCGGCGGCCGTTCGGCCGCCGGAGGCGGACGGGCCTCGCCGCTCGGCGTGTCTGAGCGCTTCGCCAAACGGGGGCCACGTTTCCGTCCGCCGCTCGCCAAAAGCGCGACCCGCATGGTTGCTGTTGACCGCTCAACGGGGACTTTCCGGGGCATCCACAGACAACCTGGACACCGCCGGGTAGGTGAGGAGGTCACATGACGTCCAGAACGGCCCACGACGCCGGCCCGAGCATGGTGCGGCGGCCGCACATCAGGTCCGGGTGGCTGACGTTCGCGGGCACCCTGGCCATGGTGATCGGCGCGTTCAACGTCATCGACGGCCTGGTCGGCCTGTTCAATGACAACTACTACCTCGTCGGCGCCAACCAGATCATGGTGTTCGACTACACCGCCTGGGGCTGGTTCTGGCTCATCCTCGGTGTCATCCAGCTGGCCGTCGGCGGGGGGATCCTCGCCGGACGGACGTGGGCGCGCGCGACCGGCGTGGTGTTCGCCGTCCTGGCCGCGATCGGGCACCTGGCGTTCCTGCGGGCGTTCCCGCTCTGGTCCGTGCTGACCATCGCGATGTGCGTCCTGCTGATCTACGCCCTCACCGCCCCGCCCTCCCGGGCACGCGGGTAGCTGCGACTGGCCTCGAAGGGGAGGACGTCCAGCCGGGAGGTGAGCGCGGTCACCTCCCGGACCCGTTCCGCCAGGACGGGAGCCACGACGGTTCGGGGAGCCCCGGCTGATTCCTGAGGTGGGTGATGAGTCCGCGCAGTCCGGGATGCGGATTCGCACTGGGGAGGAGGAGCGAGAGCGGATATCCGAGCGCCGGATTCACGATGGGGATGCGGCGCAGGTCGTAGTTCGCCGGCCAGACGTACCGGTCGCGCGCCCCGACGAGGGTGGCCACGTCCGCCGAGTCGGCGAGGGTCTCCTGGAGCACTTCGTCGCCGAAATGCGGGCCCGTCGCGTCGATGCGCAGGTCGAACTCGGTGGCGAGCCGGTCGTAGAACTCCGCCCATTCGCTCCGGGGCGCGATGCCCGGCATCCATATCCGGTGCCCGCGCAGCTGCCGCGGCGTCAGCCGGGGCGCGGCGGCGAGCGGGTGCCGCGGGCCGACGAGCAGTTCCAGCGGGAATTCGAACGCGCGGATCATGCGGACGTCGGCCGGCAGTGCGGTGGGGTCGGTAATGGTGCGGAACGAGGCGTCGATGTCGCCCGCCTGAATGGCGGCGACGACGACGCGCGGATCGTTGACCCTGAGGACGACCACGTCGAGGTCCGTTCCGGGATGCGACCGCCAGTAGTCGTGCAGGACGGCCGCCTGCGCGCTTCGCAGCCCGAGGACGTCGACGCGGAGTGCCCGTGAGCCCGGCCGGACGGCGGCGACGGCGCGCTCGACGCCCGAGACGACGCTCCGCGCGTGCGGGAGGAACGCCTGCCCGTCGAGGGTCAGCTCGACCCCGCGCGCGGTGCGGGTGAACAGCCGGACCTCCAGCGTGCGCTCCAGCGCGGCGATCCGCTTGGAGACCGCCTGCTGCGTCACGCCCAGCTCGTCGGCGGCGTGCTGCAGCTGCCCGAGCTCGGCGGCCCGGACGAACGATCGCAATGCCTCGGTGTCCACGGCGGTCACCCTATGGGCGCACAACTGCTGGTTGTGGCTCGGAGACGGTTCGTTGTTTGATCCCGCGTCGGCGGCGCTGGTGTGCTTCGAGCGTCCAGAGGGTCGGCTGTCGCTAGGAGTCGTGTGCGCGCGAGGTTGGGGCCCGGCTTCGGGTGGCTGTGGTCGGCCTACGCCGTCAGCACCTACGGCACGTGGATCGCGTTCGGCGCGTTCCCGCTCATCGCGGTCCAGGTGCTGGACGCGTCCGCGTTCGCCGTCTCGCTCCTGGAGGGCGCCGGGCTCGCGGTCGCCGCGGTCGTGGCCGTGCCGCTCGGACCGTGGATCGAGCACCGGGCGAAACGTCCCGTCATGGTGGTGATGGACGTGGTCCGCTTCCTCGCGATGGCCAGCATCCCGATCGCGTACGTGCTCGACGTGCTCTCGTACGGCCAGCTGCTGGCCGTGTCGGTGGTCTGCGGGACGGCGGGCATCGCGTTCACCGCCGCGTCCGGGGCGTACCTCAAGCACCTCGTCGAGCCACGGCAACTCCTCGTCGCGAACGCGCGGTTCGAGGGCACGAACTGGGTGTCGACGGCGGTCGGCCCGCCGCTCGGCGGGGCCCTCATCGGCGTGCTGGGCCCGGTCGTCACCGTCACCGCCGACGCCTTCAGCTACCTGCTGTCGGCGCTCGGGGTCCTGCGCATCCGGGGCGGGGACACGGCGGCGCCGCGCGGCGCGGGCGCCCGGCGGACGCGCGCCGCCGACCTGCTGAACGGCTGGCGGTCCATCTTCGGCGAACCCGTCCTGCGGCGCCTGTTCCTCAACGCGATGACGGTCAACGGCCTGATCATGGCCACCGGGCCGATCCTGGCGGTCCTCCTGCTCGGCGAGTACGGGGTCCCCGCCTGGCAGTACGGTCTCGCGTTCGGCGTCCCGGCGCTGGGCGGCCTCGCCGGCGCCCGGCTCTCCGCGCGCCTCGTGGCCCGCCACGGCCGGTACCGCGTCATGCTCGTCTCCGGCTGGCTGCGCTCGGTCTTCCCGCTCGGGCTGGCGCTGACCGGCCCCGGTGTCCCCGGAGTCGTCACGGTGCTGGTCGTCGAGGCCCTGGTGATCGCCAGCATGGGCCTGTTCAACCCCATCGCCGCGACCGAGCGCCTGCAGCGCGCGCCCGCCGGGCAGGTCGCGCAGGTCCTCAACGCGTGGAGCGTCAGCAGCAAGCTCTCGCAGGCGACCTTCATGGTGGTCTGGGGCGTGGTCGCGTCGTTCACCGGGCCGCTCGCCGCGATCGCGGTCGCCGGGGTCCTGCTGCTCGCCACCCCGCTCCTGCTGCCGACGCGGGCCCCTATGGCCGGACGACCTGGAACGACGCACGGGAAGGAGCGCCGGACGCCCCGGGATGTTGAACAAATCGGAGGAAAGTAGCGGATAGTGACCCCATCGCCACGGTCCACTACCTACGATCTTCGCTATCCCCAATCGTGCGCGAGGGTGCGCACGGCAAGGAGACGTCCCCTGTGAAGTTCAGCTACGCCATGCTCCCCGACTACCCCATCACGGAGTCGCTGGCCTCGATCCGGCTCGCCGACGAGCTCGGCTTCCACGCCGTGTACGCGGCCGACGAGCCGTGGCACAAGGACCTGTGGCTGGTGTTCGCCGCCGCCGCGGCGAGCACCTCGCAGATCCGCCTCGGCCCGTCGGTGTCGGCGGTGACGCTGCGCGAGCCGTCCCTGATCGCCCAGGCCGCCGCCACCCTGGACGAGCTCACCGGCGGCCGCGCCGAGGTCGTCCTCGGCAGCGGCAACTTCGGCGTCCTCGCCCAGTACAAGATCGACTGGGCGCGGACCAAGCCGCTCACCCGGGTCAAGGAGGCCGTCGCCGTCGTCCGGACCCTGCTGGACGAGGGCACCATCACCCGCGACGGCGAGTTCTACTCCTACGACGGCCTGTTCACCTTCGCCCGCCCCGTCCAGGAGCGGCTGCCGGTCAAGATCGGCGCGATGCGCGGGCCGAAGTCGTTCGAGGCGGCCGGTGAGCTGTCCGACGGCGTCCACCACGCGCTCAGCTACTCCCGCGAGGCGTACGAGTACGCCGTCGAGCACGTCAAGGCCGGCGCCGAGCGCGCGGGCAAGGACTGGCGGACGCTCGACATCGGCGCCTGGGTCGTGTTCGCCGTCGGCCCCGACTCGGCCGCGGCCAAGGAGGCGGCCCGCAGCATGGTCGGCCTGTACGCGTCGGCGATGCCGCCCGAGCAGCTGGTGCGCAACGGCGTCGACCCGGCCGAGATGGCCCCGGTCATCGAGGCCATCGGCGCGGGCGACCTCGCCAAGGCCATCGAGCTGACCACGCCCGAGATCACCGAGCGGCTGTCGCTGGCGGGCACTCCGGACGAGGTCCGCGCCAAGATCGAGAGCGACATCGCGCCGACCGGCGTGAACCACATGATCTGCGCGATCACCGACCCCGGCCTGGTGAAGACCTTCACCGGCCGCGAGCTCACCGGCGTTCCGGATGTGGACGGGCAGCTCCGCCTCATCCACGAGCACCTGATGCCCGCGTTCAAGTAAGCCCGATGCGGTTGTGCGGGCCGTCCACGTCGCGGACGGCCCGCACGGCCCGCACGGCCCGCTGCGGGCCCGCGTCCAGCCCGGAATCTGAGTACGGGTACTCAGACGCACTGAGTACTTCCCCCCATGCGCGGCCCGCCGGACGGGCGCAGGATCGGCCCATGGGCCGACCGCCTGAGCGCAACACCGACCGCCTGCTGGTCGCGCTGCTGGCGACCGTGGCCGCGGTCATTCTGATCATCTGCGGGCTTGCCGTCGTCGGTGCCTTCGTCTTCATCGTCTTCGGGATGGCCAATTTCGGGAGCAACAAATGACGCGGCGGCTGCTCCTGATGGTCCGGTTGGCGCGCCCGCCCGTCATCGTGCTGCTGGCGCTGTTCACCGCTACTGGACTGGCCCAAGCCGGGCAGGGCGAAGACCGCGTCCTGCTGCTGCGGGCTTTCGTCGTGGTCTTCGGGTTCCTGGTGTTCTCGGTGGCCTGCAACGACCTCGCCGACGTGCTCATCGACCGGGTGAACCTGCCCGGCGATCCGGGACGTCTTCTGGTGACCGGAACCGCGTACCGCCGCGAGATGCTCGTGGCCGGGGTCACCGCCGCCGTCCTGGCGCTGGCCGCGAGCTTCACCCTGCACTGGCCGGCCGTCGTGGTGACCGTCGCAGGGCTGGCCATCAGCGCCAACTATTCGCTGCGTCCGGTACGGCTGGCCGCCCGCGGCGTGGTGGCTCCCCTCGTACTGCCCGCCTGCTATGTCGCCGTGCCTTACCTGACCGGGATATTCGCGGTGCGCGGCACGTTGCGCAAAGGCGACCTGCTCCTGCTCGCCGGGCTCTATGTCGGATTCATCGGCCGGATCGTGCTCAAGGACTTCCGCGATGTCCGCGGCGATGAGATGTTCGGCAAACGCACGTTCCTGGTCCGGCACGGCCGGGGCTGGACCTGCCTGTTCAGCGCCGTCTGCTGGACCGCCGGGACATTCCTGCTGGTCGCGGCCGTCCGCCACCCGACCGTCCCGCTGATCGCCGTCAACGCGGTGTTCCTCGCGGCGGCGCTGCTGCTCCTGCGCGCCCTATCGACCGGACGGGGCCCGCACCGCGACGAACGCCTCATCGCCGCGATCGCCATCGTCGGACGCGGCATCGTCCTCGTCCTTCTCGCCCACCTGGCGCTGACGAACGCCCACTGGGCCGCGCCGTGGTACGGGAGCACGCTGGCCGCGCTCACCGCCGGCCTGCTCTACCTTGCCGTCGCCATGGCCCGCCGGGGCCCGGTCACCACGTCCACCAGGCACCCCTTCGACAGGACGGGCGCCGCGGAACGAGCGAACGCGTGACGCTCCCTACGCGTCCTGCCGGCGGCGCACGATCTCGTTGATCCAGATGGGGGCGAACGGGGACGTGCAGCCCGGGGGAGTCGGGTAGTCCTTGAGGACCTCCAGCCGCTCCCCGATGCCGATCGCGCGGGCGCGGTGCTCGGCGTGGTCGATCCCGATCTGCGCCAGGCAGTGGTTCATCGCCCACTGGAGCCGCTCGGGGGCGTCCTTGAGCTGCGCCTCGATGATGTCGAGCAACCCGGGGAGGTCGAGGCCGTCGGGCTTCTTCGTCACGCGCTCGGTGGTCAGCGCCCAGCCGGCGCTCGCGACCGCGGGGTCCGGGTCGGCGAACCAGGCCAGGCGCAGCTCCTCGGCGTGCGGGCTCTTCTTCACCACGTAGTTCACGAGCCAGTCGTGGACCTTGGGGGTGCGGGCCTCGCGCACCATGGCGTCCAGCCGGTCGCGCTCGAACGCCTTCGGACGGCAGATCAGGAGCGCCAGCAGCCGGGCCGCGGAGTCGCCCGTCTCCCACAGCCGGCGCGCGAGGTCCTGCTGCGTCTTCAGCCGCTTCGCGATCGCGCGCAACTTGCCGAGGTTCACGCCGTGGTCGTCGCCGTGCTTCTCGTTCACCGCGCGGATCTTCGGGTCGTCGAGTGCGGCGAGTTCGGCCATCACCTCGCCCACGGTCGTCTCGGTCATCCCAGCCTCCCGTCCATCACCGGCGGGTTCAGCCTACGACGGCCCGGCGCGCGGGACGCCGCCGAACTCGCGAACGGCACGGGAACGAGCCCTGCGGCCGGGCTCGCTCCTGTCACCCCCGTCAACGGTGGTCGGAGCCGTGCCCCAGGTCGGCCGGGTCGATGGCGTCGGCCATGACCCGGTACCCGGCGGCACTGGGGTGGATGTGGTCGCCCATGTGCAGGGCCTCCGGGATGCGGCCGGTGCCGTCCGGGTCGAGGGCCCGGTCGAAGTCGGCGACGGCGTCGTAGGCGCCGGAGGTGCGGATCCACCGGTTGACCCGGCGGCGGATCTCCTCGCCCTCGGCCGTCCACCCGGCCGAGCCCTCGAAGGGGGTGAGCGTGCCGCCGATGACCGCGATGCCGCGGGCGAGGGCGGCGCGGACCAGGGCCTGGTGGCCGTCGATGAGCCGCTGGGCGGTGACCGGGGGGTCGTCGAGGTCGACGCCGCACATCCGGTCGTCGTTCAACTGGATGTCGTTGATGCCGATCAGGACGATCGCGGTGCCGACGCGGGGCTGGTCGAGGACGTCGCGGGCGAACCGGGAGATCCCGGAGTCGCCGCCGCAGGCCGAGTCGGTGAGCAGCTTGTTGGAGCCGATGCCGGCGTTCAGCACCGGGTGGGGGCGCCCGGCGGCGGCGAGGCGCTCGGCGAGGGCGTCGGGGTAGCGGTCGTCGCCGTCGACGTTCGCGCCGAACCCGTCGGTGATGGAGTCGCCGAAGGCGACGACCGCGGGAGGCTGCGCGCGCCCGCCGGAGGTCTCGACGCCCTCCAGGTAGTACCAGGAGCCGAAGCCGGGCTCGATGCTGTCGGTGTAGGCGGTGGCGGACGGGTCGCGGTGGCGGTCGCCGGCGGCGCGGTAGGACGTGGTCATCGACAGCTGGTGGTGGGTGGCCGGGCCGGTGGCGTCCTCGAAGTACAGCGTGATCGTGAGCTGCTCCCGCGGCCGGACGGGCAGGGCGACCGGGTCGCTGACGATCCGGCCCCGCGTGGGGACGACGGCCGACGGCGAGCCCGCGAAGCGCAGCGGGTGGAGCGTGCCCGGCCGCACGGCCGCGCCGCCCGCGGTGCGCCCGATGCTCGCTCCGGTCACCCGCAGGGGCGCGGCGCCGTAGGCGTTGGACAGCCGAATCCGGACCTGGGTGCCGCCGGCGTTCACGCGCACGATCTGCCGGACCGACTGGTCGGTGAAGCCCTGCTCCGCCCAGGTGGGGAACCAGGGTGCGGCGGACGGGCGCATGACCGCGGCCGTCCAGGCGCCGTGCCAGACGGTGCGGGTGTCGGTGTCGGTGGTGGTCAGCTGCTCGGTGTTCTTGGGGGAGATCATGATCGGACGCTCTTTCCAGCGGTCGACGGGGTGTGCGGTCAGGACGCGGCGGTCTCGGCGGACGGTCGGGCGGCGGGATCGACCGTCACGGGGCCAGGGGCCGGGGGCGGGCGGCGCGGGACGAGGACGGCGGCGAGCAGTCCCGCCGCGAGGGCGATACCGGCGGCGGTGAGCATTCCGGCGCCGTACCCCTCGGTGAGGGCGGCGGCCGGGTCGCGCTCGCCGCCCGCTACGGCGTCGGCGGTGCGGGACGTGGAGATCGCGACCACGGCGGCCAGGCCGAGCGACCCGCCGACCTGCTGCGCGGTGTTGAACAGCCCGGACGCAAGCCCGGCCTGCTCGGGACGGGTGCCGGACGTCGCGCCGACCGTGGTGGTGACGAACGCCAGTCCCGCGCCGACGCCGATCAGCAGCGTCGGGCCGAGCACGTCGGTGAGGAAGCCGCCGTCCGCCGACATGCGGGAGAACCAGGCGAGGCCGGCGCCGGTGATCACGAGCCCGGCCGCCATCGCGGTGCCCAGCCCGAGCCGGGCGATGAGCGCGCCCGCCGCGCCCGCGGTGACGGCGATCGCCAGTGCCAGCGGCAGTTGCGCCAACCCGGCGCGGACCGGGCCGAAGCCGACGACCTGCTGCATGTAGAAGGTCAGGTAGAAGAACAGCGGGGCCATCGCCATCAAGGTGAGGACCGCGGCGAGGTTGGAGCCGCGCAGCACCGGCTGGCGGAAGATCTTCAGGGGCAGCAGCGGGTGGGCGGTGCGCGCCTCGATGAGCAGGAACACCGCGAGCAGCGCCACGGCGACCGCGCCGAGGCCGAGGGTGCGCGGCGAGGTCCAGCCGGCGTCGTCGCCCTCGACCAGCGTGTAGACCAGCAGCGCCAGCCCGCCGGTGGCGGTCAGCGCGCCGGGCAGGTCGAACCCGCGCGCCGTCCGGTCGGACGCCTCGGGCAGCAGCTTCGGCGCCAGCGCGATCGCCGCCAGCCCGAGCGGGACGTTCACGTACAGCGTGGCCTCCCAGCCCAGCCACTGCGTCAGCATCCCGCCGAGGATCGACCCGGCGGCGCCGCCGGCCCCGGCGACCGCGCCGAACACGCCCATCGCCCTGTTGCGGTCGGGTCCGGCCGGGAAGACCGTCATGACCAGGGACAGCGCGGCCGGGGACACCAGCGCGGCGCCGACGCCCTGGGCGGCGCGGGCGGCCACCAGCATCCCGCCGGTGACCGCGAGGCCCCCGGCCAGGGAGGCGGCGGCGAACAGCGCCATGCCGATCATGAACATGCGGCGGCGGCCGACGAGGTCGGCGGCGCGGCCGCCGAGCAGCAGCAGCCCGCCGAAGGTCAGCGTGTAGGCGTTCGCGACCCAGGACAGGTCGTCCGGGGCGAACCCGAGGTCGGCGCCGATGGACGGCATCGCCACCCCGACGATCGAGGCGTCCAGCACCAGCACGAATTGCGTGGCGGCGAGCAGCGCGAGTGCGAGCCCCCGCCTGGAGGCATGGGTCATGACCATTTCTTTCGCTGAGGCGGCCGAGGGGCCGAAAAGGGGCCGGGGCCCGCCAGAACCGGGATCGAGCCGGGGCGCGGTGCGGTCACGCGCGTCGATCCCGGGCGGGACGGCGATAGGAAGGGAAAAGCGGAAGGAATTGCGGGCCCGGGGCGGCGGCCGCCCCGGGCCGGCGGATCATTCGGCTGCGGCCGTGCGCCACTGCTCGGCCGGCGAGACGCCGGGCAGCGGCCTGCCGATCAGGGCGAGCGGGATGAAGAAGTTGACCTGCCCGATCACCATGGCGAGCGTGGCGAGGGCCGTGGGGTCGTAGTGCTCGGCGGCCCGCGCGTACAGCGCGTCCGGGACCCGCTCCCCGTGCGGGTTCGGGGTGAGCACCGCCTCGACCAGCTCCAACGCGACCCGCTCGGCGGCGGTGAAGTACGGGGCGTCCGCCCAGGACGCCACCGCGGTGATCTTCTCCTCCGGCACGCCCGCGCGGCGCAGGTTGCCGGTGTGCAGCATCGTCAGATACGTGTTCCCGACGAGCTGGCCGGCGCGCAGGTGGACGAGGGCGACGGTGCCGCGCGGCACCGCCCCGTTCCCGGCGATCTTGAACAGCGCGGCGGCGGCGTCGCCGAGTTCGGGGACGAGCTGCTGCGGGTCGGAAAAGCGAGAAGTGAGGGTCGAGGCGTCGAATTCGTTCGCGGTCGCGGTCATGAGCGTTTCCTTTTCCACGTTGTGCGGGCCTTTTCTCGCCCGCCTCATCGGCTCGTTCACTGCACTGACGACCTGAATCCGGTGAAGGTGACCGATCCGAGCGAATTTTTTGTCCCATCCACGAGAAGGCCCCCCAGGGATGGCGCGAAGCCATCCCAAGGGGGCCGGAGGACGCGGGGCTGGGCCGGTCAGCCGTCGGTGGACGCCAGGTCGAGCCGCGCCAGGCGGTCGGGGTCGGACAGGATGTCGATCGCGGCGATCCTGCCGTCCGCGACGGTGAAGCTCATCACCGAGAACGGCCGGCCGTCGATGGTGTTGACCAGTCCCGCGAGCCCGTTGACCAGGGCGGCGTGCGTGGTCGCGGCGGTGGCCATCCGCTGGAACGTGGGCGCCTGCCCGGCCACGGCGGCGGCGCCGCGGATGACCCGCAGCCCGCCGGTGAGCACGCCGCCGTCCGCGCGCAGCACCACGTCCGGGTCGAGCAGGGCCAGCAGCGCGTCGAAGTCGCCGCCGCGCGCGGCGGTCAGGAAGGTGTCCACCACGCGGCGCTGCCCGACCGGGTCCGGGTCGGGCGGCGGGGTCGCGCCCCGGACCCGCTGCCGCGCCCGGCTCGCCAGCTTCTTGGCCGTCGCCGGCGTGCGGTCGACGATCGGCGCGATCTCCTCGAACGGCAGCCCGAACATGTCGTGCAGGACGAACGCGAGCCGCTCCGCCGGGGTGAGCGACTCCAGCACCACCAGCAGCGCCAGCCCGACCGAGTCCGCCAGCATCGCCTGCTGCTCGGGGTCGGTGCCGTCCGTCCGGCTGATCACCGGATCGGGCAGCCGGGCCTCCAGCGGCTCCTCGCCGCGCCTCTTGCGGGTCCGGAGCATGTCCAGGCAGACGCGCCCGACCACGGTGGTCAGCCAGCCGCCGAGATTGTCGATCTCGGCGTCGCCGGACCGGGTCAACCGCAGCCACGTCTCCTGGATCGCGTCGTCCGCCTCGGCCAGCGAACCGAGCATGCGGTACGCGACCGCCTTCAGATGGGGACGGTGCTCCTCGAACCGGACGGCGAGGAAATCTGGGGCGTTCACGATGGAGCAACCTCTCATGGACGGCATCACCCTCATGACGAACCGGATGCCCCGAAGGTGACCTACCTGCGCCGACCCGCCGCGGGCGGACGTTTTGCGGGGATTCCCTGGGATAGAGAGGCGACTAGCGGAGCAGTGCCAGTCGTGCCTTGGGGAGGCCGGGATGATCGTGATGAGGATGCCGCAGAAGATGGTGCGCCGGCTGGAGCGGGCGAAATCGCTCGACGGGGTCGCGAAACCGGTGGCCAAGGCGGCCCAGAAGATCGTACGGCCGCGTCCCGTCCGCAACACGCTCAGCGGGACGAACCTGGGGCATCCGCTGCACCCCACGCTCACCGACGTGCCGATCGGCGCGTGGACCATGGCCGCGCTGCTGGACGCCGCCGGCGGCCGCGACGCCGAGTCGTCCGCGGACCTGCTGATCGGGACCGGCATCGCCGCGGCGGTGCCCACCGCCCTCACCGGGCTGAACGACTGGAGCGACACGCTCGGCGCGGAGCGGCGGGTCGGGCTCGTGCACGCCCTCGGCAACTCCGCGGCGCTGTCGCTGTACATCGCGTCGCTGATCACGCGCATGAAGGGCGACCGCCAGACGGGCAAGGCGCTGGGGTACGCCGGGCTGGGGATGATGGCGATCGGCGCCTACCTCGGCGGCCACCTGTCGTTCGTCCGGGGCGTCAACGTCAACCGCAACGCGTGGCAGGAAGGCCCGGAGGAGTGGACGCCGGTGCTCGGCGAGCACGACCTCGCCGAAGGCGACCACCGCATCGCCGAGGCGGGCGGCGTGCAGATCCTGCTCCACCGGATGGGCGGCAAGGTGTACGCCCTCGACGCCACCTGCGGCCACATGGGCGGCCCGCTCGATGAGGGGACGTTCGAGCACGGCTGCGTCACCTGCCCCTGGCACGGCAGCACCTTCCGGTTCTCGGACGGCGGCATCGTGCGCGGCCCGGCCAGCACGCCGCAGCCCTGCTACGAGACGCGGATCGAGAACGGGCGCGTCGAGGTCCGCATGCCTCCGGTGGGCGTGCCCGCCGGCCCGGCCGAGGAGCATGGCGCCGGGGTGGGCCGGGGCCACCGCCGCCAGCCCGCCCACACGTCCGCCTTCTGACGCGCGACCCGGCTAAACCCCGGGATCGGCCTCCGCTAGCGGCGGCCGCCGAACTCCCAGGGGAGGACGTCGATCGAGGCATACGCGTCCGGGGTCAGGAAGGCGCGTGCCGCGTCCTCGTCGGGGGCGCGGACGAGCGCCGCCGTGCCCAGCCAGGCGCCGCCGTCGTCGGACAGCAGCGGCCCGTAGGCGACCAGCTCGCCGTCCCGCTCGGGCGGGACGGCGAGGTCGGCGCCCGGCCCCGACCCGAGGCCGAGCACCAGGAAGCGGGCACCGCCCTCGCGTCCGCCGGGGAAGTCCCACATCGTGCGGCCCAGCAGGTTGCGCCACCGGCGCACCAGCACGTCCCGGTACGCGCCGGCCTGCCAGCCGGGCTCGTCGAACGCGAACGCGCGGGCTGCGGCGGGATCGGGCAGGTCGACGATGTGCACGCTGCCGGTGGGCGCCTCACCGTCGTCCGCGAGCGTCGGGCCGCGGGCGATCATCTTCGTCCCGTACCCGTCCATGTAGGACCAGTGCTCCTCCAGCAGCTCCATGCGCAGCGGCAGGGAACCCGCCCGGTCCCGGTGGTAGACGAAGAACTCCATCGCGCCAGTATCGTGGCCCCGCGCCTCGTCCACTCCGTCCGTGCGAGGGTTGGGGCATGGCCTTGCCGACGTTGGTCGTGGTGAGCGGCGGTCCGGGGACGGGGAAGACGACCCTCGCGCACCGGCTCGCCCAGGACCTCGGATGCCCCGCCGTCGTCCGCGACGAGATCAAGCAGGGCATGGTGCTCGCCACGCCCGGCTACCGGGGCGGCGGCGCCGACCCGCTCAACCTGCCGACGCTGGGCGCCTTCTTCGGCGTGCTGAGGCTGCTGCTCGAAGCGGGCGTCACCGCGGTCGCCGAAGCGGCCTTCCAGGACAAGGTGTGGCGGCCGAACCTGGAGCCCCTCACCGCCCTGGCGGACATCCGCGTCGTCCGCTGCACGGTCGACAGCGAGATCGCCCGCGAACGGATCGTCCAGCGCGTCGAACACGGGCACCGGGCCGCCCACGGCGACCGCGACCTGCTGGAGGCGATCGCCGCCGGACGCCACTCGCTGGACTCCTACGTCCCCCTCCGCATGGACCTGCCCACCCTCATCGTGGACACCTCGGACGGCTACCGGCCCGCCCTCGCCGACATCGCCGCCTTCGCCCGGCGGGCGGCGCCCGCGCAAGAGCTGTCAGAGGGCTGATCTAACGTGGCCGGATGGCCTTTGAGCAGCGGCTGGAAGCGCATCGGGTCGAGTTGACCGGGTACTGCTACCGCATGCTCGCCAGTGCCGCCGAGGCCGAGGACGCCGTCCAGGAGACCTTCCTGCGCGCCTGGAAGAACGCCGACCGCTTCGACGAGCGCAGGGCGGGCCTGCGCACCTGGCTGTACCGCATCGCCACCAACGTCTGCCTCGACATGGCCCGCAGCGTCCAGCGGCGCGCGCTGGCGATGGACCTCGGCCCGTCCGCGGCGCCCGGCGGGTTCCTCGGCGCGCCGCTCGGGCCCGGCGCGTTCGTGCAGCCCGTCCCCGACCGGCTGGTCCTGCCGGAGGAGGGCGACCCCGCCGAGCTGGCCGCCGCGCGGGAGACGATCCGGCTGGCGTTCGTCGCCGCCCTGCAGACCCTGCCGCCGCGCCAGCGGGCGGTGCTCATCCTGCGCGAGGTGCTGTGCTGGTCGGCGGACGAGGTCGCCGGGCTGCTCGGCAGCACACCGGCCGCGGTCAACAGCGCCCTGCAGCGGGCGCGCGCCGCCGTGGCCGAGCGCCGCGCGCGGGGCGGCAACGTCGACGAGGGGCTGCTCGAACGGTACGTCGAGGCGTTCACCTCCTACGACGTCGACGGCCTGGTCGCACTGCTCCACGAGGACGTCGCCATGTCGATGCCGCCGTTTGCCTGGTGGCTCAGCGGCCGGGACGCGATCCGGGCCGCGCTGGTGGGCGCGGGCGGCGACTGCGCCGACGACCGGCTCGTCCGGACGGCGGCGAACGGCTCCCCGGCCTTCGCGCAGTACCGCGACGGGGAGGCGTTCAGCCTGGTCGTCCTCGAAGCGCGGGACGGGCTGCTCGCCACCATGACCACCTACCTGGACCCGTCCCTGTTCCCGATGTTCGGGCTGCCGATGACTCCGCCGCCCCCGTCCCGTACATAGAACATGACCGACATCGTTCACATGTGGCATGACGAGCGCGGCGCGGGCGACCCGGTGGTGCTCCTGCACGGCGGCTTGACCGACAGCCGCTGCTTCACCGGCAACCTCGACGGCCTCGCCGACACCTTCACGCTCTACCTGCCCGACCGGCGCGGCCACGGCCGCACGCCCGACGCGCCCGGCCCGATCACCATGGAGCTGATGGCGCGGGACACGATCGACTTCCTGGAGCGGGTCGTCGGCGGCCCGTCCCGGCTGGTCGGCTACAGCGCCGGCGGGACGGTCGCGCTGCTGGTCGCGATGCGCCGCCCCGACCTGGTCGAGCGGCTCGTCCTGATCAGCGCGGCCTACGACCTCGACGGGATGATCTACAAGCCGTCCGCCGACGGGGAGCCGCCCGCCCCGGTCGTGGACGCCTACGCCGAGGTGTCGCCGGACGGGCGCGACCACTTCCCGGTCGTCCTCCGCAAGATCGTGGACGCCGTCGAGACCGAGCCCCCGCTGGACCCGTCCGAGCTGCGCGCGGTGACCGCCCGGACGCTCGTCCTGGCCGGTGACGACGACCTGGTCACCCTCGACCACACGGTGGCGTTCTACCGGGCCCTGCCGAACGCCGAACTGGCCGTCGTCCCGAACGCCAGCCACCTGCTCCTGATGGAGCATCCCGAAGCGGTGCGCTCCCTCGTGCACGGTTTCCTGACCACGGACCCGGCCCCGACCTTCATGCCCATCGCCCGCGCCGCCCGGTGAAACGCTGATCACAATTGGCCACCGGTCCGTGTCGATTCGCGGGGCGGTGCCGTTAATGTGCCGCTGTGGCGCGCGAACCGGGAGACGTCGTGCTCGGCCGGTACCGGTTGGTCGAGGTGCTGGGCGAGGGCGGGGGCCGTCTGGCGCGCGCACGATGAGCGGATGCGCCGGGACGTGGCGCTCAAGCAGCTCAAGTTGCCGCTGACCCTGGAGGCCGGTGTCCGCGAGCAGTTGGTGGCGCGCATGGAGCGGGAGGCGCGCTCGGTCGGGATGCTCCACCATCCCGGCGTCATCACCGTCCACGACCAGTTCCATGACGACGAGGGGCTGCCCTGGATCGTCATGGAACTGGTCCGGGGCCGCTCCCTCGCTGCGGGGAAGCACACGCGCCTTCTCTGAACACGGCCGGACATCACCTGTCTCGTGTTGACCGGTCCTATGGCTAACCGCTATCTATTACCTAGCCGTTAGGGGTGGTGCATGCAGGACGCGGTGCTGGCGTTGCTGGCGAAGGAGCCGTCGCACGGGTACGGCCTGCGCGCGCGCCTGCGGCGTGCCCTCGGCCCACTCGGGGAGTCGATGAACGCGGGCCAGGTCTACGTGACCCTGGCCCGGCTGGAGAAGGCCGGGCTCGTCGTCGGCGAGGTCGCCGAAGGGCTGCCGGACCGCCCGGACCGCAAGGTCTACGCCCTGACACCGGCCGGGCAGCAGCGGGTCGCGGCCTGGCTGTCCGAGGTGACCTGGCCGAAGCCGAACCTGGCGGAGTTCCACCTCAAGCTCGCCGCCGCCGCGGCGGCGCGGCTCGCCGACCCGGTGGAACTGGTGGACGCGCAGCGCCGCGAGCTGCTGCGGCGGCTGTCCGACGTGCAGCGGGCGGCGCTGGCCGAGCCGGACGGCTCGACCGCCGGGCTGCTGCTGGAGGGGGTCGCGCTGCGGCTCCAGGCGGACCTGCGCTGGCTGGAGGCTTGCGAGCGCCTGTGGTCGCGGGCCGGGAACGGAACCGAGGACGCATGAGCGAGTTCGTGCTGCAGGCCCGGGGCCTGCGCAAGGAGCACGGCCAGGGCCACGGCCTGGTCCGCGCGGTCGACGACGTCGACCTGGACGTCCCGGCGGGGCAGGTGCTGGCGGTGACGGGCCCCAGCGGCTGCGGGAAGTCGACGCTGCTGCACATGCTCGGCGGCCTGGAGCGGCCCACCGGCGGGGAGGTCCGGCTGGACGGCCGGCGCATCGACGCCCTGAGCGAGCGGGGCCTGGCCCGGCTGCGGCGCCGGGCGGTCGGCTTCGTCTTCCAGGCGTTCCACCTGGTGGAGGAGCTGTCGGCGGCGGAGAACGTGGAGCTGCCCGCGCTGCTCGCCGGCCGCTCACCGCGCGCGGCGCGCCGCCGCGCGGCCCAGCTGCTGGAGCGGGTCGGGCTCGCCGACCGCGCCCGGCACCTGCCCTGGGAGCTGTCCGGCGGGCAGCGGCAGCGGGTCGCCATCGCCCGCGCCCTGGCGAACGAGCCGCTCGTCCTGCTGGCCGACGAGCCGACCGGGAACCTCGACAGCGCCGCCACCCGCGACGTGCTGAGGCTGTTCGACGGCCTGCGCGCCGCCGGGCAGACCCTCGTGCTGGTCACGCACGATGAGCGCGTCGCGGCCACCGCCGACCGGCTGGTCTCGATGCGCGACGGCATGTTCGTCGACGACACCCGCCTCGCGGGCAGCCGCGGGCTCGGCGGCCTCCTCGGGCTGGACGGCTGACCGCCATGGGCAGCGCCCTGCTGGTGCTCCGCCTCGTCCTGGCCGACCTGCGCAGGCATCCCGGGCAGGCGGCGATGCTCCTCGTCGCGATCACCGCGGCCACCGCCACGCTGGCGCTGGGCCTGTCGCTGCACGGCGCGACCGACTCGCTCTACCGGAAGACGCGCGCGGCGACGGCCGGGCCGGACATGGTGGTGCTCACCCCCGGCACCGACCAGACCCCCTTGACCGAGCTACTGGACGATCCGCAGGTCGTCGCTCACAGCGGCCCGCACCGCCAGTACTACACAACCCTTGCGGCGCACGGTCTCAAGTCGCGCGCCGTGGTACTGGGCGCCCCCGCGTCACCTGGCCCGGTCGACCGCCCGCTGGTGACGTCCGGTACCTGGGTGCGTCCGGGCGGCGTCGTGGTCGAGCGGGGCTTCGCCGCCGCCCTGGGCGTCCGCGCCGGCGACCGCGTCACCGTCGCGGGCCGTTCGCTTCCCGTCGTCGGGACGGCCGTGACCGCGGCGAGCAACGTCTACCCGGGTGCGCAGCTGATCGGGCCGGGCGACGGCCCGGTGGACTACAGCGGCCTGGTCTGGATGGG
This sequence comes from Actinomadura geliboluensis, assembly GCF_043197915.1. NCBI lineage: Bacteria > Bacillati > Actinomycetota > Actinomycetes > Streptosporangiales > Thermomonosporaceae > Actinomadura > Actinomadura geliboluensis. Next base: position 441,280 of record NZ_JBICUA010000010.1, on the reverse strand, counting down.
CGAATCCGAGGCCCGCGCGCTGGCGGCGGCCGAGCGCTTGGAGGTGACCTCGCTCATCTACCTGAAGCTGCGCGACCCCGCCGCCACCGGCGACTTCATGGCCGCCCACAGTGACCCCGCGGTGCGCCCCTTCAGCTGGCAGTTCATGGCCGGGCACGACGCGAGGGTCCTCAGGGACAGCCAGCCCATCCTGGTCATCGGCAGCTGGCTGCTCAGCTTCCTGGCCGTCGCCGGCGTGGCCGTGCTCGCCGCGGGACGCGCCGCCAAGCAGACCCGCCGCGTCGGGCTGCTCAAGGCCGTCGGCGCGGCGCCCGGCCTCATCGCCGCCGTCCTGTTCGCCGAGTACCTGGCCGTCGCGCTGGCCGCCGACGCGCTCGGGCTCGGGATCGCGCGGCTGGCCGTGCCGGTGGCGGCCAACCCCACCGCGAGCCTGCTCAGCGCGTCCGCGGGCCCGTCCGCCGACACCGCCTTCTTCACGACGGTCGTCGCGCTCGCCATGGCCGGCTTCACCACCCTCGGCCCGACCCTGCGGGCGCTGCGCACCCCGACCGTCGCCGCGCTGGCCGACTCCGCCCAGCGGCCCCCGCACCGGTCCCGGCTGACCCGCGTGTCGGCGCTGCTGCCGACTCCGCTGCTGCTCGGGCTGCGGCTGATCGCCCGCCGTCCGGGGCGCGCGGTGCTGCACGCGTCCAGCATCGCGGTCACCGTGATGGGACTGACCGCCCTGCTGATCCTCCACGCGCAGCCCGATTTCAGCTACGGGCTTGGGTCGTCCGACCTGGGCAACGTGCGGGTCGAGCAGGGCCGCCACATGCTCCTGGCCGTCACCATCGGGCTGATCGCGCTCGCCGCCGTCAACACCGTCACCGTCACGTGGACGACCGCGCTCGAAGCCCGTCCGACCATGGCGGTCGCGCGGACGCTCGGTGCCACGCCAGGTCAGATCACGGCCGGGCTCTCCGTCGCGCAGCTCCTCCCGACTCTGCCGGGTGCCCTCGCGGGCGTTCCCCTCGGCATGTTCGTGTGCTGGCTCTTCAGCTCCGGCGAGACGCCCATGCCTCCCACCTGGGTGCTGTTCGCGGCCGCGCTCGCGGCGCTTCCCGTCACGGCGGCGCTCACCGCCGTCCCCGCCCGCCTCGCGGCCCGCCGGTCCATCGCCCGGACGCTCAGCGCCGAAGCGTCCTGAGCAGGAGCCCGGATCAACGGTCTTCACGGGGCGGGGCCGGGCGGTTAGTCTGCTTGTGGCGTCCACGCCGGTCGTATGCGCCTTGCGCCTGGGAGAGTCCCGTCCGCGGGACTTGTTTGGCTCTGCACCGGCTCCTCTTGTCCCCGTTCTGGAGGAGTCGTTCCGTGAGAACCACGTACAAGCGATGGTCCCCCGCCGTCGCGGCGCTGGCGTCGGCGCTGGCGGCGCTGGTCCTGTCGCTCGGCGCGGTGGTGGTGCTCTCCGCGCCGTCGTCCGCGCAGCCCAACGTCCTGGTCGCCTGCACGTATCCGGCCTGGGCCGAGGGCACCAGCTACAAGGCGGGTGACAAGGTCACCTACAGCGCCCACGGCTACGAGGCGATCGTCGCCCACACCGCCTACCCCGGCGCGAACTGGAACCCCGCGTCCACGCCCACGCTGTGGCGCGACCTCGGCGCGTGCGACGGGTCCACACCGCCGACCACGCCGCCCACCACGCCCCCGACCACGCCGCCCACGACACCGCCGACCACTCAGCCGCCCGGGGACGAGACCTGCGCGGTCAAGTCGCGGCCCGCGGGCAAGGTGCTGCAGGGGTACTGGGAGAACTGGGACGGCTCGTCCAACGGCGTGCACCCGCCGTTCGGCTGGACGCCCATCGACAACCCCGTCATCAAGCAGCACGGCTACAACGTCATCAACGCGGCGTTCCCCGTGATCCGGTCCGACGGCACCGTCCTGTGGGAGGACGGCATGGACTCCACGGTCAAGGTCGCCACGCCCGCCGAGATGTGCGCGGCGAAGGCCGCCGGCGCGACGATCCTGATGTCGATCGGCGGCGCCGCCGCCGGCATCGACCTCAGCTCCAGCAGCGTCGCGGACCGGTTCGTCGCGACGGTCGTGCCGATCCTGAAGCGGTACAACTTCGACGGCATCGACATCGACATCGAGACGGGCCTGACCGGCAGCGGCAGCATCGGGCAGCTGTCGGCGTCGCAGTCCAACCTGATCCGCATCATCGACGGCGTGCTCGCGCAGATGCCGTCCAACTTCGGGCTCACGATGGCGCCCGAGACCGCGTACGTGACCGGCGGCAGCGTGACCTACGGCTCCATCTGGGGCGCCTACCTGCCGATCATCAAGAAGTACGCGGACAACGGCCGGCTGTGGTGGCTGAACATGCAGTACTACAACGGCAGCATGTACGGGTGCTCGGGCGACTCCTACTCCGCCGGGACGGTCGAGGGCTTCGTGAAGCAGACCGAGTGCCTGAACAACGGGCTCGTCGTTCAGGGCACCACGATCCGGGTGCCGTACGACAAGCAGGTGCCGGGGCTGCCCGCGCAGCCGGGCGCCGGCGGCGGCTACATGTCGACCGGCCTCGTCGGCCAGGCATGGAACCGCTTCAACGGCCAGTTGAAGGGACTGATGACCTGGTCCATCAACTGGGACGGCTCGAAGGGCTGGACGTTCGGCGACAACGTCCGCGGTCTCCAGGGCCGGTGACGGCCCGGTGAAGGACGGGGGCGGGCCCGGCACCGCGCCGCCGGGCCCGCCCCCGCCCCGGCTCCGAGGCCGGGCTTGACCTTGACGCCGGTGTCAGGGCATAGCGTCGCGATCGGCCACGGAGGAGGGCGGATGCGGATCGGGGAACTCGCCGAGCGCGCGGGCGTCAGCACCCGCACGCTGCGCTACTACGAGCAGCAGGGGCTGCTGCGGGCGCGGCGGGCGTCCAACGGGTACCGGCAGTACGAGGAGTCCGACGTGCGGCTCGTCGCCGAGATCCGGTCGCTGCTGGCGGCCGGGTTCACCCTGGACGACACCCGGCCGTTCGTCGACTGCCTGCGCGCCGGGCACGCCGACGGCGCCGCCTGCCCCGAGTCCGTCGCGGTGTACCGGCGGAAGCTGGCGGAGATCGACGCGGAGATCCGCGCCCTGATCCGGCTCCGCGCGGACGTGGCCGACCAGTTGACGCGCGCCTGCCCGGGGTGCGCGCTCGCACCGGAGGCGACGAATGATCACACTGACCAGCGCGAACTTCGACCGGCACGTGCTCGGCGGCGGCAAGCCGGTACTGGTCGAATTCTGGGCGGACTGGTGCCCGCCGTGCCGGATGATCGCGCCGATCCTGGCGGAGATCGAGGCCGAGCACGGCGACCGGCTGGCCGTGGCGAAGATCAACGGTGACGACCACCCGGACATCGTGTCCCGGTACGGCGTGATGGGCTTCCCCACGCTGAACCTCTACCGGGACGGCGAGGTCGTCCGGCAGATCGTCGGCGCGAAGCCCAAGCGGCAGCTGCTGGCCGCGCTCGACGGCCACATCTGACCCCCGTGTGCTGATCACGTTCGAGCACGGCGCCCCCTATGCTCGTGACGGGTCCATTACCGTCGGGAGGGCGCCGTGCGCACGCTGTTGAACGTGATCTGGTTGGTCCTGGCGGGCTTCTGGATGGCGGTGAGCTACGCGATCGCCGGGATCATCTGCTGCATCCTGATCATCACGATCCCGTTCGGGATCGCCTCGTTCCGCATTGCGGCGTTCGCGCTGTGGCCGTTCGGCCGGACGACCGTCCCGAAGCGGGGCGCGGGCGCGGGCTCGATGCTCGGCAACATCATCTGGATCATCGTGGCCGGGTGGTGGCTGGCGCTCGGCCACCTGTTCACCGGCCTGCTGCTGTGCATCACGATCATCGGCATCCCGTTCGGGATCGCCAACTTCAAGCTGATCCCGATCTCGCTGCTGCCGCTCGGCCACGAGATCGTCTCGTCCCGCGACGCGCAGGGGCCGGCCTTCTGACCCCCGGCCCCCGGGCGCCCGCTCCCCGGCCCGAAGGTCAGGACGTCCAGGGAGTGCCGGTCAGCCGCTCGTAGACCTCGGTGTAGCGGGCGCGGGTGGCGTCGACGACGTCCTGCGGGATGGCGGGGCCGGGCGGGGTGCGGTCCCAGTCGAGGGTGCTGCTCCAGTCGCGGACGAACTGCTTGTCGAGCGAGTGCTGCGGGCGGCCCGGCTCCCACTCGTCGGCCGGCCAGAACCGGGACGAGTCGGGCGTGAGGACCTCGTCGCCGAGGACGAGCGTGCCGTCGGCGGCCCGGCCGAACTCCAGCTTCGTGTCGGCGATGATGATGCCGCGCTCGGCGGCGAGGGCGGCGCCGCGCCGGTAGATCTCCAGCGTGACGTCCTTGAGGCGGGCGGCGGTGTCCGCGCCGATCTCGCGGACGACGTCGGCGTAGGTGATGAACTCGTCGTGGCCCTCGGTGGCCTTCGTCGTCGGGGTGAAGATCGGCTCGGGGAGGCGGGAGGCGTCGACCAGGCCCTCCGGCAGCGCGATCCCGGAGACGGTGCCGTTCTTCTCGTACTCCTTGAGGCCGAGGCCGGTGAGGTGGCCGCGGGCGATCCACTCGACGGGGAGCATGGTGAGGCGGCGGCAGCGGATGGCGCGGCCGGCCCACTCGTCCGGCACGTCGGTCGCCGACACGACATGGTTCGGGATGACGTCGGCGAGCTGCTCGAACCACCACAGCGACAGCTGCGTCAGGATCTTGCCCTTGTCGGGGATCTCCGTGGGCAGGACGACGTCGTAGACGCTCACCCGGTCGGACGCCACCAGGATCAGCTCGTCGCCGTCCGCGTAGACGTCCCTGACCTTCCCCGAGTGGATCAGCTCCATGTCGCTCCTCAGCTAGCGGTCCTGCCCGGTAGGAGTCTGGCACAGTGCCGCCCGGCGCCCCCACGAGGGCCGATAGGTTCTGATCAGTCGGGTGGGGGAGGCTCCGGGGTGCGGGCTTTTCGGGCTGTGGGGGCGTTGCGTGCGGCCGTCGCCGCAGCGGTGCTGCTGGCGTTGCTGGGGGCCAAGGGCTGCGAGGCGTCCGGGCGGGACGGCGGCGCCGCCCCGCCGGCGGAGCGGGAGCCGGCGCCGGCCGCGACGCCGGCCGCCCGGGACGAGGCGGCCGAGTGGGCGAAGTGGGGCCTCAAGCCGCTGCCGTCCGCGCCCGCCCCGCCGCCGGAGAGGCCGCTCAAGCTCGGCGGCGAAGGGCCCGTGACGGTCTTCGACAAGGTCCCGACCGATCAGCGTGTCGTCTTCATCACGATCGATGACGGGCAGGAGAAGGACCCCCGGTTCGTCCAGATGCTGACTGACCTCCGGGTGCCCGTCACCATGTTCCTCACCGACAACGTCATCCAGGACGACTACGGCTACTTCAAGCCCTTGCAGGCGCTGGGGAACCACGTCCAGAACCACACGATGACCCATCCCGTCCTGCCGACCCTGGGGCTGGACGGCCAGAAGCGCGAGATCTGCGGCGCCCAGAAGGTTCTCGCCAAGCAGTACGGGACGAGACCCACCCTGCTCAGGCCGCCCTTCGGACGCTGGAACTGGGCCACGCAGCAGGCGTCCCGCGAGTGCGGCATCGACGGGATCGTCATGTGGCGGGCGTCCATGCAGATCCACGACATGCAGTACGACGACCTCAACAAGAAGCTGCACCCCGGTGACATCCTGCTGGCCCACTTCCGGGGCCCGGAGCAGCTCAAGGGCGCGACGATGACGGAGATGTTCGCCAACATGCTGAAGCGCATCCGGCGGCAGGGCTTCGCCGTCGCACGCCTTGAGGACTACGTCACTCGCGTCACTCCTCAATGAACACCCGGACGCTCTTGAGGGACGAGTCGGCCGCGTCCGGCACGACCATCCCGGCGGACACGCCGGAGCGCAGGTAGATCGCGGAGATCTCCGCGCGGACGCGGGAGGCCAGGTGGAGCGCGTCCTGGAGCAGCGCGTGGCCGTGCTCGACCATCTGCCGCCGCCACCCGTCCAGCCCCGCGTAGAGCAGGACGGAGGGGCTGGTGGTGCCGAGCAGGTCCTCGCGGGCCTTCAGCACGGAAGGGTCGACCAGGCTCCCCTGCTGGTGGAAGACCGAGCCCTGTTCGAGGCCGGCGCCCATCTTGTGGACGCTCGTGACGCACACGTCGGCGCCGGAGTCCATGGCCCAGGTCGGCAGGTCGGGGTGGAACGGCAGGTGCGCGCCCCACGCCTCGTCCACGATGAGCGGTTTGCCGCGGTCGTGGCAGGCCACGGCGATCGCGGTGAGGTCGGCGCACGTCCCGTACGGGGTGGGGCTGGTGACGAGGGCGCCGCGCGCGTCGGGGTGCTCGTCGAGGCGGGCGGCGAACGCCTCGGCGGTCGGCGGGTGCGCCAGGTGCCGGGACGCGTCCCACTGCGGGTCCACCCAGATCGGGCGGACGCCGGACAGGATCAGGCCGGACACGACGGACTTGTGGGCGTCCCGGCCGACGACGAGCTTCTCGCCGGGGCCCGCGACGGACAGCATGGCGCTCTTGACCGACAGGGAGCTGCCGCACGTCGAGAAGAACGTCTGCTCGGCGTGGACGGCGTCGGCCATCAGCTCCTGCGCCCGCTCCAGGACCTTGCCGCTCGACATGCGGTCGTCCAGGCCGGAGATCGCCAGCAGGTCCGAGCGGAAGACCGCGTCGCCCAGCACGTCCCGCACGCGCGGGTCGGCGCCGCGGCCCTGCTTGTGGCCGGGCGGGGTGAAGGGGAGCTGGTCCTCGCGGTGGTAGGCGGCGAGGGCGTCGAGGACGGGGGCGTGCGAGTGGTCCATGGCGGGGTGCTTCCCGGGACGCCCGCCGGGTAACGCGCGGACAAAGAGGGCGAATGCGACGCCAATCAACGGGTAGGGCGGGGCGTGAACGGCCGAGAGGGAGTGACCGATGAACGATCGCATACCGGCTGAGGTCGAGCTGGCCTGGGAGGACTTCCACCGGCTCGTCAACATGACCTCCGACGAGCTGCGGACGTGGCTGCTCACGGACGCCTCGGGCGAGGACGCGTTCCCCGAGCCCGGCCCCGGCCCGGGGGTGAACGAGCTCGGCGCCCGCGTGGTCGACGTGCTGCGCAAGCGGAAGGTCGACCTCACCGAGAGCGACGCCGAGCTGATGCAGGAGGTCGTGGACTTCGTCGAGGACCATCTCGACAACCGTCCGCCGAACGCGGAACGGGACGACGGATGGCGGCACGAGCTGATGAGCGTGGGGCACGACCCGCTCCGGCCCGAGCCGTCCACCGCATAGGAGGCGTGATCATGCCGAATCCGCAGCAGCCCGAGATGCGGCGGTCGGAGCGGACCGCCGTGACCGAGGAGCCGGCGCCGGAGGCCACCGACCCGAAGATGACGCGGCGCAAGGGCCACGCGCACGGCACCGACAAGGGGAAGAAGGGCGGCGGCAAGGGCGGCGGGGTCCCGCCGGGCCAGCGGCCGCCGCACCCCGACTGAGCGGTCGCGCGGGCCGCCCCGGTGGACGACCGGGGCGGCCCGCGCACGCGTGCGCGGCTTGTGGGACACGGCGGGAGGGTAGGGACGAAAGGTGATCGAGCTATCGCCGGGCCAGGGGTTCGTCCAGATCGGGGAACTGCTGCTGGCGATGGTGCTGTCGGCCGCGATCGGGCTGGAGCGCGGGCTGCGCAACAAGAGCGCGGGCCTGCGCACGCACACCCTCGTCGGCGTCGGCGCGGCGCTGTTCATGCTGGTCAGCAAGTACGGGTTCGAGGACGTGCCGGGCAACGTGTCGCTCGACCCGTCCCGGGTGGCGGCGCAGATCGTGTCCGGCATCGGCTTCATCGGCGGCGGGCTGATCTTCGTCCGGCGGGACGCGGTGCGCGGGCTGACCACGGCGGCGGTCGTGTGGGTGACGGCGGCGGTCGGCATGGCGGCGGGTGGCGGGCTGCCGATCCTCGCGGTGGCGGTGACGGGCGTCCACTTCCTCGTGGTGTACGGGCTGAGCGCGGTGACGCGGCGGCTGCCGCTGGAGCGGTTCCGCCCGGCGGGGCTCGCCCGCATGCGGCTCGTCTACCGGGACGGGCGCGGCGCGCTGCGGCGGGTCCTGATGGAGTGCACGCGGCGCGGCTTCGTCATCCTGGAGGTCAGCATCGACCGCGAGTACCTGCCGGACGACTCCGACCGCGGCCGGGACGAGCGCCGCGACCGCCGCGAGCCGGACGACCGGCGGCGGCTCGGCAACGCCGTGGTGTCGATCGTGCTGGAGGGCACCGGCTCGATCCCGGACCTCACCGCGCACCTCAGCGAACTGGACGACGTCGTCGGCGTCACGGTCGGCGCCGACCACGACGACGACCGGGAATAGCCGCCCGGCCGGGCGCGGGCCGCTAGGGGACCCGCGTCTGCGGGCTGTAGCCGTCGTCCTCCCCGCCCGGGGTCTCGGCCTCGGCGATCGGCGGGTCGGTCGGGCCGGGCGCGTGCTCGTCCGCGAAGTCCGCGTCCTCCTCCTGCGGCGCGTCGGCCTCGGCGCGCCGGTCGGCGAGCGGCTTGTCCTCGTCCCTCTTCTTGTCGGTCATTTCGCCCCTCCTCGCGGGCCGGGCGGGGCGGCCCCGGCCTCGGGGCCGCCCCGGCGATCGTCAGCTGCGGACCTTGCCGATGGCGTCGCGGACGCGGTCGGCGACGGCGGCCACCGGGCCGACCGCGAGGTTCTTGGCGGCCGACTCGGTGCCCTGGTGCGGGTGCGTCGGCGCGACCGCCTCGGCGGCGCGCACGGCCGCCGCCATGCCGCGCAGCTGCTCGGGCGTCGCGTCCTGCCGGATGCGCGGGAACTCCTCGCGCTCCTCGTGCGTGGCGTGCGCCTCCACGTCCCGGTGGAACCGGGCGAACTTCTCCTCGAAGTCCGGGGAGTCGGTGTTCATCTTCTCCAGCTCGGCCAGGGCGCCCTTGGCCTCGTTCTCCTCCTGCAGCCGGTCGTCGACCACATGGGAGCCGTTGCCGATGGCATGGCGGGCGAACGGGTGGACGATCTCCTCCTCGGCGGTCTCGTGCACCGCGAGAAGCCGGCGCAGCTCGTCGAAGGCGCGCTTGCGCGCCTCGCCGCGGCTGCTCTCCACGGTCGACGCCAGCCGGCGGATCTCATCGTGCTGCGCGAGCAGCAGGTCGACGACGTTCTCGGCCTTCTCGGCCATGGTCATCCTCCTCGTCATGGTTCGAGGGAGGCGATACCCGGAGGGCGGAGTTCAACCCTGGCTCACGCCGGCGCGGCGCGGCCGCGGACGAAATCGACGAGGCGGGGGACGTCGTCGCCGTCCAGGACGATCCCGAAGTCGCGGGCGAGCGTCTCGGGCAGGTCCTCGGGGGCCAGCTCGCGGGACTCGGACGCGCCGTCCGGCCGGGTGATCGACAGCGTCGTCCCGTCGAGGACGCGGAGGGCTTCGGGGGAGAACCGCTGCACGAACGGGCGGGCGGTGAACGGCGACCGGGGGTTGGCGTAGACGTAGTAGTTCAGCACGTCGAAGTCGACGCGGAACACCTCGTTCAGGGCGAACATGTGCCGCCGGATCCAGCCGTCCGCCCCGCGCTGGTGCATCTCCCAGTCGGCCTTGTCGGGGCCCAGCGGGGCCGTGGCGACGCGGCCCCGCTGGAGCCGGAAAGCCCAGCCGTCCTGGACGGCCTCCGCGCCGTCGGTGAACGGCAGCGGCTCCAGCGGCCCGGCGCCGAACCCGACGTCGCACAGCCAGGCGGGCTCGTCGCGCGGCTGCTCCGGGGGACGGACGTGCAGCAGCGCGTGCGTCGGCGGCCGGAGGCGCTCCGCGCCGAGCATGACCCGTCCGGAGAGCGCCGCGATCTCGAACCCGAGCCGCTCCAGCACCGCCGCGAACAGCCGGTTGTGCTCGAAGCAGTAGCCGCCGCGCGGCCGCCCGACCAGTTTCGCCTGGACGGCCTCCAGCGACATCTCGACGGGCCGCCCGAGCATGATCTCCAGGTTCTCGAACGGGATGGACGTGACGTGCGCCCGGTGCAGCGCCCGCAGCGTCGCCTCGGTCGGCGCCAGATCGCCGTCGTATCCGACGCGCTCCAGGTAGGCGGGCAGGTCCAGCAGCTCGCCCTGCCACCCGTAACCGAGATCCTCGCTCATGACTCTCCCTCGCCGGTTTCAGGGGTAACGCCGGACGCGGCGCGGATCTTTCCCGCGTCCCGGATCCGGCGGGCGATCCGGTCGACGTCGCGTCGTTCGCCGGGGGGCAGCGGCGCGCCGGACTCCGCGCGCAGCGCCGCCGCCTCGGCCAGCAGATCGGCGGCGCCCTCGTGCTCGCCGGCCAGGGAGCGGGCCCCGGCGAGCCCTTCCAGCGCGAGGGCGATCGCGCGCGGGTCGCCGATGGCGCGGGCGGCGGCGAGGCCCTCGGTGTGGAGGGCGCGGGCCGCGCGCGCGTCGCCGCGCTCCTCGGCGACGAACCCGAGCTGGGCGTGCACGAACGCGATGCCGGCCGTCCCGCCGATGCCGCGCAGCCAGCCGAGCCGCGCCCGCAGATGGGCCTCGGCGGCGTCGAGGTCGCCGCCCACCCGGGCGACGAGCCCGAGCCCGACCTCGGCGAACTCCTCGGCGGACCGCGCGGCGTGCCGGCGCGCGAGGTCGAGCGCCCGCTCGTGCAGGTCGCGGGCCTCGCCGAGGGCGCCGGTGAGCAGCGCGACGCGGCCGAGGCCGGCGAGCCGGAAGGAGACCTCGGGCCACATCCGCAGCTCCTCGGCGAGCCGGAGCCCGTCCCGCAGGTGCCGGGCCGCCGCGTCGTAGTCGCCGGTGGTCTCGGCCAGGCGGGCGAGGGCGTCGGCGGCCTCCAGCCGTCCCCACGGGTCGCCGAGGTCATCGAAGATCGCCATGCTCTCGGCGGCGTCCCGCGCCAGGGCGGGCAGGTCACCGCGGCCCAGGGCGAACTTGGCCCGGGTCGCGAGCGCGGCGGCCGTGAACCAGCGATCGGCGCGCGCGCGGAACACGGCGAGGGCCCGCTCAACGCGTTCCTCGTTCGCGGCCAGATCGCCGTATGCCCAGTGGACGTGACTCAGAAGCCACTCCGCCTTGGCCCTGGCCAGCGGATCCCTGTCGTCCTTCAGCGCGGCTCTGCGCAGCTCTTCGGAGTCGGTGCCTTCGCCGACCAGCATGGTGAAGGCGGTCAGCCAGGTCTCGGCTTCGGTTCTGGCCGGTGACGCCTGCGGGTCGGTGGAGAGTGCCTTGGCGAGCGCACGTCGTGCGTCTCCGAACCGTCCGCGCAGGTACCAGTACCAGCCGAGGGCGTTCACCAGCCGGAACCCCGGGGCGCCGTGCAGGGCCGCGTTCAGGTTCGCGGCCTCCTGGTCGAGCCGCTCCAGCCAGAAGCCCTGCTCCGGGCCGCGCAGCTGTTCGGCCGCCTGCTCGGCCAGGGCGGTGTAGTGGGCGGCGTGGCGGCGGCGGAACTCGTCCTCCTCGCCCGCCTCGCGCAGGCGCTCCAGGCTGTAGGCGGCGACCGACTCCAGCAGCCGGTAGCGGCCGTCCTCCGTCCGGACGGCGAGGGACCGGTCGACGAGCCGGGCGAGCACGCCGGCGTCGGTATCGCCCACGGCCTCGGCGGCGTCCAGCGTGCAGCCGCCCGCGTGCACGGCGAGGCGCCGCAGCGCCCGCCGCTCGGGCTCGGGCAGCGGCTCCCAGCTCCAGTCGATCACCGCGCGGAGCGTCCGCTGCCGGGCCGGGCCGCCGTGCCGCCCGCCCGCCAGCAGCCGGAACCGGTCGTCCAGCCGCGCCGCCAGGTCCCGCGCGCCGAGCCCGCGGACGCGGGTCGCCGCCAGTTCCAGCGCGAGCGGCAGGCCGTCCAGCCGCCGGCAGATCGACGCGACCCAGGGCGCGGTGCCCGCGTCGAGCGCGAACCCGGGCGACGCGGCGGCGGCCCGCGCGACGAACAGCCGCACGGCGGCGGAATCCAGCAGCGCCTCCGGTGCGCTCTCCGGGCCGGGCAGCCCGAGCGGCGGGACGATCTGCAGCCGCTCCCCAGGCACGCCCAGCGGCTCCCTGGACGTCGCGAGGATCCGCAGGCCCGGCGCATCCGCGAGCAACCGCCCGGCCAGCTCCGCGACCGGGTCGAGCACGTGCTCGCAGTTGTCCAGGACGAGCAGCACCCGCCGCCCGCGCAGCGCGTCGGCCAACGGCCGCTCCGCAGACTCGTCGCGCAAGCCCAGCACGCGGGCGACCTGCCCGGCCACGTCGCCGGCCGTGGCCAGCTCGACCGTCCACACGCCGTCGGGATGGTCGGCGAGCGAACGCGCGGCCGTCTCCAGCGCCAACCTCGTCTTGCCCACGCCGCCGGGCCCGGTCAGAGTCACCAGGCGGTGCTCGGCCAGCAGCGCGCGGGCGTGCCGGACGTCGTCCTCGCGTCCGATGAGTTCGCCGAGCGGGGCTGGCGGTGCGGGGGCTGGGCTTCGCGGCGGGACGGCCTCGGTTTCGAGCATCGACTGGTAGAGCGCGGCCAGTTCGGGGCTCGGATCGACGCCCAGCTCGTCGGCCAGGCGCGCGCGCAGATCGTGGTAGCCAGCGAGTGCCTCGGCCTGCCGTCCGGCCCGGTGGAGTGCGCGCAGGTGTGCGGCGCGCAGCCGTTCGCGCAGCGGATGCAGGGCCACGGCTTCGGCTAGCTCCGTTGCGACTGCGGCGTGCTCGCCCAGTTCGAGCCGCGCCTCGGCAAGGGCCTCCAGCGCGGCGAGGCGGCCCTCCTCCAGCGCGGTGATGGACGGCCGGGCGAACTCCGCGTCGGCGAAGTCGGCGTAGGCGGGGCCGCGCCACAGCGCCAGCGCGTCACCGAGACGCCGCTTGCGGGCGAGGGGATCTGAGGCCGGGTGGGCGTGGAGCGCGGCGAACCGGACGGCGTCCACTGCGTCCGGGGCGACGTCGAGCGCGTACCCGGGCGGACGGAGCGTGATCAGCCTCCGTGCCCCCGGCTCGGCGCCGTCCAGCACCTTCCTCAGCTGGGAGATCCGGGCCTGGAGCGTTCCGGACGGGTTGCGGGGCGGCGCGTCGCCCCAGAGCGCGTCTATGAGCCGGTCGGCGGAGACGGGACGCCCCGGATCGGTGAGCAGGACGGCGAGGAGCGTGCGGACCTTCGCTTCTGGGACGTGGACGGGCGTCCCGTCGTCCGTCCACACCGCGAGCGGCCCCAACACCCCGAAACGCACGGCGCCAGCGTAGCCACCGCTACGGACGGACCCGCAGCCGTTCCGTAGCGGCCAAGACGAGGGTGAAGGCCACGCACTGCAGAACCCACTATCAGGAGGAACCCGTGAAGTCTCCAGTGACGGTCATCGGCCTCGGCCCCATGGGCGCGACGATGGCGAGGACGTTCCTCAAGAACGGCCACCCGACCACGCTGTGGAACCGGACCGCGTCCAAGGCTGCGCCCTTGGTCGAGGCAGGCGCGACCCTGGCTCCGACAGCTGCCGAAGCGGTCGCGGCGTCCGAACTGATCGTCGTCAGCCAGACCGACTACCAGGCGATGTACGACTCGCTGGACGGCGTCGACCTCAAGGGGCGCGTCGTCGTCAACCTCAGCTCCGGCAGCCCGGACGAACTGCGCCGCGCGAGCGAATGGGCGTCCGCGAACGGCGGCGTCCTAGTGACCGGCGGCATCATGGTGCCGCCGCCTGGCATCGGCCAGCCGGGTTCGTACGTCTTCTACAGCGGCCCAGAAGAAGAACTGGACCGCCACAAGGAAGCCCTCACCGAGCTAGGGGACGTCACGTTCGTCGGCACCGACCCCGGTCTGGCGATGCTGTACTACCAGTCCCAGCTGTTCCTGTTCTGGTCGACGCTGACCGCCTACATGCACGCCATCGCCCTGCTGGAGACCGCGGGCGTGTCGGCCCGGCAGTTCCAGCCGTTCGCCGCGACGACCCTCCGTGAGCTGGCCGCGGACGGCCCGATGGGCTTCCTGAAGGTCCTCGCCGAGGAGATCGACGCCGGCGCGTTCCCGGGCGAGGCGAACAGCCTCCGGATGCAGGCGGTCGGCGCCGACCATGTCGTCGAGGCGGCGCGGGAGGCCGGTATCGACACCGCCTGGCCCCTCGCGCTCCGGGACCTGTTCTGGCGCGCCGTGGACGCCGGCCACGGCGCCGACGGACTCGCCTCGGTCGTCACCGCGATCCGGCGGCGTCCGTGACGAGCGGGAGCCGCAGGACGAAGCGGGCGCCGCGCGGGCTGTCGGCGACGCGGAGCGTGCCGCCGTAGATCTCGGCGATCTCGCGGGCGATGGGCAGGCCGAGGCCGGTGCCCTGCGGGTCGCGGGCGCGCGACTCCGGAAGCCTGGCGAACCGCTCGAAGACCCGTTCGCGCGACTCCGGCGGGATTCCGGCGCCGTCGTCCAGCACCTCCAGGACGGCGTCGCCGGCGTCGCGGTCCACGGTGACCCGGATGCGCGACTCGGCGTGCCGTTCGGCGTTGTTCAGCAGGTTGCCGAGCACCCGGCCGAGCCGCACCGTGTTGGCCGTGACGACGGCGCCCGGCGCCAGCCGGGTCTCCACGGGGACGCGGTCGTCGCGCCGGGCCACCTCGCGGCGGACCAGCTCGGCGAGGTCGACGCGTTCGAGGGGGCGCGGGGTGCGGGCGTCGAGGCGGGACAGCTCCAGCAGGTCGACGACGATGTCGTTCAGCCGCCGCACGTCGCCGAGGGCCGACCGGAGCATCGGCTTCCACGGGTAGTCGTCCGGTTCGTCCAGCGCGACCTCCAGGCGCGTCTGCAGCCCGGCGATCGGGTTCCGCAGGTCGTGCGAGGCGTCCGAGACGAACCGGCGCTCCCGGTCGGACGCCTCCTCCAGCCGCGCGAGCGTGGCGTTGACCGTCTCGGAGAGCGCCTGGATCTCGCCGAACGTCCCCGGGACGGGGACCCGCCGGTCCAGGCCGTGGGCGCCGACGGCGGCGAGCTCGGTACGCAGCCGGTCGATCGGGACCAGCGTCCGGCCCATCGTGTGCCACGTCCACCAGGCGATCAGGGCGAGGAGCGCGGTGAGGACGAGGGCGATGCCGAGCGGCAGCAGCCACACGTTCAGCAGGGTCGGCATCGGCGCCGCCGCCACGACCATCACGCCCGGCCCCCACGGCGACTCCCGCAGGCGCATGCCGAACGCCCACACGCAGCCGTCGCGGAACCCGGGGCAGACCCGCTCGTCGACGAGCAGGACGCCCCGCCTCAGCTCGGCCCGCACCAGCGCCGGACGTCCCCGGAGGGCCTCGCTCGACGCCACGACCCGCCCGTCCGGGGTCACGACCTGCACCAGGGGTGCCTCGCCGGGGTGGACGGTGAGATCGCCGCGGTTCGCGCCCGTGCTGATGTCGAACGCGATCCGCTCGGCGGTGCGCTGCGCGTTGTCGGAGACCCTGTTCCGCGCCCAGTCCCGGGCGAGGAGCATCAGCAGGACGAACACGACGGCCAGGACCAGCGCGGACACCGCCACGGTGAGGATGGTCGCGCGGCCGCGCACCGAGAAGAGCAGGCGCGCTCGCCACCGGCGGGCGCGCTCCCGCCTCTCCGTCGTCACAGCCGATCCCCCGGGCGGTACTCACCGTCATCTTCCACTGCTCAGCGTAGTCATCCGGCGACGCGCGCCTGATCAGGCTGAACGCGCGGCGGGGGCGGGACCGTACTGCCGGGGTGACGGGCGACTTTCCGGACGCGAAGGGAGTTGCCGCGGTGGGCGTCGACGACGTGTCGCAGGCCGCTCTGGCCGGCGGGCCGGGCCTCGGACCCGGTTCCGCCCGGCGCGGCGGAGCCGTTGCCGGAGGCGGGGCGCGCGTGATCGGCGCGGTCACGCTGCCGGGGAAGCGGCGGTCGGTCGGGGTCGCGCGCGCCTTCGTCCGGGACGCGGCGGCCGGCCTCCCCGCGGTGGACGACCTGGTGCTGGTGGTGAGCGAGCTGGTCGCGAACGCGGTCACGCACACGGCGTCGGGGCTGGCGGGCGGACGGGTGACGGTCGTTCTCGCGGCGGGGGACGGGCTGGTCCGGCTGGAGGTCGCCGACGGCGGCGCGGCCGGCGGGCGGCCGCACGTGCGGGACGAGGCCGGGGCCGAGACGGGCCGCGGGATGCGGATCGTGGCGGCGCTGTCGGCGCGGTGGGGGTTCCGGGCGGACGGGCCGCGGACGGTGGTGTGGGCGGAGTTCCCCGCCCCGGCCCCGGCCGCGCGGGGCCGGGGCGGGGGCGGGGGATGAGGGCGGCGGACGGCGCCGGTCAGCGGCCCCGGTTGAGCTGCCGGGTGGGCAGCTGCCGGGTGTTGCGGCGGTTGTTCGCGAGATTGGCCGACCTGAAATCGGAGTTCTTCCGCTTGCCCTTCTTCTGGAACTTGGCGAAGGGGTCGGTTTCGGGGTTGTTAATGGCACGCATGAAGACAGCACCTCCGGGCGGTCATGAATTCGGCCGCGAAAGGACCGACGATGGAAAAAGGGGAGCGCGCGACGGCACCGCAGGTCAGGAGACCCGCGGATGCGGAGAAGTGCGCTACGGGAGGAGTGGGAGCGGGCCCGGGGTCACGGCGGCGGGCAGTGCTGGTACGAAACTGGTACGCAGTGCTGGTACGCAGTGCCGTGCGCGATGCCGGTACGCGGTGCCGGGGCGGCTCGACCGAAGAGGTATCAAAGCTCCATGCGGAATAGTTAGCCATAGATTCCGGGCGGTGTCAATCATGAATTCCCGTCCGATCGCGAAGTGGTCGTGCCATGCGCCGTGAACGTGGACGGCGGCGAAGGGAGATACATCTCCGGGAGGCGTCATGAAGCTGCTGGCATGGCTCGCCGTCGCGACGGCGGTGGTGATGGTGGCGGGCAGCCTGTCCGCGTACGGGTACTACTGGAAGCTGCAGAACGCGGTCCAGCACGAGGACGTGGACAAGCTGCTCGGCGGCAACCGGCCGAAGAAGCTGAACAGCGCGCGGAACATCATGGTGATGGGCTCCGACACGCGCGCGGGCGACAACGCCAAGTACGGGCGGGGCCTGCGGAACAAGCCGCCGGCGTCCGACACGATGCTGCTGCTGCACCTGTCGCCGGGCGGCGGGCAGGCGCTGGCCGTCAGCTTCCCGCGCGACCTGATGGTCCCCATCCCGGCGTGCACCCGCAAGGACGGGACGAAGGCGCCCGGCAAGAGCGTCGCCATGCTGAACGAGGCGATGGCCCACGCGGGACCCGCCTGCACGGTGAAGACCATCGAGCAGCTCACGAGGATCCACATCGACCACTTCGTGCAGGTCGACTTCGTGGGGTTCAAGCGGATCGCCACCGCGGTCGGCGGCGTCCCCGTGTGCGTCTTGGGCGACGTCCACGACAAGGACTCCGGGCTCAACCTCACCAAGGGCCCGCACAGGCTGAAGGGCGAGCAGGCCCTCGCGTACGTGCGCAGCCGCAAGGGGTTCGGCGACAAGAGCGACACCGCGCGCATCAAGCGGCAGCAGCACTTCTTCGGTGCGCTGGCCAAGGAGGCGATGAGCGCGGGCGTCCTCACCGATCCGGGGCGGCTGAACGAGCTGCTCAGCGCCACGGCGGAGTCGCTGACGACGGACAAGAGGCTGACCGCCTCGGAGATGGTGAAGATCGCGCAGGGGATGCGCGAGCTGAGCGCCGGCAAGCTCCGCTTCGTGACCGTGCCGTCGGGCGCCTACCCGCTGGACAAGAACCGCGTGGCGCTGGCCCGTCCGGCGTCCGACCAGTTCTTCGAGGCGATCCGCAACGACAAGGTCGTGCCGGCGCAGAACGACTCGAAGGCGCCGAAACCGAGCGCGCCGCCGGGGAAGGTGCGGGTGCTCAACGCGTCCGGCGTGGAGGGGCGCGCCGCGCAGGTCGCGGCGCAGCTCCGGGACGAAGGCTGGCAGGTGACCGGGGTCGGCAACCTGTCCACCGGGACGCAGGCGACCTACGTCCGGTACGGGACGGGCGCGGAGCCGCAGGCGCGCGCGCTCGCCGGGCTCTTGCCGGGCGCGAAGGTCGCGCCGCGCGTGAAGACGCCGGCCGGTGCCGTCGACCTGGTCATCGGGACGGGTTTCACCCAGATCCGGACGTCCGGCGGCATCCCCGTCCAGCGCGGGGAGAGCCGGGCCAGCGACACCGTGTGCGAGAAGGTGGCGTGATCTGTGGGGTACCCGTCGTTGACGCCATGAACGGCGCGCACCCACCCTGGAGGCATGCGCGTCGCGTTCGTGATCTATGACGGGTTCCAGGTCCTGGACCTGGCCGGGCCGCACGAGGTCTTCGAGCACACCGGCCGGTACGAATGCCTGGTCGCCGCGCCGCGGCCGGGGCCGGTGCGGTCGTCCGGCGGGCTGCCGGTGCACGCGGGCCTCGGCATCGCCGACCTGGCGCCCGGAAGCGTCGACACGCTCGTGGTGGCCGGCGGTACCGGGGTCGACCGGGCGCGGGAGGACAGGGCGCTCGTGCGCTGGGTCGCGGAGGCCGCGACGACCGCGCGGCGGGTCGCGTCCGTGTGCAGCGGCGCGCTGCTGCTCGCCGAGGCCGGGGTGCTGGACGGGCGCCGCGTCACCACGCACTGGGCCCGCGCGCGGCAGCTCGGGACGGAGTACCCGCGGCTCGACGTCGACTGCGACCCGATCTTCATCCGCGACGGCAACGTCTGGACGTCCGCCGGCGTCACGGCCGGGATGGACCTCGCCCTCGCCATGGTGGAGGACGACCTCGGCCGGGACGCGGCGCACGCGGTGGCGCGGGAGCTGGTGATGTTCCTGCGGCGGCCGGGCAGCCAGTCGCAGTTCAGCGTCCCGCTGTGGTCGGCGCAGCCCGCGACCGACCCGATTCGGGCGGCGGTGTCGTCCGTCCAGGCCGATCCGGGCGCCCGGCACACGATCGCCGACCTGGCCGAGCGGTCCGGGCTGAGCGCGCGGCACCTGCAGCGCAGGTTCACCGCCGAGGTGGGCGTGCCGCCCGCCGCGTACGTCGAGCGGATCCGCATAGAGGCGGCACAGCGGGCGCTGGTGGAGGGCGACGAGCCCGTGGAGGCGCTGGCCCGCCGGCTCGGCTTCGGGACGGGCGAGACGCTGCGCAGGGCGTTCCACCGGCATGTCGGTGTCGCGCCGTCCGACTACAGGGACCGATTCCGAGGGACGAGGGAGTACGCATGACCACGTACGGGCTGCTGGTGTTCGAGGACGCGGAGGAACTCGACTTCGCGGGGCCGTGGGAGGTGTTCACGGCGTCGGCGATGGTGCGCGGCCAAGGCGACGAGGCGTTCCTCGTCGCCGAGCGGACGGAGCCGGTGCGCTGTGCCAAGGGAATGAGGGTTCTGCCAGACCGCACCCTGGACGACCACCCGAAGCTGGACGTCCTCCTGGTCCCCGGTGGGCGGGGCGCAAGGCTGACCCAGCCGCACAACCAGGCGGTGACGGGCTGGATAGCGAAGACCGCCGCACAGGCCGACTGGGTGGCGAGCGTCTGCACCGGCGCGTTCCTGCTGCACGCGGCGGGCCCGGCTAAGGGGCGGAGGGTCGCGACCCACTGGTCGGAGGAGGACACCCTGGAAGCGCAGGGTGACGTGACGGTCGTCCGCGACGCCCGCTACGTCGTGGACGGAAACCTCGTCACCAGCCAGGGGGTCTCCGCGGGCATCGACATGGCGCTGTGGCTGATCGGACGCATCCACGGCCGCGACCACGCGCGCGCGGTGCGCCGCTACATCCAGTACGACCCCGCGCCGCCGTACCTGGCCGACGAACCCGTCTGATCGACCTCGATCGGAAGGAACATTCCGTGATGATCTTCGCTTATCGGCATAATCACGGAAATGGCGATGTCGCTTCCGGTGCGGTTCCGCAGCGAGGGCGGGCGGGTGGCGGTGGAGACCGACCCACTGCACGCCCCGCTGCGCGACTTTCTCATCAACGACCTGGGCGAGGACGTCTCCGCGATCGCCCGCGCCCGGGGCCGGCTGGGCGGCGGTTCGTCCGCGCCCTGGCAGGAGCAGTACCGCTACCACCGCCTCGACTTCGACGGCGCGATGGTCCATGTGCGGGACGTCGGCGGGTGGGCGTCCTGCGACCTCGACCCGGACGTCCTGCGGCGGTGCCTGGACGAGTACCTCCACCAGATCGGCTCGCTGCGGAGCCGGCGGAGCCTCGAACGGGTCCTCGGCGAGCCGCGCAACGGCGAACCGGTGGCGAGCTCCCTGGCCCTCGGCTCGGTCTCCCACCGGACGCAGGGCTGGGGGCTCATCCAGTCGCCGCGCGCCATGCTGGAGGACATGGCCGGGCTGACCCCGCACCCGGACGCCTGCCTCCCGCACGGCGTCCTAGAGACGGCCTCAGGCCCGTGCTGGGCCGACCTGGCCGTCCTTGACGAGGCCGGCACGCGCCTGCGCGGTGGCACCAAGACCTTCATGCCGCGCGGCATCGACCCTGAGCGCCTCATGGCGGAACTGGGCAACACCTTGACCCAGGCCCGTTTCGTCAGTGCCATCCCGGGGGCGTGGGCGGGCGTCATCGCCGGTGTTCCGGTGCACGGCTACATCGACCCGGACGCCGTCCTACGGCTCCCTTGCCAGCCGATCGAGATCGAGGGGGTCGTCCGGCACGTGCGGGTGTTCTTTCCCGAACTGGCCGATTCCGGGGTCGACCTGGAGACGGCGGCGTCCACCGCGAGCACGTTCACGCAGACCGTGCATGGGCCGCGCCACGTCCTGACCGCGTTCCTGCTCCACGACGTGCAGAGCCACCGGCACCATCTGGAGGTCGTTCGTTCCGCGCGTCCCGGCTGGGAGCACACGGGGAACGCGTGCCATTTGCGGGTAGACGTCCAGACCGTCCGGTTGGAGCACCTGTGGCTGCCGGGGCACGCCTGCGAGATGCCGACGGGCGAGTTCGCGGGCGTCCTCTACGAGTACGAACGCCACCTGACTCCCTAGCGCTGCGATCATTCTCCTTAGGCAGGGAACCGGGGAGGGCGCGCGCATGGCTGTGATGGGACGACTCGTAGACCGCCTCTTCGGGCTCCCAGGCGTGCCTACACCGGATGTACGCATGGCCCGTGACCTGCGCGTCCCCATGCCGGACGGAGTCGAACTCGTCGCCGACCTGTACCGCCCGCACGGGGCGGGGCCGATGCCCGCCGTCCTCATCCGCACCCCGTACGGCAAGCGGCAGCCGGTGATGCGGCTGTACGCCGGGGTCCTCGCGAGGCGCGGCTTCCAGGTCGTCATCCAGAACGTGCGCGGCGTCCTCGGATCGGGCGGCGAATTCCACGCCTTCCACACCGAGAAGGAGGACGGCCTGGCGACGCTCAAGTGGCTCCGTGACCAACCGTGGTGCGACGGCAAGGTGGCCATGGTGGGCGCGAGCTACCTCGGCTTCGCCGAGTGGGCCGTCGCACCCTACGCAGACCCTCCGCTGGAGGCGCTGGGGCTCGGCATCACCGCGTCCGAATTCGTGAGCTCCTTCTATCCGGGTGGTGCGCTCGCCCTCCACAACACGCTCGTCTGGTCGTCGTTGATGGGCACGCAGGACGACAAGAGGACCCCGTTCCAGAAACCGGCCCACGACAGGCGCGTCCGGCAGGCGATGCGCTACCTCCCCGTGGGGGAAGCCGACACCGCCGCCATCGGACGTCCTGAATCGTTCCTGCGCGAGGTAACCGCCCACGCGGAACCGGGCGACACGTTCTGGGAGGAGACCGACCACAGCGCCGCCGTCCCCGGCACCGCCACGCCGACCACGATGGTGACGGGCTGGTGGGACCTCTTCCTGCGCGGCCAACTGCGCGACTTCACCGCCCTCCAAGAGGCCGGACGGCAGGTGCGCATCACCATCGGCCCATGGGGACACGACACCAAAGCCCTCCGCGCGATGGTCGCCGACCAGGTGTCCTGGCTGAACGCACACCTGAACGGCGACAAGGCCCAGCTGCGCAGGGCGCCGGTAAGGCTCCACCTGCAGAAGGCAGACCAGTGGCTGGACTTCGAGCAGTGGCCCCCGCCCGAGACCAAGCCCACGCCGCTCTACCTGTCCCGGAGCCTCGTCTGGGACGTCCCGCCCAACACTGACCCCGCCACGTTCACCTACGACCCTCTCGACCCCACTCCGACCGTCGGCGGGCCGCTCCTGTCACCCGGCAAGGGCGGGCAGCGCGACAACACGCGCATCGAGCAGCGCGACGACGTCGCCGTCCTGACGAGCGCGCCCCTGGACGGCGACCTCGACCTGATCGGCCCGGTCGCGGCGACGATCCACGTCCGGACGAGCACCGGCCACGGCGACCTGTTCATCCGCCTCTGCGACGTCGACCGCGACGGCGTCTCCCGCAACGTCACCGACGGCATCCTCCGCATCAGGGACGAAGGCGTGGTCCGGGCCCAGATCGAGATGCACCCGACCGCGTACCGGTTCCTGCGCGGGCACCGGCTGCGCGTCATGCTCGCGGGCGGCGCGTTCCCCCGCTTCGCCCGCAACCACGGCACCGGCGAGCCCGCCGGCCAGGCCGTCGCGTCCCGCCGCACCCGGTTCGAGATCCTGCGGGACGAGGACCACCCGTCCGCGATCCATCTCCCCGTATGGCGCGGCTAGCGCGCACCGTCAACCTGCGGCGTTCTCCGCACGGAGTGCCTCGAACTCCTTGAGCACCTTCTTACGCGACCTGGCCGAGAGCCGGTCGATGTAGAGCTTGCCCTCAAGGTGGTCTGTCTCGTGCTGGAGGCAGCGTGCGAGCAACCCCGTCCCCTCTACCGTGATGGCCGCACCCCTGATGTCGAAGCCGTGCACGGTCGCGTGGTCAGGACGCGCCAGACGCGCATGAGGGCCCGGTACGGAGAGGCACCCTTCCTCGTCGTCGTCCAACCGCCGGTCACCCAGCGCCGGCAGTTCCAGGACAGGGTTCACAACAGCGCCCTTGCGGCGCTCACCGTCCGCGTCAGGGCAGTCGTAGACGAAGACGCGCAGATCCACGCCGATCTGGTTCGCGGCCAGGCCGACACCGTCCGCCTCGTACATGCTGGCGAACATGTCGTCGGCCAGCTCGCGCAGCGCCTCGTCGAACTCCTCGACCGGCCGGCACGCCTGATGCAGGACGGGCGTCCCCACCAGCGTGATCGGCCGCACGCGTCCCGCCATCGTCTCGCGCCTCCCCAGCCGGCCGGACCGGCTCCCGCGGCCCGCCCGGACCCGCGTCCCGCAACGGTCTCCGGAGGACAAGCCTACGCAGACGCGATCACACCGTGCGTACACCCGGCGCACGCGCCCCGTTTCGGGCCGCCGCATCCCGGCCGAACGCGAAGCGTGGTCCGTTCGTCGCACACAGTCGCCCGCTTGTCGATGCGGCGGGTCGAATCCTCGAACCGGCCGGAGCTTCCTCGCTACCTTCTTCCCATCCGCCGCCGGCCGCTGCGAGCCGCTTCGGGGGGAGCGGCCGGTCCTGTGAGAGCACCCGGGGCCGGCACGGCGGAACGGGGGGAGAGGGGTCACTTCGGGGGGAGTGGCCCCTCCGTCCCCCCTTTCGCGCTTCTCGTGCGCGGCTCACGCGCCGCCGGGGGACAGCCGCCGGTCGCCCGGCGCGAGCCGGACGAGATGGTGCAGGAGCAGCAGCAGCTCGATGCGCCGGTCCGGGTCGAGCATCACCCCGCCGAGCGTCTCCTCCAGCCGCCGGATCCGGTACCGGACGGTCTGCTCGTGCACCAGCAGCCGCTCCGCCGCCGCCACCGCGTTGTCCCGGCACTCCATGTAGGTCAGCAGCGTCCGCGACAGCGCGTCCCTGCGGTGCGGCGGCAGCTCCATCAGCGGCGCGAGCCGGCCGTCGAGCGCCAGGTCGAGCAGCTCCTCGCTCTGCGCCGCCACCAGGCTCGGCAGGTGGTCCAGGCAGCGCAGCGGCTCCTTGCCCGGCAGGACGCCCCGCTCCACCAGCGCGAGCCCGCGCCGCGCCCAGCGCAGCGACATCGCCGCCCTCGCCGGCGGGACGGCCGGCCCGATCGCCGCCGACAGCGTCCCCTTGAGCGCCGCCGGCATCCGGTCGCGGCCGGGGCCGTCCGGGTCCGGGCAGATCAGGTACGGCTCGGCCGCGTCCCAGTCGGCGAGGAACGGGGGCGGCAGCACCGGGACGGCCCCGTCCGCGTCCGGGCGGACGGCGACCGCCACCGCGGCGAGCGTCCGCGGCACCGGCCAGCCCGCCGACCGCGCCACCTCCTCGATCGCCTCCGCGCTGGCCGGCGGGTCCATCACCAGCAGGTCGCGGAGCCGCCGCCGGAACCGCTCCCGCTCGCCCGCCAGCTCGCCCTGCGCCCGCGCGTAGCCCTGCCCGGCCGCGCCCGCGATGCGCTCCAGGAACACGAACAGCGACTCGGTGATCTGGCCGAGGGTGTCCAGCGACCAGTCGAGCCGGCGCGCGTCCTTGATGAACCGGCGGCACGCGACCTGCCCGCTCACCCGGATCGCGGTCTGCAGCCCGTCCAGGCTGCGGCCCTTGCGCGCCTCGTACGCGCCGATCTCCTCGAAGATGCCGGTGACCTTCTCCCACTCCATGCCGGGCCGGCCGATCGCGTCGACGAACTGCCGGACGGTCTCCTCCACGGCCCACCGCATCCGCCGCCCGTAGCGGCTCTCCGGCGGGCGCGCGTACTCCGGGACGAGGCCCTGGATCTCCTCCACCATCTCCGCCGCCGCCGCCTCCAGATGCGGCAGCATCGGACTCGCGACCTCCACCGGGAGCGCGGCGAGCGGGATGTCCGCGGCGGTGGACGTCCTCTTCCGGCTCATGGCCACCAGGGTCCGGCGCGGCGACGGTCCGGGGATAGGCGGGCACGGAAAGTTTCGGCGGCCCCCGCTTGTCACCCGGCTGACAGTCGCGGACACGCCGCGCGGCGTGTCGCGCGGCCCGCGGGCACGGCCTCTCCCGGGCCCGCCCGGACGCCCGCGTCAGAGAAAACAATCTCCCCGCAGCGGACCTCCGGGCGCCGAACCGGAATTCTTCGCAAAGCTATTCCCCGGACGGGCCAAACCGCGACGGATTACCTCCCAATAGGGCGGAGATCGGTATCGCCTACCGGACCTTCCCGACGTACCGACAATGGCCGGTCATTCGTCCCGCGCCGCGAAGACTTGACCCGAAGGAAGTCGACTTCCGGGGCCGGCTGCGAAATGGTCTCCCCCATGCATTCACGAATTCGTGCCGCCGCCGGGGCGTCCGGCCCCACCGGCTGGCTGCTGGCCTTTCTCGGCGCCCGCGAGCAGGCCCTGCGCACCCACACCGGACTCGCCGCCGGCCCGGCGGAATGGCTGCTGGTCTTCCTGGAGGTCGAGCGCACCGAGCTGGCCGCCCGGCGCCGTCCCGCCGCCGCCGTGCTGCCCCGCCGCGACCGGCGCGAGGACTCCCCGTTCGGCCGGCTCACCGCCCGCAGCGCGTAAAGGACGGCCATGACCCTCGAAATGCTCCTCGCCGCCCTGATCGGCGGCGCGATCGGCCTCGCCGAACTGGTCGCGCGCTACCGCGACAAGCCCGTCTCCGCCGCCCTGTCGCCGGGCGGCCTGCTGTTCGTCTTCGTCAACGGCAGCGCGTCCATCGTCGCGCTGATCGCGGTCACCGCCGCCGGCTGGACGTTCGGGCTGCCCGACACCACGCCCCCGGCGAGCCTCATGGTCGTCCGGGTGATCGCCGCCGGGCTCGGGTCCGCGGCCGTGCTGCGGATGTCGTTCGCCCCCGCCCAGAGCCGGACCGCCGGCACCGGCCCCGTCTCCGTCCTCAACGGCATCCTCCGGCTCACCGACACCGAACTGGAGCGCAAGCGCGCGCTCAGCAGGCTGTCGCACAACGACCTGTCGGGGCTGTCGTTCGAACGCGACCACGCGGCCCTCGCCGAGCTGTGCTGCCACCTGATGCGCGAGTTCGACCTGTCCGAGGCGCAGCGGCTCGGCGGCCTCGCCGCCGAACTGAGCAGCCGCGAGGACCTCACCGACGCCGACAAGCTGGACTGCTGGGGCCTGGAGCTGACCCGGCTGGTCGGTGAGCGCGCCCTCCGGCAGGCCGCCCGCCGGCTGCGGGACCGCCCCCGGGACGAGCCCCGCCCGCCCGCGCCGGAGGAGCGCGCCCCGGCGCACGACACAGACCACCTCGTGGAGACCGTGCCGCCGCCGCGGCCGCCCGTCGCCAAGACCTCCCGGCTCGCCGCGAGCACGGGCGGCCGGACGGAGCGCAAGTCGTTCAGCGACGTCTGACACCCCGGGAGATACCGGTGCGTCCCGCCAGCGGGCGCACCGGTATTTTTCGCGGAAGGACGCCATTTTTCGCGGGCCGTGCCATTCCGGCAGGACGTGCTATTTCGACCGGAGGGGGCCCGGGGCGGAATCGATTTCGTCCCGCTCCTCCAGGGTGGCCGCGATACGGTGCAGTGCCTCGGCCAGCGAGACGAGCGCCTGCACCTGGGCGGCCGCCATGAGATTTCCCGGGGAGGGGTCGGCGGCCTGCGCCTCCGCGGCCGCGTCGCACGCCTGCTGGCTCCACCAATGCACGCGGCGATCCTATTCGACGCGGTGAATGCGGCACCCGCCGCCGCGCCGCGCCATTACCGACACCGGAATTGAAAGGGCAGGAACATGAACTCAGCACCGCGCGCGGCACCGGGCGCCGCCGACCGGCGGCCGCCCCGCTGGGCCGGGAAGCCGGTGCGCCGGCTGACCACCGGCGAACTCGCCGAGGCCCTGGAGTACCTGGAGCGGCACCGCCCCGACGACGACGTCCTCGGCCGCGCCCTCGCCGGCGAGTTCGCCCGGCGCACCGCCGCCGCCGAGTTCGCCCGCCGCACCACCGCGGCCCGGCCCGGCGCCCCGGAACCGCCGCGCAGCCCCGCGCCGTGACGGCCCCTCACCCGGCGGACGCCGGCTCCACCGCGCCCTCGCCGACGGCCCGCCGCGCGCCGGCGCCCCGCCGGGCCAGCAGCGGGACGCACAGGAACACGGCCGTGCCCATGACGAGGAAGTACGGCGCCGTGCCGGCGTCCAGCAGGAACCCGCCCGCGAACGGGCCGAGGAAGAAGCCGAGCTGCCGCACCTCCGACAGGCCGAAGTAGGCGCCCTTGTGCTCGTCGGACGCCATCTCGTGGACGGCCATGTCGGGCATGGGCAGCAGGATGCCCTCGCCGACCGTCCAGAAGACGATCCCGGCGTACAGCCACGCCAGGCCGGACGGGCTCGCCCAGAAGCAGGCGAACGCCAGCGTGAAGTTCGCCGCCCCCAGCACGGTCATGGCGGTGCGGCCGACCCGGCCCGACACCCGGTCGATCGGCGGCTGCAGGGTCAGCGCCAGCACGGCGTTCGTGATGAACAGGACGGCGAAGTACCCCTCCGTCCGGTCGCCGTACCGCGCCTTCATGTACAGCGGGATCATCGACTCGAGCTGCGAGAAGACGAAGAACACCACGATGCCGCCGGCGACGACCGCGAGGAGCCGCCGGTCGCGGAGGGTGGCCGCCACCGACTGCCGCGCCGAGGGCCCGGAGCCCCGCCCCGCCCCGTCGCGCGGCTGCAGCGCGACCAGGTCGCGGTTCCGCACCAGCACCAGGACCAGGTAGGACGCGTAGAAGAACGCGGGCACGGCGAAGAACGCCACCGGACCCACGTGGTACAGCGCGCCGCCGATCGCGGGCCCGCCGATGGCGCCCGCGCACAGCGTCATGTACCGCACCCGGAACATGCGGCCCTCGTCGTCGGCCGCGTGCGACAACAGCTTCTTCGCGCCCGGCTCCACCATCAGCCGCGCCACGCCCAGCAGCAGGAACAGCACCACGATCGGCGCGGCGCCGCGGACCGCGGCCAGCAGCCCGTACACGACCACGTAGCAGACGAGCCCGGCCCGCATCAGCGGCACCGCCCCGAGCCGGTCGACGACCATCCCGCCGAGCAGCCCGCCGAACGCCGCGACGAGCGCGACCGCCCCGACGACCGCGCCCACGGCGGGCTTGCCGAACCCCGTGTGCTCGCTCAGGTACAGCGGCGCGAACGGCATCGCCGCGAAGAACGCGAGCGAGTTCAGCAGCGCGCCCCCTTCGAGCAGCCGCTGCACCGGGGTGAGCCGCCATAACGGCGTCCGCGTCGCGTCCGTCGCCTCCGCCACGCGGCGACACTACGGCCCGGCACCGACAGAATCCGCGCATCACGGCGGCGGGCAGGGTATAGGACGGGCTTGAGGAGGTCGTGATGGCAGGAAGCACGGAGGTCAGGCTGCGCAGGGTGTACGACCAGGCGTCGTCCGAGGACGGCAAGCGGATCCTGGTCGACCGCGTGTGGCCGCGCGGGCTGTCGAAGGACAAGGCCCGCCTGGACGAGTGGGAGAAGGACGTCGCCCCCTCGACCGAGCTGCGCAAGTGGTACGGCCACGACGTGGACAGGTTCGAGGAGTTCACCGACCGCTACGACGCCGAGCTGCGCGACCCCGATCGCGCCGCCGCCCTCGACCGTCTCCGCGCCCTCGCCGCCCACGGCACGATCACCCTCCTCACCGCGACAAAGGACATCGACCACAGCCAGGCCGCCGTCCTGGCCACCCACCTCCGCACCCCGGGCTGACCACCGCCCGCCCCTTCAGCGACCGCGGCGCATCCGTCGCGCGGGCGCTCTGAACGGTGCGTTGAATTTCCGGCGCGACTTGATGCCGGCGTCAAGACGACCTACCACTTCGCGTGGAAGCGGTGCCCCGCCTGACCGGAACGTCCCCGCGACACGCCGGGCCGCGTCCCCGCCCAGGGAGGACGCGGCCCGGCGCCTCGTCGGCCGGGGACGGGTTCCGACCTGCGGACAGGCGGTCTCAGGCGGTGAAACACAGGTTTTAGAGTGGAGGGGTCTGAAGGAAGGAACCACACCATGCCACTGGCCCCCCGTCTGCCGGCGCCACCCGAGACCCTGGCCATCCTGGAGGAGTCCTATGACAGGGTCCTCCACCGGGACCCGGGCGAGCCGGAGTTCCACCAGGCCGTCCACGAGGTGCTCGAATCCCTCGGCCCGGTGCTGGCGGCCCGGCCGGGGCTGGCCGCCGCCAAGATGGTCGAGCGGATGATCGAGCCCGAGCGCCAGATCATGTTCCGGGTGCCCTGGCAGGACGACAACGGCGTGATCCACGTCAACCGCGGCTTCCGCGTCGAGTTCAACGGCGCGCTCGGGCCGTACAAGGGCGGGCTCCGCTTCCACCCGACCGTGAACCTCGGCATCGTGAAGTTCCTCGGCTTCGAGCAGATCTTCAAGAACGCGCTGACGGGCCTCGGCATCGGCGGCGGCAAGGGCGGCAGCGACTTCGACCCGCACGGCCGCTCCGACGAGGAGGTCATGCGGTTCTGCCAGTCGTTCATGACCGAGCTGTACCGCCACGTCGGCGAGCACACCGACGTCCCCGCCGGCGACATCGGCGTCGGCGGCCGCGAGATCGGCTACCTGTTCGGCCAGTACCGCCGCGTCACGAACCGCTGGGAGGCGGGCATGCTGACCGGCAAGGGCGCGCTGTGGGGCGGCTCCGCCGGCCGGACGGAGGCCACCGGCTACGGCAACGTCATGTTCACCGCCGAGATGCTCCGCCGCCGCAAGGAGGACCTCGACGGCCAGCAGATCGTCGTGTCCGGCTCCGGCAACGTCGCGATCTACACGATCGAGAAGGCCCAGCAGCTCGGCGCCAACGTCGTCACCGTGTCCGACTCCAGCGGCTACGTCGTGGACGAGAAGGGCATCGACCTCGACCTGCTCAAGCACGTCAAGGAGGTCGACCGGGGCCGCGTCTCCGACTACGCCGAGGCGCGCGGCGCGTCCGCCCGGTTCGTCCCCGGCGGCCGGGTATGGGACGTCCCGGCCGACATCGCGCTCCCGTCCGCGACCCAGAACGAGCTGGACGCGGAGGCCGCGCGGATCCTCGTCCGCAACGGCGTCAAGGCGGTGTCCGAGGGCGCCAACATGCCGACCACGCCGGAGGCCGTGCACATCTTCCAGGACGCGGGCGTCGCGTTCGGCCCCGGCAAGGCCGCCAACGCCGGCGGCGTCGCCGTCAGCGCCCTGGAGATGCAGCAGAACGCGAGCCGCGCCTCCTGGTCCTTCTCCCGCGTGGAGGAGGAGCTGTCGACGATCATGACGAACATCCACGACACCTGCTACGAGACCGCCGAACGCTACGGCGCCCCAGGCGACTACGTCGTCGGCGCCAACATCGCCGGCTTCGAGCGCGTCGCCGAGGCCATGCTCGCCCAGGGCCTCATCTAACCGGTCCCCGCCTCCGGGACGGGCGCCTTCAACGGCGAGGGCCCCGCTCCCACCGGCCGCTCCCCTCCACGGCCCAAGCTCCGCGCACCCCCCCGCCCCTTCCTCCCCGCCACCCCAGCGCCCAGTCCCTCGCGCACGGCACCCACCCCTGCTCCCACGCTCACCCAGCGATCACGCGCTCAACCCCGCCATCACGCGCTCAGCCAGCGATCACCCCCAGCTCCTCACTCACGCGTCCAGTTCCTAGCTGACGCGTCCAGCTCCTCGCTCGCGCACCTTGTGCAGCGCCTCCTGGCTCGGCTTCTCGTCCTCTTCGCGCATGTCGATACGTCCTTGGGCGTGCGCGGGAGCGGGGTGTTTGCGGGCGAACTGTGGCTCGGGGGACTCTTGACTGAATGCTTTCTTTTATAAGATAGTCCCTACCAGTGCCGAGAGTGCTGGGAGGCGCGGATGCGGGTGGCCGAGGCGGTGGCGGGGGTGCTCGCGGCGCATGGCGTTTCGTGCCTGTTCGGGGTGCTCGGCGACGGAAACCTGCCGATCGTGGACGTGCTCGTCCACGAGCACGGGGCCGACTACGTCGCGGCGGCGCGTGAGGACGGGGCCGTGCTCATGGCCGACGGGTACGCGCGGGCCGGTGGACGGCTCGGGGTCGCGACCGTCACGCACGGGCCGGCGCTGACCAATGCGGTGACCGCGCTGACGGAGGCCGCGCGGGCCCGGACG
Source organism: Actinomadura geliboluensis (assembly GCF_043197915.1). NCBI lineage: Bacteria > Bacillati > Actinomycetota > Actinomycetes > Streptosporangiales > Thermomonosporaceae > Actinomadura > Actinomadura geliboluensis. The sequence continues at coordinate 410,367 of NZ_JBICUA010000010.1, read as the reverse complement.
CCGCTGCTGCTCGTCGCCGCCGACACCCGGCCGGGCGATCTGCGCAACCCGCAGGCCATCGACCAGGAGGATGTGGTCCGCCCGACCGGAGCGGGGGTGCAGTGGGTGCACTCGGCGGAGTCGGCCGTGGCGGACGCCGTGCGGGCGGTGCGGCGGGCGTTCACCGAGCGGCGGCCGATCGTGCTGAACGTCCCCACGCCGCTGCTGGATCGCGAGGCCGGGGACGACCCTGGAACGTTCCGTGAAGACCGCACGCCCGCGCCGCCGCCCAGGGCCGAGGAGGTCGCGCGGGTCGCAGAGCTGCTCGGGAAGGCGGAGCGTCCCGTGATCGTGGCCGGACGGGGCGCCATGCACGCGCGGGACGAACTGGTCGCACTCGGCGCGCGGACGGGCGCCCTCCTGGCCACCACGCTGAAGGCCAAGGGCTTCTTCGCCGGTGAGCCGTTCGACGTCGGCGTGTGCGGAGGCTTCGCCACGACGCTCGGACGTGAGCTGATCCGCAAGTCGGACCTGCTCCTGGCGGTCGGCGCCTCCCTGAACTCGTTCACCCTGGACGGCGGCCGGATGCTCGCCGGGAACCCGGTGATCGTGCACAACGACGTCCGCCCCGAAGCGTTCGAGACACCCGCCGACCTGCGCGTCCTGGGCGACGCCGGGGCGCTGGCCGCGATGCTCGCCGAGACGGCCGAACCCAAGACCGGCTGGCGGACGGACGACATCGCGAAACGGCTCGGCGACTACGTCTACGGGTCCGAGTACCCCGACGGCGGCGACGAGACCGGCCTCGACCTGCACACCGTGGTCGCCGCGCTGGAGCGGATGGTCCCGCGCGAGCGGACGGTGGTCGTCGAGGGCGGGCACGCGGCGCTGTCCGAGCCGTCCCGCGGCCTGTCGGTGCCCGACCCGCGGGGGTTCGTGTTCCCGGTGAACTTCGGCTCGATCGGGCTCGGCCTCGCGTCCGCGATCGGCGCGGCGACGGCGCGGCCCGAGCGGGTGACGCTGGCCGTCACCGGGGACGGCGCGCTGATGATGAACCTCGCCGAGCTGGACACGGCGGTGCGCCGCGGCGTTCGGCTCGTGGTCGTCGTCATGAACGACGCCGCGTTCGGCTACGAGTACCACAACATGCTGCACCGCGGCATGGACACCGGCCTGTCGCTGATCCCGCGGCCCGACTTCGCCGCGGTGGCGCGGGCGTTCGGGGCGCGGGCCGCGACCGTCCGGACGCCCGGTGAGCTGGACGACCTGAAGGGACTGATCGCCGACCCGTCCGGCCCGGTGCTCGTCGACGCCCGGTTGACCCGGGCGGTGCGGACCCGGTGGTTCGCCGAGCACGAGAACGGGCTCGATCCCGCGGATCCGGACTTCCGGCCGCGCTACCGGTAAGGAGGCACATGTTCACTCGAATGGACCAGGGCACCCGCGAGCAGTGGCTGCACATCCGCGGGGAGACCCTGAAGACGCAGGAGCGGGCGCCCGAGCGGGTGCTGCCGATGCTGGCCGCGCTCGCGGCGTTCACCGACGGGTACGCGGTCGACCAGCTCCAGCACTCGCTGCAGACGGCGGCGCACGCGGAGGCGGCGGGCGCGGACGACGAGCTGGTCGTCGCGGCGCTGTGCCACGACATGGGCAAGGTGATCTCCACGGCGAACCACGCGGCGGTCGCGGCGGAGATCCTGCGGCCGTACGTGTGCGAGGAGGTCTACCGGATCGTCCACGCGCACCAGACGTTCGAGGCCGCGCACTACGGCGAGCACTTCGGCTGGGACCCGGCCGAGCGCGAGATGTTCAAGGGCGAGCCCTGGTACGCCGACGCGATCCGGTTCGCCGACGAGTGGGACCAGGTCGCGTTCGACCCCGGCTTCGACACGCCGACGCTGGAGCACTTCGCGCCCCGCGTCCGCCGCGTGTTCGGCGGAATCCGGACCATCACCAAATGACCCGGCATCGCCACATGACCCGGCGTCACCGCATGACCCGGAGCATCGCCACATGACGAGAGCGGGGGCGGCCCGCGCCGTGCTGCAGCGGGCTCCGCGCACCCTCGACCTCGTGGAGCTGCCGCTCCCCGACGTCGGCCCCGACGACGCGCTGCTCGCCGTGGAGGCGTGCGGGATCTGCGGGACGGACGTCGAGGAGTACACCGGCGCGCTGCTCGACACGATCGGTCCGACCTCGCCGTTCGTCCCCGGCCATGAGCCGGTCGGGCGGATCGCGGCGATCGGGGCGCGGGCGGCGGCGCGCTGGGGGCTCGCGGAGGGCGACCGGGTCGCGGTCGAGCCGGCGCTGCCGTGCGGGGCGTGCCGGGACTGCCGGTCGGGCCGGTACGTGCTGTGCGCCGGCTGGGAGCACTTCCCGATGAGCTACGGGTTCGTCCCCGCCAAGATCCCGCCCGCGCTGTGGGGCGGGTTCGCCGACCGCATGTACCTGCATCCGAACAGCGTCCTGCACCGGCTGCCGGACGACGTGGACCCGACGGTCGCCGCCACGTTCAACGCGCTCGCCGCCGGCGTCGAGTGGGCGGTCGAGGTGCCCGGCACCCGCGCGGGCGACTGCGTGGTGGTGCTCGGCGCCGGGCAGCGCGGGCTGGCGTGCGTGCTGGCCGCGCGGGCGGCGGGCGCCGACCCGGTGATCGTCACCGGGCTGGCGGCCGACCGGCACAAGCTGGACCTGGCGCTGGAGTTGGGCGCGACGGCCGCCGTGGTGGCCGACGGCGGCGGCGTCCCGGAGCGGATCCGGGCCCTGACCGGCGGCGTCCCCGTGGACGTGGTGGTCGACGTCGCGTCGAACGACCCCACCACCGTGCTGGACGCGATGGCGATCGTCCGGCCCGGCGGGACGGTGGTCCTCGCCGGGCTCAAGAACGGGCGCCCCGTACCGGGCTTCACCAGCGACGACGTGGTCCTGAAGGGGCTGCGCGTGCAGGGCGTCCGGGCGGCGGGGCACGCCTCGTTCCGGCGGGCGGTCGCGCTGATCGCGGCGGGCGACCGGCCGCTGCACCGCCTCGTCACCCACACCTTCGCCCTCCCCGACGCGGCCCGGGCCATCGAGACCCTCGCCGCCCCCGGCGGCGCCTCGGGCGGCGCGGTCAGCGTCGTGATCACACCCGATCCCGTCCCCCCGCCTCCACCCCACCCCTAGGAGGGACCCCATGGCAGGAAACTTCCCGAGGCCGCGCGGCAGAGCGGGCAAGGCCGCGGCGCTGGCGACGGCGCTGCTGCCCGCGCTCGCGGCGGCCGCGTGCGCGTCCGGCTCCGGCTCCGTCCAGGCCGACGACGGCACGATCGTCATCGGCATGGACCAGGACACCTCCGGCGGCGCCGCCGCCTACGCCGGGATCGTCGGCAAGACGATCAAGGACGCGGTCGCCGAGGTCAACGACAAGGGCGGCATCGGCGGCAAGAAGCTCAAGCTGATCGTCAAGAGCGACGACAACGACGCGACGAAGGCGCCGACCGTCGTCCGGCAGCTGCTCAGCCAGGGCGCGCAGGCGATCATCATGAACTCCGGCGGGCAGTCGGTGCTGCAGGTGCAGGCCCTGCTCAAGCAGCAGAAGGTGCCCGCGATCGCGCCGGTGAACATCACGCCCGGGATCGGGGACGGCCCGAACTCGGCCTACACGTACTCGCTCGCGAATCCGACCGAGGACTTCGGGAAGGTCTACGCCGAGGCGTTCACGAAGGCCGGGTACAAGCGGCTCGCCCTGTTCAAGGACGACAGCGCGTCCATCGCCGGGATGGAGAAGGCGCTGATGACCCCGATCAAGGAGGCGGGGATCCAGGTCGTCGCGACGGAGACGGCGCCGGTCGACACCAGCGACGTCACCGCGCAGGTCACCCGGATCAAGCAGGCGAAGCCGGACGCGATGCTCGTCGCGGCGCTCGGCGGGCAGATGGAGGTGCTCGTCCACAACACGGCGCACCAGCTCATCCCGGACGCCGACCGGTTCTCGCTCGCGTCCATCGGCAACCAGCCGGACCTGTGGAAGCAGGCCAAGCCCGGCGCGCTCGACAAGCTCGTCTTCGTCGGGTCGATCACGCAGGAGAACGAGAAGACGGCGGCGCTGGCGAAGTTCCTGTCCGGCAAGCGCGGCGGCGCGGTCAGCGTGACGGCCTACGACGCGCAGGCGTACGACGCGATCGGGATGCTCGCGAAGGCGATCGAGCAGGCCGGGTCGAAGCCGGACGGCGAGGCCATCAACACGGGCCTGGAGAAGGTGTCCGGGTACCCGTCGTCCTTCGGGCAGAAGGGCTACACCCTGTCGTTCAAGCCGGGCAAGCACAGCGGCACCGATGGGCTCTGCGGCCTGATCCTCATGCAGTTCGAGAACAGCCAGCCGGGTCGGCAGTGGCCGGTGTACCAGCCGGCCTGCGGCTGACAGATGGGAGGAACCGTGACATTGGACGTCGGGCCTCGCCCCGCGCCGCGGCCGGTCGCCGGAGGCGCCGCCGAGTGGACGCCCCGGGTGATGCCGCCGATCGGCAGGGACCTCGACGACCGGCAGAAGCTGGCGTGCGCGTTCCGCATCCTCGGGCGGTCGGGGTTCAGCGAGAACATCGCGGGCCACATCACCGTCCGGGTGGACGGCACCGAGGACCTGCTGATCAACCCGTGGGGCCTGTGGTGGGAGGAGATCTCCGCGTCCGACATCTGCCGGGTGTCGCCGGACGCGGAGGTCCTCGACGGCAAGTGGGACGTCACCCCCGCCATCCACATCCACACCGAGCTGCACCGCCGCCGCCCCGAGGTGCGGGCCGTGGTGCACAACCACCCGTACTACGCGACGGTGCTCGCGGCGCTCGGCGTCCTGCCGGAGTTCCTGCACCAGACCGGGTCGATGTTCGACGGCGACCTGGCCTTCGTGGACGAGTACACCGGCGAGGTCGCCACCGCCGACCTCGGCGCCGACCTCGCCGACCGGATCGGCGACAAGTCGGTGGTGCTGCTCGCCAACCACGGCGTCATCGTGACCGGCCCGTCGGTGGAGGAGGCGACGTACCGGTCCGCGACCCTCGACCGGCAGTGCCGGCTGATGTACGACGTGCTGGTCTCGGGTCGCGATCACACGCTCGTGGCCCCTAGCCTGCGACGCAGCATGAAGGCGTCGCTCCTCGAACGCGGAACCGACTTCTTCTGGAACGGGGCGGTGCGCGCACTGCTCCGCGACCACCCGGAGGTGGTGGACTGATGAGCATCAACATCGACGACCTCGCCGCCAACACGAGCTTCACGACCGGCGGCAAGGGCGCCGAGGGGCCCACCTGGCTGCCGGAGCCCGAGCGGCGCGACCGCAAGTACACCGTCATCTCCGTGGACGACCACATCGTGGAGCCGCCGAACACGTTCGAGGGGCGCCTGCCGGCGAAGTTCGCCGACCGTGCGCCGAAGGTCGTGGAGCGCGACGGCGGCGCCGAGGTGTGGGTGTACGACGGGCAGGACTTCCCGAACGTCGGCTTCAACGCGGTCGTCGGGCGTCCCGTGTCGGAGTACAGCTTCGAGCCGTCCCGGTTCGACGAGATGCGGCGCGGCGCCTGGGACATCCACCACCGCATCAAGGACATGGACCTCGCCGGCATCTACGCGTCGCTGAACTTCCCGTCGTTCCTGCCGGGGTTCGCGGGGCAGCGGCTCCAGCTCACCACGTCCGACAACGAGCTCGCGCTGGCGTCCGTGCGGGCCTGGAACGACTGGCACCTGGAGGAATGGGCCGGCTCCTACCCGGACCGGATCATCCCGTGCCAGATCCCGTGGCTGCTCGACCCCGAACTCGGCGCGGAGGAGATCCGCCGCAACGCCGAGCGCGGCTTCAAGGCGGTGACGTTCTCCGAGGCGCCGCAGAAGCTCGGGCTGCCGTCCCTGCACACCGGGTACTGGGACCCGATCATGCGGGCGTGCGCGGAGACGGGCACGGTCGTGAACCTGCACATCGGGTCGTCGGGGACGTCCCCGGCGACCGCCGACGACGCCCCGCCGGACACGGTCGGCGTGCTGTTCTTCGGGTACGCGATGTTCGCCGCCGTCGACTGGCTGTACTCGCTGCTGCCCGTCCGCTACCCGGACCTGAAGATCTGCCTGAGCGAGGGCGGCATCGGCTGGGTCGCCGGGCTCATGGACCGGCTCGACCACATGCTCAGCTACCACGACATGTACGGGACGTGGACGAAGGACATCGGCCTCACCCCGGCGGAGGTCCTCAAGCGCAACTTCTGGTTCTGCGCCGTCGAGGACCAGTCGTCGTTCGCGCTGCGCGACCGCATCGGCGTGGAGAACATCCTGCTGGAGAGCGACTACCCGCACTGCGACTCGACGTGGCCGGACACCCAGGCGGTCATCGAGTCGGAGATCGGCGGGCTGCCCGAGGCGGACGTGCGCCGCTTCACCTGGCAGAACGCGGCGGAGCTGTACCGGCACCCCGTCCCGGCCGAGGTCCAGGCCGACCCGAACGCGTTCTGATGACAGTCATGCGCTCGTCGGGCACCGGTGCCTCCGGGGAGTACGACCCGTTCTCCCCGGAGGTGCTGGAGGCCCCGGCCCCCGCACACCGCGCGCTGCGGGAGAAGTGCCCGGTGCACCACCACGCCGGGTTCGGCGACGGCGGCTTCTACACGCTGTCGCGGCACGCCGACGTCGCCGCGTTCTTCGACGACTGGGGCCTCTGGTCGTCGGAGTGGGGCCAGGGCCCGATCTACGTGCGGGAGGGCGGGCTGAAGTCCGACCCGCCGGAGCACACCGTCTACCGGAAGCTGGTGACCTCGGCGTTCACGGCCCGCCGCACCGCCGCGCTGGAGGACTGGATCACCGCGACCGCCGCCGGCCTGGTCGACGGCTTCGCCGCGGACGGCCGCGCCGACCTGTGCGAGGCGTTCGCGGTGCCGCTGCCCGTCCTGGTGATCGCGAAGATCCTGGGTGTGCCGTCCGCCGACCGGGCCGACTTCAAGGCGTGGTCGGACCAGTTCATGGCCGGGCAGAACGCCGCCGACCCGGCCGTCCAGGGCGCCGCCCGAGCCAAGATCGACGCCTACTTCGGCGGGATCCTGGCGGAGCGCCGCGAGACCCTGGCCGCCGGCGGGCCCGAGGCGCTGCCGGACGACCTGCTCACCGCCCTCCTCACCGCCGAGAACGACGGCCGCCCGTTCACCGACGAGGAGTTGCTGCCGCTCATCCTGCTGCTCCTAGTAGGAGGCAACGAGACGACAACGTCACTCATAGCGAACGCGGTGTGGCGCCTTCTAGACCTCGGCCTCTGGGAGGACGTCCGAGCGAATCCCGACCTGGTGGACGCGGCCGTGGAGGAGAGCCTCCGCTACGACCCACCCGTCCTCGGCCTGTACCGCACCAATACACGACCGGTCGTCTTGCATGGCGTGGAGATCCCGGAGAACTCCAAGGTGCAGGGCCTCTACGCGTCCGCCAACAGAGACCCTGACGCGTGGGAAGACCCCGACACGTTCCGCCTAGACCGTGACCTGAACGACCTGCGCCGACGGCACCTCTCCTTCGGCGTGGGCCAGTACTTCTGCCCCGGCGCGGCACTCGCCCGCCTGGAAGCGCGCATCTCTCTGCGTCTCCTAGGCGAGCGCTTGCCCGCCCTACGCCTGGACGGCGAGCCGACCCGCGTCGACTCGTTCATGATGTGGGGGCCGTCTTCGCTGCCGCTCGCCTGGTCTGTGTGACCAGTTCAGGCGCTGTGACTAGTTCAGGACGTGGCACTGGGCCGCGGTCAGGTGACGCCGCGCGGCGCGCTCGGCGCCCGCGGCGTCACCGTCCGCGATCAGCTTGATCAGCCGGTGGTGCGCCCGCACCCCGTCGGAGCGCTGGTCGAGCCCGGGGAACTCGCCGCGCCCGGCGGCGGCGCCCGCCCACTCCTGCTCGGCGGTGGTCCAGAGCCGTTCGAGCGCGCCCACCGCGACCGCCATCGCGGCGTTCCCGCACCCGAACACGAGCTGCGCGTGGAACTCCCGCGCCGCCCGCACGAACCCGATCAGGTCGTCCAGGTTGGCCTCGACGTCCCGCTGCGCCGCCTCCAGCGCCGGGATCACGCTGGTCGCCCGGTCGGGACGCTCGGCGCACAGCCCCGCGCACACCGGTTCGAGCCGCACCAGCGCGACCGCGATGTCATCTGGCGCCGACTGCCGGGACCGCAGCACGAGGTCGATGGCCTGCGCGGCCGTCTCCGTCCGCGGCACGTGCACGACCGCGCCGCCCTTGTTGCCGCGCAGCACGGTGATGAGGCCCTCGGACTCCAGGATCCGGAGCGCCTCCCGCATGGACGGCTTGCTGACCCCGAACTCGGCGAGCAGGTCGTCCTGCGGGCCGATGATCTCGCCGTCCGCCAGCTCGCCGCTGACGATGCGCTCGCGCAGGACGGAGGCGACCATGTCGGCGAGCCGGGGCTGCCGGATGCGCGCCGGGCGCGTTCCGTTCACCATTCCCCCGGTGATGAGTGAGATGGGCCGAACGGCCCTTAACATCTAAATCTTAGCATCTGCAAAGGGAGCAACTGTGCCGGACGAACCGCTGCACCGGGTGACGTTCCGCCTGTCGTACGGCGACTGCGATCCCGCCGGGATCGTCTACTACGCCAACTACCAGCGCTGGATGGAACGCACCCACACCGAGTGGTGGTTCCTGCGGGGCCTCCGCTTCGACGAACTCCCGTCCCGCCTCGGCGTCGCCGTCGTCACCCGCGCCGCGTCCGCCGAGTACGAGCGCACCATCACCCTCTTCGACCAGGTCGAATGCCGCCTCTACGCGTCCCGCGTGGGCCGCACGTCGTTCACGATGCGCGGCGACTTCATCTGCGAGGACGGCACGCGAGCCAGCACGGCCACCCTCACCCTCGTCTGCGTGGACCCGGACGTCCCGGAGAAGGCCGTCCCGGTGCCACCTCCCATGCGCGATCTCCTCGAAGCCGCTATGTGATCCTCCAGGTGACTCCGTGGGTGGCGAGGGCGTCCAGGAACGAAGCCGCCGAAAGCACCTCGGCAGGCGCCCTGACCCCGGCGGGACCGTCGAGCCTGAGCGTGCCCTCGGCGGCGATCGCCGCGGTCGTGCCGTCCGTGTCGAAGCCCTGGGCGATCCCTGTGGCGCGGCGGCCGTCCGGGGTCGTGGCCACCACGACGACCGTCCACCGCTGCGCCTGCCGGGCGACGGCGTCCGGGCCCTCCGGGAACGCGTTGACGGCCTCCTCGGGCACGGTCGCGCCGGAGAACCGCGCGGCCAGATCGGCTTCGACGAACCCCTGGACGTTCTCGACCCGGACGTGCCGGGGGATGCTGGCGATCTCCGGCAGCGCGAACCTGGACATCGCCACGGCGCCCTGGCCGGGGAACTCCAGTTCGGCGAGCCGGGGCGGGGCATCAGCGCGCCAGTCGCCGCCCTCGTAGGCGAGACCGCCGGACTTGACGACGTCCGCCGTCCCGAGGAGCGACCGCATCGAACCACGGGACATCCCTCCGCCGCCGACCGCGGAGTGCCCGGTCAGGACCTCGTCCAGCGGCCCGCCGCCGAGCTGATCGGCCAGGAGGCGGGCGAGGAGGTCTCCGGGAACGCCGCCGTCGGTCATCGCAGGCGTGATGATCACTCCCGCGCGCCGCGCGTCCTCCGAACAACCGTCATAGACGCTCTTGATGTGGAGCTGCTCGCCCGAGGTGTCGACGTAGTGGCACCCGGCGGCGATGGCGGCGCGGACGACGGTCGTCCCCGCCGGAGTGAACGGCCCCGCGCAGTTGACGACCGCGTCCACGCCCCGGAAGGCGGCGACGAGCTCGTCATGGTCGATCCCGGCGGTACGGGTCTCACGGCCCGCGCCGACGGCGGCGAGCCGCTCGGCGTTACGCCCGACCAGGACGACCTCGGCATCGCGCCGCTCCAGCTCGTCGAGGACGAGCCGCCCCTGGTAGCCGTACGCGCCGTAGATTGCGATCTTCTTCATGGGTCCGAAGCTAGGGGCCCGGTATGAGACTGTGAATAATCCACAATCTCCCTTAGATACGTGAGCGTCTCAGATGGACGTGCTCAGTGACGTGATCGCCTCCGTCCGGACGGGGCGGCCGCATTCGGCCCGGTCCGCCAAGCGGGCGCCCTGGGGCGGCTGGTTCCACGCCTCGCCCGCCGCCGGGTTCCATGTGATGCTCGCCGGGACGGGCTGGCTGATGCCGCCGACCGGCGAGCCGGTGCCGGTCAGCCCCGGCGACGTGGTGTTCCTGCCCCAGGGCAGCCCCCACGGCCTGACCGACGACCCGTCCAGGCCGCTGCAGTCCTACGAGCGGATCGCCCTGAACGAGGTGACCGCCCACGACGACGAGGACGCGGACGCAGTCACACTCTGCGGGGCCTACCGCACAGACCGGGCGCGCTCACACCCGCTCTTGGACGACCTCCCCGAGATCATCCATCTCCCCGCCGGGACCGGCCGGCATCCACACCTCCGGGCCGCGATCGACCTGCTCGCCGCCGAGCTGGAACGTCCCGGCCCCGGCACAGACGCCGCCGTCCCGGCCCTGCTCGACACGCTGCTGCTCTTCATCCTGCGTGCCTGGTACGAGGACCAGCCGGGCACCGGATGGGCCGGCGCCCTCGGCGACCCCGGCGTCAGCGCGGCGCTGCGCGCCATGCACGACGACATCGCGAGGCCCTGGACGGTCGAGGAACTGGGCAAAACCGCGGGCCTGTCCAGAGCCGCATTCGCACGCCGTTTCACGACCCTGGTCGGACGCCCCCCACTCGGTTACCTCACCTGGTGGCGCCTGACAACGGCAGCGCGCATCCTGACCCGCGAAGACGTCCCCCTGGCCGCGATCGCAAAACGCGTCGGATACGCCTCGGAGTACGCCTTCGCCAACGCCTTCAAACGAGAGTTCGGCACACCCCCAGGCCGCTACCGCACCCACCACCGCTGAACAAACGGTGGTAAATCCATCGCTACCAAGATGTGACAACTCCACGGCGCCCTCCGGCTTACGATCTTGGTTCGGAAACCTTTCATGCACTGTTTCGGAGAGGGCGGGGATCGTGAATCGTTTAGGAAGATGGAGGGCGGTACTTGTCGCGTTGGCGGCCGTCATGCTCGCATTCTCGGGGCTGGCGTCACCGGCCGTCGCCGAAGTGTCGCCCACCGCTTGCGGTCCGTGGCTCAAAGCACTGGATCTGCCGAGCGAGAAAATCCCTTCGGGGGGAGAGGCACAGGGCGTCCTGAAGGTGAACTGCCCGTCGCCGGTTCCGCTCGTCGTGTCGCTGACATCCGCGGACACGTCCTGGGTGAGCGTGCCGGAAACGGTCGTGGTGCCGGCGGGAGCGACCGAGGCGGCCTTCCCGATCCGGACGCACCAGCCGGACTACATCGACCGTTACCTCCCCGTCGCACTGACGGCGAAGCTGCGCGGCCAGACGTTGACGCAACCGGTCACCCTCCAACCCGGACTGAGGTCCGTCGACTTCGGCGGCCGTTCGACGTTCTTCAGCGGCGACATGATCTATATGTCCGTCGGTATCAAGGGAACGGCGCCCGAGGGCGGGACGGTCGTCTCGTTGGAGAGCGACAACCCGGCTCTGAAGCTTCCGGCCAGCATCACGATTCCCAGCGGTGCCCTCGGCATGGGCGTTCCGCGCGTGACGAGCACGCGCATTCCTGCGGATGCGGACGTCACCGTGACCGCCAAGCTCGCCGGCCAGACTCTCAGTACCACCATCAAACTGCTCGCGTGGAACTACGATCCCGGCGACTGGAGCTTCACCGGTCCGGCCGAGACGTACGGCGGGTCCTACTACAACATGACCCTGGACCTGCCGAACCCCGTGCCGCACGGTGGGATCACGGTCACCTTCAGTTCCGACAATCCGAAGCTCCGGTACCCGCCCAGTCCTCGGCAGTACCCGGAGGGCTACACCGGAGCGTCTCGGGTCGAGGTCTCGATGCCGTCCAATATCGACGGCGACGTGACCATCACGGCGAATATCGAAGGAGTTGGAACGCGGAGTCACACTGTCCGCGTGCATCCCGGTCTCGTCGGGTTCGATACCGAGCTGATGACCATCACGGGCGGGGAGCCTTTCGTGGGCACAGTCCGCCTCGGGACTGCCACGAGCGTGCCGATCACCATCCAGCTCGAGAGCAGCGACCCGGTCGTCCAACTCCCCGCTGAGGTGACCATCCCGGCGGGCCAGTCCTCGGTCACCGTCCAAGGAACGACGTCGGTGGTGAGCGACTTCGCGTACTCCACCCTCACAGCGCGACTTCCGGACGGCAATTTCTGGGAGACCACCCTGTTCTTGGATCCCCCGTCCTGACCGCTCACCGGCCTTCGGACCTCCTGCTAGTCCAGGAGATCCGAAGGCCGAACACGGCAAGGGCGCCTGCCGCCGAGCATGTCCTGCGTCAGTCGACGACCGCCGCAACGGCCTCGATCTCCACCAGCTGGTCGTGATAGCCGAGGACGGTCACGCCCATCAGGGTGCTGGGCACGTCGTGGTCACCGAACGCGTCGCGGACGACCTGCCAGGCCGTCACCAGGTCCTCCTGGCGGGTGGACGCGACGAGGACGCGCGTGCTGATGACGTCCTGCAGTGAGGCACCGGCGTCCGCAAGGGCGGTCCGGAGATTGTCGATGCACTTGGCCGCCTGCCCCGCGTAGTCGCCAATCGCGGCCGTGGAGCCGTCCGCGTTGAGCGGGCACGACCCCGCGAGGAAGATGAGCCGCGCGTCGGCCGGCGCGGTGGCCGCGTACGCGTACTCGGCGACGTCCGAGAGCGACGCGGAACGGATCAAGGTGACGGCACGGGCCATGAGGACTCCTCTAGAGATGATCAACGGTCCCGCGATCGTCTCAGTGAAGAGGCAACGCCCTCACCTGCTTTTTGGCCCCGCTCGCCGTCTGCGACGGGATGCGTGCCAAGCAGTCACCTCGGCGGTGGCCTCCTTCTGCGATGACGTGACGGTGATGTGGCTCTCCGCGTCTGGCAAGCCAAGACGGCATTGCCAGGTGCTTGCTCAAGCCCACTGCCGAGGATGAACGTGGTATCCCGTGCCGTGTTGGGGCACCCGCGACCAGGGAGTGCGGAATGGCGCTGCGTTTCCTCGGCAAAGATCCGGACAGCAAGGACGGCGACTCGCCTTCACTTTGGTACGACGACGATGACGGCAGCGTGGTGGTGCAGGGATGGAGGGAAGGCGCCCCTGCGGTGGTGGCGGAGCTCCTGGAGACCTCCGGTCGGGACCGCATTCCGCCGGACGAGGACGTGGTCCGGATCCCGGGCCGTCTTCTACCACTGCTCAGGGAGTTGGTGAATGAGCGCGACCCCCACGCCTGCTGACCTTCTGGCTTCCGCCCGGGTCAGCGCCGTCCACCTTGAGATGCGCGACGTCTATGCGGTGGACCGGGAGGACGAGGAGTTCAAGGCATGGAAGGCGGGATACCGGGATGACCCTGGCGACCCTGCGTCCTGGTGGAGACCGTGGCTCACTCTCGTCCAGGAGGTGACCGCGCGCGGTGTTCGGCTCCGCCGGGCGCGCATCGTTTCCGAACCGGTGAGCGAGTACATCCGGTTCGAGTACGACGGCACGTTCACCAACGTGTACGCGGGTGAGCAGGTCCGCTGGCTGCCCCGGCGGCAGGCGGTCGACCTCTGCCTGCCGGGCACCGACTTCTGGTTGTTCGATGCGGAGTTGGTCCTGTGGAACCACTTCGACGGCGACGGGCGGCCGCAGCCGAAGGAGACCACCAAGGCCCCGGCCGTGGTCGAACTCTGCTCGTCGGCGTTCGAAGCTGTATGGGAGCGCGGTATCGACCATGCGGACTATCGGCCAGGCTGACACGCCATAGATTTCCGCCGTGTCCACCACGTCACCCTCGTCCAGCGCGCACGACGCCCGGCAGGCACTGGCCGATCGCCTGCGAGAGATTCGACTCGACGCGGGTCTGACCGGTCGCGCCCTTGCGGCTGCCGCCGGCTGGGACCGCACGAAGGTCAGCAAGATCGAGCATGCCGCCCGTGCCCCCAACACGCAGGACATCCGCATCTGGTGCGAGGTGTGCGGGGCTGACGACCAAGCGTCCGACCTCATCGCGACGCTGCGGGCCGTCGAGGGCGCGTTCGTCGAGTGGAGGCGTTTGCAGCGGTCGGGACTTCGGCGCCTGCAGGAGTCCCGCATGCCGTTGTACGAACGGACGCGACTCTTCCGGATCTACGAGCCCGGCATCGTCCCGGGACTGTTGCAGACCTCCGGGTACGTCCGGGCGGTGCTCAGCAAGATCGGCACATTCCGGGGGACGCCGACCGCCGATCTCGATGACGCCGTGGCCGCGCGCATCGCGCGGCAGCGGGTGCTGAGCGAAGGCGATCACCGGTTCGCCTTCCTCATGGAGGAATCGGCATTGTGGGTTCGGTTGGGTGGAGCAGAGGTGCTGGCCGACCAGCTCGCACACCTTCTCCAGGTGACGAAACTGCCGAGCGTGTCGCTGGGGGTGATTCCGGCGGCCGCCGATCGAGAATTCTGGCCGGTCGAGGGCTTTTGGATGTTCGACTGGGAGCGCGTCTCGGTCGAGACCGTGACCGGGCGGCTGACGATCACCCGTCCCACCGAGATCGCCCAGTACGCTGCCGCCTTCATGGAGCTCACCGGGTCGGCCGTCACGGGCGCGGCCGCCCGTGAGTTGATCACTAGAGTGCGCGATGCGCTGGTCTGACGGCCGTGCCACACATTGCCACACCCATGCAGTTCATGGAGTCCGCTGACTTAGCGTAGTTGTCAACGCGCAACGCGTTGAGAAGCGGGAAGTTCGAATGGGCTCGCACGAGGACAAGAAAGACAAGGACGGCCAGTGGGAGAAGCCGATCCCCCCTGCGGAGAGGGGCGACCCGAAAGGCGGAGGCAGGCACGAGAAGGGGGGCAAGTAGGTGGCCGACGCGGCGGAGTTCTCCGCCCGGCTGATCGGCGTACTCACCGAGGCCGGCGACCTGGTTCCGGAGTGGCGCGGACCGTTCGAAGCGGTCGCCAGGCACCGGTTCGTCCCTGACACGGTGTGGGTCGAGGACGGCGACCTTCTGGTGCCGGTGGACCGGGCGGACGACGAGGCCGCGTGGCTGAAGCTGTGCTACGCCAACGAGGCAGTGATCACGCAGGTTGACGACGGCGTCCCGTCCTTGCCGGGGCGGGTCGGCCGCGAGATCACCAGTTCGGCCAGCCGCCCCGACGTCGTCGCGCGGATGCTCGCGGCCCTGGAGGTCGAACCGGGAATGAACGTGCTGGAGATCGGCACGGGCACGGGGTGGAATGCCGCGCTCCTGGCCGAACGGATCGGAGCCGACCGGGTCACATCGGTGGAGGTGGACGCGGCGGTGGCCGAGCGTGCCCGCCGTGCCCTGCGGGCCGCGGGTCACGAACTCACGGTCGCGGTCGGCGACGGCGCACTGGGCCACCCGGCGTCGGGGCCGTTCGACCGGGTCATCGCAACGGCGTCGGCCGACCGGGTGCCGCACGCTTGGGCGGAGCAGACACGTCCGGGCGGTCGGGTCCTGGTGCCATGGACCACTGACTTCCACAACGGCGCGCTGGTGTCCTTCGTGGTGTCACCGGATGCCACCATGCGAGGCCGGATCGTCGGGAACGTGGCGTTCATGC
The DNA here is from genome assembly GCF_043197915.1 of Actinomadura geliboluensis. Classification (NCBI taxonomy): domain Bacteria; kingdom Bacillati; phylum Actinomycetota; class Actinomycetes; order Streptosporangiales; family Thermomonosporaceae; genus Actinomadura; species Actinomadura geliboluensis. Next base: position 394,748 of record NZ_JBICUA010000010.1, on the reverse strand, counting down.
GCCTGCGAGCCCAGCGCGGCAAGCGCGCCTCACTGGACCGGGACGTGGACGAGGCGGTCGAGGCCCGCAGGTCGTCCACGCACACGCACCCCTACTCCGTGCTGGGCGAGTATCACGCGTCGCTGGCGATCGGACTGAAGGTGCCGCACTGCAAACTGATCGTCACCCACCACGACGGCGGCGCGTACACGGTGTGGCTGGTCGATCCGTGGTCGGGTTCATGGGCCCGCGCGGACGTCGAGCCGGGTGCGGCGGAGTTCCCAGTCCGGCAGTTCGGCGACCGCGACCTGTGGCAGGAGGTAGAAGACGCCTACCACTGGTGGGACGCCCTCGACCGACCCACCGCCGACCGCTGGGGCCTGACCGTCACCCCCGCCGACCAGTACGTCTGGCTCGACACCGAAGAACACCGAATCGACCGGTAGGCCCAAGCGCACGCCCCCAACCACTGCGGGCAGATCGGCTACCGGCGGTAGGCGGACCACGTGCGGGCGGCTGCGGCCATCGCGACGAGCCATGTGGCGGCCGGACGCCGGTCGGCGAGCGTGGTGTACATGGACGCGTTGGCGTCGGCGAAAGCGTCGATCGCCGCCGGGTCGCCCCCCTTCCATGCAGGGCAGCCCGACACCCATCCCTCAGCCTGTTCCGGGCTGTGTCCGGACGCGACGAGCTGGAGCACCAGAAGCGCCGGGTCGATGAAGGCGGCGCCGCGTGTAGGCCACGCCCAGTCGACCGCCCATACCCGGTGTCCAATGAGGATGTTCGAGGGATGGATGTCGGTGTAGAGCAGGGCGTCGCCCTGGAACAGGTCGGGCCGATCGGTGTACCGGTCCCAGCGGGTCTCGTGCCAGTCGGCTGCGATGTCGGGCAGCGGCAGAGCGCCGATGCGGGTGAGGACGTCCACGACGGCTGGAAGGTCAGACGAGCCGGGCGCGAAGTCGGCGTGGCGGCCGTCAACGGCCTCGAACCCGAGCGCCAGCCATTCGGGGCTCTCGGACTGCCATTGCACGGCCGGGGAGATCGGGTGGACGTGCGGGTTGATGAGACCTTCCCGGACCAGGGACTCGCGTCGGCCGCCGGGGCGGTTGCGGACCGCCTTGACGAACCATTCGCCTTTCTCTCCGGTCACCAGGGCGGTGAGGTCCGAGGAGAAGCCGCGCTCGGTCCGCTCGACGCCGACCAGGGCACCGGTGTGCGGGTGCAGCACCTCGGCGAGTCCATCCGGCGCGGGAAGGTCACTCAACGGGATCCCCTGTCATGCCTTCGGGCCGCACAGAAGCCCCGGACTCGAAGAGGCCGGGGCTCCCTACACGATCGGGCTAACGCTTCAGGGATGTCAGGAGGGCAGCGAACTCGGCACGCCGCATGACCAGCTTCGGGCCGTCAGGGTCCTTGGAGTCGCGGACGCCCACGCCCTCCGGGAGAGCCGCCAGTTCTACGCACTCGCCTCCGGTAGAAGTCGAGCGAGTGGACTTCCGCCAGACGGGCCTGCTCGCTTCCACGTCTTGCCTCCTGATGACCGGGATGTCAGTGCTTCAAGGTTGCGAGAAGCGCAACGAACTCGGCGCGGGCGACCAGGAGTTTCGGGCCGTCGGGGTTCTTGCTGTCGCGGATGCCGATCGTCCCCGTGAGGTTGGCGACCTCGATGCACTCGCCTCCGTTGCCTCCGCTGTGGCTGGACTTGCGCCACTGGGCGTTCAGGTCTTCCATCGTTCTTCCGCCGTTCTGCGAATCAGGTCTCTCGACATGCCCGTGGGGAGCGCCAACGAGCGGATCTCTCGAAGCGCCCGGCGCATTGCTCCCACGTCCTCGCTGTCCTCCATGGTGAAGCCGCGAGCGAAGCATTCGACATAGGCGACTTCCCGAAGGTCCTCAAGCGTCGCGATCGTGAACGAGCCGATGCTACCGAGGTGATCACCCCGCATGGGGACGACCTGGATGGACAGGTTTGAGCTGGACATCTCGACCAGGTGGTTCAGTTGGTCGTACATGATCTGCGGGTTGCCGACCTCACGCTGAAGGACGGCTTCGTCTATGAGGAACGAGCAACCGGGCGGGGCCGGTTCCACCCGGGAAAGGATGTCTTGCCGCCTCATCCGGGCCTCTACGGCCTCTTCGTCGCCGTACAGCAGGACGTTGGCGTACTCCGGAATCTGCAGCAGGCCATGGACCAGGCCGAGGCTGTAGGAGACCAGCTCCACGGCCGCCTCTTCGAGGCTCACCCAGTCGAACCACACTGGGAAGGCCGAGTCTTTCACCAAGTCATCCCACAGGGCGACCAGCTCGCCGTCCGCCTCGAAGACTTTGTCCATGGCTTCGGCGAACTCACGGGTGCAGCGGGTCCGACCGGTCTCGATCGCTCCGATGTACTGCGGGGTGACGCCTTCGCCGTCCCGAGCCCTGCGGGCGAGGCTCTCCTGACTCCAGCCCTTTGCCTCGCGGAATCGGCGGAGCCGGCGACCGAACGGGAGGAGGGCCGGACTTACCTTGGCCCTGTAACGGCGCGGTGTCATAGCGTCATCGTCCCTCAACCGGGACTCAACCGGCTAGCAAGTCGGGTGAACTCGCGGGTGCAGACTTGTCTTGCTCCACCTGCGCTTTGTTACGCTCCGCGCCTGCCTGGTGGCTGAATGGTGGCCGTTTCAATCCCGGAGACGTTAGGTCACAGCCATGGCAACAACAGCGCTCGCCCCAGAGGCTCCGTCCACGCTCGTCCTCGATCCAGACAGCGAAGCTCCCGGCCTCGCGCGGAGGTGGCTGGGGGAGCGGTTCGCCGAGTGGGGGATCGCGGACGACTACGTGGGCCGGCTCGTGGTGTGCGAGTTGGTCACCAACAGCTACCTGCACGGGAAGGGGCAGATCGTCGTTCGGGTGTTCCGGGACGGGCGTGACGGCCGTCCCGTCGTGGAGGTGCGGGACGACGGGGAAGGGCGGCCGGAGATCCAGCCGGAGAACTACGCCGCCTCCTCCGGACGGGGGCTGCTGCTGGTGGCCGAACTCGTCCACGACTGGGGTGTCCGGCCGCTCGACGAGGGTGGCAAGGTCACGTGGGCCAAGCTTCGCTGAGCGGGCGATGGACGAGCGCGTGATGCTGCTGCTGGTTCAGCACCTCTTCCCGGAGTGGACGATCGGGCGGGACGGGCACGGGATCTGGCGGGCCGTCGGACGCTCCCTTGTCTCGGCGACTGAGCTGGACGGGCTGCTGGACGCGCTTGGCCGGGCTGATCCCGATGCTGTTCGGCGTGCCGTTCTGGTGCTGACCGAGTGCGGATGAGCGCTGGTCAGGGGGTGAGGCGGGTGCGGATGTCTTCGCGTAGGGCGCCCTTGGCCACCTTGCCGCCGGAGGAGCGGGGGAGGGCGTCCAGGACGATGAGGTGTTCCGGGTGCCATTCGCGGGAGACGCCTCGGTCGGTGAGGTGGGCGGTCAGGTCTTCCAGGGTGAGCTTTGTGCCCGGGTGCAGTTCGGCGTAGACGCAGACTCGTTCGCCGAAGACTTCGTCCGGCATCGCCACGGCGGCGGCCAGGGCTACTGAGGGGTGGGTGCCCACCTCTTCTTCTACGGCGGCTGCGCTGATGTTCTTGCCGCCTCGGATGATCAGGTCGCTGAGGCGGCCCACCACGCGGAGGTAGCCGTCGTCGTCGATCTCGACTATGTCGGCCATGAGCATCCAGCCGTCGGGGGTGTAGAGCGCCTTGTTCGCCTCGGGGTCGTCGTAGTAGCCGGGGCAGGTCGCCGGGCCCTTGCAGGCCGGTTGGCCTGGGCGGCCCGAGCCGGTGATGTCGGAGCCGTCGGACGGGTCGAAGAGGCGCACCCGCATTTCGGGGATGACGCGGCCGGCGGTGCGGAGGCGGTGTTCGCGGGTGTCGGTCAGGCTCGTGTGGCTGAGGGCGCCCGTTTCGTTCGAGCCGTAGAACTGCAGGACCTTCGCGCCCGTCGTCTCCTCGAACCGGGCCGCCCGGTCGTAGGGGACGGCCTCGCCGCCGGTGAACATGCAGCGCAGGGACGACAGGTCGCGTTCGCGTTCGGCCTGGGCGTTGAGCAGCATGATGAACTGCGTGCTCACGCAGTGCAGGACGGTCACTCGGTGCCGTTCGATCAGGTCGAGCGCGGTGTGCGCGTCGAACTTCTCCATGAGGACGGTCGGGACGCCCAGCGCGGCGGGGGAGAAGTGCGCCGTCCAGAGGCCGAAGCCGAACGGGGACGGGACGGCGCCCATGAAGACGTCGGACGGGTTCAGGTCTCCGGCGCGGCGGGCCAGTTCGTGGAAGTAGAACCAGCGGTTCTGCGTGTGGGTCACGCATTTCGGCAGGCCCGTCGTGCCGGACGTCGAGTTCAGGATGGACAGGTCGTCCGGGCCCAGGGCGCGGCCGGTGATGTCGCCGGGGCGCGGGGCGGCGGGGACGCCCAGGCGGTCGATGACGATGTGCCGGTCGAGGGGGAGGTCGTCCGCGCGTAGGGCCTCTACCAGGGCGGAGGCTGGTTCGTTGCGGTGGGTCGCGAGGGTTATGAGGGCGCGGGAGCCGGTGCGTTCCAGGAGGTGGCGCAGCTCGCGGCGGCCCGCTCGGGCGCCCACGCCGACCAGGACGAGGCCGGCCTTCTCCGCCGCCACGGCGGCGACGTGCCAGGCCGGGCCGTCGGGGAGGAGGACGGCGACGCGGTCGCCGGGCGGTAGGCCGAGGGAGGCCAAGTGGCGGGCGAGGGTCGTCGAGTTCCGCTCGTACTCGGCCCACGTGAGGGTTTCGCCCGGCGTCGTGTAGGCGGTGGCGGCGGGGCGCTCGGCCGCGTGGCGGCGGACGTGGTCGGCGACGGTCGTCGTGCCCCACCATCCGGCCGCCCGGTACTCCTCGGCGGTCGCCGCGTCGAACGGACTGGTCACAGCTGCCTCCCCGGTCTCCCAAGCTGCCCCGAAGTTATCATTGTCATAGCTTTCTTTTAAACATAAGATCCCACAGAAGCAGCTCAGAAGGAGCGGGATGTCTGCGCAACTGTGGGTCTCCGTCGTCCAGATCGGGTGCTTCTTCGGACTGGTGGCCCTCGGCTACTACCTGGTCCTCGAAGGAGCCGACTTCTTCAACTTCGCGCTCGGGCCGTTCGCGATGTTCTCCGGCCTCACGGCGTCCTGGCTGATGGCGAAGCAGGGCTGGCCGCTCGGCTTCGCGGCCGTGCTCGGCATCGCGATCGCCGCCGTGCTCGCGGTCGTCACCGAGATCGCGCTGGTGCGGCCGATCGACGCGCGCACCGGCGGCGGCGAACTGCCGTCCCTCATCGCCGTGGTCGCGGTGCTGTTCGCGGTCGAGCAGCTCGCGGGCACGCTGTTCGGGCGCCAGCTCATGCCGGGCCGGTCGTGGCTGCCGGGCTTCGACCTCGACCTCGGCTTCGTCACCGTGGACGGGCAGACGCTCGTCCTCGTCGCCTGCACGCTCGTCTCGTTCACCGGCGTGTGGGTGTGGACGCGCAAGTCCAAGTACGGCCGCATCCTGCGCGCCGTCGGCAGCAACCGGGAGGCGGCGCGCACCCTCGGGATGCCGGTCGGACGGGTGCGGCTGGTCGCGTTCGCGCTCGCCGGCCTCGTCGTCGGGCTCGCCGGGCAGCTGTTCTCCGCGAAGGCGGGGGTGAGCTTCCAGTCCGGCTTCGGGTGGGCGCTGTCGGGGTTCCTCGCCCTCGTCATCGGCGGGACGGGCTCGGTGTGGGCGCCGCTGGCCGGCGGGCTCCTGCTGGCGCTCGCCCAGACGTTCGTCCCCTACTACCTGGGCAGCGCCTCGCTCGACTACGCGGTTCTCGCGGTGGCCATCCTGTTCTTCGCCCTGCGGCCCAATGGGCTGTTCGTTCGGAAGGTTCGCGTATGAGTGCGGTATCGGTGCAGAAGGGGGCGGCCGGGTCGCTCGGGTGGGTCCGGTCGGCGGAGACGGCGCGCATCCTCGGCACGCTGGTGCTGACGCTCGGCGTCATCGCCTGGGCGGGCGGCGACCTGTTCCGGCAGGACCTCGCGCTGCTCGGCGCGACGTACGCGCTGCTGGCGCTCGGCATGTACCTGCCGTTCAATCTGGCGGGCGCGCTGTCGCTGGCCTACAGCGCCTACGTCGCGATCGGCGGGTACGCGGTCGGGCTCGTCGCGACGAAGACCGGCTGGCCGCTGCCCGTCGCGTACCTGCTCGGCGCCATCGCGTCCGCCGTGCTCGCGGTCGCGCTCGGGTTCGCGACGCGGCGGCTGTCCGGCTTCTACCTCGCGGCCGTGACGCTGCTGTTCGGCATGGCGTTCCAGAGCTTCCTGCTGGACGCGAAAGACCTCACCGGCGGCGCGCTCGGCATCGGCTCCATCCGCCCCCTCACCTTCTTCGGGACGGAGCTGGACCGGCGGACGTTCATCGCCCTCACCCTGCTGGTCGTGTGGATCACGGCGGTCGCCGTCGACCGGATCCGCCGGTCCCCGTTCGGCGTCGCGCTGCAGAGCTCGCGGGACGTCCCGGCGGCGGTCGAGGCGGCCGGGATCGGCGTCCCGGCGCTGCGGCTGACCGTGCTCGGCGCGGGCGCGGCGATCGCGTCCGTCGGCGGCGGGCTGTTCACCACCGCCAACCAGACGATCGGGCCGGACACCTTCACCCTGCACCTGGTCATGCTGGCGATCTTCATGCCGCTGCTCGGCGGGCAGGGGTCGGCGTGGGGCGCGGTGCTGGGCGCGGTCCTGGTCGTGGAGCTGACGTTCAACCTGCAGATCTTCGAGCGCGCCGGGTCGCTGATCTTCGGGGTGGCGGTGCTGGCGGTCCTGCTGATCGCGCCGCGCGGCATCCTGGGCTATGCCGGGCAGGGCGCCCGGCTGCTGCGCGGCCTGCTCACGCGTACGGGAGGGACACGATGACCGGCACCTTTCTCCTCGAAGGCCGCGGGCTCGGGAAGAGCTTCGGCGGGGTCCACGCGGTCGACGGCGTCGACCTGCGGCTGTCCGGCGGCGAGGTGCTCGGCCTGATCGGGCCGAACGGCGCCGGGAAGACGACGCTGGTGGACCTGCTCGACGGCGCCCAGCCCGCCGACCGGGGCACGCTCACGATCCGGGGCCGCAAGCTCAGCGGGCCGCCGTCGCGGCGGGCCCGCGCCGGGCTCGCGCGGACGTTCCAGCACCCGCACCTCGCGCACGACCTGACCGTCCGGGAGAACATCCTGCTCGGCGCCGCCGCGCGCAGGCTCGCCGGGGTCGGCGGGCTCATCGCGGGGCTCGCCGCGGGCGCGGTCCGGCCGGCCGGGGCCCGGTTCGAGGGGACGCTGCGGCATGTCGCCGAGTCCCTCGAACTCGGCGACCTGAGCCGCCGCTGCGGCGACCTCACGCTCGGCGAGCAGCGGCTCGTCGAGGTCGCGCGGGCGCTCGCGCAGGACCCGTCGGTGCTGCTGCTGGACGAGCCGTTCGCGGGCGCCGACGCCAACGGCATCGCGGCGATCTCGGCGGCGGTCCGGAAGGTGCGCGCGGCGGGCTGCGGGATCATCCTCGTCGACCACAACGTGGACATCGTCGCGTCCCTGGTCGACCGGATCATGCTGCTGCGCTCCGGCACGGTGGTGTTCGACGGCGACCCGGCCGAGTGCCTGGCGAGCCCTGAAATGCAGGACGTCTACTTCGGAACCGGTGGTGAGACCGTTGCCCACTAACAAGCGAAGCGATCCGGGGGGTGTGGGGGGTCGTCCCCCCACAGGAGAACATGAGCTTCATGAGCTGACCTTGCAGGGTGTTTCGGTGCGGTACGGGGAGTCCGTCGCCGTCGCGGACGCGTCCCTCACCTTCACCGGCGGCGCCGTCACCGGCCTGGTCGGGCCGAACGGCGCGGGCAAGTCGAGCCTGCTCCTCGCCGCGTACGGGTCCGTCGCGGCGACCGGCCGGGTGACGCTGGACGGGGAGGACATCAGCGGGCTGAGCGCCGCCCGCCGCGCCGGCCGCGGGCTCGCGATCGTCCCGCAGGGGCGGCAGATCTTCCCGCGCCTGACGGTCCGGGAGAACCTCCAGGTCATGGCCGACACGCTGGGGTTGAAGGGCGCCGAGGTCGAGACGGCGCTCGACCGGTTCCCGGTGCTGCGGGAGCGCGCCCGCGCGCTCGCCGGGGTGCTGAGCGGCGGCGAGCAGCAGATGCTCGCGGTGTCCCGCGCCCTGATGGGCTCGCCGAAGGCGCTGCTGCTGGACGAGATGTCCACCGGCCTCGCCCCGCTGATCGTGGCGGAGCTGATGGACACCGCCCGGCGGCTCGCCGAGGAGGGCACCGTGGTCGTGGTCGTCGAGCCGTCCATCGGCGCGATCCGCGACCGGCTCGACCGCGGCTACGTGCTGCTGCGCGGCCAGGTGACGGGGCCCGTGGAGGGCGGCCGGGAGCTGGACGCCGCCTACCAGCGCGCCATGGGCGTCACGGCCGGGCAGGCGGAGGCGGTGCTGCACGCGGACTCGCGCGCGGCGTCGCCGCCGGGTGGAAGATGAGACGCGCATGACGAGATCCGATGAGACGACATCCGAGAGGACACGGACACGGTGGAGGACACCGGCACCCCGGAGCCGCGCGCGCAGATGCGCCAGCCGCGGGTCGCGGACCTGCTCGCCGACACGCTGCGGGCCCGCATCCTGCGCGGCGAGCTGCCCGACGGCAGCCTGCTGCCCAAGCAGTCGGACCTGCTGGAGGAGTTCGGGGTCAGCAAGCTCGCCGCGCGGGAGGCGCTGCGCATCCTGGAGACCGAGGGGCTGATCACCGTCCGGCGCGGCAACACCGGCGGCTCGGTGGTGCACGCGCCGAAGCGCGACAGCGTCGCCTACATGCTGGCGCTCGTGCTGGAGTCGCGGCAGGCGGCGCTGCCGGACGTCGGGTTCGCGCTCCAGCAGATCGAGCCGTTCTGCGCGGCGCTGTGCGCGCAGCGCCCGGACCGGCACACGGCCGTCGTCCCGGAGCTGCGGCGCGCGCACGAGAGCCTCGTGCACGCCGTCGAGACGGGGGACGAGAAGCGCGCGACGCCGGCGTCCCGCGAGTTCCACGAGGCGATCGTCCGGCTGTGCGGGAACGAGACGCTGTTCGTGGTGGCGGGCGCGCTGGAGACGTTGTGGACGGCGCAGGAGCGCGACTGGTCCGAGCACGCGACCCGCGCAGGGTTCTTCCCGGAGCCCGCGCTGCGCCGCCAGGCCCTGGACGAGCACGCGCAGGCGCTCGCGCTCATCGAGGAGGGGGACGCCGAGGGCGTCGCCCGGCTGCTGCGCGGGCATCTCCAGACGGCGCAGAAGTACCCGATGACGGGCGTCAGCGAGGACCAGCGCGTCCAGGCGACGCTGCTGCGGCCGCTGGTGCAGCCCGCCGAGCACGCGTGACCCCGTTACTTACCACGTGGTAGAAAATGGGGGTGAGTGATATCGCCGGTCTCGTGCCCCTGCCCCAGCGAGTGACGCCGGTCGGAGGAGCGGTGCTCCGGCTGGGCGCCGAACCCCGGGTCGCCGTGCCGTCCGACGGCCTGCGCGGGCTGGGCGAGGTCGTCGTGGACGTGCTCCGCACGCTGCACGGCGCCGAACCCGTCCTCCAGGTTGGCGGCGAGGGCGACCTCAACCTCGTGCTGCTGCGGGACCCGCCGGTCGCCGACGTTGCGCGCGTCCAGGGGATCGACCCGCTGGACGAAGGCGACGCCGGGCGCGAGCTGTACGAGCTGGACGTGCGTGAGCGCGGCGCCACCGTCACCGCGTCCTCGGCGGAGGGGCTGTTCCGGGGCGCCACGACGTTCGCGCAACTGCTCCGGCCGGAGCAGGACGGCGGCGGCTTCACGGCGTCCGGGACGCGGATAGCGGACGGCCCGGCGTGGGCGTGGCGCGGTCTGTCGCTGGACGTGGTGCGGCGGTTCTTCACCGTCGAGCAGGTCAAGAAGGTCATCGACCTGCTGGCCTTCTACAAGTTCAACGTGCTGCACCTGCACCTGTCCGACAGCCAGGCGTGGCGGTTGCAGATCGAGGCGTGGCCGCGGCTGACCGGCGACCTCCCGCACTACACGCAGGACGACTACCGGGAGATCGTCGCCTACGCGGCCGCCCGGTACGTCACCGTCGTGCCCGAACTGGACATGCCCGGCCATGTGCTCGCGGCCGTCCGCGCCTACCCGGAGTTGCAGGGGGACGCGGAGCCGCCGCACAAGTACCTCGCCTACCTCGATCCGCGCGCCGAGGTGACGTTCCGGTTCGTCCGGGACGTGCTGGGGGAGGTCGCCGCGCTCACCCCCGGCGCATACCTGCACCTCGGCGGGGACGAGGCGTTCGGCATGCCGGACGACCTGTACGAGCAGTTCGTCGCGCGTGCTTTGGAGATCGCGCGGGCGACGGGCAAGAAGGTCGCGGGCTGGCAGGAGACCGCCCGGTCGGGCGCGCTGACGCCGCACGACATCGCGCAGGCGTGGATCGGCGCCGGCGACGAGTTCGACCTGGACGCGGCCCGCGCGAAGACACCGGCCGAGCACCACGCGCTGCTGGAGGTCGTCGCGGAGACGTTCGCGCAGGCGGCGGACGACGTCCCGAAGGCGGTCGCGGCCGGGACGCCCGTGCTCGCCTCCGCCAGCAGCTTCCTGTACCTCGACCGCCAGTACGCCGACGACTCGGTGGACGCCGCCCAGACCGGGCGTCGGACGGAGGTCGGCCACGACTCCTACTCGACCCGCACCTGCCGCGAGCTGTTCGACTGGACGCCCGGCACGCTGACCGAGATCCCGGACGGCGCCCGCCTCGCCGGCGTCGAGGCGGCCATCTGGTGCGAGACCGTCAAGGACTTCGACGACCTCGCGTTCCTGCTGCTCCCCCGGCTGGCGGGCATCGCGGAGAAGGCATGGACGCCCGAACGCACCGGCTGGGACGACTACCGGCGGCGCGTCGCCGGGCACGGCGCCGGGTGGGAGCGCCTCGGGCTCACCGGCTACTACCGCTCCGCCACCGTGTTCGCGCCGTAGGAGGCCGCCTTCATCAACGCCCGCGTGTAGGAGTGCCGCGGCCGGGACGTCACCTCGGCCGCGGCGCCCGCCTCCACGATCTCGCCCTGGTGGACGACCGCGACCCGGTGGCTCACGACCCGGATCACCGCCAGGTCGTGCGAGATGAACAGGTACGCGACGCCCGTCTGCTCCTGCAGCTCCAGGAACAGGTCGAGGACGGTCTTCTGCGTGGTGAGGTCGAGCGCCGACACCGGCTCGTCGCACACGATCAGCTTCGGGCCGATCGCGAGCGCGCGGGCGATCGCGACGCGCTGCCGCTGCCCGCCGGAGAACTCGCGCGGCAGCCGGTCGGCGGCGTCCGCCGGGAGCCGGACGCGGTCCAGCAGCTCGCCGACCTTTCGCCGCGCGTCCGCGCGGGTGCGGCCCTGGGCGAGCAGCGGCTCCGACAGCGTGTCGCCGATGGTCAGCGACGGGTTCAGCGAGGTGTAGGGGTCCTGGAAGACGACCTGGATGTCGCGGCTCAGCGCGCGCCGGCGCCGGGCCGGCGCCCGCTCGATGCGCTCGCCCGCGAACGTGATCGCGCCCGACTCGACCGGGACGAGCCCGAGGATCGCCCGCCCGATCGTCGTCTTGCCCGACCCGGACCCGCCGACCAGGCCGACCGTCTCACCTGGACGGACGTCCAGCGACACGCCTCGCAGCACCTCGTTGCGCGGCGCCCGCCGCCCCTTCCCGGGGAACGAGACCCGCAGATCCTCGACCGTCAGCAGTTCATCGTTCGCGGTCACGCCTGCCCGCCTTTCACGAGTGCCGGCCTCTCACGCCTGCCCGCCTTCACGAGTGCCCGCCTTTCACCAGGTCCACGGGGCGCCAGGGAGCGCGGGTCGGGGCGTCGTCCAGGACGGCGTCCAGCAGCCGCCGCGTGTAGTCGTCGCGCGGGTCGGTCAGCACCCGCCCGGCGGGGCCCGTCTCGACGATGCGGCCGTCGTGCATCACGGCGACGCGGTCGCACACGTCCGCGACGACGCCGAGGTTGTGCGTGACCAGCAGCACGCCGAGGCCGCGTTCCCGCTGGAGGCGGCGCAGCAGCGCCAGCACCTCCGCCTGCACCAGGACGTCCAGCGCGGTCGTCGGCTCGTCCGCGATCAGCAGTTTCGGGTCGCACGAGATGGCCCCCGCGATGAGGACGCGCTGCGCCATCCCGCCGGAGATCTCGTGGGGGTACGCGCCGAACGTCCGCTCCGGGTCGGCGATCTCCACGGTGCGGAGCAGGTCGAGCGCGCGGCGCCTCGCGTCCGCCTTGGAGAGGCCGAGCTTGTACCGCATCGGCTCGACGAGCTGCGCGCCGATCGTGAAGGACGGGTCGAGGTTGCTCATCGGCTCCTGCGGGACGTACGCGATGACGTCGCCGCGCAGCGCCCGGTGCTCGCGCTCGGGCAGGCCGACGACCTCACGCCCGTCCACGATGACGCTGCCGCCGCTGACGTGCCCGCCCTCGGGCAGGATGCCGAGGATCGAGAACGCCGTCTGCGTCTTGCCGGAGCCGGACTCGCCCACCAGCCCGACGATCTCGCCCTCCCGCACGTCGAGGTCGACGCCGTGCACGACCTGCTTGGACGTCCCGTCGGCGAGCCCGTAGGCGACCGCGAGGCCGCGCACCGACAGCAGGGCGGTGCCGGTGCCGCCGGTCTCGGGCGGTGCCGGGGCCGCGGCGGGACGGTGGCGGGCCGGGGGCGGTGCGCCGCGGTCCTCCAGCGCGTCGCGCAGCGCCCCCGCCAGCAGCACCAGGGACGCGCTGGTGAGTCCCAGCGCCAGCCCCGGCCACACGATCATCGAGGGTGCGCGCTCCATGTTCTGGAACGCCTCGTTCAGCATCGCGCCCCAGGTCGGGGTGTCGCCGCTGCCGATGCCGAGGAACTCCAGCCCGGCCTGCAGCCCGATCGCGAGCCCGGCGACCAGCGCGGTCTGGATGATGATCGGCGCGCGCACCACGATGAGCACGTGCCGTGCGACGATCCGCGGGTCGGTCAGCCCGGACACCCGCGCCGCGTCCACGTACAGCTCGTTCCGGACGCCCGCGACGATGCCGCGCACCAGCCGGAAGAAGGACGGCGACACCAGCACGCCGAGGACGATCATCAGTACCCACACCGTGGAGCCGAGGATCGCGCGGGACGCGAGCAGCACCACCATCGCGGGCAGCGCCATCACGAGGTTGACGACCCAGGTCGCCGCCGCGTCGAACCGTCCGCCCCGGTAGCCCGCCACCAGCCCGGACGGGACGCCGAGGCCGAGCGCGACCAGCAGCGCGATCACCGCGCCGCCGAGGGTGTTGCGGCCGCCGTGCAGTAGCCGCGCCAGGACGTCCCGTCCGGCGGAGTCGAAGCCGAGCGGGTGCCCGGCGCCGGGGCCGCCGAACGAGTCGCGCAGGTTCGCGGCGTTCGGGTCCTGCGGGCTGAGCACCGGCGCGAGGACCACCGCGACGACGATGACGAGCAGCAGGGCCGCCGACACCGCGCCGAGCGGATTCCGCAGCACCCTCCCGACGGCCTGCGGCGCCCTTCGCGGGGGGGGGGGCCCCCCCCCCCCCCCCCCCCCCGCGCGCCGGCGGGGCCCCCCCCCCGGGGGGTGCGCCCGCCCCGACACACCTCCCCCCCGCGGGTTGACGCCGAGGAGCCCCTCACCGGGGCCCAGACCCCCGCGACGACTATGACGCGCCGCCGGGCCGCCCACCCCGCGCCGCGCGTTTCCCCCCCCCCCCCCCCGCCGGCCGGGGGCGCCCGGGGGGGGGGGCCGCCCCCCCGCGCCCCCCGGCCCGCTTCGCTCATGAGGAGACCCTCGCCTTCGGGTTCAGCCAGCCGATCATGACGTCCACCAGGAGGTTGACCGCGATGACGCCGATCACGGTGACCATGACCAGCGCCATGATCACGGGGATGTCGCCGCGGGTGGTGTAGGTGACGGTCATGCTGCCGATCCCCGGCAGCCCGAAGATCTGCTCGACCAGCACCGCGCCGCCGAGCAGGCCGACGAACTGCAGGCCGAGGACGGTCAGCGCGGGCGCCGCCGCGTTGCGCAGCACGTGCCGGAACAGGATCCGGGACGGCGGCAGCCCGCGCGCCCGCAGCGTGCGGACGTAGTCCTGCCGCAGCACGTCGATGACCGCGCCGCGCACCTGCTGCGAGACGCCGGCGACGCCCGCGACCGACAGCGACGCGATCGGCAGCGTGACCGTGGCCAGCCAGCCGGACGGCGACTCGGTCAGCCCGGTGTAGCCGATCGCGGGGAACCAGCGCAGCCGCACCGCGAACACGACCACGATCACCAGCGTGACGAGGAAGCCCGGCAGCGCGTACCCGATGACGCCGAGCACCTGCACGAACCGGTCGGCCGCGCCGCGCCGGACGCCCGCCCACACGCCGAGCAGCAGCGACAGGGCGGCCGTGACCAGCGTGACCCCGGCCATCAGGCTGAGCGTGACCGGCAGCCGCGTCGAGATCGCCTGGACGACGTCCTCGCCGGTGAACCAGGACGTCCCGAAGTCGCCCCGGACGGCGTGCGCCAGCCAGTCGGCGTACTGGACGAGGACGGTCCGGTCGAGGCCGAGCTCGGCGTTCTTGGCGTCCACCAGGTCCTGCGGCGCCTGCCCGCCGAGGATCTGCCGCCCGACGTCGTTGTCCGGGATCGACAGCAGCAGGTAGGACAGGACGGAGATCACGAACAGCAGCACCGCCCCCGCCGCGGCCCGGCGCGCGAGGAACCGCGTCACTTCGCCGGCGCGTAGTTGTAGACGGACGGCACCGCCATCCCGGCCTGCGGCGTGATCTTCACCGAGCCGTCCGACACGTGCAGGTACGTCATCCGGTAGAACGGCACGAACCACGCCTCCTTGACCAGGTGCTCGTTCAGCGCCTTCAGGTCGGCCTTCGCCTCCTCCGGCGACGCCTTCTGGATCTTCGGCAGCAGCCCCTGCACGGTCGCGTCGGTGGTGCCGAACATGTTGCCGACACCGGGCAGGACGAGCCCGCCGATCGCGACCCAGTCGTTCGGGGACTGCCCGATGTTCATCACCATCGCCGGGTACTTGCGGTCGGTGTAGATCTTCTGGATCTGGGACGGGTCGATGACGTCCCAGGTCACCTTCACGCCGATGGCATCGAGGTCGGACTGGAGGGACGCGGCGAGCGCGTCCGGGACGATCGCGGTGATGCGCGGCAGCTTGAGGCTGAACCCGTCCGCGTACCCGGCCTGCTTGAGCAGCTCGCGGGCCTTCGCGGGGTCGTGCGGGTAGTAGGAGTCGAAGCGCTGGTCGTAGGCGGCGGTCTGGGTGCCGAAGATCTGGTCGGTGAGCTGGCCGCGGCCCTGGCGGAGCTTGTCGAGCATCGTCTTGCGGTCGATGGCGTGGTTGAGCGCCTGCCGGACGCGGGCGTCGCCGAGCGCGGGCGCGATCTTCCCGTCGCGGTCGAAGAGCAGCAGTCCCTGGAAGTCGAACTCCTGCTTGGTCGTCTTCACCTTCGGGTCCGACTCGATGCGGGACTGCTGGTCGGCGGCCTGGAGGAGCGCGGCGTTGATCTGGCCGGTCTTGAGGCCGTTCACGACCGCGGTCTCGTTGTTGAAGTAGTGGAACGTGAGCTCGTTGTAGGGGAGCTTGGCGCCCCAGTAGTTCGAGGCCCGCGTGTAGACCCACTTGGTGCCGATGGCCGTCCGCTTGGAGTCGAGGTCATAGGGTCCCGTGCCGTCCGGCTTGGTCTTCAGCGGGTTGCCCGGCTCGGTGAAGTCGGCGGGGTTCGCCATCAGGCCGGCGGCGTCGCTGAGGTAGTACAGCATCGCCGGGTTGGGCTGGGCGAGGTGCAGGGTCACGTGCGTCTTGTCGACGACCTCGATGGTCTTGACGTCGGCGAGCGTCTTGGCGGAGGCGCCCGTCCCCTTGGCGAAGCGCTCCATGTTCGCCTTCACGGCCGCCGCGTCGAACGGGGAGCCGTCGTCGAACTTCACGTCGTCGCGCAGGGTCAGCTTCAGCTGGGTGCGGTCGGCGCTGTACTCCCACTTGGTGGCGAGCATCGGGCTGTACGTGCCGTCGGGTTCGCGCTTGATGAGCGTGTCGTAGACGGCCTGGAAGAACGGCAGGGCGCTGCCGGTGGCGTCCGCGGGGTCGAGGCTCTGCGGGAGCGTCAGCGTGGCGATGTCGAGGTTCGCCGAGCCGCCGGACTTCCCACCGCCGGAGTCGGCGCAGCCGGTGAGCGCCGTCGCGGTGACGCACGCCGCGAGCAGGGCGGTGCCTTTGATGATCTTCTTCATGACCCACTCCGATGTCCGGGCAGAACAGCCGATTCGACGGGGTTTCGACCGAGATTTCGGCGAGCATACAACCAAAACTAACCACGTGGTAGGTTTTGTGATGACGAAACCTACCGCCTGGTCAGTTCCGTGCCGGGCGGCCGGTTTCGTTGCGGTCGAGGCCGGGACGCAGGCCGTACCGTTGGCGCTGCACCCGGAACCCGTGCCGCGAGCGGCCGAGGCGGCGCCGCCGGTTCCGGCGTGCCCACCAAGCCGGAGATCCAGAGAGGCCCCTGCCGATGACCGAACAGACCCCCCGCAAGCTGACGAAGGGCGAGCGGACCCGGGCGAGCATCCTCGACTCGGCCACGGAGCTGTTCTCCAAGTCGGGGTTCCACGCGGTGTCGCTGCGCGACATCGCCGCGCACGCCGGGCTCACCCATGCCGGGCTGCTGCACCACTTCCCCGGCAAGGAGAGCCTGCTGATCAAGGTGCTCGGGCGCCGCGACCGGGTGGACGCCCGGCTGCTGTTCGAACCCGGCGTGCGGGACCGTCCCGAGAAGCTGCTCGGCATCATCGTCGGCATCGTCTGGCGAAACATGCAGACGCCCGGACTCGTCGGCCTCTACGTGAAGATCTCCGGCGAGGCCGCCGACCCCGAGCATCCGGCGCACGACTACTTCGTCCAGCGGTACCGGGTGCTGCGGGAGCGGCTGACGCAGGCGCTCACCGCGCTGTTCGCCCAGGCCGATCCGCCGCTCGCGCACGACCCGGCGCTCGTCGCGAGCCAGCTGCTCGGGCTGATGGACGGGCTGCAGACGCAGTGGCTCCTCGAACCGGAGGCCGTCGACATGCACGCGTCCGTCGTCGCGTTCCTGCGGCAGCTCGGCCTCACCATCGACTTCCCGTCCCCGGAAGACGCCGTTCCGGGCGCGGCCGCCGTTCCGGGCGCGGAGGCCGTTCCTGGGCCGGACGCCGTTCCGGGCGCGGACGCCGTTTCTTCCGGCGACTCGCCGACACAAGCCGAACCATGAGCCGAGGAGTCACATGACCCAGTCCGAGCCGGCATCCGCCGCGGAGCCGACGCTGAACGACGTCGCGGAGCCGACGCTGAACGAGGTCGCGGAGCTGACGCTGAACGAGGTCGCGGAGCTGACGCTGGAGGAGAAGGCGTCGCTCACGTCCGGGAGCAGCACCTGGCGGTCGACCGCCGTCCGCGACACGGTCCCCGCCGTCACCTTCGCGGACGGCCCGCACGGCATCCGCCGGCAGGTCAAGGGGTCCGGGGACGCGCTGGGGCTCACCA
This sequence comes from Actinomadura geliboluensis, assembly GCF_043197915.1. NCBI lineage: Bacteria > Bacillati > Actinomycetota > Actinomycetes > Streptosporangiales > Thermomonosporaceae > Actinomadura > Actinomadura geliboluensis. Next base: position 377,247 of record NZ_JBICUA010000010.1, on the reverse strand, counting down.
ACAGCGTCCCCGCCACCTGCTTCCCGCCGGCGGTCACGCTCGGCTCGTCCTGGGACGCGGCGCTGGCGCGGCGGGTGGGCGCGGCGCTGGCGCGGGAGGCGTCCGCGCTCGGCGCCGACGTCGTGCTCGGGCCCGGGGTCAACATCAAGCGGTCCCCGCTGTGCGGCCGGAACTTCGAGTACTTCTCCGAGGACCCGCACGTCACGGGCGTGATGGGGGCCGCCCTCGTCGCCGGGATCCAGTCGCGCGGGATCGGCGCCTGCGTCAAGCACTTCGCGGTCAACAACCAGGAGACCGACCGGATGCGGATCAGCGCGGACGTCGACGAGCGGACGCTCCGCGAGATCTACCTCGCCGCGTTCGAGCACATCGTGCGGGAGGCCGCGCCCTACACGGTCATGTCGTCCTACAACAAGATCAACGGGGCGTACGCGAGCGAGAACCACTGGCTGCTCACCGAGGTCCTGCGCGACGAGTGGGGCTTCGACGGACTGGTCGTGTCGGACTGGGGCGCCGTCAACGACCGGGCCGCCGCGGTCGCCGCCGGGCTCGACCTGGAGATGCCGCCGACCCGCACCGACCAGGAGATCGTGGACGCCGTCCGGGACGGGCGCCTGGACGAGGCGGCCGTCACCCGGTCGGCCGCGCGGGTCCATGCGCTGGCGCGGCGCGTCGCGGCCGCCGAGCGGTACGAGGACTGGGACGCCGGCGCCCACCACGACCTCGCCCGGGAGGCGGCGCGCGGGTCGGCCGTCCTGCTGAAGAACGAGCACGGCGTGCTGCCGCTGACGCCGTCCGCGCGCGTCGCGGTGATCGGGGAGCTGGCGCGGACGCCGCGCTACCAGGGCTACGGCAGCTCGCACGTCGTCCCGACGCGGCTCGACTCGGCCTGGGACGCGCTGCGGGACGCCGGGCCGGCGTTCGGATTCGCCGCCGGGTACCGGCTGGACGGCGCGCCGGACGAGCCGCTGAAGCGGGAGGCGGTCGAACTCGCCGCCGAGGCCGACGTCGCGGTGCTGTTCCTCGGGCTGCCGGGCGAGGCGGAGTCGGAGGGCTTCGACCGGGCGTCCATCGACCTGCCCGAGGCGCAGGTCGGGCTGCTGCGGGCCGTCGCGCGGGCGTGCTCGCGGGTCGCGGTGGTGCTCGCCAACGGCGGCGTCGTGGCGGTCAGCGGCTGGGCGGACGACGCGGCCGCGATCCTGGAGGCGTGGCTGCCCGGCCAGGCGGGCGGCTCGGCGATCGCCGACCTGCTGCTCGGCGCGTGCAGCCCGTCCGGGCGGCTGACCGAGACGATCCCGCACCGGCTCGCGGACGTCCCGTCCCACCTGCACTTCCCGGGCGGGGACGGCCACGTCGCCTACGGCGAGGGGCGGTACGTCGGCTACCGGTACTACGACACGCTGGACGTGGACGTCGCCTACCCCTTCGGCCACGGCCTGACGTACACGCGGTTCGAGTACACCGACCTGGCCGTCACCGAGACCGCTCCGAACGCGTGGGCGGTCGAGTGCACCGTCACGAACGTCGGTGAGCGGGCCGCCGCCGAGGTCGTCCAGCTGTACGTGGCCTTCGACGAGGAGCACCCGACCCGTCCGCGGCACGAGCTGCGCGGCTTCGCCAAGGTCGAGCTGGAGCCCGGCGCCGGGACGCGGGTGTCGTTCACGCTGACCGGACGCGACATCGCGTGGTGGTCGGTGTCGCGCGGCAGCTGGCGGATCGACGCGGGGCCCTTCACGGTGGAGGTCGGCGCCTCGTCCCGCGACATCCGGCTGCGGCGGGCGGTGACCGCCGCCGGGGACGGGCATGTGGACGCGCTCAGCCGGATGTCGACGCTCGGCGAATGGCTCGATCATCCGGTCGGGGGGCCGGTGCTCAGGGAGCGGATCGGGACGCGGTTGTCGGAGTCGGCCGATCTGCCGCCGGCGCTGTTCACGCTGGTGCGGGGCATCCCGCTGGCCAAGTTCAGCACCTTCGGGATCGGCCTGACCCCGGACGTCGTGGACGAACTCGTCGCCGCCGTCTCCGGCGGTGTCGCCTAGAGGGCGGTGCGGCCGGTGGCGCCTGGAGGTGGTGCGGCCGGTGTCGCCTAGAGGGTGGTGCGGCCGGTGGCGAGGTCGCCGAGGTGGCGGGCGCTGGGCTTGACCGTCCGGGCGAACGTCGTCCGGTCGACCGCCACCAGGCCGAACGTCGGCGCGTACGTGCCCCACTCGTAGTTGTCGAGCAGGGACCAGTGCAGGTAGCCGCGCACGTCGATGCCGTCCTCGATCGCCGCGTGCAGGCCGGTCAGGGCGGCGTCGGTGTACTCGGCGCGCTCCGCGTCGTCGGCGGTGGCGATGCCGTTCTCGGTGATCAGGATCGGTACGCCGGGGATGCGGTCCGCCGTGTGCCGGACGGCGTTGCCGAGCGCCGCCGGATGGAACTCCCAGCCGATGAGGGTTCGCCGGGCGTCGGCCGGGACGGGCAGCGCGCCGTCCCGGCCGATCAGGACGCGGGTGTACGCCTGCACGCCGATGAAGTCGTCGTCCGCCGCGACGTCGAGGAACAGGTCTTCGCGGGACCAGGCCCATTCACGGCATTCGGCGTCGGCGCCGTCGACCGGCTCGAAATTCTGGTTCGCGACCGTCCAGCCCGCCTTGAAGCCGGTGAGCTCCTCGCGGGCGGCGCGGTGCGCGGTGATGAGCGCGTCCGCGATGGCCTGGTCGGGCGGGGGCATCGCGCCGGCGACGTTCTCCTCGCGCTTCTCCGCCTTCACCATGTTCGCCATCATCGCGAGCATGTTCGGCTCGTTGATGGTGCAGACCCATTCGACGCCGTCCAGGATCGGCAGGACGGCTCGGACGTAGCGCCGGAACCTCTCGGTCGCCTCTGGGGACGTCCAGCCGCCCGCCTTTTGGAACCAGAGGGGAGTGGTGAAGTGGTGCAGCGTCACCACGGGGGTGAGGCCCCGCTCCAGACAGCCTTCGATGATGCGGCGGTAGTGCGCCAGTTCGGCTCGTGAGATGTGGCCCTCCACGGGCTCGATGCGCGCCCATTCGATGCTGAAACGGTAGGCGTTGAGGCCGAGGCTCTGGACGATGTCGAGGTCTTCCGGCCAGCGGTGGTAGGAGTCGCAGGCGTCCCCGCTGCGGTCGGGGAGGAACCCGCCGGGCCTGTTCTCCAGCGCCCAGAAGTCGCTTGCGGTGTTGTTGCCCTCGGTCTGGTGGGCGCTGGTGGCCGCGCCCCAGAGAAATCCGTCCGGGAAAGTGCGCACACTGCCTCCTCTGTGGATCTAGCGCCAAAACTTACCACTTGGTAAGGTTTCGCCGCTTCCTCCTCTCCCCCTGGAGCCGCCGTATGCGTCTGCGCCCGCGTGTGCCTTCGCCTTTGCGTCTGCGTCTGCCTTTGCGTCTGCGGTTGGGCTTCGCCGCAGCCTTGCCCGTTCCGATGCTGGCCACGACCTTGGTCGCCGTCCCCGCCGCTTCGGCGGCCGGGTACTCGATGCGATCCGTCAGCCTTGACCTGAAGGTCGGACCTGGCCGCGATCAGCCGTGCAGGGTCGTCGCCGACCTGTACGAGCCCGTCGGCACCGGTCGGGCCCCGGCCGTGCTGACCACGAACGGCTTCGGCGGCTCCAAGGACGACCTGGCCGGGACGGCGAAGGCGTTCGTGCAGCAGGGATACGTCGTGCTCGCCTACTCCGGCCTGGGCGCGGGCGGGAGCACGTGCCGCATCACCCTCGACCATCCCGACTACGATGGCGTCGCCGCCCGCCACCTGGTGAGCTTCCTCGCCGGGAAGGTCGCATCCTCGGACGGGACGCGCGTGACGTCCGTCCGGCTGGACGGTCCCGGCGACCCCCGCGTAGGCATGATCGGCGGCTCGTACGGCGGTGGTGCCCAGTTCGCCGCCGCCGGCATGGACGGCCGGATCGACGCGCTCGTCCCGATCGACACCTGGCATGACCTGCGCTACTCCTTGGCTCCCAACAACGAGCTGGCATCGTCCGGGCGGCTGGCTTCTGCTGGACCTGGCGCGACGAAACTGCTGTGGGGCCTCGGGTTCTTCGCGCTGGGCGCCTACCGGGGTGTGAGTGAGGCGCAGGCGGATCCGTCCCGGCTCATGGGCTGCCCCAACTTCCCGACCGCCCTCTGCCAGGCCGTCGCGGAAAGCCTCATCTTCGGTACGCCGCGCTCGAACAGCCTGGCCTACCTGCGGGCGGCCTCGGTCGCGTCCTATGTCTCGCGGATCAAGGCGCCGACGCTGCTCGTCCAGGGCCAGACCGACACCCTCTTCAACTTGCAGGAGGCCGCCGAGACGTACCGGGACCTCAAGGCGCAGGGCACGCCGGTCAAGATGATCTGGCACTCCGGCGGCCACAGCGGGCCCAACGCCGCCGGTGACCTGGACTTGGAGAACCCGACCGCGAACTACGTCGGCCGCCGGGCTCTCGCCTGGTTCGCGCACTACCTCAAGGGTTCTTCGACTGGTACCGGCCCGGCGTTCGCCTACTTCCGTCCTTGGGTCTCCTATGACGGGGATGCCGCTCCTGCCTACGCGAGCACGCCCGTTCGTTCGCAGCGGCTCTACCTCTCCGGTAAGGACCGCCTGGTCTCGTCCAAGTCCAAGGTGGTGAGCGGCCGGGCGTCCTACAGCAACCCGCTGGGTGCCTGGCCGACGTCGTTCTCTGAGCTGTCGCTGTTCCAGGATGCGCTGAACGACATCCAACCGGCCGACGCACCGGGCACCTCCGCCGCCTGGACCTCGACTCCGCTGACCCAAAACCTGGACGTCGTCGGCTCGCCCACTCTCTCGGTGCGGCTTTCGTCGCCCGCCGCCGCCTGGTCGCAGACCCGGGGTGTGGACGGTCGACTGGTCCTCTTCGCCAAGCTCTACGACGTGGCCCCGGACGGCACCGCCACATTGGCGCGCCGGCTCGTCTCACCGGTGCGGGTGACCGACGTCCGCAAGCCGGTGACCGTCGCGCTGCCCGGCATCGTCCACCGCTTCCGGGCCGGTCACCGGCTGCGCGTGGTCGTCGCGTCGAGCGACCTGAACTACTTGGGGAATCGCGCCGTTCTCCCGGTCACCGTCCACACCAGCCCGAAGACTCCAGGCACCCTCACGCTTCCTGTCGGGTAGCCGGTGGTAATGGCTCTGGGATTCGTTGCTTGGTGACTGGACCGGCGGCGCCGCCGGGCAGGATGAGGTGAACGGTGAAGGCGTGTGGGTGGCCGGAAATCGTTCCTGTGATCCGCGATCGTTTCTCAGATTGCTCCCATGCGTGATCTCGTCCTGGGTTGCTCGATCAAGGTCTGGGCCACTTGCTCTCTTCTGATGCCGGGAATTGTGGTGGGGGCGGCGCTGCGTACGGGGCCGCCCCTCCAAAGTCAAGGGCGCCTTCGGCGTCGCTTCGCGATGGGACTCCGTCCCACCCTTGACTTCGGAGCCTCTACGGCCCCTGAGTGCAGCTTTCGTCGGGCAGGCTCCGCCTGCCCTCTGCCCGACGCGCCGCCCCCACCCCAACCAGAAACACACAACACACAAGTGCAGAGCTTCAAATCGAAATGCCCGAAATGAACCTTTCGAGAAAGCAGGCGAGAGTCGATCAAGAAAGCCTCAAAAGAATCATGGTCGAATTTCGGCTCGAAAGGACGAAGCAGCGTCCGGCCGGATATCATAAGGGCATGAGTTCAATCGCGGTCGACCTCGACGCCGCGTCCACCATGGAATTGGTGAACGCGGCATCAGCGATCGCCGCCGAACTCGCCACCCGCACCGCCCCCGACTCGGCAGCGGCGTGCATGGAACTCACCGAAACCCTCGCCACCGCCACCGACCTGAATGAAGCCGCCCTGGCCGGGTTCATCGGCGTGGTCGACCGGTCCCGCGAAGTGCAGCGGTGGGGATACCCCTCCACCCGCTCCTGGCTGCGGTCCCGCCTCGGGATGCGCGAGTCCCGCGCCAAGGAACGCCTCACCCTGGCCCGGCAGCGCCACCGCCTGCCCGAGATGACCGAGCGGTGGACCACCGGTGACCTGTCGGCCGGATATGCCGCCACCATCGCCGACGCAGTCACCCGACTAGACGACGATGACTGCCCCGCGGCCGAGAGCATCCTGCTGGGCATGGTCGACCAGGGCTTCTCCGCCGGAAAGGTCGCCAGCTTCGGCAAGCGGATCCGCGAGGTCATCGCCGAACGCGACGGCACCGAACAAGCCCCCGAGGACGCCGCACGCGGCTACGAGCGATCCTGGATCGACTCGACCCGGTCCCTCGACGGCGGCCGCTACATCAAGGGCTGGCTCAACGCCGAAGACGCCGCGATCTGGGACGGCACTCTCGGGCCGCTGGCCAAACTCGCCGGAACCGACGACCAGCGTGACCTGTCCGAACGCACCGCAGCCGCACTGACCACGGTGCTGTCGGGCGGGCACAAGGCCACCAAGGTCACCGTCATCTGCGACCTGGACACCCTCACCGGCGGCACCACCCCCGCCCGCCTCACCGACGGCACCCCCATCCCCGCCGCCCAAGCCCGCCGCATCGCCCTGAACGCCGGAGTCTCACCCCTCCTGCTCGGCGGCGGCAACACCCCGCTCTACCTGGGCCACCGGGTCCGGTTCGCCACCGCCCCGCAACGCCAGGTCCTGGAGACCCTGTACTCCACCTGCGCCGTCCAGGACTGCGAAGTCCCCGGGACACTGTGCGAGGTCGACCACGTCCACGGCTGGGCCCTCGGCCACAGCCCCACCGACATCGACAAACTCGCCCTCACCTGCGGATGGCACAACCGCTACAAACACACCAACCCGCACCAGATCACCATCACCAAAACACCCGACGGCCGCTACACCTACTGCCTCCACCCACCCGGTGCCGGGCGGTCCATAGGTCCGCCATCGTGGATCACCACCTCGGCGAGCCGTCCACCCCCGACAAGCCAAGCCGCCTGACGGCCCCGCCGCGCCAAAGCCCGACGACCGTCCAACGAAAGCCGAAATCGGCAGCTCGTTGGAGGCTGCTGCCTGTTGCCCACCGCCTGTTCCCAGTGCATTTCAGGGAACGGGCGGTTCGGTCATGGGGGCACGCACGTTGCCAAGATGCGCCCGCTGACCTTCGCAGCAGCACCGCAGGCCGCGTCCCCTCGCACACCGAGCAGCGAGCCTTGCCCCCATCAAAGCCCTTCGTTGACGACGCTGATGTGGAGGCCGCGGGTCCCGGCATGGGGTTGCCGCCCGGCACGGTCGAAGAGCTGTGCCGACACCTGGACGGGCTGCCGCTCGCGGTGGAGCTGGCGGCGGCGCGCGTGCGGGTCGTGTCGGTGCCGGAGATCGCGCACGGGCTGGACAACCGGTTCGCGCTGTGGCCGGATGTGCACGCTCGACTGCATGACGCCCGCGGTACTCGAGTGGGCCGCAGCCGATAACCGACCTGGTCGGCCGGTTGAGCGACGGGTCCGGACCCCGGCCAACGGCTTTGGACCTAGTTCGCAGGCCCGGTCAAGCTTGGTCGACAACCCGCCAGGGCGAACGCTCCAGGGCATGGGAGCGGCGCCGCCCGCATAGCCCACATCAACCCGCCAGCCGATCAGCCCAGCAGCATCAGCCCGTGCACGCTCGCCAGCGGTGAAACCGCGAACCCACTGCCTGCCAGAAACTGTAGTAGTTGGGACGTCCCGTACCACGGCCAGCTCTAGGACCGGCTGGACGACCGGACCGGCGTGGCCTCGCACCAGTCCGTCTCACACCCCGCTCGAGGTAGAGAGGCATGTGACTTGCCACGCAGCACGAACCGCGGGCCGGACCTGATCAGATTGCCCAGGCCACATGGGTGCCTGCACGTCTCAGCGAGAGGCTCGTCCGCTGGTTGTGCGTGCCTTCGGGGCAAGGGGTCGTGCAGGGTGCCGCCGACCTCGACCGTTGGCTGGCGGAGGGCAGGACGCTCCCGTCGCAGGCCGTGCCGGTCGATCACCCCCATGACGGCACGGTCCGGACGCACCGTGGCGTCGGCGCGGCGCGCGTCAAAATCAAGGGACGGCTTCCTCAGCTGGTGCTGGCCGAGTTCGCCCACGAGGGCCCCGGGACGCTGCGGGCCTAGCTTCGACGCACCGAGTTCGGCCGAAGGACGCCGGCGCTCACGAAGAGATGCACCCTCCGTTTCCCGCATCCTGCGCCGCCACCACATCAACGGCTGGACGCTCGGCCGAAGCCCCACCGACATCGACGAGCTCGAACTCACCTGCGGATGGCACAACCGCTACAAACACACCCACCCCGACCGCATCCACATCGCCAAGCCACCGGGCGGCCGCTACACCTACCGGCTCCCACCACCCGGTGCCGGGCGGTCCATAGGCCCGCCATCGTGGATCACCACCTCGGCCAGCCGTCCACCCCCGACAAGCCAAGCCGCCTGACGGCCCCGCCACGCCAAAGCCCGACGACCGTCCAACGAAAGCCGGAACCGGCAGCTCGTTGGAGGCTGCTGCATGTTGCCCACCGCCTCTGTGGCGGGTGTGACCCGCCGGCTGTCCCCAGGGCATGTCAGGGAACGGGCGGTTGGGTCATGGGCGCGCGCACGTTGCCCAGGTGCGCCCGCTATCCACATAGCCGCAACGCAGGATGCACCCCATCGCACGCTGAGCAACCGACCCTGCCGCCATCGAAGCCCTGCGCCGGTGATCAGCAGCGAACCTCGGCCCTGGGCAGCAAGCCGCTCATCACTCGCTGTCGCCGAGAACCGCGTCCAGTAGCGGACGATGGGCTGGCGGTCTGGTGCACATCGGTGTTGAGAAAGGCGGCCGGATTTTGGCGGTGGCGGGTGGCGTGGCTACGGCTGCGGACGTCCGGCGGGGGTTGATGTCGCGGAAGATGATGCCGTACATGCAGTCGTTGAGCATCATGTCCAGGCGCTCCAGCCCGGCGAGCCGCGAGCGCGGCGTCTCCTACTGGACGAAGAACTGCCGCACCGGCCTGGAGTTGTCCGACCCGCACGTCCGCTTGGCTTGCGGTGCTGGTGCGGCGCTGCCTTCTTTGTTGGTTGGGGCGTGGTCGCTGCGCTGACCTAGCTGAACGGGCTGCTGGTGGGGTGCTCACCGGCTCACAGTCCGGCGTGCTGGGTGTCTTTCAGTTTTCGGGCCGGTCCTCGTCGGCTCTGTGTTGACGGCCGGAGGTAATTGAACGTGTTCAGTTTTTGGGGTTAGGGTCGTTGTAGTCGGTGGAGGGAGTGGGATGCGGGTCGTGATTCCCGGGGGGACCGGGCAGGTCGGGGCGGTGCTGGATCGTGCCTTGACGGCGGCGGGGCATGAGGTCGTGGTGCTGACCAGGACGCCTGTGGGGGCGCGTCAGGTCGGGTGGGACGGGCGGACGCTCGGGTCCTGGGCGAAGGTGGTCGACGGCAGTGATGTCATGATCAACCTGGCCGGGCGGAGTGTCAGTTGTCGTTACACGCCTGCCAACCTGCAGGAAATGATGGATTCGCGTGTCCACTCCGCTCGGGTCGTGGGGGAGGCGATCGCGGGCGCGGCTCGGCCGCCCAAGGTGTGGTTGCAGATGAGTACGGCCACGATCTACGCGCACCGGTTCGATGCGGCCAATGACGAGGCCGGTGGGGTGATCGGTGGCGGTGAGGCGGGGGTGCCCAAGTACTGGGGATACAGCGTCAAGATCGCCCGGAATTGGGAGCGGGCGCAGGAGTTGGCCGAGACGCCGGAGACTCGGAAGGTCGCTTTGCGGGCGGCCATGGTGATGAGTCCTGATCGGGGCGGGGTGTTCGACGTCCTGTCGTGGATGGCTCGGCTCGGGCTCGGGGGGCCGGTTGCCGGGGGTGCGCAGTTCGTGTCCTGGATCCATGACGTGGACTTCGTGCGGGCGGTCGAGTTCCTGATCGGGCGGGACGACATTGCGGGGGCGGTGAATCTCGCGTCGCCGGGGCCGTTGCCGCAGCGGGTGTTCATGCGGGCGCTGCGGTCGGCCTGGGGGGTGCCGGTCGGGTTGCCCGCGACCGCGTGGATGGCGGAGATCGGGGCGCTCGTGATCCGGTCGGATACCGAGTTGCTGCTCAAGAGCCGGCGGGTGGTGCCGGGGCGGTTGCTCGACGCCGGGTTCGGGTTCGAGCACGAGCGGTGGCCGGAAGCCGCGCGGGATCTTGTGCGGAGGGCGCGGTCCCGGGCATGAAGACGGGGTGGACGACCCTTCGTGGTGGGAAGGCCGCCGGCTCGGGCTGTGGACGGTCCTGCGGTCGGGGCTGACTACGGCGTTCCTGCTGGCGGCCTACTTCGTGGCGCCGCTGGACAAGACGTTCACGGCCTTCAGCGGGGTGGTGCTGGGGGCGGTCCTGGCGGTCCTCGCCGGGGTGGTCGGGTGGCAGGCGCGGGCGATCGTGCGGCACCCGGCGCCGCGGTTGCGTGCCGTTGAGGCGCTCATGACGTCCGCCGCGCTGTTCGTCGTCGCGTTCTCCACGAGCTACTGCCTGATGGGGAACGGGGCGTCGCCCGAGTTCTCCGAGCGGCTCTCGCATGTGGACGCTCTTTACTTCACCATGACCGTCTTCTCGTCGGTCGGCTTCGGCGACATCGTTCCGGTGTCGCAGGCGGCGCGGGTGCTGACCACCGTGCAGATGGCCGGAGACCTGGTGTTCCTCGGTCTCACCGCGAAGGTCTTCCTGGAGGCGATGCGCCGGGGCGTCGAGCGGCGGGAAGGCCGGTGACGAGGGGTTTCCGGGAGCGTGCCATGGGCACGTGTTTGACCGTTGCCAGGACGTGTCATTCGATGACCGGGGGGTTCCGAGATGACCTCGGGATGGTACGGGCCCAGTGGGAGGGATCCGTTCGAGGAGATGCTCGCCCGCTTCTTCGGGTCGCGGGCGCACCGGCGGCCGCAGGAGCGGATCAGCATCGCGCGGCTGATGAGCGAGCCGGCGCGGGAGCTGGTGCGGGACGCGGCGGCGCAGGCGGCGCAGTGGGGCAGCGTCGATCTGGACACCGACCATCTGCTGTGGGCGGCGACGCGGCAGCAGGGGACGCGGCAGTGGATCGCGCGGGCCGGCGCCGACCCGGACAAGATCAAGGAGGAGATCGAGGGGCACGCGCGGCGGGGGGAGCCGCGGGACGTGCCGCCGGAGCTGACGCCGTCGGCGAAGCGGGCGCTGCTGGATTCGCACCAGGTGTCGCGGGCGCTCGGGTCGTCCTATATCGGGCCTGAGCATGTGCTCTTCGCGCTGGCGCTCGACCGGGGGTCCAGCGCCGGGCGCATTCTCGACCATGAGCATGTGACGCCGGATTCGCTGCAGCAGGCGGCGACCGGCGGCGGGCCGGGGCAGCCGCCCGGCGGGGGCGGCGGGCAGCCGTCCGAGACGCCGACGCTGGACGAGTTCGGCCGCGATCTGACCGCGCTGGCGCGGGAGGGGCGGATCGACCCGGTGATCGGGCGGCACCAGGAGATCGAGGAGACCGTCGAGGTGCTGTCGCGGCGCACCAAGAACAACCCGGTGCTGATCGGTGATCCGGGGGTGGGGAAGACCGCGATCGCCGAGGGGCTCGCGCAGCGGATCGTCGACGACGATGTGCCGGAGACGCTGCGGGGCAAGCGGATCGTCCAGCTGGACCTGAGCGGCGTGGTCGCGGGCACCCGGTACCGGGGCGACTTCGAGGAGCGGCTGAAGAAGGTCGTGGACGAGATCCGCGAGCACGCCGACGAGCTGGTCGTGTTCATCGACGAGATCCACACGATCGTGGGCGCGGGCGGCGCGGAGGGCGCGGTGTCGGCCGGGAACATGCTGAAGCCGCCGCTGGCGCGCGGTGAGCTGCACGTGGTCGGCGCGACGACGATCGACGAGTACCGCCGCAACATCGAGAAGGACGCGGCGCTGGAGCGGCGGTTCCAGCCGATCCTGGTGAGCGAGCCGAGCGTCGACGACAGCATCGAGATCCTGCGCGGGCTGCGGGACCGTTACGAGGCGCACCACGCGGTGCGGTTCACCGACGAGGCGCTGGTCGCGGCCGTGGACCTGTCCAGCCGGTACCTGCCCGACCGGTTCCTGCCGGACAAGGCGATCGACCTGATCGACCAGGCGGGCGCGCGGGTGCGGCTGCGCTCGGGGACGCGGGACGGCAGCCGGCGGGAGCTGGAGCAGCGGCTCGACCGGCGGCGCCGGGAGAAGGACCAGGCCGTCTCCGACGAGGACTACGAGAAGGCGTCGGAGCTGCGCGACGAGATCGCCCGGCTGGAGAAGGACCTGGAGTCGGCGCGCGACGACGACGCCCCCGTGACCGTCCCGGAGGTGACGACGGAGGACATCGCCGAGGTCGTGTCGCGCATCTCCGGGGTGCCGGTCACGCAGCTCACGGAGGCGGAGCGGGAGCGGCTGACGCGGCTGGAGGAGCATCTGCACCAGCGCGTCGTCGGGCAGGAGGACGCGGTGGCGGCGGTGGCGCGGGCCGTCCGGCGGTCGCGCGCGGGGATGGGCGACCCGGACCGTCCGATCGGCGGGTTCCTGTTCCTCGGCCCGACCGGCGTCGGCAAGACGGAGCTGGCGAAGGCGCTGGCGGAGGCGCTGTTCGGCAGCCGGGACCGGATGATCCGGTTCGACATGAGCGAGTTCCAGGAGCGGCACACCGTCAGCCGGCTGATGGGCGCTCCGCCCGGATACGTCGGGTACGAGGAGGCGGGGCAGCTGACGGACGCCGTCCGGCGGCAGCCCTACTCGGTGATCCTGCTGGACGAGATCGAGAAGGCGCACCAGGACGTGTTCAACGTCCTGCTGCAGCTCCTCGACGACGGCCGGCTCACGGACGCGCAGGGCCGCACCGTCGACTTCCGCAACACCGTGGTGATCATGACGAGCAATCTGGGCTCGGAGCTGATCACCGGCACCACGGAGATCGGGTTCGGCACGCCGAGCGGGGAGGGCAGCGCGCTCAGCGACCGGATCATGCGGCGGCTGCGCGAGTCGTTCCGGCCCGAGTTCCTCAACCGGATCGACGAGATCATCGTGTTCCGGCGGCTGGAGGCGGGGCAGCTGCGGCAGATCACCGACCTGCTGCTGGACGAGACGCGCCGCCGCCTCCGCGCGCAGGACGTCGACGTCGACTTCACCCAGGAGGCCGTGGACTGGCTCGCCGAGCGCGGCTACCAGCCCGAGTTCGGCGCCCGGCCGCTGCGCCGCACGATCCAGCGGGAGGTGGACGACCAGCTCGCCGATCTGCTGCTGTCGGGCGATCTGGAGCACGGGCGGCATGTGGAGGTGTCCGCGGTGAACGGCGGTCTCCAGTTCGACGTCACGACCGAGTAAGGGTTATTGTCCTCTTGTAAGCCTTACAGGAGGACATCTGATGCTCATCCCTCTCGCTGATTACGCGAAGGGCGTCGAGGTCGTGAACGCCTTGGTGGCGACCTCGCCCGAGGTGCGGGGAAGCGAGGCGCTCGCGGACGCCGGCGCGCTGGCCCGGCTCCTTCCACCGTCGCTCGGATTCCGGACGCCCGACGCCGGAGACGTCGAGAAGGTCCGCTTCCTGCGCCGCGAGGTGCGCGCCGTGCTGGAGGCCGAGACCGAGGAGCGGGCGGTGGAGGGCGCGGCGCTGCTCGCCGGGCACGCCGGGCTCGCCCCGGTCCTGCGCCGCGACCCGTCCGGCCGGTGGCAGTGGTACGTACCGACGGTCCGGGACGCCTCGCTCGTCGGGGAGCTGGCCGCCGTCGCGGGCGTCGCGCTGCTCGGCCTCGTCCGGGCGCTCGGCCACGAGCGGTTCCGGGCGTGCGAGGCCCCCGGCTGCGCGGGCGTGTTCGCCGACGCCAGCCGCGCCGGGCGCCGCCGCTTCTGCATGCCCGAGCGGTGCGGGAACCGGCTCAACGTCGCCAACCACCGCGCCCGCCGCCAGGCGGTGACCCGGTGACCGCCCCGCTCGACGGCGCGATCCGGCTGCCGGACGGCGCCTGGATCCGCGGACGCGGGCTCCGCAACCCGGCGCCGGGCGGGCCCGAGCCCGCGTTCGGCCTCTACCTCGGCACCGCGAAGCTGCGGAGCCGCCACGAGCCGGAGCTGCGCTGGGAGTCGGCGTGGCTCGACTGGCCCGACTTCCGGCTGCCCCGCGACCGCGACGAGGCCGTCCGGCAGATCCGCGCCCTGCACGAGCGGGCCGGGGCCGGCGAGGCGGTGGAGGTCGCCTGCGGCGGCGGCATCGGGCGCACCGGGACCGTCGTCGCCTGCCTGGCCGTCCTCGCCGGGGTCGAGCCGTCCGGGGCGGTCGCCTGGGCGCGCGAGCACCATCACCCGCGCGCCGTGGAGACGCCCTGGCAGCGCCGCTGGGTCGCCCGCTTCCCGGCCGGCCGGTAGGCGCCGCTAGGCGCCGAGGATCAGGGTCGCGGCGTGCTCGCCGATCATCATGCTGGGGGCGTTGGTGTTGCCGCCGATGATGCTCGGCATGATCGACGCGTCCGCGACCCGGAGCCCCTCGACGCCGCGGACCCGCAGCGCCGGGTCGACGACGGCGCGCTCGTCCGACCCCATCCGGCAGCTGCCGACCGGGTGGTAGACGGTCGTGGCGCGGTTCGGCAGCTCCTTCGCCAGCGCGGCGCGGTCCGGGTAGGACGTTCCGGGCGACAGCTCCGCCTTGACGTCCCCGGCGATGATCTTGTTGTTCATCACCTCGCGGACCAGCTCGATGCCGTCCAGCAGCAGCCGGGCGTCGTCGGGGTCGGACAGGTAGCCGGGGTCGATCACCGGCGCGGCGGCCGGGTCCGCGGACGCCAGCCGGACCGTGCCGCGGCTCTTCGGGTAGATCAGCGTCGGCATGATCGTCAGCGCGGGCCGCTTGTCGACCTTGTGCCGCACCGGGGCGTCCTGGTTCGGGAACGGGTACGACCACGGCAGCGCGTGGATCTGGATGTCGGGGACGTCCCCGGCCTGCCCGCTGCGGACGAACCCGACCGCCTCGAACACGCTGCGGGCCACCCACGTCCCGCCCTTCGTCCACTCCTTGGCGACGCCCTTGGCGAAGTAGGGCGCGGTGCCCCGGTGCCGGGCCGTGTCCATGATGAACGTCATCGGCACGAACATGTGGTCGTGCAGGTTGTCGCCGACGGGCAGGTCCGCGTGGACCTCGATGCCGTGCTCCCGCAGGTGCGCGGCGGGGCCGACGCCGGACAGCATCAGCAGGTGCGGCGACCCGAACGCGCCCGCCGCGAGGATGACCTCCTTGGACGCCCGGATCGTCCCCTTGCCCTTCTTGGTGACGACCTCGACGCCCGTCGCGCGGCCCTTGTCGATCGTCACGCGGCCGACGGTCGCGCCGGTCAGGACGGTCAGGTTCGACAGGCCGTGGTCGTCCAGGTAGCCGACGGACGAGCTGTAGCGCAGGCCCTTGTCGACGCTCTGCTGGAAGATGCCGGCGCCTTCCTGCTCCTCGCCGTTGTAGTCGTCGTTCCGCTTCACCCCGGCCGTCTCGATCAGCGACTCGATGAACGCCTCGGAGGCGGGCGTCAGGTCGCGCTGCCGGGTCACCTGGATCGGGCCGCCGGCGCCGCGCAGCTCGCTGGCGCCGTCCTCCCAGTTCTCCATGCGCTTGTAGCTGGCGAGGACGTCCTCGTAGCCCCAGCCGGGGCAGCCGTCCGCCGCCCAGTCGTCGTAGTTCTTGCGGTGCCCCCGCACGAACAGCATCCCGTTGATCGATCCGGAGCCGCCGAGGACCTTCCCCCGGGTCTGCGGGATCTTCCGGTCGAGCGCGCTGCCCTGCGGGGTGCTGTAGAAGCCCCAGTCCAGCTTCTTCTTCAGCTGCGGGACGTTGTGGAAGACGGCGATCAGCCCCGGCTTGCGGACCAGCGGCGTCCGGTCCGGGCCGCCCGCCTCCACCAGGACGACGCTCGCCCCCGAGTCGGCCAGGCGCCGCGCCAGCACGCACCCCGCGCTCCCGGCCCCCACCACGACGTAGTCAGCGGTCTGGTCCATGTCTTCCTCTCAGCGGCGTCCGCGCACGCGCGGACGACCCCAGTCGAGGGCCCGCGCCTGGCCCGGTCGGCGCCGCCGCGAGGGCGACTAATGGGTGCGCCGATCGTAGAAGGACCGGAATGCGCCGCCAACCCCTGTCCCGATGACCGGAATCCCCGCGCGTCCGCCGGGACGGGGGCTGGCCCCACCCCCGGTCAGGGAGATCACACCAGTGTGCAGGGGAGCGCGCCCGCTTAGCGTTCGAGGACATGACCAGAATGCACCGGATCATCGCGTTGCTGCTGGGAGCCGCCGCGATCGCCGCCACCGCGGCGGCGCCGCCGGCACGGGCCGCCCGCGCGCGCTGCGGCGACCATGACGTCCTGCGGACCGCCTTGGAGCGCATGACGGGCGTCCACGGCCTGACGGGCGCGGCGGTGCGGGTCGACGACCCGCGCTGCGGGACGTGGACGCACGCGAGCGGCGTCGCCGACCGGCGGACGGGCCGCCCGATGAGCGCCGGCCTGCGGGGGCGGATCGGCAGCATCACCAAGACGTTCACGGCCGCCACCGTCCTCGCGCTGGCGGCGGAGGGCCGCGTCCGGCTGGACGCGCCCGTCGAGCGCTACCTCCCGGGCCTGCTCGACCGCGGCGGCTACGACGGACGGAAGATCACCGTGCGGAGCCTGCTGCGGCACACCAGCGGCCTGCCCGACCACATGGACACCTTCGAGAGCACCGACGACTTCCGCTTCCGGCACTTCGAGCCGGAGGAACTGGTCGCGCGGGCGCTCACGCTGCCGCCACCTGGCCCCGGGTGGCACTACTCCACGACCAACTATGTGATCGCAGGGCTCATCGTGGAGAAGGTCAGCGGGCACGGGGTGGAGGACGAAGTCTCGAACCGGATCATCAAGCCGCTGCGGCTCCACGACACCTACTGGCCCGGTGACGAGACCCGGATCCGGGGACCGCACCCGCGCGGCTACGTCCGCGAGGAGGACGGCTCCTACACCGACTACACCGAGATGAACGTGTCGGCGGGCGGGGCGGGCGGTGCGCTCATCTCCAGCCCCCGCGACGTCAGCGCGTTCTTCGGGGCCCTGATGGGCGGGCGGCTGCTGCCCCCGGCGATGCTCGCGGAGATGAAGCGGGCCGTCCCCGCCGACCCCGACCGCGTGTGGGAGGGCGCGCGGTACGGCCTCGGCCTGATCGGGACGCCGCTGCGCTGCGGCGGCGACTGGTGGGGCCACGCCGGCGACATCGACGGCTTCACCGCGATCTCCGGCACGGCGCCGTCCGGACGCCGCGTCGCGGTCGCCTTCAACGAGAACCCGTCGACCTTCGAAGCGTTCACCGGCGAACTGGACGTCGTCCAGGCCGCCCTGTGCGAGGAGGCGGCATGAGGACGATCCGATGGGCGGCGGCGCTGACCGGAACGGCCGCCGCGCTGGCGCTGCTCGCCCCGGCCGCCTCGGCGGCCCCGGCCGGACAGCGCGGCGACGGCCTCGACCGCTTCTACCAGCAGCGGCTCACGTGGAAGGCGTGCACGCTCGGCCCGGACGACGAGGTCGGCGCCGAACTCGACAAGGCCGGCGCGCGGTGCGCCGACGTGACCGTCCCGCTCGACTACGCCCGGCCGGACGGCCGGACGATGACCGTCGCGATCTCCCGGCTCGCGGCGTCCGACACCCGGCACCGGGTCGGGACGATGATCCTCAACGGCGGCGGGCCGGGGCCGTCGCTCGACCTGCCGCCCTACATGCGCGGCGTCATGGGCGCGGCGGGCCCGCGCTACGACCTCGTTGGGATGGACCCGCGCTCCCTCGGCCGGAGCGGCGGGGTCGACTGCGGCTGGCCCGCCGGCACGTGGATCAAGGGCGCGGGCGCGACGCGCCGCTCGTTCGACCGGTCCGTCGCGTTCGCCAAGGACCTGGCACAGCGGTGCGCGCGGACGAACGGCGACGTGCTCCCGTACATCAGCACCCGCAACATCGCCCGTGACATGGACGTCGTCCGCGGTGTGCTCGGCGAGCGGAAGGTGTCCTACAACGGCGGCTCTTACGGCACCTACCTCGGCCAGGTCTACGCGGCGATGTTCCCGGGACGGCTCGACCGGGTCGTCCTCGACAGTTCGCAGGACACGCTGTCCTGGGGGCCGCGCGTCATCGCCACCATGGGACGGGCGAACGACCGGGCTCTCGGCGACTGGGCGGCGTGGGCGGCGCAGCGGCACGCGATGTACGGGCTCGGGGAGACGCGCGGCGACGTCCTGGCGACCGTGGAGCGGATCTACGCGGCGTCCGCCCGCGCGCCGCTCGCCGTCGGCCGGCACCGCCTGGACGACACGATGCTGCCGGTGGTGCTGTTCGACAACCTCGGCACCGACGAGGACGAGGCGCGGGCGAGCCTCGCCGCGTCGGTGCGGGTGCTGGCGGACGCCGCCGCAGGACGTCCCGCGCAGCCCACCCCCGACCTCGACGCGGAACTCACCTTCCTGCTGACCGGGGCGGAGTCGCGGTACGGCAGCGGCCAGAGCGCCATCATCTGCGGGGACGTGGCGGCGCCGCGCGACCCCGAGGTCTACTGGCGGGACGTCCAGCGGCATCGCGGAGACAGCCCCCTGTTCGCGCCGGTGGGCCACGGCATCAGCCCGTGCGCGTTCTGGCCGGTGCGTCCCGCCGAGCCGCCGGTCCGGGGCGTCGGGCCCTTGCCCGCGCTGATGGTGGCCGCGACCGGCGACACCCGCACCACCTACGCCGGCAACGAGGTCGCGCACCGGATGCTTCCCGGCAGCCGGATGATCACGTTGCGGGCGAACGTCCACGCCCCCTACCAGCGCGGCTACCCGAACGCGTGCGTCCGGGACCGGACGAACGACTACCTCGCCACCGGCCGCCTGCCGTCCCGCGACCTCGTCTGCGCCCCCGAGTAACCGGGCGCGGCGGGAGCACCGCGCCGTCCGGCTCCTCAGCGGAGGATGCCGGCGGCGCGGGCCTCCGTCAGCCACGACGGGAACTCGTTCATCAGGCGCCCGTACAGGTCGTCGTCGGCGATGCTCCTCGGCTCCGGGCCGGCCGGGAAGAAGTCGGCGTTGTCGATCGCGCGCTTGCGCGGGACGGGCAGGTCGTCGAGCTTGCGCAGGAACTTGAACGCGTCGTCGCCGAACCCGACGAACTGCCAGAAGATCGGGAGCGTGGATGCGGCGCACAGGGTCTTCTCCGCCGCCGTCCGCGAGTCCGGCGACCCGTCGGTCTGGAAGATGACGTACGCGGGCGCGGTGGCCCCGCTCGCCCGGTAATGGTCGATGACGGCCTGCATGGCGGCGGCGTAGTTCGTGGTCCCCATGTGCCCCAGGCGCTCGTGCTCCTCGTTGATCCGGCCCTGGTAGCGGGTGAGGCTCACATCCACCGGCGGGTGCGCGACCTTGTCGAAGAACACGACGGGGACCACGCCGTCGTCGTCCAGGTGCGCGGAGAGCGCGAGCGCCTGCTCCGCGAGGTGCTGGACGGTCCCGTCCTTGTAGTAGCGGCGCATCGACCCGGACCGGTCGAGCACCAGGTAGACGGCGGCGCGCTCCCCGCCGAGCCCGCGCTTTTCGAGGTTGACCTTGGCGGCCTTGTAGAGGCTGACCAGGCCGGGTGCGGTCGATTGGACCTTGTCCAGGCTGATGGGCATGAGGCGCTCCCGGTAGGCGATCTGGACGTCCAAGAATGCACTGTTATGCCAGGTCAGTGCAGGGTTCTGCCGGATCCGGCCGTCCCGGCGTGTCAGGCGTCGTAATCGACGGTGAGATGTGCGGTCGCCGGGACCGACTGGCAGGTCAGGACGTAGCCGGCCTCGACCTCCGCCGGGTCGAGCGCGAAGTTGCGGCGCATGTCGACCTCGCCCTCCACGACCTTGGCCCGGCAGGTGCCGCACACGCCGCCCTTGCACGCGAACGGCAGGTCGGGCCGGACGCGCTGCGCGGAGTCGAGGACGGTCGCGTCCTGGGGCTGGGTGAGGGTCGACGAGCGGCCGTCCAGGACGACCGTGACCTCGCACGCCGGGCCCGTGGGGGCGTCCTGCCTCCGGATCGGCTCGGGCGGCGGCTCGTCCACGTAGAAGAGTTCCTGGTGGACGCGTTCGCGCGGCACACCGAACCCCTGGAGGACGTCGCGGGCATCGGTGACCATGCCGAGCGGCCCGCACAGCCACCAGTGGTCCACGTCGGAGATGGGGACGAGGAGGGGGAGCAGCGTGCGCAGCCGGTCGGCGTCCAGGCGGCCGCTGAACAGCTCCGCCTCGCGCGGTTCCTGGGACAGGACGTGCACCAGCTCGAAGCGGTCGGGGTGCGCGTCCTTCAGGTCGGCCAGCTCGTCGGCGAACATGACGGTGCCGCTGCTCCGGTTGCCGTACAGGACGGTGACGCGGCCGTCCGGGTCGGCGAGCGCGGACGCGGCGATCGACAGCACCGGCGTGATCCCGGACCCGGCGGCGATCAGCACATGGTGCCCGGTCCGCGTGCCGAGCGTGAACGTGCCGGACGGCGGCAGGACCTCGACGACGTCGCCCGGACGCACGTCGCGCACCAGCCACGCGGAGAACAGGCCGTCCGGGATCTCGCGGACGCCGATGCGCGGCGCGGCCCCGGCGGGCGCGCAGATCGAGTAGGAGCGGCGCTCCTCCCGGCCGTCGATCACGCGGCGCAGGGTGAGGAACTGGCCGGGCCGGAACGCGTACGCGTCCGCCAGGTCCGGCGGCACCTCGAAGGTGACCGCGACCGCGTCGTCGCACAGCCGCTCCACGCCGGCGACGCGCAGCGCGTGGAAGCCGGTGCGGCGGGGTGCGACCTCGGTGAGCGTCACTCAGATCTCCTTGAAGTGCTCGAACGGCTCGCGGCAGGACGCGCAGCGCCGCAGCGACTTGCAGGCGGTCGCGCCGAACCGGGACAGCTCGACGGTGTCGGACGAGCCGCAGCGCGGGCACGGGACGCCGCGGGTCGGGCCGAGCGTGAGCGGGATCGGGCCGGGCGCGCGGCGGGGCGCCGCGCCGGGCGGCGCGATCCCGGCCTCGCGGAGCTTGCGGCGGCCGGGCTCGCTGATCCAGTCGGTCGTCCACGGCGGGTCGAGGACGGTCCGGACCGCCACGTCGGCGTACCCGGCGTCGGCGAGCCTGCGCCGCAGGTCGGCGCGCATCGCGTCCAGGGCCGGGCAGCCGGTGTAGGTCGGGGTGATCGTCACCTCGACGCGGCCGGGCTCCTCCCGGACGTCGCGCAGCACCCCGAGCTCCGCGAGCGTCAGCATCGGCAGCTCGGGGTCGGTGACGGTCTCGGCGACCGCGCGCGCGCTCACCATTCCGCCTCCGGATGCTCGCGGGCGAGGCCCTGCATCTCGACGAGCAGGGCGGCCAGCGCGGGGGAGTGCGCGCCGTCCCGTCCTGCCAGGTGGGGCGGCACGGGCTCGGGGCGCCGCAGGGTCGCCCTGGCAAGCACCTCACCGATGACCGCGTCGCACTCGTCGCGGACGTCGGCCGGGTCGACGCCCACCCCGGCGTCGGACAGCAGGCGCTCGGTCTCGTGCGTCGCGAACAGCTCGCCGGTCAGCGGCCACAGGCCGTCGAGGGCGGCCTGCGCGCGCTCGTGGGAGAGGTCGGTGCCGTCGCCGAGCCTGACCGTCCACAGCGCGGCGTGGTCGCGGTGGTAGGCGACCTCCTTGACGCTCTTCGCGGCGATCGCGGCGAGGACCGGGTCCGCGGACGCGGTGAGCCGGTCGAGCAGCGCGAGCCGCCACGTCGCGAACAGCAGCAGCCGGACGGTCGAGTACGCGAAGTCGCCGTTCTCCGCCTCGGCGAGGCCGACGTTGCGGAACTCGGACGCGTCCCGGAAGTAGGCGAGGTCGTCCTCGCCGCGGCCCTTGTCCTCGGCGACGCCGGCGCGGGCCAGCAGCAGCCGGGCCTGGCCGAGCAGGTCGAGCGCGATGTTGGCGAGCGCGACCTCCTCCTCCAGTTCGGGCGCGTGCGTGCACCACTCCTGGAGGCGGTGCGACATGACGAGCGCGTCGTCGCCCAGCATCAGGCAGTACGCGGCCAGCGCGTCGCGGTCGACCCCGTCCGGCACGGACGGGTCGATCCCGGCGAGCGGGTCGTCGAACCCGGTGCCGAACGCCCAGCGGCTGTCGTCGCTCTCCTCGGAGAGCGCCTCGAACGGATTGTCGGACGACATCAGAAGCCTCACATATGGGGGACGTTCTCGGGGATGTCGTAGAACGTCGGGTGGCGGTAGACCTTGTCGCCGCTGGGTGCGAAGAACGGGTCCTTCTCGTCGGGGCTGGACGCGGTGACGTCCTCCGACCTCACTACCCAGATGCTGACGCCCTCGTTCCGCCGCGTGTACAGGTCGCGGGCGTTGCGCAGCGCCATCTCGGCGTCGGGGGCGCGCAGCGAGCCGACGTGGACGTGGTTCAGGCCGCGCTTGCCGCGGACGAACACCTCGTAGAGCGGCCAGTCCTTCTCCATCACGCCACCTCCCTCCCGGTGTGCCGGTTCGTGTGCTTCGCGGCGTACGCGGCGGCGGCCTCGCGCACCCAGGCGCCGTCCTCGTGGGCCTTGCGGCGCCGCTCGATCCGCTCGGCATTGCAGGGGCCGTCGCCGCTGATCACGCGCTTCAGCTCCGACCAGTCGATCTCGCCGAAGTCGTGGTGGCCGCGCTCCTCGTTCCAGCGCAGGTCGGGGTCGGGCAGCGTGACGCCGAGCGCCTCGGCCTGCGGGACGGTCATGTCGACGAACCGCTGCCGCAGCTCGTCGTTGGTGTGCCGCTTGATCTTCCAGGCCATGGACTGCGCGGTGTGCGTGGAGTCGGCGTCCGGCGGCCCGAACATCATCAGGGACGGCCACCACCAGCGGTTCACGGCGTCCTGCACCATCTCCCGCTGGGCGTCGGTGCCGCGCATGAGCGTCATCAGCAGCTCGTAGCCCTGCCGCTGGTGGAACGACTCCTCCTTGCAGATCCGGATCATGGCCCGCGCGTACGGGCCGTAGGAACTGCGGCACAGCGGCACCTGGTTGCAGATCGCGGCGCCGTCCACCAGCCAGCCGATCACGCCGACGTCCGCGAACGTCAGCGTCGGGTAGTTGAAGATCGACGAGTACTTCTGCTTCCCGGAGATCAGCTTGGCGGTGAGGTCGGACCGGTCGGCGCCGAGCGTCTCCGCGGCCGAGTACAGGTAGAGGCCGTGGCCCGCCTCGTCCTGCACCTTGGCCAGCAGGATCGCCTTGCGGCGCAGCGACGGCGCGCGGGTGATCCAGAGGCCCTCCGGCTGCATGCCGATGATCTCCGAGTGGGCGTGCTGCGCGATCTGCCGGATCATCGTCGACCGGTACTTGTCGGGCATCCAGTCGCGCGGCTCGATCCGCTGGTCGCGCTCGATGGTCCGCTCGAAGTGCTCCTGCGTCATGCCGTCTCCTCCGGGCGCTTGGCGACCAGCGTCAGGACGTCGTACTGCGCGACGACGGCGCCGTCCTGCCGGGTGACCTCGGTGTCCCAGCGGACCTCCCCGTAGTCGGCGTTCTCGCGCGGGGTGATCTGCTTGGCGGTGAGCTTCACCGTCAGCTCGTCGCCGGGGAACGTCGGGGCGAGGAACCGCAGGTTCTCCAGCCCGTAGTTGGCGAGGACGGGGCCGGGCTCCGGCGAGACGAACAGGCCCGCCGCGAACGACACGACGAGGTAGCCGTGCGCGACCCGGCCGCCGAAGAACGGGTTGGCCTTGGCGGCCTCCTCGTCCATGTGGGCGTAGAAGGTGTCGCCGGTGAACTCGGCGAAGTGCTCGATGTCGGCGAGGGTGACGGTGCGCGGGCCGGCCACGACCGTGTCGCCGACCGCCAGGTCTTCGAGGTGCTTGCGGAACGGGTGCTCGCCGGTCTCGGTGCGGGGCGCGCCCGGCGTCCAGCGGCCGGTGATCGCGGACAGCATCGACGGCCCGGCCTGGACGGCGGTGCGCTGCATGTGGTGCATGACCCCGCGCATCCCGCCCATCTCCTCGCCGCCGCCCGCGCGTCCCGGACCGCCGTGCACGAGGCCCGGCATCGGGGAGCCGTGGCCGGTGGACTCCTTCGCGTCCTCCTCGTTCAGGACGAGCAGCCGCCCGTGCCACGGCGCGGCGCCGAGGACGACGCGGCGCGCGAACACGGGGTCGGCGGTGACGACCGAGCCGACCAGGCTGCCGAGGCCGCGCGCGGCGAGCGCGACGGCCTGCTCGGCGCCGTCGTAGGGGAGCAGGGTGCTGACCGGGCCGAACGCCTCGACCTCGTGCGGCTCGGCGCGGGCGGTGTCGTCCACGCGCAGCAGGACCGGGGACATGAACGCGCCGCGCTCGGCGTCGGCGCCGGCGACCTCGACGTTCTCGGGGTCGCCGAACACGATCCGGCCCGCGTCGAGGAGCTTCTTGAGCTGCCGGCGGACCTCCTCGCGCTGTTCGAGGGTCGCGAGCGCGCCCATCCGGATGTCCGGGTCGGACGGGTTGCCGATCTTCACCCGCGCGAGCCGCTCGCTCGCGGCCTGCGCCACGTCGTCCATCAGGTCGGACGGCACGAGCGCCCGCCGGATGGCCGTGCACTTCTGGCCCGCCTTCACCGTCATCTCGGTGACGAGCTGCTTGACGAACAGGTCGAACTCGGCCGTGCCGGGGCGGGCGTCCGGGCCGAGGATCGCGCAGTTCAGCGAGTCGGCCTCCGCGTTGAACCGGACCGACCGCCCGGTCACGACCGGGTGCGCGCGCAGCAGCCGCCCGGTCGAGGCGGACCCGGTGAACGCCAGGACGTCCTGCTCGGTCAGGTGGTCGAGCAGGTCGCCGGGGTCGCCGCAGACGAGCTGGAGCGTGCCCTCCGGCAGGATGCCCGACTCGACGATCAGCTCGACCAGCCGGGCGGACAGGTACGCCGTCTGCGGCGCGGGCTTCACCAGGCTCGGCATCCCGGCGAGGAACGCGGGCGCGAGCTTCTCCAGCGGGCCCCAGACGGGGAAGTTGAACGCGTTGATCTGCACGGCGACGCCCTGCAGCGGCGTGCAGACGTGCCGTCCGGCGAAGGTGCCGCCCTTGCTGAGCGGCTCCACGTCCCCGTCGACCAGGACCGTGTCGTTCGGCAGCTCGCGCTTGCCCTTGCTCGCGTACGCCATCAGGACGCCGATGCCGCCGTCCACGTCGATGCGGGAGTCGGCGAGGGTGGCGCCGGTGCGGGCCGACAGCGCGTACAGCTCGTCGCGGTGCTCGCGCAGGTGCAGGCCGAGCCGCTTCAGCAGGGCGGCGCGCTGGTGGAACGTCAGCTCCCGCAGGGCCGTGCCGCCCGTGCGGCGGCCGTGCTCCAGCGCGGCCCCCATGTCGATGCCGGTCGAGGAGATCCGGGCGACCTCCGCCCCGGTCACGGCGTCGGTGAGCGGCGCGCCCTCGTCCGGCGGGACGTGCCACGCGCCGGACACGTAACTGGGCAGCGGAGCCATCGGGCCTCCTCGAATTACTGACCGTCCGTTCAGTCAGATATTAACCCGGGGACCGGGCCCGGGAGAAGAGCTGAACGGCGTTCGGCGCTGCGATAATGGGTCCGTGGGCAACACGGGCGGCGGGCGGGCGAACCGGCGGGGGCGGCCGGGCTACGACAAGGAGTCGCTGCTGCTGGTCGCCGTCAAGGTGTTCAACGAGCGCGGCTACGACGGCACCAGCATGGACGAGCTCGCCAAGCGGCTCGGCATCGGCAAGTCCGCGATCTACCACCACGTCGCCGGCAAGGACGAACTGCTCCAGCTCGCCGTCGACCGGGCGCTCGACGGGCTGTTCGCCGCCGCCGAGGAGACCGCCGCCGTGGAGGGCCGCGCCATCGACCGGCTGGAGCACCTCGTGCGCGCCAGCGTCGCCGTCCTCGTCGAGCGGCAGCCGTTCGTCACCCTGCTGCTGCGGGTGCGCGGCAACACCGCCGTCGAGAAGCGGGCGCTGGCCCGCCGCCGCGAGTTCGACCACCTGGTCGCCGCGCTGGTCGCGCAGGCCGAGGCGGAGGGCGACATCCGCGCCGACATCGACCCGGCGATCACCGCCCGGCTTCTGTTCGGCCTCGTCAACTCGCTGATCGAGTGGTACAGGCCGCGCGGCGGCGCCAGTGGGGGGGAGATCGCCGACGCGCTCTGCAAGGTCGCGTTCGACGGGCTGCGCCGCCGCGCGGCGGCTACCGGCGACTGACCAGCATCTCGGGGTGTTCCACGCAGTCGGCGACGAACCGCAGGAAGCCGCCCGCGACGCCGCCGTCGCAGACCCGGTGGTCGAACGTGAACGACAGCTGCGTCACCTGGCGCAGCCGCACCTTCCCCTTGTGCGCCCAGGGCTTCTCGGCGATCCGGCCGACGCCGAGCATCGCCGCCTCCGGATGGTTGATGATCGGGGTCGAGCCGTCCACGCCGAACACGCCGTAGTTGTTGAGCGTGAACGTGCCGCCGGTGAGGTCGCTCGGGGACAGCCGCCCGTCGCGGGCCTCCTCCGTCCGCGCCCGCAGCGCGGCGGCGAGGTCGGCGAGCGAGAGCAGGTGCGCGTCCCGGACGACCGGCACGACCAGGCCCCGCTCGGTCTGCGCCGCGAACCCGAGGTGGACGTGCGGCAGCCGGACGATCTCCTCGCGCTCGGTGTCCACGTAGGCGTTGAGCTCGGGGAAGCGGCGGAGCCCCGCCACACAGATCGCGGCGAACAGGGCCAGCATGCCGACGCCGGCGTCCGGGTCGGCCTTCGCGAGCCTCTTCTTGAGCTTGACCAGGCGGGTCGCGTCCACGTCCACCCAGGTCGTCGCGTCCGGGATCTCGCGGCGGCTGCGGGACAGCTTCTCGGCCATCGTCCGCCGGACGCCCTTCAGCGGGACGCGCACGACGTCGGCGGCGTCCCGGCGGTCCTCGGCGGGCGGGGCGGTGCCCGCGATCGCCTGCTCGACGTCCCGGCGCAGGATGACGCCGCCGGGGCCGGTCGGGGTGAGCGCGGCGACGTCGACGCCGTTGTCCTTGGCGAGGCGGCGCACCACCGGGGAGATCACGCGCGGCGCCTCGTCCTTCGCCGCCGCCGCGGGACGGGCGGGCGCCGGGGCCGGTTGCGCGGCGCGGCGGCGGGAGCGGCGGGTCTCGGTCGTCCCGTAGCCGACCAGGACGTTGCCCGAACCGGCCCGCTCCTCCTCCCGGTACCGCTCGGCGGCGGCGTCGGGGGCGGTGGCGGGCGCGGCGTTCTCGGCGGCTATCGCGATCAGCGGGGAGCCCACGTCCACGACCGTGCCCGCCTCGGCGAACAGCTCCGCGACCGTGCCGGCGATCGGGACCGGGACGTCCACCGCCGCCTTCGCCGTCTCGACCTCGACGATGATCTGGTCGGTCGTCACGGTGTCGCCGACCGACACCTTCCACTCCAGGATCTCCGCCTCGGTGAGCCCCTCACCGAGGTCCGGAAGCTTGAAGACCGTCGCGCTCACGCCACGCCTCCGAGGTATCGCGTGTCGGGCCGGTCGTCGCGCTGGAGGCGGTCGAGGGCGTCGAGGATGCGGTCCACGCTCGGCAGGTGGTGGTGCTCCAGCATCGGCGGCGGGTACGGGATGTCGAACCCGGTCACCCGCAGCACCGGCGCCTCCAGGCTGTGGAAGCAGCGCTCCTGGACGCGGGCCGCGATCTCCGCCCCCACGCCCGCGAACCCGGCGGCCTCGCCGACCACGACGCAGCGGCCCGTCCTCCGCACCGACGCCGCCACGGTCGCGTCGTCGAACGGGACGATCGTCCGCAGGTCGACGACCTCCAGGTCCCAGCCCTCGTCCTTCGCGGCGGCCGCCGCCTCCAGCGCGACCGGCACGCTCGGCCCGTACGCGACGAGCGTCGCGTCCCGGCCGGGGCGGCGGACGGCGGCGCGGCCGAACGGCTCCGTCCGGTCCAGCCGCCCGATGTCGGCCTTGGACCAGTACAGCTTCTTCGGCTCCATGAACACGACCGGGTCCGGGTCGTCGATCGCCTCACGCAGCAGGGAGTACGCGTCCTCGACGGTGGCCGGGGTGACGACCTTCAGGCCGGGCGTGTGCGCGTAGTACGCCTCGCTGGAGTCGCAGTGGTGCTCGACGCCGCCGATCCCGCCCGCGTAGGGGATGCGGATGACGATCGGCAGCGTGACCCGCCCGCGCGTGCGGTTGCGCATCTTCGCCACGTGCGACGCGATCTGCTCGAACGCGGGGTAGGCGAACGCGTCGAACTGCATCTCCACGACGGGCCGGAACCCGCCCATCGCCATGCCGACGGCGAACCCGACGATGCCGGACTCGGCGAGCGGGGTGTCGAAGCAGCGGTCGTCGCCGAACTTGGCGGCGAGGCCGTCGGTGACGCGGAAGACGCCGCCGAGCGTGCCGACGTCCTCGCCGAACACCAGGACGCGCTCGTCCTCGTCCAGGGCGTCCGCCAGCGCCGTGTTCAGCGCCTGGGCCATCGTGATCATGACAGCGCCTCCTCGGCCTCGATCTCGGCGCGGAGCTGCGCCCGCTGCTCGTCCAGCTGCGGGGTCGGGGTGCCGTAGACGTGCTCGAACATCCCCAGCGGGACGAGTTCGGGGTCGGCGTTCATCCGGTCCCGGAGCCGCGCGGCGAACTCCTCGGCCTCCGCCGACGCCGACGCCACGTCCGCGTCGGTGAGGTGCCCGCGGCGGCGCAGGTAGCGCTCCAGCCGGGCGATCGGATCGCGTCCGCGCCATTCGTCCGCCTCGGCGTCCGTCCGGTACCGGGAGGCGTCGTCGGCGTTGGTGTGCGATTCGAGCCGGTAGGTGAGCGCCTCGACCAGGAACGGTCCATGCCCGGCGCGGGCGTGCTCGACGGCCGCCGCCAGCACGGCGAGCACCGCGACCGGGTCGTTGCCGTCCACCCGCTCGGACCGCACCCCGTACCCGATGCCCTTGTGGGCGAGGGAGGGCGCGGCGGTCTGCCGCTCCAGCGGCACCGAGATGGCGTACTGGTTGTTCTGGACGAGGAACACCACCGGCGCCTTGAACACGGCGGCGAAGTTCAGCGCCTCGTGGAAGTCGCCCTCGCTGGTGGCGCCGTCGCCGACGCAGGCGAGCGCGACCCGTCCCGTGCCCTTGCGCCGCTCCGCGTACGCGACGCCCGCCGCGTGGACGGTCTGCGTCGCGAGGGGCGTGCACTGCGGCGCGGTGTGGTGGCGGACGGGGTCGTAGCCGCAGTGGGCGTCGCCCCGCAGCAGCGAGAGCACCTCGACCGGGTCGATGCCGCGCGTCACCAGCGCCATCGACTCGCGGTAGGTGGGGAAGTACCAGTCGCCGTCCTCCAGGGCGAGGACGGAGCCGACCTGGCACGCCTCCTGCCCGTGGCTGGACGGGTACACCGCCAGCCGGCCCTGCTTGGTCAGCGCGGTCGCCTGCGCGTCGAACCGCCGCCCGACGACCATCGCCCGGTGCGCCCGGCGCAGCAGCTCCGGGTCCGGCACCGGGTAGGGCTGCTTGCCGCGCACCGCCGCGCCGCCGTCGGTCAGGAACCGCACGGGCTCCGCCGAGGGGAGCAGCGCCTCCACCCGACCCGTCATCCGCCTCCACCTCCGCACTCGATCGGTGCTAGGAATATGAACCAGGTCAGCCATAGGTCTCAATAGACGGCCCAAATCCAGGACATTCGGCCAACCAGCGGAGCTCTCATGGACCACCTGTCTCCTGAACCGGTACCCAGTCACGGGCAAACCGGACATTCGGCGGCCCCGCTCGACGACCTCGACCAGGCGATCATCCGGGAGCTGCGCGCGGACGGCCGGATGTCCATGCGCGCCCTCGCCGAGCGGGTCAGCGTCTCCCGCTCCAACGCCTACACGCGGGTGGAGCGGCTCGTCGCCGACGGCGTCATCACCGGGTTCACCGCGCGGGTCGACCCCGTCCGGGCGGGGCTCGGCACGGCGGCCTACGTCCTGGTCAACATCGAGCAGAACTCCTGGCGGAAGGTCTCCGCGCGGCTCCGCGACGTGCCGCACATCGAGCACATCGCGTTCGTCGGCGGCGACGTCGACCTGGTCATGCTCGTCCGCACCCCCGACAACGCCTCGCTGCGCGACGTCGTCCTCGCCCGCATCCACGCCGTCGAGGGGGTGCGCTCCACCCGCACCTGGCTGATCTTTGACGAGAATCCGGCGTAACCGATCCGGCGTGAAGAGCGTTCATCTGATACCTGAGCGTGGAGACCCCGTCTTTCAGGGCGGGGAGGGGACGCGGCACGATGCGGTGCTGTGGTTTCCTGGTTTTGTCGGTGGTGGTCGGTAGGTTGCGGAGCGTGTCCCGGTACCGGCTGTGCCCGACCCCTGCCCAGGAGGCGGGGCTGCTGGAGCATTGCTCGCACGCCCGGTACGTGTGGAACCTGGCCGTGGAACAGCATGCCTGGTGGACGCCGCGACGCGGCTCCGCTCCGGGGTATGTCGCCCAAGCACGCCAACTGACCGAGGCCCGCGCCGCGAATCCGTGGCTGGCGGCCGGTTCCCAGACAGTACAGCAGCAGGCGCTCAAGGACTTCGCGCAGGCGATGGCGAACTTCTTCGCCGGTACGCACCGCCGCCCTACGTGGCGGAAGGCGGGGGTGCATGAGGGGTTCCGGATTGTCGGGGCCCGGGGTCGGGCGTGGGATGTGCGGCGGTTGTCGCGCCGTACCGGTGAGGTGCGGGTGCCGAAGGTGGGGTGGGTGCGGTTCCGCTGGTCCCGTCCCGTCCCGCCGGGGGTGAGGTCGTTCCGGGTGATCCGCGACCGCGCCGGACGTTGGCATGTCGCGTTCGCCGCCATCCCCGACCCCGTTCCCGCACCGGGCAATGGTGCGGCGGTCGGTGTCGATCGGGGTGTGGCGGTGTCGGCCGCGCTGTCCACCGGCGAGACCAGCACCGTACCGGGTTTGACGCCGGGTGAGGCCGAGCGGTTGAAGCGGTTGCTGCGCTGCCTGGCCCGCGCGTGCCGGGGGTCGAACCGGCGTGCCCGGCTCAAGGCCGCCGTCGCCCGGCTGAAAGCGCGTGAGGCCGACCGCCGTAAGGACTGGGTGGAGAAGACCTCGACGGATCTGGCCCGCCGGTTCGACGTCATCGCCGTCGAGAACCTGAACGTGCGGGGGATGACCCGGTCCGCCAAGGGAACCATCGATGCCCCCGGCGCGGGCGTCCGGCAGAAGGCCGGGCTCAATCGGGGCATCCTGGCCGCCGGGTGGGGGCAACTGGTGGCCCGGTTGGAGCACAAGGCGCCAGGACGGGTCGTCAAGGTCGACCCGGCGTACACGTCGCAGACCTGCAACAGCTGCGGGCACTGCGCCCGGGACAACCGCGAGAGCCAAGCGGTGTTCCGGTGCGTTGCCTGCGGGTACCTGGCCAACGCCGACGTCAACGCCGCCCGCAACATCAAGGACACCGCCGTGGGGCGCACGGTGGCCGCGCGGGGAGGCACGCCGTTGGGTGGGCCGGTGAACCGCGAACCTCAACCCGCTCTCCTCTCCGTCTAGGGGACGGGTTGGAATCCCCCGCCTTCAGGCGGGGGAGGACGTCAAGATCGCGTAGCCTGGTAGGGCCGCGGGCCCGCGTCCGCGGCTGTGAGGAGAACTGGTGGCAGGTCAGCGCCCGCAGCCGAGCGGTTTCGACCCGAACGTCCCGAACATCGCGCGGATGTACGACTATTACCTCGGCGGGAAGGACCATTACGCCGCCGACCGCGCCGCCGCCGACGAGGCGATCGCCGCGGATCCGACGCTGCTGACCCTGCTCCGGGAGAACCGGGCCTTCCTCGGCCGCGCCGTGCGGTACCTGGCCGAGCAGGGCATCGACCAGTTCCTCGACATCGGCACCGGATTGCCGACGCAGCAGAACGTCCACCAGATCGCGCAGTCGGTGAACCCCGCCGCCCGCGTCGCCTACGTCGACTACGACGGGCAGGTCGTCGCGCACGGGCGGGCGATCCTCGCCGACTCCCCGGGCACGCGGATGATCCAGGCCGACGCCCGCGACCCCCGCGAGATCCTGGAGAACGACGAGGTCCGGCGGCTGCTCGACTTCGGCAAGCCGATCGCGCTGCTGCTCGTCGCGACCCTGCACTTCATCCCGGACGAGGACGACCCGCAGGGCATCATGGCCGAGCTGCGCGACGCGCTCGCCCCCGGCAGCCACCTGGCGCTGACCCACGCCTCGGCCGACGGCGTCCCCGACGTGGTCGCCAAGGTCGTCGAGGTCTACAAGCGGACGTCCGCGCCCGGCACCGCCCGCACCAAAGAGCAGGTGACCGGGCTGTTCGGCGACTTCGAGCTCCTCGACCCGGGCATCGTCTGGGCGCCGCTGTGGCGCCCGGAACGGTCCATCACCCTGGAAGAGGCCCTCCCGATCTGGTTCTATGCGGGGGTGGGCCGCAAGCACTGAGGGTGTCGGCTGAAAGCTCCCAGTACGTGATCGTTGAGGACGAGACGGGATCGGACGCGTCGTAGGCGACGCGCCGAAGGGGAGGCGGCAGCATGCGGGCGAGCACGGTCGGGGCCGCGCTGGAAGAGGCGGCGGCGCGGGGCAAGGCGTTCCTGCACGACGGCGACGCGACCATCACCTACGCCGAGTTCGACGAGCTGACCGACCGGGTCGCGGCGGGGCTGCTGGCCCGCGGCGTCAGGCGCGGCGACCGGATCGGCCTCCTCGGCTTCAACACCCCGCAGTGGCTGGCGGTGTTCTTCGGCGCGGCGCGGATCGGCGCCGTCATCGTGCCGCTCAGCGTCCGCTACCGCGACCAGGAGCTGTCGTACATGCTCGGCCAGAGCGGCGCGCGCATGGTCGTCAGCGAGCCCGCCGTCCCCGGCTTCGACTTCGCGGAGTTCTTCGAGGGGTTCCGCTCGCAGGTGCCCGGCGTCACCGACTACGTCTATTTCGGCGAAGGGTTCGACGAGATGGCCGCGGCGCCCGCCGACCCGGCCGCGCTGGCGGCGGCGCGCGGCGCGGTCGAGCCGTCCGACCCGCTGATGATCCTCTACACCTCGGGCACCACCGGGCGGCCCAAGGGCGCGGTGATCACGCACGGGAGCATCCTGGCGTCGGCGCGCGCGCAGGCCGACCACTTCGCGATGAGCGACACCGACGTGCTGCTCGGCCACCTGCCGTTCAACCACGTCGGCGGCATCGCCTGCACCGTCATGGCCACGCTGGTCAGCGGCGGGTCGGTGGCGCTGCTGCCCGCCTTCTCCCCGGACGGCGCGCTCCGCGCGATCGAGCGCCACCGGGTGACGTTCCTCGGCGCCGTCCCGACCATGTACGTGCTGATGCTCGGCCGGCCCGACTTCGCCGACCACGACCTGTCGTCCGTGCGGCTGTGCATGGCGGGCGGGTCGAACGTGGAGCCGGCGCTCGCCGAGTCGATCCGCCGCGGCTTCCCCGGCGCGCCCCTCTACGGCCTGTACGGGCTGTCGGAGACGTCCGGCGCGTGCGTGCTGTCCCGGCTGGACGACGACCCCGAGACCGTCGCCCGCACCCTCGGCGTGATCATCGGCGACTTCGAGGGCCGCGTCACCGGCCCGGACGGCGCCGTCCTCCCGGCGGGCGAGGCCGGCGAGCTCCAGGTCCGCGGCGGCTGCGTCACCGCCGGCTACTGGGACATGCCGGACGAGACCGCCGAGGTGTTCCTGCCGGACGGCTGGCTCGCCACCGGCGACATGGTCGAGATGGAGCCGGACGGCCACCTCGTCCTGCGCGGCCGCAAGAAGGAGATGTACATCCAGGGCGGGTTCAACGTGTACCCGGTCGAGATCGAGAACGTCCTCACCGCGCACCCGAAGGTCGCGATGGCCGCCGGGATCGGCGTCCCCGACGCGGTGCTCGGCGAGGTCGGCCGCTTCTACATCGTCCCGCGCGCCGGCGCCGAGCCGCCCACCGCCGACGAGCTCGCCGCCCACTGCCGCGAGCACCTCGCCGACTACAAGGTGCCCCGGCAGTTCGCCATCACCGCCGAGGTCCCGCTGACGCCCGTCGGCAAGATCCACAAGGCGCAGCTGAAGGCCGACTACCTGGGCGACGCCTAGCCGCCGGGTCGCGGGGTGCTCGGCGGGGTCAGTCGCCGCGCGGGCCGTACATGATGACGGCCATGCCGGCGAGGCAGACGAGGGCGCCGGCGATGTCGTAGCGGTCCGGGCGGTAGCCGTCCGCGACCGCGCCCCACGCGATCGACCCGGCGACGAAGATCCCGCCGTAGGCGGCGAGGACGCGGCCGAAGTGGGCGTCGGGCTGGAACGTGGCGGCGAAGCCGTACAGGCCGAGCGCGATGACGCCCGCGCCGATCCAGGTCCAGCCCCGGTGCTCGCGCACGCCCTGCCAGACCAGCCACGCGCCCCCGATCTCCAGGACGGCGGCGAGGACGAACAGGGCGATCGAGCGGGCGACGAGCACGGGCCTCCTCCGGAGCGGGCGCCAGGACGGGGCGTCAGGCGGCGGCGTTCTTTCTCAGGCGAACAGGTCGGTGAGCAGGGGCGCGGCGTCCGCCGGGGCCCGTGCCTCCAGTTCGATCATCTCGCCTGCGAAGCGGAGCCGGAAATCGAAGAACGGGCAGCAGCGCTGCTCGGCCGCCGCCAACTCCGCGACGGCGGCGGCCCGGTCGGCGGGCAGCGCCAGCCGCAGCCCGCCGGGGAACTCCGTCCGCACGGCGCCCTCGGTGACCGTCCGCCAGGCGGCCGCGCGCTCGGCCATGCCCTCGCCGGTCAGCGAGCACGCGATCGGCGGCTCGGCGGGCGCGTCGGCGGGCCGGGCGCCGCTCGGGAAGCCGCATTCGGCGTCGCACGGGACCGCCCGGTCGGGCAGCGCGTCCAGGTTCCGGAGCACGCCGTGCAGCGAATCGGTGAACGCGGACAGCTCGGCCAGCCGGTGCTCGGCCTCGGCCAGACGGGCGGTGATGCGCGGACGAAGATCGGCCTTCACGTCCGCGCACGCACCGTCCTCCCACACCCCGAGCAGTTCCCCGATCTCCTCCAGCGGGAGGCCGAGGTGCTTGGCCGAGCCGATGAACGCCAGCCGCGCGACCGCGTCCTCCCCGTACATCCGGTAGCCGGCCGGGCTGCGGTCGGCGGCCAGCAGCCCCGCGTCCTCGTAGAACCGCAGCGTCGTCGCGGGGACGCCGCTGCGCTCGGCCAGCTGTGAGATCCGCATCGTCGTCATGCCCCGACGCTAAGCCTTCGACCCGGCTCGAAGGTCAAGCCTCCAGCAGCGCCTGCCCGACATAGCCGCCGGGACGGGCGCCGCCGGGCACGGCGAAGATCGCGCTGGACTCGTGCCGCAGGAAGCGGGTGAGGCCGTCCGCGCCGTCCAGCTTGCGCTGCACCTGGATGAAGCCGGCCGTCGGGTCCGCCTGCCAGGCGACGAACAGCAGCCCGGCGTCGGGGGCGCCGTCCGGGCGGAGGCCGTCGTGGTAGGAGAAGCTGCGCCGCAGCATGGTCGCGCCGCCGTTGGACGCCGGCGCGGCCACCCGGACGTGGGCGTCCCCGGCGATGGCGAGCGACCCGTCCGGCCCGAGCGCCGCCAGGTTCACCGGGGTCTGCTCCGTCCCGCCCGACAGCGGGGCGCCGTCGGACTTGCGGCGGCCGATGACCCGCTCTTGCCGCGCGGCGGGCAGCCGCTCCCAAGCGTCCAGCAGCATCCGGATGCGCCGGACGACCGCGTACGAGCCGCCGTTCATCCAGGCGTGCGGGCCGGTGGCGTCCGGCACGAAGACCGCCCGGTCGAAGCCGGGGTCGGACGGGTCCGGGTTGCCGGTGCCGTCGAGCTGGCCCATCAGGTTGCGGATCGTCATCGGCCGCCCGGTCGCTCCCCGCGCCCGGCCGAAACCGCTCATCATCCAGCGGACCTCCGCCGTCCCCGCCGCGCCCTTCTCCAGCATGCGCAGCGCGTGCACGGCGACGAGGGGGTCGTCCGCGCCGATCTGCACCCACAGGTCGCCGCCGCCGCGCGCCGGGTCGAGCGCGTCGGCGGAGAAGGGCGGCATCTCCACCAGGGCGTCCGGCATGCGGTCCGCCAGTCCGGTCTTGCCGAAGAACGAGCGGCCGAACCCGAACGTCACGGTCAGCGAGGACGGTCCGGCGTCGCGGGCGACCTGGTCGTCCCCGGCGGGCGGCCGCCCGGCCGCCATCGCCTCCGCCGCCGCCGACCAGCGGCGCAGCAGCGCCGCCGCGGCGGCCCGGCCCGCGCCGGGCCGCAGGTCGAACGCGGCGAGATGCCCGCACGCCTGGAGCGGCGTGAGGATCCCGGCCTGGTGGCGCCCGTGGAACGGGACTGCCGTGCCGCCGACGGCGGTGATCGGCGTCCCGGCGTCGCCGGGGCGCCGGTACCCGGCGAGACCGCCGGCGGCCAGCCCGGCGGCCCCGGCGCCGCCCGCCGTGCCGAGCAGCCGCCGCCGGGTGATCCCCTTCGGCGCGGTCATCGGGCGGGCCGGTAGGACGCGGGCCGCACCGGCGCCTGCACGGTGACGGGGGACGAGGTCGCGAACCGCAGCGTCATCGTGACGGTCTCGCCGGTCACCGGCTTGCGGGTCAGCCCGATGAACATCACGTGGTAGCCGCCGGTGCTCAGCACCAGCCGGCCGCCCGCCGGGACGGTCAGCGGACCGGCCTCGGCCATCGCCCCGTTCGGCTTCGTGGTGTGGACGGTGACGTGCTTCGCGAGGTCGCTGGTGACGCCGGTCAGGGTGTCGTCATCCCGTCCGGTATTGGCGATCGTGAAGTAGCCGGCCGCCATGTCGCTCATCGGCGGCTCCTTCACGTACGCGCCGCTCACCGTGAGGCGCGGGCCGTCCGGGGCCTCCTCGGCGTCCGAGGCGCAGGCGGCGGTTCCGGCGGCGGCGAGGGCGAGGGCCGCGAGCGCGGCGGCCGGGCGCCTCATACCGTCCCCCCGATGAGCTTCGGGAGGTCGGCGGCGTACTGCCGCGTCGTCGTCCCGGACGTGTAGACCAGATGGACCTTGTCGTCGGCGGGCGAGAAGGCCAGCACCTGGGCGCCGTGGGTGACCTCGTAGCTCCCGTCGGCGTTCTTCACCGGCTTCTCTACGGCGATGCCGAGGGCCCGCGCCGCCTGCTGGATCTCGGTGAAGTCGCCGCTCAGCCCGATGAAGCGCGCGTCGAACGCGGCGAGCCAGGAGCGCAGCCGCTTCGGGGTGTCGCGGGCCGGGTCGGTGGTCACGAAGACGACCTGGAGCTTGCGCTGGTCGGCCGCCGGCAGCTCCTTCACCGCGTTGGCGATGTCGGCCAGTGTCGTCGGGCAGACGTCGGGGCAGTGGGTGTAGCCGAAGTACAGCAGCACCGGCCTGCCGGCCGTCGCCTTCACCAGGTCGAACGGGCGGCCCCGGTCGTCGGTCAGCGCCAGGGCGGGCTTCGCCAGCGGTCGGTCGAGCTTGATCGCCGTACCGGACGAGGACGGGGACGCGGTCGTCGCGGCGGCCGGACGGCTTTCGGCCGGGGAACCGCCGCACGCGGACACGGCGAGCGAGAGCGCCGAGACCGCCGCGACCGCGGCGGCCATCCGGACGGGCACGGCCGTCCGGGGGGAGGCGTGCAGAAGGGCACGCATGAAGCCTCCAAGGAGAGGGAGTGAGGAGCGTCGGCGACGCATGGGCGAGCACGCAGCGCCTCCGGGCGCGGCGTATCAGGGTCGGCTCAGGCCATCGCCGGGACGGGCGGCCCGCGCCGGACCACGGCGTGGTCGAGCAGCGGGGTCTCGCCCCGTCCGGTCTCGTCCTCGGTGCGGCGGCGCGCCGTGACGCGCACGTCCAGGGGGCGGAGAAGGGGGAGCCGCGCGAAGAGCGCGGTCAGGAGCGCGGCCAGCGGACCGGCGAGGGTGCCGGCCGTCCGCCGCGAGAGCCGCACCATCCGCCAGGCGGCGCGCTCGCCGCGGTGCAGGACCCAGCCGAGCAGGAACGCGGCGGCCAGGTGCAGGGCGAACATGTCCGGGCCGGGCATCAGCTCCACGCTGCCGCCGTGGTGGCCGGGCATCGCCGGGGCGTTCCGCATCGCCCGCTGCTGGCCCGCGCAGAAGACCGCGTGCAGGACCATCTGCCCGCACAGCAGCATCGCGATGATGGCGGGCCGCGACCGCTCCCGCCCGGCCAGCGGAGCCGCCAGGCAGAGCGTGCCCGCCCAGCCGGCCGCGAGCGTCCACCACGGGAGTCCGGTCCCGGAGGCCGCGGCGTGCGCGGACGCCGACACGGCCGTGCACACGCCGGCGAACGCCGCCGACCTCAGCAGCCGCATGCCGCCGTCGGCGCGCTCCCTGTCGCTCGCGGTGTCCGGACCCATGTACTACGAACCGTAGTACATGGGTGGTGGTTGATGGTGAAAGGGGCGTTGACGGGGCGCGCGGGGCGTCCTTACGTTCGACTGAAAGCGCTTTCTGGCGTGTGGAAAGCCCCCCGCCTCACCCCCCGAGGGAGTCGCCGTGAGAGTCACAGGCCGCCTGCTCCTGCTGCCCGCCGTCCTCGCCGGCGCGGTCGCCGCCGCCGTGCCGGGCGCGGTCGCCACCGCGCCCGCGTCGCTCGCCGCCGCCGCCCGCCAGGCCGAGGACCTCGACCGCGGCCTGATCAGCGTCCGCTCCGGCGACGGCAACTACGTCGGATGGCGGCTGCTCGGCACCGACCCGTCCGCCACCGCGTTCGCCCTGTACCGGGGGTCGTCCCGGATCGCGACCGTCACCGGCTCGACGAACTACTGGGACCAGGGCGCGCCCGCGGACGCCTCGTACACCGTCCGGCCGATCGTGAACGGGAGCGAGGGCGCCGCGTCGGAGGCGTCCTTGCGCTTCGGCGACGGGTACCTGGACGTCCCGATCCAGCGGCCGGGCTCCGACTACAGCGCCAACGACGCGAGCGTGGGCGACCTCGACGGCGACGGGCGCCTGGAGATCGTGCTCAAGTGGGACCCCTCCAACTCCAAGGACAACTCCCAGAGCGGCTACACCAGCGACGTCTACATCGACGCGTACCGGCTGAACGGCACCCGCCTCTGGCGGATCGACCTCGGCCGCAACATCCGCGCCGGCCAGCACTACACCCAGTTCCAGGTGTACGACTACGACGGCGACGGCCGCGCCGAGATCGCCATGAAGACGGCGGACGGCACGGTCGACGGCACCGGCAGGGCCATCGGGAACGCCTCCGCCGACCACCGGAACTCCAGTGGCTACATCCTCAGCGGCCCCGAGTTCCTCACCATGTTCGACGGGCGGACGGGCGCCGCGCTGCAGACCGTCGACTACGTGCCCGCGCGCGGCAACGTCGCGTCCTGGGGCGACTCGTACGGCAACCGCGTCGACCGGTTCCTCGCCGGCACCGCCTACCTGGACGGCACCCGGCCCAGCCTGATCATGGCGCGCGGCTACTACACCCGCACGGTGATCGCCGCCTGGGACTGGCGGGACGGGCATTTCACCCGCCGCTGGACGTTCGACACCAACAGCTCCACCAACACCGGGCGCGGCTACGACGGGCAGGGCTCGCACAGCCTGTCCGTCGGTGACATCGACCAGGACGGCCGCGACGAGATCGTCTACGGCGCGATGGCGGTGGACGACAACGGCTACGGCCTGTGGACGACCCGCACCGGCCACGGCGACGCCCAGCACCTCGGGGACTTCGACCCGGCGCGGCCGGGGCTGGAGTACTTCAAGGTCAGCGAGTCGTCGAGCCAGCCGTCGTCGCTCTACATCGACCCGCACAACGGGCAGGTGCTGTGGCAGACGTCAGCGTGCTGCGACAACGGCCGGGGCGTCGCCGGCGACATCTGGACGGGACGGATCGGTGCCGAGTTCTGGTCGTCCTCGGTGTCCGAGCTGCGCAGCGTCACCGGCAACAACGCGGGGCGCAAGCCGTCGTCCGCCAACTTCCTCGCCTGGTGGGACGCCGACCCGGTGCGCGAGCTGCTGGACGGGACGCACATCGACAAGTACGGGTCGTCCGGCGACGCCCGGCTGCTGACCGGGTCGGGCGTGCACTCCAACAACGGCACCAAGGCCGTCCCGTCGCTGAGCGGCGACATCCTCGGCGACTGGCGCGAGGAGGTCGTCTGGCCGTCCAGTGACGACACCCGGCTCCGGATCTACACGACCCGGGACGTCACCGACCGCAAGATCTACACGCTGCTGCACGACACGCAGTACCGGACCGGCCTGGCCTGGCAGAACACCGCCTACAACCAGCCGCCGCACCCGAGTTTCTTCCTCGGGGACCGCATGTCCGCTCCGGCGCAGCCGCAGATCTACGTGCGCTGACGAGGACGCTCCCCCCTTCACCCGGCCGGCCGTCGGCGCGACGGCCGGCTTCCTCGTGCGCGCGTGAAAAGTGCCGAACCCCGGCTCGTCCGTCGGCAGATCCCGCCAATCTTCGGAACGGCGCCGGTCTGGTTCGGTTTCCTGCCTGGGCTGGTCATGCCGCGCCCGGGGCGGCCGTCCCGACGGAGGGTTGAACGCAGGCGGACGGCGGGTTACCGTGCGCCTAACCA
This sequence comes from Actinomadura geliboluensis, assembly GCF_043197915.1. NCBI lineage: Bacteria > Bacillati > Actinomycetota > Actinomycetes > Streptosporangiales > Thermomonosporaceae > Actinomadura > Actinomadura geliboluensis. The sequence goes on along the minus strand of NZ_JBICUA010000010.1, from coordinate 336,874 downwards.
ATAGGAAAGTTTCCTATCCGATGGAGTCTCCCATGCCCCGCTCCCCTCCATCGCCGGGTGGCAGCCGCGCGTCCATGACCACCCCGCTCACCCAAGGACCCCCCGCCATGAAGAAGCCAGCACGCAGGTTCGCCGCCGTCGCGGCGGGCCTCGGAGTCGCCCCCCTCGTCGCGGTCGTCCTCCCGGCGACCGCCGCCCTCGCCCACGGCTACGTCTCGGCCCCGATGAGCCGGCAGGCCCAGTGCGCGCAGCGCATCGTCCAGTGCGGCTCGATCCAGTGGGAGCCGCAGAGCGTCGAAGGGCCGAAGGGCCTGCGGAGCTGCAGCGGCGGCAACGCCCGCTTCCGCGAGCTCGACGACGACAGCCTGCCGTGGCGTGCCACGACCGTCGGCAACACGGTGACCTTCACCTGGACGTTCACCGCCCGGCACCGCACCCTCAACTACGAGTACTACGTCGGCGGCCGGCGCGTCGCGGTCGTCGACGGCCACGACCAGCAGCCGCCGTCCAGCGTCTCCCACAGCGTCAACCTCGGCGGCGTCAGCGGGCGGCAGAAGGTGCTCGCGGTCTGGAACATCGCCGACACCGCCAACGCCTTCTACGCCTGCGTCGACGTCCAGGTCCAGTGACGGGGGAGTGACGAGGTGCACCGCTTCCTGACGGCGCTCGCCGCCGTGCTGCTCGCGGCCGGGGTGCTGCCGGCCGTCCTGCCCGCCCCGCCCGCCGCCGCCGCGGACTGCGCGGCGGCCTGGAACGCCTCGCCCGCCTACACCGGCGGGGCGACCGTGTCCTACAACGGGCACAACTGGGCGGCGCGGTGGTGGACGCAGAACGAGACCCCCGGCAGCGCCTACGTCTGGACGGACCAGGGGACGTGCGGCGGCGGCTCCACCGAGCCGCCCGATCCGCCCGACCCCTCCGGCTTCGTGGTCAGCGAGGCCCAGTTCGACCAGATGTTCCCGAGCCGCAACTCCTTCTACACCTACCGCGGCCTGACCGCGGCGATGGCGTCGTTCCCCGCCTTCGCCACCACGGGCGGCGACACGGTGAAGAAGCAGGAGGCGGCGGCCTTCCTGGCCAACGTCAATCACGAGACCGGCGGTCTCGTCCACATCGTCGAGCAGAACACCGGCAACTACCCGCACTACTGCGACGCAAGTCAGCCGTACGGGTGCCCGGCCGGTCAGGCGGCCTACTACGGCCGCGGTCCGATCCAGCTGAGCTGGAACTTCAACTACAAGGCGGCGGGCGACGCCCTCGGCATCGACCTGCTGAACAACCCGTGGCTCGTCGAGCGGGACGCGTCCGTGGCCTGGAAGACCGGTCTCTGGTACTGGATGACCCAGAACGGTCCCGGGACCATGACCGGGCACAGCGCCATGGTCAACGGACGCGGCTTCGGCGAGACGATCCGCAGCATCAACGGCGGCCTGGAATGCGACGGCAGGAACCCGGCGCAGGTCCAGAGCCGAGTGAACGCCTACCAGCGGTTCACGCAGATCCTCGGCGTCCCGGCCGGCGGCAACCTGACCTGCTGACGCCCGCGGACGGACGGACGGCCCGCGCCCGGCACCCCGGGCGCGGGCCGTCCCGTGTCAGCGCATGTCAGTGCGTGTCGAGCCATTCGAGGGCGGCGACGGTGAGGGCGGTGACGCCGGTGTCCAGCGTGGGCTGGATGACGGGGGCGAACTGGGGCGAATGGTTCACGGGCACGTCCCGCTGGACGGTGCCCCGCTCGGCGGCCTCGGCGTAGCGGGCGGGGTCGATGCCGCCGATGCCCCAGTAGGCGAACGGCGCGTCCAGCGCCTTGGGGATCTCGCTGAAGTCCTCGCTGGCCGTCTGCAACTCGATCTCGTGGGAGTCGTCGCCGAAGCGGGCGGCGAACGCCCGCGCGAGGCGTCCGGCCACGTCGGCGTCGTTGACGGTCGGCGGGAAGGTGCCGAAGCGTTCGATGTCCGGCTCGCGCGGCGCGCCGGAGGCCGCGGCCTCGGCGCTGACATGGCGTTTCACCGCGTCGAGGACGTGCCGCCGCGTCGCGTCGTCGTAGGTGCGGATGTTCACGAGCAGCACGGCCGTGTCGGGGATGACGTTCGGGCTCGACCCGGCCTGGACGGCGCCCACGGTCACCACGGCCGGGGTGGTGGGGGTCAGCCTCGCGGGACACGATCGTCTGCAGCCGCAGCACGCACATCGCCGCCATGACGACGGGGTCGACGGTCGCCTGCGGCATGGAGCCGTGGCCGCCGCGCCCGTACAGGGTGATGCGCAGGCTGTCGGCGGCGGACAGGAACGGGCCGGGCCGTACGCCGACGTACCCGGCCGGGTAGGGCAGGACGTGCTGCGCGAACGCCACGTCGGGACGCGGGATCCGGTCGGCCAGGCCGTCTTTCACCATGGCGCTCGCACCGGCGGAGTTCTCCTCGGACGGCTGGAACAGCGGGATGACCGTGCCCCGCCAGGCGTCCCGCGCGTCCGCCATGAGGCGGGCGAAGCCGAGCAGGCAGGTGACGTGGACGTCGTGCCCGCAGGCGTGCATCACGGGCTGGGGCCGCCCGTCGTCGCCGGTGACGGTCGCGGTCGAGGCGTAGGGGAGACCGGTGTCCTCCTTGACCGGGAGGGCGTCCATGTCGGCGCGCAGCAGCACGGTCGGGCCGTCGCCGTTGGCGAGGACGCCCACCACGCCGGTGTCGCCCACGCCGTCGGTGACGTCGTACCCCCACGCTCGGAGCCGCTCGGCCACCCGTCCGGCCGTGCGGTGCTCGGCCAGGCCGAGTTCAGGGTGCGCGTGGAGGTCGGTGTAGAAGTCCTCCAGGTGCGGGCGGGCGTCGTCCAGCCCGGCGAGGACGGTGTCGACGGTGTCGGTGGTCGTCATGGCCTCTCCCCCCTTCGCGTTCCGCGCCGCCTCCTGCGCCGGACCCTGCGCAGCGCGGTGGACTGCTCCAGCGCCAGCCCGCCGGGAAGCTGCCAGCCGCGGCGGTGGGCGATCATGCGGAAGGCCAGCCCCAGCGGGATCCCGACGATGATCCCGATCGTCGGCGCCTTCAGGTAGAAGCAGACGGTGTACATGGCGGCGACGGCCACGGCCACGGTCGCGTAGAGCGCGTTGCCGCCGAGCACGCTCGGCACCCGGCCGCGCAGCAGGTCGCGGACCGCGCCGCCCCCGACGGCGGTGATGGTGCCCAGCAGCACCGCGGGCAACCATCCGAGGCCGGCGGCGAGGGTCTTCTGCGCGCCCGCCACCGCCCAGAAGCTGATGACGGCGGCGTCCAGCGGGGTGAAGAGCCGGTCCCACTGCTCCTCGCTGAGGCTGATCAGGAACGCGAGGAACGCGCCCGCGAACGCGGTCGGCAGGTAGGCGGCGTCCGTCAGGGCCACCGGGGTGCCGTGCTGGAGCAGGGTGTCGCGGATGATGCCGCCGCCGAGCCCGGAGATGGTGCCGACGACGAGGTAGCCGAACAGGTCGAGGCCCTCGGCGCGCGCGACCACGCCGCCCAGCAGCCCGCAGGCGAGCACCCCGGCCAGGTCGAGATAGCGCGTGATGGTGTTGAGCGTCTCCGGAGACAGCCACTCGGCCACGTCCGCCCTCCCGATCTTCGGCCCTCCATCATGGACGTGCCCCGAACGGCGCGGGCCATCGCGCCCGGTCAGCCGCGGATGTAGCCGATGACGAGGTCGGCGAGCTCGTCCACCATCCGCTCGTGCGGGATGGGCGGCCGGTCCAGGACGTACTTGATGGACAGCAGCCCGACGGTCTCGGTGATGATCCACAGCGTCGCGTCGATGTCGAGGTCGGGGCGGAACTCGGCCCGGTTGAGCAGCAGGTAGACGCGGACGAGGTCGGTCAGGCGCCGCTGCAGCGCCGCGAGCTTGTCGAACGGGCCGAGCCGCGGCACCTGCTCGACGATGATGCGCAGCAGGTCGGCGTTCTCCTCGAACAGCCGGATCTGGACGTCCAGCAGCGCCCGCCCGGCGTCCTCCCAGGGCAGGCTCATCGTGGTCTCGATCTCGGCGCCGAGCCGGTCGGCGAGACGGTCGGCGAACCGGTCCAGGACGGCGATGACGATCGCGTCCTTGTTGGGGAAGTACTGGTACAGCGACCCGTTGCTGATTCCGGCGGTCTTGGCGATCCGGTTGGTGGACGCGCCGTCGTAGCCGCGCTCGGACAGAACGCGAGTGGCGGCCTCCAGGATGCGTTCGACGGTGCGGCGCGAACGGTCCTGCGAGGGGATCCTGCGGGGCGACAGCCCAGGTGAGGAGGCCATCGGCCGGTCCTCCCGAAACGCGACTTGTAAGCGACTACTTATTCGCGTTTAGCTTAACCCAGTCGCTTCGTCAGGAGGTAGCGCAGATGACGGTGACCGATGGGACGCCCGCGAGCCCGCCCGCCGACCCGGACGGCGGGGCCGAGAGGGAGCGCCCCGGCGAGCCCGTCCCGTTCGGACCTGGGTCGCTGCTGTGGGAGCAGATGGGGCTCTACACGTCGGCGATCGCGGGCAACAGCGTGTTCATCCTGCAGGTCATGCACCCGGCGATCGGGACCGTCGTCGACCGGCGGTCGAGCTTCCGCACCGACCCGCTCGGCCGCGCGGCGCGCAGCTTCGCCTCGGTGCAGACCTGGGTGTACGGCGGCCGCACCGCCATCGAGGAGGGGCGGCGGCTGCGCGAGATGCACAAGACGCTCAGCGCGGTGGACGAGGACGGGCGGCGCCACCACGCGCTGTCGGCCGAGCCGTGGGCGTGGGTGCACCTCACCGGCTTCTACGCCGCCGTCACCGCGTCCAAGTACTTCGCGCCCGCGCCGATGACCCCCGAGGAGGAGCAGCAGATCTTCGACGAGTTCCTCCAGCTCGGCCGCATCCTGCGGGTGCCGGAGCGGATGCTCCCGGCGAGCATCCCCGAGTACTGGGAGTACTTCGACGACATGGTGGCGAACACCCTCGTCCCGCACAAGGTGGCGTACGAGGTGCTCGCGCAGATGAGCCAGGTGCCGCCGAACGTGCCGCGGCCGCTGCGCCCGGCGGTCGCGCCGCTGAGCGAGGCCGGCGGGCGGCTCGGACGGCTGATCACGATCGGCACCCTTCCGGAGGCGGCGCGCGCGAAGCTCGGCCTGTCCTGGACCGCGTCGGACGAGCGCCGGCTGCGGCTCGCCGCGCGCGTCATCGGGCGGAGCACGCCGCTGCTGCCGGAACGCGTCCGGTACATGCCGATCGCCTACCGCGCCCGGCAGGCCGCCCGCGCCCAGGAGCGCCTGGACCGCGCCCTCGCCCACCGTCCCATGTGAGCGCCCGTCCGATGTGACCGTTCGAAGCAGGCGATCAGGAGGCCGATCACCGTGACCGCACCCGCCCAGGACCCGCTCGCCCAGTTCGCCGCCGCCACCCCGGACAAGACCGCGGTCATCGAGGACGACCGGCGCCTCACCTACGCCGAGTTCAACGCGCTCGTGAACCGGTACGCCAACCTGCTGATCGAGCACGGCGTCCGGGCGGGCACCAAGGTCGTGTGGTGCGGCCGCAACAGCACCGAGGTCGTCGCGCTGATCGCGGCGCTGCGCAAGTGCGGGGCCGTGGGCGTCCCGCTGAACTACCGACTCAGCCCGGAGGAGACGACCTACGTCGTCGAGAACGCCGACGCCGCCCTGGTGGTGTTCGACGGAGAGCAGGCCGGCCAGCTGGAGCAGGCGTCCGGCCGGGTCGCGGGCGTCCGCGCCTGGCTGGCCTGGGGCCGCGCGGGCGGGGACGTGCCGGGGTGGGCGTCCCCGCTCGACGCGCTCGCCGCCGCGAGCCCGGACACCGAGCCGGTGCCGCGCGGCGCCGACCCGGCCGCCGGGACCTCGATGTTCTACACGTCCGGGACGACCGGCAAGCCGAAGGGCGTCGTGCGGGCCGAGCCGGACCCGGCGCTCGTCCTCGGGCTGGTCACCGAGATCGGCTTCCAGCCCGGCGACGTGTACCTCACGACCGGGCCGCTCTACCATTCCGGGCCGATGAGCTTCATGCTGATCGTCCAGCTCATGGGCGGGACGGTGGTCGTGATGCGCGACTTCGACCCGGAGCGATGGCTGGACCTCGTCGAGCGGCACCGGGTGACGGCGACGTTCTCCGCGCCGACCCCGATCCGCCGGGTGGTGGACCTGCCGGCGGAGACGGTCCGCGGCCGCGACCTGTCCTCGCTGCGCCGGATGATCGCCAACGCCGCGCCGTGGCCGTTCGAGCTGAAGCGCCGCTACATCGAGCTGATCGGCGACGGGTCGCTGTTCGAGGTGTACGGCTCCACCGAGCTCGGGGTCGACACGATCCTGCGGCCCGAGGACCAGCTCCGCAAGCCGGGCAGCTGCGGCCGGCCCGCCCCCGGCGTCGAGATCGCGCTCTTCGACGCCGACCGGCGGCCCGTCGAGGAGCCGCACGTCCCCGGCGACCTGTACGTGCGCGGCGCCGCGACCTTCAACGACTACTACAAGGCCGGGGGCAAGTTCCGGGACGCGAGCCACGGCGACTGGCTGACGGTCGGCGACATCGCCTACCGCGACGAGGAGGGCTTCTACTACATCTGCGACCGCCGCGCCGACATGATCATCTCCGGCGGGATGAACATCTACCCGGCGGAGATCGAGGCGGTGCTGACCGCGCATCCCGCGGTGGCGGACGCGGCCGTGTTCGGGATCCCGTCCGACGAGTGGGGCGAGTCGGTGCACGCGGCGATCGTCCTGGCCCCGGGCGCCGAGGTCGCGGACGACGAGGTCGCGGACGACGAGCTGCGCGAGTTCTGCCGGGGGCACCTCGCCGCCTACAAGACGCCGCGCGGCTTCGACCGGATCGCCGAGATCCCCCGCAACCCGTCCGGGAAGACGCTGAAGCGCCGCCTGCGCGACCCGTACTGGGCGTCCCGCGACACCAAGATCGGCTAGGTGGCGGGCTTGCCGCGCAGCCGGTACGCGGCGATGCCGAGGACCGCCGAGCCGGCGGCGAGGGGAAGCGCCACGAGCGGCGCCGACTTGACGTCCTGGTACCGCTGCGCCTCCTCGGGGTCGTCGGGGTCGTAGAGGACCTCGATCTTCGCGCCCTTCTCCACGTCCTCGGCGTGCCGCTCGTCCATGACGGTCAGGATCTTCCGGCCGTCGCGGGTGGTGTACCGGATGCTGAGGAACTTCGGGTACTCGTGCGCGTGGACGGACAGCACCTGCGCGGTCACCTTGTGCTTGCCCCACTGATCCAGGGCGGCGGCGACCGCGCCGCCGCCCCAGGTCACCGCCATCAGCCCCAGCGCCACGGCACCGAACGCCAAGCCCACATGAACGCCGCGCCGGAGCCGCGGCCTCGTCCTCACCACACCGGTTCGACGCGGCGCGGCGATCATGTGTTCCGGATTGGGCGGTGATTGGCGCAATGTGTCCGGTTGTCGCGTCGGGTCAGCCGAGGACGGGGAAGTTGCTGCGGAACGTCCCGCGCGGGTCGCGGGCCCGCTTGAGGGTCCGGAGCCGCTCCAAGGCCGGGGCGGTGAAGGCGGCTGCCGCGCGCTCTCCCGGGGCCAGGAAGGTGAACGGCTTGCGGCCCGTGACGTGCGGGGCGAGCGCGTCCGCGATCTCCCGCTGGCGGTCGCGGACGGCGGCGCCGCCGTCCGCGCCGGGGATGCCGAACATGTAGAGGGCGAACGGCTCGTCCAGGTGCCCGGCGGGCGTGCCGGACGGGCGGGCGAGCGCCCCGCCGAGATGCCGGAGCTGGACGCTGAGGAGCGGGGCGATCGGCCGTTCCAGCAGGGCGGCGGCGACCTCGTCGTCCAGGCCGGTGAGGAGTTCGGCGCGGGACAGGCCGGGGCCGGGGTCGGTGGGCTCGGCGGTGATGGAGCCGAGCGCCGCCGGCGGCAGGACGGCGCGGGTGTCGGCGAGGCGACCGGGGATCTTCTCCAGCGGGCGCAGCAGGGCCTCGGCGTCGCCGCCCGCGCCGAGGAAGGTCGCGTCGACCGCGACCATCGGGTCCGCGCCGGGGAAGTGCAGGAGTTCGTACCAGGCGCTCAGCTCGTCCGGTGCGGTCGCGGTGATGTCGCGGTAGGCGTCCAGGACGGCGGGGGCGTGGGCGCCGGGCCACAGCATCCGGCCGCCGTACAGGTGCGGTGCCGGGTGCAGGTCGAACTCGATCGCGGTGACGATGGCGAAGTCGCCGCCACCGCCGCGCAGGGCCCAGAACAGGTCGGGGTCGTCGTCGGCGGTGACTCGGGCGCGCTCCCCGGCGGCGTCGACGACGTCGAAGGCGCGGACGGAGGCGGCGGCGAAGCCGTGCTTGCGGCCGAACCAGCTGAGGCCGCCGCCGAGGGTGTAGCCGGTGACGGTGACGACCGGGCTGCTGCCGGCCAGGCCGGTGAGGCCGTGCGGGCTCGCCGCCTCCAGGACGCGGCCCCACGGGACGCCCGCGCCGGCGCGGGCGGTCCGGCGGGCGGGGTCGATGTGCAGTTCGTCCAGGCGGGCGGTGCGCAGCAGGATCACCTCGCCGGTGTTGCCGGTGGCGCCGTGGCCGCTCGGCTGGGTCGCGATGGTCAGCCCGGCCCGCCGGGCGTACCGGACCAGCGCGGCGACGTCGTCGGCGCCGGCGGCCTCGACCACCGCCCGGACGGGCTGGTCGACGGCGAGGTTCCAGGCGCGCCGCGCCCGCTCGAACCCGTCCTCGCCCGCCGCCGTCACCGTGCCGGTCACCATGGCCCGCAGTTCGTCCCCGATGCTCATCGTTCGTCCTTCCGTCGGTGTGATGGCTTCACTGTCGCGCCCGGCGGTTGGGATCGGGCTGGGGTCGGATTGAGGTGCCGTAATGTGAGCTTTCGAGTGTTCTGGGGGAGGGCTGTGGGGGCGCTGGAGATCCGGCTGTTCGGCCCGCTCGCCGTGGCCGACGGCGAACGGGGAGTCCTCGACCTGGGGACGCGCAAGCAGCGCGCGCTGGTGGCGATGCTCGCGCTCGAACCCGGCCGGGTGGTGTCGCTGGACCGGCTGATCGACGAGCTGTGGGCCGGGGAGCCGCCCGCCGGAGCGACCCCCACCCTGCGCGCCTACATCGCGCACCTGCGGAAGGTGCTGGAGCCGGACCGGCCGCCGCGCACCCCGCCGCGCGTCCTGCTGACCCGCGAACCGGGCTACCTGCTCGCGGTCCCGCCCGAGCGGGTCGACCTGTGGCGGTTCACCGCCCTGGCGGACGAGGGACGGGCGGCACTGTCGCGCGGCGCCCACCGGGAGGCCGTCGAGATCCTGGACAGGGCCTTCGATTTGTGGCGCGGCGATCCCGTGGGCGAGTTCGCCGACCAGGAGTTCGCCCAGCCCGTCGTGAGTCGGCTGGCGGAGGTGCGCGCCGCCGCGCTGGAGGACCGCTTCGACGCCCGCCTCGCGCTCGGGGAGGCCGCCTCCCTGATCCCCGGGCTGGAGGCGCTCGTCGAGGACGGGCCGTACCGGGAGCGCGCCTGGTCCCTGCTCGTGCTGGCGCTCTACCGGGCCGGGCGGCAGGCCGACGCGCTCGCCGCGCTGCGCCGCGTCCGGACGCGGCTCGCCGACGACCTCGGCCTCACCCCTGGGCCCGAGCTGCGGGAACTGGAGCGGGCCGTGTTCGACCAGGCGCCGGAGTTGCGCCGTCCCGCACCGCCCGCCGTGGAAGCGCACGAGGACTCGCTCGTCGCCCGGTCCGCGCAGTTGGCGCGCGTCGCGGCGGTGCTGGACGAGACGGGACGCGGCCGGGGCGGTGCCGTCCTGATCAGCGGTGAGGCCGGGATCGGCAAGACCCGGCTCGCCCGCGCCGCCGCCGACCTGGCCGGGGCGCGCGGCTTCCGCGTCGCCTGGGGCCGCTGCGTGGACGGCACCGCACCGGCCTTCTGGCCATGGACACAGATCCTCCGCGACGCGGGGGCGGGCGCCGAGACCCTCTCCGCCCCGGAACCCGGCCAGGACCCCGGCGACGCGCTGTTCCGGCTGTACGAGCGGGTCGTGGACGCGCTGACCGGCGGAGAAGCGCCGCTGGCGATCGTCCTGGACGACCTGCACTGGGCGGACGCGTCCTCGCTCCGGCTGCTGCGCTTCGTCGCGGAGTCGGCGGCGCGGCACCGGCTGCTCGTCCTCGTCACGTGCCGTCCGGAACCCGGCGACCATCCCGGTGACCTCCGCGACGCGCTGGCGGTGCTGGCGCGGTCCGGGGAGCGGCTTGAACTGCCCCCGTTCACCGCCGGGGACGTGGCGTCCTACCTGCGCGCCCAGAAGATCACCGAGGAGCCGGGCCTGGTCGCCGCGCTCCACGGCAGGACGGGCGGCAACCCCTTCTACCTGGAGGAAGTCCTGCGGCTGCGCGGCGGCGGGGGCGACCTGGCGGCGGTGCCGGCCGGGGTGGGGATCGTGATCGAGCGGCGCGCCGCCCGGCTGCCGGCGGAGACCCGCGCGATGCTCGGGGCCGCCGCCGTCGCCGGCCGGGACGTCGGCGTCGGGCTGCTGGAGGCCGTGGCGGACGCGACGGCCGCCGAGGTCATGGCGGCGCTGGAGCCGGCCGTCGCGGCGGGGCTGCTGGTCGAGCCGCCGTCCGGGCCCGACTACCGGTTCTCGCACGCCCTCGTCCAGGAGGCGCTCTATGCCGGGCTCGACCGGCTGGAGCGGTCGCGGCTGCACCTGCGCGCCGGGGAGGCGCTGGAACCCGTCCTGCCGGACGCCGAGGCCGCGACCCTGGCGCACCACTTCGTGCAGGCGCGCGCGCTCGGCGGCGCGGACAAGGCCGTGAAGTACGCGTCGCGCGCGGCCGGGCACGCGTCCGGCCAGCTCGCCTACACCGAGGCCGCCGACTTCTGGGCGATGGCACTGCGGGCCCTTCCGCACGGGCGGGACGACGAGCGCGCGCGGCTGCTCACCGAACTCGGGCAGGCGCTCCGCAGCGCCGGGAAGCCGCAGGACGCGCGCCGCGCCTGGGAGCAGGCGATCGACCTCGCCCGCAAGACCGGCGACCGGGACACGCTGATCGCGGCCGTCACGGCGATCGGCGGACCGTCCCTGTGGAACTGGCGCCCCTACGGCGTGGTCGACGCCGCCATGGTCACCGCCATCGAAGACCTCCTGGACGGCCCGCTCCCCGACGCCGCCCGCGCCGAGCTCCTCGGCGCCCTCGCCCTGGAGCTGCACTACGGCCCGCGCAGCGCCGAAGGCGAGCGCCACGCCGCCGCGGCCGTCGGCATCGCCCGCGAGACCGGCGAGGCGCCGCTGCTGGCCCGCGCGATGAACAACTACCTGCTCGCCGCGTTCCGGCCCGGCCGCAACGCCGCGCGCCGCGCGGTGGCCGCCGAGCTGGCGGAGCTGCCCGGCCTGCCCGCGAGCGGCGAGGTGATGGCGCGGGTCTTCCTGATGTCCTGCCTGCTGCGCGACGGCGACCTGCCCGGCTGGGACCGGGAGCTGGCCCGGTGCGAGGCGCTGCTGAGCGCGGCTCCGGGGCCCCAGCTGGAGTCGATGGTCCGCATCGCGCAGACCGCGCGCAGCACCCTCGACGCGCGCTGGGACGACGCCGAGGACCTGCTCGCCCGGTACGGCGACATGCGGTTCGGGTCGACGGTCTGGGGCAGCGCCTTCCGCCGCCTCGTCACGACGTTCACGTGCCGCCGGGCTCAGGGCCGCGCCCCGGAGATCCTGGACGAGCTGGTGACCGCAGCCGCCGAGCCGCACCTCGTCCCGCTGCGGCCCGTCGCCGTCCTCGCGGCCGTGGAGGCGGACCGTCCCGCGCTGGCCCGCGAGCTGATCGGCCGGTGGGGGACGGACGTCCCCGACGACTGGGTGGCCGACTTCCTCCTCCCGGTCTGGGGCCTGGTCGCCGCCCGCCTCGGCACCCCCGACCCCCGCGACCTCTACGAGCGCCTCAGCCCGTACGCCGATCAGTTCGTCGTGGCGGGGATGGGCACGTGCTGCTGGGGCTCGACCCGGCTCGTCCTGGCGGAACTGGCCCGGACCCTCGGCGACGAGGACGCCGCCCGCGCGCACGCCCGCGCGGCCCAGCAGGTGCACCGGCGCCTCGGCCTCACCTACTGGGAGTCCCAGAGCGGCGCGTATCTCTAGAGGTGCGTCAGGCGTCGGCTGCGCAGCGGAAGCCGGTGTTGCCGGTGCTGGAGTCGGGGGTGTTGGCGGTGCGGGCGGCGACGCGGTACCGGTTGCAGTAGGAGTCGTGGCACAGGTACGAGCCGCCGCGCATCGCGCGCGCGTCACCGGACGGGGTGAACGGGTCGGCGCACCATTCCCACACGTTGCCGACGGTGTTGTAGAGCCCGTAGGCGTTCGGCTCGAACGAGTCGACGGCGACGGGTCCGGGACGCCCGTCGTGCTGGTCGGGGAAGGCGCCCCGCCAGATGTTGCACCGGATCTCGCCGTCCGGGTCGAGTTCGTCGCCCCAGGGGTAGGTGGCCTGGTCGAGGCCGCCGCGCGCGGCGTACTCCCATTCGGCCTCGGTCGGCAGGCGCTTCCCGGCCCAGGCCGCGTACGCGGACGCGTCGTTCCAGGAGACGTGGACGACCGGATGCGCCGGGCGGCCGCCGATGTCGCTGTCGGGCCCCTCGGGACGGTTCCACGTGGCGCCTTCGATGGCCCGCCACCATGGCGTCCCGGCCGGTGACGGGGCCGCGTCCGCCGCCTCGGGGCTCAGCAGGCCCTTGAAGACGTAGGACCAGCCGAAGTGCTCGGCCTCCGTCCGGTAGCCGGTGGCGTCGACGAACCGGGCGAACTCGGCGTTGGTGACGGTGTGCGGGTCGATCCGGAACGGGCCGACGTGCACGTCCCGGACGGGCCCCTCCCCGTCGTAGGGGTTGGCTTTGGCGTCCTCGTTGCCCATCCGGAAGGTGCCGCCCGGGAGGGCGATCATCTGCGTGGGCGCCGGGGCGGACGGGCGCGGGACGGCGAGCTGCGGCAGCGCCGCCGCCTCCCGCGCGGCGCCGGGTGAGGCGGCGCGGGAGGCGGCGCAGCAGGCCGGGAGGTCGTTGGGGGTCATGGCTCCAGGTCTGGCGTGGGGGGGGGGGGGGGGGGGGGGGGGGGGGGCGGGGCCCCCGCCCCCCCCCCCCCCCCCCCACTGGTCTAGGAGACGGTCAGGGTCAGGAGACGGTCAGGGTCAGCGGCGCTTCCACGGGCGCCTGGCCGGACGGCGGCCGGATCGTGAGGGTCGCGGTGTAGGTCCCGGGCGCGTCGAACGTCCGGTCGGAGACGGCGGTGAAGGCGGCGTTGCCGCGCATGTCCGGGATGCTGGCGGCGCGGGACGTGGTGAGCGTGACGTCCTCCTCGACGCCGTCGCTCCAGCGGACGGTGCCGGTGAGCGTTCCGGCGGCGGGCGCGGTGACCGTCCAGGCCGCACCGGCCGGCGTGCCCGCCGGGACGGTCCGGTCGGCGCCGAGCGCGGCCGCCGGCCACGGCACGTCGGAGGTCGGGAAGAAGTTGACGCCCTGGAGCGTCAGCCGCCCGCCGACCGCGGCCAGCCGCCCGGTGAAGTCGGTGTAGGTCCGCTTGGCCTGCGGCGTCCAGCCGACCTCGGCGGTGGCGACGAGGCGCGGGTAGCTGTAGTACTGCGCCTGCGGGAGCCGCCGGATGAACTCGCCCCACAGCGCCGACTCGACGCCGAGCACGCTCTCCTCGGAGATGCCGGGGATGTAGGTGCCGGGGTCCCAGCCGTAGTGCCGGTCGAGGCCGCACGGCCCGCCGCACGCCCAGGTGCCGCCCTGCGGCTGCCGGGAGTCCTGCTTCTGCGGGACGTAGGTGTTGCCCGCCGGGGACAGGATGACCTTGGCGCCCCTGGACGTGACCGCGTTGGCGACGGCGTTCCGGTTGCCGTTCCAGAACTGGACGACGGCGTTGCCCTGCGGCAGCGACGTCCCGGCGGTCTCGTTCCAGCCGACGACCGTCTTGCCGAGCGCGTCCACCTGGCCGGTGAAGGCGTCGACCATCGTCGTGTAGTCGGCGTGGCTGGTGCTGTGCGACTCGTCCCCGCCGATGTGCAGGTACGGGCCGGGCGTCAGCTCCGCGATCTGGGTGAGGACCTGCTTCGTGAACTCGTACGTCGCCGGGTTCGCGGCGTCGAAGGACGAGTAGCCGACGTTCGGGGTGCCGTTCGCCGGGACGGTCGTCTCGCCGGGCTTCAGCGCGGGCTTGGACCCGGCGCTGTTGAGCTGCGGGATCGCGTGCAGCGCGGCGTTGGTGTGGCCGGGCATGTCGATCTCGGGCACGACGGTCATGCCGCTCGCCCCCGCGTACCGGACGATCTCGCGGTAGTCGGCCTTCGTGTAGAAGCCGGTCACGCCGAGTTCGGTGCCCATCTGCTGGCCGCCGTCGTTGTACGTCATGGCGGTGCGGCCGGACACGGAGGTCAGCTTCGGATAGTCGATGCCGGACGGGTTCTCCGCCGGGGCGTCGAGCGCGATCCGCCAGCCCTGGTCGTCGCTCAGGTGCAGATGCAGCCGGTTGATCTTGAACTGGGCGGCGGCGTCGATGTACTTCTTGACCTCGTCCACCGGGTAGAAGCTGCGGGCGACGTCGAGCATCATGCCGCGGTGCGCGAACCGCGGGTAGTCGGTGATCTCGACCTGCGGCACCGTCCAGTCCGCGCGGACCTTCGCGGGCGACTCGACCCACTGCGGGAAGAGCTGCCGCAGGGTCTGGACGCCGTTGAGCGCGCCGTTCGCGGTGGACGCCTCGATGGTGACCTTCGCCGGGTTCGCCTTGAGGGCGTAGCCCTCCGGCCGCCCGGACGGCCCGAGCCCGGAGCCGACCCTGACGACGATCTGCCCGCGCCCCTTCCGCGCGGTCACGACCGGCAGCTCGTAGCCGGTGGACGGCCGCAGCACCTTCGCCAGGTAGGTGGCGGGCGCCTGCGCGCCGTCCCCGATCGCGGCGATGGACGCGGCCGGGTCGAGCCGGTAGCCGGGCCCGTCGGCCTCGGCGACGGAGACGGGTTTCGGCACGAGCCCGAGCGACCGCGGGGCGGGACGGTCCCAGATCTGGAACTCCGAGATCGAGTAGCCGTACGACGCCCAGCGCTGGAAGCCCTGCATGCGGACGAACTTCGCGGTCGCCCCGACGTCGATCGTGTCGGTGCGGGGGCAGGTGTCGCGTTGCGACCGGGTCACGGTCGTCCAGGCGACGCCGTCGGCGGACGTCTGGAGCGCGAAGTCGCGGGCGCAGGCGTTCGGCCAGACGAGGGTGACGTGGTCGATCTTCGCGGCGGCGGCCAGCTCGACCTGCACCCAGTTGTCGTCGGCGTACTTCGACGACCACCGGGTGCCGGTGTCGCCGTCGTTGACTTGGGACGCCGCGAACGAGTCCCGGTCGAGCTCGACGCTGGACGCGGTCGCCGTCCCGGCCAGTGCCAGGTTGACGGGGTCGGCGTCCGGCGTCTCGGCCGAGGCGGCGAGCGGGGAAAGGACGGTGAGGGTGAGGGCGGCCGCCGCGGCGGTCGCCAAGGTGCGCTTACGTCGAATGGGGGGACGGGGCATGGGGGTGGTGCCTCCTCATCGGCGGTCCGGCCTGCGCGCGCCGGCCGGGGACCGGGTCACTTCCCGGCGGCGGCGTTCGTGTAGAGGTCGGCGGTGTAGTAGGTCGCGGGGTCGGGGGAGGACGGCAGCTTGCCCATCGCGACGAAGATGTCCGACAGGCCCTTGAACCAGCCGTTCACCGTCCCGTCGCCCGAGTACTTGACCAGCTCGGCGGAGGTGAACGTCTTGGTGACGGCGGACGAGCCCTTGAACTGCGCGGGCGGCACCTTGAGGAACTTCGCGGCGGTCTCCTCCGCCTCGGTGGTGTGCCCGTTCACCCAGTCGTTGGCGTCCTGGAGCACCTTCACGACCTTGCGGGCGGTGGCGGAGTCGTCCTTCACGATCTCGTTGCGGGCGACGAACGAGCTGGGGAACGACATGGCCGGGAAGAAGTCGGCGTTCTTCGACAGCTCGACCAGGTCCGGGGTGCGCTTCTTGATCGTGTCGATCAGCGGGTACCAGATCGCGGCGGCGTCCACCTTGCCGGACGAGAACGCCGTCACCACGGTGCTCGGGTCCATCGGCACGCGCTCGACGTCCTTCGGCGCCATGCCCGCCTTCTTCAGCGCGAGCTGGAGCAGCATGTCGCCGGACGTCCCCTCCGGCACCGCGACCTTCTTGCCGCGCAGCCCCGCGATGTCCTTGATGCCCGACTTCGGGGTGGCGAAGATGCGGTCGGCCTGGCCGAGCATGTTCACCGCGACGATCTTGGCCTTGCCGGACGCGGGGAGCCACGTCGCGCCGGGGCCGATGTAGCCGAAGTCGAGGTCGCCCGCGCCGAGCGCCTGGATCTGCAGCGGGCCGTTGGTGAACACCTTCAGCTCCGGCTTCAGCCCGGCCTTCTTCCACAGGTCGAGCCTGTCGGCGGCGGCGAGCGTCGCCGCGCCGGCGAAGTCGGCGGTGTAGCCGAACTTGACGGTCGTCCCGCCGTCGCCGCCGTCGTCCCCGCCGCACGCGGCGGCGAGCGGCACCAGCAGCAGCGACACGGCCAGCAGTCGCAGTGATCTCATCGAGTGGTCCCTTCGGGGGTCGGGGCGGGGGGCTGGGGCTGGTGGTAGACGGCCTTCCAGACCTCGCGGCGGAGCTCGTCGAACTCCGGCGACAGGCGGATCTCCTCGGTGCGGGGGTAGGGCAGGTCGACGTCGATGACCCGGTGCACGCGGCCGGGGCGGGCGGCCATCACGACCACCCGTCCGGCCAGGTAGACGGCCTCGTCCACGTCGTGGGTGATGAACATGACGGTGCGCCGCTCGCGGGTCCAGGTGTCGAGCAGGCCGTCCTGGAGCTGGACGCGGGTGAGCGCGTCGAGCGCGCCGAACGGCTCGTCCATCAGCAGCACCGACGGGTTCACCGCGTAGGCGCGGGCGATCGCGCAGCGCTGCTTCATCCCGCCCGACAGCGTCTTCGGGAGCGCGTCGGCGAAGTCGGCGAGCCCGACGAGGTCGAGGTAGTGCTCGGCGGTGGCGCGGCGCTCCTTCTTCGCCACCCCGGCGATCTTCAGCCCGAACTCGACGTTCTTGCGGGTGCTCATCCAGGGGAACAGCGCGTACTGCTGGAAGATCACGCCGCGCTCGGGGCCGGGGCCCTTGACCCGCTTGCCGTCCACCTCGACGGTGCCGGCGCCGGGTTCGAGCAGGCCCGCGGCGAGGTTGAGCAGCGTGCTCTTCCCGCAGCCGGACGGCCCGACGACCGTCACGAACTCGCCGTCGGCGATGTCGAGCGAGACGTGGTCGAGCGCGGTGAACGTCTCGAACCGGTGGGTGACGTCCCGGAATGCGATCTTGGTCATCGGCGCTCCTGCCATCCGGTGAGCCGCCGCTCGGCGAGGAGCAGCAGCCGGTCCATCACGAGCCCGACGAGCCCGATCACGATCAGCGAGACGAAGATGGTGGGCAGCTCGTAGTAGAGCTGCGCCTGCTGCATCCGGTAGCCGAGCCCGCCCTGCGCGGCGATCAGCTCGGCCGCCACGACCGTCGCCCAGGACGCGCCGAGCCCGATCCGCATGCCGACGAGGATGAACGGGGTCGAGGCCGGCACCACGACGTCGGTGAACAGCGTCCGGTCGCGGGCGCCGAGCACCCGCGCGGCGTTGATCAGCGTCTTGTCCACCGAGATGACGCCCTGGTAGGTCGACACGACCGACGACAGGAACGACGCCAGGAAGATCACGAAGATCTTCGGGGTCTCGTCGATGCCCATCAGCACGACCGCCAGCGGGATGATCGCCAGCGGCGGGATCATCCGGAAGAACTGCAGCCACGGCTCGAACAGGCCGCGCAGCACCGGGTACCAGCCCATCGCGAACCCGACCGGGATCGCGAGCAGGACGCCCAGCACGAACCCGATCAGCACCCGGCGGAGGCTCGCGACCAGATCGCTGAACAGCGTGCCCTGCTCGATCAGCTCCCCGGCGCGCTGGACGACCGACACCGGGCCGGGGAACCCGTCGATGCCGCTCTTGGACAGCCCGACCCACACGCCGATGCCGAGGACGGCGGACGCGGCGGTCAGCCCGGCGGTGCGCGCCCGCGCCTTGCGGGCCTTCGCCTTCGCGGTCTCCGGCGCCCGCACGGCGGCGGGCGCCTTCGCCTCGGTCTTCTCGACGCCTGTCTTCTCGACGCCTGTCTTCTCCACGGCGGCCATCACGCGACCTCGTCGGCGACGCCGTCGACGTCGGGCGCGCGGCCCGTGCCGATGTCGGCCATGTAGCTCATCCAGGTGTAGGCGGGGTCGCCCCGGCGCACCAGCTCCCGGTACAGCCGGACGGTCATGTCCCGGCGCGCGTCCGCGTAGGCGGGCGCCGTGTAGACGTTCCGCAGCTCGTGCGGGTCCTTCTCCAGGTCGTACAGCTCGTGGACGCTCTCGGGGTTGAACACGAACTTGTACCGGCGGTCCCGGATCATGCGCTGCGAGTACGGGAAGTGGTGGCCGTGGAACTCGGCGACCACCTCGGGGCGCGGGTCGTCCTCGCCGTTGATGAGCGGCAGGACGCTGCGGCCGTCGCACGGCTCGCCGGTGGGCAGCCCGGCGAGGTCGAGGATCGTCGCGTGCAGGTCGATGAGCGTGGCGAACTCGTCGACCGTCCGGACCGGCGCGCCCGGCACCCGGATGATCCCGGGGATCCGGTAGATGTCCTCGTACATCGCCGGGCCCTTGTCGTTCAGCCGGTGCGAGCCGGTGAACTCGCCGTGGTCGGCGGTGAACACGATCGCGGTGTCGTCCCAGAGGCCGTGCTCGCGGAGCCGGTCGAGGATCCGCCCGGCCTGCTCGTCGATCATCGTGACGTAGCCCCAGTAGACGGCGATGAGCTTGCGCCAGGCGTCGGCGTCGAAGTGGTCGGCCGACCAGTACTCGGCGTAGCGGCGCTGGACGTCGGGCTTGCCGTCGAAGGTCTCGGCCATCGACGCGGGCAGCGGGACGTCCGCCGGGTCGTAGAGGTCGTAGTAGGCGTCGGGCAGCAGGTAGGGCAGGTGCGGGCCGTACCAGCTGCACGTCAGGACGAACGGCCTGTCCTCGGCGGCGTACCGGTCGATCAGCTCGATCGTCCGGTCCGCGAGGAACGCCTCGATGGTCGCCTCGGCCGGCTGCTCCAGCCGCCCGGCGATCAGGTGGCCGCGCCCGGAGTCGTTGGGCGCCTTGCCGAAGACCGCGTCGCGGACCTTGAACGGCGGGTGCCCGTTCTCCTTGAGCCACGCCTGGTAGGACGGGTGGTGGAACGGGTTCAGCGCGCCCGGCAGGTGCTCGCCGTCCAGGCCGTAGTACTCGGGCCCGCGCTCGCGCCCGATGTGCCACTTGCCGACGTGGCCGACGCTGTAGCCGGCGTCGAGCAGCGGCCGGACGAAGTTGGGGAAGTCGTCGTCCACCTCGTCCTTGGCGCCGCCGTTGCGCTCGGGGTTGACGAGCAGGCCGTGCCGGAACGGGTGCGTGCCGGTGAACAGGGAGGCGCGGGCCGGGGTGCAGATCGCGGTCGGCGTGTAGAACCGGTCGAACCTGGTGCCCTCGGCCGCCACGCCGTCCAGCGCCGGGGTGCTGACCACGGGGTTGCCGTAGCAGCCCAGCGTGTCGACCCGGTGCTGGTCGGTCATGAGGATCAGGACGTTGCGAGAGGACACGACGCTCCGTTCATTAATTCCCAAGGGTTTACAGAAATGGGCGCTATTTATCGGTGACGGTCTCTGGCCGCTGGTCCTAGGCGTCCGCGGTGGTCGGGTCGGGGGATCGTGGGTCCCGGTCGCGCAGCACGAGGGCGATCGCGCCCATCGCCGACGCGGCGGGTCCGAGGTCGGCCGGGACGATGTCGAGGGTGCGCCGCGTGCCGGGCAGGGCGTACTCGCCGATCGCCGCCCTGATCGGGTCGAGGACGAGGCCGCCGAGCTGGGCGAGGTCGCCGCCCACGACGACGCGTTCGGGATCGAGCTGGGCGACCGTGCCGGCGAGGACGCGGCCGAGCGTCCGGGCCGCCTCCACGACGACCCCGGTCACCGCGGGCGTCCGCGCCTGCGCCGCCTCCAGCAGGTCGTCGGTGCCGGTCAGCCGCACGCCCCGCCCGGCCGCCGCGCGCAGCAGCGCCGGCACGCCGATCAGCTCCTCCAGGCAGCCGCGCCCGCCGCAGTGGCAGCGCGGCCCGGCCGGGTCGACCGTCACGTGCCCGAGCTCGCCGGACGCGCCGTGCGCGCCGCGCAGCAGCCGCCCGCCGGAGATGAAGCCGCCGCCGACGCCGACCGACCACCGCACGTACACGACGTCCTCGGTCGAGCGCGCGGCGCCCCAGGTCTGCTCGGCCAGCGCCGCCAGCCGGGCGTTGTTGTCGGCCTCGACGCGGGTGTCGAACGCCGCCGCCAGCCGCTCCGCCGCCCGCCAGCGCCGGTTGGAGGCGTCCATCACGCCGACCAGCCCGACGCCGACCGCCTCCAGGGCGCGCAGCCCGATGTGCCGGTCCTCGCACACCTTGTGGATGAGCGCGACGGCCAGGTCGGCCTGCTCGCTCTCGCCGGCGTCGGAGGCCGAGTCGTCCACGGCGGTCGCGATGACCTGCCGGGCGACGTTGGCGATCGCGACCCGGATGCGGCGGCGGCCGAGGTCGACGCCGATCAGCAGGCCCGCGTCCGGGTTGAGCGACACCCGAGTCGCGGGGCGCCCGCGCCCGCGCGGCCGGCCGTCGTCCTCGGCCCCGGACTCGATCACCGCGCCGCGCGCCATCAGCTCGGAGATGATCGCGAACAGGGTGGTGCGGGACAGGCCGGTGCGCGCGGTGAGCTGCGTGCGGCTCATCGGCCCCTCGCTGCGCAGCGCCGCGAGCACGACCTCCTCATGGGCCTGCCGGAGCCGCTGCAGCGCGTCCGCCCGTCGTTCCATGTCCGGCAGCATGGACGACGCCGGAGATTAATGTCAATGCTCCGGAAAAATATTTCTGGTGGTCAGCCCGGCGCGGAGGCCGCCCCGAGCAGGGCGGGACGGGCGGCGCGGGACAGCCACGCGTGCGCCGGGTCGGGCAGCAGGCGGCGCGTCCCGAAGTCGATCAGACCGCTGACGTGCTCGACCTCGGCGGCCACTTCGCCGTCCATGCGCCGGAAGACGTGCGCGACGCGGTACGTCTTCCCGGTGCCCCATTTCCACTCGCACGAGACATCGACCTCATCGCCCGCGCGCAGTTCCCTGCGGTAGCGGACGACGGTTTCGAGATTGACGGGCCCGAAGCCGTCTTCGAGCATGGCGTCGACCGAGACGCCGGCGGCCCGCGCGCATTCGAAGCGGGAATGGTCCGCGTACTGGATGTAGACGGCGCCGTTGAGGTGCAGTTGCGGATCGACCTCGTAAACGCGCACCCGGACGCGGACGCTGAACGGCTCAGTGGTCATCGTTCGCCTCCTGCCCGTCCAGCCATTCCAGGGAGCGGACGGTGAGGTAGCGCCGCCCGTCGTCGCGGACCTCCAGCCACTCGCCCCGCACCCAGCCCCCGGCCGCCTGCGGCGAGAAGCCGTGCTTGCGGAACAGCCGGCTGGCCTCGTCCCGGGTGAGGCCCCGGCGCCCCCACTCCGCCATGACGGCGAGGTAGCGCTCCTCCTCGGGACGTTCCGCGACGCCGGACAGGGCGTCCGCCAGTGCGGCGAGACCTCGGCTGACCTGCCGGAGCGCCGCCGCCACCTGATCGAGTGCCGGTGAAGTCATGGCGCAAGCATGGCAATCGCTAGCAATCGCCAAGCGATGAAGGTGGCCCTGCCGCGCCGGGACGCCCGCGATCGGGCCGGTCCCGGCGCGGACGCGGGTCATATCGCCCGGATGAAGGTGCCGCCCTGCTGGAACGCGGCGGACAGGACCTGGCCGACCTCGTCGAGCTTCCTGCGCACCTTGGCGACGCCGATGGCGCCGCCGGACATGCCGGTCGTCGCGGGGCCGAGGTCGACGACCACGGTGCCGTCCTGCTGCTGGACGAGCATCACGCGGTACTTGTAGTGCGTGGCGAACGCGCCGAGGAGCAGCGCCTTCGTGCGGCTGCCCTTCTCGATGATCGCCTGCGCCGGGTCCTCCCAGGTGAAGCGGAAGCCCTCGGCCTGCAGGGCCTGCTCCACGACGGCGCGGACCTGGTCCGGCGTGCCGTTCACCTGGAGTTTGACGGAAGTGGACATGGTTCTCCTTGCATCAGGGGGAGGGCGAGACCCGGCCTGCCGATCACCGGCGACGAGATCGTCCGGCAATGGTGAGCGATTCGGTGATTTCGTCCTTCGAACGTCGTGATGCTCCCAGATTCGCAGGGAACGCGCCCAGCACAATTCGAGAAGAACACCGGGAACCTGTCCGCACACGGCCACGGTGAAGCGGTCAGGAAGTGGCCGCTATCGCTGCCAGAGTGGAAAACGTCCGGTAGGCGGAGAGGGGATGCGGCAGTGACGGTTCTGGACGATCGGGCGCTCAACCGGGCCGCGCTCGCCCGGCAGCTGCTGCTCGACCGCGCGGACGTGCCGGTGCTCGACGCCGTCGCCCGGCTCGGCGGGCTGCAGGCGCAGGAGCCGCAGGAACCGTTCGTCGGGCTCTGGTCGCGGTTGCGCGGGTTCGACCCGGCGGAGCTCTCCGGCCTGCTGACCGGCCGCCGCGCGGTGCGCCTGCCGCTCATGCGCCGCACCATCCACCTCGTCGCCGCGGACGACGCCCTGGCCTGGCGTGCGCGCCACGACGCGATGCTGCGCCAGCGTGTCCTCGGCGTCTACCGCCAGGAGCTCGACGGGGTGGACCTGGAGGAGCTTGCGGCGGCAGGCCGGGCGGTGATGGACGATGGGCGGCCCCGCACCATGGCCGAGCTGGTCGAGGCGGTCGCCGACCGCTGGCCCGCGCCGGGTCGGCGCGCGCTGGGCGAGATGCTGGTCTCGGCCCTCCTGCCGATGGTGCAGACGCCGCCGCGCGGGCTGTGGCGCGCCAAGGGCGGTGTCCGCAACGCGCTGCTCTCGTCCTGGCTCGGACGTGAGATCGACCCGCTGCCGTCGGACGACTCCGACCCGGTCGGGCAGGCGCTTGTGCGGCGGTACCTCGCCGCGTTCGGCCCGGCGACGTCGTCCGACCTGCGGGCCTGGTGCGGTCTCGCCGGGCTGCCCGCCGCCGTCGCCGCGCTGCGGGACGAGCTGGTCGTCTTCCGCGACGAGCGTGGTCGCAAGCTGCTCGACCTCCCCGACGCCCCGCGCCCCGATCCGGACACCCCCGCTCCGGTGCTCTTCCTGCCGGCGTTCGACAACGCGATCCTCGGTTACCAGGACCGGCGCCGCATCATCGACGACGCCCACCGGGGCCTCTCGGTCGCCGGCGAGCGCGTCGTCCTGGTGGACGGCCGTGTCGCCGCGACCTGGACCGTGAGGGCGGACACCGTCACCGTCTCTCCGCTGCGTCCCCTCGCCAAGAGCGACCAGATCGCCGTCGACGAGGAGGCGGACCGCCTCGCGTCCTTCCTCGCGCGCGAGTCCGCCGGAGAGCGGCCCGTATCCCCTCCGCCGCGCGGCCGTCAAGGGTGCTGACGGATTATGTGATTTCGCCACGCGCTTTTACGACCTTCTGTTCGGCTGTGCGTGCGCCGGGTGTCTGCATTTCGCGATAATTCCGGCGGCCGGCAAAGTAATCACCGCTTTGCGAGTGCGTGTCGGAGGATCTGGTTTCGCGGTCGCCGCCCGGTGGGTACCGGTGATACTGGCTCTGGAAAATGCGGCGGGCCGACCGCCGGGACCATTCAGTGAACGCACCGTCCGGAGAGGAGATTCTTTGCTGTGCCCCGACGTCAACAATATCTGCGATGATCTCGCCGAAGCGTATTCGGCAATTGTGCGGGTGGACGCCTTCGCCCATGCCGGCCGGCACGTGTCCATCGGTTATCTGAGCCCGGACCCGGGGTGGGCCCAGCCGGTTCGCGACGAGCTCGGCCTGCTGGGCGGTGCCGGGGGAAAGTGGCAGCTCGACAGGCCGGACATCTGGTCCGGGATCCTGGCGCCGTTCCGGCACTACCGCGCGCTCTTCGCCGGCGCGGCCGAGGCCGCCCCGGGGCTGGGCGGCGACACCGAGAACTGGCTGCGCCTGCTGGACGGACTGCACAGCGCCCTTGCCGGATACCGGACGGCGACCACGATCGCCGAGTACCGGTTCGACGATCACATGAAGACCCTGGCCAACGTGCAGTCCATTCTCCACGGAAGGCTGGAGCCGGTCTGGGAGGAACTGCAGAGGACAGAAGCGGGAATGCTGGCGCTGGCGGCCGAGATCACGCGGCTGCAGGACCGGATCGACCAGTTGCAGGCGAACATCGACTCGATCGCCCTGTGGCAGAACTGGGATTTCACCAAGAGCGCTATGTCGATCAGTTACACGCTCGCATCGGCCGGCGGTGGAATTCCGTTTCTCTCGATCGGCGGAATGCTCTACACCGTCGGCAAGACCGCCTACGACGTGGTCAAGAACGACGCGGAGATCGATGCGGCGATCGCCGCCATCGTGCGCCGGCGCGGCGAGATGGCGCAGGAGGTGCAGGCGGCCGCGATGACCAAGGCCGTCCTGCGGCTCATCTACCACTTCGACGCGGCGGTGGCCCGGATCCGCGCCGGCCTGCCGAAGCTCGACCGGATGTGGGCCGCCGAGGCCGGCAAGGTCGCCCAGGTCGCGACGGCGCTGCGGGCGGGGGCCCGGCCCGGCGAGCTGACCGAGCTGGCCGCCCTGCGTCCCGCGCTGGCCACCTGGGCCCAGCTCGCGGAGTTCACCGACCGGATCGACCGGACCGAGAAGACCGGGAAACCGGTGACGATCAGCACCGAAGCACACACCTTGGAGACGGCATGACCGTGACGACGACGATGGAGCAGCAGGCGGCCGCGATGGACGGTTCCGCCCACCAGAAGGCGAAGCGCACCAACGACAAGACCGCCTCCAGCGTGGCCGCCCTGAGCGCCATCACCGCCAGTTGCCACGCGGTGGTGAACACCCAGCTGACGGTTCCGACGAAGAAACCCACCTGGTTCGATGACCTCAACTCCGAGCTCAACGACGCGAAGGTGTGCGCCAACGTCTGGATCAACGACATCGCCACGAAGCTGACCGGCTCCATTCCGGGGCACGTCATCACCTACGCCACGACCTACCAGGCGCTCAGCAACGAGATGGTGAGCATCCTGTCGCGCTATCCCGATGCCCGCGGCAGCACGGACCCGCACGTCAGGGAGGTCTTCGACCTCCTCAACGGGCTGCGCGGCCAGGTACGGGAGATCATCTCGGAAGTGGACGAGTCGGCGCGGCGCATGAAGGAGTGGGGCGCCGGCCTGCAGGCCGCCCATGACCGGCTGATGTCCGGGACCACGAGCATCCAGCGGGCCGAGGCGGCCCTGCGCACCGACATCGACAACATGAACACCGCGATCCAGGGGTTGAAGGACCAGATCGCGGCGGAGAACAAGCAGATCTGCTACGCCGCCGGAACCATCGGCGTGGGGCTGTTCGTGGGGGTGGTGGGCCTCGCGCTGGCGCCCGTCACGGGCGGCTGGTCCCTCGTCGTGGCGGCGGGCGGCCTGCTGGCGGTCGCGGGCGGGGCCGCCTGGTGGGCGGTCATGCAGTCCAAGATCAACACGCAGTTCGGCAAGATCGCCGCGGACACCCAGCAGAAGGACGACGACCAGCGGCAGATCATCGCGCTGGACGGACTGTCACTGGCGACCCACAGCGCCGGCACGTCGATGGAGGTCGCGGAGCAGACCCTCTCCGACGTCCGCGCGATGTGGGCCACCTTCGACGACGAGCTCACCGGGACGCTCGACAAGCTCGACAAGGCGGACGAGAACCTGGCGGCGATCGTGAACAAGGCGTGGATCCTAGGTGCTCAGGAGGAATGGGCCGAGGCCCTGCAGTTCGCTCGCACGCTCAGCGGGTACCAGCCGCCCCTCGAGCACCAGGTCCTGCACCCCTCGGCGGTCTGAACGGCGGTCGGACGGCCGGCGGCGCGCGCCGCCGGCCGGTCCGTCATCCCCGGGCGTCGAGGTCGAGGAGGCGGGCCCAGACTTTCTGGGCGGTGTCCTGGTAGGTCTTGGTCAGCGCGACCAGCCGCCGGTGGGGGGCCGGGTCGCACAGTTCCTCGGGGAGCAGTGGGTCGTGCAAGATCGTCGCGATCGCGCGGCTGCCGAGCAGCAGGGACTCGCGGGCGAACTCCTCGGGGCTGAGGGTGGTCAGGCGGTCGCGGCTGCGGGTCAGCTCGTCGGCGGTGCGGGTGAGGGCGCCGGTGAGGGCCTCGGTGTCCCAGAGGCCGCGCAGCTCCCGGTCGGTGTCGGGGGCGAGTTCGCCGACCGCGAAGACGACGGCGCCGGGGGCCATGCCGGTGCCGGCGAGCGTCTCGCGCAACCCCGCCACGCCGCCGCGGAGGTTGTCCGGGCGGACGTGCAGCGCGCCGCGCCAGGCGTGGAAGCCGAGGAGCTGCAGGGCGCGGTCGTGGTGGCGCAGGGCGGCGCGGTCGCTGCGCGCGGTGGCGGAGTTCTCGACCGCGGCCCAGCGTCCCGTCCACGGGACGCGGGTGCCGTCGCGGGCCGTCCAGTGCTCGACGTGGGGGTAGGTGCGCAGCCGCTCGGGGCGCGGGAGGTAGACGCCGCGGCCGGTGCGCTCCAGCACGCCCTCCTCGTTCAGCCGCTTCGCCGCCATCCGGACGCTCGGCGCGCTCAGCCCGACGATCTCCCCGGCCCGGCACAGCGCCGCGATCGAGAACCGGGTGCGCGGGCTGGCCGTCACCAGGTCCAGGACGAGCTTGCGGGCGGTCGGCTCGAGCATTTGCAACACCTTCTAGACTGTTCTTGCCAAAATGCGTTATAAGTGGGGCGGTCGTTTCACTGTAGGACCGGGAGGTGGCGATGGCGGACGTGCGCGTCGAGGTGGCGGGCACCACCACCACGATCTGGATGGACCGTCCCGACCGGCGCAACGCCGTCGACGGGCCCATGGCAGCCGAGCTGCGGGAGGCGTTCGCGGCGTTCGAGGCCGACCCGGGCCAGCGCGTCGCGGTGCTCGCCGGCAGCGGCGGGACGTTCTGCGCCGGCGCCGACCTGACCGCGGTGAGCGACCCCGACCGCCACCATGATCTCGATCCCGACGGCGGCGGCAGCGGCCCGATGGGGCCGACGCGGATGGCGCTGAGCAAGCCGCTCATCGCGGCCGTCAGCGGGTACGCGGTGGCGGGCGGGATGGAGCTCGCGCTCCTCGCCGACCTGCGGATCGTCGAGCGCGACGCCGTGTTCGGCGTCTTCTGCCGCCGCTGGGGCGTGCCGCTCATCGACGGCGGCACCGTCCGGCTGCCCCGCATCGTCGGCCTCGGCCGCGCGCTCGACCTGATCATGACCGGCCGCCCCGTCGAGGCGGACGAGGCCCTCGCGATCGGCCTCGCCAACCGGGTCGTCGAACCCGGGGAGGCGGTCGACGCCGCCCGCGAGCTCGCCGACCAGATCGCGGCGTTCCCGTTCGAATGCGTGCTGGCCGACCGCGCCTCGACCTACGCCGGCCTCGACCTGCCCCTCGCCGAGGCGCTGCGCGGCGAGGGCGCCGCCGGCGTCCCCGTCGTGGCGCGCGAGGGCGTGAGCGGCGCCGCCCGCTTCGTCGCCGGCGCCGGCCGGCACGGGCGCTTCGCCGGAGAGGAGACCACCCCGTGAGCCCCACCACCCGTGAACTGATCGTCCGCGGCGCGCGGCAGCACACCGACCGGACCGCCGTCGTGTTCGGCGACCGGGAGCTGACGTTCGGCCAGGTCGACGAGCTGAGCAACCGGCTCGCGCACGCGCTGGCGCGGGAGGGCGCCGGGCACCGCCGGCGCGTCGGCCTGCTGGTGAACAACGGCCTGCTCAGCGTGCCGCTCGACTTCGCCTGCGTGAAGGCCGGGATCAACCGCGTCCCGCTCAACGCGCGGCTGTCGGTGGCCGAGCACGTCACGATGCTCACCGAGACCCGCTGCGAGCTGGTCGTGTTCGGCGCCGACCTGACCGACCGCGCCCGCGACCTGGCCGCCGCCCTGCCGGACGTGCGCTTCCTCGGCCTGGAGACCGCGCTGGACGGCGAGGCGCCGCTCATGGAGCGGGCCGACAGCGCCCCTGCGACCCTGCCCGAGGTCGAGGTGGCCGCCGACGACGTCATCCTCACGCTGTTCACGTCCGGGACGACCGGCACGCTGAAGGCCGCGCAGCACACCCAGGCGTCCTTCGCGGGGATCTGCCGGAACGTGCTGCTCAACCTGTTCCCGGCCACGGCCGACGACGTCATGCTGCACGCGGCGAGCCTCATCCACGCCAGCGGGGTGTTCGTGCTGCCGCTGTGGCTGCGCGGCGGCCGCACCGTCATCCTGCCGGGCTTCGCGCCGGAGCCGTTCCTGGACGCGATCGGCCGCTACGGGGCCACGGCGGTCAACCTGGTGCCGACCATGATCCAGATGCTGGTCGAGCACCCGGCCTTCGCCGCGGCGGACGTCTCCACGCTGCGCCGCGTCATCTACGGCGCCTCGCCGATGCCGCGCCCCGTCATCGAGCGCGCCATGCGCGCGTGGGGCCGGGAGCGGTTCTGGCAGTACTACGGGCAGACCGAGATCCCGCTGTGCATCGCGGTGCTGCGTCCTGAGGACCACACCGGCGACCGGCTCGCCGCCTGCGGGCAGATCGCCGTCGACATCGAGCTGCGGCTGCTGGACGAGGACGGCCGCGAGGCCGCCCCGGGCGAGCCGGGCGAGATCGTGGTGCGCGGGCCGTCCGCCACCGCCGGGTACTTCGACGCCCCGGAGCTGACCGCGCAGACCTTCCGGGACGGCTGGGTGCACACCCGCGACGTCGGCGTCCTCGACGGCGACGGCTTCCTGTTCCTCAAGGACCGGACGTCCGACATGATCATCAGCGGCGGCTACAACGTCTACCCGCGCGAGGTCGAGGACGTCCTGCTGGAGCACCCGGCGGTGCGCGAGGCCGCGGTCGTCGGCACGCCCGACGAGCGGTGGGTGGAGGCGGTCACCGCCGTCGTCGTCCTCGCCGAGGGAGCCGAGCCGGACGACGGGCTCAGCGACCGGCTGGTCGAGCACGTGACCGAGCGGGTCGCCTCCTACAAGAAGCCGCGCAAGATCATCTTCGCGGACGCCATCCCGAAGACCGCCGTCGGCAAGCTCGACCGCAAGACCCTGCGCGCCCGCTTCGCCGCCGGACCGGAGGCCCAGGCCCCCGACCCGGCGGCCCGGTGAGCCGGCGGGCCGGGCGTCAGCGCGGCTGGTACGCCTTGGGCAGCCGCATGCCGCGCTCCGCCATGATCCGGCGGACCCGGTTCGGGTAGTCGGTGATGACGCCGTCCACGCCCATGTCCATGAGCGCCTCGACGGTGGCGGGGTCGTCGCACGTCCACGGGACGACCCTCAGGCCGCGGGCGTGCGCGTCGGCGACCATCTTCGTCGAGACGTAGAAGCGGAAGCCGGGGTCCCCGACCGTGCCGTTCTGCGGGAAGCCGTAGACGGGCGACAGCGCCCGCACGCCGGGGATCGCGGCGGCGGCCCGGACGAAATCGCCGCCGTAGTCGTCGGCGTCGATGCCGCCGAGCCACGGCGACGCGCCGGGCTTGCCCACCTGCAGGAAGTCGTAGTTGGTGAGCGCCACCAGCGGGTAGGACGGCGCGAGCCGGTGCATCGCCTTCAACGCGCCCCAGTCGAACGACTGGATGGTGACCTGCCGCTCGATGCCGGACGCGTGGATCTCCTCGTACACCCGGCGGACGAACAGCTCGCGCGGCGCCGTCTCGTCGGGGGCGCCCGCCTCGACCTTGGTCTCGACGTTCAGCTTCACCTGCTTGGCGCGGTAGCTCTTGACCAGGTTCAGGACGTCCTTGAGCTCCACCATCCGGAAGCCCTTGACCTGCTCCTGCTCCGGGAAGCCGGGGAGCTGCTGGTAGCCGCAGTCCATCGTCTTGACCTGGGCGAGGGTCAGATCCTTGATGTACTTGCCGACGTAGGGGTACAACGGGTCGCCGGGCGTCGCGGGCGCGGTGTCGCGGCACTTCTGCGCGCTGACCCGCCGGTCGTGGGTGACGACGACCTTCTGGTCCTTGGTGATCTGGGTGTCCAGTTCGAGCGTGGTGACGCCCAGGCGCATCGCCTTGCCGAAGCCCTCCAGCGACTCCTCGGTCGTCATGCCGATGCCGCCGCGGTGCGCCTGCAAGTCGAAGTGGGTCTTCTGCGGAAGGACGCCGTGCCCGCCGCCCGGCGATGCGTGCGGGGACGCGTGCGCGGCCGCGGGCCAGGCGAGCACGGACACGACGGCGGTGCCGGCCAGCACATGTCGTAGCGACATAACAACCTCGGTTTCGGAGCGTGTGTTGCCCCGCGAAGCTAGGGCCGGGGCCCGTCCCGCGTCCCGAACCGGGTGTGAGGGGACGGTGAAGCTCTGCGGAACACCCGCTCCGGCGCCGGTGCGCGTCGCGAGCGTTGACAGGGCCCCAACCGCCCTTCTAGGTTCTGAAACAGCATTCCGTGTACCGAAACGAGGGCCAGCCGGCGAGATCAGCGGCTCGGGCACCCGGAGGCAGGCCGCGCGCCCGTCCAGCGACGAGAGAAGAGGCCACGTGAGCACCGACCCCGCGCCGCTCGTCACCGGCATCACCGCCGTGTTGATCGGCGTCACCGACTTCCGTCCCCACCTGGACCTGCTCTGCGGCGAACTGGGCTTCGAGGTGGCCGCTGAAGGCGTCGTCCGGGCGGCGGACGCGGCCCGACTCTGGGGTGCCGAGGCCGGGCGCCGCGACGTCGAGGCCATGATGCTGACCGCCGCTGGAGCGTCCACGGGCCGCATCCACCTGCTGAAGGTCGACGACCCGGTGGCGTCAGCGGCGCACCCCCACACCCTGGACCTCGGCCTGGCCGCCGTCGATATCTACACCAAGGACCTGGCCGCCACCCATGCCCGCCTGACAGCGGCCGGATACCCGTGCGGCACGCCGTCCACGTTCGAGGTGCCGGTGGGCGACATCACGGTGTCCGTCACGGAGGGCTTCTGCTTCGGGCCGGACGGGACCGACCTCGTCTTCGTCCAGCCGGCCAGCGCGCGCGCCACCGCCGCCTGGGACGCCGACCCGGAGCGGCACTACACCGAGGTCTCGTCGGTCGTGTGCCATGCCCCCGACTTCGAGGCCGAACTCGGCTTCTGGGCAGCGCTCGGCATGGCGGCCGGATACGACGTCACCTTCGGCTCGCCCGGGTTTGAGGTGATGGCCGACCTCCCGCCGGGCACGCGGGCGCGGATGGCCTTCGTCGTCGGCGCGGGCGGCGGCACCGCGCGCGTCGAGCTGCTTCAGGTGCCCGACAACCCCGGCGGCGTCGACCGGCGGGCGGTGCAGCGTCCCGGACGCGGGCTCGGTCACACCGGCTGGTCAGCGGTGACCCGCGACCTCGACGCCGCCGTGGGCGCCGCCGAGAGTGCGGGAGGGCGAGTCCAGTGCCGTCCCTTCGCCGCCGCCACGCCCCTGCACGGGGACGCGCGGCTGGCCGTGGTCGACACCCCGAACGGGGTCAGCGTAGAGCTGTGGCAGCCACGGCATTCGTTCCATTAGCGGGAATCTCGTTCCGATCTCTGGGCGGCTGGGGTCTCGAAGGTCAAGACGCGGGCGCGGCGTGCTGCTACACGTGTAGTTTTATGACCGCGCGCCGGGACCGGCGTGCTGCGGATCGGGACGAGGGGAGGCATCGGCCGTGGCGGTGTCGATGGTCAAGGGGCAGCGGATCTCGCTGGAGAAGCCGGGCGGGACGCTGAGCAGGGTCCGGATGGGCCTGGGCTGGGACGCGGTGAAGAAGAAGGGCCTGTTCGGCAAGCAGCGCGAGCAGGACATCGACCTGGACGCCTCGTGCGTGCTGCTCGCCGACGGCGGCGTGGCGGACGTCATCTACTTCGGCAAGCTGGCGAGCGACGACGGGTCCGTCCGGCACACCGGGGACAACCTCACCGGCGCGGGCGACGGCGACGACGAGTCGGTGATCGTGGACCTGTCCCGCGTCCCGGCCCCGGTGACGTCGCTGGTGTTCACGGTCAGCTCGTTCTCCGGGCAGACCTTCGACGAGGTCGAGAACGCCTTCTGCCGGCTCGTCGACGAGACCACCGGCGAGGAGCTGGCGCGGTACACCCTCAGCGGCGGCGGACGCCACACCGCGATGGTCATGGCGAGCGTGTACCGGCAGGACGGCGGGTGGAAGATGAACGCCATCGGCGAACCCGGCCAGGGCCGGACCCTGCAGGACATGCTCCCGGCCATCACTGCCTACGCTTGACCGCACGTCCATCAGGGAAGCCGGCCGGACGGGAACAGGGGAGCACGTGAGCGCCGAGGAAAGCACGTGAGCGCCGAGGGAAGCACGAAGGCGGTCGTCACCGCGCTGGGCGCGAACCTGGGGATCGCGGTCACCAAGTTCGTGGCGTTCGCGCTGACGGGGTCGTCCTCGATGCTGGCCGAGGGGATCCACTCGGTCGCCGACTCCAGCAACCAGGCGCTGCTGCTGATCGGCGGGAAGCGGGCGGAGCGCCGCGCGACCGAGGAGCACCCGTTCGGGTACGGGCGCGAGCGCTACATCTACGCGTTCCTGGTGGCGATCGTGCTGTTCAGCCTGGGCGGGCTGTTCGCGCTGTACGAGGCGTGGCACAAGATCTCCGACCCGCACCCGATCGAGGAATGGCAGTGGGTGCCGATCGTCGTGCTGCTGATCGCGATCGTCCTGGAGGGGACGGCGCTGCGCACGGCGGTCAAGGAGTCCAACCGCAGCCGGGGCCGGGCGAGCTGGGTGCAGTTCGTCCGGCGGTCGAAGTCGCCGGAGCTGCCGGTGATCCTGCTGGAGGACACCGGCGCGCTGGCCGGCCTGGTCTTCGCGCTCGCCGGCGTCAGCCTGACCCTCGCCACCGGCAACGGCGTCTGGGACGGCATCGGCACCGCCGCGATCGGCCTGCTGCTCGCGGCGATCGCGATCGTGCTGGGCACCGAGGTGAAGAGCCTGCTCATCGGCGAGTCCGCGACCGCCGAGCAGGTCCGGGAGATCCGGCGGGCGATCGTGGCGAGCCCCGACGTCCCGCAGCTGATCCACATGCGCACCATGCACCTCGGGCCGGACGAGCTGCTCGTCGCGGCCAAGATCGCCGTGGACCTGCAGGACGACGCCCGCGAGGTCGCCGACGCCATCAACGACGCGGAGGCCCGCATCCGCGCGGCCGTGCCCATCGCCCGGCTCATCTACCTGGAGCCGGACGTGCTGCGGAAGGGAGGCTGAAGATGACGCGCAGGCCGCTCGGGCAGCTGGAGGCGGAGGTGCTCGCCGCGCTGGCCGGGCTCGGCGGCTCGGCCAGCACCGCCGAGCTGGTGGAGCGCCTCGACGGCGAGCCGGCGTACACGACGGTGAACACGATCCTGCACCGGCTCCACGAGAAGCGGCTCGTCTCGCGCACCCGCGCGGGGCGGCACTACCGGTACCGGCTCGCGGTGGACGAGTCGGAGCTGGTCGCCGGGCGCATGCACGACCACCTGCGGCACGCCAGCGACCCGGGCACCGTGCTGAGCCGGTTCGCGCGCTCGCTCAGCGCCGAGGAGGCGCGGAAGCTGCGCGAGGTCCTCGACGGTCCGGACGGCGGCAGGTGAACTGGTTCACCTTCCTGCCGCTGGCCATCATGGTCACGCTGAGCCTCGTGCTCGGACTCGCCGCCCCGTTACGGCTGCACCCGTCCTGGTCGGCGCGGCTGCTCGCGACGACCGGGGCGATGACGGCCGTGGCGGCGCTCGGCACCGGCGTCTTCGTGGCGATCAACTACGCGGCGACGCTGGCCCCGGCCGCCGCCGCGCACGTCCCCGAATGGGCGCTCTTCGGCGACGACAGCCCCGTCCCGCACGCGGTCGGGATCCCCGCGGCGGTGCTGGCCGCCGCCGGGTTCGCGGTCGCGGGCCGGACGGTCGCGGCCTGGTCGCGGGAGCTGCGCGCCGCGCGGCGCGACACGGGCGGGCCGCTGGAGACCGACACCCCGATCGCCGTCGCGGTCCCGGGCCGGCACGGCGGGGTGCTGCTGTCCCGCGGCCTCCTGCGCGACCTGACCGCCGCGGAGCTGCACGTCGTGCTGGAGCACGAGACGTCCCATCTCCGGCACCGCCACCACCGCTACCTGGCGGCCGGCGCGCTCGCCGCGGCGGTGCTGCCGCCCGTCCGGGCGCTGGACGAGGCGCTGCGGCTGGCGGTGGAGCGGTGGGCGGACGAGGACGCCGCCGAGGCGGCGGGCGACCGCGCCCTGGTCGCCCGGACGCTGGCGAAGGTCGCGCTCGCCCAGCCCCCCGCCGCCGGACCGGTCACCGCGTTCGCCGACTCGGGGGTCGTGCAGCGCGTCGAGGCGCTGATGGGCACGCCCCCGGCCAAGAACGCGGTCACCGGCCCGCTGCTGCTCCTCGGCAACGGGGTCTTCACCGGCTCGCTGACGGCCGCGACCCTCCAGCTGGACCACGTGATCGCGCCGGTCCTGCTGTCGCTGCTCGCGTTCCGGTGACGGCGGGCCCCGGCCGGCTCAGAGCTCGAACTCGGCGGGGTCCAGGCCGACGGCGAAGCACGCCTCGCGGACGATCGCCTTCTCCTGGTCGTCGAAGTGGCCGTCCGCGCCGCCGATGACGATGCCGATCTGGATGACGGCGCGCGCCTCGGCGGGCTTCTTCTTGGTCTTGCCGATGTCCTGGAGGACGGAGACCTTCCCGAAGTCGAAGTCGGCCGTCAGCTTGGACACGTAGTCGTTGAAGCGGCGCTGCAGGTCGTCCGCCGGGAAGTTCTGCAGCACCTCGTTGGAGGCGATCAGGGACGCGGTGCGCTGCCGCTCGGACGGGTCGACGCTGCCGTCGGCCGCCGCGACGAGCGCGCACATCGCCATGCTCGCGTCCCGGAACGCTCCGCTCTTGAGTTCGTTCTTCTTACTGAGCAGCTGCGTCTGCATGGTCTGGGTCGACTCCCGCAGCTTGTCCCAGAAGGCCATCGGATCCTCCTCCACTCGCTGTTCGTCTCACCCTGCTGCTACAAGTGTAGTAGCAAGTGCCGCGGGTCAGTCCTCGCCCTCGAAGTCCTCCGATGCGTCCTCGTACGCCTCTTCGTACGCCTCCTCGTAAGCGTCTTCATACGCGTTCTCGTAGGCGTCCTCGACGGCCTGCTCGAACGCGGCCTGCTGGTAGGCGTTCTGCACGGCCTGCTCGCTCATCTGCGCGAAGGCGTCGCCGACCGACGGCTCCTCCTGCTCGTCCTCGTCGTCGCCGAGCATCTGGTCGACGACGGCGCCCGCGACGAGCCCGGCCGCCAGACCGCCCGCCGCGCCCGCGGCGACGCCGCCCCAGCCGGGCCCGCGGCCGTGCTGCTCGCCGTGGTGGTGGGAGTCATGGGCGAAACCGGGGCTGGCGTAGCCGTTCCCGGTGTATCCGTGACCGGCGTATCCGTGGCCGGCGTGCCCGTGGCCGGTGTGCCCGTGGCCGGCGACGGCCCGCAGCCAGTTCTCCAGCTCGTGCTCCCAGGACATGTGCAGGGCGTCCTCGTGGGAGACGTGGTAGCGGCCGAAGACGTCGTCGCCCTCGGTGAACGCGGTGCCGCGCCGGTCGGCCTCCAGGATCACCGCCAGCCCGTGCGGGTCGGCCACGAACGTCAGCTCGACCTCGTTGATCTGCCCGGCGTACTCGGACGGGGCGTAGAACTCGATCTCCTGGTAGAACGGCAGCTCCTGGTGGAGGCCGGCGATGTGCCCCTCCTCCACGTCCGCGCTCTTGAACGTGAAGCCGAGCGTCCCGAACGCGTACAGCACGCGCTGCTGGGACGGGAGCGGCGTCACCGAGATCGGGTCCAGGTCGCCGGCGTCGACCGCCCCGGCGACCTCCAGCTCGGTGCGGACGCCCATGGCCATGCCGTGCAGGTGCTGCCCGTTGACCTCGGTCAGCGGCAGCTCCCACGGCAGCGGCAGCTGGAACGGGACCGACTGGTACTGCCCGGCCCCGATGTGGAGCGGTCCCGCGACCGCGCCCCGGTAGAACTCGCGGGTCCCGGCGCCCTCGTGGTCGCCCTGCTCGTACTCGGCCTGGGTGACCAGGCTCACGATCACCCGGGTGATGTGCGCGTCGTGGTCGCCGCCCTGGATCCGGACCTCGCCGGACAGGTGCTCTCCCGGGCGGGCCTGCGCCGTGCCGAGGACGGTCTCGACCGAAGGTCCCCCCACCCCGAACGCGCCGAGCAACCGCTTGAAGACCATGGGCCCCTCTCTTCCGCTGTGATCGCCGAGCGGCCGGCGGCCCGGCTGCTACTACATTTGTAGCAGCAGACGGCGAGAACTCACCAGAAGACAGGACTTCCCGTAACTCTCTATCAGCCTTGCCGCGCGGTTAGATCGCGCGCCCTCGCGATGGCCTACGGCTCCGGTGACAACGTGCGCGGCTCCGTTGCCCCTCCGGCGACGGAGGCGCGGTGCGCGAGGGCCGCGGCCTGCCCCCGGCTGCGGTAGCCGGTCTTGGTGAGCAGCCGGCTGACGTGCGACTTCACGGTGTGCTCCGACAGGACGAGCCGCTCGGCGATCTCCGCGTTGCTCAGGCCGTCGCCGATGAGGGCCAGGACGTCCCGCTCGCGCGGCGTCAGCGCCTCGACGCGGGCCAGGTCTGCGGGGGCGGGCCGGGCCGCGCGGCGGTGGGCCAGGTAGCCGTCGATGACGCGGCGCGCGACGCCGGGGCTGAGCGCGGCGTCGCCGGACGCGGCGGCGCGGACGGCGGCGAGCAGCTCCTCGTAGGAGGAGCTCTTGAGCAGGAACCCGGCGGCGCCGGTCGCGAGCGCCTCGTCGATGTACTCGTCCAGGTCGAAGGTGGTGAGCATCAGCACGCGGGTGCGGCCGAGCAGCCCCTGCCGGGCGAGCCGGTCGAGGACCCACAGGCCGTCGCGGCCGGGCATGCGCACGTCCAGCAGCAGCACGTCGGGGCCGGTGCCGGTCGCGAGGCGCAGCGCGGCGTCGCCGTCCCCGGCGGTGCCGACGACCTCGATGTCCCGCTGGGTCTCGATGATGGCGCGGAGCCCGTCGCGTACGACGCGCTCGTCATCGGCGATCGCGACCGTGATGCGGCGGTCAGCGGACGGCATCGCGGGCTCCGACCGGGATCGTGGCCGCGACCCGGAAGCCGCCGCCGGGCGTGGCGCCCGCGTCGAGCGCGCCGCCGAGCGCGGCGAGGCGCTCTTCGAGGCCGTGCAGGCCGATGCGCGCGCCGGGTGCCGCCGTGACATCCCCTTCGGGTGCTCCGCTGTCGATCTCGATGCTTATGTCGTGCTCGCAGGCGTCGACCCGGACCGCGACCTCGGCACCGGGCGCGTGGCGGCGGGCGTTCGCGAGCCCCTCCTGGACGACGCGGTATCCGGTGAGCTGGACGGTCCTGGGCAGCTCCTCCATGTCGCCGGTGACGGTGAGGCTCGTCGGATTCCCGGCGGTGCGGGCGGCGTCCACGAGCGCGGGCAGCCCGGCGAGGGTGGGCGCGGGCGCGCGGGGCGTGGCGGTGGTGCCAGGCGCGGCGGTGGTGCCCCCGTCGCGGAGCACCTGGAGGAGTTCGCGCATCTCGCTGGTGGCCTGGCGTCCGGCGGCGGCCATCGCGTCGACGCGCTCGCGCGCCCAGGGCGGCAGCTCACCCGACCGGGCCCGGACGGTCTCGGCGTGCACGACCAGGAGCGTCAGCGAATGCGCGACCACGTCGTGCATGTCGCGGGCGATGCGCACGCGCTCGGCGGCGGCCGCCCGTTCGGCGAGCAGGTGCTGCTCGCGGCGGGCGTCGGCGGCGCGCCGCTCCGCGGCGGCCAGCATGCCCCGGTGGCCGCGCGCGGCCACGCCCAGCGCCCACGCGACCGGGAGCGCGGCGACGTAGGCGAGCACGTCGGAGCCGCCGCGCCAGCCCTCGGGCGCGGTGAGGTGGTTGGCGGCGAGGCCCCCGGCGACGAGGGCGGCGCCGAGCAGCAGCGCCGCCCCCGACCGGCGCGGAGCGCTGTACGCCCCCGCCGCGTACAGCGCGAACGCCACCGGCAGGACGGTCAGCCCGCTCGGCTTCACCTCGGCGGCCGCGGCGGCGACCTGCACCGCCGCGAGGACGGCCAGCAGCACCCCGAACGCGGTGAGCGGCCGGTGCCGCCGCAGCGCGAGGCAGCCGAGCGCGACGGCGCCGTAGCCGGCCAGCGCCGTCCACGCCGCCGCCGAGGTGTCGGTCGTCGCCTGGTCGATCAGCGCCGGGGCGACCGCGGCCGCCGCGAGCGCCGCCTCGGCCGCGGCCATCCGCAGCGCCGGCGTGCC
This sequence comes from Actinomadura geliboluensis, assembly GCF_043197915.1. NCBI lineage: Bacteria > Bacillati > Actinomycetota > Actinomycetes > Streptosporangiales > Thermomonosporaceae > Actinomadura > Actinomadura geliboluensis. The sequence continues at coordinate 298,580 of NZ_JBICUA010000010.1, read as the reverse complement.
CATGCTGGTCATCGCCTTGATCCTAGGAAGCGGCCGGAGGCGGCGGCATCACTCGAAAGAGCGAACCGGGCGCTGGCTCTCCGGCCCTACCGCGCCGGCCGGGTGCACTCGTTCCGGCGATGCGGCGGCCCGGCCGCGGCGGCTGGACTGGACGCCATGTCGCAGACCGAACCCGAGAACCCGCCCCGCGCCGCCCGTCCCGCCCCGCCCCCGGCCACCCGCCTCGGCCGGACGATCAGAGCCGCGAAATGGCCGGTCCTGCTCGCCTGGATCGCGCTCGCGATCGTGGCGACGGCGTTCGCGTCCCGGCTGGGCGATGTGCAGCGCGACGACTCCGCCGCCTACCTGCCCGGCGGGTTCGAGTCGAGCGAAGTGGCCCGGCTGACCGAGCCCGACCCCGCGCACCCGGACGCCGAGACCGCCGTCGTCGTCTTCCACCGCGCGTCCGGCGGGGCGCTGACCGCCGCCGACCGCACGGCGATCGCGGACGCCCGCGAGGAGGCCGCCGCGCTCGGCGTACCGGGCGTGCAAACACCGGGACCGGTGCAGACGTCACCGGACGGCTCGGCGGCGCTGTTCACCATCGGCATCCAGCCGCGCCAGGCCGATGACGACACCGTCGCAACGGCTGTGGAGCGGCTGCGCACCGCGATGCCCGACCCGGACTCCGCCGGGCTGCGCGCCCTGGTGACGGGCGAGGCCGGGCTCGACGTGGACAACGACGGCGGCGACGTGGACGGCCCGCTGCTGCTGACCAGCATGGCGATCGTCGCCGTCCTCCTGCTGCTGACCTACCGCAGCCCCGTCCTGTGGCTGGTGCCGCTGTTCGCCGCCGGGCTGGCGGTGATGGTGGCCCGTGGCGGCGCCTACGGCCTGGCGCGGGCCGGGCTGGCGGTCACCGACCTGTCGTCCGCCATCCTCATCGTGCTGGTATTCGGCGCCGCGACCGACTACGCGCTGCTGCTGCTCGACCGGTACCGCGAGGAACTGGCCCGGCACGCCGACCGGCACGAGGCGCTCGCCGAGGCGCTGCGCCGCACCGCGCCGGCCATCGTCGCGAGCGCCGCGACCGTCACCGCCGGGCTGCTGTGCCTGCTGGTCGCCGACCTCGCCGGGCTGCGCGGGCTCGGGCCCGTCGCCGCGTCCGGGATCGCGGTGGCGCTCGCGGCGATGCTGACCCTGCTGCCCGCCCTGCTCGCCTGCGCCGGACGGTGGGTGCTGTGGCCGCGCGTCCCGTCCCCCGGGCGGGACCACGGCGCCGGGCGGCACCGGCTGTGGGGCGCCGTCGCGGGACTCGTCGGGCGCCGCCCCCGGCTCGTGGCCGTCCTCGTCACCGGTGCGCTCGGCTCCGCCGCCCTCGGGCTGACCGGCCTGCACGTCAGCGCCGACCCCGTCGACAAGGTGCCGCCGCACAGCGAGTCGGTCACCGGCCGTCAGGTGCTCGCGGACCACTTCCCGGACGGCGCGTCCGACCCGCTCACCGTCGTACTGCCCGCCGGAGCCGCAGCCGCGACCGTGGCCGCCGCCGAACGGGCCGCCGCTTCGACGGACGGCGTCGCCAAGGTCGAGCAGGCGCCTCCGCTCGCCGGCCGGGGCACGCTGCGCGTCGAACTCGCCGTCCCGCCCTACGGCGACGGCGCCGCCGACGTCATCGACCGCCTTCGCGACCGGCTCGGCGACGCGGCGCCCGGGTCCCTCGTCGGCGGGATGCCCGCGGTGCAGGCCGACTACCGGGACGCCGCGCTCGGCGACACCGCGCGGATCGTCCCGCTCGTGCTGCTGGCGATCACCGTGATCCTCGGGCTGCTGCTCCGGTCGGTCGTCGCGCCGCTGGTGCTGCTCGCGACCGTCGTGCTGTCCTTCGCCGCCGCGCTCGGCGTCTCCGCGCTGCTGTTCACGCACGCGCCGGGCCACGGGGGCGTCGCCGCCGACCTGTTCGTCTACATCTTCGTGTTCCTCGTCGCGCTCGGCGTCGACTACAACATCTTCCTGATGGAGCGCGTCCGCGAGGAGCGCCGCCGCGCCGCGACGGCGGAGGCGGTCCGCCGGGGCCTCACCGCGACCGGCGGCGTGATCTCCGCCGCCGGGCTCGTCCTGGCGGGCACGTTCCTGGCCCTCACCCAGATCCCGGACGTGACGGTCGCCGAGGTCGGGCTCGCCGTCGCGATCGGCGTCCTGATCGACACCCTCCTCGTCCGGTCGCTCCAGGTGCCCGCCCTGGTCACCTGGCTCGGCGACCGGACGTGGTGGCCCGGCGGACGTTCCTGACCTGCGCCGGCGGGTACCGGGTCGGCATGGCAGCACCGAAGGTCGGCTGGATCGGCACCGGCCGCATGGGCACGGCGATGGCCGGGCGGCTCGCCCGCGCCGGAACCGACGTCACCGCCTGGAACCGCACCCTCGCCAAGGCGGAGCCGCTCCGGGCGGACGGCGCGGCGGTGGCCGCGTCGATCGCCGACCTGCGCGGGAAGGACGTCGTCTTCACGATGGTGTCGTCGTCCGACGCCCTGGAGGACGTGCTGCTCGGCGCGGACGGGCTGCTCGCCGGCGACCGCGTCCCCCGCGCCGTCGTCGACTCCTCCACCGTCTCGCCGGAGTCGTCGGCCCGCGTCCGCGCGGCCTGCGCGGAGCGGGGCGCCGGGTTCCTCGCCGCGCCGGTCAGCGGGAACGCCGGGGTCGCCGCCGCCGGCGGGCTGAGCCTGGTCGTGTCCGGGCCGCGCGACGCCTACGACCTCGCCGCGCCGCTGCTGGAGCGGATCGGCAGGTCGGTGACCTACGTCGGCGACGGCGACTCCGCGCGGCTGGTCAAGATCGCGCACAACCTGATGCTGGGGATCGTGACGCAGGCGATGGCCGAGATCACGGTGCTGGCGCAGAAGGGCGGCGTCTCCCGGCGCGCGTTCCTGGAGTTCCTCAACGGCAGCGTCCTCGGCTCGGAGTTCACCCGCTACAAGTCGCCCGCGTTCGTGAACCTCGACTACACGCCGACGTTCACGCCCGTCCTGCTGCGCAAGGACTTCGACCTCGGGCTCGACGAGGCCCGCCGCCTCGGCGTCCCCGTGCCCGTCACGGCGCTCACGGCACAGCTCGTCCAGGCCAGCGTGGGGACGGGCCGGGTGGACGAGGACTTCGCGATCCTGCTCGACCTCCAGGCCGCGGCCTCCGGCCTGGAACTGGAACCGGAGGACACCGGCCCCGACGACTGACGGCCGGTGCCGGTTCCCTACGGCGGGCGCGGGTCCGCGAACCGCGTCCGGAGACGAGCGAACTCTCTGTCGAACAGTAGCGTCTATCTGTAGGCGAGCCGTCCGATCCCCCCGCCGACGATGGAGAACCGCGACTATGATCATGCGCCTGACGCCGGGCACGGCCGTGCCGGATCCCGGCACCGCGGCCGGGGAGGGAGCCGAGTGAGCGGTGTCGCGCCGGTACGGGCGGGCGACCCGGAGCGGCTCGGGCGGTACCGGATCACCGGACGGCTCGGCGGCGGCGGGATGGGCACGGTGTTCCTCGCCCTGTCGCCGGGCGGCCGCGCGGTCGCGGTGAAGGCGGTGCGGGCCGGGCTGGCGGAGGACCCGGGGTTCCGGCGCCGGTTCGTCCGGGAGGTCGACGCGGCCCGCCAGGTGAGCGGCTTCTTCACCGCCGCCGTGGTCGACGCCGACCCCGAGGGGACGCCGCCGTGGCTGGCCACCGAATACGTGCCCGGGGTCTCCCTGGAGGCGGCGGTGGCCGCGCACGGCGCCTGGCCGGAGAGCACGGTGCTCGCCCTGGGCGCCGCGCTCGCGGAGGCCCTGGAGAGCGTCCACGAGGCGGGCGTGGTGCACCGCGACCTCAAACCGTCGAACGTGCTGCTGGCGGCGGACGGCCCGCGCGTCATCGACTTCGGCATCGCGCGGGCCGCCGAGGCCACCGAGCTCACCGAGACCGGCATGGTCATCGGCACGCCCGGCTTCATCGCCCCCGAACAACTCGTCGCCGATGAGGTCACCGCCGCCGGCGACGTCTTCGCCCTCGGCGCCGTGCTGGTGTTCGCGGCGACCGGCACCGGCCCGTTCGGGGCCGGGCACGCGCACGCCCTGAACTACCGGGTCGTCCACGAGGAACCGGACCTGACGAGTGTGCCGCCCGCGCTCGCGGCCGTCGCCGCCCGCTGCCTGGCCAGGGACCCCGCCGGGCGTCCCACCGTCCCCGACCTGGTCGGCGAGCTGAGCCGCCTGGCGGGCACCGGGCACGCCGCCGGCTTCTTCACCGAGGCCGGCTGGCTGCCCGCCCCGGTCGCGGCGGACGTCCTCCGCGCCCGCTCCGCGCCACTCCTGCCCCCGCCCGGCACGCCCGCCCCACCGGGTGTTTCCGTTCCGCCCGGCGTGCCCGTCCCGCCGGGTGGTGCTGGTGCGCCTGGCGGTGTCGTTCCGCCCGGCGGCTCCGTTCCGCCCGGTAGCTCTGCCCAGCCGGGGGCGCCCGTTCCGCCCGATGCGCCCGTGCCGCCTGGTGGCGTTGTCTCGCCTGGCGGCGTCGTTCCGCCCGGTGGATTCGTTACGCCGGGTGGCCCCGTCCCGCCGGGTGGGGCTGTTTCGCCTGTTTCGGTGGGGCGGACGTGGGCGCTCACCCGCGGGCGGCGCCGAATCCTGGCCGCGGTGGCCGCTGCGGTGGCGGTCGGGGTCGTCGTCGCGGCGGTCGTTCTCGCGGTGCGTCTGTCCGGTGACGACGGCGAGGCCGAGGCGTCCGGGCAACCGAAGCGCAAGGAGCTGTGGACCTTCCCGCTGGAGGAGGGCATGCACCTGGCGCAGGTGATCGGCGGCACGGCGTACATCGACGACCAGAAGGGCGGTCTGTACGCCCTGAACACCGAGAACGGCCGGGTGCGCTGGAAGTACACGCATTCCCTGGGCGTGGGCGTCCCGACGGGCCCGCTGTTCCTGGGCGCCACCGATTCGATCGTGTACTACGGCGCCGGCGACTACACCTACGCCCGGGACGCAGCGAGCGGCGCGGAACTGTGGAAGTGGAAGGACAACGGCATCCATCCGTCGATCGAGGTGGTCGGGGAGAAGATGTACGGGTCCGACGTCCGGCTGATCGCGCGCGACGCCCGCACCGGGCGGGAGCTGTGGCGGAACCGCTACGAGGGCTTCTCGAAGAAGGGGCCGGCCGTCTCCGGGGGAGTCGTCTTCGCCGTGATCAGTGACGGCACCCTGCGCGCGGTGGACGCGGAGACCGGTGCGAACCTCTGGCGCCTCAAGGTCGGGGACGAGATCGAATCGTCCCCCATCGCCGCGAACGGAACCGTCTACTACGGCGTCCGGGACGGTTCACTGCACGCGGTGAACGCCGCGACGGGCCGGTACGCGTGGAAGCAGGGCTTCGAGGGCGCCTCCTGGGATCCAGCCATCGCCGGCGGGGCCGGCACCCCGATCGTCGAGGACGGCGTCGTCTACTTCGAGAACGACGGCTACGTCTGCGCCTTCGACGCCGCCACCGGCAAGCCGCTGTGGCGGCACAAGCCGGGCGTGGACGAGGCCGATCTGGTGTCGGTCCAGGACGGGAAGGTGCTGTTCGACGACGGCAGCGACGAGGGCGCCGGCAACCTCTACGCCCTCGACGCCCGCAACGGCACCCGCCTGTGGCAGGAGCACGTGGGCGGGAGCCCGGGCCTCATCGACGGCCGGCTCTATGTCGAGGAAGACGACGTTCTGCGCGTGCTCTCGGGCACCGTCTGATGGAGAGGGCAAGCGGAGTGGAGGCGTACGCGCCGCTGGAGGCGGGCGACCCGGAGCAGCTCGGGCCGTACCGGCTCGCCGGGCGGCTCGGCGGCGGCGGGATGGGCCAGGTGTTCCTGGCGTCGTCGCCGGGCGGGCGCGCGGTCGCGGTGAAGGTGGTGCGGGCGGGGCTGGCGGAGGACGCGGGGTTCCGGCGCCGGTTCGTCCGGGAGGTCGAGGCGGCCCGCCGGGTGAGCGGCCCCTTCACCGCCGCCGTGGTCGACGCCGACCCGGACGGGACGCCGCCGTGGCTGGCCACCGAGTACGTGCCCGGGCTGTCGCTGAAGGCCGCGGTCGACGCGCACGGTGCGCTGCCGGACGGGACGGTCCGGTCCCTGGGCGCGGCGCTCGCGGAGGCGCTGGAGAGCGTGCACGCCGCCGGGGTGGTGCACCGCGACCTCAAGCCGTCGAACGTGCTGCTGGCCGCGGACGGTCCGCGCCTGATCGACTTCGGGATCGCGCTGGCGTCCGAGGGCACCCGGCTGACGGTGACGGGGGCGATGGTCGGCACGCCGGGCTTCATGTCCCCGGAGCAGTTGCGGGGCGGCGAGGTCGGCCCGGCGAGCGACGTGTTCTCCCTTGGCGCCGTCCTGGCGTATGCGGCGACAGGGGCCGGGCCGTTCGGCGGCGGCTCCGTCCACGCGTTGAACTACCGGGTCGTCCACGCGGCCCCCGACCTCACCGGGGTGCCGCCCGGCTTGGCGGACGTCGTGGCCCGCTGCCTGGACAAGGACCCCGCCCGGCGTCCCACTGTCCCCGCTCTGGTCGAGGAACTGGGCCGGGCGTCGCGCGCATGGCCGCCCGGTGGAGCAGGCTGGCTGCCCGAACCGCTGACGACCGAGATCACCCGCACGGTCCCCGCGCCGCCTCCCGCGCCCACCGCCGTCGTGACGGCGCCGTACCAGGGCCCGCCTCCAGGTCCCCCGTCCCGGCGGCTGCTCACGCGGGGACGTTTCCTGACTGGCCTCGCAGCCGTCAGCGTCCTCGTCACCGTCGCCACCACGCTGTTCCTCACCGGCGGGGAGCCGGACGCCGACCGGGGCGGCCGCACCGATCGCGCCGCCGAGCCCAGCCCGCCGGTCCTGAAGCAGATGTGGTCCTACAGCGGTGAGCCGGCCTGGCCGCCGGTGCTCAAGGACGGGACGCTGTACTTCGGCGACGGCGACGGAGTCATCCACGCCGTGGACGCCCGCACCGGCAAGGCCCGGTGGACGTACGACCGGGCCTACGGCGGCGGCAACTCCCTGTTCCTCGCCGGGAACAGGATCTACCTCAGCGCCTACGCCGACTCCTCACGCGACAGCGACAGCGGCCGCGTGTTCGCCCTGGACGCCGCCTCCGGCCGCCGGCTGTGGGAACGCCCCGACCAGTCGCTGCTGCTCGGCGAAGCGCTGTCCGGCCGGCACATGTACTTCTTCCACCGGACGTCCGACGAGAAGAAGTCGTTGGTGTACGCGCTGGACACCGGCACCGGCAAGATGGCGTGGAGCCACGAAGCCGGGGTCTTGTGGAAGATGACCGCCCACGAGAACGTCGTCTATTACGTCGCGAGCACCTACGAAGAGCCGGCTCCGCAACTCCACGCGCTGAACGCCGATACGGGCAAGCGCCTGTGGAAGGCTCCCTTCGCGGACGAACTTCACGGCCGCCCGGAGTCGCTCATCGTGATCGGCGGCGTCCTGTACGGGCTCGGTGAGGACGGCACCGTCTCGGCGCGCGACCCCGGTAACGGTGCGCTCCTGTGGAACACCCCCACGGGCCTCGGCGACTTCTCGGATTCGTGGCGCCCCGTGGTCTCCGACGGGGTCGTCTACATCAGCGGCAACGCGGACACTCAGGGCAACGATGGGCAGGCGGTCGCGTTCAACGCGAAGACCGGCGCGGTGTTGTGGCGCCGTGAGCTTCCTCAGGTGAGCTCGTCACCCACTCTCTTGTCCGGGACGGTCTACGTCGGCACGAAGACCGGCGAACTGCACCTCCTGAAGGCCGGTGACGGCGCCTCCCTGGGCAAGGTCAAGCTGGCGGACGACCGCGACCCCAACGCGGTGGTATCGGATGGAGTGGTCTACTTCGGCGCCGGTGACGGCCACCTGCGCGCGGCCACCATCACCCGCTGACCCCGTCCGGCGGCGTCCAGTCCGGGTCGCGGCCAAGGAGGGCTGCGAGGTTGTCGATCGCAGGACGGGTCGGGTCTTCGGCCAGCGGGGGGCTGTAGACGCCGCCGGGTCCGTTGAGGGGGCTGCTCGGAGCGGTGTTGGCCCGCGCCAGCGGCAGTGCCACCTCGGCCAGGCGGGACGGCACGGCGGGCGTGGTCCGCAATGCGCGCGCCAGGTCCCAGCGGTGGACCAGCATGTCGACGGTGTGGACGCCGAGCACCATTTCGGTCGGCGTCGGGCCGCGCTGCGGCAGGTCCACGGTCTCACCGGCCCGCTCCAGCACGGAGAGGCAGCGGGCGGCGATGCGGGCGAAGTCGTCGCGCGGGTCCGCGCTCGCTTCGACGGGCGGCAGCGCCGTCCGGGCGATGGCCTCGTGCCGCTCGTTCATGTGGCGGAGCAGGTCGGCGACCGTCCACCCGTCGCAGGGCGTCGGGTCGCCCATCGCGGAGTCGGGAACAAGGGCGACATCGTGGCCCAGGAGGGCGAGCGCGGTGGCGTCGAGTTGGAGCAGATCGGTCATGCCGGGCGGGCCTCTCGTCATTTGGCGAACGGTCGTACGCCAAAATAGCGTACGACCGTTCGCTAGTCTTGGGGTATGTCTCCTCGACGCTCGGCGGCCGAAGCGGCCCGGACCCGCGACCGGATCGTGCGGGCCGCGATGCGGGACGCCTCCCAGGTGGGGTTGGAGGGGCTGACCCTCGGCACACTCGCGCAGCGGCTCGGCATGAGCAAGGCGGGGCTGGTCGGCCCGTTCGGCTCCCGCGACGGCCTGCAGATGGCCGCGCTCGACCAGGCCGGCGAGGTGTTCCGCGCGGCGGTCGTCGCCCCCCTGGCGGAGCTGCCGCCCGGTCCGGAGCGGCTGGGCCGGCTGATCGACGGCTGGGTCGGCTACCTGGCCGAATGCCCGTTCCCCGGCGGCTGCTTCCTCACCGCCGCCTCGGCCGAACTGGACGGGCGGCCGGGACCGCTGCGCGACCGGCTGCGCGAGATCGTCGCGTCCCAGCGCCGGGCGCTGACGGCGGAGGTCGCCGCCGCCCAGGCCGGGCTGCCCGGCCCGCACCGTCCCGCCGAGGAGGTCGCCACGGTGATCGCCGGCCTGGCCATGGCCGCCAACCAGGAGATCCAGCTGCTGGAGGACGCCTCGGCGCCGGCCCGCGCCCGCACCGCCATGCGCCACGCGGCCGGCCTGAGCACGTGAGCTCCTCCGGGCGGCTCCGCCCCGTTGTTGGTGTTGCGTTCGCCGTGCGTTCCTTGCGCGCCGGGCCTCGCGCCCCCGCGCCACGACCAAGATCGAACTTGGCGTGACGGCCCGGCGAACAATGGCGAAGGCCCCTTCCACCGGCGGATCCGCCGACCGAAGATCAACACCGAGCGGCGCGATCATCTCGCGCCCGGGTGGAAGGGGCACGATGAAGACACTGATGAAGACGGCCGTGGTGGGCCTCGGCATCGCGGCGGCGAGCATCGCGGTCGCGCAGCCGGCGCTGGCCAACTCCTTCGGGCCGGTCTCGGTCGGCGACGGCACCGTCTCCTACAACGACGGCGGCGACCAGTTCTGCGCCCAGGCGTACAACACCGACGGCGCGCGCTGGGTGCAGGTGACGCTCGTCCCCATCAGCCGGTCGGGCCCCAGCCCGTCCTGGAAGGACTACAACAACTACTACGGCAACTCGGGCAGCACCTGCCGCAGCCTCGCCACCGCGTACGAGGACACCTACTACCGCGCCGACATCAAGACCTACTGGGGCGAGCGGGGGACGACCGTGACGCGCTCGTCCCGCTACTTCTACAGCTGACCGTCCGGCATGAGGACGACGGCACGTTCCCCGCACCGGGTGCGGTGAACGTGCCGTCGCGCGTTTCGCGCAGGCCATGTCAGCGGCCGGCGGTCTTCTCGCCCTCCGCCTGCGGCGCGGCCGCGGCCGCGGCGTCCGGACGGGGGGTCCGGAGGGTGACGGCGGCGAGTCCCGCGCCGGCGAGCGCGATGAGCGCCGCGCCGGTGAAGGCGGCGGAGAACCCGTCGGTCAGCGCGGGCAGGTCCCCGAGCCGGTCCGCGCCGGAGGCGGCGGCGATGGCCGTCATGGCCGCCAGGCCGAGCGCCGAGCCGACCTGGTAGCCGGTGTTGACGATGCCGGACGCGAGCCCGCCCTCCTCCGGACGGGCCGCCGACAGCGCGGTGCCGAGCGAGGGGATGAACGCCAGCGACATCCCGAGCGCGGCGACCAGCGAGGCCGGCAGCACGTCCACCCAGTAGTCGCCGTCCGGGCGGATCAGCGACAGCCAGCCCATCCCGGCGGCCAGCACCAGCAGCCCGGTGACGATGGCGCCCTTGGCGCCGAGGCGCCCCATGATCCGCGGCGCCAGGACGATCATCCCGAGCATGATCAGCGCGGTCATGGGCACGAGCGCCGCGCCCGACGGGAAGGCGCTGTAGCCGAGCACCTGCTGCAGGTACAGGTTCAGGAAGAACCACATCGGGATCCACGCGCCGCCGAGCAGCAGCTGCGCGAGGTTGGCGGCGGCCAGGTTCGGCGCGCGGAAGATCGACAGCGGCATCAGCGGGGCACGGCGGTACGCCTGCAGCGCGAGGAACACTCCGAGCAGCACCAGCCCGGCGGCCAGCACGGCCCAGGTCTCGAACGCGTTCCAGCCGACCTCGGGCGCGCGGACGACGCCGAAGACGAGGCCGCCCAGCCCCGCGGTGACGGTCAGCGCGCCGAGCACGTCCACCCTGCCGCGGGCGCCGCCCCCGCCGCCGGGCATCAGCGCGGGCGCGGCGGCCAGCGCGATCAGGGCGATGGGGATGTTGATGTAGAAGACCCAGGGCCAGGACAGGTACTCGGTGACGACGCCGCCGAGGAACACGCCCGCGGTGCCGCCGGCCGGTGCCGCCGCCCCGTACAGGGACAGCGCCTTGGTCAGCTCGCGCGGCTCGGAGCCGAACAGCATCATCAGCAGCGTCAGCGCGGCGGGCGCGATGAGCGCGGCGCCGACGCCCTGGACGGCGCGTCCGGCCAGCTCCACGCCGACGTTCCCGGCGGCGCCCGCCATGGCGGACCCGGCGAGCAGGACGACCCACCCGGTGGAGAACAGCCGGCGGGCGCCGAACAGGTCCGACAGCCGGCCGCCGAGCAGCAGCAGGCCGCCGAACGCGACGACGTAGGCGTTGAACACCCAGGACAGGTTCTCCTGCGAGAACCCGAGATCCGCCTGGATGCGGGGCAGCGCCACCCCGATGATCGACGTGTCCATGATCACCATGAACTGAGCGGTCGCGATCAGCGCCAGCGCCCACCAGCGGCGCGCGGCGGGCGGTGCGGAACGTCCGGACATGACTCCTCCTTCTACCCCTAGGGGGTATATCTCCAGCGGTCGCTTACCCTAGGGGGGTATAGTTCCCCGCGCAACCCCCGGCGCCCCGCGCTGATTCCCGAAACCTGAAGGAGCCCCCGAAATGACCGCCCAAGACCGCGAAGGCCCCGCCCCCCACACCCCGCACACCGCCCACCCGCCCGGTGGGGCGTCCCACACGCCTGGGCAAGCCGGTCATGCCCACCACGCGAGCGGCAACGGCGGGCAGACGTCCCACACCGGAGAGCACGGCGGACAAGCGCAGGCGAGCAAGCAGGCCGCGGGTGCACACCACGCGGCGGGACATGGCGGGCCCAGCGAGCACGGCGGTCATGCGGGCGGTCATGCGGACGGGCATGGGGGCGCCGGGTCGGTGTCGTGGGGGATGGCGGCTCAGGCGACGCTGCACTGCCTGACCGGCTGCGCCATCGGCGAGGTGCTCGGCATGGTGATCGGGACGGCGCTGGGGTGGTCGAACGTGGCCACGATCGTCCTGGCGGTCTTCCTCGCGTTCGTCTTCGGGTACGCCCTGACCATGCGCGGCGTCCTCAAGGCGGGGCTGACGCTGCGCGCCGCGTTCGGCGTGGCGCTGGCCGCCGACACCGTCTCGATCGCGGTCATGGAAGTGCTGGACAACGCGGCCATGGTGGCGATCCCGGGAGCGATGGACGCCGGCCTGGCGGACCCCCTGTTCTGGGGTGCGCTCGCCATAGCGTTCCTGCTCGCCTTCATCGTCACCACGCCGGTGAACCGGTGGATGATCGGCCGAGGCAAGGGCCACGCCGTCGTGCACCAGTACCACCACTGACCCGGCGCACCGGTGCTCCGGCACAATGTGGGCAGGACGGAGGTGAGCGCGTGGCCGGACTGGGCGGGTCGCTCGAACGCTCCATCATGGACGTCCTCTGGGCGGCACCCGAACCACTGCGGGTGCGAGAACTCCTCGCGAAGCTCAACGAAGACTCCGACAAGGCGCTCGCCTACAACACCGTCCAGACCGTGGCCGAACGCCTCGCACAGAAGGGGCTCCTACAACGCACCCAGGACGGGACGGCCTTCCGCTATGGCCCGACCAGGGCGCGTGAGGAGTACGCCGTCGAACTGATGCTGGACGCGCTGACCGACGCCCCCGACCACGGCGCGATCCTCGCCCGCTTCGCCGAGAGCGTCCCCGCCGAGGACGCCCGCCACCTGCTGGACGCCCTGCGCCGCCGGACGTCCGACGGCGACGAGGCGTGACGCCGTGATCGTCCTGGTCGGCGCGCTCGTCGCCTCGGCGGTCCTGCTGGGGTGCCTGGCCGGGCCGGTCCTCGATCGGATCCGGGCCGGCGCCCTCGGCCCACGGACGGCGGTCGCCTGCTGGACGGCCGCGCTCGCGGGCACCGTCATCGCCAGCGCCGGAGTCGTCGCGGTCGCGCTGATCTCGCCCCCGGGGCCCGGACACGGACTGCTGACGCTGCTGCGCGACTGCCTGCCCCACCACGAGACCCAGGCGATGATCGCGGCGGCCGTGGCGAGCCTGGTCCTACTGGCGGCGTGCGGGACGAGGCTGGCCCGCGGGGTGCCGCGCCTGGTCCGGGCCCTGCGGCACCGCCGCCGCCACTGGGAGATGCTGCGCCTCGTCGCCCGCCAGCACACCCGGCACGCGGACGTCCTCGTACTCGACCACCCGGTGCCCGTGGCCTACTCCCTGTCCGCGCGCCGCCGCGCGATCGTGGTCAGCACGGGAGCCCAGGACGCACTGAGCGCCGCCGAACTCGGAGCCGTCCTCGCACACGAGCGAGCCCACCTCCGGCAACGCCACCATGCACTGCTGCTCGTCCTGGACTTGGCGCACGCCCTCCTCCCCTGGCTACCAACCGTCCGCCGAGCCAAAGCACGGCTACCGCTACTACTCGAAATGGCAGCGGACGACACAGCAGCGCACACCCACGGCCCCCGAACCCTCGTCAAAGCCCTACACACACTCGCCTCACCACCAGGCACCCCCAACCCGCCCGGTTCACTAGCAGCAACAGGCTCACAACCCTCATCCGAAGTGACCGGCGCCCCTTACACAGCCGAACTCCACGACATTGGCGGAGTGGTCGCCGCGCCCGGCCGGCTCGACGTGACCGGCCCGCTCGCCGCGCCCGGCCGGCTCGACGTGACCGGCTCGCTCGACGTGACCGGCTCGCTCGACGCGACTGGCTCGCTCGCCGCGACCGGGTCGCGTGAAGCGGGCGGCATGCCATGCGGGCCTGGAACCCGTGACGTTTGCGGTGTGGTTGTCGAGACCGGCTCGTTCGGCGCGTGTGGAGAGTTGGGGGCGGTCGGGGCGGGGATGGACGCGTTGGCGGCGCGGGTGCGGCGGCTGGAGGCCGGTGAGCAGGTGAAGCCGCGTGGGGCGTTCCGGGTGGTGGCGCCGGTGTTCGTGGCGGCGGCGGTCGCGGTGCCTCTCGCGGGCGCGGCTCTCGCGATCGGTCGGCTGGCCCTGCTCTGCTGATGCGTCTGGGACGTTTGCCGTAATCCGCGGCTTGAGTGGCGAATGAGGCGGCTATCTCCTACGCTGCGTAGGAGCCACCGTGACGAGCCCCCGCCGGGGGCGGCGATGGCGACGCCGAATCCCGTGGCCCATCGGCCCGGGAACCGGGGACCCGATCTCCACCGGGGTGAATCCGCTCCCTTCGCGGGGCGGTAGGGCGACTCTGGCCCGAACCCGTCAGCTGACCCGGTAGGCGGCACAGAGGAGGACGACCGCATGCAGCGACGCGCTGCCGTCATCGGCACGCCGAAACGCCGCACCCGCACCCCCCGAACCGTCACGGCATGGGCGATATCGGCCGCCGTGGCCGCGGCGCTCCTCGCACCGGCGCCCGCCTCCGCCGAGCCCGAGCCGTCCCGCCGGGAGCTGACCGCGCAGCAGAAGAAGCTCGCGGACGACGCCGAGAAGCTCAGCGAGCAGTACAACGGCCTGCGCGAGCGGCTGAAGCAGGCCCAGCGCGCCGCCAAGGTGGCCGAGGGCAACGCCGCCCGCCAGAAGAAGGCGCTGGACGACGCCCGCGCCAGGATCGTCAAGCTCGCAGCGGACAGCTACAAGAACGGCCCAGCGGACCCTGCCGTCGCCTTCGCCTCCGCCAAGGACCCGCAGAGCGTCCTTGACCGGTCGGCCACGCTCAACTACTTCGCCCGCCAGGACGGCGACCGCGTCGCCCACCTGCTCCAGACCATGCAGGCCGCCGAGCGCTCCCGCAAATCGGCCGAAGCGCGCGCGAAGCAGGTGCGCGAACTCACCGACGAGGCCAAGAAGAAGCGCAAGGAGCTCCAGGCCAGGCTCAAGAAGGTCGAAGCCAAGCTGGGCGTCGGCACGCCCATCCGAGGCAACGGCGGGCCCATCCCCAACGTGGACCCCGGCGGCGCCTCGGCCAAGGCCATGACCGCCGTTCGAGCCGCCCTGAGCCAGCTCGGCGTGCCCTACTCCTGGGGCGGCGGCACCGCGTCCGGCCCGTCCTACGGCACCGCGCAGGGCGCCAACATCAAGGGCTTCGACTGCTCCGGCCTGACCCTGTACGCCTACGCCCAGGTCGGGATCAACCTCCCGCACTACACCGGCGCCCAGTACAACGCGGGCACGCACGTGTCCATGTCACAGCTCAGGCCCGGCGACCTGGTGTTCTTCCACGCCGACCTGCACCACATGGGGCTTTACATCGGCAACGGCAAGATGGTCCACGCTCCGCAGACCGGCGACGTGGTCAAGATCAGCCCGCTCGCCGGACGGCCCTTCGCCGGCGGCGTCCGCGTCGCCTGACACGCTTCCCCCGACCGGCGTTCCCGTCACCCGTTCCCGGGTGACGGGGACGCTTCCATTCAGGGACGGCTCCTTTGCCGCGCCGGTCTAATGCCTTGCCGGATGTGTTGGCTACACTGGGGCCCGGCGAAGGGGAGTAGTCCTGTAATACCGCTGGTCGACACGCTGGACATCCTTGGACGTCCCGGCCATCGGGCCCCGCGAAGGGGTGGACGAGACCTTCGGCCACGGCATGACGTGGCCCGTACGACCGTGCGGGCCGTCCGATCGTGCCGGGCCGAGTGGTCCTCCCGTCGCCCGCCAGGGTGCCGGCCGAAGTCCGCGGCCCGGCCCCGTAAGAAGGCACCGCCCATGACCCTGGACCCGCTCGCGATTCTCACCGCGTTCGGCTTGATCTTCCTCGCCGAGCTGCCCGACAAGACGATGTTCGCCTCACTGGCCATGGGCACGCGCATGCGTCCGCTCTACGTGTGGTTCGGCACGTCCACGGCGTTCATCGTGCACGTCGCGATCGCCGTGGGGGCCGGCAGCCTGCTCAGCCTGCTGCCGGGCATGGCCGTCAAGCTCGTGTCGGCCGCCCTGTTCGCCTTCGGCGCCATCGTGCTGATGCGCGGCGGAGGGGACGACGACGAGGACGACAAGGCCGGCCAGAGGGTCACCCGGTTCTGGCCGTCCTACGTGGCCGCCTTCACGGCCGTGTTCATCAGCGAGTGGGGCGACCTGACCCAGATCACCACCGCCAACCTGGCCGCCACCAACGGATGGCTGCCGACGGCGATCGGCTCCGCCGCCGCCCTCATGTCGGTCTCGGCCCTGGCCCTCCTGGCGGGCCGCTTCATCGCCAACAGGGTCCCGCTGAAGACCGTCCAGCGCATCGGCGGCCTGTGCATGGCCGGCCTCGCCATCTGGACCCTCATAGAAGCCTTCACCATGTAACCCACCCCTCGGCCGACCCACCCTCGGCCGACCCACCCTCGGCCGACCCACCCCTCGGCCGACCCACCCCTCGGCCGACCCACCCTCGGCCGACCCACCCCTCGGCCGACCCACCCTCGGCCGACCCACCCTCGGCCGACCCACCCCTCGGCCGACCCACCCTCGGCCGACCCACCCCTCGGCCGACCCACCCTCGGCCAACCCACCCTCGGCCAACCCATCCCCGGCCAACCTCCCGGCCGACCGATCCCCGGCCAACCCCCCGGGCCAACCCCCCCGGGCCAACCCCACCGGCCGACCGACCCCCGGCCAACCGACCCCCGAGGCGCCCCTGGACCCCTCGCACGCGCCCGGGGGGCAAGTGAGCACCAACGATGGCGAACTGCCCGAAACGCCCCCGGACCCCTCGCAAGCGCCCCACAGGCAGAAAGCACTCACCGGCCTCGGGTTTCGCCGATCTACCTCTTCCGAGGGAACCAGCCGTTTCGCGGGTCGGTGCGGGGGTTAGCGGGTTTGGAGGCCGTTGAGGATGAGTGAGATGACGGCTTCGGACTCCGCTTCGGTCTCGGGGGAGTGCCACTCTGCGGCGTGGATCGGGTCGTGGAAGCGCGTGGTCGCATCGAGGACGGCGCGCGCGATCCCGTCTGGGTCGCCGGGTGTGAAGGTGCCGTCGGTGATGCCGTCGGCGATGATGGCGCGGATCTCGGCGAGCAGGAAGTCGACATGGGCGGACGAGACTGCGCTGTGATCCGCTGCCAGCACCCGGAAGGTGGCGAAGAGTTCCGGGTCCTCGCGGGCCTTCGTCCACTTCGTGGTGAACATGGTGGTGAGCAGGAGGTGCAGCCGGTCGGGCGGGGCCAGGCCCGAGGCCCGGACCGTCGCGGTGAGCTGGTCGCGCGCCCGGTCGAGCCAGCGCCGGATCACGGCCTCGCGCAGCGCCGCCTTGGACGGGAAGTGGCGGTACACGCTGCCGTGGCTCACCCCTAGGAGCCGCGCGACATCGAGCACGGTCGTCTTCTCCGGACCGTGGCGGCGCAGCACCTCTTCGGTGGCTGACACGATCGTCTCCGCGTCGAGCGGGCCTGCGCGCATCAGATCTCCCCGTCCCTCTACGGGCGCGAACGTACGGCAACGGACTGACGGATGTCAAAGTCTGTCAGCCTGTCAGCCTGTCGGCCGCCTACGTAGTTCGGATGACAGATATTGACATCTGTCATTTGATGTTCGTACGGTGCAGGGCATGGAGACACCTGATGAACGTGAGGCCAGCCCGGCGACCGCTTCGTTCGCGGGACGCACCGTGTCCCGCGTCGGCTACGGCGCGGCCCAGCTCGAGCGCCTGCGCGACCGTCCCGGCGACGCCGTCGCGCTGCTGCGCCGCGCGGTCGAGCTGGGCGTGGACCATGTGGACACCGCCGAGTTCTACGGCTTCGGCTTCGCCAACGCCGTGATCCGCGAAGCCCTGCGGCCCGAGGACGGCGTGCTCGTCGTCACCAAGGTCGGCGCCGAGCCCGACCCGGCAGGACGCCTGCCGCTCCGAATCGCGCAGCGGCCCGAACAACTGCGGGCCGGCGTTGAGCAGAATCTGCGCGGCCTCGGCGTCGAGCAGCTCCCCGTCGTCAACCTCCGCCGCCTCGACACCGGCCCCGGGCTGCGTCCCACCGGGGATCAGGTGGTCGACCTCGACGATCAGCTCGCGGTCATGATCGCCCTCCGCGACGAGGGCAAGATCGGAGCGATCGGCCTGAGCAGCGTCAGCCTCGCCAACCTGCGCCGCGCCCTCCCGGCCGGCATCGTCTGCGTGCAGAACGCCTACAGCGTCGTTTCCCGTGACGACGAGGCCATGCTGGCTCTCTGCACGTCCGAGGGCATCGCCTGGGTGCCGTTCTTCCCGCTCGGCGGGGCCTTTCCCGGCCTGCCCAAGGTCACCGATGAGCCGGCCGTCCACGCCGCGGCCGAGTCGCTCGGCGTCACGCCCTCCCAGGTCGGCCTCGCCTGGCTGCTGCACCACGCCCCCAACGTGCTGCTCATCCCAGGCACGGCCGACCCCGCCCACCTGGTGGCCAACATGGCGGTCCGTGAGATCGCCTTCGATCGGGCCACCCGCGCCGCCCTCGACGCCGTCGAGTCCCGCTCCAGCGAAGTCCCGATCGGCTAGGACGGACCATGAAGGCGATCATCTACCGCGCCAACGGCGGCCCCGGCGTCCTCCAACTCGTCGACCGCGATGTGCCCGAGCCTGGCCCTGGCGAGGTCCGTGTCCGGGTCGCCGTCTCCGGGGTCAACCCGGCCGACTGGCAGGCCCGTTCCGGCGCGCCCCTGAAGTTCCCGGAGGTCACGCCCCATCTGGACGGAGCCGGCGTGATCGACGCTGTCGGCGCCGGGGTCGACCGGAGCCGGATCGGGCAGCGGGTCTGGCTGTTCATGGCCGCCGCCGGACGGCCCACCGGAACCGCCGCCGAGTTCACCGTCGTGCCCGCAGAGCAGGCCGTCCCCCTGCCGGACGAGGTCAGTTTCGACGTCGGCGCGGCCCTTGGCGTCCCCGCGCTCACAGCGCACCGCGCGCTCACCATGGCCGAGGACGGCCCGCGCCGCCTGCGACCCGGCGCGCTCAGCGGCCGCGTGGTGCTCGCCGCCGGCGGCGCCGGGGCGGTCGGGCACGCGGTGATCCAGCTCGCCCGCTGGGCGGGCGCCACCGTGATCAGCACGGTCAGCGGCCCGGAGAAAGCCCGCCTCGCCACCGCCGCCGGTGCCCACCACGTGGTCAACTACCGCGAAGGCGATCCGGCCGCCGCGATCCGCGAGATCGCTCCGGACGGCGTCGACATCGTCGCCGAGGTCGCGCTCGGCGCCAACCTCGCACTGGACTTGGCCGTCCTGCGCACGCGCGGCACGATCTCGACCTATGCCAACGACGGGGGCAAGCCGGTGCACCTCGACGTGGCGCAGAACATGGTGCTGAACACGCGTTTCCAATTTCTGGTGCTCTACACGGCCGGCCCGGAAGCGCGCGCCGCAGCCGCCGAAGACATCGCCGCCGCCGTCCGCGACAACGCCCTCCCGGTAGGCGAGCAGCACGGCCTGCCGCTGCTCCGCTTCCCCCTCGCCCACACCCCCGACGCCCACCGAACCCTAGAAAACGGCACCACCGGCAAGATCCTGGTAGACGTCCCCAAGTAATGCCCGCAGTGTTGACGCGCATCGCGTGTTAGAGGGTGGTGGCGTCGGGGGTTGAGGTGGGGGTGAGCAGGGGGTTTGGGGTCGTAGCATGGCGGTTGATTTGGGAGTTTGTGCCGGTTCGTGGGTGTGGGAGGGGGCCGTGGACAAGCCGCTGAAGACCCCGCCTCCTTATGCCGTGGCGAGTGTGGACAACGCGTTGCGGATCGCGACGATGCTTCAGTTGGAAGGGGCCATGACCGTCACCGAGGTGGCGGGGCGGCTCGGGGTCGCCGTGTCCACGGCGCATCGGCTGCTGGCGATGCTCGTCTACCGGGACTTCGCCGTGCAGGACGCGGACAGGTCCTACCGCGTCGGGCCCGTGCTGGAGCTGGCGGCGCACTCCCCGTCGGCCGCGTCGCGGTTGCGGGCCGCCGGGCTGCCGCATCTGCGGAAGCTGGTCGACGTGCTCGACGAGTCGGCCAACCTGACCGTGCGCACGGGACGGACGGCGCGGTTCATCGCGAGTGTCGAGTCGTCACAGGCGCTGCGGGTCGGCTCGCGGGAGGGCATGGTCTTCCCCGCGCATCGAACCACCGGCGGCCTTTTGCTGCTGGCCGAGCTGCGGCCGGACGAGCTGGCGGCCCTCTACGCCGGGGAGCGGGACGGCGACCGGCCCGATGCGGCGGAGCTGGAGCGGGTGCGGCGCAATGGCTTCGCGCTCAACAACGGGCGTTCGGAGCGCGGGCTGGTCGCGGTCGGCGTGCCGGTGCGGGGTCCGGAGGGGGTGGCCGTCGCGGGGCTCTCGGTCTCCATGCCGAGCATCCGCTACGGCAAGGAGGACCTGCCGCGGCTGGTGGCGACGCTCAAGGGTGCGGCGTCGGCTCTTGAGCAGGGGATGTCGGCCGGCTGAGCCGCAGGGCGGCGACGCGTGCCTCGCCCAGGGCGGCCATGGCCTCGGCGAGGAGGGTCATCTGGGCGGGGATGGCGCGGGCCGGGTCGGCCTGTGAGGCGACGAAGGCGCCGTCGAACCCGGCGATGCCGAAGTAGTCCAGGTCGTCCGCGACGGCCTGGGCGATGTCGGGGCCCTCGGCGGCGAAGGACGCGGCGATCATCGTGTTCATGTGGGCGCGGCCGTCGCGCCGCACCCGCTCGATGATGGCCTCCACCTCGGCCTCGGCGGCCTCGGCGCTCATGATCAGGATCAGGTGCAGGCGGAGGAAGTCGGCGCGGGCCGCGAAGACCTCGCCGGTGCGCAGGAGGTACCAGGTCAGCCGCTCGCGGGCGGTGCCGCCCTCGGGGCCGCCCGCCTGCGCCTCGCGCATCGCCGAGAAGAAGTCGTAGGCGCCGCGCGCCATGACCGCCGACAGCAGCCCGGCCTTCGACTGGAAGTGGTGGTAGACCGCGCTCTTCGGGAGGCCGGTCTCCCGGCTCAGCACCGAGAGCGAGGTGGCGGCGTAGCCGCGCTCCGCCATGATCCGGGAGGCGGCGTCCAGGATCTCCTCCCGGGACCTGCGGCCACGACTGTTGCCGTTCTTCTCGTCCGCCACGGGTTGAAGCATAGATGCGCCCGGCGACTGTCCGGTTTGTCCTGTTCTGCACTGCGGAAAAGTTTGGCCGTCCGGCCGTCCCCATGTGAAGGTGGTCACGATCGTACCGAACGATCGGTACAAAACCGCGCCTCTCGGAGCCCGCATGACCCAGCATTTCGACGCCGATGTCGCGATCGTCGGATACGGCCCCACCGGTGTGACCGCCGCGCTCACCCTGGCGAAGCACGGAGCTTCCGTCATCGCGTTGGAGCGGGACCGCGACATCTACCCGCGCGCCCGCGCCGTGACCGTCAACGACTGGACGATGCGGATCTTCCAGGGGCTCGGCATCGACGAGCGGATCACCCGGGTGGTCGAGCCGCAGCGGGCGCTGCGCTGGGTGACCTACGACGGCACGGAGATCATGCGGGTCGAGCACCCGCCGTCGGTGCTGGGCGCGACGCCGCGCTTCTACAACATCTACCAGCCGCTCATGGAGACCGAGCTCCGCGCCTGCGCGGACGAGCACGGCGAGCTGATCGACGTCCGGTACGGCGTCGAGGTGACCGGGCTGGAGCAGGACGACGACGGCGTCACCGTGACGGCGACGGACGCCGCGACGGGGGAGACGCGCACCGTGCGCGCCCGCTACGCGATCGCCGCCGACGGCGGCAGCAGCGCGTGCCGGGACATGATCGGCTGCCGGCTGCTCGGCGACACCCTCGACGTGCAGTGGATCGTCATCGACTGCCGGGTCAAGCGCTGGTGGCCCGACCGCGACTTCCTCACGTTCTGGTCGGACAAAGAACGTCCGGTCGTCGACATCGCGCTCTCCGCCGGCAACCACCGCTGGGAGATCCCGCTCAAACCGCACGAGACCGAAGCGGACTTCGCGTCCGAGGACGACGTCTGGCCGCTGCTCAAGGCGATGGGCGTCAGCACCGAGGACGTGTCGATCCACCAGTGGGCCTTCTACCGCCACCACACGCGGATGGCCGAGACCTGGCGGGCGGGACGGGTCTTCCTCGCCGGGGACGCCGCCCACCTCATGCCGCCGTGGGCCGGCGCCGGGATGCAGACCGGCATGCGGGACGCCCACAACCTGGGCTGGAAGCTCGCCCGCGTCCTCAAGGGCGAGCTCGGTGAGGGCTGGCTGGACACCTACGAGGCCGAGCGCCGCCCGAACGCCGCCTTCTACACGGGGCTGGCCGTCCAGCTCGGCCGGGTCATCAAGCAGGAGGCGACCCCGGCGGAGATCGAGGAGATGAACCGGGTCCCGGAGAACACGGTCACCCCGTTCGAGCCGCCGCTGATCGCGCCGCCCGTCCTCGACGCGGGCTGGCTCCGCGGCCCCGTCGGCGACGCGAGCATCGTCGGCCGTATGATCCCGCAGCCGATCACCGGCGACACCACCGGACGGATGGCGCGCCTCGACGACCTGCTCGGCGACGGCTTCGTCCTGCTCGGCGCGGACACCGACCCGGCCGCGCTGCTCACGCCCGAGGAGAAGGCGGAGTGGGACGCGCTCGGCGCCCGCTACCTGGCGATCCGTCCCAAGACCGCCTACACGCAGGGGCCGGACGAGCTGGTCGACCTCTACGAGGTGCTGCTGCCCTGGCTGGCCCGGTACGGCGTGCGCGCCGTGGCGGTGCGCCCGGACAGGTTCGTCGCCGCCGCCGACGTCTCCGGCCTCGCCGCCCCCGCCCTGGCCGACTGATCGACCGACCGCCGACAACAAGGAGCTGATCCTCATGACGGGAGTCAAGGAGCTGGCGTACGTCGTCTACGAGGCGAGCAGCCTCGGCGACTGGGAGCATTTCGCCGTCGAGCTGCTGGGCATGCAGCTCGCGGACAAGACCGCCGACGCCGTCGCCTTCCGGACCGACGAGAAGGTCCACCGCTGGCTCGTCCAGCAGGGCCCCGCCGACGACCTGGCGGCCAGCGGCTACGAGGTCGAGAACGACGCGGCGCTCGACGAGATCGCCGCCCGGCTGGCGGCCGCGGGAGTCGAGGTCGAGGAGGGCGGTGCCGCGCTCGCCGCGTCCCGCAAGGTCGACCGCATCCTGGTGACCGCCGACCCGATGGGCAACCGCGTCGAGCTCGTCACCGGGTTCGCCGACGCCGCCACTCCGTTCCGCTCGGACGTGCTGCTCGGCGGGTTCGTCACCGGCGACGGCGGCGCGGGCCACCAGGTGCTGCTGTCCAAGGGCGTCGCGCGCGAGACCTACCTGGCGTTCTACGAGGGCCTCCTCGGCTTCCGCATCTCCGACACCATCGTGGAGGAGCTCGCGCCGGGCGTCGTCGCCGACCTGATCTTCCTGCGCTGCAACCCGCGCCACCACTCCGTGGCGTTCGGGGACATGCCGCACCCGAAGCGGACGCACCACTTCATGGTCGAGGTCACCGACATCCGCGACGTCGGCACCGCCTACGACCGCTGCATGGACGCCGGGCAGCCCTTCGAGATGACGCTGGGCATGCACCCGAACGACCACATGTTCAGCTTCTACGTCCAGACGCCGTCCGGCTTCAGCGTGGAGTACGGCTGGGGCGGCCTGCTCGTCGACGACGAGACCTGGCAGGTCAAGACGCTGGACCGGCTGCACAGCTGGGGCCACCGCCCGCCGGAGGTCGTCGCCGGCCTGCTCTCCGGAAAGGACGCGCACTGATGCCGCTCACCCAGGCCGACACGGCCCGCACCGTCCAGACCAAGGACTGGAAGCTGCGCTACTACGAGGCGGGCGCCGGGCACCCGGTCGTCCTGCTGCACGGCAGCGGCCCCGGCGCCACGGGCTGGAGCAACTTCTCCGGCAACATCGAGGCGCTGGCCGAGCACTTCCACGTGTACGCGGTGGACATGCCCGGCTGGGGCGACTCGGACGCCGCGACCGTCGACCGCCTCGACCACGTCGAGGCCGCGGTCCAGTTCCTGGACGCGCTCGGCATCGCGAAGGCCGCGTTCGTCGGCAACTCGATGGGCGGGCAGACCTCGCTCCGGCTCGCCACCGAGCACCCGGACCGGATCACCCACCTGGTCACCATGGGACCGCCGGTGGGACGCGCGCCCGGGCTGTTCGCGCCCGGCGGCGGCCCGTCCGAGGGGCTGAAGGTCCTCATCGAGACCTACCGGGAGCCGACCCCGGAGAACATGCGCCGGCTCGTCGAGATCATGTGCTTCGACAAGGCCGCGTTCGCCACGCCGGAACTGTGCCAGGCCCGCTCGGACGCGGCGCTCGCCCGTCCCGAGCACCTGCGCAACTACGTCGACGGCCTGCCGAAGGGCGCGCCGCTGCCGGTGTGGGTCAAGCCGGAACTGCTGCCCGGCATCACGGTCCCCACGCTCCTCATCCACGGCCGGGACGATCGCGTGGTGCCGTTCGAGAACTCCCTGTACCTGCTGGCGAACATTCCGGACAGCCGTCTCGTCCTGATCAACCGCTGCGGGCACTGGGCGATGATCGAGCACGCCGACGAGTTCAACCGCGTCGTCACGGACTTCCTGCGCAACACCCCGTAGGACGCGGAGCCTCATAGCCGGGCGTGGGCTGCGCTTAGGCGTTCCTGGTCGGAGCGTAGCGTGCGGTCGCCGGAGACCTCGTCCGCCCAGGCGAGCAGGCGGTGTAGATGGACGTCGGCGGTTCCGGTGGTGATGCGGGGGATCCCGAGGGTGATCTCGCCGCCGGTGCCGTCGATGGTGATGAGCGTGCCTGAAGGGACGACACGTTCGCCAATGCGGACGTGGTCTGCTGCCGTGTCGACGGTGAGGCCGGCCGCGTCCACGACCGCGGGCTTGCCCATGGCTCGGGCGACGACGGCGGCGTGGCTGGTGGGCCCGCCGCGGCTCGTGGCCACCCCGGCGGCTGCGGCCAGGCCGTGCACGTCGAGCGGCGAGGTGACCGGACGGACGAGGATCACCGGCCCGTCGGCGGCCATGCGAGCGGCCTGATCGGCGGTCACCGCGATGCGACCTGACACGACGCCGGGGCATGCGCCTCGGCCGCGGGTGAGAAGGTCGATTCCGTCACCGGTGTCGATGCGCGGCGTCCGGGCGTCTTGCAGGTGTCGGAGGGAGATCCGGCGGAGGGCCGTGCGACGGTCGATGAGTCGGTCGTCGGCGAGGTCCACGGCGGTGCGGACGGCGGCGCGGCCGGTGAGGCCGCCGGGACGCGCCTGGAGGAACCACAGGTCGCCCGCCTCGAACGTGAACTCGACGTGGCAGGCGTCGCGGTAATGCCGTTCGAGGCGGTGCAAGGCGGCGACGAGCCGCTTCCACACCGCCGGTTCGCGGTCGGCGAGGTCGGATAGGGCCCGGGTGGTGGAGCGGCCGGAGACCACGTCGTCGCCCTGCCGTCCGAACAGGACGTCACCGAATGGGGCCTTGGCGCCGGTGTTCGGGTCGCGGCTGAAGGCGACCCCGCTCCCGCTGTGCTCGTCGCGGTTGCCGAACACCATCGCCTGCACGATCACGGCTGTTCCGAGGTCGTGCGGGATGCCGTTCAGCTCGCGGTAGGTGGTGGCGCGTGGGCTGTGCCAGGACGCGAACACCGCCCGCACCGCAGCGTGCAACTGGCCCATCGCGTCGTCGGGGACGGACGCGGTCGGGAAGCCGTCGAGGAAGCGGCGGCGGGTCTCGTGTGCGAAGTCAGGGTCGCCGGACTCGGCGGCCAGCGCGGTGGTCGCCTCGGCGGCGAGGCCGAGGTTGAGCACGGTGTCCATCATGCCGGGCATCGACACGGCGGCGCCCGACCGGACCGCCACCGCCAGCGGCCGCTCGCCGCCGGACCCGAAGCGCCGTCCGGTGGCGTCCTCCAGCGCGCGGACGGCGGTGGCGAGTTCGGCGTCCAGGCCGTCCGGGAAGCGCCCGTCGCGGAGGTAGGCGCGGCAGGCGGGGGTGCCGATGACGAACCCCGGCGGCACGGGCAGGCCGAGGCGGCGCAGCACGACGAGGCCATGGCCCTTACCGCCGAGGACGTCCGCGGGCTCCCCGGTACCGGGGGTGAGCGGATGGATCCAGGTCATCGGGCGGCGGTCCACGCGCGGGGGATGCCGAGGGTGGTGAGCAGGTCCTCGTGGAGCTGGAACCACACGGTGTGGTATGAGGTCATGCTGTCGGCCAGGTGCTCCAGCGCGCCGGCGCGGGCGCGGTCGAGCGCGGCGCTGAGCCGGGCCCGGTACCGCCCGAAGCGGGGGAGCGCGGCGGCCAGGTCCGCGATGACGGCCTCGGCGCGCCGGTCGAGGTCGGCGAACCTGTCCAGGACGCGGGCGTCGTAGGACGGGTCGGAGTGGTCGTTCGGCGCCGCCACGCCGTCCACGGTGCGCAGCTGCCAGGCCGAGCACAGGTCCAGCAGTTCCGGGTTCAGGACCATGAACTTCTCGTACGCGGCGGTCAGCGCGTCCCGCGTGCCGTCGCCGTCGAGTTCGCGGGCGGTGCGCCGGGCGTCCTCGTCGCGGCCGGCCTCGGTGAGCCCCCATGCCCCGGACGTCCGCGTCACCAGCCCCGCCGCGGCGAGGTCGATCAGGTGGGACTCCGCGTCGAGGTCGGGAAGGCCGGCGGCGTCGGCGACGCGGGGCAGCTCGGCGTGTCCGATGCAGCGGAGGACGTGCAGCACGGCCGATTCGGCGGGCCCCGTCATGCCTCGTCCATTCCGGTGCGCCGCTCGGTGAGGGACGGGGCGGTCGCCACGGCGTACGCGGCGCCCCTCCCGGTGGCCCGCGCGATGATCGTCCCGTCCTGGACGCGCACGGCGGCCTCGGTGTCTGCCGCCATCCCCGCGCCGACGGCGGTCGCGAGTGCGGCCCCGTCGTCGAGGACGAGCCGCAGCGGCAGACCGGCATCCGGCCCGAACGCCCGCCGCAGGCACCCGGCGAGGTCGGTGATCCGCAGCCGGACGAGCGCCCCGATCTCGGCCGGGTCGTCCGTCACCACCGCCACGGTGACGGCTTCTCCCGGCCGGGCCGCGCGCACGGCTTCCTCCGCCGCGCCGAGGCGGCCCGTCCCGAGGACCACGATGACCCCGTCGTCGCCGAAGCCCACGGCCTGGTCGGTGAGGGCGTCCGTCAGCTCGCCGGGCGGCGTCCAGGGGTCGCGGCACAGGCTCGGCGCGGCGACGTACGGGAGGTGCGGCGGGTCCCAGGCGTCGTCCGCCGCATGGTCGGCGAGCTGGCGGCAGGCGCGGGCCACGTCGAACGGGTCGCCGAAGCCGGGCGCCGTCTCGGCGAGATGCCCCGCCCCGTGCAGCAGCGTCAGGACCAGCTCCGCCAGCCGCACCCGCCGGCCGGGACGCGGTGCCCGGCACGACTCCAGGGCGAGCGCCACCAGCAGACCGTCCAGCCTGGCGAGCCCTGCCATGGCGGCGCGGCCCGGATCGTCCTCGAACACTCCGGTCAGCGACCGCGACCGCACCTTTCCGGCGTCGGGCGTGTCGCCCGCGAGCGGCAGCCGTTCGAGCCAGGCGCGCGCGAAGGCTTCAGCCCCGTCCGGCAGGTCGAGCGGCTTGGCCGAGCCCGCCGGTGACGCACCGGACGCGGCCTCGCGCTCGACGGAATCGAGCAGCACCGCCAGGTACAGCGACCGCTTGCTCGGAAAGTTCGAGTACACGGCGCCGCGCGTCAGCTCGGCGCGGGCGGCGATGCGGTCGACCTTGGCGGCGGCGAAGCCGTGCTCGGTGAACTCCGCCACCGCCGCCGCGAGCACGGCGGCGCGCGTCCGGGCCTGCTGCTGCGCCCGGGTCAGCCGGACCATCGGGCCCCCTTTGCGTTCCTCACGGCGATCAGCATACTCTCGCCATCCAAATGTTGGGAACATCTGAATGTTCGCTGTACTTCACTCCGCAGACGAAGGGACCGCCGTGACCGACCACGGCCTGGAGGCGTCCGGCCTCACCAAGCGCTTCGGTCGCACCACCGCACTCGACGGCGTCGACCTCGCCCTCCCCCGAGGGCGGATACTCGGCCTGCTGGGGCCCAATGGCGCAGGGAAGACGACGCTGATCCGCGTCCTCGCCACCCTGCTCAGGCCGGACGGCGGGACCGCCCGCGTCGCCGGGTACGACGTGGCGCGGCAGCCGGGGCGGGTGCGCCGGCGCATCGCGCTGTCCGGCCAGCACACGAGCGTCGACGAGGAGCTCGGCGGCCGGGCGAACCTCGTCATGATCGGCCGGCTGCTCGACCTGACCCGCCGCGACGCCGTCCGCCGGGCCGACGAGCTCCTTCACCGGTTCGGCCTCACCGAGGCCGCCGACCGGCGCGTCGCCGCCTACTCCGGCGGCATGCGCCGCCGCCTCGACCTCGCGGCGAGCCTGGTGGGCCGCCCCGAGGTCGTGTTCCTGGACGAGCCCTCGGTCGGCCTCGACCCCGGCAAGCGCGGGGAACTGTGGCAGATGATCCAGGGCCTCGGCGCCGACGGGGTCACGATCCTGCTGACCACCCAGTACCTGGAGGAGGCGGACGCCCTCGCCGACGCGGTCGCCGTCATCGACCGCGGGCGGGTCATCGCCGCCGGGACGCCGGAGGAACTCAAGCAGCGGGTCGGCGGCCACACCGTCAGCCTGCGGGTCGCCGACCCCGGCGACGCGGAGCGCGCCGCCGCCGTCCTCGCCGCCGTCGCCGACCGGCCCGCGCTGCGCGCGGGCCGGCACGAACTCTCCGTCCCGGTGTCCGGGGACGACGACTTCTTCGAGATCGTCGCCCGGCTGCGCGGTGAGGCCGTCGACGTCAGCGAACTCTCGCTGCGCCTGCCCAGCCTGGACGAGGCGTTCCTCGCCCTGACCATCGCGCAGGACGCAGACCCCGCCGAAACCGTCCGCTCCGAGCCGAGGCCCTGATGATGACCACCACCGCCCCCGACCCGCGTGCGGCCTGGTCGCCGCGCTGGCTCCGGCACAGCCTCGTCCTCGCCGGCCGCAGCCTGGCCAAGACGTCCCGCAACCCGGTCACCCTCGTCAACGGCGTGGTCACGCCCGCGCTGTTCCTGGTCCTCTTCCTCTACCTCTTCGGCGGGGAGGTGGCCGGGTCGACCGGCGCCTACCTGCAGTACCTGTTCCCCGGCATCCTCGTCATGGGCGCCGGGCTGACCGGGCTCATCTCGACCGGCGCGAGCATCAACGCCGACCTCAAGAACGGCGTCACCGACCGCTTCCGCAGCCTGCCCATCAGCCGCCTGGCGCCCCTGCTCGGCTCCGTGCTCGCCGATATCGTCCGCTGCCTGGTCGCGGTCGCCCTGCTGTTCGTCCTCGGGACGGTCCTCGGCTTCCGCGCCGGGGGCGGCGTCCCCTCCGCGCTCGCCGCCGTCGGCCTCGCCGTCCTGTTCGGGTTCTGCGTCAGCTGGGTCACCGTGCTCATCGGCGTCCTCGTGAGGAGCACGGAGGCGGTCATGGCCTTCAGCTTCCTGACCTTCCTGCCGCTCCAGCTCGGCACCAGCCTCGCCGCCCGCACCGCCACCCTCCCCGGATGGCTGCGGGCCTGGGTGGACGTCAACCCGGTGACCGCCACCATGGACGCTTGCCGCGCCCTGCTCAACGGAACCCCCGCCGGCGGCGCCGTCACCACCACGCTGATCTGGTGTGCTGTGATCTTCCTGCTCTTCTGCCCGCCTTCGGTGGCGGTCTACGGGCGCCGCGAATGACCGGCGCGGCGGGGTCTAGGCGGGTTTTCATGCTGCGGCTGCTCGAAGGCGAGCCCTAGTCTCAGCGGGGTGTGGGTGCCGGGTCGTTGGTGGGGATGTAGGCGGGCAGCGACACCTCGACCGCGAACCCGCCGCCCGGCTCCCCGCCCGACGCGAAGGCACCGCCGATCAGCTCCACGCGCTGCCGCAGGCCCTCCAGCCCGGTGCCGGAGCCGCTGTTCACCAGGTCGGCGTCGGGCGGCGCCGTGGGCGGGGAGTTGCGGACCCGCAACCGCACGCCGTCGGCCCGGTACCGGACCTCCACCCGCGCCTGTGCGCCCGGCGCGTGCTTGCGCACGTTGGTCAGCGCCTCCTGGACGATCCGGTAGGCGGTGCGGCCGACCACCGGGGAGGCGAGCGGCGCGTCCCCGACCTCGACCAGCTCCGTCGCGACCCCCACCGAGTTCGACTCGCTGATCAGCGCGGACAGGTCCGGCAGCGGCGCGTGGTCGTCGTCATCGGCGTCGTCGCCGTCCATGGCGCGGCGCAGCAGCCCGATGACGTCCCGCAGCTCCTCCAGGGCCTGGCAGCCGGTGGCGCGCAGCTCCTCCGCGGCCTGGCGGGTGGCCTCGTCGGGGGCGTGCACGCGCAGCACGCCCGCCTGGAGCACCATGAGCGTCACCCGGTGCGCGACCACGTCGTGCATCTCGGCGGCCAGCCGGGCCCGCTCCTCGGCGCGGGCCTGCTCGGCGAGCAGGAACTGCTCGTGCTCGGCGCGCTCGGCCCGCTCCTGCAGCCCCTGCACGACGCGCCGCCGCTGCTGGACGTACATGCCGAGCAGGGCGCCGGCGATGACCGCGAACAGGCTGCGCGAGATCATCACGCCGCCGGTGCCGGTGTCCTGGCCCGCGATCTCGTGCAGCGACGCGCGCGGCAGCACCTCGGGGGTGAGCGAGACGAGCACGACCAGCGCGACCACCGGCGGCCAGCGCGTCCACGCCGGGCGGCCGGACGCGGGGAAGGCCATCACCGCGTAGGCGGCGAACGGCGCGGCCGGTGTCCACCAGAGGATCCGCCCGGCGTCGATGCGGCCGCCGGTGTGCAGCAGGGTGCCCGGCGCGGCGTACTCGACGGCCAGCAGCGCGCCCGCCAGGGCGGCGCTGATCCAGGCGACGGTGACGGGCGCCCGCCGCCGGACGGCCAGGGACAGGGCGGCCAGCACCAGCACGCCGGCCGTCGCGCCGCCGAACGGGCGCAGGACCGACTGGCCGTCCAGGGCCGCGCTCAGGGACGCGCCGACCGCCGTCAGCACCACCAGGACGTCGAGCGTCACGTCGCGGGCGAGGCCGGACCGAAGTCGCGGGAGGCTTCGCACACGACCACGGTACGGAACGGGCGAGCGCGTCGGCTGCCTACGAAAGTCGTGCGTGCGTGAGACCTGTGTCAGTTGCCGCCTCGGTTGCCGGTCGCCGCGTCGGCGTCCGTCAGGACGTGCCCAGCCCGGCCTCGTAGGCCAGCAGCCCGGCCTGGGTGCGGTTGTCGCAGCCCAGCTTGACCAGCATGCGCGAGACGTAGCCCTTCACCGTGGACTCGGTGAGGTGCAGCCGCCGCGCGATCTGGGCGTTCGACATGCCCTCGCCCAGGCAGGCGAGCACCTGCAGTTCGCGCTCGGTGAGCTGCTCGAACCGGGCCGTCCGCCGGGCGCGGTCCGACTCGCGGTCGGCGGCCCCCGCCAGCAGCCGCTGCGCGGCCACCGGCGACAGGACGGTGTGCCCGTCGGCGGCGACGCGCACGAGGTTCACCAAGTCGCCGGGCGGCGTCGACTTCAGCAGGAAGCCCGCGGCGCCGACGCGCAGGGCCTTGATCACGTACTCGTCGGCGTCGAAGGTCGTCAGCGCGACCGTGACGGGCGGCTCTCGGAACTCGGCGAGCCGGCGGATGGCGGTCAGCCCGTCCACGCCCGGCATCCGCAGGTCCATGAGGACCACGTCCGGACGGTGCCGGACGACGGTCTCGACCGCGGCGGCGCCGTCGTAGGCCTCGTCCACCACCTCGATGTCGTCGGCGGCGTTGAGGATCGTGCGCAGGTGCGCGCACACCATCGGCTCGTCGTCCACCACGACGACCCTGATCGTGCTAGCGCCCATGCCACCGGCTCTCCGCATCCGGGAATCGGGTCGTCCCCCCGCGGCCGCGCGCACGGCGCGGACCGGCCGCCCGGAAGACCGACGAAGCTCGCGTGATCACACCCGACAACAGTACGCACCCTGGCACCCGGGGTGAACCCGCCTCAACCCCCACCGGGGGGAGACCGCACGAAGGTAGCAGGCGCGCCGTTTCAAACGCTACTTCCGTCATCACCCCGCGCCGCCGGCGGCGGCTCGGAACGGCACCGGAACCCGCGCGCCGACGAATTCGCCCCATCGCATTGCCGGGCACCGTGGAAATCCGCAGCGCGCGACCTGCGACGCCACGGAAACCGGAAAAACGCAGGCGCGGTGCACGAATTATCCGAGGGGCGGGCACCGCGCGGCGGAATGGTCGCCGGAACTGTCGTACCGCGTCAGTTGTTCAGCAGGCCGGCCTCATAGGCGAGCAATCCGGCCTGGGTGCGGTTCGCGCAGTCGAGCTTCACCAGCAGCCGGGAGACGTATCCCTTCACCGTTCCCTCGGTGAGGTGCAGGCGCCGGGCGATCTGGACGTTGGACATGCCGTGGCCGAGGCATTTCAGCACCTCGGTCTCCCGCTCGGTCAGCCGGCCGATCAGCCGGGCCCGGCCGTGCTCGGCGCGCCGCCGCGCGTCGGCCGACAGCAGCAGCTGGCGGGCCACCGGCTGGGACATCACGGTGTGGCCGTCGGCGGCCACCCGCACCAGGCCGACCAGGTCCTCCGGCGGGGTGGACTTCAGCAGGAAGCCCGAGGCGCCCGCGCCCAGCGCGCGCAGCACGTGGTCGTCGGCGTCGAAGGTCGTCAGCGCGACGATCGCGGGCCGGTCGGCCGAGGCCGCGATGCGCTCGATCGCGGCCAGCCCGTCCACGCCCGGCATCCGCAGGTCCATCAGGATGACGTCGGGCCGCAGCCGCAGCGCCGCCTCCACCGCCTCGGCCCCGTCGTGGGCCTCGCCGACGACGTCGATGTCGCCGGTGGCGCCGAGAATGGTCCGCAGGTGGGCGCACACCATGGGCTCGTCGTCCACCAGCAGCACCTTGATCGGTTCATCGTCCACAGTGTCAGGCCCCCTTCGCCGACGCCCCCACGACGATCCGGAAACCGGAACGGAACTCCGCCGACAGAATACTCGCTGACGCGCCGGTGGCGAGGCCCGCAACGGACGCGGGCCGGGCGCCGGGAAAGTCGTCGAGTGTTCAACTTCCCGGGCCCGGAAACCCGGCCCGAAAGCCCGCCTCGGAAATCCGCCCGGAAACCGGGCGGGGAGAATTTTCCGGGCGGCCGTGGCGCGAATTCCCGCCGGTCCGCGCGATATAGGAAAAGCTTTCACCTTTGGCGGGGCCGCGCCCCCGCCGGTCCGCGCCGGCCGGCGGACTCCGGTCAGCGGCCTCCGGTCAGCAGCCTCCGGTCAGCAGCCGGAGCCGGTCGTGAGCCGGTCCCCGTGGCACGGCAGCTCCAGCGGGAGGTCCGCGCGGCGCCGCACGTTGAGCTTGCGGTAGACGCGGGTCAGGTGCTGCTCGACGGTGCTGACGGTGATGAACAGCTTGCCGGCGATCTGCCGGTTGGTGTGCCCCTGGGAGGCCAGCGCCGCGACCCGCAGCTCCGCGTCGCTGAGCTTGCCGATCAGGCCGGCGGTGGGCGCCTCCGCGCCGCCGGACGCGCGGGCCGCCCCGGTGATCTCCTGCGGCAGGATGCCCTTCGGCAGGTCCATCCCGGCGCGGTCGGCGAGCCGGTAGGCGGTGCGGGCCTCCGCGCGGGCCTGCGTCTCGTCCCCGAGCATGAACAGCGCCCGCCCGAGCTCGGCGCGGGCCTGGGCCAGCTCGAACCCGCCGTCCTGCTCCAGCAGGATGTCGATGGCCTCGCGCAGCAGCGCCGGCCGCTCGCGCAGGTCGCTCACCGCGGCGAGCAGCCGCAGCGACCGGGCCCGGGTGCTGGACCGGGCGTGGCCGAGCCGGGCCAGCTCCTCCTCGACCAGGTCGCGCGCCCGCGTGTGCTCGCCGAGCATGAGGTAGGCCTCGGCGAGGTCGGTGCGCCACGGGACGAGGGCGGGCAGGTCCAGGTCCCACTTGCGCATCAGGTCGCCGCACGCCCAGAAGTCGTCGAGCGCGGCGCGCGGCCGGGCCACCGCCATGTGGTAGCGGCCCCGCGCCGCCAGGTGGTACAGCCCGCCGATCGTCGCGAACGCGGCGCTCGGCACCGGCGTGTTGAGATGCTCCAGTGCCTCGTCGTACCTGCCGAGTGCGGTCGCGACGAGCACCATGTTGGCGATCGGCGCGCCGACGGCCACCCCCCAGCTCTCCGGCGACATCAGGGTCAGCGCGGCGCGGGCCGGTTCCTCGGCCTCGGCCGGCTTGCCCTGCCGGAGCAGGATGTTGGCGCGCACCGCGGCGAACAGCGCCTGCCAGGCGGGGGCGCCACGGTCGGCGGCCTGCCGGTGCAGCGCGTCGCACCAGTGGGCCGCCTCGGTGAGGCGGTCGGCGTAGACGAGGGCGCTGAGCGAGACCAGGATCATCGACATCGAGTCGGAGCCGAGCCGCGCGCCCTGCAGCACCTGCTCCGCCCGGCTGAGGGTGTCGTCGCCCTCGGCCTGCGCCATCATCCGGTCGAGGAGCAGCGCCAGCCGGTGCCAGCGGGTCCGGCTGATCGGCCCGGTGCCGGGCTCCACCGGCTCCGGCCGCGGCCGGCCCCACAGCTCGGGGCGGGCGAAGCCGAGCCAGAGCCGGGTCAGCTCGCGCTCCCGCAGGGCCGCCGCGTCCGGGAGCTGGCTCTCGTCGGGCGCGGTCCGGTCGAGGTGGTCGAGGATCTCCAGCGCCATGTCGTCGCGGCCCTGCCAGAGCAGGAACCCGGTCAGCGCGGACGCGTCGTGCCGGTCCAGCAGCCCGGCCTGCGCGGCCGCGACCAGCTCCGGCAGGTGCCGGGACGCGGCCAGCGGGTTCGCCTGCCACCTGGCCTTGAGCAGCGCCATCGCGACCGCCGCCCGCTCCCTCGGGTCGGCGCACGACTTCACGGCCAGCGTCAGGCAGCGGACGGCGGTCTCCACCTCGCCCGACGCGAGCGCCTGGTCGGCGGCCTCCCGCAGCACGGCGACCGTCCACGGGCGGTCGGCCCGTCCGGCGGCGACCAGATGCCGGGCGAGCGGCATCGCCGCCGCCCCGTGGGCGTGCAGCACGGTGGCGGCCAGATCGTGCAGATTGGCGCGTTCCGATGTCGGAACGGCGTCGAGCACCGCGGCGCGGACGGCCGGGTGGCGGTACCGGCCGTCCGCCAGGAGGCCGACCGCGGTCAGCCCGTCGAGCACCCGGGTCGTCAGCTCCACGGTGAGGGAGAGCATCTCGGCGAGGACGGCGGGGGAGGCGAGGTCGTCCAGCACGGCGAGCGCCGGCGCGACCCGCAGCGCCTCGGGCTCGCACCGGTACAGGCAGCTCGACACCGCCTGGCCGAAGGCGATGCCCGGCACCGGGTCGCGGCCCGCGCCGGCGGCGCGCAGGTCCTCGATCAGGGCGCCCGCCAGCAGCGGGCTGCCGCCGCTCATCCGGTGGTGGCGGGGGGCCGCCTCGCGCGCGTCGGCCGTGCCCAGCTCGGCGGCCAGCAGCTCGGCCACCCCCGCGACCGAGAGCGGCCCGAGCCGGAGCTGCCGGCAGCGGGGCTGGCGGAGCAGCTCGGCGCGGAACCGGGCGTACTCCGGCTGGAATGCCGGCCGTTCCGCCAGCACGAGCAGAACACGATTCGGCCGCAGCCGCCGGGCCAGGTAGAGCAGGAACTGCAGGGACAGCGGGTCGCTGTAATGGACGTCGTCGACGGCGACCACAAGCGGACTCTGCTCGGATAGCTCGAACAGCGTCTTGCACATTTCGTGCAGGATATGTATGGTCGCGCCCGCGGTGGCGGAGTCCGGCGCGGCAAATGTCAGCGCGCCGGCGTCGAGTAATTCACTGATCTGCTCGGTATTGCTGCCCGGCAATTGCGCGGCGGTCAGGACCTGGACCGCCACGCCCAGCGGGAGCGCCTGTTCCGCGGGTGCGGCCGTGGCCGCCAGTACGACGCCCCCCGCGCCCGTGACATGGTCCGAGAACCCCTGCAGCAGAGCGGACTTGCCGCTGGTGGCGGAGCCGCCGACGAGGACGATTCCACCCCTCCCCGCCGCGCATTCGCGGTGCAGCCGCTCCAGGCAGGAGATCTCTTCGGTGCGTTCGACCAGCTTCTTGGGCCACACCCCGTTCCACACCATCCTTCCCCGTCATTCGTCGTCCTTGAGAGCACTGATGTCGCACGGCGGCCGGCGCGTGTGATGGGCGGGGTTATGATCAGCTTGCCATAGCGCCCGCCCGGCTGACCATGCGCGATCTGTTGGCGCAGTTGATCAGAGCGTGACCGATACAGGGTTGACCTTGCCTGTTCCGGGTATCGGTTAAATGCTCATTAACAACTACTCTCACCTGCGCTTATCACCAACTCTGATACGCCTTATGACTTTCGTTGGTATACGCCGGGCGGCCCGCTGTGAAAGAATTCCCGATCTTCGCTGCGGAGGCCGGGCACGGCGGAGCCCGGCGCCAGGTCGGACGCCGGGCTCCGGGTGGCGGGCCGGGGGTCAGCGGACGCCGGCGGGCACCGGTCCGTCCACGTCGACCACGTGTGCGCGCTCGCGGATCTCGTCGAGCAGCGCCGCGCGCCGCAGCAGCGCGTCGAGGCTCCGCCGGAGCCGGTGCTCCCCGTCCCCGGAGGCGCCGAGAGCGCGCACCGACCCGGCGAACGCCCGCAGGGCCGCCGCGAACTGGTCGTCGGCGGGCAGCGTGATCTCCTCGACGTGGTCCTGCCGCTCGACGCGCGCCACGGTGCGCAGCGTCGGCGGGGTGGTGAAGGCCCGTTCGAGGGTGAGCCGGCCGTGCGCCCCCCAGATCGACTGGGCCGAGCGGTAACCGGTCTCGAAGCTGAACATCAGCTCGGCGGGCACGCCGTCCGCCGAGCACAGCAGGGCGTTGCCGCCGACGTCCACGCCGAGGTCGCCGGCCATGCGCAGCATCGAGCCGAGCACGCTCAGCTCGTCACCGAGGAGCAGCTGCGCCGCCCGCACCACGTACGAGCCGAGGTCCAGCAGCGCCCCGCCGCCCAGTTCGGCGTCGTAGCGGATGTCGCCCGGCGGCCGGGGCGGGATCCCGAACACGGCGCGCAGCCCGCGCGGCTCACCGACGGCCCCCTCGTCGATCAGCCTCCGGACGGCGCGGTGCTGCGCGTGGTGCACGAAGGTGAAGTTCTCGCCCACCCACAGCCCGCGCCCGCCCGCCAGCGCCGCGAGGTCCGCGGCCTCGGCCGCACTGGTGACGGCCGGTTTCTCCAGGAGCACGTGCTTGCCGGCCTCCAGCGCCCGGCGGCCCCACAGGTGGTGCAGGCCGGACGGCAGCGGGACGTAGACCGCGTCGACGTCGGTCCGGGCGAGCAACTCCTCGTAGCCCGCCAGCGCGTCGCCGCCGAACCGCGCGGCGAACCGCTCCGCCTTGGCCCGGTCGCGGCCGGCGCAGGCCACGAGCACGACGTCCGGCACCCGCTCCATCGCCGGCAGGGCGTTGCGCCAGGCGATGTCGGCGCAGCCCAGCAGCCCCATGCGCAGCGGCGGTGGCCGCATCGTTCGTCCCCTTCCTCTCGGGCCGTCACCACAGGCTGTGCACGCACGCCAGCAGGCTGCGCGCCTCGATGTCCAAGTAGTGGCCGTGCTGCACCAGCTCCATGAGCTGCCGCACCGTCAGCCAGCGGTAGTTCTCGGGGACGCGGGCCGGGAAGCCGTCACCCGCCTCCACCACCCGGTAGCGGGTCTGGGCGTGGTAGAAGCGCCCGCCCTCCTCCGACAGCAGCGTGTCGAAGCGCACCCGCGCCGGGTCGGCGGTCATCGCCGCCGCGCCGAAGGGCAGCGCGGCGGCGGCCGCGGCCGGGTCGGCGCACGGCGGCACGTACACGGTCGGCGCCAGCTCCACCAGATCGCGGAGGCCGGGCTGCGGCCGGGCCTGGACCAGCAGGTGCAGGACGCCGCCGAACGAGCGGGCGACGAAGGCCGCCGCCGCGTGCCCGCGCGGCGCGAGCAGCGGCTGCGACCAGGTCGCGACCTCCCGGTTCCCGGCGCGCACGCGGGTCGCCAGGATCCGGAAGCCGCCCCGGCCGTCGTCGGCGATCTCGTCCGCGGAGCGCGCCCAGCCGGCGACGCCGTTCAGCGGGACGAGGTCCACCCGCCAGTGGCACGCCGCCTTCATCTCCGTGAACCAGCTCAGCACCTCGCGCCGGGAGTGCAGCGCGCCCGACCCGCCGGCCGCGTAGGAGCGCAGCAGCGCACCGGTGAACGCCTCGTCCGGGCCGGCCCGGTGCGCCGCGAGGTGGTCGCCGGGGCGCGGGGCGGTGAACGGTATCGACGCGAGGACGGTCCGCGCGTCCATGCTCACCAGGTTGTCGTGCGCCAGCAGGGCGCGCAGCTCGCCGATGGTCACCCAGTGGAAGTCGTCGTGGTCGGGCACGTCCCCGAGCGCCTGCACCACCATGTTGCGGTTGCGCTTGCCGAGGAACCACGCGCCCTGCTCGGACTGCAGCACGTCCACCAGCACCCGGGAGCCGCGCCGCGGCGCGAGGAAGTACTCCAGGTACCGGGTCCGCGCGCCGCGGTGCACCCGGCTGTAGTTGCTGCGGGTCGCCTGGACGGTCGGCGAGAGCTGCACCGCGTTGACGTTGCCCGGCTCCATCTTCGCCTGCATGAGGAAATGCAGGACGCCGTCGAATTCCTTGGCCAGGATCCCGAGAATGCCGATCTCCGGCTGGTGCAGGATCGGCTGCGACCAGAGCTCGGCCCCGCCCTCGCTCACCCGCAGCCCCTCGACCGTGAAGAATCTGCCGCTCGCGTGCCGCAGATTTCCGGTGTCCGAGGCGAAATGCCAGCTGTCCATTTCGCGGAACGGGATCCGGGTGACCTCGAAGCGGCCGTCCCGGTGCCGCCCGTCCCACCACTTGCGGAACGCCGAGGACGGTCCCGCCTGGTGGTCGATGGAGGCCGACCGGGTGAACTTCGCGGCTCCGTCCAGCGTGTGATCGTCTTCCGAGGGCGCGATCGCAGGGCTCACCGGGTGCCTCCGTCCAGGTCTCGGCGGCCAGTTCATACGGGTCCGCTGAAGCGGCGACAATGCGCCGCCAAAGTCGGTGACAAAGGCGTTGTAAATGACTTTCCCAGTATTGCGCGGTGGAATTCCGATCATTTACGCTGCGGGCGTTATCTGCCGATGTCCGACTGCGGAGGGTGCATGGACGACGCGATGATCGCGGCCGAGGGGCTGCGCAAGCGGTTCGGCGAGACCTGGGCGCTGGCCGGCCTGGACCTGCGCGTCGCGCCGGGCACCGTCTGCGGGCTGCTCGGACCGAACGGCGCGGGCAAGACCACCGCGGTGCGGGTGCTGTCCACGCTGTGCGCGCCGGACGCCGGACGGGCCAGGATCGCCGGGTTCGACGCCGTGAAGGAGCCGGCGCAGGTGCGCGCCCGGATCGGGGTCGCCCGCCAGTACGCCGCGCTCGACGAGGCGCTCACCGGGCGCGACAACCTGCGCCTGTTCGGCCGGCTCTACCACCTGTCCCGGCGCGAGGCCCGGCGGCGGGCCGACGAACTGCTGGACCGGTTCCGGCTGGCGCACGCCGCCGACCGGCAGGTGCGCACCTACTCCGGGGGCATGCGCCGCCGGCTCGACCTGATCACCAGCCTGATCATCGCGCCGAAGGTGCTGTTCCTGGACGAGCCGACGACCGGGCTCGACCCGCTCAGCCGGGGCGAGATCTGGGACACGGTCCGCACCCTCGTCGCCGAGGGCACCACGGTGCTGCTCACCACCCAGTACCTGGAGGAGGCGGACCAGCTCGCCGACGACATCGCGGTGGTGGACCGGGGCCGGATCGTCGCGTCCGGCCCGCCCGACGCGCTGAAGGGCATCATCGGCGACCGGGTGGACGTCACGCTGGCCCGTCCCGCCCCGGTGGAGCGGGCGGCGGCGCTGCTCGCGGCCGAGATCGGCGACGGGCCCGCCGAGCTGCGCGAGGACGGCTTCAGCCTGCCGGTCCCGACCGGCGCGGCGACCCTGGTCGACGTCGTGCGGCGGCTGGACGCCGGGGGGATCGCGGCGGTGGACGTCGCGCTGCGCCGTCCCACCCTGGACGAGGTGTTCCTGCACCTGACCGCGCGGGGCGGCCCCGATCCCGAACGGGCCGGCGACCAGGTGCGGGAGGCGGTGTGATGGCGACCCGGGGAGGTGCCGCCGCGACGGTCCCCGTCGTCCCGACGACGGCGGCGGCGCGGCTGCGCTGGGCCGTGGCCGACGGGCTGACCCTCGTCGGCCGCCCGCTGACCCAGCTTCGCCGGCAGCCGCAGGTGCTGGTCGCCGCGCTGATGTTCCCGGTGATCATGGTGCTGCTGTTCGGCTACGTACTGGGCAGCGCCGTCGAGGTGCCCGGCGGCGGCGACTACCGCGAGTACCTGATGCCGGGCCTGTTCGTGATGATGTCGTTCACCAGCGTCTCCACCGTCGCGACCGACGCGGCCGTGGACGCCCAGCGCGGCATCCTGGACCGGATCCGCTCGATGCCGGTGTCGCGGGTCGCGGTGCCGCTGGGGCAGTCCGGGGCCGACATGCTCATCGGCACGATCGGCCTGCTGCTGATGATGGCCTGCGGCGTGGTGGTCGGCTGGCAGCCGCACGCGGGCGCGGCGAACGCCGCCGCCGCGGTCGGGCTGACGCTGCTGCTGCGGTACGCGATGACGTGGGTGGGCCTGTTCATCGGGCTGGCCGCGGGCTCGGAGGAGATGGCCGGGCGGCTCGCCCCGTTCTTCTTCCCGGTCGCGCTGATCTCGACCGCGTTCGTGCCCACCGGCGACATGCCGGGCTGGCTGCGCACCATCGCCGAATGGAACCCGGTCAGCGCCGGGGTGGTGGCGGGGCGGGAGCTGTTCGGCAGCCCGGGTGCCCGGCTGGCGGACCCGGCGCTGCCGCTGCAACATCCGGTTATCGCCACCGTGGCGTGGTCGGTGGCGCTGCTGGCGGTCTTCGTGCCGCTGACGGTGCGCAGCTACCGGGTGAAGGAGACCTGAGCGTCGTCGCCGGCCGCGTCCGGGCCGGTCGGCAGGGTCGCCTCCACGCGGAAGCCGCCGCCGTCCGCCGGCCCGGCGGCGAACG
The DNA here is from genome assembly GCF_043197915.1 of Actinomadura geliboluensis. NCBI lineage: Bacteria > Bacillati > Actinomycetota > Actinomycetes > Streptosporangiales > Thermomonosporaceae > Actinomadura > Actinomadura geliboluensis. The sequence goes on along the minus strand of NZ_JBICUA010000010.1, from coordinate 257,944 downwards.
ATCCGCCGACCATCTCGACCCGCTGCCGCAGGCCGCGCAGCCCCATCCCGGAGCCGGCGGCGGCGAGCACCCCGTCCTCGCCGGTGGGGGCGGTGTTGGCCACGGTCACCGAAACCGTGCCGGGGTCGCGGCGCAGCCGCACCTCGACCCGCGCGCCCGGGGCGTGCTTGCGCACGTTGGTGAGGGCCTCCTGGACGACGCGGTGGACGGTGCGGCCGACCGCGGGCGGGGCGAGCGGCGGGCCGCCCTCCTCCGCCAGCGCGACCGGCACCCCCACCGACTCCGACTCGGCGATCAGCCGGGACAGGTCGATCCGCTCGGCCGGCCCCGGGCCGTCGCGGGGCGGGGCGATCGGTTCGCCGCCGCGCCGCAGCAGGCCCACCACGTCCCGCAGCTCCTCCAGCGCGGCGCAGCCGGTGGAGCGGATCTGCTCGACGGCGGCGCGCGACTCCTCGTCCGGCAGGGTGACCCGCAGGGCGCCGGCCTGCAGCACCATGAGGCTGACCTGGTGGGTCACCACGTCGTGCATCTCGGCGGCGAGGCGCGCCCGCTCCTCCGCGCGCGCCTGCTCGGCCAGCAGGTGGCGTTCCCGCTCCGCGCGCTCGGCGCGTTCGACCAGCGTGTGCACCATGCGGCGGCGCGCCCCCGCATACAGCCCGAGCAGCGCGCCGACCGCGAGGAAGGCCATGCTGCGGAAGACCACCGCGTCGGTGGAGCCGGGGCCGCCCTGCTCCGGCCCGGGGATCGCCCAGCCCATCAGCGCCGCGCCCACGGCCATCACCGCCGGCGGCGCCCAGGCGGCACGGGCGCTCTTCACGAAGGCGAGCGCGGCGTACGCGGCGAAGGGCGCGGCGGGCGTCCAGGCGAGCAGTTCGGTGTAGTCGGCGTCCCCGCCGTGCCGGAAGAAGGTGCCGGGGACGACCAGCTCCGCCGCCGGGACCAGCACCGCCGCGACGGCCACCGCCCAGGTGGCGGCGAGCGGCGCGCGGCGGCGCCAGAACAGCGCCGGCGCCAGCCCGGGGACGAGCAGGTAGGTGAGGCCGCCGGCCGGCTTCAGCGGAGCGTCCGGCGTCGTGGTGACGGCGAGGCCGAGCAGCAGGACGGCCAGTACCACGGCGAGGTCGGTGAGGACGGCACCCCGGGGGGTGCTCCAGGGGCGCCGCAGCACAGGCTTCACGTACTCAAATGTAAGCGCTCCCGGCCCGCCGCCGGGTGTGCCCGCGGCGGTGCGGGGCCCTACGAAAGTGGCTTCCCGCGTCCGGCGGCCTGCACCTTCGTACGCCGCGCTCCGTACCTTGCCCGCTGTCGGCGGCCCCCACCGAGCGGCTGGAATCGAGACGAGGCCGGAGCACCGGGCGGCCGGCCCCGCGAAGCCACGTGACCACGCGAGTCCACGTGACCACGCAAGTCCACGCGACCCCGCAAGTCCCGTGACGAGGAACCTCCTGATGAAGGAAACGGATATGAGCAGCAGCGCAACCGCGAGTACCGAGCCGCGCGTCGCCGCGGCCGCCGCGCGGGCCGAGCACGTCACCAAGACCTACGTGACCGGCGCGGCCACCGTCACCGCGCTCGACGACGTCAGCGTGGAGATCCCCCGGGCCCGGTTCACCGCGGTCATGGGGCCGTCCGGGTCCGGCAAGTCCACGCTCATGCACTGCATGGCCGGGCTGGACCGGGTCAGCGGCGGCGAGGTCTACATCGGCGACGCGGCCCTGTCCGGCCTGAACGACAAGCGCCTCACCGCGCTGCGCCGGGACAAGATCGGCTTCGTCTTCCAGGCGTTCAACCTCGTCCCGACGCTGACGGCGCTGGAGAACATCACGCTCCCGATGGACATCGCGGGGCGCAAGCCCGACCGGGCCTGGGTCGACAAGATCATCGACACGGTGGGGCTGCGGCCCCGGCTCGGCCACCGGCCGGCCGAGCTGTCCGGAGGCCAGCAGCAGCGGGTCGCCTGCGCCCGCGCGCTGGCCTCCCGCCCGGAGATCGTCTTCGCGGACGAGCCGACCGGCAACCTCGACTCCCGCTCCAGCGGCGAGGTGCTGGCGTTCCTGCGGGACTCGGTGCGCGACCTGGAGCAGACCATCGTGATGGTCACCCACGACCCGGCCGCCGCGGGCTACGCCGACGAGGTGCTGTTCCTGTCCGACGGGAAGATCGTCGACCGGATGGCCGAGCCGACCGCCGAGCGCGTCCTGGAGCGCATGAAGGGCTTCGAGCTGCCGGGGGGCGAGCGGTCGTGATGGCACGCCTGGCCCTGCGGGGCCTGCTCGCGCACAAGCTGCGGCTGGGGCTCACCGCGCTCGCGGTCATCCTCAGCGTCGGCTTCGTGTCCGGCACGATGATCCTGTCGGCCACCCTGGACAAGTCGATCGGCAGCGCCTTCTCCGACCTCGGCCGGGGCACCGACGCGGTCGTGCGCACCCAGCGCGCGGTCAGCACCGAGCTCGGCACCGACGCGCCCGACCGGCCCGTGCCCGCGTCGCTGCTGGCGACGATCCGGTCCGCGCCCGGCGTCGCGAAGGTGCACGGCGAGGTCACCGGCTTCGCGGGCGTCGTCGACAAGAAGGGCAAGATCTACGGGTCGCCGCCGCAGACCGGCCGGGACTGGAACGCCGACCCGGACCTGTCGCCGATGCGGCTGAAGTCCGGGACGGGGCCGCGCGCCGCCGACGAGATCGCCCTCGACCAGAACACCGCGGACGCGACCGGCTACAAGGCCGGCGACCGGGTCCAGGTGGTGCTGGCGTCCGGCGTGCGGACCTTCACCGTCTCCGGGATCTTCCAGTACGGCTCGTCGGACGCGCTCAGTGCCCTGGTCGTGACCGCGTTCCAGCCGCAGGCCGCCGAGAGGCTGCTGATGGAGCACCCCGGCACCTACCGGCAGATCTCCGTGCACGCCGCGCCGGGGGTGTCGCAGACCGAGCTGCGCGACGCGATCGCGCGGGTGCTGCCGTCCGGCTACGAGGCCGTCACCGGCACGAAGGCGATCGACGAGCAGACCGCGTCCGTCAAGGACGTGCTGAAGATGCTGCGGACGTTCGTGCTGGTCTTCGCGTTCGTCGCCGTGTTCGTCGGCTCGTTCATCATCTTCAACACGTTCTCGATGCTGGTGTCGCAGCGGACCCGGGAGCTGGCGCTGCTGCGCGCGATCGGGGCGTCCCGCCGCCAGGTCACGCTGATGGTGATGGGCGAGGCGCTCGGCGTCGGGTTCCTCGGCTCGACGATCGGCCTGCTCGCCGGCGGCGGGCTCGGCCTCGGGCTGATCGCGCTGTTCGGCGCGCTGGACTTCGGCGTCCCCGCCGGCGACCTGACCCTGCCGCCCATGGCGGTGCTGTGGTCGTACGCGGTGGGCATGCTGGTCACGCTCGTCGGCGCCTACCTGCCCGCGTCGCGGGCGGCGCGGATCCCGCCGGTCGCGGCGATGCGCGACGACGCGGTGGCCGCGAGCGGCCGGTCGCTGCGGCTGCGCGCGATCGCCGGGACGATCGAGGCGGTCGCCGGCGCGGTCGTGATGGCGATCGGGTTCGGCGGGTCCGGCGACGCGGCGCTGGTCATCGCGGGCGGCGGCGCCGCCGCGCTGTTCATCGGCATCACCACGCTCAGCCCGATCGTCAGCCGCCCCGCGACGCGGCTGCTCGGCTGGCCGTTCGCCCGGATCGCCGGCGTCACCGGCCGGATGAGCCGGGAGAACGCGCAGCGCAACCCGCGCCGCACCGCCGCCACCGCGTCCGCGCTGATGATCGGGCTGACCCTGGTCAGCGGCGTGTCGGTGATCTCCGCGTCGATGGTCGCCTCGACCGACCGGCAGGTGGACGAGGGCCTCACCGCCGACTACCGGATCGACGCTCCGAGCTCGCTCACCCCGCTCAGCACCGAGGTGCGGGACGCAGTGGCGAAGACGCCCGGCGTGCGGGACGCGATCGGCGTCGCCACCGCCCCGTTCAAGCTGGACGGCAAGGCGAGCCGCGCCACCGCCGGCGACGCCGCCGGGCTGGTGCGGCTGTACCGGCTGCGCATCGAGGCGGGCTCGTCCTCGCTCGGGCCCGACCAGCTCCTCGTCAACCGCAAGACGGCCGACGACAGGGGCTGGAAGGTCGGGTCCGCCGTGCCCGGCCAGTACCAGGACGGCACCCGCGCCACCTTCCGGATCGCCGGGATCTACGCCGACGTCAAGTCGGTGCTGGAGACCGCGCCCACGATCATCCTCGGCGCGGGCAGCTACGCCGAGCACTACTCGGACGCGCAGATCGACCAGATCGACATCATCAAGGCGCCCGGGACGGACGCGGCGGCGGTCGAGCGCGCGCTGCGCGGCACCCTGGACCGCTGGCCCAACCTGGACCTGAAGAACCGGGAGCAGATCAAGGAGCAGTACACCGCGAGCATCGACCTGCTGCTGCGCGTGGTCCTGGTGCTGCTCGCGCTGTCGATCGTCATCGCCGCGCTCGGCATCGTGAACACGCTGGCGCTGTCGGTGGTGGAGCGGACCCGCGAGATCGGGCTGCTGCGCGCGATCGGCATGCAGCGCGGGCAGGTGCGCCGGATGATCCGGTTCGAGGCCGTGGTCATCTCCACCTTCGGCGCGCTGCTCGGCCTCGCGGTGGGCGTCGTGATCGCGGTGAGCATCCAGAACGCGGCGGCCGACGAGGGGATGGACGTCCTGTCGGTGCCGGTCGGGCAGCTGGCGCTGTACGTGCTGGCCTCGGCCCTCATCGGGGTCGTCGCGGCGGTCTGGCCCGCCCGGCGCGCCTCGACGATGGACGTCCTGCGGGCCATCGGCTCGACCGAGTAGCCCCCGCCGCCGTCCGGGCGCGCCCGCCCGCGCCCGGACGGCGGGGGACGACCCGATCCGACCCACCGACCCCGCGGAGTGAACGCACCATGATCGAGGTCAAAGGTCTGACCAAGCGCTTCGACGAGACCGTCGCGGTCGACGATCTGACCTTCACCGTCAAACCGGGCCTGGTCACCGGGTTCCTCGGGCCCAACGGCGCGGGCAAGACGACGACGATGCGGGTCATCCTCGGCCTGCACGCCGCCACCCGCGGGACGGCCACGATCGGCGGCCGCCGGTACGCCGACCTGCCCGCGCCGATGCGGGAGGTGGGGGCGCTGCTGGACGCGCACGCGGTGCACGACAGCCGCCGCGCCGAGGACCATCTGCTGTGCCTCGCGCTGAGCAACGGGATCCCGCGCTGGCGGGTCCCGGAGGTGCTGCAGCTCGTCGGCCTGGACCGGGTGGCGCACCGCCGGGTGCGCACGTTCTCGCTCGGCATGTACCAGCGGCTCGGCATCGCCGCGGCGCTGCTCGGCGACCCCGCCTGCCTGATCTTCGACGAGCCGATCAACGGGCTGGACCCCGAGGGCATCATGTGGGTCCGCACGCTGGCCCGGCGGCTGGCCGACGAGGGCCGCACCGTGCTGATCTCCAGCCATCTGATGAGCGAGATCGCGCTCACCGCCGACCACTTGGTCATCATCGGCCGCGGCCGGCTGCTCGCCGACTCCGGGGTGAACGAGCTGATGGGCCGCACCACCCGGCCGAAGGTGCTGGTGCGCACCGCGCAGGCCGGCACGTTCGCCCGGCGGCTGGCCGCGCGCGGCGCCGAGGTGCGCCGGGAGCCGGACGGCGGGCTGCTCGTCACCGGCCTCGACAGCACCGAGATCTACCGGCTGGCCGCGGCGGACGGCGCCGTGCTGGCCGAGCTGACCCCGCACCGGGCCTCCCTGGAGCAGATCTTCATGGAGCTGACCCGCGACAGCGTCCAGTTCAACGTCACGGAAGGGGCCGCCTGATGCCGTTCACGGGCCGACCGACGCCGTTCACGGACCGACCGGCGGCCGCGCCGGAACCCGCCGCGGCCCTGGTGCCGGTGGACGGGCGGGCGACGTTCGCCGACGCCGTCCGCTCCGAGTGGACCAAGCTGCGCACGCTCCGGTCGTCGCTGTACTCCGTCGTCGCCACCATCGTCGTCGGGGTCGGCATGGCGTTCCTGTTCACCAGCGGGACCGCCGAGGGGTACGCGGACATGACCGCCGCCGAGCGCGCGGAGTGGGACCCGACGCTGACGAGCCTGATGGGCGCGACGCTGTTCGCCCAGCTCACCGTCGGCGCGCTCGGCGTGCTCAGCACCAGCGGGGAGTTCGCCACCGGAATGATCAGCACCAGCCTGACCGCGGTGCCGCGCAGGCTGCGGGTGCTGGCCGCGAAGGCCCTCGTCATCACCGTCGTCGGGCTGGCGGTCGGGGAGCTGGTCAGCGTCGGCGGCTTCCTGCTGGGCCAGCAGGTGCTCGTCGGGATGGACGTCCCGCACGCCTCCCTCACCGACCACGAGTCGCTGCGTGCGGTCGTCGGGGCGGGCCTGTACCTCGCCCTGGTCGGGCTGCTGGGCGCCGCGCTGGGCGTGCTGATCCGGTCGACGGCGGGCGCCATCGTGGTGCTGGTCGTGGCCGCCATCATCGTCCCGTACCTGCTCGGCCCGCTGCTGCCGCCGCTGGTCCGCGGGCTCTGGCCGATCATGGCCGGGATGATGGTCATGTCGACCACCACCGAGACCGGGATCCCGGCGTTCACGCTGCTCGGCATCATGATCGCCGGTGTCGGCGCGACCGCGGCGGTGGCGTGCGCGGTGTTCCGCCGCCGCGACATCTGACCGGTTCAGATCGCGCTTAGCCCCCCTTAAGCGCGGCGGTGGACAGTGATCGCAGCTTTGAGCAATCAAGGAGGCGGTCGTGCGCACACCCGACGTTCACCTCAAGGGACTGGGGGTGTACCTCCCGCCGGCGGCCGGCGTCGAGCAGGCCGTCCGGGAGGGCCGCTACTCCGCCGAGGAGGCCGAGCTCCACGAGCTCGCCGGCGCCGCCGTCGCCGGGGACGTCCCGGCTCCGGAGATGGCGCTGCGGGCGGCGCAGCAGGCGTTCAAGCGCTGCGGGCACCGCCCCGAGGAGCTGGACCTGCTGCTGTACGCCGACTCCTGGCACCAGGGCCCGGACGGCTGGCAGCCGCAGTACTACCTGCAGCGGCACCTGGTCGGCGGCCGGCCGCTGGCGGTGGAGGTCCGGCACGGCTGCAACGGGGTGTTCAGCGCGCTGGAGCTCGCCGCGTCCTACCTGCGCTCGCCCGGCCGGCGCGACGCGCTGGTGGTGGCCGCCGACAACTTCGGCACCCCGATGATCGACCGCTGGCGGTTCGGCCCCGGCTACATCGCCGGGGACGCGGCGAGCGCGGTCCTGCTCAGCACCGAGCCCGGCTTCGCCCGGCTGCTGTCGGTGTGCACCACCGCCGTCGCGGAGGCCGAGGAGGTCCACCGCAGCGGCGAGCCGCTCTTCCCGCCCGGCCCGACGGCGGGCCGGCCGCTCGACTTCAGCGGCCGGACGGCCGACTTCAACCGGCGGGCCATGGCGGACGGGGCCGGCACCACCGTGTGGGTGACCGTCCACCAGCGGATGGTCGAGCTGGTGGACCGGACGCTCGCCGAGGCGGGCCTGGAGATCGGCGACATCGCGCGGGCCGCCTTCATGAACTACTCCCGCGAGATCGTCGAGCAGCGCGGGATGCTCGCGCTGGGGCTGCCGATGTCCAAGTCGACCTGGGAGTTCGGGCGGACCGTCGGCCATCTGGCCGCCAGCGACCAGCTCGTCTCGCTCGACCACCTGCTCACCGCCGGGGAGCTGCGCCCCGGCGACCACATGCTGCTCGTCGGGGTCGGCCCCGGGGTCACCCTGTCGAGCGCGATCGTCCAGATCCTCAGCACGCCGCCCTGGCTGCGGTGAGCGCCGCGGTGAACCCGGCCGGACCGGACGGGCGCGTCCCGGCGGACGGCGGCCGCGTGCGACACGACCCGAGAGTGGATGGGGGCCCATCGATGGTGCAGGACAGCGGGGCCGGGCGGGCGCGGCCGGCCGGCGCGGAGCCGGGCGCGGAGCCCGTCGCGGTGATCGGCGTCGGCTGCCGGTTCGCCGGGGACGCCGACTCGCCGGAGGCGTACTGGTCGCTGCTGCGGGACGGCCGCGACGGCATCGGGGAGGTCCCGCGCGAGCGGTGGCGCGAGTACGAGCGGTTCGGCCCGGACTTCGCCGCGGCGCTGCGCCGCGCCACCCCGTGGGGCGGCTTCCTCTCCGGCGTCGAGTCGTTCGACGCCGAGTTCTTCGGGCTGACCCCGCGCGAGGCCGAGCTGATGGACCCGCAGCAGCGGATCCTGCTGGAGACCGCCTGGGAGGCGCTGGAGCACGCCGGCGTCCCGCCCCGCGACCTGGCCGGCTCCGACGCCGGGGTGTTCGTCGGGGTGGGGTCGGACGACTACGGCCGCCGGCTGCTGGAGGACCTGCCGCGGATCGAGGCGTGGACCGGCATCGGCGCCGCGATGTGCGCGGTCGCCAACCGCATCTCCTACGCGCTGGACCTGCGCGGCCCGAGCCTCGCGGTCGACACCGCCTGCTCGGCGTCGCTGGTGGCGCTGCACCTGGCGTGCCAGAGCGTCCGGACGGGGGAGAGCCCGCTCGCGCTCGCGGCGGGCGTCAACGTGATCGTGTCGCCGGGGCTGACGCTGACCCTGGACGCGGCGGGCGCGATGGCCGCCGACGGCCGCTGCAAGTCGTTCGACGCGTCCGCCGACGGCTACGGGCGCGGCGAGGGCTGCGGCGTGCTGGTGCTCAAGCGGCTCGCCGACGCCGAGCGGGACGGCGACCGGGTGCTCGCGGTCGTGCGCGGCGGCGCCGTGAACCAGGACGGCCGCACCAACGGGATCATGGCGCCCAGCGGCGCGGCGCAGCGGCACGTGCTCGACCGGGCCTGCCGCAGCGCCGGGGTGGACCCGGCGACGGTCGGCTACGTCGAGGCGCACGGCACCGGGACGCGGCTCGGCGACCCGCTGGAGGCGTCCGCGCTCAGCGCCGTCTACGGGGCGGGCCGCCCGGCGGGCGAGCCCTGCCTGATCGGGTCGGTGAAGGCCAACATCGGGCACCTCGAAGCGGGCGCGGGCGTCGCGTCCGTCATCAAGGCGGTGCTCGTCCTCGCCAACGAGGAGATCCCGCCGAGCCTGAACTTCACCACCGGGAACCCCGCGATCGACTGGGCCGGGGGCGGGCTGAAGGTGGTCACCGAACCCACGCCGTGGCCGCGCGGCGAGACCCCGCGGCGGGTCGGGGTGTCCGGCTTCGGATACGGCGGGACGATCGCGCACGTCCTGCTGGAGGAGGCCCCGGCGCGGCCGGACGCGCCGCGTCCCGCCGACGGGGACGGGGAGCCGCGGCTCTACCCGGTGTCGGCCGCGTCCGGCGCCGCGCTCCGGCAGCACGCGGGCGAGCTGGCCGACTGGCTGGCGGGGCCCGGGGAGGGCGCGCCGCTCGCGTCCGTCGGGCACACGCTGGCGCTGCGCCGCTCGCATTTGCCGCACCGGGCCGGGGTCGTCGCCGCGGACCGGGACGTGCTGGTCGCCGGGCTCCGGCTGCTGGCGGACGGCGCCGAAGGCCCCGGCGTGACCACCGGCACCGTCCCGGCGGAGGCCGGGGCCGGCCTGGTGTGGGTCTTCTCCGGGCACGGTTCCCAGTGGGCCGGCATGGGCCGCGGGCTGCTGGCCGCCGAACCGGTGTTCGCCGAGGTGATCGACGCGCTGGAGCCGGTCTTCCGGGAGGAGATCGGCTTCTCGCCGCGCGAGGTGCTGCTGGCCGATCCACTGACCGACGTCGCCCGGATCCAGACGATGATCTTCGCGGTGCAGCTCGGGCTGGCCGCCGTGTGGCGGTCCCGGGGCGCGGCCCCGGCCGCGGTGATCGGCCACTCGGTCGGGGAGATCGCCGCCGCCGTCACCGCGGGCGCGCTGACCCGGGAGGCGGGCGCGCGGCTGATCTGCCGCCGGTCGCGGCTGCTGGGCCGTGTCGCGGGCCGGGGCGCGATGGCCATGGCGGCGCTGCCGTTCGCCGAGGTCGAGGAGCGGTTCGGCGACCGCGCCGACCTGGTGGCCGCGATCCAGTCGTCGCCGCTGTCCACCGTTGTCGCGGGGGACGCCGCCGCCGTCGAGGAGCTGGTGGAGCGGTGGCGGGACGAGGGCGTCCAGGTGCGCCGCGTCTCCTCCGACGTCGCCTTCCACAGCCCGCACATGGACCCGCTGCTGGACGAGCTGGCCGCCGCCGGGGCCGGCCTGGCGCCGGTCCCGCCCGCCGTCCCGATGTACTCGACCGCCCTGCCCGACCCGCGGGCGATGCCCGCCCCGGACGGCTCCTACTGGGCGGCGAACCTGCGCAACCCGGTGCGGCTCGCGGCGGCCGTCGAGGCCGCCGCCGAGGACGGCTACCGCGCGTTCCTGGAGGTCTCCGCGCACCCGGTGGTGGCCCACTCGATCGGGGAGACCCTCGGCGAGCTGGGGCTCGGTGACGCGTTCGTCGGCTCGACGCTGCGCCGCGACCGGTCCGAGCCCGCGCAGCTGCTCGACGCGGCCGCCGCGCTGCACTGCCACGGGCTGCCGCTGGACTGGCGGACGCTGGCGCCCGGCGGCGACCTGGTCACCCCGCCCGGCGTCGCCTGGCAGCGGCGGCGGCACTGGCGGGACGCGCCGTCCGGCGGCGCGGGCGAGGGGCTCGGCCACGACGTGGACGCGCACGCGCTGCTCGGGTCGCCGGTCCCGGTCGCCGGCCGGGCGCTGCGGCTGTGGCGGACCGTCCTGGACGACGACTGCCGCCCCTACCCGGGCAGCCACACCATCAACGGGGTCGAGATCGTGCCCGCGGCGGTGCTGATCAACACCTTCCTCGGCGCCGCGGCCGACCGGGACGGCCCGCCGCCCACGCTGGCCGACGTGGCGCTCCGGCTGCCGCTGACCACCGACCGCCGCGAGGTTCAGGTGCTGCTGGAGGACGGCGCCGCCCGCCTGGCCTCCCGCGCGACGGCCGACGACTCGGCGGATCGGTCGTGGCTAACCCACTGCACCGCCGCCGTGGCGTCCGGCCCCGCCGACCCGCTGCCGCCGGCGCTCGCCGACACCGCGGCCCCCGGCGAGGCGGTGGACACCGGGTTCGTCCAGCGGCGCCTGGCGTCGGTGGGCGTCCCGACGATGGCGTTCGACTGGACCGTCCGTGAGCTGTACCGGGGCGAGGGGCGGCTGCGCGCGGTCGTCACGGCCGGGCATCCGGCGCGCGGCGCCGCGACCTGGGGGCCGCTGCTGGACGCGGCGCTGTCGATCGCGCCCGCCGCCTACCCGGGGGAGGCCGTGCTCCGCATGGTCGCCCACGTCGGAGAGGTGCACCTCGCGAGCGAGCCGCCGGAGGACGCGGTCGTCGAGGTCGTCGTGGACCCGTCCCGGGACGACTCCGTGGACGTGCTGATCGCCGACCCGGACGGCCGGGTCCTGGCCCGGCTCGCCGGTCTTCGCTACGCGACGATGGACCGCGACCCCGGCACGGCCGCCGCGCATCCGGCACGGCTGGTGCACGAGCTGGCCTGGCGGCCGTTCACCCCGTCCGGCGACGGCGCCGAGCGGGACGTCGTCATCGTGGGCCCGGATCCACAGGCTGTGGACGCTCTGCGCGACACCCTTCACGCGGCCGGGGCGACCTGCACGGCAGTGTCCGGCCCGGAGGCGCTCGCGAGGTTCGCCACCGAGGCCGGGCCGTCCACGGACGTCCTGCTCGTCCCGCCGCCCGCGACATCGGGACGGCCCGTCACCGAGGCCGCCCTCGACGCGGCATGGCTGCTGACGCAGGCCGTCCAGCGGCTGTCCGCGCTCGATCCCGCCGCCGCGCCGCGCCTGTGGTGCCTGACGGCGGGCGTCAGGGAGAGCCGGGCGGAGGACGCCCTCGGCCACGCGCCGCTGTGGGGCCTCGGCCGGATCGTCTCCGGCGAGCACCCCGAGCTGTGGGGCGGCACGATCGACCTCCCGGCGGACGGATCGGTGCCCGACGCCGCCGCGCTGCTGGCCGTCCTGCGGGCCGCGCCCGGGGACGACGTCATCGCGCTGCGCCAGGACGAGACCACCGTCGCGCGCCTCGCCCGCCCCGACGACGCGCCCCCGGAGGGCGAACCGGTGCGCTGCCACCCCGACGGCACCTACCTCGTCACCGGCGGCCTCGGCGTCCTCGGCCTGGAGGTCGCCCGGTGGCTGGCCGAGCGCGGCGCGCGCCGCATCGTGCTGGCCGGCCGCCGCCCCCTCCCGGCCCGCTCGGACTGGGACGCCCCCGCCGACGCCGAGACCCGCCGCCGGATCGAGGGCGTCCGGGCGCTGGAGGGCCTCGGCGTCACCGTTGCCACCGTGGCGCTGGACATCGCCGACCCCGCCGGGGCCGCGCGGGCGCTCGACCCCGACGTGCTCGGCCTCCCGCCGATCCGCGGCGTCGTGCACGCCGCCGGCGCCCTCGACAACCGGATGATCCCCGGCGTGGACGAGGCGTCGCTGCGCACCGTGCTGCGTCCCAAGGTCGACGGGGCCTGGACGCTGCACCGGCTGTTCCCGCCCGGCAGCCTGGACTTCCTGGCGCTGTTCTCGTCCTGCGGCCACCTGCTCGGCCTGCCCGGCCAGGCCGGCTACGCCGCCGCCAACGCCTTCCTCGACGCGTTCGCCGCGCACCGCCGCGCCGCCGGGGGCCGCGACACCGTGAGCCTCGGCTGGACGTCCTGGCGCGGCAAGGGCATGGCCGTCAACGAGGTCGTGGACATGGAGTTGCAGGCCCGCGGCGTCACCGACGTCACCGCGCCGGAGGCGTTCGCCGCCTGGGACCTGGCCGCCGCGCACGGCGGCGCGTACTACGCGGTGCTCGGCGTCGCCCCGGCCGAACCGGGCACGCGGCGCCCGCCGCTGCTCGCCGAGGTCGCCGCCGCGGCGGACGCCGCCGCCCGGGACCGGGCCGCCGCGCCGGGCGGGACGTCCGACACCGACGGCCTGGCCGGCCTGCCGCCGGACGAGCTGCGCGCGCGCCTGCTGGAGGTCGTCGGCGCCCAGATCGCGACCGAGATGCGGCTGTCCGCCGAGCACCTGGACCCCCGCCGCTCCCTGGCCGAGCAGGGCCTGGACTCGGTGATGACGCTGGTGATCCGGCGGCGGCTGGAGAAGCGGTTCGGGCACGGTCTGCCCGCCACGCTGCTGTGGCACCGGCCCACCGTCACCGCGATCGCCGAACATCTGGCCGGGCTGCTCTCCGGCGAGGCCGAGCCGATGGTCGGCGCCTGACACGGGCCCGACGCAACCGGAAGCGAGGAACCGAGGTCATGCGCACCCAGGACGCGTACGTCAGGAGCGTCGGCGTCTACCTGCCGGAGACCGTCGACATCAAATGGGCCGTCGCCCAGGGCCTGCACCCGGAGGAGGGGGCGGAGGCGCACGGCTTCACCGGCGTCGCCGTGGCCGGGGAGGTCCCGGCCCCCGAGATGGCGCTACGCGCGGCGCGGACGGCGTTCGAGCGCTGCGGCCAGCGCCCCGGCGAGGTGGACCTGCTGCTCTACACCGACACCTGGCACCAGGGGCCGGACGGCTGGCAGCCGCAGTACTACCTGCAGCGGCACCTCGTCGGCGGCGGTGCCCTCGCCGTCGAGACCCGGCACGGGTGCAACGGGGTGTTCAGCGCGCTGGAGCTGGGCGCCGCCTACCTGAGCGCCGACCCCGCGCGCCGCACCGCGCTGGTCGTCAGCACCGACAACTACGGCACCCCGCTGGTGAACCGGTGGAACGCCGGTCCCGGCTTCGTCATGGGCGACGCGGCGAGCGCGCTCGTCCTCGGCCGCGCGCCGGGCTTCGCGCAGCTGCTGTCGGTCAACTCCATCACCGTCCCCGAGGGCGAGGAGCTGCACCGCAGCGGCGAGCCGCTGTTCCCGCCCGGCGCCACCACCGGCCAGTCCATGGACTTCCACCGGCGCACCGAGTCGTTCCTCGCCGGGGCGCTCGCCAAGGCGCGGGCCCGGACGGAGGGCGGCCCGTCCCTGTGGGTGACCGTGCACCAGAAGCTGCTGGAGAGCGTCGAGCGGTCCCTCGACGAGGCGGGCATCGAACTCGCCGACCTCGCCCGCGTGGCGTTCATGAACAACGACCGGGAGACGGTCGAGCAGCGCTGCATGGGCGCGCTCGGGCTGCCGCTGTCGATGTCCACCTGGGAGTTCGGCCGCACCGTCGGGCACCTCGGCGCCAGCGACCAGCTCGTCTCCCTCGACCACCTGCTGACGACCGGCGAGCTCGGGCCCGGCGACCACGTGCTGCTGGCCGGCATGGCGCCCGGCGTCACGCTCTCCAGCGCCGTCATCAAGATCCTCGCCACCCCGCCGTGGCTGACCTGACCGGCGCCGCCGGCGCCCGACGAGGAGGACGCATGACCGAGGAAGAGGTCCGCGCCGAGCTGCTCGGCTTCGTCCGGGAGAACTTCGGGTCCGCCGCGGACGGCGTGGAGATCGCGGCGGACACCCCGCTGCTGGAGTCGGGGATCCTCGACTCGCTCCGCACCGCCGTCCTGCTCAACCACCTGCGCGACGGGCTGCGGACGCCGCTGCCCGCGCGCTTCATCGAGGCGCGCTACCTCAAGGACGTCGCCACCATCGCCGCACTGGTGTGCGAGCTCGCGGCCGCCGACTCGCGCTAGCCGTCGCGGGGCCCGCCCGTCGCCGGAAGGGATCAAGGTAATGCAGCAAGCAGGGGCCGGTGAGACCGTCGTCGGCCGGGTCGCGCCGTGCCGCATCGTCAAGGTGCCCGACTTCGTCGACGACCGCGGCGGGCTCGCCTCCGTCGAGGCCGGCGAGACCATCGGGTTCGCCATCGAGCGCGTCTACTACCTGTACGGCATGCCGACCGGCACGGTGCGCGGCGCGCACGCCCACCGCGAGCTCGAACAGCTCCTGCTGGCGCTGCACGGCGAGTTCGACATCACCGTGGACGACGGCCGCCGCCGGACGCGCTTCCACCTGGACGACCCGACCCGCGGCCTCTACATCGGGCCGATGATCTGGCGGAACCTGGAGAACTTCTCGCCGGGCGCGGTCGGGCTCGTCCTCGCCTCCTCGCACTACGACGAGGCGGACTACTACCGCAGGTACGACGAGTTCCTGCGCGACGCGGAGAGGCTGGGATGAGGGTTCCCTTTCTGGACCTGCGGGCCGTCCACGACGAGCTCGGCGCCGAACTCGACGCGGCGGTGCACCGGGTCGTGTCCTCGGGCTGGTACCTGCTCGGTGAGGAACTGGCCGCGTTCGAGGCGGAGTTCGCCGCCTACTGCGGGGCCGCGCACTGCGTCGCCGTCGGGTCCGGCATCGACGCGATCACGCTGGCGCTGCGCGCGCACGGGGTCGGGCCGGGCGACGAGGTGATCGTCCCGTCCAACACGTTCATCGCGACGCTGCTGGCGGTGACGGCGGCGGGCGCGCGCCCGGTGCCGGTCGAGCCGGACGAGCGGACCTGCAACCTCGACCCCGCCCGGATCGAGGCGGCGGTGAGCCGCCGGACCAGGGCGGTGCTGCCCGTGCACCTGTACGGGCAGCCCGCCGACATGCGGGCCATCGCGGAGGTCGCCGACCGGCACGGACTGCTCGTGGTGGAGGACGCCGCGCAGGCCCACGGCGCCCGCCACCGCGGCGAACCGGTCGGGTCCGGGCCGTACGCCGCCACGTTCAGCTTCTACCCCGGCAAGAACCTCGGCGCGCTCGGGGACGGCGGCGCGGTGGTCACCTCCGACGCCGCGCTGGCCGACCGGATCCGGCTGCTGCGCAACTACGGCAGCGCCGTGAAGTACCACCACGAGATCAAGGGGACCAACTCCCGGCTCGACGAGATCCAGGCGGCGGTGCTGCGGGTGAAGCTCGCCCGGTTGGACGCGTGGAACGCCCGCCGCGCCGAGGTCGCCCGCCGCTACCTCGCCGGGCTGGCCGGGGTGCCGGGGCTCGCGCTCCCGGTCGTCGAGCCGTGGGCGGGCACGTCGTGGCACCTGTTCGTGGTCCGGACCGAGCACCGGGACGCGCTCCGCGAGCGGCTGGCGGCGGCCGGGGTGGAGACGATCATCCACTACCCGGTCCCGGCGCACCTGTCGCCGGCGTACGCCGACCTCGGGTACGCGGCGGGCTCCTTCCCGATCGCCGAGCGGCTGGCGGAGCAGGTGCTGAGCCTGCCGATGGGCCCGCACCTGCCGGACGCGGCGGTGGACACCGTCATCGCCGCCGTCCGCGAGGCGATGGCGCCCGCGACCGCCGCCCGCTGAGCCCCCGCTAAGAAAGAGACCCCGCAAGACAGGCCCCGTCCCCTCGCAAGGGGGCGGGGCCTGTCGCTCGTGCCCGGTCCGCCGTTCAGGTGAGGCGGGCGATGGGCCGCGGCCGTGCCGCGCCCGCAGCGCCGTCCGCGCCGGGCTCCCACCACCAGCGGTTGTCGCGGTACCAGTCCACGACGGCGGCCAGCCCGTCCGCGAAGGGCACCTCCGGCGCGAAGCCCAGCTCGGTGCGGATCTTGCCGTCGTCCAGGGAGTAGCGCTCGTCGTGCGCCTTGCGGTCGGCGACCCGGCGCACCCGGTCCCAGCCCGCGCCGCACAGGTCGAGCAGCCGCCCGGTCAGCTCCAGGTTGCTCAGCTCCGTGCCGCCGCCGATGTTGTAGATCTCCCCCGCCCGCCCCCGGGTGAGGACGAGGTGGACGGCCCGGCAGTGGTCGGCCACGTGCAGCCACTCGCGGACGTTGTGCCCGTCCCCGTAGAGCGGCACCGACCCGCCGTCCAGCAGGGTGGTGACGAACAGCGGGATGACCTTCTCCGTGTACTGGTAGGGGCCGTAGTTGTTGCAGCACCGGGTCACCGAGACCGCGAGGTCGTGGGTGCGCCAGTAGGCCCGCGCGAACAGGTCGCCGGCGGCCTTGGACGCCGAGTAGGGGGAGTTCGGGGCGAGGAGGTGGTCCTCGGTCCACGACCCGGTCTCGATCGACCCGTACACCTCGTCGGTGGAGACGTGCACGAACCGCTCGACGCCGCCGCGGCGGCACGCCTCCAGCAGCGTCTGGGTGCCGACGACGTTGGTCATGACGAACGGCGCCGCGTCGGCCACGGAGCGGTCGACGTGCGACTCCGCCGCGAAGTGCACGACCGCGTCGTGCCCCGGCAGCAGGTCCGCGAGCAGGGACGCGTCGCAGATGTCGCCCTTCACGAAGGCCAGCCGGGGGCCGTCGGGCGGCAGGTTCCGGCGGTCGCCCGCGTAGGTGAGGCTGTCCAGGACGGTGACCCGCCAGCCGTCCGTGCCCGGGTACCGCCCGCCGAGCAGGTCGCGGACGTAGGCCGATCCGATGAAGCCGGCTCCGCCGGTGACGAGGATCCTCACGCGGGCACCTCCAGTCGGCTGTCGTCGCCCACGATAAGCCGGTGCACGCGCAGCTCGTGGCGGGCGAGGCTGACCGCGGCCTCCCGGCCGATCAGCGAGCCCTTCACCGTGCGCAGGCCGTGCACCGAGGAGCGGTCGAGCAGGATGGAGTCCTCCACGCCCGCGTTCTCGACCAGGCAGCCGGACCCGACGGCGGTGTAGGGGCCGATGTAGCTGTTGACGATCGCGGTTCCGCCGCCGATGATCGCCGGGCCGTCGATCCGGGACGCGATCACGGTGGCGCCGGCCTCGACCACCACCGAGGCGCCGATCTGGGTGAGCGGGTCCAGCCGGCCGCGCACGCCCGGCCGCAGCTTCTCCAGCAGCGCCCGGTTGCAGTCGAGCAGGTCGGAGACGTTCCCGGTGTCCTTCCAGTACCCGGAGCACACGTGCCCGCGCACGTTCAGGTCGCGCTCCACCAGCCACTGCACGGCGTCGGTGATCTCCAGCTCGTTGCGCCAGCTCGGCGCGATCGCGCGGACCGCCTCGTGGATGGCCGGGGTGAAGAAGTACGCGCCGGTCACCGCGAGGTTGCTGCGCGGCTCGGACGGCTTCTCCTGGAGCCCGAGCACCCGGCCGTCCGCGGCGATCTCCGCCACGCCGTACTCGGTGGGGTCGGCGACCTTCACCAGGACGAGCTGCGCGTCCGGGGACTCGTCCCGGAACTGCGCGACCGGCGCGCCGAGCCCGTCGGCGAACACGTTGTCGCCGAGGTACATGAGGAAGTCGTCGTCGCCGAGGAAGTCCCGCGCGATCAGCACGCAGTGCGCGAGGCCGCGCGGCTCGTCCTGCGGGATGTAGGTGACCCGGACCCCGAGCGACGCGCCGTCGCCGATCGCGGCGGGGATGGCGGTGTGCCCGGCGTTGTGGATGACGCCGATCTCGGTGATGCCCGCGTCCCGCAGCGACTCCAGCCCGTGCAGCAGCACGGGCTTGTTCGCGACGGGGACGAGCTGCTTGGGGGTGCTGTGGCTGAACGGGCGGAGCCGGGACCCGGTGCCGCCCGCGAGTACGAGTGCCTTCATGGTGTGCCCTTTCCTCGTCATGCCGGCGCCGGCGTCCGTGCGGTCTCCGGCCGGATCAGTTCCTCGATGGAGCGGACGGCAGCGGCCGGGGTCGGCTGCGCGCGGATCTCCGCGCGCAGCCCGGCGGCGGCGGTCCGCGCGGCCTCGCCGGACAGCAGTGCGGCGACCGCCGCCCGGACGTTCTCGACGGCCGCCGGGCCCGCGGTCAGGCCGGCCGCGGGCAGGACGGTCCCGGCCCCGGTGGCGGCCAGCCTGTCGGCGTTCAGCACCTGGTCCGGGTGCTGCGGGGCGATCGCCTGCGGGACGCCCAGCGCGGCGGCGGTGAGCATCGCGCCCGCGCCGCCCTGGTGGACGATCGCGTCGCAGGTCCCGAGGAACAGGTGCAGCGGGACCTGCTCGACCACGCGCACGCCGTCCGGGACGTCCCGCAGCAGGCGCCGGTCGGCGGCGCTGAGCGCCGCGACGACCTCGACGTCGAGGGAGGCCAGGGCGCGCAGGACGCTCGGCACCAGGAAGCCGTCCTCGCCGTGCAGCGTCGTCGTGGTGGTGCCCCACGTGACGCACACCCGAGGACGGTCGGCGGGGTTGCGCAGCCAGTCGGGCGCGACGCCGGGGCCGTTGTAGGGGACGTACCGGATCGGCAGCCGGTTCGGCATGCCCGGGACCTGCACCGATTCGGGGCAGGGGTCGAGGTGGCGCAGCGCGAAGTCCGCGCGCGGCTCCACCCCGTACCGGTCGTAGATCTCCAGCAGCCGAGGCGGCCACCCGGCCCGCGGGTCGCCGTCGGCCGGCGCGCCGCTCCCGGGGTATCCGAGGTGCCGGGTGAGGTCGGGGCCGAACAGGTGGCGCAGCAGCGGGACGTCCAGCCGCCCGGCCACCACCGGCGCCATCGAGGCCAGCGGGTCGGCCACCACCAGGTCGGGCCGCCACGCCTCGGCGAAGGCGACCAGGTCGGCGGCCAGCGCCGCGGCGGCGCTGGCGAACTCGTCGAGCCGCGCCTCGTTGCGCCGCGCGGCCTCGGCGGCGGGCAGCGCCCCGAGCCGGACGCCGCGCGCGTTGGCGGCGACCGAGTCGAAGCCGCCGCCCGCCGGGACGGCGATCATGCCGGACCGGGCGACGGCGTCGAGGACGGGCGCCTCGCCCGCCACCCGCACCTCGTGCCCGGCGGCCCGGAACGCCCAGGCCGTCTGCACCTGGTGGAAGTAGTGGGTCGGTACCGATAACGGGATGAACAGCACCCGCATGGTTCTGCCTCCTTTCAGTACGGCCGTTCCGGCGGGTCCTCCACCAGCCGTTCGAGCCGCGCCGCGACCTGCGCGGGGGACGGCTGGGACCGGACGTCGACGCGCAGGGCGGCGGCACGCGCGCGCGTCTCGTCCTCGAACAGCACGGCCGCCATCGCCGCCTTGACCTCCTCGGGCTCGGCGGCGCGGGGCGGCAGCGCGATGCCGACGCCCGCGCCGGCGATCTGCTCGGCGTTGAGCGCCTGGTCGGTGCTCTGCGCCGACACGACCTGCGGGACGCCGAGCGCGGCGGCGGTGAGCATGGCCCCGCCGCCGCCGTGGTGGAAGATCGCGTCGCAGGTCGGCAGCAGCAGGTGCAGCGGGAGCTGCTCGGCCACCCGCACGCCGGGCGGCGGCTCGCCGAGCCGCGCCCGGTCGGCGGCGCTGAGCGCGGCGACGACCTCCACGTCGAGCGCGGCCAGCGCGGCGAGGATGCCCGGCGCCTCGAAGCCGGCCTCGCCGCGCAGCGACGCGTTGACCGTCCCCCAGGTCAGGCACACCCGGGGGCGCCCGCCGGGGCGGCGCAGCCACGCGGGTTCCTCGCCGGGGCCGTTGTAGGGCACGTACCGCATCGGGAGCCGGTTCGGCACGCCGGGGAGCTGCAGCGCGCCGGGGCAGGAGTCGACGGTGCGGACGGCGAAGTCGGCGCGCGGCTCGACGCCGTGGGCGTCGAACAGCCGGACCAGCGGGGCGGGCCACGCCTCGCGGACGTCGCCGTCGACCGGGGCGCCGCCGCCGGGGAAGCCGAGCCGCCGCGTGAGGTCGGGCCCGAACAGGTTCCGCACCAGCGGGACGCCCAGCGGCTCGCTCACCAGCGGCGCGAAGGTCGCCATCGGGTCGGCCACCACCAGGTCGGGCCGCCACCGCCGGGCGAACCCGACGAGGTCGCCGGTCAGCTCCGCGACCGCCCCGGCGTAGCGCTCCAGGCCCTCCCGGTTGCGCCGGCGGAACTCGCCGGGCGCCATCCGCTCCACCGGCTGGTCCCGGGTCACGGCGGACATCTCGGTGATCAGGTCGTAGTCGCCGCCCACCGGGACGGCGGTCAGGCCCGACCGCAGGACCGCGTCGGCGACCTGCGGCTGCCCGGTGGCGATCCGGACCTCGTGCCCGGCCGCCCGCAGCGCCCAGGCCAGCGGCACCTGGTGCAGGTAGTGGCTCGCCATCAGGAAGGGGACGAACAGGACGCGCATGGTCGCCTCCCGTCAGCCGGCGAGCTCGTCGAGGGACGCCGCGACCTCGGCGGGCGAGGGCTGCTCGTGGATCTCCGCTCGCAGCTTGTCCGCCGCCGCGCGCGGGCCGTCCGAGCCGAGCAGCGCGGACAGCGCGGTCACGGCGTCGGCGGCGGTGCAGGTCTCCGGCAGCAGCGCCGCCGCGCCCGCGCCGGCGAGCGCGCGCGCCATCGGGTAGTCCTCCGGCTCGGGATGCAGCAGCTGCGGCACGCCCGCGTACAGCGAGGCCAGGACGGTGCCGGCGCCGCCGTGGTGCAGGATCGCGGAGCAGGTCGGCAGCAGCAGGTGCAGCGGCAGCTGCGCCACCACCCGCACTCCGGCGGGCGGCTCGCCGAGCAGCTCGCGGTCCCGTTCCCGCACGGTGACGACGACCTCGGCGTCCAGCTCGGCGAGCGCGTCGAGCAGGTCCCGGTCGAGCAGGCCGCCGCCGTCCCGGACGCCGGTCACGACCGTGCCCGTCGTCACCGCGATCCGCCGCCGGTCCGCCGGGCGGCGCAGCCACTCGGGGACGGTGCCGGCGCCGTTGTACGGCACCGCGCGCACCGGGATCCGGTCGGTCACCTCGGGCGCCTGGAGGCTGCCCGGGAACGGGTCCACGTGGTGCGCCGCGTAGCGGGCCCGCGGCTCGACGCCGTGCCGCTCGAACAGCTCCCGCAGGTGCGGCGGCCAGATCTCCGGCGGCACCCCGGCGCCGGGCGCGCCGAACCCCCACAGGTGGTGCAGCAGCGGCGCGCCCACCGGCTCGGACGCCAGCGGCGCCGCCAGCGCCAGCGGGTCGGACACCACCAGGTCGGGCCGCCACCAGGCGGCGAACGCGGCCAGGTCGTCCGCCACGTCCCGCGCGGTGTCGATGAGCACGCCGAACCGCTCGATGTTCACCCAGGTGAGGTCGTCCGGCGAGAGGCCGGTCTCCTCCCCGGCGTCGATGCCGCGCGGCATCCGGCCGATCCGCTCCTCGATCCGGCGCTGGGACGCGGTCGCGTTGGCGGCGAAGTCGTACCCGCCGCCGACCGGGACCGCGATCATGCCGGAGCCGGTGACGGCGCCCGCGGTCGCCGGCTGGACGGCGACCCGGACCTCGTGCCCGGCCGCGCGGAACGCCCAGGCGAGCGGGACCATGTGGAAGTAGTGGGTGGGGGCGAGCGGGGTGAACAGGACGCGCATGGTGTCTCTCGCTTCCGGTGGGGTCAGCAGATCGGTTCCCGCAGGGCCGCGACGACCTCGGCGGGCGAGGGCAGCGCGCGGATCTCGGCGCGCAGCCGGTCCGCGGCGGCGCGGTGCCCGTCCGCCGCCAGGACGGACGCGGCGGCGGCGGCGATGTCGTCGACTCCGGCGCGGTCCGCGCGCAGCGCGACGCCCGCCCCGGTGCCCGCCATCCGCTCCGCCTCGAAGGTGTTGTCGGGCACCTGGGTCACGGCGACCTGCGGGACCGCGTGCCAGGCGGCGGTCATCACGTTGCCCGCCCCGCCGTGGTGGACGATCGCGGCGCAGCCGGGCAGCAGCAGGTCGAGCGGCATGTCGGTGACCACGCGGGCGTTGCCCGGCAGGTCGCCGAGCCGGCCGCCCGCGCCGCTGCGCACCGCGATGAGGATCTCCACGTCGAACCCGTCCAGCGCGGAAAGGATGCGCTGGACGAGGGTCTGTGTCGAGCCCGGGACCGTCTTCTCGCTGAGCGTGCCGAGCGTGACGCACACCCGCCTCCGCTCGGGCGGCCTGGTCAGCCAGCCGGGCAGGACGCCGCTGTCGTTGTAGGGGACGTAGCGCATCGGGACGCGGCGCGGGATGCCGGGCACCTGCATGCTGTCCGGGCACGGGTCGACCGTCCGGGCCGTGTAGTCCTCGCGGATCTCGACCCCGAACCGGTCGAACAGGGCGCGCACCACGTCCGGCCAGTCCGCCACCGGCATGTTGCGGCCGGGATAGGGGACCTGCGATCCGGTCCACGGCCCGTACAGGCAGCGGACGAGCGGCGCCCCGACGGTCTCGGCGACCAGCGGCGCGGTGAGCGCGGCATGGTCGGCGACGACCAGGTCGGGCGTCCAGTGCCGGGCGAGGTCGAGCAGTTCGGCGGCCATGGCCTCGGCCGCCCGCACGTGCGGCAGGTACCGGGCCTCGTCCACCTCGCGCAGCACCTCGGGCGGCAGCGTCGCGGCGACCCGCCGGGCCTCCTCGATGCTCGCCGGAAGTCGGCCCAGGTGCCGGCGCACCACCTCCATCAGGTCGGTGGCGTGGCCGCCGAAGTCGTAGGAGCCGCCGACCTCGACGGCGGCCATCCCCGACCGCGCCACCACCCCGGCGACGGACGGCTGGGCGGCCACCCGCACGTCGTGCCCGGCCGCGCGGAACGCCCACGCCAGCACCACCTGCGGGAAGTAGTGGGTGGCCCCGGCCAGCGGGACGAACAGGACGCGCATGGTGGACCTCTCAAGCCGGGGGACGGGTGGCGGCGAGGCCCTCGGCGGGCCCCGGGGGCGGCGGCGCGGCGGCCCGCAGGAGGGTGCCGATGTGCCGGTCGATGACGGTGCGGTGGTAGTCGGGCCCGAAGCCCATGCGTCCCGCGGCGGGGACCAGCCGCAGCAGCTTGGCGGTGCTGACCGCCTGCACCGACGCCGCGTCCACCCAGCGCCGGCGGGCCGGGGCGGCCGCCTCGCGGTGCCGCAGGTGGTGCTCCAGGCGGTCGACGATGTCCTCGATGGCGGCGGCGTGCCCGGAGGCGACGTTGACGGTCTCCCCGGCGACGCCCGCGCGCAGCAGCGCGTCGATGATCGCCACGGCGTCCGCGACGTCGATGAGGTCGCGGCGGGAGCCGCGGTACACCGTGACCTCGCCCGCGCGGAGCGCGCCGAGCAGCCCGATCAGCAGCTGCCCGGTCTGGTGCGGCCCGACGGCGTGCGCCATCCGGAGGACGAGGTGCCGCACGCCCGACTCCCGCACCGCGTCCTCCAGCCCGAGCTTGTGCCGGCCGAACGGCTCGGGGGCGGGCGGCACGGCGTCCTCCCGCCCCGGTACGCCGTCGCCGCCGTAGAGGCTCGCCGAGGCGGTGGAGAGGAAGACCAGCGTCCGGCCCCGCCGCGCGCAGTCCGCCAGGGTCCGGTGCACCAGCCGGGCTTCGCGGCGGTACTCCGCCTCCGCCGCCGTCCTGGTCCGGGCCACGCCGGCGGCCAGCACGGTCACTCCGGGGTGCGCCGACGCGATCGGCTGCAGGTTCCGCGCGAAAAAGCCGCGCCCGATGATCTCCATGGGCCTGGGGAGCTCGTTTCCGGTTCGGCGCTCTGGACGGGGCAGAGCCTGGCGAGCCGTACTGAAGGCCGCTTAAAGCGCCCCGCCGAACTGCGGCTTTAGGAGCGCGCAGCCGGCAGCAAACCGGCGCCGCATACGGTTCCGGCACGCCGAACAAGCGGCGGCCGAAGACACTGGAGAGGTCCGGAGATGAGTGCGAGCGACAGTGCGCGGCGGGTCACCGAGTGCCGGGTGTGCGGAGGGTCCGACTGGCAGGAGGTCGTCTCCTTCGGCCCGGTGCCCCTGGCCAACGGCTACCTCGACCCGGCGGACTCCTACGACGGCGAGCCGCGGTTCCCGCTCGACGTGATCTCCTGCCGGTCGTGCCGGCTGATGACGCTGACGCACGTCGTGGACCCGGAGGTGCTGTACCGCGACTACTCCTACGTCACGTCCACGTCCGACACGATGGGGCGGCACATGCGGTTCGTCGCCGAGCTGTGCCGGGAGCGCTGGGAGATGCCCGCCGGCGCGTTCGTGGTGGAGGTCGGCAGCAACACCGGCGACCAGCTCATGATCTTCCAGGACGCCGGGATGCGGACGCTCGGCGTGGACCCGGCGCGCAGCCTCGCCGAGGTCGCCGCCGGGCGCGGCGTCGAGACGCTGCCGGAGTTCTTCTCCGCGGACACCGCCGCGGACATCGCCGACCGGTACGGCGAGGCGCGGCTGATCCTCGGGCGGCACGTGTTCGCGCACATCGACGACGTGGCGGGCATCGCGGCCGGGGTGCGGCGGCTGCTGGAGCCGGCGGGCGTGTTCGCCATCGAGGTGCCGTACGCGCTCGACATGCTGGAGCGCACCGAGTTCGACACCATCTACCACGAGCACCTCTCGTACTACGCGGTCGGGACGCTGGCGACGCTGTTCGAGCGGCACGGCCTGCGCGTGATCGACATCGAGCGGATCTCGGTGCACGGCGGCTCGATCCTGGTGTTCGCCGGCCACGCCGACGGCCCGTGGCAGCCGCGTCCCGCGGTCAAGGAGCTGATCGCGCTGGAGGAGCGGCAGGGGCTGCACGACGACGCCGCCTACCGCGCCTTCGCCGCCCGGACCGAGGGCGTCGTGGAGTCGCTGACCGCGCTGGTGCGGGGGCTGCGGCTCGGCGGCGGCCGGATCGCCGGGTACGGGGCGCCCGCCAAGGGCAACACGCTGCTCTCGGTCTGCGGGCTCGGCCCCGGCGACCTGGAGTACTGCATCGACACCACGGACCTGAAGCAGGGCAAGGTGCTGCCCGGCAGCCACATCCCGGTGCGTCCGCCGGAGTACGCCGAGGAGCACCCGCCGACCCACTTCCTCCTGCTGGCCTGGAACTACGCCGAGGAGATCCTGCGCAAGGAGCGGGCCTTCCTGGAGAAGGGCGGCAAGTTCATCGTGATGCACCCGGTGCCGTCGATCGTCTCCGCGGACTCGCTGCCCGCGGCCGTCCGCACGTGAGCCGCGCTCTGCCGGGGGAGGCGCTGGCGGGACGGACGGTCGTGGTGACCGGCGGCGGTACCGGCATCGGCCGGGCCGCCGCCCGGATGTTCGCCGCCGAGGGCGCCGACGTCCTGGTGGTGGGCCGCACCGAGGCGCGGTTGAAGGAGACCGCCGAGGGCCGGACGGGGATCCGGGTGCTGGCCGCCGACGTCGCCGCGCCGGACGCGCCCGCCGAGATCGTCGCGGCGGCGGTGCGCGACTCCGGCCGCCTCGACGTGCTGGTGAACAACGCGGCGATCACCCGGCCCGCGCCGCTCGGCGAGATCGACCGCGGCCTGGCCGAGGCGCAGCTCGCCACCAACCTGCTCGGCCCGCTGATGCTGACGCAGCGGGCCGTCCCGCACATGCCGCGCGGCGGCGCGGTCGTCAACGTCACGTCCAATCCGCCGATGCGCGGCTGGCCGGCCAACTCCGTCTACGGCGCGACCAAGGTCGCGCTGGACTTCCTCACCCACACCTGGGCGCGCGAGCTCGCCGCCGCGGGGATCAGGGTGGCGTCGGTGGCGCCGGGCCCGACCGACACGCCGGTGCTGCTGCACGCGGGCTTCTCCGAGGAGCAGATCGAGCGGCGGCGGAGCGGCAACACCATCCCGCTCGGGCGGCTCGGCACCCCGGAGGAGATCGCCTGGTGGATCGTCAACGCCGCCCGCCCGGAGGCCGCCTTCCTCACCGGGGCCGTGATCCGGGTGGACGGCGGCACGAGCATCTGCTGACCCGCCGCGTACGACGAAAGTCCCGCCGGGCCCCACTTTCGGTGCTGCGCGCGCCCCTCCTTGGCGGCTTCCCCGGGCCCGGCCGCGCGGGTGGACTTGAGGCGGCGGACCGGAGGCCACCCAGAAGGAGCGATCCCCCGTGCCAAGCAGGAGACCGGGAACGATCGGCTCGGCGCTGGCGGTGCTGGCCGCCGTTGTGGCGGCGGCCGTCGCACTGGACACGCTGCCCGAGGCCGGCAGGCCCTCGACGAAGACCGTCGCCCCCGAGTCCGTCGCCACGTCCGGCGCCTACGTCGCGCTGGGCGACTCCTACTCGGCGGGGGTCGGCCTCGCGATCGCCGAGGCGGACGCGGTGCCCGACGACGGGTGCCACCGCAGCAGCGCCGCGTTCTACCACACGGTGGCGAAGTCCTTCCGGTTCCCCGGCGGCACGTCGCTGTGGGCCTGCTCCGGCGCGACCGTCCCCGACCTGCTCCACGGCAAGGACGGCCGGCCGCCCCAGGTCGGCCGTGTCGGCGCCGGGACGAGCCTCGTGACGGTCAGCGTCGGCGGCAACGACGTGGGCTTCACCAAGGTCCTGACGCGGTGCATGGTCGAACCCCTGATGGGCGGCTGCCGGCACCAGGGCGGGCAGATCGCCGACCGGCTCGCCACGCTGCGCCGGACCCTCCCGACGCTGCTGTCCGCCGTCACCGCGCGGGCGCCCTCCGCCCGCGTGCTGGTGGTCGGGTACCCGCGGATGTTCGCCCCGTCCCCGAAGGACGACGTGGCGACGATGGGCCGCGACGACCAGCGGTGGCTGAACGAGCGCGGCGGCGAGCTGGACGCCGTGCTGCGGCGGAGCGCCGCCGACGCCGACCGCGCCCTGCGGGCGGCCGGGCGGAAGGGGAGCGTCGAGTACGTGGACGCCTTCGACGCGTTCGCCGGCCACGAGCTCGGCACGCCCCGCCCCTACGTCAACGGGCTGAAGTTCAAGCTGCTGGACATGGCCGCCGAGCTGCGCAGCTTCCACCCGAACGCGGCCGGGTACCGGCGCCTGGCCGACCTGGTGATCCGGCAGGTCCGGACCGGCCCCGGCAGGCCGTTCAAGCGCGCCCGCTGACCGGCCGGGCCGGTCAGCCGGGCCGGCCGGGCGTCACCGCAGGCCGAGGTCGTCCCAGAGCAGCCGCTCGACGTCGGTCGGGGCGTCGCCGCACGCCCGCTCGGGGTGCCAGCCGGGCGGCCCGAACGGCTCGGGCGGCCCGCCGGGACGCCGCGGGGAGGGGATCGGGTAGCCCATCGCCATGCCGCAGCAGTAGCCGATCTCGAGCATGGCGGCGGCGAGCACGGACCTCATCCGGGGCCGGGTGCGTCGTCGTTCGCGGGACACCTGCCGGTCTCCTCTCGGGCGGAACGGATCCCCTATTGCGCACCGCCGCGCTGAATTCTCGCCAAAGCCGCGCCAATCGGGGTCCGGGATACGGGTCCGGCTAGGGGGGCCGCGCCGCGATAGGGGCCGGGTTACGGGTTTTTGGCGGGGCCCCGCTCATTCACCATTGATATCTGGATCCGCCGTCTTGTCGAGGAAGGAAACTGAGATGCCCGAGCAGGAGAACGCCATGGACGTGGTGCTGATCGGCGGCCCGGCCGACATTCCGGCCGACGCCCGGATCCGCCGGGCCGCGCCCCGCGACCGCAAGATCAAGATCATGCGGCGCGGCGGCTACGAGCATTTCGAGCTGGTGGAGCAGGCCGCCGCCGGACCGGACCCGAAACCGGCGGTCTTCCATTGGACGATGCGTACAAAAATCGCCGAGTAGGGCTAGGGGCGGGCGGTCCGCCGAATAGGGGAGAGCTAGGGGTATTTGCCGCGGCCGACCGATTCCTATGCTCGGTCGAGAAAGGCCGATGGGCACGATGAAAGGGCTCCCGATGTCTGCAGCCGAGACCGTGGACGACCGCTGGATACGGCGGTTCCACCCGTGCTCGGACAGCGGCGCCCGGCTGGTGTGCTTTCCGCACGCGGGCGGGTCCGCGTCGTACTACTACCCCTTCTCGCAAACCCTGGCGCCCGGGATCGAGGTGCTGACGGTGCAGTACCCCGGGCGGCAGGACCGCCGGCACGAGCCGCCGCTGACCGACGTCCGGCGGATCGCCGCCGGCGCCGCCGCGGCGCTGGAGCCGTGGCTCGGCGGCGGCTCCACCGGCCCGGTCGCGTTCTTCGGCCACAGCATGGGCGCCGTCGTCGCCTACGAGACGGCGCTGCTGCTGCGGGACCGGACGGGCTGGGAGCCGGCGCGGCTGTTCGCGTCGGGGCGGCGCGCGCCGTCCCGTCCCCGCGGCGGCGACGTGCACACCCGCGACGACGCCGGGCTCGTCGCCGAGCTGCGCCGGGTCGGCGGCACCGACGAGCGGTTCCTGGGCGACCGGGAGCTGCTGGCCGCGATCCTGCCGGTGACGCGGGCCGACTACCGGGCGATCGAGACCTACGTCTGGTCGCCGGTCCCGCCGCTCGGCTGCCCGGTCACCGCGCTGACCGGGGACGCCGACCCGCAGACCACCGCCGAGGAGGCGGTGGCCTGGCGGGAGCACACCACCGGCCCGTTCGAGCTGCGGGTCTTCCCCGGCGGCCACTTCTATCTGGATGCCCAGCGCGCCGCCGTCGTCGGCGCCGTCCGCGCCGCCCTGCCGGACGGGCGGCCGACCCGGTCTGTGGAGGAGAACGCTTCATGAGGTACGAACTGCTCGGCCCGCTGCGCGTCGTGGACGCCGACGGCGCCGTGTCCGCGATCAGCGCCCGCAAGATCGAGGCGGTGCTGGCCGCCCTGCTCATCCGGTCCGACCAGATCGTCGGGCTGGACCAGCTGATCGGCGAGATCTGGGGGGACCGGCCGCCGCGCCGGGCGACCGCGGGCCTGCACGTCTACATCTCCCAGATCCGCAAGTTCCTGCACCGCCCGGACCGCGAGGGGAGCCCGGTGGTGACCCATCCGCCGGGGTACGTGCTGCGCGTCGGCTCCGACGAGCTCGACTTCCACGCGTTCCTGCGGCTGATGAACCAGGGCCGCTCGCACGCCCGCGACCGGCGGCACCCGCAGGCGGCGGAGTGCTTCGAGCAGGCGCTCGGGCTGTGGCGTGGACCGGTCCTCGGCGGGCTGCTCAGCGGCCCCATCGTGGACGGCTTCGTGACGTGGATGAGCGACGCCCGCATGGAGTGCCTGGAGATGCTGAACGACGCCCAGCTCGAACTCGGGCGGCACCGGGAGCTCGTCGGCCGGCTCTACTCGCTGATCACCGAGCACCCGCTGCGGGAGGCGTTCTACCGGCAGCTCATGCTCGCGCTCTACCGCTCGGAGTGCCAGGCCGAGGCCCTCAAGGTCTTCCAGGTCGCCCGGCGGACGCTGAACGAGGAGCTGGGGCTGGAGCCGTGCCGCGCCCTGCAGGACCTGCAGCGCGCCATCCTCACCGCCGACGACCAGCTGGAACTGTACGCGGCCGCGGTCTGACCCGGCCCGCCGCGCCCCGACGAAGTGGGAGATCATGACTGAGAGCCTCGTCTCCGAGCCCCCGGCCCCGGCCGAGCCGCCCGCCTTCCCCGAGGCGCGGGGCTGCCCGATGGACCCGCCCGACCGGTACGCCGAGTACCGGGCGCGGGAGCCGGTCAAGAAGATCACGCTGCCCACCGGGCGGACCGCCTGGCTCGTCCAGGGGCACGAGCACGTCCGGCGGATCCTCAACGACCCGCGGGTCAGCGTGGACCGGCTCACCGACGGCTACCCGCACCTGGTCGAGATGAACCCGCAGGCGCTGGCCCTGCTCGGGAAGATCAACAACTCGCTGATCGGGCTGGACCCGCCGCGGCACACCCTGCACCGGCGCATGATGATCAACGAGTTCACGGTCCGCCGGTTCCGCTCGATGCGGCCGGTCGTGCAGCGGATCGTGGACGAGCGGATCGACCGGATGCTGGCGCAGGGCCCGCCGGTGGACCTCGTCCAGGCGCTGTCGCTGCCGGTGCCGTCCCTGATGATCTGCGGGCTGCTCGGCGTCCCCTACGAGGACCACGACTTCTTCGAGGGCAAGACCCACGTCATCCTGGACCGCACGTTCACCACCGAGCAGCGCATCGCCGCGTTCCTCGAACTCATGGGGTACATGGACGAGCTGGTCACGTCCAAGGAGCGGGACCCGGGCGACGACCTGATCGGCCGGCTGGTGGTGAAGTACCGCGACCAGGACGCCTACGACCACGAGCACATGCTCGGCCTGGCCATGCTGATGCTGATGGCCGGGCACGAGACCAGCGCGAGCATGATCTCGCTGGGCACGCTCGCCCTGCTCCAGCACCCCGACCAGCTCGCGCTGCTCAAGCGCGACCCGGGCGTGACGCCCCGGGCCGTGGAGGAGCTGCTGCGGTACTGGAGCATCGCCGACATCGCCAGCGGGTCGCGGGTCGCCACCGCCGACATCGAGATCGCGGGCCAGGTCATCCGCGCCGGCGACGGCGTGGTGGCGCTGCTCAGCGGCGCCAACCGCGACCCGGAGGTGTTCCCGGACCCGGCCGAGCTCTCGCTGGAGCGCGGCGCCCGGCACCACGTCGCGTTCGGCTTCGGCATCCACCAGTGCCTCGGCCAGAACCTGGTGCGGCTGGAGCTGGAGATCGTGTTCGACACGCTGTTCGCCCGCATCCCGGACCTGCGCCTCGCGAAGCCGCTGGAGGAGCTGGAGTTCAAGGACGACGCCAGCATCTACGGCGTCCACGAGCTGCCGGTCGCCTGGTAGCGGAGGGGCCGTCATGAGGATCGACATCGACCGGGACAAGTGCATCGGGTCGGGCATGTGCGTGCTCACCGAGGACACCGTGTTCGACCAGAGCGACGAGGACGGCCGCGTCCTGCTGCTGAACGAGCGGCCGGGGGACGACCTGGCCGACGAGGTGCGGTACGCCGTCAAGTGGTGCCCCGGACGCGCGCTCACGCTCATCGAAGACTGAACGGGAACACGAAGGAGGGCGGCCCCGCCGTGGGGCCGCCCTCCTTCGTGTCCGAGAACCGCTCGCGTTCGGGGTCAGTTGCCGGGGAGCGCGCCGCGCAGCCGGGCGGCCCGCCACAGCAGGTCGAACACGGCCCGCTGCGGGAGCCCGGCCCCGCTCATCCGGACCAGCTCACGCAGGCACCACAGCTGGGTCTCGACGGTGTGCGCGGGCGAGCCGTGCACGTCGTCGTGCACGAGCATGCGCAGGTCGCGGACGCGGGAGGGCAGCCGCGCCGCCTCGGCGGGCGGGATGATCTCGTCCCGGGAGCTGGCCACGTACCGGACGGGGACGGCCAGCTCGGCGAGCTCCGCGTCGCTCAGCGCGAACGCGGCCAGTTCGCCGCCGAGTTCGTCGGTCGGCACGCCCGCCATGTGGGCGAGAGTGTCCATCGTGATGCGCGGGACGCGGGGCCGCCAGGCCGTGTCGGTGAAGAACTCCCGCACCGGCGCGCCCGTCGTGATGACGCCCCTGATCCGCGAGTCGTCCAGCGCCGCGCGCAGCGCCATGTGCCCGCTGAAGCTCAGCGTCATCGCGTAGGCGCGGGACGCGTCGGCGCGGCCGGCCACCGCGTCCAGCACCGCGGACAGCATCCGCGGGCTCTTGGCGTCGTACCGCAGCGTGTTCTCGCCGGTGCCGGGCATCTCGGTGACGATGCCCGCCATGCCGAGCCGCCCGACGCGGGCGAGCACGGGCGCCCACTGCTCCTTCACGGTGACGATCCCGCCCATGATGAGCAGCACGGGACGCGGCCGGTCGGCGGACAGCCCGGCGGTCCAGCAGCGCACCAGGCCGCCGACGGTCTCGACGTCCAGCCGCTCCACCCCGGCGGGCCTGGCCTGCTCGAACGCGGCGGTGCAACGTTCCAGCGCCCGCTGCCGGGCGGGCCCGTCCACGTAGGGGAAGCGGGCCATGGCGTAGGCGCGGCACGCGTCCATCGCGCGCCCTTCGGCGCCCAGCCGCTCGGCCGCCGCCGACCATTCGCCGACCCAGGAGCCGGGGGCGTCCCCGTCGTCGGTCTCGATGCGCGCCAGCACCTCCCGGTAGCCCGGGAGGTTCCCGCTGCGCGCGTGGACGACCGCGAACCGCTTCAGTTCCGCGACGTCGTTCATGGGGCCACCGCCTCCAGTCCGTCCTTGATCTCGGCGAGCACGTCGGCGGCCTCCGCGCCGTCGACCACCCGGTGGTCGAAGGTGAGGCTCAGCCGCATCACCGGGGCGACGGCGACCGCCCCGTCCCGGACCACCGGCCGGTCCGCCACCCGCCCGACGCCCAGCGTCACGGCGGTGCCGCCGTAGGAGTGGAAGGCGTCCACGGGCCGGTGCCCCAGCGAGGTGACCGCGACGGTGCCGAACACCGCCGGGCGGCGGCCGAGCGGCCCGGTCACCGCGCGGTACAGCAGCGACCCGGCGGGCCACGGCAGCCGGTGCAGCAGCCGCGCGCCCGCGAACTCGGGCGCGGTGCGGGGGTCGGCGTCCCGGAACCGGTCGATCTCGTCCTGGATCCGGTCGAGGCCGGCGGTGTCGAGGTCGGGCAGCAGCGCGGCGAGCACGACCCGGTTGCCGTTCAGCGTCCGGTCGAGGGTCAGCTTCCCGGTCACCGACGGGTAGCGCGCGACGCGCGGCCAGGGCCCGCCGCCGATCGCGGCGTTGGCCTCCGGGTGGTTCGCCAGGACGCGGCCCGCCGTCCGCAGCACGTACGCCACCAGCGAGTACTTGCGGGCGGTCTCGCGGTGCCGCAGCACGCCGCCCATGTCCACCTCGGTGTCGAGGTACACCGGCGCGGCCGGGCGGACGGCGCGCAGGAAGTGCAGGGTGTGCCGCCGCTCGCGGGCCACGGGCGCGGTGGTCATGTGCCGACCGCCAGCGCGTACACGTCCCGCAGGCTGGTGGCCTCCAGCATCTCGGGCAGCGGCACCCGCCGCCCGGTCCGCCGCTCCACGGCGGCGAGCAGCGCCAGCATGTGCAGCGAGTCCCACCCGGCCAGCTCGTCGAAGTGCCGCCCGGCCTCCTCCGCCGTGACCGGCAGGCCGAGTTCCTCCTCCACCAGGAGCATGAAGTCGTCGATGGTGTTCAACGGGGGTCCCCCTCCAGGTCCGCTTCCAGGTCCGCGGTCAGCTCCAGATGCCCCGGCACGCCGACGATCTCGGCGAGGTCGTGCCGGAAGGTCCGCGGCCACGGCCCGTCCCCGGCGGGCGCGAAGCCGTACCGCGGGTACAGGTCGGCGACCTTGGCGTTCCGGGGGCTCTCCCGGTACCCGGCGAGCACCGCGCGGGCGCCGGTCGCGCGCGCGTGCCGCAGCACCGCCGCCAGGCACGCCTGTTCGAGGCCGCGGGCGAACACCCGGCAGCTCAGCAGGAAGTTGTCGATGTGCAGCTCGTCGCCGTCCCGGCGCAGGAACAGCGCGCCGACCAGGCCGTTCTCGCCGAACCGGTCGCCGCTGCGCAGGGTGAGGACGAGCGCGTCCGGGTCGTCGGCGAATGCCCGCACCTCGGGCCGCTGCAGCCGCCGGGTCGTGAGGTTGAACTGGTTGGTGCGCAGGGTCAGCTGCGCGACGCGGGCGGCGTCCTCGTCCCGCATCCGCTCCAGCCGCGCCCGCACCCCGAGTTCGCGCAGGTAGTCCTCGATGGAGTCGAAGGTGTCGAGGAAGTCCTTGCGGTCGAGCTCCGCGCGGTACCGGGCCGCGCGGGCGCGGTCCTCGGCGGTCAGCTCCAGGACGTCGAACCACCCGTCGTACAGCAGCCGCTCCAGGTGCAGCGCGGGCTCGCCGTCGATGTCGACGACGGCGGTGCCGGGCAGCGAGTGCCGGACGAGCCCGCGCTCGTAGGGGCTGTCGTCCACGAAGACGAAGGAGTCGGCGCCGACGTTGAGCGCGGCGGCCAGCTCGGTGAGCGCCTCGGGCTTGGGCCGCCAGCTCGCCGCGACGCGGACGAAGTCGTCCTCCCGCAGCGTCATCCCCGGATGGTCGCGGAGCATCGCGCGGACCGGCTCCGGGTCGTTCTTGCTGACCGCCGCGAGGAGCGGGCCCTGCGACCCGAGCTGCTTGACCACCCGCTGGAAGGCGGTGAACGCCTCGCCGCGGTAGCCCTCGGAGACCGCCAGGCCCTCCGGGCCGTCCTCGCCGAGGACGCCGCCCCACAGGGTGTCGTCGAGGTCCAGGGCGAGGCACTTCTTCGTCCGGCCGGCCAGATGCCGGGCCAGGTGCCCTAGCTCGCGGGCGTACCTGCCGAGCAGCTCGGCCGACAGGTGCGCCTTCGCGTACAGGCTCAGCCGGACGTCGTCGGCGGGATGCCCCTCGGCCACGAGCGGGTCGAGGTCCACGACGGCGACGGACGGGTGCTCCTCGGCCAGCCGCAGCAGCCCGATGTTGAACTCGCGCCAGCGCACGCCGAGCCCGGCCCGGGAGGCGTGGTCGACCAGCTGGGCCCGGTACCGCTGCGGCAGCGGGACGGTGTTGAACACCAGCGTCCCCCGGCCGGTCTCCTGGTAGCGGGCGGCGAGGCGGCGCAGTTCGGCGAGCCGCCCGGCGGCGGCCTCGGCGACGTCCTCGACCCGCCACGGGACGGGCAGCCGGCCGAAGACGAGGTCGGCGTCCAGCACGCACACCACCAGGTCCGGGTCGGCCGCGTACAGCTCGCTCTCCGGGTCGCCGAGCGCGAACACGTGCCCGTCGTACTCGGTCACATGGGGGCGCATCAGCAGGCCGTGCCGCGCGAGCTGCCCGGTCAGCGCCGGGACGAGCGCGGCGAGCGTGCCGTGCCCGGTGACCGCGACGGTGACGGCCCGCACCCCCGGGTGGGCGCGCGTCACCGCGGCCGGGTCGAGCCGGGCGAGCAGCCGCCCCGCCGAGGCCAGCTCCTCGTCGGACAGGCCGTCCAGCAGCCGGACGGCCGCCGGGAAGCGGTCCGCGAGCTGCCCGTCGCGGTGCAGGCGCAGCAGCTCCGCGTGCGCCGGCGGGGCGCCGTCCATCCGGCCTTGTCCGGTCATCCGGCCTTCTCCAGGGCGAAGCCCGCCTTGATCCACTTGCTCGACTCCACCGCGACGCCGACGACGCGGTCGCCCTCCACGAGCTGCGGCAGGACCCGTTCGAGCTGGAAGAACGGCAGCGCGTTGCCGGTGTTGCCGGTCTCGGCGACGCAGTTCACCTGGCCCGCGCCGGGCAGGTCCAGCGCCGCCGCGATCCGCTCGGTCATCCGGCCGGAGAGCTGCGGCGGCAGCAGCCGGTCCACGTCGGTCTCCGCCCAGCCGAGCTCCTCCAGGATCTCCTCGAGGATCTCCACGGCCATCTTCGGCACGGACTCCTCGATCGCCTTGTAGTCCTCGCTGAGCGGCTGCCGGCCGGAGTCCCGGTCGCCGCGCCCGAACCACTCCACGATCTGGCCGGGCTCCCGGTTGAGGCCGGTCAGCCGGACCATCGTGTGGCGCAGCACGGCCGAGCCGGGGCCGGGTTCGGTGGACAGCACCGCCGCGCCCGCCCCGTCGCCGAACAGCACGCCGTTGACCTGCTCGGCGTGCGGCAGCGCGGCCGCGTCCACGGTGAGGTCCATGTGCTTGGCGCAGGTGTCGGCGCCCAGCACCAGCGCGGTGCGGTACGCGCCGGTGCCGAGCAGCCGCCGGGCCAGCTCCAGCGCCTGGACGGCGCCGCTGCACCCGGACTGCAGCTGGTAGGTGGGGATCTGGTCGATGCCGAGCCGGTCGGCGACGACGTTGACGGTGCCCGGCATCAGCCGGTCCGGCGACGACGTGCCGAGCACCATCAGGTCGATCTGCGACGGCCGCGTCCGCGCCGCCGACAGCGCCCGCAGCGCCGCCGTCTCGCCGAGGTCGGCGAGGGTGTGCCGGATCTCGCCGGTGTCGAGGTCGAGGGCGAAGTGACGGGTGCGGATGCCGATGAAGGAGTCGATCCACTGCTCCCAGACCGGCGGCATGCCGAACCGGCGGGTGAGGGCGGCGTTGTCGACCGGCGGGCCGGGGAGCGCCGTGCCTACCCCGAGCAGGTGGACGTCGGGACCGTTCGTCATGCCCCCATCGTCGGACGCGGGGCTAAAGACGCCCTTGCGCGCCGGCGGGGACCGGGTCGCCGAACCAGGCGGCGAGGGCGTCGCGGAGCCCGGCCGCGCCGCCGTCCCCGGCCGCCCACGCGACCCTCCCGTCCGGGCGCAGCAGCAGCGCCGTCGCGCCGATCTCGGCGGACGGCGCGGCGCGGACGACGTCGACCCGGCCGGCCCAGCCCGCGGCCTCCTCGGCGGGCACGTCACCGTCGCCGAGGACCAGCAGCACCCCGCGCGCGGCGTGCAGCGTCCCGGCGAGGCCGATCCCGCCGGACGCGGTGGTGAGCGGCACGTCGGGCAGCCGGCCGCCGACCAGCGGGTGGTCCAGTCCGAACGCGTAGCGGACGTCGCGGGCCGCCGCCATGTCCACCAGGAACTCGTTGACCTGGGGCAGCTCGACGAGTTCGGCGAACAGCTCGCGCAGCGGCGCGATCCGGTCCATCGGGTGCATGAGCGCCGACTGCGCCAGCGTCGTGCGAAGCGCGCGGGCCGCCACCGGGTGGCGTTCGGCCTCGTAGGTGTCCAGGAGCCCGGCCGGGGCGTCGCCGCGCAGCGCGGCGGCCAGCTTCCAGGCGAGGTTGACGGCGTCCTCGATGCCGGTGCTGAGCGCCTGCCCGCCGAGCGGGAAGATCACGTGCGCGGCGTCCCCGGCGAGCAGCACCCGCCCGTCCCGGTAGCGCTCGGCCTGGCGGGTGCGGTGCCCCCAGCGGGCGAGCCAGTGCGGTTCGGGGAGGTCGAGGTCCCGGCCGGTGAGCCGCCGGGCGGCGTCCCGCAGCTCGGCGACGCCGGCCGGGGCGGCCGCGTCCGCCGGCTCGACGCCGAACTCGCCGGTGGAGACGCGGAGCACGCCGGGGGCGGACGGCGCGACGGTGAACATGCCGCGGTCGAGCTGGTGCGCGCCGAACCAGGCGGACAGCGCGTCGGTGGCGGGCAGGTCCCCGGTGATGCCGTGGAACGGCAGGTCCTCGCCGGGGAAGCCGATCCCGGCGAGCGACCGGACGGTGCTGTCGGCGCCGTCGCAGCCGACGAGGTAGGCGGCGCGGACCGGCTCGTCCTCGGCGCCACCGGACGTCCGCACCCGGACGGTCACCCCGGTGCTGTCCTGGCTCAGGCCGACGACCTCCGTCCCGCGCCGGACCTCGATGCCGAGTTCGGCCGCGCGCTCCTCCAGCCTGCGTTCGAGCCGCGCCTGCGGGACGATGAAGTTGTTCTCGCGGCGCCCGGTCAGCCGGGCGGGGTCCAGCGGGACGTGCGCGAAGTGCGCGGCGGGCCACGACAGGCCGTGGGGGCGCAGCCCGTCCATGAGGCCGCGCTGGTGGAGCAGTTCCACGACGGTCGCGTTGATGGCCATGCCCAGCGCGTCCCGCCGCGGCTCGGGGGACCGCTCCAGCACGACCACCTCCATCCCGGCGACGCTGAGCTCGCAGGCCAGCATCAGGCCGACGGGCCCGGCTCCGGCGACGGCGACTGCAGGACTCATGGCGGTGTTCCTTCCGTTGTCAGTGCTCTTCGGCGGCGACCGGGCCGGCGGCGCCGAGCTGCGCGCTCAGCCGCCGCGCGAGGGCCGCCGGGGTCGGGTCGTCGTACACCTGGACGGGCGGGAGGCTCAGCCCGGCCGCGCTCAGCCGGTTGCTCAGCTCCAGCGCGGTGAACGAGGAGAAGCCGAGATCCAGCAGGTTGCCGTCGGCCTCGATCTCGGCGGCGGACGGCAGGCCGAGCACGGCGGCGGCGTGCCCGCGCAGCAGCTCGGTGAGGATCTCCCGGCGCTCGGCGTCCGGCGCCGCGGCCAGCCGTCCGGCCAGTTCGGCGTCGGGCGTCACGGCGGTGGCGTCGGCGACGCGCCGCGCCTCCGGGACGTCGCGGACCAGCGGCGCGGGCCGCTCGGCGGTGAGCGCGGGGAGCAGCAGCGGCCAGTCGAGGTCGGCGACCAGCACGGTGCCGCCGGCGGACGCGGCGTCCTCCAGCACGGCCATCGCCTGGTCGGGGACGACGGGGTTCAGCCCGCGGGCGCGCAGCACGTCGGCGGCGGGATGGCCGTCCCAGGGCCCCCACGCGACGGCGAGGGCGGGCGCGGACCGGGCGCGGCGGCGCCGTGCCAGCGCCTCCGCGAACGCCTGGCCGGGGGCGGTGCCGCCGAGGCCGGGGCCGCCGAGGACGGCGTCGGCGGAGCAGAGGACCACGAACGCGTCCACGTCGCCGGCCAGTTCGTCGAGGTTGGCCGCCGCCCGCACCGCCGGGTCGTCCATGCCCCGGCCGGCGGCCTCCGCCGCGACGTGCACGACGGCGGTCACCGGATGCTCGGCGAGCAGCGCGGCGAGCGCGTCGCGGTCCGCGGGGTCGCAGTCCACGGCCGTGCCGGGGCCGTCCGGGTCGGCCCCGCCGGTCACCAGGACGCGTTCGGCGCCGTGCCCGGCCAGCCAGCGCGCCGCCGCCGCGCCGAGCGCGGTGCCGCCCCCGGTCACGAGCACGGTGCCGCTGGGACGCCAGCCGCCTTCGCCGTGCCCGAGCCGGGTGCGCAGCAGCCTGCGGCCGAACACGCGGTCGTCCCTTATCGCGACTTGGTCTTCGCCGGACGCGCCCGCCAGCACTGCGGCCAGCCGCCGCCGTGCGGCGGGGCCGGGCTCGGCGGGCAGGTCGACCAGACCGCCCCAATGGCGCGGCCATTCCGCGGCCAGGACGGAACCCAGGCCCCACAGCGCTGCTTGGTCGGGCGCGGTGAGCGGGTCGTCGTCGCCGACGGAGACCGCGCCGCGCGTCAGCACCCAGAGCGGCCCGCCCAGCCCGGCCGGTTCCAGCGCCGTCGCGAGCCGCGCCGCGAGGTCCAGGTCGGGCGGGCAGAGGATCCCCGGCCCGGAGGCCCCGGTGGTCCCGGCCGCGCGGCGCAGCCGTCCGGCCAGTTCGTCCGCGTCGGCTCCGGCGGGCAGCGGCACGGCGGTCACCTCGGCGCCGTGCTCGGCCAGTGCTTCGGCCGCCGTCGCGACGAGCGGGTCAGCCGCGCCGTCGCCCGCGTTCTCGGGGACGACGGCGAGCCACGCGGCCGTCCGGGCCGGGGCCGGGACGTCGGGCAGCGGGGTCCAGCCGATCCGGTAGCCCCAGTCGCGCCGCCTGCGGAACGCCGACAGCGCGGGGAGCAGCGACTCCAGGGCGCCCCGCTGCCCGCCGGACAGCTGGAGCCGGTCCGCGAGCCCGCCCAGGTCGCCCTTCTCGACCGCGTCCCAGAAGCCGTGCTCGTCGCCGGGCCGTGCCGGGGCGGCCGGGTCGAGCCGGTACCGCCGCCGCTGGAAGGCGTAGGTCGGCAGCGCGATGCGGCGGGGCGGTTCACCGGGGAACCACGCCGACCAGTCCACCGGATGCCCGGACACGTGCAGGTGGGCGAGGGCGGTGAGCGCGGTCCGCGGCTCGGGCCTGCGCGCCCGCAGCACCGGTGCGAGCGCCGCGGGCGGCGCGTCCAGGCACTCCTGGACCATCGCGGTGAGCACGGCGTCCGGCCCGACCTCCAGGTAGCGGGTGACGCGCCGGTCGTGGAGCGCGCGGACGCCGTCGGCGAAGCGCACCGTCCGCCGGATGTGGTCGGCCCAGTAGGCGGGTGAGCACAGCTGCTCGTCGGTGGCGATGTCGCCGGTCACGTTGGACACGACCGGGATCGCGGGCGGGCTCATCGGGATCTCCCCGGCGGCCTTCTGGAACTCCGCGAGGATCCCGTCCATGTGCGGGGAGTGGAAGGCGTGGCCGACGCGGAGCCTGCGGGTGCGGCGGCCTTCGGCCTTCCACCGCGCGGCCAGCTCCAGCACCGCGCGCTCGTCCCCGGAGACCACCGTCGCGGCGGGGCCGTTCACCGCGGCGATCGCGACCTCGTCCTCCCGACCGGCGATGGCCGCCGCGACGGCGTCGGCGGGCGCGCGCACCGCCACCATGGCCCCGGCGGCCCGCGCAGAGCCCATGAGGCGGCCGCGCAGCGCGACCAGGCGGCAGGCGTCGGCGAGCGAGAACACCCCGGCGGCGTGCGCGGCGGCCAGCTCGCCGATCGAATGCCCGGCCAGGTAGTCGGGGCGGACGCCCCACGACTCCAGCAGCCGGAACACGGCGGTCTCCACCGCGAACAGCGCGGCCTGGGTGTACTCGGTGCGGTGCAGCGCGTCGTCGTCTGAGTCGCTGTCGCCGTCGCCGAAGACCACGTCCTTGAGCGGACGGTCGAGGTGCGCGTCGAAGTGCTCGCAGGCCGCGTCGAAGGCACGGGCGAAGGCGGGGGCGGTCTCGTACAGCTCGCGGCCCATGCCGGGACGCTGGCTGCCCTGTCCGGTGAACAGGAACGCGAGCTTGCCGCCCGGCACGGCCCTTCCCTGGACGAGCAGCGGATGCGGTTCACCGCGTCCGAGGGCGCCGAGCCCGTCGCGGAAGTCGTCGTCGCGGTCGGCAATGAGGACCGCGCGGTGCTCGAACGGCGTGCGCGTCGCCGCGAGGGCGTGCCCGACGTCCCGGACGGGAGCGTCCGGAAGCTGCGCCGCGAGCCGGGACGCCTGGTCGCGCAGCGCCTGCCCGGTCTTGGCCGAGACGAGCCAGGGGAGCACGCCCGGCATCGGGGCGTCGCTGACGTCGGCGTCCTCTGCTTGGCCTGCTCGCTCCTCGTCCTTGGGAGGGGCTTCGAGGATGATGTGGGCGTTCGTGCCGCTGATCCCGAAGGACGACACCCCGGCGCGGCGGGGCCGCCCGGTGTCGGGCCAGGGGGCGGCCTCGGTGAGGAGGGA
Organism: Actinomadura geliboluensis; assembly: GCF_043197915.1. NCBI lineage: Bacteria > Bacillati > Actinomycetota > Actinomycetes > Streptosporangiales > Thermomonosporaceae > Actinomadura > Actinomadura geliboluensis. The sequence goes on along the minus strand of NZ_JBICUA010000010.1, from coordinate 216,834 downwards.
GACCGCGCCCGCCGTCCAGTCGACGTGCGGGGACGGCTCGTCCACGTGGAGCGTCTTGGGCAGGACGCCTTCCCGCATGGCCATGACCATCTTGATGATCCCGGCGACGCCTGCGGCGGCCTGCGTGTGCCCGATGTTGGACTTGATGGACCCGAGCCGCAGGGGCCGGTCGTCCGGCCGGTTCTGCCCGTAGGCGGCGAGGAGGGCCTGGGCTTCGATCGGGTCGCCGAGCGTGGTGCCGGTGCCGTGGGCTTCGACGGCGTCCACGTCGGCGGGCCCCAGCCCGGCGTCGGCGAGCGCCGCCCGGATCAGCCGCTCCTGGGACGGCCCGTTCGGTGCGGTCAGCCCGTTGCTGGCGCCGTCCTGGTTGACGGCGCTGCCGCGGATCACCGCGAGGATCGGATGGCCGCCCGCCCGGGCGTCCGAGAGCCGCTGAAGCACGACGATCCCCGCGCCTTCGGACCAGCCCGCGCCGTCGGCGGCGGCGGAGAAGGACTTGCAGCGGCCGTCCGGCGACAGCCCGCGCTGCCGGCTGAACTCGATGAAGACCGTGGGGGTGGCCATGACGGTGACGCCGCCCGCGAGCGCGAGGTCGCATTCGCCGTTCTGGAGCGCCTGCGCGGCGAGATGCAGGGCGACCAGCGAGGACGAGCAGGCCGTGTCGACCGTGACGGCCGGGCCCTCGAACCCGAACGTGTAGGCCACCCGGCCGGACGCGACGCTGCCCGCGCTGCCGTTGCCGAGCAGGCCCTCGAACCCGTCGGGGACGTGGTGGAGGAGCCGCGCCGCGTAGTCCCCGTACATGACGCCCGCGAAGACGCCCGTCCGGGAGCCGCGCAGCGACGCCGGGTCGATCCCGGCCCGCTCGACGGCCTCCCACGCGGTCTCCAGCAGCAACCGCTGCTGCGGGTCGATCGCGAGGGCCTCACGGGGGCTGATGCCGAAGAACGCGGGGTCGAAGTGGTCGGCGTCGTACAGGAACCCGCCCTCGCGCGCGTACGTCGTGCCGGGATGGTCGGGGTCCGGGTCGTACAGCGCCGGCAGGTCCCAGCCCCGGTCGGCGGGCAGGCCCGAGACCGCGTCGGTCTCCTCGGCGACGAGCCGCCACAGCTGCTCGGGCGACCGGACGCCGCCGGGGTAGCGGCAGCTCATCGCCACGATCGCGACCGGCTCGCGGCGGCCCGCCTCGGCGTCCCGCAGCCGCTCGCGGGTCCGGTGCAGGTCGGCGGTCACCCAGCGCAGGTAGTCGAGGAGTCGCTCTTGGCTCGGCATCCGGCATCAGCCCCAGAACTGGTGGTGTGGTCGGCCCGGCCGGTCAGGACCGGCCGAGTTCCCGGTCGATGAATTCCAAGATCTCGTCGGCGGAGGCCGCCTGGATGCGGTCCGCGACCGCGGCGGACTCGGCCCGTTCCGTGCCGCCCCACTTGGCCGCGAGGGCGTGGAGCCGGGCCGGCACCGCGGGGTCGGCGCCGCCCGCGCGGTCGGCCGGCGCGGCGGCGAGCGCCCGTTCCAGCTCGTCCAGCGCCGCCAGCACCGGGTCCTGCGGGACGGCGGGCTCGGCGGGCGCGAGCCGTTCCCGCAGGTGGGCGGCGAGTGCGGTGGCGGTGGGGTGGTCGAAGGCGAGGGTGGGGGGCAGGCGGAGTCCGGTGGCGGCGTTGAGGCGGTTGCGGAGTTCGACGGTGGTGAGGGAGTCGAACCCGAGGTCCTTGAAGGCGCGGTCGGGGTCGATGGTGTCGGACGTGGAGTGGCTGAGGACGGCGGCGGTCTGGGTGCGGACCAGGTCGAGCAGCAGCGCGTGCTGCTCGTCGTCCGGCAGCCCGGCCAGGCGCCGGACGAGCGACGCGGCGTCGGCCTCGGTGCGCCGGGCGGGCAGCCGCACCAGCCCCCGGAACAGCGGCGGGAGCAGCCCGCCGGCCGCCATGCCGCGCAGCGCCCTCGGGTCCAGCCGCGCGGTGACGAGGTGCGGCCGGTCGGGGAGCGCGAGGGCGGCGTCGAGCAGCTCCAGCGCCGCGTCCGCGTCCATCGGGACGATGCCGTTGCGCGCCATCCGCGTCTGGTCGGCCCCGCTCAGGCCCTCGGTCATCGTGCTGGTGTCGGCCCACAGCCCCCAGGCGAGCGACTGGGCGGGCAGCCCTTGCGCCTGCCGGTGGTGGGCGAGGGCGTCGAGGTAGGTGTTGGCGGCGGCGTAGTTGGCCTGGCCCGCGCTCCCCACCGTGGCGGCGATGGACGAGTAGAGGACGAAGGCGGCCAGCGGACGGTCCTTGGTGAGTTCGTGCAGGTTCCAGGCGCCGTCGACTTTGGGGCGTAGGACGGTGTCGAGGTGCTCGGGTGTGAGGGTGGGGAGTGTGGCGTCGTCGAGGTGTCCTGCGGTGTGGACGACGGCGGTGAGGTCGGGGAGGGTGCCGAGCAGGTCGGCGAGGGCGGCGCGGTCGGCGGTGTCGCAGGCGGCGATGGTGACCTCCGCGCCGAAATCGGTGAGTTCGGCGGCGAGGTGGGTGGCGCCGGGCGCGTTGCGGCCTTGGCGGCTGATGAGGGTCAGCTTGCGGACGCCGTGGGTTGTGACGAGGTGGCGGGCGAGGAGGGTGCCGAGGGTGCCGGTGCCGCCGGTGATCAGGACGGTTCCGTCGCCGAACGCGGACGGCCGGTCGCCGGCGCTTGCGGCCGGGGAACGGGTGAGGCGCGGCGCGTAGAGGCGCCCTTCGCGGATCGCCAGCTGAGGCTCGCCGGTGGCCACCGCGCGGGAGAGCCGGTCGCGGCTCAGGCCGGGGTCGTCCACGTCGACGAGGAAGAACCGGTCGGGGTGCTCGCTCTGCGCCGACCGGACCAGCCCCCAGACCACGGAGGCGGGCAGGTCGTCCACCCGCTCGCCGGGCGCCGCCGCGACCGCGCCCGCGGTGACGACGGCCACCCGGGCGGTCTCGTCCGCCAGCGCGTTCTGCACGACGGCGAGCACCTCCCCGGCCGCCGCGTGCGCCGCAGCGACCGGATCGCCGCTTCCCGCGCCCGCGTCGCCGGTCGCGATCGGGACGACCACCAGGCCGGGGACGGGCTCGGCGTCGGGCTGCTCCTTCACCGGCGTCCAGTCGATCTGGAACAGCGCGTCGTCCGTGCCGCCGGGCGGGCGGAGCCGGTCCGGGCTGATCGGGCGGACGGTCAGGGCGTCGGCGGTGAGGACCGGTAGGCCGTCCTCGTCCATGAGCGCCACGGCGACGCTGTCCGGGCCCGCCTCCGTGAGCCGGGCCCGCACGGCGACCGCGCCGGGGCGGTGCAGCGTGACGCCGCGCCAGGCGAACGGCAGGCGGACGCCCTCCTCGCCCTGGTCGGCGTCGATCGCCATGGCGTGCAGCGCGGCGTCCAGCAGCGCCGGGTGGACGCCGAACTCGCGGGCCTGCTCGTGCTGCTCGGCAGGCAGCGCCACTTCGGCGAGCGTCGCGCCGTCCGGTCGCCAGGCGGCGCGCAGGCCCTGGAACACCGGGCCGTAGTCGAGGCCGGTCACCGCCAGGCGGGGGTAGAGGTCGGTCACGTCCACCGCCGCCGCGTCGGCGGGCGGCCATGGGAAGTCGGCGGGGTCGTCGGCGGGCGCTTCGGTGAGGGTGCCGGTGGCGTGCAGCGTCCAGTCGCCGGACGCGTCGTCGTCCGCTGCGCGGGAGTGGACGGTGAGGGTGCGGTCGCCGGACGCGTCCGGCTCGCCCACCCGGACCTGGAGCCGGACGGCCTCCTGACCGGGCAGCACCAGCGGCGCTTGCAGCGTCAGCTCCTCGACGCGTCCGGCGCCGACCTGGGCGCCGGCGTGCAGGGCGAGTTCGAGGAAGGCCGTGCCGGGCAGCAGCACGGTCCCGAGGACGGCATGGTCGACCAGCCAGGGCTGGGCGCTCTGCGAGAGCCGCCCGGTGAACAGGTGCCCGCCGTCGGGCAGGGCCGTGGCAGCGGCCAACAGCGGATGGCCCCCGGAATTCAGCCCGGCGGCATTCATGTCCCCCGTTCCCGACTGTCCGATCAACCAGTAGCGCTGGTGTTGGAAGGGGTAGGTGGGGAGTTTGTGTGGGGGTGTTTTGTGTGTGGGTTGGTGGTTCCAGGTGGGGGTGGTGCCGTGGGTGTGTGTTTGGGCGAGGTGTTTGTGGAATTGGGTGGGGGCGTGGGTGTTGCGGGTGAGGGTGGGGATGGTGGTGGTGTGGTGGTGGTTGTGGTGTTGGTGGGTTTGTTGGGTGGGGAGTTGGAGGATGGGGTGGGGGCTTGTTTCGATGAAGATGTGGTGGTGTTGGGTGGTGAGGGTGTGGATGGTTTGTGCGTAGTGGACGGGGTGGCGGAGGTTGTCGTACCAGTATTGGGCGTTGAGTTGGGTGGTGTTGTGGGGGGTTTGTGCGGGGTGGAGGGTGGAGTAGAAGGGGGTGGTGGCGGGTTGGGGTTGGATGTGGGCGAGTTGGGTGAGGAGTTGGTGTTTGAGGGGTTGGATGTGGGGTGAGTGGGAGGCGTAGTCGACGGGTATTTTTCGGGCGTTGATGTTGTGGTTGGTGTAGTGGGTGATGAGTTGGTCGATGGTGTGGGGGTCGGCGGAGATGACGGTGTGGGTGGGGCTGTTGATGGCGGCGATGGTGGCGTTGGTGTTGGTGGTGGTGAGGTGTTGTTGGATGTGGTGGTGGGGGAGGGGGATGGCGGCCATGGCGCCGGTGCCGGCGAGGGTGGTGAGGGCGTGGGCGCGGGTGGTGATGATGGTGGCGGCGTCGGTGAGGGTGAGGGCTCCGGCGGTGTAGGCGGCGGCGATTTCGCCTTGGGAGTGTCCGATGACGGCGTGGGGGTGGATGCCGTGTGTTTTCCAGAGGTGGGCGAGGCTGGTGGTGATGGCGAATAGGAGGGGTTGGATGATGTGGGGTGGTTGGTGGGTGGGGTCCAGGGTGGTGAGGGTGTGGATGAGGTCGGTTCCGGTGTGGGGTTTCAGTGCTTGGTTGCAGGCGTCCATGTGCTCGGCGAACGCGGGCTCGGCATCGAGGAGGTCGACGGCCATGCCGGGCCATTGCGATCCCTGCCCCGGAAAGATGAACACGATCTTCGGATCGTCGCCGAAGAATTCTCCGGAGACGACGTTCTCCGCGGGTTCGCCTTCGGCGAATGCGCGCAGGCCGTCCAAGAAGTCTTTTCGCGTGGAGCCGATGACTACGGCGCGATGGTCGAATACCGCTCGCTTCGACGTGAGTGAATGACTTACCTCGGCGGGAACGAGTTCGGGGTCGGCGGCGGCGAATTCCGCGAGCCGCGCCGCCTGATCGCGCAGCGCCTTCTCGGACTTCGCCGAAATGGGCCACGGCACGATTCTCGCCTCTGAAGCGTCGCCGTCCTCCCCGTCGCCGATCTCCTCCGAGGAGTCGCCTTCTTCGGCGGTCGGCGGGGATTCGAGGATGATGTGGGCGTTGGTGCCGCTGATCCCGAACGACGACACCCCGGCCCGGCGGGGGCGTCCGGTGTCGGGCCAGGCGGTGGTCTCGGTGAGGAGGGAGACCGCACCGGATTCCCAGTCGACGTGCGGGGACGGCTCGTCCACGTGCAGGGTCTTGGGCAGGACGCCCTCCTGCATCGCCATGACCATCTTGATGATTCCGGCGATACCTGCGGCGGCCTGCGTATGCCCGATGTTCGACTTGATGGACCCGAGCCGCAGGGGCTGGCCGTCCGGCCGGTTCTGCCCGTAGGTGGCCAGGAGCGCTTGCGCCTCGATCGGGTCACCGAGTGTGGTGCCCGTACCGTGGGCTTCGACGGCATCGATCTCGTCAGGGGTGAGGCGCGCATCAGCCAGCGCAGCCCGGATGACGCGCTGCTGTGACGGCCCGTTCGGTGCGGTGAGCCCGTTGCTGGCGCCGTCCTGGTTGAGGGCGCTGCCCCGGACGACCGCGAGGATGTGGTGGCCCTTGCGCCGGGCCTCCGAGAGGCGTTCGAGCACGACCAGGCCGACGCCTTCGCCCCATCCGGTGCCGTCGGCGGCGGCGGCGAACGGCTTGCAGCGGCCGTCGGGGGCGAGGCCGCGCTGCCGGCTGAACTCGGTGAAGACCATCGGCACCGACAGGACGGTGGCGCCGCCCGCCAGGGCCATGTCGCATTCGCCCTTGCGCAGCGCCTGGCAGGCCAGATGCAGGGCGACGAGCGAGGACGAGCACGCCGTGTCGATCGTGAGGGCGGGCCCCTCGAACCCCAGGGTGTAGGCGATGCGGCCGGAGGCGACGCTGGTCGTCGTCCCGGTGACCAGGTACCCGTCGGTGCTCTCCGGCAGGTTCGCGCCGACCGCGTAGTGCTGCGCGATGACGCCGGCGAACACGCCGGTGCGGCTGCCGCGCAGGATCCCCGGGTCGATCCCGGCGCGCTCGACGGCCTCCCAGGCGGTCTCCAGCAGCAGCCGGTGCTGCGGGTCGGTGGCGAGGGCCTCGCGGGGGCTGATCCCGAAGAACTCGGCGTCGAAGTCGCCCGCGTCGTAGAGGAACCCGCCCTCGCGGACGTAGGTCTTGCCGCGCCGCCCGGGGGCCGGGTCGTACAGCGCGGACACGTCCCAGCCCCGGTCGGTGGGCAGTCCGGAGACGGCGTCGCGGCCTTCGGCGAGCAACTCCCAGAGTTCCTCGGGGGTCCGCACCCCGCCGGGGAACCGGCAGCCCATGCCGACGATCGCGATCGGCTCGTCCGGCTCGGCGGCGGTGACGGGCGCCGCCGCGGCCGCGTCCGCCTCGCCGAGCAGCCGCGCCCGCAGATACGGCGCCAGCAGGGCGGGCGTCGGGTAGTCGAAGGCGAGCGTGGCGGGCAGCCGCAGCCCCGTGGCGGCGTTGAGCCGGTTGCGCAGCTCGACGGCGGTGAGCGAGTCGAAGCCGAGGTCCTGGAAGGGCCGGTCCGGCGGGACGGAGCCGAGGCCGTCGTGCCGGAGGACGGAGGCGACCTGCGTCCGCACGAACTCCAGCAGCATGCTCTGCTGCTCGTCCTCCGCCAGTCCCCGGAGCCGTTCCGTCAGCTGCCCGCCGCCCGCGTCCAGCCGCCGGAGAGGCGCGCGGAACAGTCCCCGGAGCAGCGGCGGCACCTCGCCGTCGGCCGTCCGCGCACGCAGCGCGGCGGTGTTGAGCTGCGCGGGGATGAGGGTGGGCCGGTCGCTGGCGAGTGCGATGTCGAGGAGGGCGAGGGCCTGGTGGGTGCTGAGGGGGGTCAGCGGGCTGCGGTCGACGTCGATCTGCTGGGTGAGGGCGCTGGCCTGTTGCCAGAGTCCCCAGGCGAGGGAGGTGGCGGGGAGTCCTTGTGCGTGGCGGTGGTGGGCGAGGGCGTCGAGGTAGGTGTTGGCGGCGGCGTAGTTGGCTTGTCCTGGGTTGCCGAGGGTTCCTGCGGCGGAGGAGTAGAGGACGAAGGCCGACAGGTCGCGGTCTCGGGTGAGCTCGTGCAAGTGCCAGGCCGCATCGACCTTCGGACGCATCACCGCGTCCAGGCGGTCGGGCGTGAGGTTCGGAACGGTGGCGTCGTCGATGACGCCGGCGGTGTGGATGACGGCGGTCAGGTCCGGCACGCCGTCCAGGAGGCGGGCAAGGGCGGCGCGGTCGCTGGTGTCGCAGGCGGTGACGGTGACGTCGGCGCCCAGCTCGGTGAGTTCGGTGGCGAGTTCGTTCGCGCCGGGGGCGTCCGGGCCTCGGCGGCTGACGAGCAGCAGCTTCCGGACGCCGTGCCGGGTGACGAGGTGGCGGGCGGCGAGGGCGCCGAGGGTGCCGGTGCCGCCGGTGACCAGGACCGTGCCGTCGGCGTCCAGGCCAGAGGGCCGGTCGTCGGCCGGGGGCTGCGCACGGACCAGCCGCGGCGCGTGGACACGCCCGTCCCGGACGGCCAGCTGCGGCTCGTCGGTGGCCAGCGCCGCCGGGACAGCGGACTCGTCCGTGCCGTCCAGGTCGATGAGGACGAAGGCGTCCGGGTTCTCGTTCTGCGCCACCCGGACCAGGCCCCAGACCACCGCCGCCACCGGATCGTCGACCGCGCCGCGAGTGAGCAGGACGAGACGGGAACCGTCCAGCCGGTCGTCGGCGAGCCACTCCTGAAGGAGGGCGAGCGTTTCGCGGGCGAGCGCGTGCGGGTCGTCGCCGGCGCAGTGGACGAAGACGGTGTCCGGGAGGTCGGCGCCTTCCGCGATGGCCGACCGCAACGCGGCGATGCCGGGGTGGGCGGGGCCGACCGGCCGTGCCGGTGCCGAGGCCGGGGCGGAGACCGGCGTCCACTCCAGCTGGAGGAGCGAGTCGCGCAGCCGGATGCGGTCGCGCTCGGCGGCGGCGAGCGGACGGAACGCGGCGCTCTCGACGGCGGCCACGAGCGTGCCCGACGGGTCGGTGAGGGAGAGCGCGCCGGACGGTGACCGGTGCACGCGCAGGCTGGTCGCACCGGTGGCGTGGAGGGTGATCCCCGACCACGAGAACGGCCGTTCGTCCGCGTCGGCGACGGCACGGTGCGCCGCCTCCAGGAGCGCCGGGTGGACGCCGAAGCGGGCGGCCTGCGGGTGCAGTTCCTCGGGCAGCGCCACGTCGGCGTCCCGCCCGCCGCCGTCCCGCGAATCCACGGGCGGGGCTTCACCGAGGTCGCCGAGCGTCCCGGTGGCGTGGCAGATCCAGGCCCCGTCGTCGCCCTGCGCCGCGACGGGCCGGGAGTGGACGGTCAGGGCGCGGTGGCCGGTGTCGTCGGGGGCGGCGACGGCGACCTGAAGCTGGACGGCGCCGCCGTCGCCGGACAGGTCGAGCGGCTCCCGCAACTCCAGTTCGGCGACCCGGTCGGCGCCGGTCTGGCGGGCGGCGTGCAGGGCCAGCTCGACGAACACGCCGCCCGGCAGCACCGGGTCGTCGGCCAGCCACGGGGACGTCCGGGCGGAGACGCGTCCGGTGAGCAGGTGGCCGTCGCCGGTCGCGAGGGTGAGGGCGGCGCCGAGGAGGGGATGGTCGGCGGTGTCCAGGCCGAGGCTGCCGGGCTCTCCGGCGCCGACCGCGCTCTCCGGCCAGTACCGCTGCCGCTGGAACGGGTAGGTGGGCAGCGGCACGGCGCGACGGGCGGCGGCCGGGGCGGGGCCGGGGAAGAACGTCCCCCAGTCGACGTGGACGCCGTGCGTGTGGGCGTCCGCCAGTGCGGTGACCAGGCTTTCGGGTTCGGGCGTCCGTCCGCGCAGCGCCGCGATCAGGACGGCCCGGTCGCCGTCCGGGGCGTCGGACAGGGCGTCGGTGCCCATCGCGGTGAGGGTGCCGCCGGGCCCGAGTTCGAGGAAGGCGACCGTGCCCGCATCGTGCAGCGCCCGGACGCCGTCGCGGAACCGGACCGGCATGCGGATGTGGTCGGCCCAGTAGCCGGGGGTGCGGATCAGGTCCGGGTCGGCGATCCCGCCGGTCAGGTTCGACACGATCGGGATCTGCGGCGCGTCGTACCGCAGTTCGGCGGCGATCGCGCGGAACTCGTCCAGCACCGGGTCCATGTGCGGGGAGTGGAAGGCGTGGCTGACGTTCAGCCGCTTGCTCTTGCGGCCCTGCTCGGCCCAGTGGGCGGCGACCGCCAGCACGGCCTCCTCGTCCCCGGAGATCACGGTGGAGCGCGAGCCGTTGACGGCGGCGATCGCGACGGTGCCCGCGCGTCCGTCCAGCGACCCGAGGACCTCCTCCTCGGACGCCTGGACGGTGAGCATGATCCCGTCCGCCGGGGCGCTCTGCATGAGCCGCCCGCGCGCCGCGACGAGGACGCACGCGTCGTCCAGCGAGAGCACTCCGGCGGCGTGGGCCGCGGTGACCTCGCCGATGGAGTGCCCGGCGAGGTGGTCGGGCCGCAGCCCCCAGTGGGTCACGAGCCGGAACAGCGCGGTCTCCAGGGCGAAGAGGGCCGCCTGGGTGTAGCGGGTCTGGTCGAGCAGGTCCCCGTCGCCGAACATGACCTCCTTGAGGGGACGGTCGAGGTGCGGGTCCATGCGTTCGCACACGGCGTCGAGCGCCTCGGCGAACATGGGGAACGCCTCGTACAGTCCGCGGCCCATGCCGGGGCGCTGGCTGCCCTGGCCGGTGAACAGGAAGGCCGTCTTGCCGTCGCGGGCCTGCCGCGCGGTGATCTCGGCCAGCCCGGACACGAGCTGTTCGCGGGTCCGGCCGACGACGGCGGCGCGGTGCTCGTGGTGGGCTCTGGCGGTGGCCAGCGTGCGGGCGACGTCGGCGGCGTCGAGGCCGGGATGCCGGTCGAGGTGCTCGGCGAGGCGGGCGGCCTGGTCGTGCACCGCCTGCTCGGTCTTGCCCGACAGCACCCACGGGACGATCTCCGGCTCGGGCGCGTCCGCCGGTCCGGTGGGCGTCTCCTCGGCGTCGGCTTCGGGCGGGGCTTCGAGGATGATGTGGGCGTTGGTGCCGCTGATCCCGAACGACGACACCCCGGCCCGGCGCGGATGGTCGGTCTCCGGCCAGGCGGTGTTCTCGGTCAGGAGGGAGACCGCACCGGATTCCCAGTCGACGTGCGGTGTGGGCTCGTCCACGTGCAGTGTCTTGGGCAGGACGCCCTCCTGCATGGCCATGACCATCTTGATGATCCCGGCGACGCCTGCGGCGGCCTGCGTGTGCCCGATGTTCGACTTGACCGACCCGAGCCAGAGGGGACGGTCGTCCGGCCTGTTCTGCCCGTAGGTGGCCAGCAGCGCCTGGGCCTCGATCGGGTCGCCGAGCGTGGTGCCCGTCCCGTGGGCCTCGACGGCGTCGATCCCGTCGGGGGAGACGTGCGCGTCGGCGAGCGCCGCCCGGATGACGCGCTGCTGCGACGGCCCGTTCGGCGCGGTGAGCCCGTTGCTGGCGCCGTCCTGGTTGACGGCGCTGCCGCGGATCACCGCCAGGATCTGGTGCCCGTTCGCCTGCGCGTCCGACAGCCGCTCCAGCAGCAGCAGACCCGCGCCCTCGCCCCACCCGGTGCCGTCGGCGGCGGCGGCGAACGCCTTGATCCGGCCGTCGGGGGCGAGGCCGCGCTGCCGGCTGAACTCGGTGAAGATGGCCGGGGTCGCCATGACGGTGACACCACCGGCGAGGGCCATGTCGCACTCGCGGCCGCGGAGGGCCTGGCACGCCAGATGGGTCGCCACGAGCGACGCCGAGCAGGCGGTGTCCACCGTGACCGCGGGGCCGTGGAACCCGAAGGTGTAGGCGATCCGGCCGGACACCACGCTGGCGGACGTGCCGGTCACCAGGTAGCCCTCGACGGTCTCCAGGTCGTTCAGCAGCCGCCGCGCGTAGTCCTGGCCGTTGCCGCCGACGAACACCCCGGTGCGGCTGCCGCGCAGCGCGTCCGGGACGAGCCCGCCGCGCTCGAACGCCTCCCAGGCGGTCTCCAGCAGGATCCGCTGCTGCGGGTCCATCGCGAGGGCCTCGCGGGGGCTGATGCCGAAGAACCCGGCGTCGAACCGGTCCGCGCCGTCCAGGAACGCGCCCCGGCGGACGTAGGTCCGGCCGGTGCTGCCCGGGTCGGGGTCGTAGAGTTCGCCGGCGTCCCAGCCGCGGTCGGCGGGCAGGTCCGACAGGACGTCGGCGCCGTCCACCAGGAGCCGCCACAGCTCCTCGGGCGACCCGGCGCCGCCGGGGAACCGGCAGCCCGCCGAGACGATCGCGATCGGCTCGTGCTCCCGCGACTCGGCCTCCCGCAACCGCCGGTTCGCCTGGCGCAGATCGGCCGTCGCGCGCTTGAGGTAGTCGCGCAGGCGCTGCTCGTTCACCGCGTTCATGCAGACCTCACCAAGGGTTCAGGAGATTCCGAGCTCGTTGTCGAGGACGCCGAACAGCTCCTCGTCGGACACGGCCGCCAGGTCCTCCTCGGCGCCGGACCCTTCGTCGAACTTCCACACCAGGGCGCGCAGCCGCGCGGCGAACCGCGAGCGCGCCTCCTCGTCGAGCGCGGCGCCGGCGAGCGCGGCCTCCAGCGCGTCGAGTTCGGCCAGCCCCGGCCCGGCCTCCGCGGGCGGCGCCACCCGCTCGCCGAGGAACCCGGCCAGCGCGGCGGGCGTCGGGTGGTCGAACACGGCGGTCGCGGGCAGCCGCACCCCGGAGACGATGCCGAGCCGGTTGCGCAGCTCCACCGCGGTGAGCGAGTCGAAGCCGAGGTCCCGGAACGGCCGCTCCGCGGCGACCGCGTCCGCCGAGCCGTGCCCGAGGACGGCGGAGATCTGGCCGCGCACCAGATCGAGCAGCAGCTCCGCCCGCTCGGCCTCCGCCAGCCCCGCCAGCCGCCGCGCGAGCGAGGAGGCGTCCGCCCCGGCACGGCGCGGCGGCAGCCGCAGCAGGTGGCGGAGCATCCCGGGCACGGCCGTGTCGGCGGCGCGGGCGCGCAGCGCCACGAGGTCCAGCCGGGCGGGGACGAGGTGCGGCCGGTCGGGGAGCGCGAGGGCGGCGTCGAACAGCTCCAGGCCCTCCGCCGATGCGAGCGGCATGATCCCGCCGCGGCGCAGGCGGACCTGCCCGGCCTGGTCGAGCCGCGCCGTCATCGTGCTGGTCTCGGCCCACAGCCCCCAGGCGAGCGACTGGGCGGGCAGCCCTTGCGCCCGGCGGTGCGCGGTGAGCGCGTCCACGAAGGCGTTGGCGGCGGCGTAGTTGGCCTGGCCGGCGTTGCCGAGCGTCCCGGTGGTCGACGAGTAGACGATGAACGACTGGAGCCCGCGGTCCTTGGTGAGTTCGTGCAGGTTCCAGGCGCCGTCGGCCTTGGGGCGTAGGACGGTGTCGAGGTGGTGGGGGGTGAGGGTGGGGAGTGTGGCGTCGTCGAGGTGTCCTGCGGTGTGGACGACGGCGGTGAGGTCGGGGAGGGCGTCGAGGAGTGCGGCGAGGGCGGCGCGGTCGGCGGTGTCGCAGGCGGCGATGGTGACCTCCGCGCCGAGGCCGGTGAGTTCGGCGGCGAGGTGGGTGGCGCCGGGCGCGTTGGGGCCTTGGCGGCTGGTGAGCGTCAGTTTGCGGACGCCGTGGGTTGTGACGAGGTGGCGGGCGAGGAGGGTGCCGAGGGTGCCGGTGCCGCCGGTGATCAGGACGGTGCCGTCGCCGAACGCGGACGGCCGTTCGCCGGGGTCCGCGGCCGGGGAACGGGTGAGGCGCGGTGCGTAGAGGCGGCCTTCACGGATCGCCAGTTGAGGCTCCCCGGTCGCGAGGGCGGCGGGCAGTGCTGCGGCGGAGGCGTCCGTCTCGTCCAGGTCCACGAGGACGAACCGGTCGGGGTGCTCGGCCTGCGCGGCGCGGAGCAGCCCCCACACGGCGGCGGCCGGGAGGTCGCGGACGTCCTCGTCCGGACGGGCGGCGACCGCGTTCCGCGTCACGACGGCGAGCGGGGTGTCGGCGGTCCGCTCGTCGCTGATCCAGTCCTGGAGCAGCGCCAGCATCCGGTGCGTGAGGGCGCGCGTCCGCGCGGGCGGCTCGGTTTCGCCGTCCTCGCCGGTGGCCTCTTGGACGCACAAGACTGCGGCCGGGGACGTTGTCGCGCCGGTGTCGAGAGCGGCGCGGAGCGCGTCGGCGTCCGGGTGCAGTGTGACCTCCGCTGCCGCCGCCGTGGCCGGGGTGGAGACGGCGTGCCACTCCACCTCGAACAGGGCGTCGTGGGTGCCGGTCCGGCGCGGTAGGTCGGCGGGGGAGAACGGCTTCAACGTCACCGCGTCGATGTGGGCGACCGGGGCGCCGTCCGCGTCGGTGAGGAAGACCGTGACGGTGTCGTCCCCGGCCGTGGAGATCCGCGCCTTGAGCGCGGTCGCGCCGGGCGCGCCGAGCAGGGTCACGCCGGTCAGCGCGGAGGGCAGCCGCAGCGCGCCGTCGTCGTCGCCGTCGAGTAGCACCGGCTGTAGGACGGCGTCGAGCAGCGCCGGGTGGACGCCGAAGTCCGCTGCGGTGGCGTCCTCGGGGAGGTCCGCCTCGACCAGCACGTCGGTGCCGTCGCGCCATGCCGCCCGGACGCCCTGGAACACCGGGCCGTGGCCGAGGCCGGTCCGCAGCAGCCGGTCGTAGAGGCCGGCAACGTCGATCGGGCGCGCTCCGGGTCCGGGCGTGACGGACCGCTCGGCGGTCGCGCCGCCGCTGCCGATCACGCCGGTGGCGTGCAGAGTCCAGGGGGCGTCGTCCGCCTCCCTCGCATGCAGGGTCAGCTCGGGAGCGGTGACCGTCACGCGCAGCTGCACCGACCCGTCCTCGGGGAGGACCAGCGGGGTGCGGATCGCCAGTTCCTCGACGCGGTCGCCGCCTTCGCGCAGCGCGGCGAACAGGGCGAGCTCGGTGATCGCGGAGGCGGGCAGGACGACCGCGTCCAGCACGGCGTGGTCGGCCAGCCACGTCTGGTCCTTGACGGACAGGCGGCCGGTGAAAACCGTCCCCTTCCCCTCGGGGAGTTCCACCGCCGTGCTCAAGAGCGGATGCCCGGTGGGCGTCAATCCCGCTGCGGAGACGTCTCCATTGCCGGGCGGAGTATCCAGCCAGTAGCGCTGGTGTTGGAAGGGGTAGGTGGGGAGTTTGTGCGCGGGTGTTTTGTGTGTGGGTTGGTGGTTCCAGGTAGGGGTGGTGCCGTGGGTGTGTGTTTGGGCGAGGTGTTTGTGGAATTGGGTGGGGGCGTGGGTGTTGCGGGTGAGGGTGGGGATGGTGGTGGTGTGGTGGTGGTTGTGGTGTTGGTGGGTTTGTTGGGTGGGGATGAGGAGGATGGGGTGGGGGCTGGTTTCGATGAAGATGTGGTGGTGTTGGGTGGTGAGGGTGTGGATGGTTTGTGCGTAGTGGACGGGGTGGCGGAGGTTGTCGTACCAGTATTGGGCGTTGAGTTGGGTGGTGTTGTGGGGGGTGGTTGCGGGGTGGAGGGTGGAGTAGAAGGGGGTGGTTGAGGGTTGGGGTTGGATGTGGGCGAGTTGGGTGAGGAGTTGGTGTTTGAGGGGTTGGATGTGGGGTGAGTGGGAGGCGTAGTCGACGGGTATTTTTCGGGCGTTGATGTTGTGGTGGGTGTAGTGGGTGATGAGTTGGTCGATGGTGTGGGGGTCGGCGGAGATGACGGTGTGGGTAGGGCTGTTGATGGCGGCGATGGTGGCGTTGGTGTTGGTGGTGGTGAGGTGTTGTTGGATGTGGTGGTGGGAGAGGGGGATGGCGGCCATGGCGCCGGTGCCGGCGAGGGTGGTGAGGGCGTGGGCGCGGGTGGTGATGATGGTGGCGGCGTCGGTGAGGGTGAGTGCTCCGGCGGTGTAGGCGGCGGCGATTTCGCCTTGGGAGTGTCCGATGACGGCGTGGGGGTGGATGCCGTGTGTTTTCCAGAGGTGGGCGAGGCTGGTGGTGATGGCGAAGAGGAGGGGTTGGATGATGTGGGGTGGTTGGTGGGTGGGGTCCAGGGTGGTGAGGGTGTGGATGAGGTCGGTTCCGGTGAGGGATTTCAGGGCTTGGTTGCAGGCGTCCATGTGCTCGGCGAACGCGGGTTCTGCGTCCAGGAGGTCGACGGCCATGCCGGGCCATTGCGACCCCTGCCCCGGAAAAATGAATACGACCTTGGGTTGACTGCTATTCGCAACACCCTGCACCACGAGCGAGCTTGGCTCTCCCCGGCGCAATGCGTCGAGCCCTTCGCGGAATTCCTCGGGTCGGGAGGCGACCACTGCGGCCCGGTGCGGGAAATGCGTGCGCGTGGTCGCCAATGCGTGAGCTATCTCGGCGGGATCGGCATCATCCGGAACGTGCTCCGCCAGACGCGCGGCCTGGTCGCGAACGGCCTGCTCGCTCTTTCCTGAAAGAACCCATGCCACGGGACGCGGCTCAGGGTTTTCCTGCCGTTCGGCAACGGCCTTTTCAGGGGCGGCTTCGAGGATGATGTGGGCGTTGGTGCCGCTGATCCCGAACGACGACACCCCGGCCCGGCGCGGCCGTCCGGTGTCGGGCCAGGCGGTCGTCTCGGTGAGGAGGGAGACCGCGCCGGATTCCCAGTCGACATGGGGCGTGGGCTCGTCCACGTGCAGGGTCTTGGGCAGGACGCCCTCCTGCATGGCCAGGACCATCTTGATGATCCCGGCGACACCGGCGGCGGCCTGCGTGTGCCCGATGTTCGACTTGACCGACCCCAGCCACAGCGGTGCCGCACCGTCGCGGTGCTGCCCGTAGGTGGCCAACAGCGCTTGCGCCTCGATCGGGTCACCGAGTGTCGTGCCCGTCCCGTGGGCTTCGACGGCGTCGATCTCGGCAGGGGTGAGGCGTGCGTCGGCCAACGCCGCGCGGATGACGCGCTGCTGCGACGGCCCGTTCGGCGCGGTCAGCTGGCTGCTGGCCCCGTCCTGGTTGACCGCCGAGCCCCGGACGATCCCGAGGACCTGATGGCCGTTGGCCTCCGCGTCCGACAGCCGCTCCAGCACCAGCAGCCCGACGCCCTCGCCCCAGCCGACCCCGTCGGCACCGGCCGAGAACGCCTTGCAGCGGCCGTCCGGTGAGAGGCCGCGCTGCCGGCTGAACTCGACGAACAGGCTCGGCGTCGCCATCACCGTGACGCCGCCCGCGAGGGCCAGGTCGCACTCGTCGGAACGCAGCGCCCGGCACGCCTGGTGGACGGCCACGAGCGACGACGAGCACGCCGTGTCGATGCTGACGGCGGGCCCCTCGAAGCCGAACGTGTAAGCCACCCGTCCGGACGCGACGCTGTAGGAGCTGCCCGTGCCGATGAACCCCTCGAACTCCGCGGGAACCCGTTCGATCATCCGTCCCGCGTAGTCGCCGTACATGATGCCGCTGAACACGCCGGTCCGGCTGCCGCGCAGGCCGTCCGGGACGATCCCGGCCCGTTCGACGGCCTCCCAGGCGGTCTCCAGGAGGAGTCGTTGTTGGGGGTCGATGGCGAGTGCTTCGCGGGGGCTGATGCCGAAGAAGGCGGGGTCGAAGTGGTCGGCGTTGTGGAGGAATCCGCCGTGGCGGGTGTAGGTGGTGCCGGTGTGGTCGGGGTCGGGGTTGTAGAGGTGGTCGGTGTTCCAGCCGCGTTGGGTGGGGAAGTCGGTGATGGCGTCGGTGCCGTCTGCGACCAGTCGCCATAGTTCCTCGGGTGTGGTGACGCCGCCGGGGTAGCGGCAGGCCATCCCCACGATCGCGACCGGCTCCCGCGACGCCTCGGAGAGGCGCTGGTTCTGCTTGCGCAGCCGCTCGTTCTCCAGCAGGGACGCGCGCAGCGCCTCGACGAGTTTCTCTTCAGCAGGCATCAGGAATCCCCGGTGTGCGTCACGTGTCGGTGTTGGCCAGCGCGATCTCGATCAGGTCGGCCGCGCCGGCCTCCGCGATGGCCTTCGCCTGGTCGGCGCCGGCACCGGCGTCCGCCGGTTCCGCAGTGGTCGCGGTCGCGGTGAGCCCGGCCAGCCGCGTCAGCACCTCCATCAGCCCGGCCTCGCGGAGCCGCTCCAGCGGGATCGCGGCGATCGCGCGGCGCAGCTCTTCGTCCTGCGCGGCGCCGTCCCCGCCGGCGACCCCCAACTCGCCGTGCAGGTAGCGGGCCAGCGCCAGCGGCGTCGGGTAGTCGAAGGCGACGGTGGGCGGCAGCCGCAGGCCCGTCGCGGCGTTGAGCCGGTTACGGAACTCCACGGCGGTGAGGGAGTCGAAACCGAGGTCGAGCAGGCCCCGCTCCGCCTCCACCTCGCCGGGGTCGGCGTACCCGAGCACCGTGCTGATCTGCTCGCGCAGGAACTCCAGCAGCATCCGCTCCTGCTCGGCGCCGTCCCGGCCGGTCAGCCGCCGGACCAGCGTGTCCCGCGCCACCGCGCCCCGGCGGGCCGGCTCGCGGACCAGGCCGCGCAGCGGGGGCGGCAGCATCCCCGCCGCCGCCACCGCGCGGAGCGCGGCCGTGTCGAGCCTGGCCGGGACGAGCAGTGCCCGGTCCTTCGTCTGGAGCGCCATGTCGAGCAGGGCGAGCCCTTCCTCGCTGGAGAGCGGAGTGAGTCCGCTGCGGGTGAGTCGTGCGTGATCGGCTTCGTTAAGAGCCTGCGTGATCCCGCTTGAGTCCTCCCAAAGGCCCCACGCGAGGGAGATCGCGGGAAGCCCTTGCGTGCGGCGGTGGTGGGCGAGGGCGTCGAGGTAGGTGTTGGCGGCGGCGTAGTTGCCCTGCCCGGGGTTGCCGAGCGTTCCGGCGGCGGAGGAGTAGAGGACGAAGGCCGACAGGTCGCGGTTCTGGGTGAGGTCGTGCAGATTCCAGGCGGCGTCGACTTTGGGGCGCAGGACGGTGTCGAGGCGCTCCGGCGTGAGGTTGGCGATGGTTGCGTCGTCGATGGCGCCGGCGGTGTGGATGACGGCGGTCAGGTCGGGGATGGTGTCGAGGAGGTCGGCCAGGGCGGTGCGGTCGGTCAGGTCGCAGGCGGTGATGGTGACGTCCGCGCCGAGGTCGGTGAGTTCGGTGGCGAGTTCGTTCGCGCCCGGGGCGTCCGGGCCTCGGCGGCTGACGAGGATGAGCTTCCGGACGCCGTGGCGGGTGATGAGGTGGCGGGCGGCGAGGGAGCCGAGGGTGCCGGTGCCGCCGGTGACCAGGACGGTGCCGTCCGCGTCCAGCGTGACCGCGTCGTCCGCACCGGGCGCGGACGCGCGACCCAGCCTCGGGACGTAAAGGCGCCCGTCCCGGACGGCCACCTGCGGCTCCCCGGACGAGGCGACCGCCCGGACCAGTTCGGGTGCGAGGTCGTCGGGAGCGTCGATCAGGACCAGCCTTTCCGGGGCCTCCCCCTGCGCCGACCTGACCAGCCCCCAGACGGCGGCGCCCGGCAGGTCGGTGACGTCCTCCCGAGAGCCGATCGCGACGGCGCCCCGGGTCACGACCGCGAGGCGTCCCGTGGCGTCCCCGGCCAGGAACTCCCGCACCTGCTCCAGCGTGTCCGCGACGGCGGTGTGGACGGCCGCCACCGGGTCGGCGCGTTCGGGCGTCCGGTAGGCGAACACGGTCGGCTCTGGCTCGGTCGTGTCTGCTGTCGCAGCGGTGGCGAGCGGCGTCCAGCCGAGCTCGAACAGGGCTCCGGTGGGCGCGAGCTGCTCGGACCGGACGGCGCGGACGGTGAGCGACTTCGCCGTCAGCACCGGCGCCCCGGACGCATCGGTCAGCTCAAGGGACACGGTGTCGTTCCCGGTCCGGGACAGCCGCGCCAGCAACGTCGTCGTGGTGGGCGCGGCGTAGAAGGCGACGCCCTGCCAGGCGAACGGCAGCCGTGCCCCGCCCTCGTCGCTCAGGAGCGCGATGCCGTGCAGCGCCGCGTCGAGCAGCGCCGGGTGGACGCCGAACGCGCCGCCCTCCAACTCGTCGGGAAGCCCGATCTCGGCGATGACGGCGTCTTCGTCCCGCCAGGCCTTCTGGAGGCCCTGGAAGGACGAGCCGTAGACCATCCCCGCGTCGGCGAAGCGCTCGTAGAGGTCGTCGACGTTCACGCGGGCGGCCTCTTCGGGGCGCGGCGCCGCGGGCGCCTCCCGGGGCTCGTCCGCGGTTTGCGCGAGCACGCCGTCGGCATGGCGCGTCCAGTCGCCGTTCTCTGAGCGCGACTGGACCGTGATCGTCCGATGCCCGCGTTCGTCCTCTGCCCCGATGGCCACCTGGAGTTGGGTGCCGTGGTCTTGGTGGAGAGGGAGCGGGGTGTGGAGGGTGAGGTCGTGGACGTGGGGCGTGCCGGTGGTGTTCGCGGCGTGGAGGACGAGGTCGAGGAGCGCGGTGGCCGGAACGAGTATGTGGTCCTGGATGGTGTGGTCGCCGAGCCAGGGGTGTTCCTGGGTGGTGATGCGCCCGGTGAAGAGGTGCCCACCGTCGGGGAGCGCGGTCTGCGCGTGGAGGAAGGGGTGGTCGGCGCTGTCGAGCCCGGCCGCTGAGATGTCGGTGCCCTGTGCGGGGTTGAGCCAGTAGGGCTGGTGCTGGAAGGGGTAGGTGGGCAGGTCGGTGGGTGTGCCGTTGAGGACGGTGTCCCAGTTGGGCGAATGGCCGTGGGTGTGGAGTTCGGCTAGCGCTGTGACGGCTGCGTGGACTTCGTCGCTGCTGGGATTTTGCGCGGCGGTGGTGGTGGGTTCGGGATCGGTGAGGTTGGTGTTCTGGGTGAGTGTGGTGAGGGTGTCGTCGGGTCCGATTTCGAGGTAGTGGGTGATTTGGTGCTGGTGGACGGTCGTGATCGCGTGGTGGTAGTCGACGGTGTTGCGGATGTGGTTGGTCCAGTAGTCGGGTGTGGTGATGTCTCCGGGGTTGGTCGTGGTGACGGGGATTTGCGGCGGGTGGTAGGTGATCTGCTCGGCGGCCTCCCGGAACTCCTCCAGGATTGGGTTCATGAGTGGGGAGTGGAAGGCGTGGCTGACGTTGAGGCTTTTGGTTTTGCGGCCTTGGTCGGTGAAGCGTGCGGCGACGGCGTGGGCCTGGTCGTGGTCGCCGGAGATGACCAGGGAGTGAGGGGTGTTGATGGCGGCGATGGCCAACTCGTCGGTGAGGTGAGGTTCGATCTCTTGGGCGGTGGCTTGGATGGCGATCATGGCGCCGGTGGCGGGGAGTTGCTGCATGAGGTGGCCGCGGATGGTGACCAGGTGTGCGGCGTCGGGGAGGGTGAGGGTGCCGGCGATGTGGGCGGCGGTGATTTCGCCGATGGAGTGTCCGGTGAGGTGGTCGGGCCGTAGGCCCCAGTGCTCGTAGAGCCGGTACAGCGCGGTCTCGAACGCGAACAGCGCCGGTTGGGCGTTCCCGGTCTGGTGCAGGTCGGGACTGTCGCTGAACATCAACTCTTTCAGGCCATCGGGCAGGTGCTGCATGGCCTCATCGAGAGCGTCCGCGAAGACGGGGAATGCCTCGTAGAGTTCGCGACCCATGCCGGGACGTTGGCTCCCCTGTCCGGTGAACAGAACCGCGAGTTTTCCGGGCTGGGTGCGGGTGGGAGTCAGTGCGGTGAGCCCGGAGAGGAGTTCGTCGCGGGAGCGTCCGACCACGGCGGCGCGGTAATCGAAATGCGCCCGAGTCCTCGCCAGTGAGAAGGCGATGTCGCCAATATTCGCTTCGGGATGGCGGTTGAGGTGTTCGGTGAGGCGGGTGGCCTGGTCGCGGACGGCCTGCTCGGTCTTACCTGACAGCACCCAGGGGACGATCTCCGGCTCGGGTGCACCCTCAGGCTCGTCGGTCTTCTCGGCGAAGGCTTCGAGGATGATGTGGGCGTTCGTCCCGCTGATGCCGAACGACGAGACCCCGGCGCGGCGCGGGTGGTCGGTCTCCGGCCAGGACGTGTTCTCGGTCAGCAGTTCCACGGCTCCGGCCGACCAGTCGACCTGCGGTGACGGTTCGTCCGCGTGCAGGGTCTTGGGCAGGACGCCTTCCCGCATGGCCATGACCATCTTGATGATCCCGGCGACGCCTGCGGCGGCCTGGGTGTGCCCGATGTTCGACTTGATCGAGCCGAGCCGCAGGGGACGGTCGTCCGGCCGGTCCTGCCCGTAGGTGGCCAGGAGCGCTTGCGCCTCGATCGGGTCGCCGAGCGTGGTGCCCGTCCCGTGGGCTTCGATGGCGTCCACCTCGGCAGGAGTGAGCCGAGCGTTCGCCAGGGCGGCACGGATGACGCGCTGCTGCGACGGCCCGTTCGGTGCGGTGAGCCCGTTGCTGGCGCCGTCCTGGTTGATCGCGCTGCCGCGCACCACCGCCAACACACGATGGCCGTTGCGTCGGGCGTCCGACAGCCGCTCCACCAGGAGCATGCCCACGCCCTCGCCCCAGCCGACGCCGTCGGCACCGGCGGCGAAGGACTTGCAGCGGCCGTCAGGTGAGAGGCCGCGCTGCCGGCTGAACTCAAGGAAGGTGGCCGGGGTCGCCATGACGGTGACGCCGCCGGCGAGCGCCATGTCGCACTCGCCGTTCCGCAGCGCCTGCGCGGCCAGGTGCAGGGCGACCAGGGAGGACGAGCAGGCGGTGTCCACGGTCATCGCCGGGCCCTCGAAGCCGAACGTGTAAGCCACTCGCCCGGACGCGACGCTGTACGCGCTGCCCGTCCCGATGTAGCCCTCGAACCCGTCCGGGGCGCGCTGGATCAACCGGGTGCCGTAGTCCCCGTACATGACGCCTGCGAAGACGCCCGTCCGGGAGCCGCGCAGCGTTCCCGGGTCGATCCCGGCGCGCTCCAGCGTCTCCCAGGTGGCCTCCAGGAGGAGTCGTTGTTGGGGGTCGATGGCGAGTGCTTCGCGGGGGCTGATGCCGAAGAAGGCGGGGTCGAAGTGTTCGGCGTTGTGGAGGAAGCCGCCGTGGCGGGTGTAGGTGGTGCCGGTGTGGTCGGGGTCGGGGTTGTAGAGGTGGTCGGTGTTCCAGCCGCGTTGGGTGGGGAAGTCGGTGATGGCGTCGGTGCCGTCGGCGACCAGTCGCCACAGCTCCTCGGGTGTGGTGACATCGCCGGGGTAGCGGCAGGCCATCCCCACGATGGCGATCGGTTCGTCGGGTGCCGCCGTCCCGACGGTGGTCACGGGCGCGCTTCGGTCCGCGCCGGTCTGGAGGAGTTCGTCGCGCAGGTGGGCGGCGAGTGCGGTGGCGGTGGGGTGGTCGAAGGCGAGGGTGGGGGGCAGGCGGAGTCCGGTGGCGGCGTTGAGGCGGTTGCGGAGTTCGACGGTGGTGAGGGAGTCGAACCCGAAGTCTTTGAAGGCGCGGTCGGGGTCGATGGTGTCGGATGTCGAGTGGCTGAGGACGGCTGCGGTCTGGGTGCGGACCAGGTCGAGCAGCAGCGCGTGCTGGTCGTCGTCCGCCAACCCCGCCAGCCGCCGGATCAGTGACGTGGTGGCCGCGCCCGAAGCGCGGGTCTTCGCCCGCACCAGCCCGCTGAACAGCGCGGGAAGAGATCCCGCCGTCGCCTGGGCGCGCAGGGCGCCGAGGTCCAGGCGGGCGGGCACTAGGGCCGGACGGTCGGGCAGGGCCAGGGCGGTGTCGAGCAGCGCGAGTCCCTGCTCAGCGGTGAGGGGGACCATTCCGGCACGGTTGATCCTCGCCTTGCCGGCGTCGTCGAGCATCTCGGTGAGCCCGCCGGCCTGTTCCCACAGACCCCACGCGAGTGAGGCGGCGGGGAGGCCCGCCTGGCGGCGGTGGTGGGCGAGGGCGTCGAGGTAGGTGTTGGCGGCCGCGTAGTTGGCCTGCCCCGGGTTGCCGGTGACTCCGGCGGCGGAGGAGTACAGCACGAACGCGGACAGGTCGCGGTCTTGGGTGAGTTCGTGCAGGTTCCAGGCGGCGTCCACCTTCGGGCGCAGCACTGCGTCGAGGCGTTCGGGCGTCAGGTTGGGGATGGTGGCGTCGTCGATGACGCCGGCGGTGTGGATGACGGCGGTCAGATCCGGGACGTTCTCCAGCAGGCGCGCAACGGCGGTGCGGTCGGTCAGGTCGCAGGCGGCAATCGTGACGTCCGCGCCGAGGTCGGTGAGTTCGGCGGTGAGTTCGTCGGTGCCGGGTGCGTCCGGGCCTCGGCGGCTGACGAGCAGCAGCTTCCGGACGCCGTGCCGGGTGACGAGGTGGCGGGCGGCGAGGGCACCGAGGGTGCCGGTGCCGCCGGTGACCAGGACCGTGCCGTCCGCGTCCAGCGTGACCGCGTCGTCCGCACCGGCTGCGGTACGGCTCAGGCGCGGGGCGAGCAGGTCGCCGCCGCGGATCGCGACGCGCGGTTCCCCGGTGGCGACGACCGCCGCGATGTCGACGTCGCCGGCCTCGGCATCGGTGTCGATGAGCAGGAACCGGTCGGGGTTCTCGTTCTGCGCGGCCCCGACGAGTCCCCACAGCGGCGATCCCGGCAGGTCGCGCACCTCGTCGCCGGTCCCGGTGGACACCGCGCCTCGGGTGACGACCGCGAGGCGCGCGGTGCCGAACCGGTCGTCCGCCAGGAACCGCTGCAGGACGGCCAGCACCCGCTGCGCGGCGGAGTGGGCGTCCGCCACCGGATCGGCGTCGGCGGGCGAGGCGCAGTGCAGCACCAGCACGTCGGGGACGTCGGTGATGTCCTCCAAGTCCCCGTCCAGCGGTGCCCAATTGACGGGGGTGGTCTCGCCGGATGCTGCGGCCGACCAGGTGAGCTCGTACATCGGCTCGGACCGCCGGGCATGCGTCTCGCGGGTCAGCAGCGTCCCGACGGACAGCAGCGCGGCACCGGAGTCATCGATCAGCTCCAGCGAGATCCCATCCTCAGCGGACGCGGACGCAGGGGTGAGTCGCGCCCGCAGCCGAGTGGTCGCGGGCGCGTGCACGGTGATGTCGCGCCAGGCGAACGGCAGCCGCACCGCTCGGCCCGGTTCGATGCCGGACAGCACGCCCGGATGCAGGACGGCGTCGAGCAGCGCCGGGTGCACCGTGAAACCGGCGACGGGCGTGTCCTCGGGGAGCCGCACCTCGACGTAGGAGGTGTCGCCGTCCCGCCACGCGGCCTGGACGTTCTGGAAGAGCGGACCGTACTCGTAGCCGTGCGCGGCGAGCCGTTCGTAGAGGTCCTCGACCGCGACGAGTTCGGCGCCCGGAGGCGGCCATGAACCCGCGTCGGCGGGCGGCGGCTCGGCCGCGCCGTCGACGCCGAGCGCGCCGGAGGCCAGCGTCGTCCAGGGGCGTTCGGGGTCGTCCGACTCGTCGGGCCGCGAGTGGACGGTGAGCGCGCGCAGCCCGCCTTCGTCCGGTTCCGCCACGGTGACGCGGAGCTGGAGGGCGCCGCGTTCGGGCAGGACGAGCGGCGCGTGCAGGGTGAGTTCGTCGATCCGAGCAGCGCCGACCCGCGCGGCGGCGTGCGCGGCGAGGTCAAGGAACGCCGTCCCGGGCAGCAGCACGACGTCGTTGACCGCGTGGTCGGCCAGCCACGGATGCGTCGCGAGCGAGAGCCGCCCGGAGAGCACCGTGCCCGCCCCGTCCGGCAGATCGACGGCCGCGCCGAGGAAGGGATGACCGGTCGCGTCCAAGCCCAGGTTTCCGGCGGTGCCCGCACCGCTGCCCCGCGCCACCCAGAAGCGTTCGCGCTGGAACGCGTACGGGGGGAGGTCCACGCGGCGTGCGCCGGTGCCGTCGAACAGCCGCGTCCAGTCGGGCGAGAGGCCGAGCGCGTGGAGCCGGGCCACGGCCGTCAGCACCGCCTCCGGCTCGGGATGGCCGGACCGCAGCGTGGGGATCGCGGGTGGCGCGACGTCCGGGAGGCACTCCTCCGTGAGCGGGCTCAGCACCGCGTCGGGACCGATCTCCAGGTAGACGGTGGCGCCGTCCTCGTGGAGGGTCCGCACGCCGTCGCCGAACCGGACGGCGCGCCGGATGTGCTCGGTCCAGTAGTCGGGCGAGCGGAGCTCGTCCGGCGTCGCGGTGCGGCCGGTGAGCGTGGAGACGAGCGGGATGCGGGGCGGCTCGACCGTCAGCGACGCTGCGACCTCGCGGAACGCCGCGAGGATCGGGTCCATCCGGGGCGAGTGGAACGCGTGGCTGACCCGCAGCCGGCGGGTCTTGCGGCCCTGCTCCGCGAGCTGTTCGGCGACGCGCCGCACGGCGTCCTCGTCGCCGGACACCACGACGGACTGCGGACCGTTGACGGCGGCGATGTCCACCCGATCCCGGATGCCGTCGCCCAGCCCGTCCAGGACCGTCCGCACGGCCTCCTCCGAAGCGCGGACGGACACCATGGCGCCGCCCTCCGGAAGCTCCTGCATGAGCCGCCCGCGCGCCGCGACCAGCCGGGACGCGTCGGCGAGCGGCAGCACCCCGGCGGCGTGCGCGGCGGCGATCTCCCCGATGGAGTGCCCGGCCAGCCGGTCCGGGCGCAGGCCCCACGACTCCAGCAGCCGGTAGAGCGCGACCTCCAGGGCGAACAGCGCGGGCTGGGTGTAGCGGGTCTGGTGGATCAGCTCCGCCTCGGGCGTCCCGTCGGCGGTGAACACCACCGCCGCGAGGGGCTGCTCCAGGTGCGCGTCGAGATGCCCGCAGACCTCGTCGAAGGCCCGCGCGAACACCGGGAACGCCTCGTACAGTTCCCGGCCCATGCCCGGCCGCTGGCTGCCCTGCCCGGTGAACAGGAAGGCGACCCGGTGCTCGCCGGAGACCTCGGCCCCGGCGAGCCCGGAGCCGGGACGCCCCTCCGCCAGTGCCGCCACCGCGGCCAGCAGTTCCTCGCGGCTCCGGCCGACGGCGGCGGCCCGGTGGTCGAAGGCGGTGCGCGAGACGGCGAGGGAGTGACCGACGTCGGCGGGACGCAGCGCGGGGTCGGCGGCGACGAACTCGTGCAGCCGCCGCGCCTGCGCGCGCAGCGCCTCACCAAACCTGGCGGAGATCGGCCAGATCACCGGCGCGGCGGCCTCGTCCGGTGCGTCTTCCGTCTTCGCCGGGCGGGCGGGGGCCTGCTCGATGATGACGTGCGCGTTGGTGCCGCTCACGCCGAACGACGAGACCCCGGCGCGGCGCGGATGGCCGTAGTCCGGCCACGGGCGCGCCTCGGTGAGCAGGGAGACCGCCCCCGCGTCCCACTCGACGTACGGGGAGGGCTCCTCGGCGTGCAGCGTCTTCGGCAGCGTCCCGTGCCGCATCGCCAGCACCATCTTCATGACCCCGCCGATTCCGGCGGCGGCCACCGCGTGCCCGATGTTGGACTTGATCGAGCCCAGCCACACGGGCCGGTCCCCGGACCGCTTCCCGTACGTGGCGAGAAGCGCCTGCGCCTCGATCGGGTCGCCGAGGGACGTGCCGGTGCCGTGCGCCTCCACCGCGTCCACGTCGTCGGTCCCCAGCCCGGCGTCGGCGAGCGCGGCGCGGATGACGCGCTGCTGCGACGGACCGTTGGGCGCGGTGAGCCCGTTGCTGGCGCCGTCCTGGTTGATCGCGGTGCCGCGCACCAGCGCCAGGACGGGCAGGCCGTCGCGGCGCGCCACCGACAGCGGCGCGAGGACGAGCGTGCCCGCGCCCTCGCTCCACGCGACGCCGTCGGCGGCCGCGGAGAACGACTTGCTGCGGCCGTCCGGGGCCAGCCCCCGCAGCCGGCTGAACTCCTGGAACATGCCGGGCGAGGACTGGATCGTCGACCCGCCGACCAGGGCGATCGGGCATTCGCCGGAGCGCAGCGAACGCACGGCCAGGTGCAGCGCCACCAGGGAGGACGAGCAGGCGGTGTCCACGCTGAACGTCGGCCCCTCCAGGCCGAGCGTGTAGGCGATGCGCCCGGACGCGACGCTCGGCGAGTTCCCGGTCAGCAGGTACCCCTCGACGTCCTCCGGACCGAGGTGGCCGAGCGCGAGGTACTCCTGCGCGGAGATCCCGATGAAGACGCCGGTGCGGCTGCCGCGCAGGCCGTCCGGGGCGATCCCGGCCCGCTCCAGCGCCTCCCAGGACGTCTCCAGCAGCAGCCGCTGCTGCGGCTCGATCGCCAGCGCCTCCCGCGGGCTGATCCCGAAGAAGGCGGCGTCGAACCGGTCCGCGTCGTGCACGAACCCGCCGTGCATCGTGTACGTCTTGCCCGGCGCGTCCGGGTCCGGGTCGTACAGCGCGTCGAGGTCCCAGCCCCGGTTGCCGGGGAACGCCGAGATCGCGTCCCGGCCCTCGGCGAGCAGCTCCCAGAGTGCCTCGGGCGAGTCCGCGCCGCCGGGGAACCGGCAGGCCATGCCCACGATCGCGATCGGCTCGTCGGCGGCGGGCGCGGCGCGGAGGCGGCCCGGACGGGCCGTCTCCTCCGGTTCCGGCTCGGGGTCGGCGCCCGTGATCTCGGTGACCAGGTACTCGGCCAGCGCGGCGGGCGTCGGGTAGTCGAACAGCGCCGTCGCGGGCAGCCGCAGCCCCGCGGCGGCCTTGAGCTGGTTGCGCAGCTCGACGGCGGTGAGGGAGTCGAAGCCGAGGTTCTGGAACGCCTCACCGGGCGCGACCGCGTCCGGCGAGTCATGGCCGAGGGCGCGGGCGGCGTGCGCGCGGACCAGATCCAGCAGGACCCGGGTGCGCTCCGCCTCGTCCTTCCCGGCCAGCTCCCGCCGCAGCCCGGACGCGTCCGCGCCGCCCCCCTGCGCGGCGGCCCGCCGGACGGGCGTCCGCACCAGGTCGCCGTAGATCCGCGCGAGCCGCCCGGCGCGCGCCTGCCGCTGCAGCGCGGCGGTGTTGAGCTGCGCTGGGACGAGCGTGGGCTGGTCGGTGGCGAGCGCGGCGTCGAGGAGGGAGAGACCTTGCCGGGTGGTGAGGGGAGTGAGGGCGGTGCGGTTGGGATCGATCTGTTGGGTGAGGGTGCTGGCCTGTTGCCAGAGTCCCCAGGCGAGGGAGGTGGCGGGGAGGCCGTGTGCGTGGCGGTGGTGGGCGAGGGCGTCGAGGTAGGTGTTGGCGGCGGCGTAGTTGGCTTGTCCTGGGTTGCCGAGGGTTCCGGCTGCGGAGGAGTAGAGGACGAAGGCGGACAGGTCGCGGTCTTGGGTGAGTTCGTGCAGGTTCCAGGCGGCGTCGACCTTGGGGCGCAGGACGGTGTCGAGCTGTTCGGGGGTGAGGTTGAGGACGGTGGCATCGTCGATGATGCCGGCGGTGTGGATGACGGCGGTCAGGTCGGGGATGGTGTCGAGGAGGTCGGCCAGGGCGGTGCGGTCGGTCAGGTCGCAGGCGGTGATGGTGACGTCCGCGCCGAGGTCGGTGAGTTCGGTGGCGAGTTCGTTCGCGCCGGGGGCGTCCGGGCCTCGGCGGCTGACGAGCACCAGTTTCTGGACGCCGTGGTGGGTGATGAGGTGGCGGGCGGCGAGGGCGCCGAGGGTGCCGGTGCCGCCGGTGATCAGGACGGTGCCGTCGGTGTCCAGGCCAGAGGGCCGGTCGTCGGCCGGGGGCTGCGCGCGGACCAATCGCGGGACGTAGACACGTCCGTCCCGGACGGCCAGCTGCGGCTCTTCCGCCAGCAGAGCAGGGGAGACGAGCACTTCGCCGGGCTCGCCCCCGGCGCGGTCGATCAGGAGCAGCCGGTCGGGGTTCTCGTTCTGCGCCACCCGGACCAGGCCCCAGATCGTTGCGGCGGCCAGGTCGCGGAGCGGGTCGTCCGCGCCGATCGCGACGGCGCCGCGCGTGACGACCGCGAGCCGGCCGGTCGAGTCCTCGTCCGCGAGGAACTTCTGGACGCGTCCCAGGACGTGCCGGGCGGCGGCGTGGGCGGCCTCGACGGGGGCGACGCCGTCAGGCGACTCCCACGACAGCACCTCCAGATGGGGAGCCTCGTCCAGGCTGACGAGGTCGGCGTCATCGGCTTCGACCGGCTTCCAGGCCGCGACATGAAGGGGGAGGCTCCCGCCGCTGAGCTGCGCCGGGTCGGCCTGCCTCGTCACGAGGGACTCCACCGTCAGCACCGGCGCACCCGCAGTGTCGACGATCTCCAGCGACATGGTGTCGGCGTCCACGACGCGCACACGGGCGCGCAACCGGCTGCCGCCGCGCGCGTGCAGTGCCACACCGCTCCAGGAGAACGGCACCCCGAGCCGCACGTTCGGGTCCTGCCGGAACTTCTCCGCGATGAAGGACTGGAGAGCGGCGTCCAGGAGCCCGGGATGCACACTGAACGCCCCGGCTCCGGTGCCTTCGGGGAGCTCCAGCTCGCTGTAGATCGTGTCGCCGTCCAGCCAGGCGGACTTCAAGCCGAGGAACAGCGGCCCGTAGCCGAACCCCATCGCGGCGAGCCCGTGCTGCATCTCCTCGACGTCCAGCGGCGTCGCCTCGGCGGACGGCGGCCACGGCACGGACGCGACCGGCGCGGGCTCGCCGGAGGCCAGCGTCCCGGTGGCGTGCCGGGTCCATTCGGTGTCGGGCAGCGCGTCGGCCGGCCGGGAGTGCAGCGTCACGGAACGGCGCCCCGACGCGTCCGCGACCGACACGGCCAGCCGCAGATGCAGCGCACCCCGCTCGGGAACCGCGAGGAAGGCGTGGTGGGTCAGCTCCTCGATGTGCCCGCCGCCGGTCTCCTCCGCAGCACGCAGCAGGAGATCGACGTACGCGGCGCCGGGGACGACGGCCACACCGTTGATGAGGTGCTCGGAAAGCCACGGGTGCGTGGCCGTGGACAGGCGCCCGGTGAAGACGTGCCCTTCCTCATCGGCCAACTCGATCGCGGCGTCGAGGAGCGGATGGTCGACGTCGCTCTGCCCCAGCTCGCCCGGACTGACCGCGACCGTGGAGTTGAGCCAGTAGGGCTGGTGCTGGAAGGGGTAGGTGGGCAGGTCGGTGGATGTGCCGTTGAGGACGGTGTCCCAGTTGGGATTGACCCCATGGGTGTGGAGCTCGGCCAGCGCTGTGAGGGCTGCTTGGACTTCGTCGCTGTTGGGCTTTTGTGCGGCGGTGGTGGTGGGTTCGGGGTCGATGAGGCCGGTGTTCTGGGTGAGTGTGGTGAGGGTGTTGTCGGGTCCGATTTCGAGGTAGTGGGCGATCTGGTGTTGCTGGTGGAGGGTCGTGACGGCGTGGTGGTAGTCAACGGTGTTGCGGATGTGGTTGGTCCAGTAATCAGGTGTGGTGATGTCTCCGGGGTTAGTTGTAGTGATCGGAATCTGCGGTGCGTGATAAGTGATTTGCTCGGCGGCTTCCCGAAATTCCTCCAGGATCGGTTCCATGAGGGGGGAGTGGAAGGCGTGGCTGACGTTGAGGGTTTTGGTTTTGCGGCCTTGGTCGGTGAAGTGTGCGGCGACGGTGTGGGCTTGGTCGTGGTCGCCGGAGATGACCAGGGAGTGGGGGGTGTTGATGGCGGCGATGCTGAGCTGGTCGGTCAGGTGTGGCTGGAGTTCTTGGGCGGTGGCTTGGATGGCGATCATGGCGCCGGTGGCGGGGAGTTGCTGCATGAGCCGGCCGCGGAGGGTGACCAGGTGGGCGGCGTCGGGGAGGGTGAGGGTGCCGGCGATGTGGGCGGCGGTGATTTCGCCGATGGAGTGTCCGGCGAGGTGGTCGGGCCGCAGGCCCCAGTGCTCGTAGAGCCGGTACAGCGCGGTCTCGAACGCGAACAGCGCGGGTTGGGCGTTCCCGGTCTGGTGCAGGTCGGGACTGTCGCTGAACATCAGCTCTTTCAGGCCATCGGGCAGGTGCTGCATGGCCTGATCGAGAGCGTCCGCGAAGACGGGGAATGCCTCGTAGAGTTCGCGACCCATGCCGGGACGTTGGCTGCCCTGGCCCGTGAAAAGAACCGCGAGTTTCCCGCTGCGGGCCTGCTGCACGGTAATCTCGGCAAGCCCCGCGAGCATTTCCTCACGCGTGCGTCCAATGACGGCAGCACGATGATCGAAATGTGCTCGGGTCGTCGCCAGTGAATAGGCGACATCACCGATATTTGCTTCGGGGTGCCGGTTCAGGTGTTCGGTGAGGCGGATGGCCTGGTCGTGCACGGCCTGCTCGGTCTTGCCCGACAGCACCCAAGGCACGATCACCGGCTCCGGTGCGTCCTCCGGCTCTTCGGACTCCTCGGCCTCCTCAGCAGCGGCCTCCAGGATGAGGTGGGCGTTGGTGCCGCTGATCCCGAAGGACGACACTCCGGCGCGGCGGGGGCGTCCGGTATCGGGCCAAGGCGTGGCCTCCGACAGCAGCTCCACGGCTCCCGCAGACCAGTCGACCTGCGGGGACGGCTCGTCCACATGCAGCGTCTTGGGCAGAACGCCCTCCTGCATGGCCATGACCATCTTGATGATCCCGGCGACCCCGGCCGCCGCCTGTGCATGGCCGATGTTCGATTTGATCGACCCGAGCCACAACGGCGCCGCGCCGTCCCGGCCCTGCCCGTAGGTGGCCAGCAGCGCTTGCGCCTCGATCGGGTCGCCGAGCCGGGTGCCCGTACCGTGCGCCTCGACCGCGTCCACCCCTTCCGGGGGTAGTTCGGCGTTGGCGAGGGCCTGGCGGATGACCTGTTCCTGGGCGGGGCCGTTGGGGGCGGTGAGCCCGTTGCTGGCGCCGTCCTGGTTGATCGCGCTGCCGCGCACCACCGCCAACACGCGGTGCCCGTTCCGGACCGCGTCCGACAGTCGCTCCAGCACGAACATGCCCGCGCCTTCGGCCCAGGCCGTGCCGTCTGCGCCGGCGGCGAAGGACTTGCAGCGGCCGTCCGGTGAGAGGCCGCGCTGACGGCTGAACTCCAGGAAGATCCCGGGGCTCGGCATCACCGTGGCGCCGCCCGCCAGCGCCATGTCACACTCACCGTGCCGGAGCGACTGGCAGGCCAAGTGCAGGGCGACCAGCGAGGACGAGCACGCCGTGTCCACCGTGACGGCCGGGCCTTCGAAGCCGAACGTGTAGGCGACCCGCCCGGACGCGACGCTCGCCGCGATGCCGGTCAGGACGTACCCCTCCGCCTCCTCGGGCGCCGGGTACCGCAGGGACGCGTACTCCTGCGCGGCGACGCCCGTGAACACGCCGGTGCCGCTGCCGCGCAGCGCCGACGGGTCGATGCCGCCGCGTTCGAGCGCCTCCCAGGTCGTCTCCAGCAGCAGCCGCTGCTGCGGGTCCATCGCCAGGGCCTCGCGCGGGCTGATGCCGAAGAATCCCGCATCGAAGCGGTCGGCGTCGTGGAGGAAGCCGCCGTGCCGGACGTAAGTCTTCCCCGGCGCGTCCGGGTCGGGGTCGTAGAGGTCGTCCACCGCCCAGCCGCGGTTGCGCGGGAACGCGGTGACCGCGTCGCGCTCCTCGGCGACGAGCCGCCACAGCGCCTCGGGGGAGTCCGCGCCGCCGGGGAAGCGGCAGGCCATCCCGACGATCGCGACCGGTTCGGGCCGCCGGTCCTGCTCCAGTTCCTTGAGCCGCCGGCGCGCCTGTGCGAGGTCGGCGGTCACCCGCTTCAGGTAGTCGCGCAGCTTCTCTTCGTTGGCAGTCGCCATCGAGCCCGCCCCCTTCGTCACAGTTCGTTGTCGATGAAGCTGAAGATCTCCTCGTCGCTGGCCGCGTCGAGCGCCGCCGCCGGATCGGACGGCGGCCCCTCGGCGGACTCGGCGGGGTCCTCAGCGGCGGCTCCGGCGAGCTCGTTGAGCCGGAACAGGAAGTCCTTGAGGCGGCCGGTGAGCCGGTCGCGCAGTTCGGCGTCGGGCGGGGCGGCGAGCACCCCGGCCTCCAGCCGCTCCAGTTCGGCGAGCGCGGCGGGGGCGGCGGCCTCCTCGGTGGGAGCCAGCGCACCCGCCAGGTATTCGGCGAGTTCGACCGGCGTCGGGTGGTCGAAGATCAGCGCCGCGGGCAGGCGGCGGCCGACGGCGGCCCCCAGCCGGTTGCGCAGCTCCACGGCGGTCAGCGAGTCGAAGCCCGCGTCCTTGAATGCGGTGTCGGGATCGACGGCGTCACCGTCCGCGTGTCCGAGGACTGCGGCGGCCTCGTCCCGCACCAACTGGAGCAGTGCCTCCGTGCGGCGTGCCGGGGGAAGCGCCGCCCAGTGCGCCTCCGCCGTCCGCCCGTCCCGGACGGCCGGGCTTCCGGTGGCGGCGGCGCGCGGCGGGCGGCTGCGGACCGTGCCGCCGGTCAGCGCGGGCCCGAGCCGGGCCGGGACCACGGTCGCCCGCGCGGACGGGACGGCCCGGTCGAACAGCGCGAGCCCGTCGTCCGGCGACATCGGCAGGATGCCCGTGCGGGCCATGCGGTCCCGGTCGGCGGCGGACAGGTCGCCGGCCATCCCGCCCGGCTGCTCCCACAGGCCCCAGGCCAGCGAGACGGCGGGCAGGCCGCGGGCGCGGCGCTCGTGCGCGACGGCGTCCAGGGCGGCGTTGGCGGCGGCATAGGCGGACTGGCCCGCGTTGCCGAGCGTCCCGGCCAGCGAGGAGAACAGGACGAACGCGGCCAGGTCGGCCCCGGCGGTGAGCTCGTCCAGGTGCCGGGCGGCCGTGGCCTTGGCGGCCATGACCCGGTCGAGCCGGTCCGGGGTGAGGGACGCGAAGGTCCCGTCGTGCAGGACGCCCGCCGCGTGCACGACGCCGGTCAGCGGATGCTCGGCCGGGATCGCGTCCAGCGCCGCCGCGAGCGCGTCCCGGTCGGAGACGTCGCAGGCGGCGACCGTCACCGTCGCGCCCAGTTCGCCGAGCGCCGAGGCCAGCTCGGCGGTGGACCCGGCGTCCGGGCCGCTGCGGCTGACCAGCAGCAGGTGCCGGACGCCGTGCGCGGCCGCCAGATGCCGGGCCACCAGCCCGCCCAGCGCCCCGGTGCCGCCCGTGACGAGCACCGTGCCCTCGGGGTCGAACGGCGCGGGGACGGTCAGCACCACCTTGCCGATGTGCCGGGCCTGGCTGACGAACCGGAACGCCTCCGGCGCCCGGCGCACGTCCCAGGCGGTGACCGGCGGCGGCGCCAGCACCCCGCGCTCGAACAGCCCGACCAGGTCGGTGAGCATGCTCTGCACCAGGTCCGGGTCGGCGTCGGCGAGGTCGAACGGCCGATACTCGACGTCCGGGTGCCCGGCCGCCACGTCCTCGGCGGAACGGAGGTCGGTCTTGCCCATCTCCAGGAAACCGCCGCCGCGCGGCAGCAGCCGCAGCGACGCGTCCACGAAGTCCCCGGCGAGCGAGTTCAGCACCACGTCCACGCCCTCGCCGCGCGTGGCGGCCTTCACGTCGGCCTCGAAGCCGAGCGTGCGCGAGTCCGCGAGGTGGTCGCCGTCGAAGCCGAGGGCCGCCCGCAGCACCGCGTGCTTGCCGGTGCTCGCCGTGCCGAAGACCTCGGCGCCCCAGTGCCGGGCGAGCTGGACGGCGGCCATGCCGACCCCGCCCGCAGCGGCGTGCACCAGCAGCCGCTGCCCGCGCCGCAGACCCGCCAGCTCCTTCAGCCCGTAGTAGGCGGTGAGGAACACGACCGGCACGGCGGCGGCCTCGGCGAAGGTCCAGCCGGACGGCATCCGGGTCACGCACCGCCGGTCGGCGACCGCGACCGGTCCCATCGCGCCCGGGAACAGGCCCATCACCCGGTCGCCGACGCCGACCCCGGTGACGTCCGCCCCCACCTCGGTCACCACGCCCGCGGCCTCGCCGCCGATCGACACCGCGCCCGGATACATGCCGAGCGCCATCAGGACGTCCCGGAAGTTCAGCCCGGCGGCGCGGACTGCGATCCGCACCTCACCCGGTCCCAGCGGACGGACGCCCTCGGGCGCGGGGACGAGCGCCAGTCCGGTGAGCGCGCCCGGCTCGACGGCGTCCACCCGCCAGGCGGGCGCGTCCGCCGGCGGCACCAGCTCCGCGTCGTCGGCGCCGGAGCTGAGCCGCGGCGCCAGGAACGCGCCGTCCCGCAGTGCTAGCTGCTCCTCGCCGGTCGCGAGCAGCAGGGCCACCGGCAGCGCATCGAGGTCACCGTCGATGCCGGTGTCGATGTCGGCCAGGACGATCCGGCCGGGCTCCTCCCGCTGGACCGCGCGGACCAGACCCCACACACCGGCGGCGCCGGGATCGGTGATCCGCTCGCCTTCGCGCGCCGCGACGGCGTGCCCGGTGACGACCACGAGCCGCTCGTCGGCGGGCGGCTCAGCGGCCAGCCAGTCCTGGACGAGCGTGAGCGCGTCGTGAACACCGTCGGGTCGGACGATCTCGTACGGGCCCGTGGACGGCTCCGGCGGCACCGCGACCGGCACCCAGTCCAGGCGGTACAGGGGGTCGTCGACCTCGAGCGCTGCGGCCAGCCGGCCGGGCGTCACGGGACGGACGGTCAGCGACTCGACCGTGGCCACCGGCGCGCCCGTGGTGTCGGTGAGCGTGAGTGACCATGCGTCGGGACCGACCGGCGACAGCGTCACCCGCACATGAGCGGCGCCGACCGCATGTAGGGCGACCCCGGACCATGCGAACGGCAGCACGACCGCACCGGGCGTCGTGCCCGGCGCCAGACCGAGCGGATGCAGCGCGGCGTCCAGGAGCGCCGGATGGATGCCGAAGCCACCGATCTCGCCGGGCAGCTCCACCTCGGCGTGCAGCGTCGTCCCGTCCTGCCAGACCGCGCGCAACCCTTGGAACGCGGGACCGTAGTCGAGGCCCAGCTCGGCGAGGACTTCATATGGGTCCGTCTCGACCCGCACGGCACCAGGCGGCGGCCAT
This sequence comes from Actinomadura geliboluensis, assembly GCF_043197915.1. Taxonomy (NCBI): domain Bacteria; kingdom Bacillati; phylum Actinomycetota; class Actinomycetes; order Streptosporangiales; family Thermomonosporaceae; genus Actinomadura; species Actinomadura geliboluensis. The sequence continues at coordinate 180,955 of NZ_JBICUA010000010.1, read as the reverse complement.
GCCGTTGTGGAGGCGGGTACATCAACCTCTGGCGCGTCCTGCGCGAGCACACCCGTCGCGTGCTCCACCCACGCCGCGTCAGGCCCGGACCGCGAACGGACGGAACACGACCGCCGACCGTCCTCGCCCTCTGCTCCGACAGTGATCTGGAGGTGGGTGTCGTGGTCTTGATGGAGCACGAGCGGGGTCTGGAGCGTGAGGTCGTGGATGTGGGGAGTGCCGATGGTCTCTGCGGCGTGGAGGACGAGGTCGAGGAGAGCGGTGCCGGGGAGCAGCGTGTGGTTGTGGACGGTGTGGTCGTGGAGCCACGGGTGGTCGTGGGTGCTGATGCGTCCGGTGAAGAGGTGCCCGCCGTCTGGGAGGTCAGCGCGCGCGTGGAGGAACGGGTGGTCGGTCGTGTCGAGCCCGAGGCCGCGCGCGTCGCTGGGGGCGGTGGAGGCGTGGAGCCAGTAGGGGTGGCGTTGGAAGGCGTAGGTGGGCAGGTCGGTGGGTTTACCGGTGATGACGGCGTCCCAGTCGGGGGTGACCCCGTGGGTGTGGAGTTCGGCTAGCGCATCGACGGCTGCGTGTACTTCGTTGGTTTTGGGCTTTTGTGCGGCGGTGATGCTGGGTTCGGGGTCGGTGAGTCCGGTGTTCTGAGTGAGTGTGGTGAGGGTGTTGTCGGGTCCGATTTCGAGGTAGTGGGCGATGTGGTGTTGCTGGTGGAGGGTCGTGACGGCGTGGTGGTAGTCGACGGTGTTGCGGATGTGGTTGGTCCAGTAATCAGGTGTGGTGATGTCTCCGGAGTTGGTGGTGGTGACGGGTATTTGCGGTGGGTGGTAGGTGATCTGCTCGGCGGCTTCCCGGAATTCCTCCAGGATCGGTTCCATGTGTGGGGAGTGGAAGGCGTGGCTGACGTTGAGGTTTTTGGTTTTGCGGCCTTGGTCGGTGAAGTGTGCGGCGACGGTGTGGGCTTGGTCGTGGTCGCCGGAGATGACCAGGGAGTGGGGGGTGTTGATGGCGGCGATGCTGAGTTGGTCGGTCAGGTGGGGCTGGAGTTCTTGGGCGGTGGCTTGGATGGCGATCATGGCGCCGGTGGCGGGGAGTTGCTGCATGAGGTGGCCGCGGATGGTGACCAGGTGTGCGGCGTCGGGGAGGGTGAGGGTGCCGGCGATGTGGGCGGCAGTGATTTCGCCGATGGAGTGTCCGGCGAGGTGGTCGGGCCGCAGGCCCCAGTGCTCGTAGAGCCGGTAGAGGGCGGTTTCGAACGCGAACAGGGCGGGTTGGGCGTTCCCGGTCTGGTGCAGGTCGGCGCTGTCGCTGAACATCAGCTCTTTCAGACCATCGGGCAGGTACTGCATGGCCTCATCGAGAGCGTCCCCGAAGACGGGGAATGCCTCGTAGAGGTCGCGTCCCATGCCAGGACGTTGGCTCCCCTGGCCCGTGAACAGCACCGCGATTTTTCCGCTGCGGGCCTGCTGTACGGTGATTTCGGCAAGCCCTGCCAGCATCTCCTCGCGGGTGCCCCCGACAACGGCCGCACGCTGATCGAAATTCGCCCGAGTCGTCGCCAGTGAATAGGCGATATCGCCGATGTTCAGTTCAGGGTGTGCGTGGATGTGTTCGGCGAGGCGGGCAGCCTGATCCCGCACGGCCTGTTCGGTCTTGCCCGACAGCACCCAAGGCACGATCACCGGCTCCGGTGCGTCCACCGGCTCCTCGGTCTCCCCGTCGGCGGCCTCCAGGATGATGTGGGCGTTGGTGCCGCTGATCCCGAAGGACGACACTCCGGCGCGGCGCGGGTGGTCGGTCTCCGGCCAGGGGGTGTTCTCCGTGAGAAGGGAGACCGCGCCCGATTCCCAATCGACGTGCGGGGACGGTTCGTCCACGTGCAGCGTCTTGGGCAGGACGCCCTCCCGCATGCTCATGACCATCTTGATGATCCCGGCGACCCCGGCCGCCGCCTGCGCATGCCCGATGTTCGACTTGACCGACCCCAGCCACAGCGGCGCGGCGCCGTCCCGCCCCTGCCCGTAGGTGGCCAGCAGAGCCTGGGCCTCGATCGGGTCGCCCAGCTTGGTGCCCGTCCCGTGCGCCTCGACCGCGTCGATGTCCTCGGTGGTGAGTCCGGCGTCGGTCAGGGCGGCTCGGATGACGCGCTGCTGCGACGGTCCGTTCGGTGCGGAGAGCTGGCTGCTCGCGCCGTCCTGGTTGACCGCGCTGCCGCGGATCACCGCGAGGATCCGGTGCCCGTTCGCCTGCGCGTCCGACAGTTTCTCCAGCAGCAGCAGGCCGGCGCCTTCGCCGAGGATCGTGCCGTCCGCCGCCGCCGCGAAGGCTTTCACGCGGGCGTCGGCGGCGAGGCCGCGCTGACGGCTGAACTCCAGGAAGCTGGCCGGGGTCGCCATGACGGTGACGCCGCCCGCGAGGGCCATGTCGCACTCGCCGTTCCGCAATGCCTGCGCCGCCAGGTGGACGGCCACGAGCGACGATGAGCACGCCGTGTCCACCGTGACCGCCGGGCCCTCCAGCCCGAGCGTGTACGCGACCCGCCCGGACGCGACACTGTAGGCGCTGCCCGTGCCGAGGTACGCCTCGAACTCCTCCGGGGGACGGTGCCAGAGCCGGCCGCCGTAGTCCCCGTACATGACGCCCGCGAAGACGCCCGTCCGGGAACCGCGCAGCGTCCCCGGGTCGATCCCGGCCCGCTCGAACGCCTCCCAGGCGGTCTCCAGCAGCAACCGCTGCTGCGGGTCGATCGCGAGGGCCTCGCGCGGGCTGATGCCGAAGAAGGCAGCGTCGAAGTGGTCGGCGTCCTCCAGGAAGCCGCCCTCGCGGACGTAGCAGCGGCCCGCGGCGGCGGGGTCGGGGTCGTACAGGCCGGCGTCCCAGCCGCGGTCGGCGGGGAAGGGGCGGATCGAGTCCCGCCCCTCGGCGACCAGCCGCCACAGCCCCTCCGGGGAGTCCACGCCGCCGGGGTAGCGGCAGCTCATCGCCACGACCGCGACCGGCTCCGGTCCGGCGGCGGCCTCCGCGAGCCGCCGCCGGGTCCGGTGCAGCTCGGTCGTCACCCGCTTCAGGTAGTCGCGGAGGCGTTCCTCGGCGGAGGCCGCAGGCGTGGACGACTCGGAAATGGACATCGGCGGCTGACCCTTCGCACTGGCGGACATCAGGTGATTCCGAGCTCCTTGTCGATGAAGTCGAAGACCTCGTCGTCGGTGGCGGACTCGATCCGGGCGCCGACCGCGGCGGCCGGGTCGGCGCCGGTCAGCTTCAGCAGGAAGTCCTCGAGGCGGGCGGCGAGTTCGGCGCGGGCCTCGCGGGTGACGGCGGGCAGCAGCGGCTCCAGCCGGCTGATCTCGTCCAGGACGGGCTGGGCGCCGGCGGCCTCGCGCGGTGCGAGCCGTTCGTCCAGGTGGCCGGCCAGCGCCGCCGGGTCGGGGTAGTCGAAGCCCATCGTGGCGGGCAGCCGCAGACCGGTCGCCGCGGCCAGGCGGTTGCGGAGCTCCACCGCGGTCAGCGAGTCGAAGCCCATGTCCAGGAAGCCGCGCTCGGGATCGACGCGGTCCGGGGAGCCGTGCCCCAGGACCACGGCGGCCTCGCCGCGCACCAGCGCGAGCAGCTCCGCGCGGCGCTCCGCCGCGTCCAGCCCGGTCAGGCGCCGTTTCAGGCCACCGTCGCCGGTCGCCGCCGCGCGTCCCGCCGGTACGCGGACGAGTCCGCTCAGCAGCGGCGGCAGCAGACCGGCGGCGGCCTGCTCGCGCAGCCGCGCGCGGTCCAGCCGCAGCGGCACGGCCACGGCCTCGTCCAGTGCGAGCGCGGCGTCGAAGGCGGCGAGCCCGGCGGCGGTGTCCAGCGGGGCGAGGCCGGTCCGGGCGAGGCGTGCCCGGTCGGCGCCGCTCAGGTCGCGGGTCATGCCGGTGTCCTGCTCCCACAGCCCCCAGGCGAGCGAGAGGGCGGGGAGGCCGAGCGCCCGGCGGTGCGAGGCCAGCGCGTCGAGGTAGGCGTTGGCGGCGGCGTAGCCGCCCTGCCCGGCCGTGCCGAGCACCCCGGCGGACGAGGAGTACAGGACGAAGGCCGACAGGTCGCGGTCTTGGGTGAGCTCGTGCAGGTTCCAGGCGGCGTCCGCCTTGGCCCGCAGCACGCCGTCCACCTGACCGGGGCTGAGCGACATGGCGGTGCCGTCGTCGCGGACTCCGGCGGCGTGCACCACCGCCGTCAGGTCCGGCAGCCCGGCGAGCAGTGTGGCGAGCGCGTCCCGGTCGGCGGCGTCGCAGGCGGCGACCGTGACCTCGGCGCCCGCCGCGGCCAGCTCGTCGCACAGTTCGGCGGCGCCCGGTGCGGCCGGGCCGCGCCGGCCGGCCAGCACCAGCCGCCGGGTGCCGTGGCGCTCCACCAGGTGGCGGGCGAGGGCGCCGCCCAGCGTCCCGGTGCCGCCGGTGATGAGCACCGAGTCGAAGGAGGGGGCCGCGCCGCCTCCGTCCGGCGGCGCGGCCCGGACCAGTCGCGGCACCCGGACGGCACCGTCCCGCAGAGCCAGCTGCGGTTCGTCTCCGGCCAACGCGGCGGGCAGCGCCACAGCGGACGCGTCCGTCCCGTCGAGATCGACGACGGTGACCCGGCCCGGGTGCTCGCTCTGGACGGACCTGACCAGACCCCACACCGCAGCGGCGGACAGATCGGGCTCGCCAGCGCCCGCGACCGCGTCCCGCGTCACCAGAACCAGCCGGGAGCCGGTGAAGCGGTCGTCGCCGAGCCAGCCCTGGAGCAGCGCGAGCGCTTCCCGCACGGTCGCGTGCACCTCGCCGCCCGTGATCGGGACGAGGACGGCCGAGGGGACCGGGGCGCCCGCGTCCACGGCGGCACGCAGCTCGTCGAGGCCGGAGTGCGTCCGTCCCGCGAGGCCGCCGAGCCGCAGAGCCGCGCGGGCCGCGTCGCCGCCGACCACCGCCCACGCCCGGCCCGGTGCGGTGCCCCCCTGAATCGGGGCGGCGACCCAGTCGACCCGGTGGAGCACACCGCCCGCGTCCCCGGACGGACGCAGCCGCTCGGGGCTGATGGCCCGGATCACGAGGGACTCGACCGTGACGACCGGACGGCCGTCCGCGTCGGTCGCCTCCAGCGAGACCGAGTCGTCGCTTGTCTGCGTGAGGCGCACGCGGAGCGCGGTGGGCGCGGCCGAATGGCACGTCACGCCCGTCCAGGCGAACGGCAGCGGCACGCCATCGGCACCCTGGCTCGCCGCCGGGCGCAGGAACACCGTGTGCAGGGCGGCGTCCAGCAGTGCGGGGTGGAGGAGATGGCCGCCTGTGTCGAGGTCTGGGCCTAGTTCAACCTCGGCGTAGACGTCGTCGGCGTGGCGCCAGGCGGCGCGCAGACCTTGGAAGGCGGGACCGTAGCCGAGGCCCTGGTCGAGCAGCCTCTCGTAGAGGTCGTCCACGGCAACCGGCTCGGCCCCAGGCGGCGGCCACGCCTCGGTGTTCTGCGGCCCGTCCACAGCCGAGACCGGGGCCAGGGTGCCGGTGGCGTGCTGCTCCCACCCGGCGTCCTCGGCACCGGACGGCCGGGACCGGACGGTCAGCGCACGCCGGCCGTCCGCGCCCGACTGCGGCCCAGCGAGCATCTGCACCTGAACGCCGCCGCCCTCCGGGATGACCAGCGGCGTGTGCAGGGTCAGGTCGTCCACGCGCCCGCATCCGACGCGTGCCGCCACGTGCAGGGCCAGGTCGGCGAGCGCCGCCCCGGGCAGCAGCACCACGTCCAGCACCCGGTGGTCGGCCAGCCACGGGTGGTCGTCCTGCGAGAGCCGTCCGGTGAACAGCCGTCCGCCGTCCGGAAGCTCGGTCGCGGCCGCCAGCAGCGGATGGTCCTGCGGGTCGAGCCCGGCCGCGGTGACACCCGCCGCCGCGTCCGTCTCGGGCGGCGCGTCCAGCCAGTAGGGCCGGTGCTGGAAGGCGTAGGTGGGCAGCTCCGGCACCGGCTCGCCGTCCCGGCCGGCGAAGATCTGGTCCCAGTGCACCGGCAGGCCGTGCGCGTGGGCCTGGGCGAGCGAGGTCAGCAGGCGGGACGCCCCGCCGTCGTCGCGCCGCAGCGTGCCGAGCGCGGCGGCGCCGGGACCCGCGTCCTCGGCGGTCTCCTCGACCGGCCCGGTCAGCACCGGATGCGGGCTCGCCTCGACGAACAGGCCGTAGCCGTCCGCCAGCAGCAGCCGGACGGCCTCTTCGAACCGCACCGGCCGCCGCAGGTTCCGGTACCAGTAGGCGGCGTCGAGCTCGGCGGTGTCGATCCGGGCGGCGGTGACGGAGGAGTAGAACGGGACCTCCGGAGCCTGCGGCCGGACGTGCGCCAGCTCGGCGAGCAGCCGCTCCTCGACCGCCTCCACGTGGTGGCAGTGGGACGCGTAGTCCACCGGGATCGTCCGGGCCCGGACGCCCGCGCTCCGGCAGTCCGCGACCAGCCGCGCGACCGCGTCCGGGTCGCCCGCGACGACGGTGGCGGACGGGCCGTTGACCGCCGCGACCCGCACCTGCTCGTACGCGCCCGCGAGCATGTCGCGGACCCGCGCGGCGGGCAGCGGCACCGCCGCCATCGCCCCCGTCCCGGCGAGCGCGGTGATCGCCCGGCTGCGGATCGCCACCACGGCGGCGGCGTCCTCCAGGCCGAGCGCCCCGGCGACGTGGGCGGCGGCGATCTCGCCCTGGGAGTGGCCGAGCACCGCGTCCGGGCGGATGCCGCACGCCTCCCACACCCGGGCGAGGGAGACCATCACGGCGAACAGCGCGGGCTGCACGACATCGACCCGCTCCAGCGGGGGTGCGTCCGGCGCGCCGCGCAGCACGTCCTCCAGCGACCAGTCGACGTGCGGGGCCAGCGCTTCGGCGCAGGCGCGCATGTGCCGCCGGAACAGCGGCGAGGCGTCCAGCAGCTCGACCGCCATGCCCTCCCATTGCGAGCCCTGGCCGGGGAAGACGAACACGGTCCCGCCGGACGCGCCTGCGGCGGCCGTGCCCCGGACGAGCGCGGTCGCGGGCTCGTCCCGAATGAGCGAGTCCAGTGCGTCGCGCAGGACGTCCGGCGTGCTGCCGACGATCACGGCGCGGTGGTCGTGGTGGGTGCGCGCGGCGAGGGCCCGCCCGACCGCCACGGGGTCGGACGCCGCCGGGTCGGTCTCCGTGGTGATGAAGTCCAGGAGGCGGGCGGCCTGGTCGCGGAGCGCGTCCGGGCTCTTGCCGGAGAGCAGCCAGGGCGTGACGGCGTCCGCCAAGACGGCGGGGGTGTCGTCGCGGGTGGCCTCGGCGTCCGCCGGTGCGGGCGGCGGCGGTGGCGACTCCAGCACGACGTGGGCGTTCGTGCCGCTGACCCCGAACGACGAGACGCCCGCCCGGAGGGGACGGTCCGCCTCCGGCCACGGAACCGGCTCGGTGAGCAGCCGGACCGCGCCCGCCGCCCAGTCCACGTGCGAGGTCGGCCGGTCCACGTGCAGCGTCCGGGGCAGCACGCCCGCCCGCATCGCCATGACCATCTTGATCACTCCGGCGACGCCGGCGGCGGCCTGCGCGTGCCCGATGTTCGACTTGATCGACCCGAGCCACAGCGGACGGTCGTCCGGCCGGTCCTGCCCGTAGGCGGCGAGGAGGGCCTGGGCCTCGATCGGGTCGCCGAGCGTGGTCCCGGTCCCGTGCGCCTCCACCGCGTCGACCTCGTGCGGGGCCACCCCGGCGGCGGCGAGCGCGGCGCGGATCACCCGCTGCTGCGACGGCCCGTTCGGCGCGGTCAGCCCGTTGCTGGCGCCGTCCTGGTTGACCGCGCTGCCGCGCACCACGGCGAGGACGCGGTGCCCGTTGCGCCGCGCGTCCGACAGGCGCTCCACCAGCAGCATGCCGATCCCCTCGGAGAAGCCCGTGCCGTCGGCGGCGTCCGCGAACGGCTTGCACCGGCCGTCGGGCGCGAGGCCGCGCTGCCGGCTGAACTCGATGAACGTCATCGGCGTCGCCATGACGGTGACGCCGCCGGCGAGGGCCATGTCGCACTCGCCGTTCCGCAGCGCCTGCGCCGCGAGATGCAGGGCCACCAGCGAGGACGAGCAGGCCGTGTCGACCGTGACGGCCGGGCCCTCGAAGCCGAACGTGTAGGCGACCCGGCCGGACGCCACGCTGCCGTGGCTCCCGTTGCGCAGGTATCCCTCCAGCTCCTCGGGGGCCGTCCGGAGCCGCGCCCCGTAGTCGCCGTACATCACCCCGGCGAAGACCCCGGTGCGGCTGCCGCGCGCCGTGTCCGGATCGATCCCGGCGTGCTCGAACGCTTCCCAGCTGGTCTCCAGCAGGAGCCGCTGCTGCGGGTCCGTGGCCAGGGCCTCGCGCGGGCTCATCCCGAAGAAGTCGGCGTCGAACAGCTCGGCGCCGTCGAGGAACCCGCCGTGCCGGGTGGTGCTGGTGCCCGGCCGGTCCGGGTCCGGGTCGTAGAGCTCCTCGACGTTCCAGCCGCGGTGCTCGGGGAAGGCGCCGATGGCGTCCCGGTCCGCCGCGACGAGCCGCCACAGGTCCCGGGCCGAACGCACGCCCCCGGGGAAGCGGCACGCCATGCCGACGATCGCGATCGGCTCGTCGGCCGCCGCGGACGCGGCGGCCGTGGGGGCGCCGTCCTCCGGGCCGCCGGTCAGCTCCGCCCGCAGGCGCGAGGCCAGCGCGGTGGGGGTCGGATGGTCGAAGACCAGCGTCGCCGGGAGCCGCAGCCCCGTCGCCGCCGTCAGCCGGTTGCGCAGCTCGACCGCCGTCAGCGAGTCGATGCCCAGCTCCTTGAACGCGCGGTCGCCGTCGGCGCGCTCGCCGGGCGCGTGGCCGAGCACCGCCGCCGTGTGGGTGCGGACCAGGTCCAGCAGCGCGCGCTCCCGCTCTTCGGGGGAAAGCGCCGCCAGCCGCGCCGGCCAGTCCGCCGGGCCGGTCGCGCCCGTCGCGGTTCGGCGCGCGGGCGTGCGGACTAGGCCGCGCAGGACGGCAGGGACCCCGGCGCGGTCCCTGCCACGGAACGCATTGGCGTCGATCCGGGCCGGGACCGGCACGGCCGTGTCGGTCGTCAGCGCGGCGTCCAGCAGCGCCAGCCCCTGGTCGGTGGGCAGCGGCAGGACGCCGCCGCGCGCCATCCGCGCCAGGTCGGCGGCGTCGAGGTGGCCGGTCATGCCGCTCGCCTCGGCCCACAGGCCCCAGGCAAGCGACCGCGCCGGCAGGCCCTCGGCGCGGCGCTGCTCGGCGAGCGCGTCCAGGAACCGGTTCGCGGCGGCGTAGCCGGCCTGGCCCGGCGTGCCGACCGTCCCGGCCACGGACGAGAACAGGACGAAGCCAGCCAGATCCAGGTCGCGGGTCAGCTCGTGCAGGTGCCAGGCCGCGTCCGCCTTCGGACGCAGCACCGTGTCGAGCCGGTCCGGGGTGAGCGCGCCGACCACGCCGTCATCGAGCGTCCCGGCCGCGTGCACGACGGCGACGAGCGGACGGTCGGCGGGCACCGCGCCGAGGACGGCGGCGAGCGCGTCGCGGTCGGCCGCGTCGCAGGCGGCGAACGTCGCGGCGGCGCCGTGCGCGGCGAGTTCGGCCTCCAGCTCCCGCGCGCCGGGCGCGTCCGCGCCGCGCCTGCTGAGCAGCAGCAGGTGACGGACGCCGTGCTCGGCCGCCAGATGGCGCGCCACCAGCCCGCCGAGGGTGCCGCTCGCCCCGGTGATCAGGACGGTTCCGTCACCGAACCGGGGAAGCGGCCGGGTGCCCGGCGTCGTCCGGACGAGCCGTGGTGCTCGTGCACCGTCGGCGCGCAGGGCGAGCTCAGGTTCGCCGGTCGCCAGCGCCGCCGCCACGTTCTCGGCATCCTCGGCATCGAGCAGGACGAACCGGCCGGGGTTCTCCCGCTCGGCGGAGCGGACCAGCCCCCACACCACGGCGGCGGCGGGATCGGGTGCCTCGTCCGGAGACACGGCCACGGCCCGCCGGGTGCGCACCACCAGCCGCGCCTCGGCGAAGCGGTCGTCGGACAGCCATCGCTGCACCGCCTCAAGGGCGGCGTGAGCGGCCGACCGCGCCGCGTCCGGCGGGGAGGTCTCGGGTGCTGCGGTCGGGGGTGTGTAGAGGACGAACTCCGGGACGGCCGCGTCCGACGGGAGGACGTCCTCGAACAGGGCCACCGCGACGGCGCCGTCCTCGGAGGTCTCGACCGGCGTCCAGGCGATCTCGTACAGCGCGTCGGACGTGGCGGGGGCGATCTCGTCCAGCCGCACCTGGCGCGTGGTCAAGGCCCGCACCGTCGCGACCGGATTGCCCGAGGTGTCGCTGAGCAGCACCTCGACCGTGTCGCCCGACAAGGGAGACCAGCGGACCCGCACCGCCGCCACACCAGAACCGGAACCGTGCAGCCGGACTCCCGACCAGGAGAACGGCAGCGCGATCCGGCCCGGCCCGCCGGACCCCAGCGGCCCGCCGAGCGCGAGCGCGTGCAGCGCGGCGTCGAGCAGCGCGGGGTGGACGCCGAACCGGCCCGCCTCGGCGGTCTGCTCCTCCGCGAGGACCGCCTCGGCGTAAACGGTGTCGCCGACCTTCCAGGCGTTCTGGAGCCCCTGGAAGGCGGGACCGTACTCGTAGCCGTCCTCGGCCAGCCGCTCGTACAGGTCGGACACCGGGACCGGGGTCGCGCCCGGCGGCGGCCAGGCGGCGAGCCGATCCGGCTCCGCGTCCCCGGCCGGAGCCTCGACCGCGAGGACGCCGGTCGCGTGCCGCGTCCACGGCTCGTCGTCGTCCGCGCCGCCGCGTGCGTGGACCGCGACCGACCGCCGCCCCGCCTCCTCCGGACCCACGGTCACCTGGATCCGGACTTCGGCCCCGTCCGGCAGCGCCAGCGGCGCCTCCAGAGTCAGATCGTCGATCTGCGCGCACCCCGCCCGCTCCGCCGCGCACGACACCAGCTCGATCAGCGCGGCACCGGGCAGCAGCACGGTGCCCGCCACGGCGTGGTCGGCCAGCCACGGGTGCGCCGAGGTCGAGACCCGGCCGGTCAGCACCAGCCGTCCGTCATCGGCGAGGTCCAAGGCGGACGTCAGCAACGGATGGTCCAGACCGTCGTGCGAGCCACCGCCCGCCGATGCGTCCAGCCAGTAGCGGTTGCGCTGGAACGGGTAGGTCGGCAGCTCGCTCTTGACGCTCCCGGCGCGGGAAGCGCTGAAGGCAGGTGCCCAGTCCACCTCGACGCCGCGGACGTGCAGCTCCGCTAGGGACGTCAGCATCCGATCCATGCCGCCGTCGTCGCGCCGCAACGAACCGGCGACCACGGTGTCCGCGGTATCGCCGCCGAGCGCGTCCGCGATGCCGGTGGTCAGTACGGGATGCGGGCTGACCTCGACGAACACCCCGTGACCGGCGTCCCGCAGCGCCCGCACGGCGGGCTCGAACAGCACCGTCCGGCGCAGGTTGGCGTACCAGTACCCGGCGTCCAGGGTCGCGGTGTCGACCGGCTCACCGGTGACGGTCGAGTAGAACGCGACGCCGGTGGAGCGCGGTTCGATCCCGGCGAGCGCCTCCGCCAGCGCCTCCTCGATGGCCTCCACGTGGGCGGAGTGCGAGGCGTAGTCCACCGGAACCGTGCGGGCGCGCACCCCGCCGGCCTCGCAGTCGGCGACGAACGCGGCGACCGCGTCCGGGGCGCCGGAGACGACCGTGGCGGCCGGCCCGTTCACCGCGGCGATCTCCAGCCGCCCGGCCCGGCCCTCCAGCCGCCCGGCCCGCTCCTCCAGCCGCGCCGCGACCTCGGCGGCGGGCAGCGCGACCGAGGCCATGCCGCCCGTCCCGGCCAGCGCCGTGAGGACCCGGCTGCGCAGCGCCGCCACCGTCGCGGCGTCCTCCAGCGACAGCGCGCCCGCGACGCACGCCGCCGCGATCTCGCCCTGCGAGTGCCCGACGACGGCGTCCGGGCGGACGCCGAAGGACCGCCACAGCGCGGCGATCGAGACCATCATCGCGAACAGGGCCGGCTGGACGACGTCCACCCGGTCCAGGCCGGGCGCGCCCTCGGCCTCGTGCAGCACGTCCAGCAGCGACCAGTCCACGTGCGGGGACAGCGCGCGGTCGCAGTCCTCCATCCGGGCGCGGAAGACCGGCGAGGACGCCAGCAGCTCGCGGGCCATCCCCGCCCACTGGGCCCCCTGCCCGGGGAACACGAACACCGTCCGGCCGGGAGCGCCCGCGACGCCCCGGACGGCCCCGGCGCCCGCGTCGCCCGCCGCCAGCTCCGCCAGCCCGGCCGCCGCCGCGTCCCGGTCACCGGCGACGACCACGGCGCGGTGCTCGAACGACGCGCGGCCGAACGCCAGGGACCGGCCGAGGTCGTCGAGGTCGAGGTCCCGGCCCGGCTCGGCGACGAACGCGCGGAGCCGCTCGGCCTGCGCGCGCAGCGCGCCCTCGGAACGCGCCGAGACCGTCAGCGGCACCGGGCCGCCCCGCGTCCCGTCCTCCGGAGCGCCGCCCGCGGCCGCGTCCTCGGGGGCCTGCTCGACGATCAGGTGGGCGTTGGTGCCGCTGATCCCGAACGACGACACCCCGGCGCGGCGCGGCCTGTCGGCGTCCGGCCAGGGCGCGGCCTCGGTGAGCAGGGACACCGCGCCCGCCGACCAGTCCACGTGCGGGGTGGGCTCGTCCACGTGCAGGGTCTTCGGCAGGACGCCCTCCCGCAGCGCCATCACCATCTTGATGACCCCGCCCACGCCCGCGGCGGCCTGCGCGTGCCCGATGTTGGACTTGAGCGAACCGAGCCGCAGCGGACGGTCCGCGGGCCTGCCCCGCCCGTAGGCGGCGAGCAGCGCCTCCGCCTCGATCGGGTCGCCCAGCGCGGTGCCCGTCCCGTGCGCCTCGACCGCGTCCACCGCGTCCGGCGCGAGGCCCGCGTCGGCGAGCGCGGCGCGGATCACCCGGACCTGCGACGGTCCGTTCGGCGCGGTCAGCCCGTTGCTGGCGCCGTCCTGGTTGACGGCCGAACCGCGCAGCACGGCGAGGACGGGATGGCCGTTGCGGCGGGCGTCGCCGAGCCGCTCCAGGACCAGCATCCCCGCGCCCTCCGCCCACGCGGTGCCGTCGGCGGCGGCGGCGAACGCCTTGCACCGGCCGTCGCGGGCCAGTCCGCGCTGCCGGGAGAACTCCACGAACATCCCCGGCCCCGCCATGACCGCGACGCCCCCGGCGATCGCGAGCGAGCACTCGCCCTGCCGGAGCGACTGCCGCGCCAGGTGCAGCGCCACCAGGGACGACGAGCAGGCCGTGTCGACCGTGACGGCCGGCCCCTCCAGCCCGAGGGTGTAGGCGATCCGGCCGGACGCGACGCTCGCCGTCCCGCCCGTGAGCAGATGGCCGTCCAGGCCCGCCGGCGCCTGGTGCAGGGGCGGCCCGTAGTCCTGTGACATCGCGCCGACGTAGACGCCGACGGGCGTGCCGCGCAGCGCGCCGGGATCGATCCCGGCCCGCTCCAGCGCCTCCCACGAGGTCTCCAGCAGCAGCCGCTGCTGCGGGTCCATGGCGGTGGCCTCGCGCGGGCTGATGCCGAAGAAGGCCGGGTCGAACCGGTCGGCGTCGTGGAGGAACCCGCCCTCCCGGACGTAGGACCTGCCGTGCGCGTCCGGGTCGGGGTCGTACAGGCCGGGGAGGTCCCAGCCCCGTCCCGCCGGGAAGCCGCCGATCGCGTCGCCACCGTCCAGCACCAGCCGCCAGAGCTCCTCGGGGGAGCCGACCCCGCCGGGGAAGCGGCAGCCCATCCCGACGACGACGATCGGGTCGGAGTCGTCCGCCGCCGGCACGGCCGCGGTCGCGTCGCCGACCGGCTCGCCCGCCAGTTCGGCGCGCAGGTGCCGGGCCACGGCAGCGGGGGTGGGATGGTCGAAGAGGAGCGCGGCGGGGAGCCGGAGCCCGGTCGCGGCGCCGAGCCGGTTGCGGAGCTCCACCGACGACACCGAGTCGAAGCCGAGTTCCTTGAACGTCCGGGCGGCGTCCACGGCGCCGGGCGCGGAATGCCCGGTGATGACGGCGATGTTCGCGCGGACGAGGTCCAGCAGATCGTGCTCCGAGGCGGTCTCCTGAGCCGCCTCCACGACCACCGGACGGGCGGGAGCCTCTACCGGAGCAGCCGTCGTGGTCGCGGTCTCGTCCGGCCAGTACCGCTCGCGGTCGAAGGCGTAGGTGGGCAGGGCGACCCGGCGGACCTCCCGTCCGCCGAAGACCGAGGCCCACGCCACCGGGACACCGTGTACATGGAGCCGGGCCAGCGCCTCCAGCATCCGTTCCCATCCGCCGTCGTCGCGGCGCAGCGAACCGACGACCACGGGGGACGCGTCCGGCTCTGCTGAAGCGTCCTCCCATGTCTCCTGCACACCCGCGGTGAGCACGGGGTGCGGGCTCGCCTCGACGAAGACCCGGTGGCCGTCCTCGGCGAGGGCCCGCACCGCCCGGTCGAACAGCACCGGCCGGCGGAGGTTGGTGTACCAGTAGGCGGCGTCCAGTTGCGCGGTGTCGATCCGCCCACCGGTCACCGTGGAGTAGAAGGCCACCTCCGACTCCTGGGGCGTGATGCCCGCGAGCGCCGCCAGCAGGTCGTCCTGGACGGGCTCGACGTACGGGGAGTGCGACGCGTAGTCCACGGGCACCGTCCGCGCGCGGACGCCGTCGGCCTCGCAGGCCGCGACCAGCGCGGCGACCGCCTCGGCGTCGCCTGACACCACCGTGGAGCGCGGGCCGTTGGCCGCCGCGACCGCGAGGCCCGGCCCGAGGCCCGCGATGCGGGCTTCGGTCTCGGCCCGGGACAGCGCGACGGCCGCCATGCCGCCGCCGCGCGGCAGCGTGGCGAGCGCCCGGCTGCGCAGCGCCACCACCTTCGCGGCGTCCTCCAGCGACAGCGCGCCCGCGACGCACGCCGCCGCGATCTCGCCCTGCGAATGGCCGACCACCGCGTCCGGCGCCACGCCGAACGACCGCCACAGCCCCGCCAGCGCCACCATGACCGCGAAGAGCGCGGGCTGGACGACGTCCACCCGGTCCAGCGGCGGCGCGCCGGGGGCCTGCCGCAGGACGTCGATGAGCGACCAGCCGTCGGTGTGCGGGGCGAGCGCCTCGGCGCAGCGCTCCAGCTCCCCGGCGAAGACCTCGGAAGAGTCGAGCAGGCCGACCGCCATCCCGGCCCACTGCGAACCCTGGCCGGGGAACACGAACACGGTCTTGCCGGGGTCGGAGGCGGTGCCCTCGGTCAGGCCGGCGGCCGGGAGCCCGCGCGCGAGCGCGTCCAGGCCGTCCAGCAGGTCATCGCGACTCCGCCCGACCAGCACCGCGCGGTGCGCGAAGGACGTTCTGGTGGTGGCCAGCGACCATCCCACGTCGCCGAGCGCGGATGCCGACCCGCCGCCGACGTGCTCCCGCAGCCGCGTCGCCTGCGCCCGCAGCGACCTCCGGCTCGCCGCCGACAGCACCCACGGCGTCCACTCCGGCGGGACCGCCGCCGCAGGGCCGGTGTCCGCGACGGTGGACGTCTCCGCACTCGTCGCGCCGAGCAGGACGTGGCAGTTGGTGCCGCCCATGCCGAACGAACTGACCCCCGCGACCGGCGTCCCAGACGGCCAGTCCTCGGGCTCGACCTGGACGGACAAGTTGGCGGCATCGAGGTCGATCGCGGGGTTCGGCGAGGCGAAGTTCAGGCTGGGCGGCAGGAACCGGTGCCGCAGCGCGAGCGCCGCCTTGATCAGGCCGGCGATGCCCGCCGCCGCCTCCAGATGCCCGATGTTGGTCTTCACCGAGCCGACGCGCAGCGGATCGCCCGGCGCCCGGGCCGAGCCGAGCGCACGCCCGAGCGCCGCCGCCTCGATCGGGTCGCCGACGCGGGTGCCGGTGCCGTGCAGCTCCACGTACTGGACGTCGGCCGGGTCGACGTCCGCGTCCGCGCAGGCCCGGCGCACCACCTCGGCCTGGGCGTCGCGGCTCGGCACGGTCAGCCCCGGCCCGTCGCCGTCGTTGTTGACCGCGCTGCCGAGGACCGTGCAGTAGATCGCGTCGCCGTCCGCGAGGGCGCGGGCCAGCGGCTTGAGCACCACGATCCCGGCGCCCTCACCGCGCACGTAGCCGTCGGCGCGGGCGTCGAAGGTGCGGCACCGCCCCTCCGGGGACAGCCCGCCGAACAGCTCCGAACTCCTCGTGCTCTCGCGCAGCACCGCCAGGTTGACGCCCCCGGCGAGGGCGAGCGAGGACTCGCCGCGCCGCAGGCTCTGCACCGCAAGATGCACCGCGACCAGGGACGACGACTGCGCGGTGTCCACCGTCATGCTGGGCCCGCGCAGCCCGAACGCGTACGAGAGCCGGTTGGCGATGACACCCCGGTTCATGCCGGTCATGGAGTGCCGGTTCATCGCCGCGCCGCCGTCCCGGTACAGCAGCGCGGCGTAGTCGCCCCACGTCGCGCCGACGAAGACCCCGGTGGCGGTGCCCGCCAGCGCCGCCGGGACGATCCCGGCGTCCTCCAGGGCCTCCCAGCCGAGCTCCATCACGAGCCGCTGCTGCGGGTCCATCGTCGTCGCCTCGACGGGGGAGACGCCGAAGAAGCCGGCGTCGAAGCGGTCGATGTGCTCCAGGAAGGCCCCGTGGCCGCCCGGACCGTCCACCGGACGCCCGCCCCAGCGGTCCGCGGGCGCCCGCGAGACGGCGTCGCGGCCGTCGCGGAGCAGGCGCCAGAAAGCGGCCGGGTCGGGGGCGCCGGGGAACCGGCAGGCGATGCCTACGATCGCGTACGCGTCGTCCATGTCGTCGTGTCTCAGCCGCAGAGCCGGTAATTCGTCTCGTAGACGTTGTGGCCGTCCCGCTGCTCGACGAGCCGGAACGTCCGCGTCCCGAACTTGCCCGCGTAACGGCCGCTCTTGCCGACCGCGCCGAGCGTCAGCACCTTGCCTTCGAGCGCCTGGTTGATGGACGTGATCCCGGTGGCCCGGATCGTCCCGTCGCCGTAGAGGTCGGTGCTGTCGACCCACTGCAGGTTGTCCAGCACCACGGGGATCAGCTTCGCCGTGCCGTCGGCCGTGCCGACCTTGGCGCCGGACGCGTCGAAGAACTCGTCGTGGAACGTCGAGACGTCCCCGAGGCTCGGCCCAGCAGGCGCGACATCGGTCCGGTCCACGATGGTCACGACCTCCGTGAGACCGGTGATGTTCACGCAGTCCCACCGCTTGCTCTCGGCGTGCGCGGCGGACCCGGCGCTCACGCAGGCGAGCGCCGTCAACGTCGTGAGCGCGATGGTCCCCGGCTTCCGCACGGACGGCCGCATGGCGGTTCCCTTCTTCGGTGTGCTGGTCGCTGTTCACCCTCCGGACGCGGCCTTAAGCCCACCTAACGCATGACTTGGCGGTCCCCGCGCGGCCGTGCTTTGCCGGTGCTTAAGAACGCGCTGGTGTGCTCGGGCCACCCTCATTCCGGGGAAGGGAGAAACCGTGCGGATCCTGTTCACTCCGCTGGCCGGCATCGCGCATTACTTCCACCTCGTCCCGCTCGCGTGGGCGTGCCGCGCCGCCGGGCACGAGGTGCGGATCGCGGCCCGGCCCCCGGTGGACGCCGTGGTCCGCTCGGGCATGCCCGTGCTCCGCGCCGGCGGGCGCTACGACTTCACCGCCGGGCTCGCCGAGGCCCACCAGGGCATCCAGCGCGAGATCGGCCGCGCCCCCCGCCCCGGCGACCTCGCCGCGCTGCCCCCGGAGACGGTCCGCCGGCTCCGCCACGCCCGGCTCGCGCCGCACGTGCGGGCCGCCGAGGACATGGCCGAGGACCTGGTGCCGTTCGCCCGCGCCTGGCGCCCGGACGTCATCGTGACCGTCCCGATCGTGCTCGCCGCCCCCCTCGCGGCGGCGGCGTCCGGCGCCCGCCTCGTCCGCCACCTGTGGGGCCCGGACATCTCCCGGCACGCCGGCTTCCCCGGCCTAGGGGCGCCCCCTGCCGAATGGCCGCCCGACCTGGTGCGCCTCTACGAGCGGTACGGGGTGGAACCCCAGGCCGACCACGCCCTGCGCAACATCGACCCGTGCCCAGCGTCCCTGCAGATCCAGGTCCCCGACCGGATACCGGTGCGCTACACGCCGTACAACGACAACGCCGAACTGCCCGGCTGGCTGGTCGAACCCCCGCGCCGCCCCAGGGTGTGCGTCACCTGGAGCACCGTGAACACCCAGCTTGTCGGCTCCGACGGCTACCTGGTGCCGGAGATCCTCAAGGCCCTGGAGAGCCTCGACGTGGAGATCGTGGCGACCATCCCCGAACGCGACCACGCCCTGGTCGGCGAGCTGCCCGCCGGCGCCCGCCTGGTCTCCGGCCTCCCGCACGACCTGCTGCTGCCGAGCTGCGACGCGGTCGTCCACCACGGCGGCGCCGGCACCCTGCTCACCGCCGCCCGCCACGGCGTCCCCCAACTGGTCATCGCCCCGGTCGCGGACCAGATCTTCAACGCCCAGCGCCTCGCCGCCACCGGCGCCGGCATCGGCATGATCGCCGACGAGACCGCCGCCGACGCCATCAAGGCCGCCGCGACGACCGTCCTCACGGAACCCGCCGTCCGCGCGGCCGCCACCCGCCTCCAAGCGGAGATCCTCGCCCAGCCGGCCCCCACCGACCTCGTCCGGACCCTGGAAGACCTGGCCTGACGCCGGGTACCGCGCGTCCGCGCGGGAGGCCGTTCAGGCGGGGATGGGGGCCTGGCAGTCGTCGAAGGGCGGGTAGTTATCGGCGGCGGTTCGTTCGGCCGCGTCGATGTAGTCGGCGAGGGCGTCGCGGGACTGCGCGAGCCTGGTCATCTGCTCGTCCAGGCGCTCCAGCCGCGACCGCATCGCGGTCAGCAGTTCGGGGCATCCGAGCAGCTCCGGGGCCTCTCCGACCGCGCAGGGCAGCAGGTAGGCGATGTCCTCGGACGACAGGCCGGCGCCGAGCAGATGCCGGATCTGCCTCACCCGCAGCACGGCGGACTCGTCGTACTCGCGGTAGCCGTTCGCGCGGCGGTCCGCCGCCAGCAGGCCGCGGGCCTCGTAATAGCGCAGTTGGTGGGCGTTGACGCCCGTCCGCCGGCTCAGTTCCCCGATCCGCACCCAGACCTCACTTGACTCTCACACCGGTATCAACGTTGACGATGCTGCCATGGACAGCAGAACCGATACACGTGTGACGATCATCGGACTCGGGCTCATGGGCCGGGCGTTGGCCAGTGCCTTCCTGAAGGCCGGCCATCCCACCACGGTGTGGAACCGTACGGCGGCCAAGGCCGCCCCGCTGGTCGCCGAGGGCGCGCAACTCGCACCCACGGTGGGCGACGCGGTCAAAGCGGGGAACCTGACGATCATCTGCCTCACCGATTACCGGGCCGTGCGCGAGTCGCTCGACGCGGACGGCGTCGAACTGGACGGCGCGACGCTGGTCAATCTGACCTCGGGCGACTCCGCCGAGGCCCGGGAGACCGCCCACTGGGCCGCGCAGCGCGGTGCCCGATATCTGGACGGCGCCATCATGGCCGTCCCACCGGCGATCGGGACGGCCGAAGCCGTGATCCTGCACAGCGGACCGCAGCAGGATTTCGAGGCGCACCGGCCGGTGCTCGAAGTGCTCGGCACCGTGACCTATCTCGGCGACGACCCCGGACTGGCGTCCCTGTACGACGTGGCCGGCCTGGCCATGATGTGGAGCGTCCTGAACGCCTGGCTCCAGGGCACCGCCCTGGTCAGGACGGCCGGCGTCGACGCCGCGACGTATGCGCCGTTCGCGCGGCAGATCGCGGAAGGCGTGGCCGGATGGCTCCCCGGCTACGCCGAGCAGGTCGACGCCGGCTCCTTCCCGGCCGAGGTGTCGGCCCTGGAGACCGACGCTGCGGCGATGACCCACCTGATCAAGGAGAGCGAGGCCGCGGGCGTCAACGCCGAACTGCCGAAACTCTTCAAGACGATCGCCGACCGCGCGATCGCCGCCGGCCACGGCGCCGAACAGTACCCCGTCCTCATCAAGGAGTTCACCAAGCCCCGCGGCAACTGACCGCCGTGCCCGTACACGTCGCCGATGGTTCGCCGGGTCGGGCTCGAAATTGATCTTCTACCATTCTTCGGTTCCGTTCTTTCCGCGGAATGAGGGAGTGGGCGAATTAGGCTGTGGGCATGGGGATGCCGGTGTGGCTGGACTTTGCGGATAAATTCGCGTCGGTCATCGGGGCCACCGCCGGGATCCTGGGGCTGGTGATCGCTTCCTCGCAGCGGCGGCGGGGCGATGATGACGGGGACGGCCCGCGCAGGCCGGCGTCGGCCTGGTCGGTCTGGCTCCGGACGGCCGCGGTGTTCGGGGCCTGCTCGTTGATCGTCCTGGCGGTGCGCGCGCTGGGCCTGACACCGCGGTCCTGGGATTGGCCCGTGTCGGCCATCGCGGGGGCGGTGAGCGCGCTCGCCTGCGCCGCCGCGGTCATGGCCTGGCTGTCGTTCCGCCGGCAGAGCATGCCGCTGCCGGCGGCCCTCCGGCTGCTGCTCACGGAGCAGTGGCAGGACGCCCGCGGGCACCAGTACGAGTATTTCGTCGGGGAGGCGCCGCCGCTTCCGGAGATCTACGTCGAGCAGAAGACCGAGGCCGTCCCGCAGCCGGGGCGTGCGGAAGCACAGCTGTTCACGATTCGGGAGATGCTCCTCGCCCACCGGAGCACGGTCGTCGTGGCCGAGCCCGGCGTCGGGAAATCGACCGCCGTGGCACTGGTCCTCAGGGAGCAGTGCCGCTGGTGGTTGGACGCATCCAGGTCGGACGACGCGGGCGACGCCCCCTATGGCAGCGTCCTTCCGGTGTCCGTCCCCGCCGAGCTCCTGGCGGACAGGAGCGTCTCGGAGGCGCTCGCGGCGCACTGCCGCCAGGTGACCGGGCGGTCGGTCGGGGCGGAGCTGTTCGATGACCGGCCGCCGAACGCCGAGTCCTGGCTGGTGGTCGTCGACGGGCTCGACCAGGTGCTCAGCTCACGCCGCCGGGCCCGGGTCCTGGCCAGGCTGGGCGATGCCGTGACGGCGAGCGCCGAGCACCGCCGATTCATGATCACGACGCGTCCGCTGATGCTCGGGGAACTGGGCAACCTCTCCGGCGAGCACATCACGCGCTTCGCGCTCCGCGGATTCGAGCGGCGGGATCTGTACGCGTTCGCCGAGCGCTGGGTCGCGCACCGCAACCGGACCCACAGTCCGGGGCTGGAGGCGCCGCCGATCACGCTGGAGCGGTTCGTGGCGGCGGTGTCGTCGTCCCGGTTATCGGCGATCGCCAGGGTTCCGCTCATCGCGACCATCACGGCGCTGATCCTGGAGACCGATCAGGACGACGCCTTGCCCACCAGCCGAGCCGGCCTGTACGAGCGCTTCATCCAGCATCTGCTGAACGCTCGCCGGGTCAGGGCGGACGAGGAGGAGGGCACGGCCGCCGACCTGGCCCGGCAGGGCCCGAGAGGCGGGCGGGCCTGGGACTGGCTGTCGGACAACCTGCGCGACCTGCTGGAAGGGACCGCGGACCTGTGCCTGTCACAGGGCGGGACCCAGGTGGCGGCCTCGGCCGCCGCGTGGGTGCGCGGTCATGCGCCGCCCGACCTGTTCGACGGCCTGCCGGGCTGGGAGGTGTCCGTGCGGGGGCTCCTGACGAGCACCAGCCTGATCGTCCCCCGCACGGGCGGCCTGCGGTTCGCCCATCCGAGCATCGCCGAATATCTCGCGGCCGGCCCCAGGGCGCGCGAGTTCGACCGCGCCAGCTGGCTGGCGGACGCGCGCAGCCCGGACGGCCGCAATCTGGCCCTGTTCACCCTCGCGCGGAGTGCCCATTCGGCCGACCCGCTGGTCACGCTGCTGATGGAGCGCGGCGGGGCGGACACCTGCGTCGCGGGCGAGATCATCGCGGACGGGATCCCGGTCGGCGCCCACCTTCGCGCCGAGGTCGTGGACCGGCTGTTCGACCAGTTGGTCCGGGACGACCGCAGCGCGCCCGAGGCGCTGGAGGTCCTGGTCAAGCTGACCTCGGACGAGCAGGTCACCGACCGGCTCACCGCCCTGGCGACGGGGGACGGGGGATCGCCCTGGGTGCGGGCGTTCACGGCCGAGGCCCTGTGCGCGGTGCTCCCGGACGGCAGCGCGATCCTGCGGACGGCCCTGAGAGAGTCCGATGCGGACGAGATCCGGCGCTGGCTCCTGGAACGGCTCGTCCTGCGCGGTGCGGCCACCGAGCAGGAACGGGAGACGCTCGCGTCCCTGGCCCCGGCGACCATCTCCGCGGCCGTCGGCGGCGCCATGGCCGCCCAGTGGTACCGGCAGATCACCGAGGACGCCGACGCCGATCCGGGGCAGCGGCTGCGCGCGCTGCTCGCCCTCGCCGACGGCGGCTACGCCGAGACCGTCCGCTGCCTGGAGGACGTCATCGTCCTGCCGGCGCTGACGGCCGAGGCCCGGTTGGACGCCGCACGGGCCATCCTGCAGGCGGGCCTCGCCGGCGTGCCGGAGGTGCTGCGCCGCGTCGGCGGCGGCGAGGGCCGGGACCTCGACGTCCGCGTCCCCGTGCTCGCGGCGCTGGCCGGCGGCGGCGACGCGGAGGCGCGCGTGCTGCTGGATGCGCTGTCGTCCGCCGGAGGCGAGGAGTTCGCCGCCCGGTTCCCGTCCCTGGCCCTGTGGTCGGAGACGAGCGGCATGCGGAGCACCGAACGGCAGGCCGGCCGGAACCCGCGCGTCTGGGGGCGGATCCCACCGCGCAACCCCTACTTCTCCGGCCGCGACGATGAACTGGCGGAACTGAGGCGCCGCCTTGCCGGCGGCGACACGACGCAGGTCCTCCACGGGTTGGGCGGTGTCGGCAAGACCCAGCTCGCGATCGAGTACGCCTACCGCTTCAGAGACGACTACGACATGGTCTGGTGGATCCCCTCGGACCAGCCGTCCCTGATCCGGGGGAACCTCGCCCGGCTCGGCGCCTACATCGGCGCACGGCAGGCCGCGGACGTCGGCACCGACGCCGCGATCACCTCGGTGCTGCACGCGCTCCAGACCGGCAGCCCCTACGACCGGTGGCTGCTCATCTTCGACAACTGTGACCAGCCGGACGAGTTGCATCACCTGCTGCCCTCGGGGCCCGGTCACGTCCTCGTGACGTCCAGGAACATCGGATGGGGGCCCGGGACGGCCGGGCTGGCCATCGATGTCTTCAGCAGGCCGGAAAGCCTGGCCTTCCTGCGACGCAGGATCCCCGGGCTGGACGAGACAACCGGCGACGCGCTGGCGGACTACCTCGGTGATCTGGCCACGTCACTGGAGAACGCCGCCGGGCTGCTCGCCGAGACCGGACGATCTGCCGAGGACTATCTGGCCGAACTGGAGAACCAGGCGGACGCCAGACTGCGGAACGGCCTCCCGACCGAATACCCGGTGAGCCTGGTGGCATCCATGGAGTCGGCCCTCAAGCAGGTCTTCGAGGAGGACGTGCTCGCCGCGATCCTGCTGAGGCACTGCGCGCACTTCGGTCCCGAACCCATCCCTTTCGACGTGCTGTACACCGCGCACCGCGTGGTCGTCGGCATGGAGTCGCTCGCCGACCCGCTGAGGTTCCTGGAGACGGTGAGCCGCCTGCGCCGCTACGGTCTCATCACGGTCGACACGCCGGGCCGCAAGATCCAGGCCAACCGCCTGGTCGCCGCCCTCGTCCGGGACGGCGTCCCCCGCGACGAGCGGCAGCACGTCCAGCACCACGTGCACCTGATGCTCGCCGCCGGCGCGAGCGACCCCGACGCCCCCGAGGCGCGGGACCAGTACTCGGAACTTGCCGGACACATCTACCCCACGCGGATGCTGGAGTGCCCGCACCCGGACGTCCGCTCCTTCATCCTCAACTGCGCGCGGTTCTTCGCCCTCACCGGCGACCACGCGTCTTGCCGGAGCCTCATGGACCGGGCGGTGTCCGCGTGGGAGGAGGACCTCGGCGAGGCCGAGCCGCTGATGCGGCAGGCCCAACTGCTGCGAGCCCGCGCCCACCGCGCACTCGGCGACTTCGCCTCGGCCCTTCGGATCGCGCACGACGTGTGGGAGGCGGTCCCCGAGGCGCGGCCCGAAGAGAAGTCGTCCGCGGCACGGTCACTCGGCGTCGGTCTCAGGCTCACGGGCGACTTCGGCAGGGCCCTCGACCTCGACCGTCGTGCCGCCGCGACCGCGGAAGAACTCTTCGGCGACACCGGTGAGCAGACCATCGGCGCCGCGCTCCACCTCGCTCTCGACCACGAGCTCGCGGGCGACTACGACTCCGCCCACCGAACCTACGCACAGGCGGCCCAGGCCCTGCTCGGCAGGAGGTCGGCGCGGCGATGGGCGCTCGCGGCCATGGCGCTCAGCGGTGCCGCGAGAGCGTCCACCCTCGCAGGCGATTACGGCGCTGGGCGGCTCCTCTCGGGAGAGGCACGGGCTGTGTCCCTCTCCTCCACCGTCGGCAACACGGTGAAGGCCATGGTCGGCAGGGACGCGGCCGTGATCCTGCGACTGATGGGCTCCGAGCGGGACGCCCCCCGTTCAGGGCCGGAGCAGGCGCTGGAGATACTGACCGATATCGGCACCCGGCACGATCCCAGCGGCGTGGACGATCTGGTCTTCCAGCTGAGCCTCGGAAACACTCTGCTCGCCGCAGGACGGCCGGACGAGGCGACCGACCAGCTCGGCGCCACGCTGCGCAAGATCACCGAGGTGCTCGGCGAACAGCACCCCTTCACCTACGCCGCCCAGAGCAATCTCGCCGCGGCATGCAGGCTGGACGGCGCCGGCTCGGGCTCTGCGTCCATGAACCACGCCGCCCATCATGGGTTGTCGCAGAGCGTCGGCCCTGACCATCCCTACACGCTCACCTGCGCCGTCAACCTGGCCGGCGATCACGCCGCCCAAGGCGATCTCGAAGCAGCCGCCGCCCTCGGGCGGACGACCCTCACCGCACTCCGCGCACGTCTCGGCGAGAGGCACCCGCTCACCCTGGCCGGTGCCGTCAACCTGTCCACCGACCTCCGCCGTCTAGGAGACCCCGACGCGGCGGCCATGCGCGACCAGGCCCTCCATCACCTCGCCGCCACAGCCGACGACATACGACCGGACGCGATCGACGCCCGCCGAGGCCGCCGCCTCACTCCGACCATCGAACTGCCTCCCCTGACGGACACGGACCAGCTATGACTCCGCCTTCGACCGGTCGGGCTGCAAGGCAGCCGATGGAGTGTCCACCCTTGATTGCGACAGGGCGTTCAGGTGGGTGGCGGCGGCTGCCAGGTCGGTGGCGGCGGTTGTGGCGGCCGTTATGTGGGCTTCGGCGGTTGCGGTGAACCAGGGGGGTGTCGCCGGGTCGTCCTGGAGGCGCTGGACCAGGGCGCGGAGGCGGGCCGTGGCGTGTTCGACGGCCTCGGCGTCGGAGCGCAGCAGGGCGGCGGAGTCGGCGACCGAGCGGCGGGCGGGCAAGGCGGCCTCCTAAGCGGGGAAGACGAGGGTGCCCGCGTCGCGGCGGAGCATCCGGTGCGGGTGGGCGAGGCAGAGGATCGGCCGGGCGCCGTCGAGGCCGAGGGCGCGCAGCCGGGCGGCCAGGGGGTCGTCGCCCGCGCCGGTGTGCAGCCGGGCCCGGGGGGCGGGGTGCAGCCGGGCCTGGCCATGGGTGTGGACGAGCGTGCGCTGTGTCGCGCCCGCGAGGGCGGAGTAGACGACCAGATCGCCGGAGCGGGCCGGGCTGCTCGGGCCGAGCGGCCCGGCGAAGGTCAGGACGCGGTCGTCCGGGGTGCCGACGGTGAGCGCGGCGGCGCGGCCGTCCAGGCGGACGCGGATCGGGGCGGTGACGGCGTGCTCGCTCCACAGGTTGCGGTGGGCGGCGCCGGCGGCGGGGGTGCTCAGCGCGGTGGCGAGCGTCCACAGCCCGGCGCCGCGCAGGTGCGGGCGGCGCAGCAGGTCCAGCCAGACGCCGACGGGACGGGGGCACCACGGATCGTGGACGACTAGCCCGAGGGCGACCTCCTGGTGCGGCCCGAGCGTGCTCGCCCGGTGGTCGTGGACGGACAGCGCGACCAGCGACCGCTTCCCCGCCCGCACCGGGACGGCGCCGCCCTCCTCCAGGACGGCGGCGGCGGAGGCGGCGTCGACCGCGAACCAGGCCGTGAGCGCAGCCGCGTCCGATGTCCGCGCGGGCACCTCCACCGGGCCGTCGGGAGTGGGCTCGGCGCGGGCGGCGACGCTGAGGAACGGGAAGCCCTCCGGGCGGCGGGCGTCGTCGTAGAGCTCGTATAGCCGGCGATTGACGACGGGGCCGTTGTAGGGCGCGAGCTGCTGTTCGATGTGCGCGCGCGCCTCGGGGAGGTCGTGCTCGATGTTGGCGGCGTAGTGCTCAAGCCGGTGGCAGGCGGGGAACAGGTGCGTCGGGTCGGTGTAGTCCACGACGTACCGGCCGGGTCCTTCCGTGAAGCAGTTCCCGGCGCCCTGCCCGTCGAGGCTCGGGATGATGTCGTGCCGGTTGGTGACGCTGGCGACCCAGGTCGCCGGGTCGGCGGGGGTCTTGAAGTCGATCGGCGACCCGATCGCGATGACGTGGGTGAGCCGGTACCGGGCGTTGAGGGCGGCGTCCTGGCTCAGGCTCATGACGGCCGCGCCGCCGGCGCTGTGGCCGATCAGGGCGAGGTCGGCGCCGGCGGGGATCCGGTAGTCGTCGATGGCCTTGGCGAGGGCGCGGCTGTAGGGGCCGCTGTCCTGGACGGTGCTGCTGAACGCGCCGAGCAGGTCGGCGGGGGACGCGCCGTCCGGTGCGCCGAGCCGCATCCCGGGCGCCAGCAGGACGTACCGTTCGGCGCCGTCGGGGCCGCGCACGGTGAGCAGCAGCGCGCGGCCGGTGGGCCCGACCGCGATCAGGTCGCCGAGCAGGCCGAGCAGGGACGCCTCGGCGCAGAACCGGGCGGCCTCCGCCGCGGTCGGCTCGGCGCGCAGGGCGGCGCCGCGGCCGCGGTCCAGCCGGGCGATGGCGCGGTTGCTCAGCCCGGTCAGCGGGTCGGCGGTCGCGGCGCCCGCGCCGGTGGCGATGAGCCAGGCGGTGTGGTCGTTCAGCGGGTTGCGGTCGAGCAGCGCGCGCAGCGCGAGGACCTCGCTGAAGACGGGGGACAGCGCGCTCAGCGCGCCCGCCGCGCCGCGGTCGGCGACCAGGTCGCGCAGTGCCCCGAGCATGCCGGACCGGCCCTCGCCGGCCGCCTCGACCAGCCGGCGGACCAGCGGGTCCTCGGTGAGCGCGGGCTCGGCGAGGGCGACCGCGGCGATGCGCAGCCGCAGCGACGTGGTCATGACCGCGACGGGCAGGCTCGGCGTCCCGGCGAAGCCGCCGAGCTTGGCGCCGAGGACGCCGAGAACGCCGCCCGCCGGTGCCCAGCCGAGCCCGGCGGGGTCGGTGACGGCGCGGGCCAGCGCCCGCTGCGCCCGCCACCCCTCGCGGGGCGCGCGGCACACGGCCGCGGCGACCTGCGGGTCGGACAGCGCCGCCGTGGCGTGCACGGCCGCCTCCCGGAGCGTGTGCGCGATCTCGGCGAGCTCCCGCGCGGCGGCCGGCAGCGGCGCGCCCGGGGCCGCGCCGGTGGGGGCGGTCATCGCGCCGCTCCCCGCCACGTCATGCCCACGAACCGGGGCCGCGGGTCCTCGGGGGTGTTGCGGGCGACCACGTCGCCGAGCGTGCGGGTCTCGGCGATCGTCCGCAGGCCGGCGGTTGTGAAGGTCGCGGCGTTCAGCACGCGCGGGGCCAGCAGCGGGTTGGTGAGCGCTTGCGAGAACGCGTCGATCGCGATGATCTTGGTGAGGAGGGGCGGCAGGACGGCGGCGGGCGATCCGGGCTCCTCGGCGAACAGGCCGACGTACAGCTCCAGGTCGTCCACGCTCCGGTACCGGTCGGCGAGGGCGTCCTGCACGCACGGGTCGCCGGACACCTGGGCGAAGCCGCGCGCCCTGGGGAAGCGGCAGTGGGCGCGGTAGTCGTTGTAGGACGCCAGTTGCAGGGTGCGGGCGTCCTTGATCGAGGAGATCTCGACCTCGCGCAGGATCGGGTCGGTGTTGAACAGGCCGATGCGCCCGGCACGCTGCTCGGAGGCGTCCTCGAACAGCCTGCCGAGCCCCGGGCCGGGGATCAGGGCGCCGCCGAACAGCGTCCGGGCCGTGGGCAGTTCGGTGTCGCCGACGACCAGGCTGGACGGGATGAGGCTGTGCCAGCGGTAGACCAGGTTGAACTCGACCGAGGCCCAGTTCTGCCGGTGCCAGGGCGCGCGCTGCAGCGTCCGGGAGAGGCGGGGGTCGAGCAGGAACCGGAAGTGGTACGGCGTGATGTGGTTGATGTACTCCTCGACGACCAGCCGGATGACCTCGACGATGACGATGTTGCGGGCGGTCTGGAAGAGCCGCTCGTCGTCCCAGCGGGGGTTCTCCGCCGCGAGCGCCCGGGCGACCCGGTTGTGCTCGCGCAGGAACAGCACCGTCATCATCGTGAAGCCGACCTGGACGTTGCCGCGGTCGCCGCCGGTCGCGAACAGGGTGTCGCGCTGCGCGTCGGTCAGCATGTCCATCCGGACCGCCGTCAGCGCCCAGAACTCCGGCTTGATCTTGCCGTTCTCGCAGAGGTACGGCGGGAACTCGCCGCCGTTGATCAGCTGGCTCTTGAGCAGCCCGCCCTCGCGGGCGCGCACGGCGCCGGTGGCCTCGGCCGTCAGCCCGTACAGCGGGTTGAGGTCGATCTCGTGGTTGGACGTGCTGCGCCGCGGGTCGCGGGGCTCCTCGGACTCGCCGCGCAGGAACCCGTCGGTGAACCACTGGGCGAAGTAGGCGAACAGGACCGTGGAGCGGGGGCAGGGGATCATCTCGCCGTCGCGGGCGAACAGGTCGGCCGCCTGCTCGACCGTGGGGCGGCCGGTCTCCTGGTCGGGGACGGGCGGCAGGTGCCGGCCGCTGTAGGTGCGGTCGGTCAGCGACGGCCAGGACGTGTACGGCGCCATCGTGCTCAGCGGTTCGGGCCGCGGCGGCATCTCCCGGCACGCCTGGTCGATCACGGCGGCGTTGATGCGGCGGCGCAGCGCGGTGGACGACTCGGCGAGCCGCCACAGCGGCCGGCCGTGGGTCAGCGCGAGGAACCGCAGCCGGTTGCGGGCGCCGTCGGAGGCGAAGCCGCGGGCGCTCGGGTGGGACTCTCGCACGGTCACGCCCCCTCCCGCGCCGGAGCGTCGAACCGCAGCGGGAAGCCGTCGGGGAAGACGTCCCGGTCGCGGCGCACCTCCCCGCCGGCGCGCAGCCCAGGTCTCAGCAGGACGCGGCGCAGGGTCTCGGCGATCACGACCCGGCCCGGGTGCACGCCCAGGCAGGCGTGCGGGCCGTGGCCGAAGTGCATCCAGGCGTCCGCGGGCCGGTCGGCCCGGAAGGCGGCGGGGTCGTCCACGGCGTCGTCGTCGAACATGGCGGAGGCGACCGCCGCCAGGACCAGGCGCCCGGCCGGGACGGTCGCCCCGCTGGGCAGCACGTGGTCGCGCACGCAGTAGCGGGCGATCATCTTGAGGAAGGGGTCGAACCGCAGCGCCTCCCAGACATGGCCGTCGAACCGCTCGGGGTCGCCGGCGGCCGCCACGGCCGCGGCGTGCAGCTCGGGCCGGCCGAGCAGCAGCGACACCACGTTCGTCATGGACCCGGCGGCGTTCTCGACGAACCCCAGCAGCAGGCCGGCGACGTTGACCGCGACGCGCTCGTCGTCGAAGCCGAGCTCGGCGGGCAGCCGGGTGCGGACCAGCCGGCCCAGCACGTCCGCGCCGTCGGGCGCGGCGCGCCGCTCGGCGACCAGGCCGCGCAGGTACGCCATCATCTCCGCGCCCGCGGCGACCGCCGCCGCGTGCACGCCGGGATCGCCGGTGAAGTTGGCGGTCACGTCGGTCATGATGGCCCGCGACCAGCGCGACAGCGTCGCCTCGTCCGGCCCCGGGAAGCCGAAGTAGCGGGCGCAGACCTTCAGCGGGACGCCCCGGAACACCCCGCCGACCGCGTCGAGCTCCCCGTCGGCCGCGTCCAGCGCCTCGTCGGCGAGCTCACCCGCGAGCGCGCGCACGGCGGGGACGTCCTCGGGCGCGAGCATGACCTGCATCAGGCCCTTCTCCCGCCAGTTCATCGGGGTCCCGTCGCGGGTCAGCATGATCGGGGCGCCGAGCGCGGCCTCCATCGACGGACGGTAGGCGCTGACCGGGAACGCGTCCGGCCGCGACAGCACCTCGGTCACGTCGGCGTGCCGGGTGACCAGGGTGAAGGCCGGCGCCGCGAGGACGGGCCGGTCCGCGCGCAGCTCGGCGAACAGCTCCCGCCAGTCGGTGCGCAACCACCCGGCCAGCCGGACCTGGGCGCTGCCCGGATCGGCCCGGACGAGGGCGTCGTAGGCGGCGAGGTACCCCTCTGGCTGCATGGCATCAGCTCCCAAGTCGTGACCGGCCGGATCCAGAGAGTAAGAGTCCGAACCGTCACCGCCAAGAGATTTGGCACTTTGAGTAGTTAAGTAGCTTCGGTCGGTGATGGTCGCCTATCTGTCAGGCGACTGCCGCCCGCCGCGTCGTCGCAGTTCAATGGGCCTCGACCTGCGGGCTGAACCGGATGGCGGGAGGAACGGATGGCGGAGGCGGATCGGGCGATGGGGGAGACGCTCCCGGTCTCCGGAACCCGCCGGCACGCCTACCTGGCCGTCCTGGTCGTGCTGCCCCCGCTGGCCCTGGTCGCGGCGGTCGCGGCCGTCTGGGGGCGCGCGGTCGGGCCCGTCGACCTCCTGCTCGCCCTGGCCATGTACACCGTCAACATCTTCGGCATCAGCGTCGGCTACCACCGCCTGCTGACCCACCGCTCCTTCAAGTGCCCCCGTCCCGTCCGGGTGGGGTTCGCCCTCGCGGGCGCGCTGGCCCTCGAAGGGCCGCCCTCGCTGTGGGCCGCCGAGCACCGCAGGCACCACAAGTACTCCGACAAGCCCGGCGACCCGCACTCGCCCTGGGCCTACGGCGACAGCGGCTTCGCGCTGCTGCGCGGCCTGCTGCACGCCCAGGTCGGCTGGTTCTACAGCGCCCGCAGGCGGTCCAACCGCGCGCACTGGGTGCCCGACCTGCTCGCCGACCGCGACATCCGCCGGGTGGACGCGGCCTACCCGGCGATCACCGTCGCGTCCTTCCTGCTGCCCGCCGCGGCCGGCGGCCTGATCACCTGGTCGTGGGCGGGCTTCTGGACGGCCCTCTTCTGGGCCGGCCTCGTCCGCTACGCGGTCGTCCACCACGTCACGTGGTCGGTGAACTCGATCGCGCACTGCTTCGGCGACCAGGACTTCCCCACCCGCGACCGCTCCTCGAACGTCCGGTGGGTGGCGCTGCTGACCTTCGGCGAGGGCTGGCACAACTGGCACCACATCGACCCGACCAGCGCCCGCCACGGCGTCCTCAAAGGCCAGACCGACCCCAGCGCGGCCCTGATCCGCCTCCTGGAGAAACTCGGCTGCGCCCACGACGTCCACTGGCCGTCCCAAGCCCGCATCGAGATGCGGGCGAACCACCCCACCGCGACCCGGGAACCCAACGCGAGTTGAGCGGAGAGGTTCGCCCGCGCGTGCGTCACTGGTCGGCGTGCTCGGCCGTGTTCTTCGGGAGCGCGAGCATCACGAGTGCCGCCACGGCGTAGAGCACGGCGGAGATGACGAGGACGATGCCGAGCGCGTCGGCGTAGTCGGCCCGTCCCGGTGCGCCGGTCGCCGAACCGGTGGCGGTGGTGAAGAAGACCGTGCCGAGAGCGGCGATGCCGGCGGCGCCGCCGATCTGGTTGACGGTGGAGAGCACGCCGCCCCCGGCGCCGGCGTCGCGCCCGGGGATGCCGGCGAGGACGACGTTGACGAGGATCGGGGCGCACAGACCGAGCCCGAGGCCGCCGATGAGGAGAGCGAGTGCGGGGAGCGGGTATCCGGGGTCGCCGCCGTCCCTCACGGCCGTCCACAGGACGAGCTGCGATGCCGCGACGGTGAGCGAGCCGGTGATCAGCAGGGCCCGTCCGGCCTTGGCGGCGAGCGCGACGCCGACCCCGGAGGTGACGATCGAGCCGAGCGCGTAGGGCAGGATCACCAGGCCGGTCTCCCACGCCGTCCGGCCGGTGCCGTTCTGGAGGTAGACCGACAGGGTGAGGAAGAACGCTCCGATACCGCCGAAGAAGAGCAGGGACGCGCACAGGCCGACCGCGAAGGCGCGGATCCGGAGCAGGGCCGGATCGAAGACGGGCTCGCCCCCGCGTCCGGCGAGGCGTCGCTCGTGGACGACGAAGACCGCGAGCACGACGATCCCGGCGGTGAGCAGGGCGTAGCTGGTCGAAGTCCATCCCCAGGAGTCGGTCTGGATGATCGGCAGCAGCAGGAGCAGGATGCCCGCGGCCGCGAGCAGCGCGCCCGGGAGGTCGAGGCGGGCGGTCGAGGCCGAGCGGGACTCCGGCAGCACCTTCGCGCCCATGGCGAGCGCCAGGACCGAGACGGGCACGTTGATCCAGAAGATGGTGCGCCAGCCCAGCCCGAACAGGTCGGCGTCGACGAGCAGCCCGCCGAGCAGCGGGCCCGCGACGGACGCGAGGCCCTGGACCGCCCCGTAGGCGCCGAACGCCTTGGCGCGCTCGCCCGGGGCGAACGACGCCCGGATGATCCCGAACACCTGCGGAACCATGACCCCCGCGGTCAGTCCCTGCGCGGCGCGGGTGCCGATGAGCATTCCGGGGCCGGCGGCCAGCGCGCAGAGCGCGGAGGTGACGGTGAACCCGGTCAGGCCGATCATGAACAGGCGCTTGCGGCCGTACCTGTCGCCGAGCCGTCCACCGGTGACCAGGCCCGCGCCCAGGGCGAGGAGGTAGGCGGCGATCGTCCACTGGATCTGGGCGTCGCCGGCCCCGAGGTCGCGGGCGATCGCCGGGGCGGCGACGGTGACGATCGTCCCGTCGAGGAGGTCCAGGAACGAGCCGAAGAGCACCACCAGGAGCGCCGCGCTCGCGCCCGCGCCGGAGACGAGCGCCGGCGGGGCGCCGGGCGCGCGCGTGCCCTCGTGAGGGATCTGTGAAGCGGTCATGCGGGCGACCCTCGCCGCTATAGTTGCCGCCGAGTGACCGCTTTGTCGTGAGGAGTGCGAGCGATGGCCGCCACCTCCGCCCGCACGCTCAAGCTGCTGTCGGTCTTCGGGACCGGCGCGACGCTGACCGCCGGGGACCTCGCCGCCAGGCTCGGGACGTCGGTGCGGACCGTGCGGCGCGACATCGACACGCTCCGGGAGCTCGGGTACGAGATCGAGGCCGTGCGCGGGGCGGGCGGCGGCTACCGGCTCGGCCGCGCCACCCGGTTGCCGCCGGTCGTCTTCGACGAGGACCAGGCCGTCGCGGCGGCCGTCGCGCTCCAGACCGTCCCGGCGATCCTGTCCGGCATCGGGGAGAACGCCGTCCGCGCCCTCGCCACGCTGCGGCAGGCGATGCCCGCCCGCAGCCGCGTCCACACCGACGCGGTCACCGTCTCCGCGGCGCGCAACTACTGGGAGTTCCCCGCGGCGCCCATCGACGCGGAGGCCGTCCGCGCCATCGGCGGCGCGATCAACCGGCGGCACGTCGTCCGCGCGGACTACACCGGCGAGGACGGCACGGCGACGCTCACCCTGGAACCGCACGACCTCGTCGTATGGGCGGCGCGCTGGTACCTCGTCGCGTTCGAACCGGACGCGGACCGGTGGCGTGCGATGCGCCTCGACCGCCTTGAACTGCGCATGCCCACGGGGACGCCCTTCCGGCGGCGCGACGTCCCGCACGGCGATCCGGCGGCCTTCGTCATGAGCACGCACGATCGCGGCGACACCCCGGCGGAGTGGCCGTGCCGCGGCTCGGCGCTCATCGCCCTGCCCGCGCCCGTCGTCGCCAGGTTCGCCCCCGGCGGGTCGACGGTCGAGCACGATACCGACTCCCGGTGCCGGCTCACGCTCGGCGCGTGGTCATGGGCAGGGCTGGCAGGACTCCTCCTGACCTTCGACGCCGACATGACGGAGATCGAACCGGCAGAACTCAGGCAAGCGCTGCGCTCCCTGCGAGACCGCATCGACAGAGCACTCGGCCCCGCCGGCTGAATGCGCCGGGAAGGGTCGTCCGTCACGCGACCCCCACATGATCATCGCGAACCGCCCGCCCTGGTGCGTGAGGGGTACCGGTCGGCGTGAGGGGTATGGGCGTCCGATCCGGAGTCGTTCGTCTGGGCAGCGACCAGGAGGAGCATGCGGCGATGAGGTCCACTCAGCCCGACCAGCTCAGGGTGCGCGGCGCCCGCGTGCACAACCTGCGGAACGTGGACGTCGACGTTCCGCTGCGCGTCATGGTCGGGGTCGCCGGCGTGTCCGGATCGGGGAAGTCGTCGCTGGCGCTGGGCGTGCTGTACGCCGAGGGGTCCCGCCGCTACATCGAGGCGCTGTCGACCTACACCCGCCGCCGGATGGCCCAGGCGCCGCGGGCGGCGGTCGACTCGGTGGAGCACGTCCCCGCCGCGCTGGCGCTGCGGCAGCGCCCCGGAGTGCCCGGCGTGCGGTCCACGTTCGGCACCTCCAGCGAGCTGCTGAACGTGCTGCGGCTGATGTTCTCGCGGCTGGCCTCCCACCTGTGCCCCAACGGCCACCGGGTCCCGCCGACGATCGATGTGGCGGCCGAGGTGTCGTTCACGTGCCCCGTCTGCGGTGAGCGGGTGCACCCCCCGGGCGCCGAGGACCTGTCGTTCAACTCCACCGGCGCCTGCCCCCGCTGCCAGGGCATCGGCGTGGTGCGCACGGTGGACGACGCGACCCTCGTCCCGGACCCGTCCAAGACGCTGGAGGACGGCGCGGTCGCCCCCTGGCAGATGTTCGGGTTCAACGTGCAGCCCGACATCGCGCGCGAGTTCGGCGTGCGCACCGACGTGCCGTGGAGCGAGCTGACCGACCGCGAGCGGGAGATCGTGCTGGACGGGCCGGAGGAGAAGAAGCACATCACCGTCACCAGCAAGAAGGGGGTCCACGAACTGGACTTCACCTTCCGCAACGCGCGGCTGACGGTGACCGAGGAGCTGAAGCGCGCCGACACCGACAAGCGGCTGGCCAGGGTCAGCCGCTTCCTGAGCGAGGGCACCTGCCCGGACTGCCGGGGCACCCGCCTCAGCCCCGCCGCGCGGGCCCCTCGGATCGGTGAGCGGAACCTGGCCGAGGTCACCGCGATGACGCTGGACGAGGTGCTGGCGTGGGCGCCCGGCGTCGTGGACGACCTCCCCGCCGACATGCGGGAGATGGCCCGGTCGCTGGCCGACACCCTGGTCGACATGGGCCGGCGCCTCGTCGAGCTCGGCCTCGGATACCTCGCGCTGGACCGGGCGGGGTCGACGCTGTCCACCGGCGAGCGGCAGCGGGCCCAGCTCGCGCGGGCGGTCCGCAACCGCACCACCGGCGTCCTCTACGTCCTCGACGAGCCGTCCATCGGCCTGCACCCGGCCAACGTCGACGGCCTGCTCGGCGTGATGCGCGACCTGCTGGCCGACGGCAACTCGGTCGTCTTCGTCGACCACGACGTGCAGATCCTGCGCGAGGCCGACTGGCTGATCGAGATCGGCCCCGGCTCGGGGGACGACGGCGGCACCGTCATCGCCGAGGGCGGCCCGGACGCGCTCGCCGCCGCGCCCCGCTCGCGGCTCGCCGGCTTCCTCACCGGTGCCGAACCGGTGATCGTCCGTGCCTGCGCCGAGCCGGCCGCCGTGTTCGAGCAGGGGGCGCTCCGCCTCAAGACGGAGGCCGTCCACACCGTCCACCCGCTGGAGGTCGAGTTCCCCCTCGGCCGGTTGACCGCCGTCACCGGCGTCTCCGGATCGGGCAAGACGACGCTCGTCCTCGAATGCCTGGTCCCGGCCCTGGAGGCACGGTCGAGATCGGCGGCCCTGCCGGCTCATGTGCGCGACCTGGAGGCGCCCGACGGCATCAAGGCCCACGTGGTCGACGCGACCCCGATCGGCATCAACGTCCGCTCCACCGTCGCCACCTATTCGGGCGTCATGGACGAGCTGCGCAAGGCTTACGCCGCGACCCCGGAGGCCCGCCGCGACGGGCTGACGGCCTCCGACTTCTCGTACAACACCGGGTCACTGGCCTGTCCGCGCTGCGGCGGCACCGGCGAGATCTCCCTCGACGTCCAGTTCCTGCCCGACGTGGACATCGTCTGCCCCGAGTGCGGCGGTAGCCGCTTCGCGCCCCGCGCGGACACCTACCGGCGCGACGGCGTCTCCCTGCCCGGCCTGCTCGGGTGCACGATCCGCGAAGCCCTCAACGCCACCGCCGACCTGCGGCGGGTGCACAAGCGCCTGGCGGCCCTGGACGAGCTGGGACTGGGCTACCTCACCCTCGGCGAGGCCACCCCGGCCCTGTCCGGCGGAGAGGCCCAGCGGCTGAAGCTGGTGAGCCAGATGCACCGGGACCAGACCGACGCCGTGTTCGTGCTCGACGAACCGAGCGTGGGCCTGCACCCGCTGGACGTGCGCACCCTCCTGGACGTCCTGCAGCGGCTGGCCGACCGCGGCGCCACCGTCATCGTGATCGAACACGACCTCGACCTGATCGCCAACTCCGACCACGTGATCGACCTCGGCCCCGGCGGGGGCGAGGAGGGCGGCGAGATCATCGCCACCGGCACACCGGGCCGGATCGCCCGCGACCCCGCGTCCATCACCGGGAAATACCTCGCCCGGCACCTGCGCGCCGTAGCGGGCTAACACGGCGCGCAGGTGGCCCAGGTCGTTCATGCCCTCGCCCGGCCCGAGCAGCCCCGCTCCGCGCAGGTTGTGGACGGACGAGTTCCCGCAGTCGACCAGGTAGAGGGCGTCACCGACGACGAGCGCGGACGACACGCCCACGCGGTCCGCCCCCTCCCACCAGATGGGCCCTCCGGAGGTGCCGAGGAGGACGAGCCGCGTCCGGTACCCCTGCGGGAGCGGCGCCGCCTTCACTCTGAGGGGAGAGGGGGCATCCATATCGCTACAGTTACGGAGTTACCGGGCGGGGCATCGATCGAGGTCAGGCGGAAGACGCAGCGCCCGATGGCTGCTGACTTGGTGCGCCGACGGATCGGCGCTGAACGGCGGGAGCATGGACGGGCATGGAGACGCTATCTGAGCGCATGCCGTTGCTTGATCGGCATTGGGAGCGTGCCGAGCTGGATGGCCTGTTGGGGGATGTCCGCTCCGGGCGTGGGCGGGCCCTGGTGCTGCGCGGCGAGGCGGGCGTGGGCAAGTCGGCCCTGCTGCGGCACACGGTGGGGCGTGCGGCCGACATGCGGGTGGTCCGCACCGTGGGGACGGAATCGGAGATGGAGCTGGCGTTCGCCGGCCTGCATCTCCTGCTCGCGCCGCTGCTGGACCGGATCGAGAAGCTGCCCGGCCCGCAGCGCGACGCGCTCGCGGTCGCGTTCGGCATGCGCAACGGCGACACACCCGACCGGTTCATCATCGGCCTGGCGGTGCTGACCCTCCTTGCGGAGGCGGCGGAGGAACGCGCCCTTCTCTGCGTGATCGACGACGCGCAGTGGCTGGACCAGTCGTCGGCGCAGGTGCTGGCGTTCGTGGCTCGGCGGTTGCTGGCCGAGCCGGTGGGGTTGATCTTCGCGGCGCGTGAGCCGGGCAGCCAGTTCCACGGGCTGGTGGATCTGGAGGTGCGCGGGCTGGAGAAGCAGGACGCGCAGGCGCTGCTGGGGTCGGTGGTCCGGTTCCCGCTGGACGAGCGGATCCGGGACCGGATCCTGGCCGAGACCAACGGGAACCCGCTGGCGCTGCTGGAGCTGCCGCGCGGGCTGAGCCCGGCGCAGCTGGCGGGCGGGTTCGGGCTGGTGGAGGCCCAGGCCGTCCCGGCGCGGATCGAGGAGGGTTTCCGGCGGCGGCTGGT
Organism: Actinomadura geliboluensis; assembly: GCF_043197915.1. Taxonomy (NCBI): domain Bacteria; kingdom Bacillati; phylum Actinomycetota; class Actinomycetes; order Streptosporangiales; family Thermomonosporaceae; genus Actinomadura; species Actinomadura geliboluensis. Next base: position 142,999 of record NZ_JBICUA010000010.1, on the reverse strand, counting down.
AGGGCTGCCGGACGCGACGCGGTCGTTCCTGCTGGTCGCGGCGGCCGAGCCGACCGGTGACCCGGTGCTGATCCGGCGCGCCGCCGAGCGGCTGGGGGTGCCGGGGTCGGCGGTGGAGCCGGCGGAGGCCGAGGAGCTGCTGGAGATCGGGACGTGGCTGCGGTTCCGGCATCCGCTGGTGCGGTCGGCGGTGTACTCGGCCGCGTCGCCGCCGCAGCGGCGGGCGGCGCACGGTGCGCTGGCCGAGGCGACCGATCCGGCGTCCGATCCCGAGCGCCGGGCCTGGCATCGCGCGCACGCGGCGCTGGAGGCCGACGAGTCGGTGGCCGGTGAGCTGGAGCGGCTGGCCGACCGTGCCCAGGTCCGCGGCGGTATCGCGGCGGCGGCGGCGTTCCTGCGGCGCGCGACCGAGCTGACCCCCGACCCGGCCCGGCGCACCGCGCGCGCTCTGGCGGCGGCGCAGGCCGCGTTCGACTCCGGCGCCCCGGACATGGCGCTGGAGCTGCTGGTGTCGGCGGAGCGGGGGCGGCTGACCGAGCTGCAGAGCGGGCGGATGGCCTGGCTGCGCGCCCAGATCATCTTCGCGCGCAAGCGCGGGGGTGAGGCGCTGCAGCCGTTGCTGGAGGCGGCCGGGCGGCTGGCCCGCGTCGATGCCGGGCAGGCCCGCGAAGCGTACATCGACGCGATGGGGTCGGCGATCTTCGCCGGGAGGCTCGGCCGGCCCGGCCTCCTGCGGACCGTGGCCGACGCCGCCCGCACCGCACCCCAAGGACCACAACCGGCCCGCCCAGTCGACGCCCTGCTCGACGCGCTGGCGACACGCTTCTGCGACGGCTTCACCCAAGGAGCACCGCAGCTGAAGAACGTCCTGCAGATGTTCCGGCAACAAGCCCGCAGCGACCCCGACGACAACATGCGCTGGCTCTGGCTGAGCTACCTGGTCGCCGCGGACATGTGGGACGACGCCACCCTCCACGACCTGGCCGAGCACGCGGTCCGAGCCGCGCGTGAGATGGGAGCGCTCCACTTCCTCCCCCAAGCCCTCACCTACCGCGCCGCCGTCCACGTTTACGCAGGTCAGTTCGATGCGGCGGCCACGTTGGTGGAGGAGTCCGACGCGATCCTGAAGGTGACCGGCAACTCCTACTTCGGCTTCGCCATCACCCTGCTCCGCGCGTGGCGCGGAGCGGACGATGCGCCGGCGCAGATGGACGCCGCCGCCGAATCGGCGAGCACCTGGGGCGAGGGCCGAGCGGTCAGCCAGAGCCTCTACATGGGCGCCTTGGTTCACAACGCCCTTGGCCGCTACCAGGAGGCCCTGGACTATGCGGAACGTGCGTGCAGGCATGACGATCTCGGGGCCACCGGGTTCGCTCTCATCGAACTGATCGAGGCGGCCGCCTACAGCAAGGCCCCGGAAGCGGCCACGACCGCGCTGCGACAACTCATGGAACGCACCACCGCCAGCGGCACCGACTTGGCCCTCGGCATGCTCGCCCGATCGAAGGCACTGCTCTCCGACGGCGAGGACGCCGACCTGCTGTACCAGGAGGCCATCGAACACCTCCGGCGCAGCCGCGCCGCCGTCTACCTCGCCCGCACCCACCTGGTGTACGGCGAGTGGCTGCGCCGTGAGAAACGCCGCACCGACGCGCGCGAGCACCTGCGCACCGCCTACGAGATGTTCCAGGAATTCGGCGCCACGGCCTTTGCGAGCCGCGCCCAACGCGAACTGCAGGCCACCGGCGAGACCGTCCGCAAACGCACCATCGCCTCCGCCGGCGGCAACCTCACCCCTCAAGAAGGGCAGATCGCCCGCCTGGCCCGGACGGGCCTGTCGAACCCGGAGATCGGCGCCCAGCTCTTCCTCAGCCCCCGCACCGTCGAATACCACCTGAGCAAGGTCTTCACCAAGCTCGCCATCACCTCCCGCCAGCAGCTCGCGGAGGCGCTGCCCGACTAGGGCGACGACCGGGCGTGAGACCCCCGCAGTCCCCAACGAACCGGAGAGGCTCACATGACCGAACAGCAGCCCTGGCAGTGGGACGAGCAGACCTGGCGCGGCCACGTGGCGCGGGTCCGCGCCGGCCGCTCCCTGCACCCGGCGTCCTGGCCGGGAGGCGCCCGTGTCGCGGTCGCGCTCTCCTTCGACTGCGACCACGAGACGATCGCGTTGCGCGTGGGCATGACCGGGCCGGGCCAGCTCGCGCAGGGCGAGTACGGCTCCCGCGTCGGCTCCCGCCGGGTGCTCGCCCTGCTGGAGCGCTTCGGCATCCCGGCCTCGTTCTTCATGCCGGCGGTCTCGGGCCTGCTGCACCCGGAGGAGGTCCGCGACTACGTCGCCGCCGGCCACGAGATCGGCATGCACGGCTGGATCCACGAGAGCAACACGACGCTGGACCCGGCCGACGAGCGCGAGCTGGCCCTGCGCGCCGCCGACACCCTGGAGAAGCTGTCGGGCACCCGCCCGGTCGGCATCCGCACCCCGGCGTGGGACTTCTCCGACCACACCCTGGCCATCACCCGCGAGCTGGGCCTGCGCTACGACTCCTCCCTCATGGCCGACGACGAACCGTACGAGCTGCTCGCCGACGGCGAGCCGACCGGCGTGGTGGAGATCCCGGTCGAATGGATCAGGGACGACGTCCCGTACCTGCTGGTGGAGTTCGGCGGCACGCTGCGGACGTGCCCGCCGCCGCGGGACGTGGCGGGGATCTGGCGCGACGAGTTCGACGCCGCCCTGGAGGAGGGCGGGCTGTTCCAGCTCACCATGCACCCGCAGGTCATCGGCCACCGCTCCCGCATGACCGTCCTGCGCGAACTCCTTGAGCACATCGACGCCCAGCAGGGCGTCTGGTACGCCACCCACGCCCAGATAGCCGAATACGTCCTGAACCAGGCTTCATAACCTACGGATCACCGCCTGGCGGCCCGGATCGACGCACCCCACCGCTCGATCCGGGCCGTCCCTTTCCCGCTCGTCGCGCCTTCGGCCCATGACGATGCGGAGCGCCGTCCGGCGGCATGGAAGCCGCCGTCGCCGCATCGCGGCGAAGCAACGCGAATCTCTCGGGCACCAGACCGCCGCAGGGTGTGGCGGGGACCGGTGCTGCCAGACCTCCCTTGACGTGGATCGGGGTGAAGTATACAAACGTTCATACACCAAATCGAGGAGGCGGCCTTGGTCACTTACCGGACGGACGGGATGTCCCGGCGCGGGTTCCTGGCGGGCGCCGCGTCCGCCACCGCGCTCGGCGTGCTCGGCCTGGGAACGGCGGCGTGCGGCAGTTCGGGCGGCGGCGGGACGAAGGCCGCCCGGATCGGGTGGGTAGAGCCGAAGACCGGCCGGCTCGCCGCCGCCTACAAGCCGATCTACGTCGGCGCGCGGCTCGCCCTGGAGGACATCAAGGCGGCCGGCGGGCTGCTCGGCGAGGCCGTCCAGGTCACCGAGCACGACGACAAGGGGAGCCCGGCCAGCCAGCCCGCGGTGGCGCAGCGGCTGATCCGGGACAAGCCCACCTTCGTCGTCGGCCCCACCGGCAGCTCGCAGGTGCTGGCGTCGGTGACGGCGCTCGCCCGCGCCGAGCTGATCCAGTCGGCGTGGGGCGGGGCCGAGCTGCTCGGTGACGGCGACCGCTTCCCGCACCACTACCAGCTCGTCTACAACACCACCCAGCAGGCCAGGGTCGCCGCGCGCTTCCTCCACGAGGTCCGGGGGCTGCGCAAGATCGGCATCATCGTGGAGAACTCGGAGTTCGGCACCTCGATCAGGGACGCCGTCGTGGCGACGCTGCGGGACGCCTACTCCACCAAGCCGGTGGCCGTCGAGGTGTTCGAGGTGGACGCCTCCGACATGACGCCGTTCGTCCGCAACCTGGAACGCGCCGGCGTGGACGGGCTGGGCCTGTTCACCGGCCAGCCGCAGGCGACGGTGCTCATCCTGCGGGCGATGGCGGCGAGCGGCTTCCAGCCGGTGATCGTGTCGCACGACCTCAACTACATCGACGCGCTCGGGGAGTTCCCGCGTCCGCTGCTGGACGGGTTCTTCGGCACCACCTACCGGGGGCTCACCTACACCGGCCAGGAGAAGCCGTCCGCGGAGGTGACCCAGCTGGTCGAGCGCATCAACAAGCACCCGGACACCGCCGGCCTCGGCTACTCGGCGGTGACGAGTCCCTACTACGACTACATGATGCTGATGGCCGAGGTCGTCGAGGACACCAAGAGCACCGACCCGGCCAAGCTGAAGGCCGCGCTCGACAAGGTGAGCGGCTACCAGGGCATCCGCGCGAAGGTCTCCTTCACCGCGAAGCGGCACTCCGGCATCGCCGACGAGGACATCACCATCGGCACCCTGATGTCGGCGAAGGACCCGGAGAGCCTCGGCGGGGTCCTGCGGCGCCGCGCGGACGGGGTGTGACCCCCCGATGATCGCCGACATCCTGGTCGCCGGGCTGGTCTTCGGCAGCCTGTACGGCCTCGTCGCGATGGGCTTCAACGTGCTGCACCGGCCGACGAACGTGGTGAACTTCGCGCAGGGCGAGCTCATCATGATCGGCGCGATGCTGATGGCCGCCACCCCGATCGGCCGGCTCCCCTGGGGGATCGCCGTGCTGTGCGTCATGGCCGTCGTCGGGGTCGTGACGCTGGCCGAGGAGCGGGTGGCCGTCACCCCGGTGCTGCGCAGGTCGTCCCACGCCGCCGGCTGGGTGATCACCACGCTGGCGTTCTCGCTGCTGATCGCGGAGGCCGCCGGACGGCTCTGGACGGACCAGCCGAGCACCGTCGCGCCGCCGTGGCCGCTGTCCCTGGACGTCAACCACGTGGCGGGATTCCGGTTCTCCAGCTACCAGGTCGCGGTGGTGGCGGTCGCCGTCGCCGTGGTGCTGCTGCTCGGCCTGCTGGACCGGTCCCGGCTCGGCACCGCGCTGCGCGCGGTGGCCGCCGACCGCGACGGCGCCCGGCTGCGCGGCATCGACCCGCGGGCGCTGACCCGGCGCTCGTTCCTGCTCGGCGGCGCCCTGGCGGGGCTCACCGGCGTGCTGGCGGCGCCGCTGCTGCTCGCCTCGGTGACGATGGGCCTCGGCCTGCTGATCAAGGGGTTCGCCGCCCTGGCGGTCGGCGGCATCGGCGACAACCGCGGCGTGCTGGTGGCCGGCTGGGTGCTCGGCACCGTCGAGGCCGCCGGCGCCGCCTACGCCTCGCCCGGCTCGCAGTCGGTCGTGCTGCTCGCGGCGATGCTGCTCATCCTGCTCGTCCGGCCGAACGGCCTGCGGGGTCTGGCGGTGCAGCGCCATGTCTGAGGCCATCCGGAACCGGCCGGGCGCCGTGCGCCGTGCCGCGCCCTGGCTCGTCCTCCTGGCGGCGGCGGCCGTGCTGCCGCCCGCGACCGGGGACCCCACGATCACCTACCTCGCCACCACCGCCGCGATCTACGTGGTGGTCGGGACGGGCCTGAACATCATGTTCGGCTACACCGGCCAGGTCTCGCTCGGCCAGGGCGCGCTGGTCGCCGTGGGCGCGTACACGACCGGCGTCCTCATGGCCGACCACGGCTGGACGTTCTGGGCGGCGGCGCCCGCGGCGGTGCTGGTCACCACGGTCGCCGGGACGCTGATGGCGCTCCCCGCGTTCCGCCTGTCGTCCTGGTACATCGCGCTGGTGACGCTCGGCGCGGCGATGGCGGCGCGTAGCCTGCTCGTCGAGTTCGAGGGGCTGACCGGGGGCTGGTCCGGGCTCGTCGGCATCCCGCGGCCCGCGATCGGGTCGTGGGAGCTGGCGGAGCGGGACGTCCTGTGGCTGGTCATCGCCGTGAACGCCGTACTGTTCGTCATGGTCCGCAACATCGTCGACTCCCGTCTCGGGCGGGGCATGATGGCCGTCCGGGACGCGCCGGAGATGGCGCGGAGCGTCGGCGTCGGCCCCGCGCGGGCGAAGCTGTTCGCGTTCGCCTGCGGCGGCGCCACCGCCGGGCTGGGCGGGGCGCTGCTGGCCGTGCACCACGGGCTCGTCACGCCGGACGACTTCACGCTCGACTTCTCGATCCTCTTCCTGCTGGTCGTCATCATCGGCGGCGCGGCGCGCCTGGCGGGCCCGATCATCGGCACGCTGCTGTTCTTCGCGCTCCCGGAGCTGCTGACCGGCCTGGCGGAGTGGCGCGGCCTCATCTACGGCGCGGCGCTGCTCGCGCTGATGGTGTACGCACCGCAGGGCATCGCGGGCGCGTGGGACAAGCTGCTGGCGCGGTACCGCAAGGCCCGCCCGCCCGCCGCGACTCCCCGCACCGAGCCCGAGCCCGAGCCCGAGTCCGAGGCCGAGTCCGAGGCCGAGGCCGAGGGCACGGCCGAAGTGGGGCCGCCGCGCGGCGCGCCGCTCGGCGTCGAACTGTCCGGCGTCCGCAAGTCGTTCGGCGGCGTGCACGCCCTGCGCGGCGTCGACCTCACCATCGAGCCCGGCAGGGTGCACGCGATCGTCGGGCCGAACGGATCGGGGAAGACGACCCTGCTCAACGTGATCAGCCGCCTGCTGCGGCAGGACGAGGGCCGGGTCCTCCTCGGCGCCGAGGACGTCAGCCGGGCTCCGGCGGAGCGGCTCGCCCGGCGCGGTGTCGCGCGCGTCTTCCAGACGCCGCGGCTGCTCGGGGCGTCCAGCCTGCGCGACAACGTCCTGCTCGGCGCCTATGCGCGCGAACGGTCCGGTGGGCCGGCGACCGTCCTGCGGCTGCCCCGGGCCCGGCGCGAACGAGCGGCGCTGGCGGCGGAGGCCGACCGGCTGCTCGCCGCCCACGGCCTGGCGGGACGGGCGGACGAGGAGGCCGCCGCGCTGCCGCACGGCGAGCAGCGGCTGCTGGAGGTGGCGCGGGCGCTGATGGCGCGCCCGCGGCTGCTGCTGATGGACGAGCCGGCCGCCGGGCTCACCCCGCGCGAGCTGGAGGCGCTCGGACGGCTGATCCGCGCGATCCGCGACGCCGGCACCACCGTCGTCCTGGTGGAGCACCACATCGAACTCGTCGCGAACGTCGCCGACGCGGTGACGGTCCTCGACCGGGGCGAACTGGTGACGTCGGGGGCGCCGGAGGACGCCCTCGGCGACGCGCGGGTCGTCGAACTGTACCTGGGGGCACCGGCATGACGGCGCAGGGCGAGGAACTGATCAGCGTGTCCGGGCTGAGCTCCGGGTACGGGGCGGTGCCGGTGGTCCGCTCGGTGGACTTCGCGGTCCGGACGGGCGAGGTCTTCGCGGTGGTCGGCGGCAACGGCGCCGGGAAGACCACCCTGCTCAGCACCATCTCGGGGCTGCTGCGCCCCACGTCCGGGTCGGTGCGCTTCGGCGGCACCGACATCACCGGGTGGAGCCCGGAGCGGATCGTGGCGCACGGCCTCGTCCACATCCCCGAGGGCAGGCGCCTGTTCACCGGGCTCACGGTCGCCGAGCACCTGCGGCTCGGGCTGTGGAACGTCCCGAACCGGCGCAAAGTCGAGCGGGAGCGGACGGAACGGGTCGTCGACCTGTTCCCGGTCCTGGGCGAGCGGATGGACGCCTACGCGGAGGTGCTCAGCGGCGGGGAGCAGCAGATGCTCGCCATCGGCCAGGCGCTGATGCGCGAACCCCGGGCGCTGCTGCTGGACGAGCCGTCCATCGGCCTCGCGCCCGTGATCATCAAGCGGGTGTTCGCGGTGGTGGACCGGCTCCGCGAGCAGGGCCTGACGGTGATCCTGGTCGAGCAGCGCGTCGGCCAGGCGCTGGCGCTCGCCGACCGGGGGCTCGTCATGCGGCACGGTGAGGTGGAGGCGTCCGGGGACGCCGCCGCGCTGGCGGCGGACCCGGCGCTGCGGGTCGCCTACCTGGGCGCGGCGGCGGCCGGCGGGCCGCGGAACGAGGAGTGACATGAGCGACGAATGGTGGGGCCCGGCGGTGCCCGGGGCCGAGGACTGCGTGGTCGGGGAGCTCCTCGTCCGCCGTGCCGCCGAGCACCCCGACCGGGTGTACGCGGTCTTCCAGGACGGGACGCGGTGGACCTACGCCGAGACCCTGGCCGAGGCCGAGCAGGTCGCCGCCGGGCTGCACGGCCTCGGCGTGCGGCCGGGCGACACGGTGGTCTCCTGGCTGCCGAACGGGCCGGACGCGCTGCGGGTCTGGTTCGGCGTGAACCTGCTCGGCTGCACCCTCGTCCCGCTGAACACCGCCTACCGCGGCGGCCTGCTCGAACACGCGATCCGGCTGTCGGGGGCGCGGGCGGCGGTCGTGCACGCCGAACTGGCCGGGCGGCTGGCCGACATCGACACCGGCGCGCTGGAACGCGTGGTCGTGCTCGGACCGGACGATGCCCCGCCGGAGACGGCACCGAGCCTGGAAGTCCTCGGGCCGGAGGCGCTGGCCGCGCCAGCCCCCGGATTCCGGCCGGAGGCGCGGGCCAGGCCGTGGGACCCGTACGCGGTGATCCTGACGTCCGGGACGACCGGGCCGTCGAAGGGCGTCCTGTGCTCGTACGTCCAGCTCGCGGCGTGCGCGCGCGCCGCGTTCACGGGTTTCGGAGCCGCCGACCGCTACATGGTGAACCTGCCGCTGTTCCACGCGGGCGGCACCATCGGCACCTACGCCGCGCTGCTGTTCGGCGGCGGCATCAGCCTCGTGGACGCGTTCGACACCGAGTCGTTCTGGCCGACCGTCCGCGCGACGGAGACCACGCACGTCACGCTGCTCGGCGTGATGGCGACGTTCCTCGGCAAGCGCCCGCCCTCCCCGGAGGACCGCGCGCACCCGCTCCGGCGCGTCTTCATGATCCCGCTCATCGAGGACAGCGCGGCGTTCGCCGAGCGCTTCGGCGTCGACGTGGTCGCCATGTTCAACATGACGGAGGTCTCGATCCCGATCATCTCCGGGCCCGATCCGGAGGTGCCGGGCACGTCCGGGCGGCTGCGGCCGGGCGTCGAGGCGCGGGTCGTCGACGAGCACGACCGGGCCGTCCCCGACGGGGAGGTCGGCGAGCTGGTGCTGCGCACCGCGCAGCCCTGGGCGATGAACTCCGGCTACCTCGGGATGCCCGAGGCGACGGCCCGGGCCTGGCGCAACGGCTGGTTCCACACCGGGGACGCCTTCCGCACGGTGGACGGCGAGTACTTCTTCGTCGACCGGATGGGCGACACGATCCGGCGCCGCGGCGAGAACATCTCCTCGGCCGAGGTGGAGGCCGAGTTGCTGGCGCATCCGGCGGTCCGGGAGGCCGCGGTGGTCGCGGTGCCGAGCCCGCACGGCGAGGACGACGTGCTCGCGGTCGTCGCGCCCGTGGACGGCGCGGCGGTGGACCCCGCCGAGCTGCTGCGCTTCCTCATCCCGCGGATGGCGCACTTCATGGTGCCGCGTTATGTGCGCGTGGTCGGCGCGCTGCCGCACACGCCCACGAACAAAATCGAGAAGCATCGGCTGCGCGCGGAGGGCGTTACTCCGGATACGGCCGACCGCGAGCGGCTGGGCGTCGTCGTCCGGCGGGACCGCATCGGCGGGACGTCCGCCGCCCGCTGAACCGCCCGACCGGAGGGCGCACCGGCACGTCCGGTGCACCCTCCGGTCTCCGCGCGTGCGGGACCGTCCACGGGGGCGTCGGGTCTGCCGGGGCGTCAGGTCTGCTGGGGGTCGGCGCCGACGAGCTGGAGGGCCAGGAACGCGTACTGGTCGGCGAGCTCCCGGGCCGTCATCGCGCCCTCCGGCCGGAACCACTGCCCGGCGTTGATGCACATGTCGAGGATGGCCTTGGCGACCACGTCCACCTGCGCCGGGCGCTGCGAGCGCGGGTCGCTCAGCCGGAACCGGCCGGCGGCCAGGCCGCGCTCCAGCGTCCGCTCGAAGATCCGGCGGACGCGCCGCTGCGCGTCCAGGACCTCGCGGGCCTGCTCGGGCGGGAGGTGGCGCCACTCGGTCCGGGCGACGAGGCCCTCGATGCGCCGCTCGGTGTGGAACAGGGTGAGCTCTCGCACCAGCTCCGCGAGCTGCCGGTCGGGCCGGTCGCCGCCGTGCAGGAGGCCCTCCTCCAACAGGGCCTCCGAGTCCTCGTGGGCGCGTTTGAGGATCGCGTAGAGGACCTCCTCCTTGGACCCGTAGTGGTTGTAGAGCGAGCCCGCGGTGACCCCGCACGCGGCCGTGATCTTGCGGACGCTGGTGGCGGGGAACCCGTCCTCGTAGAACAGGCGCGCCGCCTCGTCGAGGATCCGCCGGCTCATCGAGGCCGCGGCCGGGGTGCCGGCGGCGGTCGTCCGGGAGCGTGTCGTAGCCACGCCTTGACGCTATCACCACATGAACGTTCATTGACCTGTCATCGGGAAATCTGGTAAACAAACGTTTGTACACAAGGGAGGCCGTGATGCGTGAACCGGTGATCGACGTCTGCGAGGTCGCCTATGACACCGAGTGCTGGACGGCCTATCTGGGCGCGCTGGCCACCGCCGCGCCCCGCTACCTCGTGCTGTTCGCCGGGCGGCTCGCCGCCCGCACCGGGCGGGCGCCCGGCGAGGTCGCGGCCGACGCGGCGCGCGACCCGGCCGGCACGGCGGAGCGGCTGGCCGCCGTCCTCGGGGACGGCTTCGACATCGACCGCCATGTCGCCGCGCTCGCCGAGACAGGGGTGACCCACCAGGTGCTGCACGGGGGGCCGTGGCCCGTCGCGGACGGCACCGTCAACGACCGGGTCGCCGGCTACGCCGCGCGGCACCCGGACCGGCTCAGCGCGTGGGCGGGCGTCGCCCTCGCCGACCCGCGGGCCGCGCTCGCCGAGGCGCGCCGCGCGCTCGACTCGCTCGGTGCGACGGGCCTGTCGGTGATCCCGTTCCTCGACGGCGTCGACCCGTCCGGGCCCGAGCACGCCGAGTTCTGGCGGTTCGCCGCCGACGCCGGCGTCCCGGTGTGGCTGCACTGCGGGCAGCACTTCCGCTCCGACGTCCCGATCGACGTCTCCGCGCCGCGCGTGCTGGACCGGATCGCCGGCGCCCACCCCGGCCTGGTCCTGATCGCCGGCCATGGCGGATGGCCCTGGGTCGCCGAGATGCTGGCCGTGGCGCAGCGGCACGCCAACGTCCACCTGGAGTTCTCCTCGCACCGCCCGTCCAGGATGGCGGCCCCCGGATCGGGCTGGGAGGCGCTGCTGGCGCTGGGCGCCGGGCCCGTCCGGGAGCGGGTCATGTTCGGGTCGACCAGCTGGACGCAGGCCCGCCCGCCCGCCGCGCTCGCCGCCGAGGTCGCCGGGCTCGGCCTGCCGGACGGCACCGTCCGGGCCTGGCTGCACGGCAACGCCGAGCGGCTGCTGGGCCGGGCCCGTACCGGGACGGCGGCGTGAACGGCCGCCGGGTCCTGGTCACCGGCGCCGCCGGAGGCATCGGCACCTCGCTCGTCGCCGAACTGCTCCTGCACGGCGCGCGGGTGCTGGCGACCGACATCGACGAGGCCGGATGCCGCCGCCTGGAGCGCCGCTTCGGCGCCGAGGTCGCGGACGGCCGGCTGCACACCATGCCGCTCGACCTGACCGCGAGCGGTGCGCCGCGGCGGCTCGTCGCCGCCGCCGCCGAGCGGCTCGGCGGCCTCGACGGCCTGGTCAACAACGCGGGCGTCGAGCACCGCGCGCCGCTCGGCGAGCACAGCACCGCCGACTGGACGCGCGTGCTGGAGGTCAACCTGTCGGCGCCGTTCCGGCTGGCCCGCGAGGCGGCCCCCGCCCTCGCCGGGCCGCCGGGCGCCGCCGTCGTCAACGTCTGCTCGATCGCGGTGACCGGGTTCGCGGGGCAGGCCGCCTACGACGCGAGCAAGGGCGGGCTGCTGAGCCTGACCCGGTCGCTCGCCGTCGAGCTGGGGCCGCTCGGCGTCCGCGCGAACGCCGTGTGCCCCGGCTTCATCGACACTCCGATGCTCGATGAGAGCGGGCTGCGCGGGCTGGCCGAGAAGGTCGCCGCGCGGCTGCCGCTCGGCCGCTGCGGGTACCCGGAGGAGGTCGCCGCCGCGGTCGTCTGGCTGCTGGGAACGAGCGCCGGCTACATCACCGGCCAAGCACTGTTCGTCGATGGAGGGATGGTCCGAGCATGACGCAGGGGCAGGAGAGCACGGCGTCCGGAGGCGGCGGGGTCCTGCTGGTCTCGCGGCCGGCGCCGGGGGTCCTGTGGCTGACCATGAACCGCCCGGACCGGCGCAACGCGCTCGACCGCGCGCTCGGCGAGGAGCTGCTGCGCGCGCTGGAGCGCGCCGAGACCGATCCGCGGGCCCGGGTCGTGGTGCTGACCGGCGCGGGCAGCGCGTTCTGCGGCGGGGACGACCTCGGCGCGGTGGACGAGCACCTCGCCGGGGAGCGCAGGCACTCGCCGGTCCTCGGCGACACCGCCGACCCGGTGTACCTGCGGATCGTCGAGGCGATCGTCACGGCGCCGCAGCCGGTCATCGCGGCGGTCAACGGCGCCGCCGCCGGAGCGGGCACCGAACTCGCCTGCGCCGCCGACCTGCGGATCGCCGCGGACACGGCCCGGATCGGCAGCTGCCTGGTCAACGTGGCGCAGACCGGCACCGCCGTCATGCTGGCCCGCATCGTCGGGACCGCGAAGGCGACGGAGATCTACCTGTCCGGGGGGCTGCTCGACGCCGCCGACGCCGAGCGCCTGGGCATCTACACCCGGGTCGTCCCGCCGGCGGACCTGCGGGACGCGGCGCTCGCCGAGGCCCGGCGCCTCGCGGCCGGCCCGACCCGGGCGATCGGCCTCTACAAGCAGCTGCGCGAGCGGGTCTACGGCCAGCCGCTCGAACAGGCGCTCCGCATCCAGAACACCTTCCACATCCGCAACAACAGGGAAGTGCACGACGCGGTCGAAGGCGCGCGGGCCTTCGTCGAGAAGCGCAGCCCCGAGTTCACCGGCCGCTGAGGAGAAACGCATGACCAGCACGGACGGCGACGTCTTCGGCCGCCTCGACGGCCGGGTCGTCCTGATCACCGGCGCGGCGAGCGGCATCGGAGCCGCCTCGATGAGACTCTTCCGGGCCGTGGGCGCCGAGGTCGTCGGCGTGGACCTGACGCCGGGGGAGGGGATCGTCCAGGCGGACGTCTCCGACCCGGCCCAGGTCGCCGAGGTCGTCGAGACGGTGGTCGCCCGGCACGGCCGGCTCGACGTCGTCCACGGCAACGCCGGCGTCAACGTCCCCGGGCGCCCGCACAGCCTCACCGACGCCGACTACCGCAAGGTGATGGGGGTGTGCTGCGACGCCAACTTCTACCTGGTGCGCTCCGCCGTCGGGCACATGCGCGCCGAGGGCGGCGTGTTCGTGTTCACGTCCTCGATGTGCGGGGTGGCGGCGACGCCGCGTTCCCCCGTCTACAACATGGCCAAGCACGCCCTCATCGGGCTGGCCCAGTCGGTGGCCGTCGACTACGGCGCGCAGGGAATCCGTGCGGTGGCGCTGGTCACGGGCCCGACGCACACCGGGATGGTGGACGAGCTGTGGCCGCCCGGCCCGCTGCGCGACTCCCTCGCCGCGACGACGTCCGCCGGGCGGCTCGCCACCCCCGAGGAGCAGGCCCGCGCCGCCGTGTTCGCGGCGCTGCCCGGCAGTTCGTTCCTCACCGGCTGCGCCCTGACCGTGGACGGCGGCGCGACCGCCGGATGGAACGAGATGGCCCGCACGATGCTCACCCTCAAGGCGGTGTGACGATGGAACTGGGGCGCATCGAAGGCGGCGTCGAGACCCCGATGCGGGACGGCGTGCTGCTGCGCGGCGACCTGTGGCGGCCCCCGTCCCCGGCCCCGGCCGTGATCTTCAGGACGCCGTACGGCCGTCGGCAGATCAGCTCCGACGCCCTGCACCCCCAGCACTGCCTCGCCGGCGGGTTCGCCGCCCTGGTGCAGGACACCCGCGGCCGGTTCGACTCCGGCGGCGAGTGGCAGGCCGTCATGTGGGAGCAGGAGGCCGAGGACACCTTCGACACCGTCGAATGGGCGGCGGCGCAGCCCTGGTGCGACGGCAACGTGTTCCTCGCGGGCACGTCCTACCTCGGCATCGTCGCCTGGCTCGGCGCGGCGCTGCGGCCGCCGCACCTGCGGGGCATCGCCCCGGCCATGACGACCGGCGCCGCGGCCGACGCCCGCGACACCGGCGGCGCGCTCCGGCTCGACCACCTGGTCGGCTGGCTGGCCTACATGGCCGCCGACTGGCTGGGCCGGCAGGGGCCGGACGCCGACCCGGCGCTCGCCGCGAAGGTCGCGGCCCTGATCCACGACCCGGAGCGGGCGATGCGGCGGCTGCCGCTCGCGGGCATGCCGGAACTGGACCTGCCCGGATTCCCCATCCGCATCGGCGACCTGCTGGACGGCCGAGTCCGGGCCCTGCCCGACTGGGACCACGCGGCCGTGGAGGTGCCGGTCCTGTCGGTGACGGGCTGGTACGACGTGTACGCCACCGCGACCGTCCGCGGCCACCTGGAGATGCGGCGGCTGCGCCCGGACCTGCGGCACGAGCTGATCGTCGGGCCCTGGGCGCACACCGGCGCCCTGACCCACCTGCAGGGTGAGGTGAACTTCGGCGTCGCGGCCTCGGCTGCCGCCGCCCGGCTCCCCGCCCGGCACCTGGACTTCTTCCGCCGCTGCCTGGACGGGCCGGGCGAATCCGACCCCGTCCTCTACTTCATGATGGGCGCGGACGAATGGCGCACCGCCGAGCGGTGGCCCCCGGCCGACGCCACCGGCCACGCCCTTTACCTGACCGGCCCCGCGGTCGCCGGTGGAACGCCCGGCAGGCTGACCGCCGTGCCCGACCCGGCGGAACCCGACGGCTACGTCCACGACCCGGCCGACCCGGTCCCGAGCCGCGGCGGGCGCGTCCTGCACCTCGGCCGGCTCGCCCCCGGGCCGCTGGACCTCGGCCGGATCGCCGCGAGACCCGACGTCCTGCTCTACCTCGGCGACGTGCTCGACGAGGACACCGACGTCACCGGCCGGGTCCGGCTGCGGCTCACCTTCGCGACCGACGCCGCGGACGCCGACGTCATGGCCCGCCTGGTGGACCGGCTACCGGACGGACGGCTCCTGCCGGTCTGCGAAGGAGTCGTCCGGCTGAGCCACCGCGACGGTCCCGGCACCACCGTGCCGCGCGGAGAACCCGTCCAGCTGGAGATCGACCTCGGGTACATGGCCCAGCGCTTCCGGGCGGGCCACAGCATCGGCCTGCTGCTGTCCAGCAGCAACTTCCCGCACTTCGACCGCAATCAGGGCGGTGGGGAGCCGGTCGCCACGGCCGGGCCGGGCACGCCGTCCAGCCAGAGCGTCCACTACGGCGCGTCGGTGCTCCTCCTGGGAGACGAGCCGTGACGCTGCGGCACCGGACCGTCCAGCGCACCGGCTGCGAGATCCACTACTGGACCGGCGGCTCGGGCGACGGACCCCCGATCGTGTTCACCCACGGCGCCACCCTCGACCACCGCACGTGGGAACCGCAGATCGAGAGTTTCGCAGCCCGCCACCGGATCCTCCTGTGGGACGTCCGGGGACACGGCCGCTCCATCCCCAACGGGACCCCATGGTCCCTGAGCGCGGCCACGGAGGACCTGCTCGCGATCCTCGACGGGGAGGGCATCGAGCGGACCGTCCTCGTCGGCCAGTCGATGGGCGGCAACCTCTCCCAGGAGATCGTCTACCACCACCCCGGCAGGGTCTCGGCTCTGGTCGCGCTGGGCTGCGCCGGGAACACCCTGCCGCTGACGCGCCGGGAACGGCTCCAGGCCGCGGCGGTCGTCCGCATGCTGCCCTGGTACCCGCGCAAGGCCCTGATCCGCCAGGAGGCCAAGGCGTCCGCCCGGGATCCGCGCGTCCGCGAGTACGTGCGCGACACGGCGAGCCGGATGGCGCACGCGGACATGGTCGCGGTCATGGCGAGCCTGGTCGGCGCCCTCCACCCCGAGCCCGGCTACCGGATCGACGTACCCGAACTGCTGCTGCACGGCGAACACGACCGGCTCGGCAACTTCCGCACCGCCATGCCCGCCTGGGCACGCCGGGACCCGCTGGCTCGATACCTCGTCGTCCCGGACTCCGCCCACCTGGCCAACCAGGACAACCCCGCCTTCTTCAATGACGCCGTGCTGCGCTTCCTCACCGAGCACGGACTCGACTCACCCAAGGACTGACATGACGATGTGGACCCGGGAGGACGGCGACGGCGTCGCCGTCCTCACCTACCGCAACCCGCCGCGCAACTTCCTCACCTTCGCCGCGCTCGAAGAACTGGACGCGGAACTCGCCCGGCTGGAGACCGACCCGGACATCGGCGTCGTGATGCTCACCGGCGGCGTCCCCGGCTACTTCATCGCCCACGCGGACCTGGACGAACTCGCCGAACTGTCCCGGGGCTCGGTGCCGCGGGCCAGGATCTGGTACACCGCGATGCGGCGCATCGAGCGCCTCCCGCAGCCGGTGATCGCCGCCATCGACGGCCAGGCGTGGGGCGGCGGCCTCGAACTGTCCCTGGCGTGCACGCTGCGCTGGGCCTCGGCCGGCGCCCACTTCAGCCTTCTGGAGACCGCGCTCGGCATCATCCCCGGCGCGGGCGGCACCCAGCGCCTGGCCAGGCTGATCGGCCCCGGCCGGGCCGCCGACGTCGTCCTTTCCGGTGACGTCCTCACCGCCGAGCAGGCCAGGACGGCCGGAATCGTCGAGCGGGTCCTCCCCATCCCCGCCTTCCAGACGGAGGCGCTGCGCCTGGCCCGCCGCATGGCGTCCCGTCCCGCCGCCGCGCTCGCCGCGGCGAAACGCGCCCTGGTCGAGGGCTCCCGGCTGCCGCTCACCGAAGGTCTCCGCCTGGAGGCCGGGCTCTTCGCGGAGCGCCTCGCGAGCCCCGAGTCCGCAGACCTCCAGCGGGACGCGCGGCGCCGCTACACCGAGGCGGCCGACGGCGACCGCGTGACGTTCGGAGAACGCCGATGAAGACCGCCGCCATCACCGGCGCCGGTCGCGGCATCGGCCGCGCCGCCGCCCTGGCGCTCGCCCGCGACGGCTACGCCGTGGCGGTCGGCTACCACCGGAACGCCGCGTCCGCCAACGGGGTCGTCGATGAGATCCACCGCAACGGCGGACACGCCGCCGCCTTCGCGCTGGACGTCGCGGACCAGGACCAATGCGCGGAGTTCGTGCGCGCCGCGAGCGAACGCCTCGGCCCCGTGCGCGCCGTCATCTCCAACGCCACGGGCTTCGGCGCGACCTCGCCGGCCCTGGGAAAGGCCCTCGACACGCCCTGGCACACCTATGAGCAGATGTTCGCCACCCGCGTCGGCTCCCTCCTCGCCCTGGTGGCGGCGGCGCGCCCCCACCTGGCCGACGGGGGACGCGTCGTCACGACCGTGAGCACCGGGACGAGCCGCCACGTCCCCGGCTACGCCGCGATCGCCGCCGCCATGGCCGCGGCCGAGTCCGTCGTCCGCTACCTCGCGGTGGAACTGGGCCGCGACGGCATCACGGTCAACCTCGTGAGCGGGGGCGTCATCGCCACCGACGCCCTGCGCGACATCAGCCCCGACCCGGAACGCCTCCTGTCCGCCGCCGCCCGCGCCACCCCCCTCGGCCGCGCAGGCACCCCGGAAGACCTCGCCGGCGTCATCTCGTTCCTATGCGGCGACAAGGCCGCCTGGATCACGGGCCGCTCACTCATAGCCGACGGAGGCAACTCCCTCCGCTGAAGCCGTGCCCCGCACTACTTTCAAGGGATGCAGACACCTCCGGACCCGGTCCCCGCGCTCCTCGACGGCCCGGGCACCCACGTCACGGACGCTCGTGAACTCCTCCTCGGCTACCTGGAGTGGTACCGCGCGGCCCTGATGCGGAAGATCTCCGGCCTGCCCGACGAACTGCTCCGCACGCCGGTCGAGCCGCTGGGCTGGTCACCGCTAGGACTGGTCCAGCACCTCGGCTGGGTCGAACGCCGATGGATGCGCTGGGGTTTCGCCGCCGAGGACGTCCTCGCCTACCCGCCCGGCGGCGACGAGGCCGAATGGAACGTCCCCGCCGACCGTCCCACAGCGCAGGTCCTGGCCGCGTACCGCGAAGAGGTCGCGCAGACAAGCGCCCTGGCGGCGGACGCCGCCCTGACCGACAAGGCCCGCCTAGGCGGCCGCTTCCAGACCCCCGACAAGGCCCCGTCCCTCGGCCGGATCCTCTTCCACCTGCTCCAGGAGTACGCCCGCCACACCGGCCACCTGGACATAGCCCGAGAGTTGATCGACGGCGAAACAGGCGAGTAACGCCCGCAGGGACGACCTACTGTCCCCAGAAACACGAAGTGGAGGCCCGAGAGATTCCGGAACCCCCACATGCGCGGTCAGTATGTGTCCGAGGACGGATCAAGCCAGTTCTCCCAAATCACGTACCCCCTACGCTCCACCTTGCCGTTCCAAGGTTGATCGGTTCGATGACCTCCAATTTAAGTGGAATTACCCCGTATTTGTTTGGCATGCTGAGCGGACATGGACGCAAGGGTGAATGGTAGGGGGCGGATCTGCTGGTGATTTGAGACTGGGCATTGATTGCGGACGCCAAGTGTCCTATTGCCGGTGGAGGCAACAGTTTTGATTTTTGCACATTGGTGCCCCAGGAAGGGGATCTAGCTGGGGCATCTCCTCGTAAAGGAGGGGATCGTCGTGAGCTATACGATTACGGAGTTGCTCCAGAGCCGGCCCAGGAAGACCCATATCTTCCTTTTTGAAGATCGCGTGTGCATCCTGATAGGCAGCGAGCGCTTCACCTTTGCGCCCCAATCGGTATAGCGCAAGCATTCGCAGTTGATGTAGGCGGACTTCGGTCGGCTCGTGGGTGATAAACTCTCTAAGAGTATCGGCTAGTTGTACGCCATGCTCCCCCAGAACGAGTTCTACTTCTGCATACCTTTCGATCGCGTCCCGATATTGCCGTTGAAGCGAGATGTAGTCGGGATGTTCTTCCATCGTAATCGTCGACGGAAAGTCGCAGAGTAGCGGGTATTCGTTGCCTCCTCGCCACGGCGCCAGAGCTTGCCTATACAAGTCTGCTGCGGCTCTTAAGTTTCCGTCCCTGTGGCTCTTTTGGGCGCTCACTAAAGCTTCGCGGAAAATGTCAATATCGAAGATATCGTTATCGGAATCAAAATCTAGGCGGTAGTAGGTTATCCGGCCTGGCCCTTGCTCGCTGACTAAGAATCCAGAAGGTAGTGATTGCCGTGCTCGTGAGACCAAGCTTGTCCAGGTGGAGGTTTTGTCCTTGTCGACATCCCCCCAAAGCAGTTTCTTTAGATATGCGCTAGTTGCCGGGACCCTGTGGAATGCTAGGACACAGATAAGCCCCCGGACCATAGATTTCGAAGGAGGTAGTTGATCTATGGATGACACTGAATTTCCGTCAGCGTCCTTCAGGTTTAGTTCGCGAAGAATTGAAACTTTCACTGATACGTCCAGAATTAACGTTCGGTATTTATTGAAACAGGTGCCGACGGCAGAAAACCTAAATCGGAAGAATCGCCGCGACGGGTTGGGTAGTTGCGAGGTTCAGGCTGCACGAGTGACTCCGACAGGCCGAGGCTAGTCATTCGCCTCGGGAAGGGGGGCAAAGCTGCGGTCCGCAGAGTAGGGTCCGAACATCGTATCCGCCTCTACGGTATCGATCCAAAGCGATCGGTGGAGAACGCTATGACGCAGGTCCGGGGGCACCGTGCGTTGCTGGATCACGCTCACCGCCAAGGCAGCGAGCGCAGTACACCCACGGTCAGGTGTCGGCAGCGGATGCGTTCGTCGAGCCAGCGAGCGGTCCGTTCCGAGGCCAGAACTTCCAGGACTTCAACGCACTCCCGTTCTGCCCCGGAGCGTGGCCTCAACGTGATCACGTGATTGTCAACTGCGATAGGGTTCGCTCCCCTGACGAGGATCCCCCTGGCACGGGACTCTGAACTGTCTCCTGGCCGCGAAGTCCGTCGCACCGCGACAAACGGAGGTTCCATCAGTCGGCCAGCGAAGGCCCGCCGCTGGATGGGCTCTCCCATGGTTCCCTTAACGGGCATACCTCGCGCGGTGAGGAATGGGACGGTTGGGCCGTCATGCGGATCGCGATTGTCTACCACGGGGCCAACCCGAATGTCGAAAACCTCCTCGAGGCGGACGGCGGCCTCAAGATCCGGCCACCACCTAGCCCGACTGGCGGCAGAAGCGCTAGGACGGCTGCGCCTGCCGCTCAGGAAGAAGACATCCACATCGGTGTGTCGATCGAAACGCCCTACAGGGATGATGTGCTCGATATCGAGTAGGCCTTCAGCCTCAGCGCGCCATGCCTGGTATCGGCTTCCGCTGCGCAACACGTCGGGAAGGATCGCCGTGAGCGGGTAACCCGGTGCTAGAGCCCGGGCCCCAGCCAGGAGGAAGACCCCGGCCTGTGCTGTTGCTCCAGTGGACCAGGTGCAGTCTCGGTCCGCTTCGACCAAGCCGAAGGGGGGGTTGAGCAGGATGTGTCCCCGGAACTTACTCGTGGCTTGCAGCGCTTCCAGACCGTCACCGGACTGGACATGACTGAAACGTTGGGCGCCGGCCTCTGGGGTCGTCCGAATGGTATCGCCGCGCTGACGATGCCGGGCAGCCGCAGCCACGAAGAGTCGGAGCCTGGCCGCCCGGACGAACTCCGGCTGGAGATCCTGCCCGTACAGCAGGCGGCTCCAACTGTCTAGGGTCTCGCTCAATGACGACCTGAGTGGGAGCCTGGCGCAGGCGGCAAGCAGTAGGTCGCCGGCGCCGCAGGCGGCGTCCCAGAACATCATCCGATTGCCGGACTCCCGAGTGTCCAGGAGAGCGGCGAACCGGTCTTTGATCGCTCCGCTGGTGAAGTATGCACCCGTCTCCCGGCGGAACTGTGCAGGAACGAGCTTCCGAACCCTTCCGGCGGCCTGGCCGTTGAGCACCGCGTACACGTCCGGCTCCGAGGCTTGCCACGGCTGTGTACCGATCTGGGACGCGAGATCCGAAAGCTCGTTGACGTAGCTTTCGTATCCCGCTGAGCTCACCGTGACCTCCTAGTATCCCGACAAACCGTCCCAGTCGCTTCGCGCTATTCTGCAGGAGCCTTGACGCGGCGTCGACCATGACCCACCAGGTCTTTTGTTCTTGGTCAGCGGCAGGCGGGTGGTTGGGTTACGATGCCGATACCGGCGGCCCGAGGCCCGTCGGCGGGAGGCAGCCGATGGAGACCCAGCTCCGCTTCGCCCCGGACATCCTGATCCGGCTGGGGGAGGAGCTCGTTCCTCACGCCGACCTCGGCGTGATGGAGCTCGTCCGCAACGCCTACGACGCCGATGCGCTGAACTGCACGCTTCACTTGATCGATGCAGACGCTCCGGCCGGCACCCTTGTGGTCAGCGACGACGGTGACGGTATGACCGCGGAACAGCTGGCTCGTGGGTTTCTACTGATCGGCAAGTCCGCTAAGACCGCCGATCCGACCACCCCTACAGGCCGCCGGAAGGTTGGCGAGAAGGGACTTGGCCGGATCGCGGCTCTGCGACTCGGAACCGAGGTGGAGATCCGAACTAGGTCCAGGACGCAGCCTGGCGTTGAACATACTCTGTCTATCGACTGGAAAGTCGTGGATTCGGCAGAGGCAGTAGAAGATGTCCGATTTTCTATATCCAGTCGCCCGACAGAACTGGATCACGGGACCGACGTGGAGGTCCGCGACCTCCGTCAAGCGCTGACCGATGCCGACGCGGAGCGGCTTGCCCGAGCGCTTCTGCTCCTGTCTGGACCTTTCAAGCAAGACACAAAATTTCAAGTCTCCTGCGATGCTCCAGGTTTTAGTGCCCTGTCGGATTTGCTGGGTGATCCGCCGCTTCAATGGTGCGAGTACCGCCTCGTCGCAGACCTTGACGACCACGGGTATGTGTCGGCGACGCTCTATAATTGGCGCGGCGAACCGGAGTTCAAGGCGGGACACGAAAAGGTAGCCGTGAATAGGCGGGGGCGCAGTCAGGAGGTCCTGCCCCTCGACGCTCCGCGTGCTCAACTTGAACTTTGGATGTTTAACCTCAACCCGAAGGCCAGCAAGGAGCCGCGTTTCGCGGACCAGGATACTGTTCTTCTGCGGCGATGGTTGAGACAGGTGGGCGGCATTCACCTTTATCATCATGGCCTTCGCGTTCAGCCTTACGGCGACCAGGGTAACGATTGGCTTGGAATCAACCTGAGCCGTGTTAGCTCGCCTGAGCTACGCCCGTCCACGAACACCTCTGTGGGACGTATTCGGGTGGAGGACCCCCTGGGGAGGCTCGTTCCAAAGACCGACCGCAGCGGCTTTGTCGATAACCAGGCTTTCGCTGACCTTCAAGCCTTTGCGAAATACGCCTTGGATTGGGCTGCAAATCAACGATTGCAGAAGCGCGAACAGAAGCGGTCTGGAGCGGCGAAGAGGGCTCGAGACAAAAGGCGCGAAGCTGAAGACAAGTTCAATCAGATGGTCAAGGCGATTCAGCCTGATCCCGATACGCCGACCCTCGAGATCGGTGACACGGCGTTGCTCGAACAGCTCTCTGATTCTGCGATTGAGCTCGTGGAGGCGCTTCAGGAGGAGAATCGTGTTCAGCACGAGGATCTGACTTTGTATCGCAATATGGCGACCGTGGGAACGAGCACCGCCGTCTTTGCCCATGAGGCGCTCCGACCCGCCAAGCGAATCATTACCGAGCTGCAAACAATTGCCCGCCGGGCACGTAAATGGACGTCTGACGAGATATACGAAGAGCATCTGAGCGAGTCGGTCGACGCCACTCGAGAGAGCGCGTTGACTCTGGAGACCTTTGCGCAATTGCCGCTTAGCCTGGTACGGAAAAAGAAGCGCGAACCCGGCCCGGTTGAGATCGACCGGACCTGCGAGGGCGTGGTTAGGCTTTTTGCTAGGTATCTCGAGGAGCGGGAGATTAGCGTCGAGTTCGACCTAGACACGGATGGAACTCCCGTGCACACGACTGTCGCTGACATGGAGTCGATTGTCTCGAATCTCCTTGCCAACGCCGCTCACGCGTTCACCCGGCGAGATGCACCAGATCGGGACCGCCTGATCCGGATTCGAACCAGATGCGAAGATCATTTCGAAAAGCCGGGAATTGCTCTGTACGTCGACGATACCGGTCCAGGAATTCGGGGCATCTCGCTCGGCCTGATCTGGCTTCCTGGCAAGTCGACGCGAGATAACGGTACCGGTCTGGGGCTGACTATTGTCCGAGATGTTGTCGCCGACCTCGGTGGCACTCAGGCTGCCGAGGAGAACGGCGCACTTGGAGGGGCCGGATTCCGTATCTGGCTACCCTCTAAGGCCGGGGAGGACTCCCCCGCATGACCGGCGCGCGGACTTTACCACAGGGCAGCCGGATCGCTGTCGTCGATGACGATCGCGACGACGCAGCTACCTGGACCAGGCTCCTCAAAGACTATGGCTTCCGCCCCGAACCGATCAGCGAATTCGAGCCCGCGCAGAGTGCGGATAGCTTCCTCGAACAGCTCCGTGGGCGCTATGACGCGGTGGTCGCCGACCATGTCCTTAGCGGTCGCCGCCGAGTCGGTTTCACGGGGGCCGAACTGGTCTGCAAGGCGAACCAGAGCAGCCCTACTCCGCTTCCTTCGGTGCTGATCAGTAGCCACGTGAACACTGACGAGACCCATGCGATCGCTCTTTGGCGTAGCGGTATCCCTGCCTTGGTGGATAAGAGCGAGCTTTCTGGCCAACTTTTGGACGCCTTGGAGTTGACGGTTAATGAACTCGCGGGTAAGATTGCCAGAGAGCGTAGGCCGATCACCACTCCAATCGAGATCCTCGATATTGGCGAGAGGTCGGAGACTCCGACTGCCAAGGTCATCGTGGTTGGCTGGAAGATCGCGACATCGGTTCTGATGCCGCTCGAACCGATCTGCGACGCCACCGGACTAAAACCAGAGCAGTTGCCTGGGACGTGGCTCGAAGCTGATGTTAATTGCTATGCCAAAGATCCAACCGACCTGTATTTCCGGAACATCATGCTAGCGCCTCCATTGGATGAGGATTGGTTCCCGGAATGATTGACGACGTGCTTGAGATGAAGATTCTCGACGTGGGCCATGGAAATTCCGCCATGGTCCGCGACGGCAACCGGTGCGCTGTTATCGATGCCGAGCCGAGCGTTAAGGTCGCCGATGAACTTGAATATGTGCAGTGCGAGCACATCGAGCACCTGATCCTTTCTCACTCGGATAATGATCACGCGGGCGGTGGGCCGCTGCTGCTCCTGGACCAATCCCGAACCATCGGAACTGTCTGGTTTAACGCAGACAGTCGCAAGAATACTAAGATCTGGAAGCGCTTGCGGTACGCAACGCAGACCAGGTTTCGACGCGGTGGTCTCGGTGGTCATCAGATGATTCATACTGCCACTGGCCGGGAGATAAGCTGCGGACGGGCGCGGATGGAGGTCTGTCACCCTAGTGCGGTAATGGCGCTGACCGGCCCTAAGCGCAGGACCGAGTTCGGTGAACTTACCGCAAACACGGTTTCTGTGGTCATTCGCGTGCACCTCGGGGAACTCCCTGCGGCTCTGCTTGCCGCCGATATCGACGGGATAGCTCTGAAGCACATTCAGGACTACGGCCATGAGTTATCTGCGCCTGTGCTTGTATTCCCTCACCACGGCGGTAAGCCCGGAAAGCATGCGCCGTATGAGTTCGCGAAGTCTCTGACGGAACTGGTCCGCCCAGAGGTCGTAGTCTTCTCGATAAGGGGTGGGTCCAGGCCAGCGAACCCACAACCCGAGATTGTGCGTGGAGTGCGGCACGCGATGCCGACGGCGCATATCGCATGCACGCAGTTGTCCGCGCACTGCCAAGTGCCGTCGTCGCCCGGCTCGCGCGACCGCGACCAGTGCTGCGCTGGGACCCTTACCATTCGCCAGACCTCCGACGGCCTGGCCTACACGCCTTCGCTCTCGGAGCACCGGCAGTTCATTTCGCTGAGGGTACCGGCCCCGCTGTGCCGGAAGGAGACCGTTACTCCGCCAGCACGCCAGCCCGTTGATTAAGGCGACGAGCGGGGACTGCCGAGGCTTTGGCTAGCATCAAGTCCCTGGTGGGGGCTAGTTGTGTGGCGAAGCGTCAGCGAGCGCTGCAGCGTGCGGCCGAAGTAGCCAGAGCGCTCGTGTAGAGAGTCAGTCTCTTGTGGCGTTGGTGGGCCAGATGACGTTGACGGGCTTGTTGAGGTCTTGGGCGGCTTGGACTACGTCGGCGGTGCCGCCGTAGCCGCGTGCGGGTTGGCCGTCCCAGACGGCCCAGAGTTCGTCGGCGAGGGTCAGCATGTGTTGGCTGGCGGACATGTGGGCTTCGCTGGTGGACTCGGTGAAGGGCATGCGGTTCACCTGCGTGGCTTGGGCGAGGAGCTTGCGGTACTCGGCGTGGTGCTCGTCGGGTAGGCCGGCGAGGTATTGCTCTGCTGGGACGATGACCTCGATCCGGCCACCGTGGGCGAGGACGGCTCGGGCGAACAGGGTGTCGGCGCCGTCGGCGAGGCAGGTCAGGCCGGTGATGTCGTCGATGATGGGGGAGAGAGCCTCGTCGAGCGCTTCGGCTACCAGAGCTTCGGTGGCGGGTGGTAGGGAGCGGTGGCCGGAGATGGCGATGCGCAACGGGTTCTCCTAGAGCAGGGTTGTTCTGAGCCGGTCGTCGAAGCGGGCGACGGTGGGCGTGGTCGTGGGGGCGTTGCTGTAGCGGAACTGGCGGGCTTGTCTGATGATGCGTTCCGAGCCGTAGGTGATGCCGGTGTTGAGGGCGTCGAGGGCGAGAGTGAACGCCTCGTCGGTTTCGCCGCGTTGGCAGGCTGCGGTTGCTACTTCCAGGGTGGTCAGTGCGGCCTGCTTGGGTGCTGGTTGGGCGGTCGGGAGCGATTCGCCGAACGCGCGGGCCGCCTCGGAGGGTTGGCCGAGGCGGACGGCGATGGAGGCTCGGATGCGTGCGAGCTTGGTCAGGTCGAAGGGGTAGACCCAGGGCCAGGGCGGTGGGCCGTCGGTGCGGGCGATGGCGTGCTCGGCGGTTCTGATTGCTTGGGTTGCGGCGTGCTCGTCGGGGTGGGGGGTGGAGGCGTGTGCAAGCGCTTCGAGGGAGGCGAGCCAGGCGGTGGGTGTGCTTCCCGCCGTGGGCGGCAGTGTCTTGCGGGCTCTGTCGATCATGGCGAGGCCGAGTAGCGGGTCGCCGGCGGCGTCGATCTCGAAGGCAGCGAGGCT
The DNA here is from genome assembly GCF_043197915.1 of Actinomadura geliboluensis. Classification (NCBI taxonomy): domain Bacteria; kingdom Bacillati; phylum Actinomycetota; class Actinomycetes; order Streptosporangiales; family Thermomonosporaceae; genus Actinomadura; species Actinomadura geliboluensis. The sequence goes on along the minus strand of NZ_JBICUA010000010.1, from coordinate 116,752 downwards.
TCCGGTCATGTAGACGGCGAGTACGTCGTTCTTGGCGAGCTTGGCCGCGGTGATTGCTTGGCGGTAGTAGGTGCGGGCGCTGCCGAGGTCGAGCATGTCCATCGACAGCCAGGCCGCGAAACCGGCGGCTTCGCTGACGGCTGCTGCGACGGCGGGGGCGTGCGGGCCTGCGGTGCGGTGCGCTCGGACGGCCAGCTCCAGGTGCGAGCGGACGCCGTCGATGAGGTCGCGGGAGCAGAACGAGGCGTCCAGACGCCGCTGTGCGCCGGTGATGGCCGTCAAGTCGGCGGCGGTGTTCTCGCCGGTGGTGAGTGCGGTGCGGGGTGAGGGCAAGAGAGCCAGTGCGGCGAGCTTGCCGAATTGCCTGCGATTCGTGGGATCTTCCTCGTCTGTCTGGTGATCGCCGAATCGGAGTAGTTCTGCGGGGATGCCGAGTCGGCGGATGATGATGCGGACCTGGGTGAGCGTGAGCGAGGTCTCCCTGCGTAACACCTTCGATGCCCAGCTCTGTGTGTAGCCGACCGCCTCTGCGAGGTCGGCCTGGCTCCAGCCCCTGACCTTTCGGATCTCGTCCATCAGGGCCGGCACATCGCAGGTGGCGAGGGCCTGACTCACGGCCGGAGTCGACCAGAAACCGAGGGGCTCGTCCATGAAATCTAGGCTACGCATCGCCTCTGAGCGGTGGAGAGTCCTGTTCGGAATGGCCGGGTCCTTGTTTCTAGTCGGGGGAGTGGTAGCGCCTTCCCCGAATATCAACTGGACGTGACGATCAGGTAGCCGACCGAACGCGGAGCGTCGCCGGCCTTGAATCGCTGACCGCCACCCTGAGGAGCTGTTCTCCCATGAAAGACGATGAACAGAGCGTAAGGGTGACGGGGGAGCATTACGGGCTTTTGGCGCCCGGTTATGGCGGCGGTTCACCTGTTCGTTTGGCTGAGTCAGTGCAGCGTGCTGTCGAAGGGCTGCGCGAACGATTCCCATGGGTGCAGTGCTGGTGGGGGCCGTATACGCGGCGCTGGTGGGCGTACGTGCCGGGCGTCGGGAGGCTGATTGAGGCGGGCGGTCCCGAGCAACTGGCTGAGGAGATCCTTCGGGCGTTGGACCGGTCATGGTGGTGAAGCCTGGCGAGTGCGTGCCGTTCGAGGTCTGCGGCGCGCTGGTTGAGGAAGCGATTCGCGAAGCGCCGTCCGGGCGGTCTAGGGGCACGGCGGTCGACGGGAGACGTCGGCTGTGGCCCACGGCAAGGTCGAGGAGCTTCGCTCTGACCTGGCTCGGCTGGAGGACCTTGCAGAGTCTTCCCGACTGCACTTCCTGCGCTGATCCGCGGGAGGGCGGGTGAGATCTGGACGGACTGGTTGGGTGGGTCCGGCGGGCCTCGGAGACGGCCGGGCTCCGAGATGCTCGGCACCTTTGGGCGAACCGGAGCCCCAGAGTGAGATGGTCCTTGATTCTCGACACCCGTCGTTCACGCATGCGTCCTGTTGTGTTTGGACGTGCAGGTTCGACTCGTCGGCGGGCACCGCCGTCTCGATCTCCAGGAACGGTCCAACACCGTCGACCTGGTCCAGCTATAACGACCACCGTTCCGTCAGGCTGGGCGGACGCTACTTGACTATCCAGACTGTTGGATAGAACGACACCAGTAGGAGCGGGGCGTGATCCGCTCGGTCTTGGCATGCCGACCACTCCGTGAAGAGTTTTTAGCCCGGGCGGACGGAGAACCCGGGAATTTTGTGACACCGAGCCGGGCGCAGTTCTTTAGGGAGGAATCGGGACTTGACCTCGGCTGCCGAGTCGAGCGTCAATCGTCATTCGGTCGTCCGTGATGGGTAGCCGGTCACCGGCGACGGACGGCAAACAGGGGAGGAAAACAAGATGGGGAACACAAAACTGGTTGGCGCGACGGCTGAGGAATGGCTGTGGTCGTCGGGAAGGATGCGGTGGCGCCGGGTGTATGCGGGCCGTGCCGACCAGGTGCGGGCGGCGAGGGCGTTCGCCGAGGCTCTGTTCGTTGGCATGCCCTGCGTGGACGTTGTCGCGCTGGCCGTTGGCGAGCTGGCCGCGAACGCGGTCCGGCACACGCGCTCGGGTGAGGGAGGCGACGGCTGGTTCGGGCTCGAGATCGTCTGCGAGAACCCGGTTTACGTCGCCGTCACCGACATGGGAGGACACGGCATCCCGACCGTGCTGCCGGAGGGGTACGGCGGTTCCTACAGCGAGGGCGGCCGGGGGCTCCGGATGCTGTACGAACTCGCGCTCATGTTCGGCATGCACGGTAGCAGCACCCTCGGACACACGGTCTGGGCCGACATCGACCTCAACCGCAAGCTGGAGGCCGAATCGCAGGTGCCAGCACAGCTGGTGTCATAGGGAGGGTCCAGCCTGGACCAATCAGGCTGGGCCCTCGTGACCAGGATAGCCAGCTCGCATGAGGCGGCTCCGTCTTTGCCCGGCTTCGGGTAGAGAGGGGGCCGCCGCCCTGTTTGGATGGCAAGCGCGTCAAGAATCAGAAGCTTGTTGAACCCTTCTTCTGCACCTTCAATTGCCCCTTCTCCTGGCCCTTCACATTATGAAGAGAACCCCCGAGCTTTTGCGTGTGCGCAGCTGGGGGCGCTTTTGTGCAGCCCGTGGCGCTCCCGACTCGTCCCTAAAGACGACCAGTAGTAGTTGTGCGCGTGAGGTGGCGTGCAGTTGCAGTACAAGGACTCCCCAGCGCGTGCCCTTCGCGTACCCGGGACCCGCCGGTGCCGGCCAGCCGAGAAGGCTGCCTCTTGCGCCGGGCGCGTGTTCTGGCGGGCTGGCCACCGCTGGCAGGTTGCCGGTCGAGTCTGAATTTGGAGCGGACTGGTCCAGGCATGCACGCCGAGGGCCTTGGACGCCGAAAACGACTTCCTCAAGTGACGGACGGAATCGCCATCGGCGCGCAAGTCAAGCTGCAAATTGAGTGCGGTCGGTAAATGTTTCGCTGACTGTGAATGTTAGGGAAGCCTCTCCAGCCGTTTTGGTGACGTAATTTGTTGGCCGGTCGACTTGAGGTCGGTGGCGTATCGAGCAACGGTTGTATCGGAACAGGAAAACGTGCCAACGAAATCCGGCAGCGGAAATGCTGCCGGGTGCCACCGAAAAGGAGTCACGAAATGGCCGAGAACACCGCCACCGCCAACACCGCTGCAACCCACGCCCAGGTAGCCGCTACGGTCCCCGCCACCGTCCAGGCCGTCCCGACTACGCCCGCCGTTCCGGTGGGTGTCAGCGGGGACGGTGCGGCCGTGTTCGGTGCGGTGGCTGCCGCCCCCGATGCGACCATCCCCGCCCTCGCCACCGCGACCGGACTCACGCGGGCGGTGGTGAAGAACGCCCTCACGGACTTGGTAGCGGCGGGGCACCTCACGCGGACGCCCGGCGCGAAGGGCGCCAACACCGACACGTGGGCGCCGGTTCCCGTCGCATCGCCGGACGGCATCAAGGACGAACCCCCGGCGGGCGTGTCGGCCGACACGATCGCGGCGGCGGTGAAGATCATGCAGGACGAGGCCGACCGGCGGGCGGCTGCTGAGGCCGACCTGAAGAAGGCGATCGCCGACGAGGAGGCCCGGCGCGCCCAGGCGGTTGCCGAATTGGCGCGGCGCCAGACGGCCGAGGCGACCCGGCGGGCACTGTCGGACCTGATCACGGCAGCCACCACCGCGTACGCGGCTGTGGCCGCTGAGGACGACGCCGCCATGACCAACGGGCTGGACCGGGTGTACGCGGCCACCGCTGAGGTGCGCCGCGCCACCAAGGCCACTGTCCGCAGTACGGGGACGGCCGCCGGTAGCGGTAACGGCAACCGGAACGGTGGACACCGGGCCACGCCGCGCCCCCTGCGCCCCGAGGTGATCGCGCACATGGCCGTCTACCCGGACACCGACTTCACGCCGGGTGAGATCGCGCGAGTGCTGGAGCGGTCATCCGGTGCGGTCGCCAACGCCCTGGCCACCATGGCCGAGCGGGGCGAGGCGGTCATGACGTTTGAGAAGCCTGTCCGCTACCGGGCCGCCGCCCCGGCGGTCCAGGATCGGGGTCAGGCCAGTGACGTGACCGCCTGACACGCCCGTCGGGTCGGTGAGCCCGACGATGGGTAGGCGACGGTGGCGTTCCCCTGATTGCGGGGCGAACGCCACCGTCGTCTTGTGCCCACAGGCGCGCCCCGTGACGAACCCCGCAACGGTGGCCACCAACCCGGCGTGCGTCGACGGAAGGTCAGGGCCGTCCCGGACGGCCGTGGGACGGGTCCCTGGACCGGGCGGCCGTCGTGCGGCCGGTAGGGGCCATCGTGCGGACGGCCGCCCGTCCCCACGGTGGCCACCGCGAACGGGCTGGGCAGGTGGCGGTCACACGGTGAACTCCCACGCGTCCGCCAACGTGGCGAGCCGTTGACGTGGACCGGTGATTCCGGCGGGAAGCCATACGATTCCGGCGGGGCCTTCGCGCGATGTGGCGGGCGTTTGAACGGCAGTGGCGACCGGGACGCCCGGAACGCTGAGGAGTCGGCGGAGGTTCGCCTCGCGAGCGGCACTCGGTAGCCAGAACAGAACGGGCCTGCTTGATCCCGTCTCACGGGCGAGTGTGGTGTAACCGTTGAGCTTGGCGGCGACGCGAGCGAGACGTTCGGTGCCAGTGTCGTGTTCAAGGAAGAACGCGACCTCAGCCGGTGACCCCTGCCTACCGGATTCCGACCATCGGCCGAAGGCATCGGGGCGAGCATGATCGCCCCAATGAGTGATACATCGTCGCTCCGACCACCACTGGTTCAGGCCGGTACCGTCGTCGCGGTTGCGGGCGTACGCGCGCAGGCGGACGAAGAAGTCATTGACGCCGACCTGATGACCGAGCCGTGGTGAGACGGCGATGCCCATCGCGGTCTCATGGCGGTAGCCAAGTTCCCGGAGACTGATCCCCTGCTCCACGGCCAGGACGTGGGCGCCTGCGGGACCGAGCACCCAGTGCTTGGCGGCCGTCCCGTTCGGGACCCACGGCCGGAACGACGACAGCGCGTGAAGCTCGTGGAGCTGGCGGAGCCGCTGGTGGGTGCGTTCGGAGGTGCGGAAGAACAGGGCGGTGATCTGCTCACTGGTCAGGACGCGGTGTTCCCAGAGCAGCGAGAGGAGAGCACGGTCCCGGTTGGTGAGCCGATGCGCCAACTCAGCGATCAGCGCGACGGTCACGCGGGGAGGGCGGGCTTCCCGTTCGCGTAGCCGGTGGATGGGCCTTCTCGGCTTGGTCATTCGTCGACCTCCCAGGCACGGTCCGTCCCAAAGACGTCCAGGTCGTCATCGTCGGCCGACTCTGAGCGGACGAGGGGCGGCTCGGCGAGTGCCCTTGGCCGGACGGTGGGTGCTGGCCTGTGATCGGCGGGCGTGAACGCCTCCCGAGATGCTTGCCTGATCGCCTCGGCACGCCCCGGAATGGGCGCGGGCAGCGGGCGGGTGCGCACGGTGAACGCAGGGACGGGCGAGCTGTTGTGGATGATGCGTGCGGTGGCCTGGAACGCACCCAGGTGGGACAGGCCGTGTTCGGTGACGTACGGCGCGGTGTGCTGTGTCAGCGCGTGGGCGTCCTCTGGTGAGACGGCGAAGTACATCTTGTTGCGCGCGTCGGCGGACACCGCGTCACGTAGGTCTCGAGGAAGCTGGGACAGGTGCTGATGAGCGATCATCAGCGAGAAGCGGTAGGCGCGGGCCTCGGCAAGGATGTCGGAGACAGAGCCAGGCAGGTTGAGGAAGTTGTGCGCCTCGTCGATGTAGGCGCTGGCGTCACGACGAGCGTGTTCGGGCAGGTGGGCACGGGGCGTGATGGCCTGCCACGTGTGCGCCAGCAGGAGCGAGCCCAGCAAGCGCGATGCGTCCTCGCCGAGCATCCCCTTGGCGGCGCGGGCGAGGATGAGACCACCGTCGTTGAGGATCTCGCCCAGGTCGACGGTGGAGACCGCCCCTGACAGCGCGTCGCGGACGAACGGGCGCATGAGCACGGCTCGCAGCTTGTTCATGATCGGTCCGGTCAGAGCGGCGCGTCCGCCGGATGAGAGCTCGTTGTAGTCGTTCCAGAACCCCTGTAGCAGTGCGTCGTGACCGAGCCTGGCGACGGTGCGGGCACGGTAGGCCGGATCGGAGAGCAGAGTCGGGACGTCGGAAAGGCTGGCGTTCGGCCCGTACACCTTGACCAGGGTCATGCAGGCCGACCGGAGCAGGTCGTCCATACGTGGCCCCCAGTTGGCGGCGAAACAGCGCCGGAAGGTCGTCACGATGGCCTCGACCGCGAACTCCGGGTCGGACCCGGCGAGCACATTGATGCACGGAGGCCGCCCCTCCTGCGCGGGATCGAACACCGCTGTCTTGCCGATGACCCGCTCGGGCAGCCGCTCCAGCAGATCGCTGATCAGGTCGCCTTTAGGATCGATGACCAGCGCGCCGCGCCCGGCATGGGCGTCGGCGAGGATCTGCCCCGCGAGGAAGGACGACTTGCCGGTGCCGGTCTGGCCGAGAACGTGCATGTGCTGCCGCGCGCCGGCGATGGTGAGCGCAAGGGGACGAGGCGTCCCGGCGTCGGAGTCCCCGAGAATCCTCACGGCCTGGGTGTGCTCATCACCGGAGAGCACGGCTGGCGAGGGCAGGGACGGTCGTGCTCCGGCGCGGGTGACTCCCGGTGCGTCCAGGTCCTGCGGGAGATGGGCGAGTGCGGCCAACTCGTCCACGGCCAGCAGGTAGCCGCGCCCGAAGTGCCGAGTGGCCATGTGCTGGGCCGGTGCGAGCAGGCGCCGGGTGCGCAGGTGCTGGTTCCCGGAGGAGTACAGGGCGAAGGTCGCGTAGATCTCGCGGGCGCGACTGCGGAGCTTGCCGCGCACATTGCGCTGGGCGTTCAGTTCGGCGATGCGTGCATCGGCGCCGGGAGCCCTGTGGAGCCGCACTCGATGAGTCGTCGCGGCGGCATACCTGATCTGAACCTCGAACCGCGGTTTTTCCGCCTTGGCGAGGAGGTCCTTCACCTGTCGGGCGCGCTCGGGGTACAACTGTGCGATCTCGCTGGGCGAGGGGCGGCCGTGACTATGCGGAGCACCGGGCGTGATGAAGTCGAAGAAGGCGCCCTGCAAGGTCTTGGACCGGCCGCCTCGTAGGTGAGCGGCGGTGCGGTTGGCTCGGCGGATACGACGGCCGGTGCACGGACGAGCGAGGATCTGCACGGCCGCATAGTCGCCTTTCCGTAGTCCCGCCATTGCGCCGAGCAACGGACGCAGCGGGTCGGCATCGTGGTCGTGATCGAGCGGCATGTGCTCGATGTTGCTCAGCACGAGACGTCCTCCGGCGGCCTCTGCATGGAGCGGAATCGGTGGTGCGGCGGGACGCGTGGTGATGGTGCTGCCTGGCCAGGCCGCCTGAACGGACTTTTCGATGACGCCGGACGCGATGGTTCCGGGAACCCACACCTGGAAGCGGGTGCCGTTCTCGTCGGCGACGTACTCGAACGCCAGATGCGGTTGCCCGTAGACCTGCCGTTTCCAGAAGGGACTGAGCTGGCCGGCCTGGTGCTTCCACCAGGCCTCGGCGCTGTCGCGCTCCACGGTCGGCGGTACGGCGATCTCGATCAGCCGCGTATTGCGTGAATGATGCAGATTGCGCCACCTCCTCACCGCCGTACGCGTACTGGCGACGGCCGCGTAGACGGTGATGACGAGGCCGAGGACCTCCAACCCGTGGCGGGCGATGAGGCCGAGCAGCAGCGTGGGCAGTTCCGGCAGCAGATGGACGTGTTCTTCGAGCCAGTCGACGATCGGGTCGGTCGGCAGGCTCGGTTCGGGCACCTCGGACATGTTCAGATTGATCTCCTCCAGGAGTGCGGACGGCGATGCCAGGCGGCCGTGGACTCTCAGCCATAAAGCACCGGCGGAGAGCGCGAGATTCACCCAGGGCTCGAAAAATTCGCCGAGAACTGATCGAACCCCTGTGCCTCTCTCACTAAGTAACTGGACTGCTCCAGGGGCATTTTTGGACGCCTCCCGCTCGTCTTTGCAACGATTTTTACTAGGAGCCGTTTTCTGTCGGTTCCGAGGGTTCAATGCCGATGAAGGTGGGGGCTGAGAGATCTGTGATGGTTTCGCTTCAAGTTCGGGAGCTTTGGTCGCCTCTTGACGTGCCCAGACGTCCAAAACCAGGGTCTCTCCGGTCCTTTATCAGGTGAGAGGGGGGAACGGGCGCCTGCCGATCCAGGCGAACCCGGCGCATGACCACGGACCAGCCCGATTCCACGAACAGTCGCTCGCGAAGGTCTTCGCGCCCACGTGGCCGATCGCCGGCCACGCGAAGGAGATCGCCTCGCCACTCGTCCCGGCGCGTCTATCGCCGTCCACCAGGTGCGGACTTGAACTCGGCCGACGAGTCGAGCGTTGATGACCACCGGTCCGCCACCGGGGCGGACCGCCCGTCATCCCGCACCCAGCCGGACAACGAGGGAACGGCAAGCGCGGAACCCGGCCGGTTGCGGCTGATCGCACCGGCCGAGCCGCCACGCCTCACGCCCTACGCGGCCCGCGCGCTCTTGAGTCTCATGCTCGAAGTCCGTGCGGGCCGCGCCGCCGATCACAGCGACGAGGAGACCGACCGGTGATCCCGCAGCGTTCCGGGGCACAGAAGCCCCCGCGATTCGCCTTCTACGGGCGAGTGTCCACGGAAGACAAGCAGGACCCGACCGCATCCAAGGCATGGCAACTCCGCCGAGCGGAGACGCTGATCGAGAGCAACGGCGGCTGCATCGTCGTCGAGTACTTCGACGTCGACCGCTCCCGCTCGATCCCGTGGGTACGGCGCCCGGAGGCCAGTCGGCTACTGGATGCGCTCAAGGACCCGATCCGGGGCTTCGACGCGGTCGTCATCGGGGAGCCGCACCGTGCCTTCTACGGAGGGCAGTACGGTCTGACGTTCCCCTTGTTCGACCACTACGGCGTACCGCTGTGGGTTCCGGAGATCGGCGGGGCGATCGATCCCGTCAACGAAGCCCACGACATGATCATGTCGATGTTCGGTGGCCTGTCCAAGGGTGAGCGCAACCGCGTCCGGACCCGAGTCCGCAGCAGTATGGCCGCCATCGCCGCCACCGAAGGCCGCTACCTCGGCGGTCGTCCTCCGTACGGCTACAGATTGGTGGACGGCGGGCCGCACCCGCACCCGGGAAAGGCGGCCGACGGCAAGCGCCTGTTCAAGCTGGACATCGACCCTGACTCGGCACCGGTCGTCCGACGCATCTACTGCGAGTACCTCGGCCTCGACGGCTCGCCAGAGAAGGGACTGTTCGCCATCGCCGAAGGACTGACACGAGACGGCATCCCCTGTCCATCGGCCCACGACCGGGCGCGGAACCGGCACCGGGAGGGACTGGCCTGGGCCAAGAGCGCCGTGAAGACCATCCTGACCAACCCGCGCTACACCGGCCACCAGGTCTGGAACCGCCAACGCAAGGACGAGGTCCTCATCGACGTCAACGACGTCTCCCTCGGTCACATCACCAAACTGCGCTGGAACGACCGCGACCAGTGGGTCTACTCCCAGAAGGTCGTCCACCCGGTCATCATCGACAAGAACATCTTCGACCGCATCGAGGGCAAGCTCGCCGCCCGCCGCTGCCAGACCGGTGGGACCAAGTCCCGTACGCAGACCAAGCGCGCCTACTCGCTACGCGGCGTCATGTACTGCGGCCTGTGCGACCGCAAGATGCAGGCCCACACTTACAAGGACTACGTCTACTTCCGGTGCCGCTACCCCGAGGAGTACGCGCTGGCCAACAAGGTCAAGCACCCGCGCAACATCTTCGTCCGCGAACACCAGGTCACGGCGCTGGTCGACCCCTGGCTCGCCAAGGTCCTGGCGCCGCACCGCATCAAGCAGACGATCGCCGACATCCACAGCGCGCAGGAGCCGCCGACCAACACCGCCGCGATACGCGCCAAGGCCCAAATCGCCGACTGCGAGACCAAACTCGCACGCCACCGCGCCGCTCTTGAGGCCGGGGCCAACCCGGCGACGATCGCCCAGTGGATGGCCGAGACCGAAGCCCACCTCACCGCGGCCCGGGCAGAACTTCGCACGGCCGACGTGCAACGCCCTCGGATCTTGACCGTCCGGCAGATCGACGAACTCATCGCCGGACTGGGTGATCTCGTGCGGGTGCTCAGGGACGCGAGTCCGGAGGCCCGTCAGGCCGTCTACCAGGCGCTCGGCGTCCGGCTCGTCTACCATCCGGACAAACAAGAAATCCGGGTCGAGGCTGACCTCGACCCGGATCGCGTCGTGACGTCCACGACCCCGAATTTGGGGAAACGGTACGTGTCCGAGGGGGGACTTGAACCCCCATGCCCCGTAAAGGGCACTAGCACCTCAAGCTAGCGCGTCTGCCTATTCCGCCACCCGGACCTGGTGTGCAGGCCGCAGCGGGGCTGCGGCGGGCTTCACTGTACCAAAGGAGACGAGTCGCGGCGAAGTCGATCGGCGGGCACCATGGGACGGGTACGCGAGGACGCGAGGTGATCACTGTGGTTCGGCAGCCGACCGCTGAGGACGAGGTCGTCCGGCTCTGCCAGGAGCTGATCCGGATCGACACCAGCAACCCGGGCGATCATTCGGGGCCGGGGGAGCGGGTGGCGGCGGAGTACGTCGCGGAGAAGCTCGGGGAGGTCGGCCTGGAGGCGCGGATCTTCGAGTCGCATCCGGGGCGGGCGAGCGTCGTGGCGCGGGTCGAGGGGGAGGATCCCGGGCGGGACGCGCTGTTGCTGCACGGGCATCTCGACGTGGTGCCGGCGCGCCGGGAGGACTGGACGCGGGACCCGTTCGGCGGCGAGATCGCCGACGGGTGCGTCTGGGGGCGCGGCGCCGTCGACATGAAGGACATGGACGCGATGATCCTCGCGGTGGTGCGGCAGCGCCTGCGGGAGGGGCGCAGGCCGCCCCGGGACGTCGTGCTGGCCTTCCTGGCCGACGAGGAGGCCGGCGGGACGTGGGGCGCGCAGTGGCTGGTGCGGGAGCATCCGGAGCTGTTCGAGGGGTGCACCGAGGCCGTGGGGGAGGTCGGCGGGTTCAGCCTGACGGTGCCCGGGGACCGGCGGATGTACCTGATCGAGACGGCGGAGAAGGGCATCGCGTGGATGAACCTGACCGCGCGGGGCACGGCCGGGCACGGGTCGATGGTGCATCCGGACAACGCGGTCACGGCGGTGGCGGCGGCGGTCGCGCGGCTGGGGTCGCACGAGTTCCCGGTGCGGCTCACGAAGTCCGTGCGGGCCTTCCTGGAGCGGGCGTGCATGGCGTACGGGGTGGAATTCGATCCGGAACGTCCGGAAAAGTGCCTTGATGAGATCGGGCCGCTGGCGCGGATGATCGGTGCGACGCTCCGCAACACGCTCAATCCGACGCGGCTGGACGCCGGGTACAAGACGAATGTCATTCCGCAGAGTGCCACGGCTCAGGTCGACGGGCGCTTTCTGCCCGGGCACGAGGCAGAGTTCTTCGCGGTCGTGGACGAACTTCTCGGACCGGACGTGCAGCGCGATTTCGTCCACCATGACCAGGCGGTCGAGACCGACTACGAGGGGGCGCTCGTCGCGGCCATGGAGGCGGCCCTGACCTCGGAGGACCCGGGAGCGCTGCCGGTGCCGTACTGCCTGAGCGGCGGGACGGACGCCAAGTCGTTCGCGCGGCTCGGCATGCGCTGCTTCGGCTTCGCGCCGCTGAAATTGCCCCCAGAGTTGGACTTTTCCGGAATGTTCCATGGGGTCGACGAGCGCGTTCCGGTGGACGGGCTCCGCTTCGGCGCCAGGGTCCTCGACAAATTCCTTGATCGCTCCTGAATTTGCCAACACCAATGCGTTCCGTGGTGCTAACGTCACTATTCGTTGAGGGTGGTTCGGGTGCAACGGAGGGTGTTCGGTGGCAGGGGATGCGGCACGGGTCGGGGCGGTCTCCGTCCGGCTGCGCCGCTTCCCCACCGGACGGGCCGTCCGGCGGCTGCTCGTCCTCGGCGGGCTGCTGATCGCGGGCTGGCTGCTCGGATGCGCGGCGCAGTCCGCGCACGCCGACAAGCTCCCGCCACCGGCGGCGCACCTCGTCGCCAAGGCCCCCGTGCTGGAGCGGGCGGCCGCGATCGTCCACGAGCACGAGCCGGTGAAACGGGCCGTGGCGCCCTTAACCGCGGACGTGCCGCCGGCGGCGGTCCCGGAGCTCCCGCCTCCGGTGCGGCAGGCACCGGTCCGGCCGGACGCGCGGCGCCCCGATGCGGTGCGGTCGAGCACCTCGGCCGTCCGGGTGGCGACGCGCCCACGGCCTGACGTGCACCTGCCCGCGCGGGGCCACCGCGCCCCCGCCGTCTCGAAGGTCGCGCACACACTGCCCGCCATCGCGCAGGCGCCCCGGCACGCCGTCCAGCACCCGGCGCCGCCCGCCCCCGAGCGGCACGGCGATCACTCGGACGCGGCCGGTATCGGCGGCGGCGTGACCGCAGGCTGCCCCGACACCTGGGTCCCGCCCCCGCCGCGCGCGCCGCTCGCGCGCGTCTCCGGCGCGCTTCCCCCGGCAGTCCGCACCGCCGCGGACGAGCCGTCCTTCGCGCCCGACTGACCCCTGCTCACAGGCTCCGGACGCGTGCCCGTGCGGCTCGGGCGCGCCGGTCCGGTCATCCGCCGTGCCCCCGGCGCGGCATGTCATCCCCCACGAGACCCACGGCACACGTGCGTCTCCACACATCCCCTGAACGGAGCATCATGCGAACGCGGGCAAAGGGCACATCGCGTGCCGCGGTGCTCGCCGCGGGCTTTGTCGCCCTCGGCGTCACCGTCCTCCCGTCCCACGCCTTCGCCGACGTCACGAGCGGCGACGGCGGAGTCCTGAGCGGCAACCAGATCGACGCGCCGGTCTCCGCGCCGGTCGACGTCAGCGGCAACAACGTCGCCGTGGCCGGCATCGGCGACGCCACCTCCCACGGCGGCGCCAAGGTCCACAAGCGGCACGCGGACGGACAGCGGACGTCCGGCGCGCACGGCATCGCGTCCGGCAACCAGGTCAACGCCCCCGTCTCGGCGCCGGTGAACGTCTGCGGCAACAGCGCCGCGGTCGTCGGCACGGCGGACGCCGGCTGCAAGGGCGGCGCCAAGGTCAACGGCGGCGGCGCCCACGGCGGGCAGACCACCGACGGGTCGGGCGGCGCCCTCGCGGGCAACCAGCTGAACGCGCCGATCTCCACACCCGTCAACGTGTGCGGCAACACCGCCGCGGTCGCCGGCATCGCGTCCGCCCATTGCCAGGACGGCAACGGCGGATACCCCGGCTATTCCTCGTCGCCCCGCCCGCTCGACCTCCTGCCCCGGACCGGGAGCCACCCCGTCCTCCCCAGGGTCGCGAACGACCTTCCTTCTGTGACCGACCTGCCGGGCCAGACGAACGTCCCTAGTTCCTACAGCCGGGCACAGAGCGGCACCCCCTCACCGGCCACTCTGCTCGACATGGCCGGAACGCCCAGCGCCAACAACCTGCTCCAGCCGCGCGAACTGCCCCAGACCCTGGGACGCCCGGCGGCGGACGGCCAGCGCACCAAGAACGGCCTGCCCGGCACGGAGGGCCTCCTTGGGGCGATCGGGCTGACCCAGGTCAATGATCTGGTGGTGCCGGTTGGCGTTGGGCAGCGGGCGCAGGGCGGTGTGTCCGGCGCGGAGGGTCTGCTCGGGGCGATCGGGCTCACCCAGGTCAACGGCCTCGTGCTGCCGGCTGCTGGGCAGCGTGTGCAGGGCGGTGTGCCGGGTGCGGAGGGTCTGCTCGGGGCGATCGGGCTCACTCAGGTCAACGGCCTCGTGCTGCCGGCTGCTGGGCAGCGTGTGCAGGGCGGTCTGCCGGGTGCGGAGGGCCTGCCTGGGGTGAATGGGTTGGCCCAGGTCAACGATCTCGTCGTGCCGGTGGCGGCTGGGCACCGGACGCAGGGCGGTCTGCCGGGTACGGACGGTGTTCCAGTGGGCGGTGAGCTGACCGAGGTGGGTGATCTCGTTCAGGCGGGCGGGCTGCCTGGGGTGTCGGTGGTGGGCACGCGGCGGGCCGGGGTGCCCGTTGCGGACGGGCTTCTGCCGGTGGACGCTCCGCTCGGGACGCTCGGACGGCCCGGGCTGAGCGGCGGCCTGCCCAGCATGGGCTTCTCCAAGCTGGTCAAGCCGCAGGGCGAGCGGGCGGAGGCCGTGCGGCCGGGGCTGCTCGACGTCGTCCTCCGGCAGGATCCGCTGGCCGCGGTGACCGGGCTCGTGACGGTCAACCCGCCGGTGCCGCTCGCCGGGGCGGGCGGCGGTGCCGTCCAGCAGCGGGCGGGCGCGGGGCAGGAGGGGCCGGTCGCGGTCTCCGTGCTCGACACGCGGGCCCTGCAGGACGGTACGGGCGAGCTCGGGGCCGTGCGGAACGTCGCGGCGGACGGGCCGATCATCGAGGACGGTGCCGGGTCGCTGTGGGCGCTCGGCGCGAGCGCGGTGCTGGGCGCCGTCGCCGGGGTGCTGGCGCTGGCGCGCCGGATGCTGCCGGGCGGGCGCCGCTGACCTGCGCGCACAGATCTTCGCCCGTCCCGGAGGCGCGGTCCGGGGCGGGCGAAGCCATGTTTTCGGGCAACGGTGCGTCAACGGAGTGCTACGCTCCGCCGAGGGCGGTGGGTCAGAAGGTGCGGACGGCGCGGATGACCTTGCGGCGAAGTTGAATACGGCGGCGGCCGTCCGGGTAGAGGCGCAACCGATCGATTTCCCAGCCGCCGCGTTCCGCGTGCTCGGTCAGGATCTGCCGGGCGGTATCCCGCGTGGTGCCGCGCGGCAGTGAGAGGACGAGGTAGGTGTACTCCGCCATTGCGACCATTATTACTTGGTCTACCGTGCGTCCGGCACCCTACGGTGGGGCGTCCCGGTCCGCGCGGCGTCCGGCGGCATGTCATCCTGTCGGAGGCGCGGGGCTACTGCACCGCAGGGGCGGCACGATGGTCGGGGAGCGCGCGGGCATGAACGCGCCGTCCTGCGACGTTGTATGAAGCCGGTAAGAAAGAGCCTGTGTTAGAGGACCAAGACAGCGAGGTTGGAGCGACTGTGCCAGCCAAGAACGGCACCGCGAGCAGTGGCCGGGGGAACGGCGCGGGGACGCGCCTGGTGATCGTCGAGTCGCCGGCGAAGGCGAAGACGATCGCGGGGTACCTGGGCCGCGGCTACATCGTGGAGTCCAGTATCGGCCACATCCGGGACCTGCCCGGGAGCGCCTCGGAGGTGCCGGCCAAGTACAAGGGCGAGCCGTGGGCGAAGCTCGGCGTGAACGTCGAGCGCGAGTTCGAGCCGCTGTACGTGGTCAACTCCGACAAGCGGCAGCAGGTCCAGAAGCTGAAGAAGCTGCTGGCCGAGGCCGACGAGCTCTACCTCGCGACGGACGAGGACCGGGAGGGCGAGGCGATCGCCTGGCACCTCCAGGAGGTCCTGAAGCCGAAGGTGCCGGTGCACCGGATGGTCTTCAACGAGATCACCAAGGACGCGATCCAGCGCGCCGCCGCGAACCCGCGCGAGCTGAACATGCCGCTGGTGGACGCGCAGGAGACGCGCCGCGTCCTGGACCGCCTCTACGGGTACGAGGTCAGCCCCGTCCTGTGGAAGAAGGTCATGCCGAAGCTGTCGGCGGGCCGGGTGCAGTCGGTGGCGACGCGGCTGGTGGTCGAGCGGGAGCGGGAGCGGATCGCGTTCGTCCCCGCCCACTACTGGGACATCGCGGGCCAGTTCGACACCGGGAAGGACGAGGAGCCGAAGGTCTTCAAGGCCGGGCTCGTCAGCGTCGACGGCAAGCGGGTGGCGCAGGGCCGCGACTTCGCGTCCGACGGCACCCTGAAGACGCGGGACGCGCTGCACCTGGACGAGACCGCGGCGCGTGCGCTGGCGGATCGGCTGCGCGGCAGGCCGTACGAGGTCAAGTCCGTCGAGCGGAAGCCGTACACGCGCAAGCCGTACCCCCCGTTCCGGACGACGACCCTCCAGCAGGAGGCCAGCCGCAAGCTGAACTTCTCCGCGAAGTACACGATGTCGGTGGCGCAGAAGCTGTACGAGAACGGCTTCATCACCTACATGCGAACCGACTCGATCACGCTGTCGGAGACGGCGATCACGGCGGCCCGGCGGCAGGCCGCGTCGCTGTTCGGCGGCGAGTACGTGCCGGACAAGCCGCGCGTCTACGCGTCCAAGGTCAAGAACGCGCAGGAGGCGCACGAGGCGATCCGCCCGGCGGGCGACACGTTCCGCACCCCGGCGGAGACGGGCCTCAGCGGCGACCAGTTCCGGCTGTACGAGCTGATCTGGAAGCGGACGATCGCGTCCCAGATGAAGGACGCGGCGGGCCAGTCGGTGTCGATCCGGGTGACCGGGCTGTCGACCGAGAACGAGCGCGCGGAGTTCGGCGCGACCGGTAAGACGATCACGTTCCACGGGTTCCTGAAGGCGTACGTGGAGAGCGCGGACGACCCGTCCACCGACCGGGACGACCAGGAGCGGCGGCTGCCGAACCTGGCGGAGGGCGACGCGCTGACCGCGAACGCGGTGGACGCCGAGGGCCACTCGACCCGCCCGCCGGCCCGCTACACCGAGGCCAGCCTGGTCAAGGAGCTGGAGGAGCGGGAGATCGGGCGGCCGTCGACGTACGCCTCGATCATCGGGACGATCCTGGCGCGCGAGTACGTGTTCAAGAAGGGCACGGCGCTGGTCCCGTCGTTCCTGGCGTTCGCCGTGACGAACCTGCTGGAGCAGCACTTCGGCAACCTGGTCGACTACGACTTCACGGCGCACATGGAGGACGGCCTCGACGAGATCGCGCGCGGCGACGCCGAGCGGGTCCCGTGGCTGAACCGGTTCTACTACGGCGACAACGGCGAGGAGGGCCTGCGGGAGCTGGTCGGTGACATCGGCGACATCGACGCCAAGGGCATCAGCTCGTTCCCGATCAAAGGCTCCGACATCGTGGTGCGGGTCGGCCGGTACGGCTCCTACCTGGACCGGGACGGCGAGCGGGTCAACATCCCCGACGACATCGCGCCGGACGAGCTGACCGCCGAGAAGGCGGAGGAGCTGCTCGCGCAGCCGTCCGGCGACCGGGAGCTCGGCACCGATCCGGCGACGGGGCACACGATCGTCGCGAAGTCGGGGCGGTTCGGCCCGTACGTCACGGAGATCCTGCCGGAGCCGGCGCCGCCCGCCGAGGGCGAGAAGAAGAAGCGGACGAAGAAGGCGGACGCCCCGAAGCCGCGCACCGGGTCGCTGTTCAAGTCGATGTCGCTGGACACGATCACCCTGGACGACGCGCTGAAGCTGCTGTCGCTGCCGCGCACGCTGGGCGAGCTGGACGGCGAGCCGGTGACCGCGCAGAACGGCCGGTTCGGCCCCTACATCAAGCGGGGGACGGACAGCCGGTCGCTCGGCTCCGAGGAGGAGCTGTTCACCGTCACGCTGGAGCAGGCGAAGGAGCTGTTCGCCCAGCCGAAGCAGCGCGGCCGCCGGGCGGCCGCCGCGGCGCCGCTGCGCGAGCTGGGCAAGGACCCGGCGAGCGAGAAGCCGGTGGTGGTGAAGGAGGGGCGGTTCGGCCCGTACGTGACCGACGGCGAGACGAACGCGAGCCTCCGCAAGGGGGACGAGGTGGAGTCGATCACGATCCAGCGGGCGGCGGAGCTGCTCGCGGAGCGCCGCGAGAAGGTCGCCGCGGGCGGCGGCAAGAAGAAGGCGGCGCCCCGCCGCCGAACCTCCGCGAAGTCCGGCTCCTAGGGACATCTACGCCGATACCCTGACCGACATGACCAGAACGGGCGCACCCCGGCCGCACCCCGCCGCGTCACAGCCGCCGGGCGTTTCGTCGCTTCCGCCGATCGGGCCGTTCCGGCGGCTCCGGACCGCGTTGTCGTTGTCCAGCCTCGCGCAGTGGCTCAGTGTCCCCGCACTGACCGCCATGGCCGCGCTGCTGACCCGCGACGACGACGTGTCCGTCCAGGCGCAGGCGGTCGGCGGCACGCTGGTGCTGATGCTGCTGCCGGCGGTGCTGCTCGCGCCGCTCGGCGGGATGCTCGCCGCGCGCGTCGACCGCCGCCTCATGCTGCTGATCGCGGACGTGCTGCGGCTGGTCGTCGTCGTGACGGTGCCGCTCGTCGGCATGCTCGCGTGGACGCTCGCCGCGGCGTTCCTCGTGTCGTGCCTGAGCCTGCTGTGGGTCGCGGCGGCGCGCGCGTCGCTGTCCGCCGCGCTGCCGGACGAGGAGCAGCCCCGCGCCGCCCGCGCCGCGACCCGCGTGAACTACGGCCCGGCGCCGGTCGCCGCCGTGCTGTTCGCCGTCCTCGCGCTGATCGCGGACGGGACGTTCGGCCGCGACTCGCGCGCCGACCTCGCGCTCTACGTGACGGCCGGGGTGTTCGCCGTCGCGACCGCCGCGGTCGCGCTGATCCGGGAGATCCCGGTCACGGCGATGCATCCGGTCCCGGCGCCGCTGAAGCTGCTGTTCCAGGGCCCCGGGACGGCCGCCGCGCGCGGGCTCGGGCTCGCGGTCGCCGGGGCGTCCCTCACGGCGGGCGCGGTCGTCGCCGTCGCCCGCGTCCACACGGCCGCGCTCGGCGGAGGGAACGCCGGGTACGGCACCGTCCTCGCCGGGCTGGCGGTCGGGCTCGGGTTCGGGGCGTTCCTCGGGCCGCGCGTCCTGGTGCCGTTCAGCCGCCGCCGGCTGCTCGGCCTCGCGCTGATCGCCGCCGCGCTGACGCTGGTGGGGCTGGCGCTCGTCCAGAACCTCGTCGTCGTGGTGTTCCTGGCGGCGTTCCTCGGGGTGTTCGCCGGGGCCGCGTGGTCGACGGCCGCGGGCGCGGTGACCGACCCCGACGCCCCGGAGGACGCCCGTCCCACCGCCTACCTGCGCTCCGTGGCGCTCGTCGCCGCGCTGGTCGCGTTCGTCGCGGTCCCGCTGATCGCGGGGGCGCTGGGCGAGCACCGGATCGATCTCGGCGGCGGCGTCTACGACTTCACCGGCTCCGGCGGCGGGCTGCTGGTCGCGGCGGTCGTGGCGCTGGTCGCCGCGCTCCCGGCGTACCGGCGGCTGGACGACCGGCGCGGCATCCCGCTGGTCCCCGACCTGCGCGCCGCCCTGCGCGGCGAGATCTACACGCCGCCGCAGCAGGCCCCCGACGTGCCGCAGCCCGCGCACCGCGAACGCGGCGTGTTCATCGCGTTCGAGGGCGGCGAGGGCGCCGGCAAGACCACCCAGTCGCGGCTCGCCGCGATCTGGCTGCGCGACCACGGCTACGACGTCGTCACCACGCACGAGCCCGGCGCCACCAAGATCGGCATGCGGCTGCGCGCGATGCTGCTCGACCGCGACACGACCGGCCTGTCCGACCGCGCCGAGACGCTGCTGTACGCGGCCGACCGCGCCGACCACGTGGCCAACGTGATCAAGCCGGCGGTGGAGCGCGGCGCGATCGTCGTCACCGACCGGTACGTCGACTCGTCCCTCGCCTACCAGGGGTTCGGGCGGCAGCAGGCGGTCGAGGACATCGTGCGCGTCAACGCCTGGGCGACCGGCGGTCTCGTCCCGGACCTGACCGTCCTGCTGGAGATCCCGCCGGAGGCGGGGCTGCGCCGGCTGCCCGCGCCCGCCGACCGCATCGAGTCCGAGCCGCAGGACTTCCACGAGCGCGTCCGCGCCGGGTTCCGCGCGCTCGCCGAGGCCGACCCCGACCGGTACCTGATCCTGGACGCGAGCCGCCCGCAGGGCGAGCTGAGCCGGGAGATCCAGTACCGCATCCGGGAGATCCTCCCCGACCCCGTCCCGGCGGGCACGGAGGACGCCACGAGCACCTTCCCGGCCATCCGCGACTTCTGATCCGCCCGGCCGGTTAGCCTCTATCCCATGAGCGTGTGGGATGACCTGGTCGGGCAGGAGCCCGTCGTCGCGCAGCTGTCGTCGGCCGCGGAGGGCAAGAGCGGCCTGGCGCACGCGTGGCTGTTCACCGGGCCTCCCGGGGCGGGACGGTCGGCGGCGGCGCGGGCGTTCGCGGCGGCGCTGCAGTGCGAGGAGGCGCCGCGCGGCTGCGGGCACTGCGCGTCCTGCCACCAGGTGCTCCAGGGCACGCACGCGGACGTGGAGGTCGTCCGGCCGCAGGGCCTGTCGTACGGGGTGAAGGAGGCGCGCGCGCTGGTGCTGCGGGCGTCGTCGTCCCCGACGGGCGGGCGCTGGCAGGTCGTGCTGTTCGAGGACGCCGACCGGGCGACGGAGGCGGCGGCGAACGCGCTGCTGAAGGCGATCGAGGAGCCCCCGGCCCGGACGGTGTGGCTGCTGTGCACGCCGTCCCCGGACGACCTGCTGGTGACGATCAGGTCGCGGTGCCGGCTGGTGACGTTGCGGACGCCGCCGATCAGCGCCGTCGCGGACGTCCTCGCCCTGCGCGACGGCGTCGACCGGGAGACGGCGGACGTCGTGGCGCGGGCCGCGCAGGGGCACATCAGCCGGGCGCGGCGCCTGGCGACGGACCCGCAGGCGCGGCGGCGGCGGGCCGAGGTGCTGGCGGTTCCGCGCCGGCTGTCGTCGGTGGGCCCGGCCGTGGCGGCGGCGGAGTCGCTGGTCGCGGCGGCGAAGGCGGAGGCGAAGGCGCAGACGGAGGAGCTGAACGAGTCGGAGACGTCCGCGCTGCGGCAGGCCCTCGGGGAGAGCGCGAAGGGCAGGATGCCGCGGGGCACGGCCGGCGCGCTGAAGGAGCTGGAGGCCCGGCAGAAGTCGCGCGCGACGCGGCTGGAGCGCGACGCCCTCGACCGGACGCTGCTCGACCTCGCGTCGTACTACCGGGACGTCCTGACGCTGCAGCTCGGGGCGGGCACGGAGCTGGTCAACACCGAGCTCGGGCCGGAGCTGCGGACGGCCGCGGCGCAGGGCCGTCCCGAGGACACGCTGAAGCGCCTCGACGCGATCATGGCGTGCCGGGAGCGGCTGGAGGCGAACGTCAACCCGCTGCTGGCCGTGGAGGCGCTCACGCTGGCGCTCCGCACCGGGTGATGACGTCTTACAAGGAATCTCCCTTTTCGTTACATAAACGTACGCAACTCTCAACAGCCGCACGCGTACCTTCGCCTGGTTTACCCCCAAATACCCGGGCTAGCTCCCCACGGCCAGGAGGTCAGCTTTGCGGCGAGCCTTGATTTCCGCCGCGTGCGCCGTCGCCACCATGGCGGCTCTCGCGGTCCCAGCGTCAGCGGAACCCACACCAGCGCAGGCGAAGGGTGAGGTGTCGGAGTACGTCGTCCTCTACAAGGAACGCGTATCCCCCGGACAGGCCCACCAGGCGGTGCGGGCGGCCGGCGGCAAGATCGTCCACGAGAACCGCGATGTGGGCGTCGCGACGGTCCGGTCCGACAACCCCGAGTTCATCCGCGCGGTGATGCGCCAGCGCGCCCTGGAGGGCGTCGCGCACAACCGGATCATCGGGCAGGCCCCGAAGGCCAAGAAGGCGGCCAAGAAGGTCGAGCGGATGACCGGCACCAAGAGCACGGTGTCGCTGAAGGGCGCCCCGTCCAAGGACGCCGAGCCGCTCGCGGACCTGCAGTGGGACATGAAGCAGATCCACGCGACGGCTGACGGCTCGTACAAGAAGGAGCCGGGCGACAAGCGCGTGTTGGTCGGCGTCCTCGACACCGGTGTGGACGGCGACCACCCGGACATCAAGCCGAACTTCAACCGCCAGCTGAGCCGCAACTTCACCACCGACATCCCGACGGACGCCAACGGCAACGAGGTCGACGGCCCCTGCGAGTTCAAGTCGTGCGTCGACCCCAACGACTGGGACGACAACGACCACGGCACGCACGTCGCGTCCACGATCGCCTCGCCCCGCAACGGGCTCGGCATGGCGGGCGTCGCGCCGAACGTGTCGATCGTGAACCTGCGCGTCGGCCAGGACTCCGGCTACTTCTTCCTGCAGCCGACCGTCGACGGCCTCACCTACGCGGCCAAGCACGGCATCGACGTGGTCAACATGTCGTACTACATCGACCCGTGGCTGTGGAACTGCGGCAACAACCCCGCCGACAGCCCCGAGGACCAGCTCGAGCAGCGCACCATCATCAAGGCCGCGCAGCGCGCCCTGGACTTCGCGCACGACCGCGGCGTCACGCTGATCTCGGCGGCGGGCAACGACCTCGTCGACTACACGAAGACCAACAAGGACGACTCCAGCCCCGACTTCCCGTCCACGCCGGGCGAGGAGCCGCACGACCGGACGGTCCCGGCGAGCTGCGTGTCGATGCCGTCCGAGGGCGAGCACGTCATCCCGGTCTCGGCGACCGGCCCGTCCACCCGCAAGTCGTACTACAGCAGCTTCGGCAACGGCTACGTCGCCGTGGCGGCGCCCGGCGGCGACAAGGTCGACAACGCCGAGCAGCGTCCGGACGACAAGGGCGGCATCTGGGCCGCCTACCCCGAGCGGCTCGCGAAGGAGCGCGGCGAGCTGAACGCGGACGGCACGCCGAAGGTGCCGTACATCATCCGCAGCTGCAAGGGCGACGACTGCGCCTACTACCAGTCGATCCAGGGCACCTCGATGGCGTCGCCGCACGCCGTCGGCGTCGCCGCGCTCATCGTCAGCCGGTACGGGCACCGGGACACCCGGAACGGCGGCCTGACGCTGAGCCCGAACACGGTCGAGCGCGTGCTGCGCGGCACGGCGACCGCCAAGGAATGCCCGAGCCCGCGGACCGTCGAGTACGTCTGGTACACCTCGGCGGGCAAGCAGACCTCGACGCAGACCTGTGAGGGCTCGAAGGAGCAGAACGGGTTCTTCGGCAACGGCATCGTGGACGCGCTGAACGCCGTCCGCAGCTGACGCCGCCGCTCGACCCACCCCAGGACGCGACCCCCGGCCCCCCGGCCGGGGGTCGTGTTCTGTCCGGGGGCGGTACGCGTTCGAGGACGGTGCGCGGGTGCCGCATATCCCCGACAATGGACGCCCCAGGACCGCAGCCGCACCGCACTGGAGGACGAACGGTGAGCGAACCCGGCGAACCCCGCCCGGACGCACCGCACAGCGGCGGGGGCGAGGGCGGCTTACCGCCGGTCCCGGCGGTCCCGCCGCGCCCGAGCGGGGCGTCCGCGCGCCCGGTCCTGGTCGTGGCCGCGGCGGCGGTGGCGCTTCTCCTGATCGTCGGCGCGGGTGTCGGCGGATGGTTCGTGATGCGCGACGACCCCGCGAAGGACGCCGCGCCCGCCGGCCAGGAGCGCGACGTGGCGGTGTTCCTCTGCGTCGTGACCTCCAGCAACCCCACCTGCGGCCACCAGGACGCCGAACAGGCCGAGAAGGACGCGCTCAAGCAGCGCCTCCAGGAGATGAACGGCGTCCTGAGTATCAAGTACGAGTCGAAGGAGCAGGCGTACGAGAACTTCAAGAAGGTGTTCGCGGACCGCAAGGACATGCTCAACGGCGTCTCCCCCGGCGACATCCCAGACTCCTTTCGCGTGCGCGTCGCCGACATCGGGGCGGCCAACGCGGTGAAGACGCGGTTCGAGGGCGCTCCCGGCGTGGACACCATCGTCATCCAGCCGCTCGGCAGGGCGTGAGCGGCGCCGCGACGCGTCCGGCGGTGAAGAATCCCGCGCGCCGGAGCAACCTCGGACGCGCGGCGGCGTCTCTGGGACATGACAGCTGAGAAGGCGCTCGCCGAAAGGGAGCTCCCGGCGGACGAGACTCCACCGGACAACGCGGCACGGGGCGACGCGTCACCAGGCGACGCCACAGCGGCGGTCACCGACCTGTACCGAGGGCACGCGCTCGGACTGACGCGGCTCGCCCTGCTGATGGTCGGGGACCGGGGGACCGCGGAGGACGTCGTCCAGGACGCGTTCGCGGGCCTGTACCGGCGGTGGCCGCGGCTGCGCGACCGCGAGCGCGCGCTCACGTACGTGCGCTCCGCCGTCCTCAACGGGTCGCGGACGGCGCTGCGGCGGCGCAGGCGGCCGTTCCGGGCGGTCCATGAGGCGCCCGTGTGGTCCGCCGAGGCGGAGGCGATGGTCGGGGAGGACCGGCGCGAGGTCATGGAGGCCCTGCACCGGCTCCCCGCCCGGCAGCGGGAGGCGCTGGTGCTGCGCTATTTCTGCGACCTCTCCGTGGAGGAGATCGCCGCCGCCATGGGGGTCGGCACCGGAACCGTCAAGTCGACCACGTCCCGGGCGGTCGCCGCGCTGGGCCGGATCCTGGGGAGCGAGCGGTGAACGCGACCGAAGAGCGTCTGAGGGACGCGTTGAAGACCGTCGGCGACACGATCGGCCCGGAGGACATGCCGGAGCCGCGGCTCGCCGCGGGGCGCCGGAGAGCGCGGCGCATCGCGCCGGCGGTGGTCGCCGTCGCCGCGTGCGCGGCGGTGGTCGCGGGAGGCGCGGTGGTCGGCGGTGCGCTCTCGTCCGGCGGAACGGTGCGCCCGCTGACCTCGATGTCGGCCTCGCCGTCCACCGCGCCGACGACCTTGGTCACGGTGTTCCTCTGCACGAAGGCGTCGCCCAATCCGTCCTGCCTCCACGAGAAGGCGACCGAGCCGCAGAAGCAGGCGCTCCGGCAGGGGCTGGAGGCGCTGCCCGGGGTGAGCGGCGTGGAGTACGAGAGCGACGGGCAGGCGTACGAGCGCCTCAAGCGGCGCTTCCCGGACTCCGAGCTGTTCCGCCGGTCGGTGGAGGTCGGCGACGTCCCCGATTCCTTCAGGGTCGTCGTGGGCACCCGCGCGGAGGCGAACTTCGTGCAGAGGTCCGTGCTGGGCTCCCCCGGGGTGGACACCGTCATCGTTGAAGGGCGCTGACCTCGGGCATGATGGGGTCATGCCGTACCGCGTCACGTTCGTCTGCACGGGTAACATCTGCCGCTCCCCGATGGCCGAGTGGGTCCTGCGCCACCACGTCGAGCAGGAGGGCCTGGACGTCGAGGTCGACAGCTCCGGCACCGGCAGCTGGCATGTGGGCGACGGGGCCGACGAGCGGACGGTCGCCACGCTGGAACGGGCCGGCTACCGGTCGGCGCACGTCGCGCGGCAGTTCGAGCCGTCCTGGTTCGGCCGGTACGACCTGATCCTGGCCCTCGACGAGGGGCACCTGCGGGCGCTGCGCTCGATGGCGCCGGACGAGGAGGCGCGCGGCAAGACCAGGCTGCTGCGCGAGTTCGACCCGGATGCGGCCGGCGACCTGGACGTCCCCGACCCGTACTACGGGAGGCCCGCCGACTTCGACCTGGTCATGGAGCAGGTCGAGGCGGCGATGCCCGGCCTCCTGGAGGAGATCCGCGCCGCGCTCAAGGAGCGCTGAGTGCGCGCCCGGCTGGAGCGCCTCCTCGGCACGGGGGTCGCGGACGTGCGCGGCCTCGGCTCCAGCCACTCCTGGACGCTGCACCGGGCATCCCTCGCCGACGGCCGCGAGGTGTTCGTGAAGGCCGCCGCCGACCGGGCCGGGGTGTTCGCGGCGGAGGCGGCGGGGCTCCGGTGGCTGGGCGAGGCGGGGCCGGGGACGCCCGTCCCGGAGGTGCTCGCGGCGGACGACCGCATGCTCGTCCTGCCGTGGCTGCCGTCGGCGTCGCCGTCCCGTGACGCCGCCGAGCGGCTCGGCCGGGAGTTGGCCGCGCTGCACACCGGGAATCGCCCGGACGCCTACGGTGCGCCCTGGGACGGCTTCATCGCCGACCTCCCGCTCGACAACACCCCGGACGGCGACGGATGGCCGCGCTGGTACGCCGAGCGCCGCCTGGAGCCGTTCCTCCGCCTCGGCGCCCGGCACCTGTCGGACGACGACGTCCGGCTGATCGAGCGCGTGATGGCGGAGATCGAGGAGCTGGCCGGGCCGCCGGAGCCGCCGAGCCGGATCCACGGCGACCTGTGGTCCGGGAACGTCCAGTGGACGGACGGCCGCGCGCTGCTCATCGACCCGGCCGCCCACGGCGGGCACCGGGAGACCGACCTCGCGATGATGGCGCTCTTCGGGACGCCGCACCTCGACACCGTCCTGGCCGCCTATGACGAGGCGGCGCCACTGGCGGACGGCTGGCGCGCCCGTGTCCCGCTGCACCAGCTGCATCCGCTGCTCGTCCATGTGGCGCTGTTCGGCGGCTCGTACCGGGCGTCGCTCGTGGACGCCGCACGCGCGTCTCTCGGCTGAGTAAGAAAGAACTCTCTGTAACCGTGTTGGCCATGCTGGTTACGCTTCGTGATGACGTTGCTCCGGAGAGGTGAGAGGAGGTCCGCCGCGCCCGCGCCGTCGTCCTGTAGCGCCGCGCTCTCCGGCGCCGCCGCGCACCCTTCGTTGTGCGTCGATGTGGTAACTCCCGCTTCATGGGTTTTTGTAGGCCCGTAGATGAGATAGAAACGACGCGGTAACCCATGCGTGGAGAGGCAGGTGCACGGCGTACCCATGGACGACGGCAGGCGCGACGACTCGGGGATGCGGCTCGGCTCATGGAAGAGCCTGGCTCCGCTCGCCGCGGCCGCGGCCGCGGCGCTGTTCATCGGCGGCGGTGTCGACCTGGTGCACAACCGCCAGGACGCCCCGGACGAGGAGCGCGAGGCCAAGCCCGCCGCCGCCGCGAAGGCCGACCGGAACGACCCCCGCTTCGTCGTCGGCGTCACCGCGGAGGGGACGGCGCTGCTCGTCCGCGACGTGCGCACCGGCGCGAACGTGGGCCTGCCGGTGGCCCCGCCGCCGGGCCGCGTCTTCCACCGCGTCGCCGCCGCGAAGGACGGCTCGTACATCGTCGCGTCCTACGGCGACCGCACCGTCACCTTCCAGCGCCTCCACCTGAACGACGACGGGCACCCGCACGACCTGAAGGACATCCCGAAGGCCACCGTCTCCGGCACCTCCACCGCCTGGTCGGACATCGCCGTCTCCGGCGACCACGTCGCCTACGTCACCTACACGGGCAAGCGGAGCCGCGTGACGGTGCTGTCCCTGAGCAGCGGCACCAGCAAGACCTGGACGACGAAGTCGCCTGGGCGCGTCGACAGCCTCTCCTGGTCCGGCGCCGGGCTGTCCTTTGTCTGGACGCCCGTCGGCTCTGCCAAGAGCCAACTCCGCATGCTCGACACCAAGGGCGCCGACGGCAACCTGAAGGTCAGCAAGGCCGTCATGACGCTGCCCAAGGGCAGCTCCAACGCCGTCGTCCACGGCAAGACCATCGTCGCCGGGACGGTCGCCAAGTCGCAGCTGACCGTCCAGTCGTTCACCCTGGCGGGCAAGCCGGTGAAGGTGCTGTGGCGGCAGAAGGTGGCGGGCCCGCTGACCGACATCGACCCGGCCGTCCCCGGCGGGACGATCATGGTCACCGCCGGCGACCTGTACGTGCTGGGCAGCCCCGCCGTCCCCGCGAAGGACCTCGCCGACGCCACCTGGTGAGCCGCGGCGCCATCTGCTGAGCCGGCGCCATCTGGTGAGCCGGCGCCATCTGGTGACGCACGCGCCCGGACGGCTAACGTGGAGCAACGGAACCGGGCGAACGGAGCGAAACCGTGGGCATGGTGATGGCCGTCAGCTTCACCCGTTACGGCCGCCTGTACTACCTCGACCCGGGCCCGCACACCCCGAAGGTCGGCGACAAGGTGCTCGTCCCGACCGACTCGGGCCCGGAGGTCGCCGAGTGCGTGTGGGCGCCCCAGTGGGTGTCCGACGACATCGACGGCCTGCCCGAGTGCGCGGGCCCCGCCACCGAGGAGCACCTCGCCCGCGACGAGACCAACCGCCGCCGCCGCGCCGAGGGCCGCTCGATCGCCAAGCGCCTCATCCGCAAGCACGAGCTGCCGATGAAGGTCATCGGCGTCGACTTCCTCGACCACGACAACGTCTTCAAGATCTACTTCACCGCGCCGCACCGCGTCGACTTCCGGGCCCTCGTCCGCGACCTGGCCCGCGGCATCAAGGCCCGCGTCGAGCTCCGCCAGGTCGGCCCCCGCGACGAGGCCCGCCTCCAGGGCGGCATCGGCCCCTGCGGCCGCGACCTGTGCTGCGCCACCTTCCTCAAGGACTTCGAACCCGTCTCCGTCCGCATGGCGAAGGAGCAGGACCTCCCCGTCAACCCGCTCCGCATAGCCGGCGCCTGCGGCCGCCTCATGTGCTGCCTCAAGTACGAGCACCCGCTCTACATGGAGTTCAAGGAGAAGGCGCCGCGGCTGGGGTCGCGCGTCAGTACTCCCGAGGGCGAGGGGCAGGTCATCGGGTACAACGTGCCCGGCGACCGCGTGACGGTGAAGGTGGGCTCGCGGCGGTGCTCCTGCCCGTCCGCGTCGGTGTGCTCGCCGCGCCAGCAGCACGACGCCATGTACAACGCCGACGAGGAGTCAGGAGCGTAGGGCGATGGCCTTGCGGGCCGTCTTGACGGCCGCGGAGAGGGCCGTGATGTCGTAGGCGCCGGTGTGGCGGCGGCCGTTGACGAAGAACGTCGGGGTGCCGGAGACGCCGCTCAGGTCGGCGGAGTCGACGTCCTCGGCGATGCGGTCGGTGCCCACGTTCGCGCGCAGGTCGGCGCGGAACCGGTCGACGTCGAGGCCCAGTTCGGCGGCGTAGCGGACGAGGTCCTTCGGCTGCAGCGCGTCCTGGCGGTCCAGGAGAAGGTCGTGCATCTCCCAGAACGCGTCCTGCTCGGCCGCCGCCTCCGCCGCCTGCGCCGCGAGCTGCGCCTGCGGGTGGACGTCGGTGAGCGGCAGGTGCCGCCACACGTACCGGACGTCCCCGTAGTCGGCGAGCAGCTCCCGGATGACGTCCTCGGCCTGCCCGCAGTACGGGCATTCGAAGTCGCCGTACTCGACCACGGTGACCGGGGCGCGGGCCGGGCCCCGGATGTGGTCGCGCTCGGAGTCGACGGGCGCGGCCAGGTCGATGATCGTCTCCGCCGTGCCGAGCAGGGCCCGCAGCCGCCAGACCGGCGGCAGCAGCCATGTCGCGCGGACGACGGCCCAGGTGAGGACCGTGGCGACCAGCGCCGCCGACAGGATGCCGATCTTCGCCTCCTCCAGCCGCGGCCCGGTGAAGGTGAGCGCCGCGATCAGCAGCGCCACGGTGAACCCGACGCCGGCGACGGTGCCGCCGCCGCCGACCGCCGCCCAGCCGACCGGCGGCCGCAGCCGGCCCCGGCTGAGCCGCGTCACCAGCCAGGAGAAGCCGAGGATGCCGACCGGCTTCCCCGCGACGTAGCCGACCAGGACGCCCAGCGTGACCGGGGACGTGAACGCGCGGCCGAGGAAGTCGCCGCTGATGGAGATCCCCGCGTTGGCCAGCGCGAACAGCGGGACGATCACGTAGCTCGTCCACGGGTGGATCAGCAGTTGCAGGCGGTCGTTCGGCGAGATCGCCGCCGCCACGTTCGTCTGCGCCGACCGCGCGTACTCCGGCGTCGGCTGCTCCCGGAACAGCCGGAAGACCTCCGACGCGCGCTCCAGGTCGCTGCGCGCGGCCGGATGCGCGTACGTCAGCAGGCCCATGGCCAGCCCGATGACCACCGGCTCCACCCCGGACGACTCCAGCGCCGCCCACGCGCCCACGCCCAGCAGCACGTACACGCCGAACTGCCGGACGCCGGCGGCGCGGATCGCGACGATGACCGCGAACACGCCGAGCGCCGCCAGCAGCGCCGGGGTGTGCACGTCCTCGCTGTAGTAGATCCCGATGACCGCGAGCGCGACGACGTCGTCCACCACGGTCGCCGTCAGCAGGTAGGCGCGCAGCCGGGCCGGGAAGCGCCGCCCGACCAGCGCCAGCACGCCGAGCGCGAACGCCGTGTCGGTCGACATCGCGATGCCCCAGCCGTGCGCGGTCGGCTGCCCCGCGTTGAACGCCAGGTAGATCGCGATCGGCGCCATCATGCCGCCGAGCCCGGCGGCCAGCGGCAGCGCGAGCCGCCGCCGGTCGCGCAGCTCGCCGACGTCGAACTCGCGGCGCGCCTCCAGCCCGACGACGAAGAAGAACACCGTCATCAGGCCGCCGTTGACCCAGTCGCGCAGGTCCTGCGAGATGCCGGTGCCGCCGAACGTGACGGACGCCTCCGTGCCCCACAACCGCTCGTACGAGCCTGCGTCCGCGTTCGCCCAGATGAGCGCGGCGAGCGTCGCGGCCAGCAGCACCGTCGCGCCGCCGGTCTCGGTGCGCAGGAACTGCCGCAGCGGGGTGCGCAGGCTGCGCGCCCAGGCGGTCCGCCCGGCGAACGGCCCGGACTCGTCCCGACTTTCGGTCATCCTGGAAGTCTCACCCGCCCCGGTTCCCGTCCGTCCCATGGAACGGTCTGGAGAACCCCCGCAGGGTCGCGGTCATTCCAAGACCGCCCTCCCACCTGGGGTGATCGTGATTCTGATATACGGCCCCCGCGAACCTTGGCACCTTCGTCCCCTTGCCGTGGCGGCCGGTCCTACGCACTATTCCGGGGAGTCGCCATCCTGGGCTCCCACAGGAGGTACGTGATGCGCCGCATCTTCACGCTGGCCGTGGTCGCCGCCGTTCTGGGCGTCCTCGCACCCGCCGCACCCGCCGCCCACGCCGCGCCCGCCGCCGCGCCGAGCGGGGAAGGCGGGCAGGCGGTCTACGGGGCCAACGGCGTCCGCTGCACGCTCGGCTTCAACGTCCGCCAGAACGGCACCTACTACTTCCTCACGGCGGGCGGCTGCGCGCAGGTCGGGCTGATCCTGTACGCCGACCCGGCGCTGACCACGGAACTCGGGACCGTCGTCGCGGTCAGCAATGTCGCCGTCGCGCTCGTCCGGTACGTCGAGCCGCAGGTGGAGCGGCCGGGCAGCGTGCGCCTCTACCCCGGCTCCCAGGACATCACGTCCGCGGGCAGCCCGGTCGTCGGCCAGCGTGTGTGCCGCAGCGGCCCCACCACCGGCGTCCGGTGCGGCAGCGTGACGGCGATCAACGTCACCGTCCGCTTCCCCGAGGGGACGATCACCGGCCTGGCCAGGACGACGCTCTGCACCGAACCGGGCGACACCCCGGGCGCGCCGTACTTCTCGGGCACCACCGCGGTCGGCCTGGGCATCGGCGGCATCGGCGACTGCGCCAGCGGCGGCACGTCCTTCTTCCAGCCGATCAGCCCGATCCTCTCCGCCTACGGCGTCTCCGTGTACTGAAGCCCATGACGCCGGTAAATCGGTTGTGGGGGCCGCTCGGGCCGATCTAGCGTCCGCCCATGGACGGGACTGTGCGGTTGCTAGGGATCGATGAGCTCGGGGCCTGCCAGCGGCTCGCGGCCGATCGCGAGTGGGGGCCGGAGGACCGCAAGTGGCGGTTCCTGTTCTCGGTGGGGGACGTCTACGGGATCGACGACGGCGAGGGAGGGCTCGCCGGGACGGTGGTGTCGACTCCCTACGGCAAGGACGTCGCGGCCATCAGCATGGTGCTGGTCGCCAAGCGTTTCGAGCGGCGCGGCCTGGGCGGGCGGCTGATGCGCCACGCGATGGACAACTCGGGCACGGCGAGCCTGTGCCTGACTGCCACGGAGTACGGGCGTCCTCTATATGAGCGTCTTGGGTTCCGTTCTGTGGGCGTGTGCACGACGTACAAGGGCGAGTGGGGAGGGACGTCCGGGCAGGGCGTGTCCGTCCCACTGGAGGCGGACGACCTGCCCGGTGTGCACCAGCTCGACACTGAGGTGTTCGGTGCCGACCGGTCGCAGTTGGTCGAGGGCCTGCCGGAGTTCTGCGAGACGCTACGGGTCGTCCGGGACGAGACCGGTGTAGTCGGCTACGGCGGCGCGTGGTGGAACGACGACCAGGCCGTCATCGGCCCCGTCATCGCGCAGGACGCCGAAACAGCGCTCGCGCTGGTGGAGGAGGTCGCTCCCAAGGGCCCGATACGGCTCGACATCGACCACCGGCACCCGGAACTGATCGCGTGGGCGGAGGACCACGGCCTCCGCCCCGCGTTCACCACCACGGTCATGGAGTACGGCGCCCCGATCGCGAACGACCCGTCCCGCCTCCACCTGCCGGTCGCCCAAGCCCTGGGCTGACGCCCGGACTCCGTCCCCGGCCTTGTTCGGACCTGGCCGTGTTCAGACCTTGGCCGGGGCGGGCCGCCCGCCGGGGAGGGCGTAGCGGAAGATTTTCTTCCAGGTGCTCGTGACCTGCTTCGACAGCGAGCCCGTGTGGTACGGCAGGTCGTACTTGTCGCACAGGGCGCGGATGCGCGGGGCGACCTCGGCGTAGCGGTTGCTCGGCATGTCGGGGAACAGGTGGTGCTCGATCTGGTGGCTGAGGTTCCCGGTCATCAGGTGGAACAGCGGCCCGCCGGTGATGTTGGCCGAGCCGCACAGCTGCCGGACGTACCACTCGCCCCTCGTCTCGCCGTCGAGGCGCTCCTCCTCGAAGACGTCGACGTCGCCGGGGAAGTGCCCGCAGAAGATGATCATGTGCGCCCAGACGTTGCGGGCGACGTTGGCGGTGAAGTTCGCGGCCAGCGTGGACAGGAACTGCGGGCCACTGAGCAGCGGGAACGCCAGGTAGTCCTTGCCCCACTGGCGGGCGATCTTGCGGCCGATCTGGCGCAGCTTCTCCCGGGTGGCCGCCGGGTCGGCCGTCCCCGCCCGGATCTTGTCGATCTCCAGGTCGTGCACCGCCACCCCGTACTCGAAGAACATCGCGAGCAGCAGGTTGTAGAGGGGCTGCGGGAGGTGCGCCGGGCTCCACCGCTGCTCGGGCGCGACGCGCAGGATGCCGTAGCCGACGTCGTTGTCCTTGCCGAGGACGTTCGTGAACGTGTGGTGGACGAAGTTGTGCGAGTGCTTCCACTGCTCGGCGGGCGAGACGTTGTCCCACTCCCAGGTCGTCGAGTGGATCTTCGGGTCGCGCATCCAGTCCCACTGGCCGTGCATGACGTTGTGCCCGATCTCCATGTTCTCCAGGATCTTCGCGACGGCGAGCGTCGCGGTCCCGGCGACCCAGGCGGGCGGCAGCGAGGACGCCAGCAGCAGCGCCCGCCCGGTGATCTCCAGGCCGCGCTGCCAGCGGATCACCCGGTGGATGTAGGACGCGTCGCGCTCGCCCAGCGCCGCCATGACCTCCTCGCGGAGGGCGTCCAGTTCGGCGGCGATCGTGTCGTAGTCCGCGGTCGTCAGATGGTCGGTCATGGTGGGTCCCCCAGAGCCTCAGAGGTCGATTTCCACGGGGCCGGCGGCGGCCGAGACGCAGGTCTGGACGATCTCGCCCTCCTCGCCGTGCACCCGGCCGGTGCGCAGGTCCCGGACCTTGCCGGAGCGCAGCGCGCCGACGCAGCCGTGGCAGATGCCCATCCGGCAGCCGCTCGGCAGCAGCGCGCCCGCATCCTCGCCGGCGACCAGGAGCGGCGTGCTCCCGTCGGCGTCCGCCTCGACGCCGCTCCTGGTGAACGTGACGCGTCCGCCCTCACCGCCGCCGTGCAGGACGGTCCGGAAGCGTTCGACGCGGAGCCGGTCGGCGATCCCGGCGGCGTCCCAGTGCGCGGCGAGATCGTCCAGCATCGCGCCGGGCCCGCAGGCCCAGGTGTCGCGTTCCGCCCAGTCGGGGCAGACGTCCGGTAGCTCGGACGGCTTGAGCCTGCCCTCGGCGGACGTGTGCCGCTCGTGCAGGGTCATGCCGGTCATCGCGCGGAGTTCGGCGCCGAAGATGACGTCTCCGGCCGTCCTATCGGAGTGCAGGACGACGATGTCGGCGCCGTCTCCGGCGTGGGCGCGGAGCATCGCCATGACCGGGGTGATCCCGCTGCCGGCCGTGATGAAGAGCAGCTTGCGGGGGAGCGGCGAGGGCAGCACGAACTCGCCGTCCGCCGGTGCCAGGTGGACGAGCGCGCCGGGCCGGATCTCGTTGACGAGGTGCGCGGAGACGAACCCGTCGCGGGCGGCCTTGACGGTGACGGTGATCCGCCCGTCCGGCCGGGGCGGGGACGACAGCGAGAACGTCCGCCAGTGCCGGACGCCGCCGATGTCCGCGCCGATCCTGACCCACTGGCCCGGCCGGTGCCCCCGCCACGCCCGGCCGGGCCTGATCACGAGCGTCGCGGCGGACGGTGCCTCGTGGCGGACGGCGTCGACGCGTCCGCGCAGGTCGGTGGCCGACCACAGCGGGTTGACCAGGCCGAGGTAGTCCTCGGGCAGGAGCGGGGTCGTGAGGACCCGGGCCGCCTCCGCGACCCGTCGCCGTCTGCGGGTGCCTGCCTTGGTGTCCGGGCGTGACCGCGCCGCACTGATCACCTTGCCTCCCTGCCGACCGGTAACTTACGTTTGCGTAACCTACGGTCGCGTAGGGAGGCGCGACCTTTCAAGGCGTCCAGCGCCAAAGCGACAGGCATCACACCATCGCAGGATGTTCCATTCGTTGGTGTAAAGACAGATGACAAAGACGGCGGCGGAGGTTGTCGCCGCCCGCCAACGCCGCGGACCCCCGGCGCCTCTCTCATCCGTTTCTCACTCACGGCTCACGAGAGCCACATGCGCGGCCAAGAGCATCACCTCCATGAATCGGCCGTTTCAGCGCCGGACGCTGCTCGTCAACGGCGCGCTCGGCGTGCTGCTCGTCGCGGGCGCCGGCGCCGCATACCTCACGCTCGGCGACGGGGGTGACGGCGCCGCCGCGTCCACCCGGGTCTCGCGCGTGGCGCGGGGGACCGTGGAGTCGTCGGTGTCGGCGTCCGGCTCGGTGGCGAGCGCCCGGAGCCGCGCCCTGTCGTTCGGCGCGTCCGGCACGGTCGCCAAGATCTACGTCAAGGCGGGCGAGAAGGTCTCGGGAGGCGAGGTCCTCGCCCGCCTCGACCAGACCGAGGCGCTGGAGAACGTCAACGCCGCCAAGGCGAACCTGGCCGTCGCCGCCCAGGGCGACACGTCGTCGGAGAAGGGCTACGCCGGCTACGTCCAGGCGAAGAACGCCTACAACTCCGCTCTGCGCGCCTATCAGGGCACTGTCTTGAAGGCCCCGTTCGCCGGGACGGTCACCGCCGTCAACGGGACGGTCGGCGGCAGCTCCAGCGGCTCTGGCTCCACCTCGGGCACTGGGGCGAGCTCCGGCGGGGGATCTTCGCCGGGGGGTTCGTCCACGTCCTCGTCTTCGTCGTCGTCCTCCTCCGGGGCGGGCTTCATCGAGATCGCCGACACCAAGCACCTGCAGATCGAGGGCAATTTCACCGAGGCGGACACGACCAAGCTGAAGGTCGGCCAGGCCGCGACGATCTCGTTCGACGCGCTGACCGGCACGACCGCCACCGGCAAGATCACCGCGATCGGGGTGTCGCCGACGACCACCGACAACGTGGTGAAATTCCCCGCCACGATCTCGCTGGGGGACGTCCCGTCCGGGGTCCGGCTCGGCCAGACCGCGACCGTCGAGATCACCGTGGCCAAGGCGGAGGACGTCCTCTACGTCCCGAGCGCGGCGGTCAGGACGGCCGGCGGGCAGAGCATGGTGACCGTCGTCCGCGACGGCGTGCAGAGCACCCTCACGGTCGAGATCGGCGTCAAGGGCGACCAGGGCACCGAGATCAAATCCGGTCTGGAGGAGGGCGACCAGGTCGTCGTCACGTCCTCCACGAGCGGCTCCGGGACGTCCGGCACCACCGGACGCCAGGGGTTCCCAGCCGGCGGGCCCGGAATGGGCGGCGGGGGCGGTCCCGGCGGGGGAGGCCGCCGATGACGCCCGCGGCCCCCGTGCTCGACCTCCGCGACGTGACGAAGGTGTACGGGACGGGCGAAACGGCCGTCCACGCGCTGCAAGGCGTCTCGCTGACCGTGGAACGCGGCGACTACGTGGCGGTCATGGGCGCGTCCGGCTCCGGCAAGTCCACGCTGATGAACATCATCGGCTGCCTGGACACGCCGAGCGGCGGCCGCTACCTCCTCGACGGCCGGGACGTCGCCGGGCTGGGCGAGCGGAGCCTCGCCATCCTGCGCAACCGCCGCATCGGGTTCGTCTTCCAGTCCTTCAACCTCATCCCGCGGATGACCGCGCAGGCCAACGTCGAACTCCCGCTCGCCTACGGCGGCGTCAAGGGACCCGACCGGCGGCGGCGCGCCCTCGCCGCGCTCCGCGAGGTCGGGCTCGCCGACCGGACCCGGCACGAGCCGAACGCGCTGTCCGGCGGACAGCAGCAACGCGTCGCCGTCGCCCGCGCCCTCGTCACCGCGCCCGCGCTGCTCCTCGCCGACGAGCCGACCGGCGCGCTCGACAGCGCCTCCACCGCCGACGTCCTCGGCGTCTTCGACCGGCTCGCCCTCGCCGGCCGCACCATCATCGTGATCACCCACGAGGACGACGTCGCCGCGCACGCCAAACGCGTCGTCCGCCTCGTGGACGGCCGGATCGTCGAGGACGCGCGCCGCGCCCCCGTCACCGGCCCGCCGCCCGGCGCCGCCTGGACGACGCCTGCGGGAGGCGCGCGTTGAGCGTCCTCGACATCCTGCGGTTCGCCGTGCGCGGGCTGTCGGCCAACAAGCTGCGCAGCTCCCTCACCACGCTGGGCATCCTGATCGGCGTCGCCGCGGTGATCCTGCTCGTCGCGGTCGGGAACGGCTCGTCCGAGCAGATCAAGAAGAGCATCCAGCGGCTCGGCGCCGACTCGCTGACCGTCAGCCCGTCCACGACCGGCCGCGGCGGCGGTTTCGGCGGCCCCGGCGGTTTCGGCGGTTTTGGCGGCGGTCCCGGCCAGAGCACCGACACCGGCCCGCGCACCCAGGCCCACGACCTCACCACGGCCGACGCGCAGGCCCTCGCCAAGGCGACGTCGGTGAAGAGCGCGTCCCCGGTCGTGACCAGCCAGTCGGTCACCGCCGGCTACGAGGGGACGAGCGTGACCATCGGCCAGTTCGTCGGCACCACACCGACCTACTTCGGCGCCGCGAACAAGACCGTCGCGTCCGGCGCCCTGTTCACCGACGGGGACGTGACCGCCGCGCGCAAGACCGTCGTGCTCGGCAGCACGGTCGCGTCCGACCTGTTCGGACGGGTGGACCCGCTCGGCAAGAAGATCGACGTCGGCGGGATCCGGTTCACTGTCGCCGGCGTCCTGAAGGCGACGGGCTCGTCCTCGTCCTCCTTCTCCGACCCGGACAGCATCGCCGTCGCGCCGCTGCCCGCCGTCCAGGAGACCCTCACCGGTTACGGCGGCCTCGACCAGATCATCGTCCAGGCGACCGGCAGCGACGCCGTCGACGCCGCCCAGGCCGAGATCACGATCCTGCTGGACCAGCGGCACGGCACCACGGACTTCACCGTGTCGAGCCAGGCCAGCGTCCAGTCGGCGGTCAGCGAGTCGAGCCGCACGTTCACCGTCCTGCTCGGCGCCGTCGCCGCGATCAGCCTGCTCGTCGGCGGCATCGGCATCACCAACATCATGCTGGTCACCGTCACCGAGCGGACCCGCGAGATCGGCATCCGCAAGGCCATCGGCGCGCCGCGCGGCGCCATCCTCGGCCAGTTCGTCGCGGAGGCCACCGTCCTCAGCCTGCTCGGCGGCCTCCTCGGCGTCCTGACCGGCGTTGTCGGCAGCCGCTTCACGATCGCGGGCGTCGAACCCGTCCTGGTGCCGTCGTCGATCGTCCTCGCCCTGGGCGTCTCCGTCGCGATCGGCCTGTTCTTCGGCGGCTACCCCGCCTCCCGCGCCGCCCGGCTCCGTCCCATCGAGGCGCTCCGCCATGACTGACGACCGAAGGAGAACCGTGAGCCCCGAACCGCCCGGCAAGCGCGTTGCCGGCCCGCGCGCACCCTCGGACGACGCGGAACTGCTGTCCAGCCCCCCGTTCGCCGACGACCTGGACGCCACGCTGGCGGCACGCCCGCAACGCCGCTCCCTGCCCGGACCGACGCTGTACCTCGCCGCCGGGATCATCCTGGTCGCGGGCTTCCTGGGCGGCGTCCAGGCGCAGAAGTGGTCATCGGACGGCTCCGAGCGCTCGGCCGGAGGCTTCACCGCCGGACGCCCCCAAGGCGGCTACGGCGGCATGCCCGGGGCGCAGCCACCCGGCAACGCCCCGGGCCCGGGCCCCGGAGGCTTCGCAGGGGGCGGCGACACCACGACAGGCACGGTCGTGAAGGTCACCGGCAACACGCTCTACCTGCGCACGACGTCCGGCCAGACGGTGAAGGTCGCGACCAGCGAGGAGACCAGGGTCCGCATCACCAAGGACGGCGACCTGAAGAACCTCGCCTCGGGCGCGAACGTCACCGTCCGGGGGACCAAGGCCGCGGACGGCACGCTCACCGCGACCACCGTGAACCAGGGCGTGGCCCGCTGACCCGAGGACTGAGGAGACCCATGAGACCGACCTACGCGCTGGGCGCAGCCTTGCTGCTGTTCACCGCCGCTTGCGGAGGCGGAGAGTCGGACAAGCCCGGCGCCGCCGACCCGATGGCCTCATTCCGCGCCTGCCTGGAGAAACAGGGCGTCAACCTCCCAGAAGGAGGCCGCCCCACCGACAGACCGACCACCCGCCCAACCAACGCACCGCCCACCCGTCCGAGCGGTGCACCCTCCAACCGTCCAACCCGATCGGCGGAGGAACAGAAGGCCATGCAGGCATGCGCATCCCTGGCTCCGCAACGTCCCGGCGATGGCCGAGGAGGACGACCACCCGGCAGCGGCCCAGAGGGACCGCCCGGCGGCGGCCCGGGTTAGAAACGTCCGGTCGGCCGCTCGGCCCGAACGACCGCCCGGACGCGCCGTGCCCGACCCCGCGGGGCATGGCGCACGGACGGGGCCCGCGCCGCGCCACGCGGGCCCCGTCTCGGCCCTATGGTGGCCCTTTGCCGCCGCGCCGACGTAGCGTAGGCGGCGGCGTACGTGCCGCTATGACGAGACGGGGACCAGGGTGCAGGCAGCGAGGTTCATCAGTGCGGCCACCGTGCTGGTACTGGCGATGGCCACCGGATGCAGCAGTAGCAGCAGCGACGCCGACGGCGAGAAGAAGACGGTGCCGGCCAGCGTCCCTGCGGACCTCAAGTCCTTCTACGGCCAGAAACCGTCCTGGAAGGCCTGCGACAACGGCTTCGAGTGCGCGACCGTCCAGGTGCCGCTGAACTACTCCGACCCGACCGGCGCGAAGAT
The DNA here is from genome assembly GCF_043197915.1 of Actinomadura geliboluensis. NCBI lineage: Bacteria > Bacillati > Actinomycetota > Actinomycetes > Streptosporangiales > Thermomonosporaceae > Actinomadura > Actinomadura geliboluensis. Next base: position 77,672 of record NZ_JBICUA010000010.1, on the reverse strand, counting down.
CGGCATCTCCGTGATCCGGCTCCCGGCCGAGGACAAATCAAAACGGATCGGCTCGCTCCTCACCAACCCGGGCGGGCCGGGCGGTTCCGGGGTCGACTTCGTCCGCCAGGCCGCCCGCACGTTCGGGGACGACCTGCGCCGCCGCTTCGACATCGTCGGCTTCGACCCCCGCGGCGTCGCCGCCAGCGATCCCGTCCGCTGCAACACGGGCCCCGAACTCGACAAGTTCTTCGCCACCGACGCGTCCCCGGACGACCAGCGGGAGACGAACGCCCTCGGCGTCCAGAGCGAGGAGTTCGCCCAGCGCTGCAGGACCAAGGACGCCTCGAAACTGCCCTACGTCGGCACCGCCAACGCCGCCCGCGACATGGACGTCCTCCGCGCCGCCCTCGGCGACGAGAAGCTCACCTACTACGGCGCCTCGTACGGCACCTACCTGGGAGCCTTCTACGCCGAGCAGTTCCCGAAGAACGTCCGCGCCCTCGTCCTGGACGGCGCCGTCGACCCCCGGCTCTCCTCGACCGACCTCCTGATCGAGCAGGCCAAGGGCTTCGAGACAGCCCTCCGCGCCTTCGCCGACAACTGCGTCAAGTCCGGCAACTGCCCGCTCGGCACCACCTCCGACGCCGTCATCGCGAAGATCGAGTCCTTCCTCGCCGCCACCGACAAGAAGCCGCTCAGCAACACCCGCGACTCCCGCAAGGTCACCGAGTCCCTGGCCGTGATGGGCATCGCCAGGGCGCTCTACGTCAAGGAGTACTGGCCCGTCCTCCGCCAGGCGCTCGTCCAGGCGCTGAGCGGCGACGGCACCGTCCTCCTGGCCCTCGCGGACGAGATGGTCGAACGCAAGCCCAACGGCACCTACAGCAACCAGACCGACGCCAACATGGCCGTCAACTGCATAGACAAGCCCAACCCGTCCAACCTCGCCGCCTACAAGAAGTCCGCCGACGAGGCCCAGAAGGTCGCCCCCCGCTTCGGCCCCTTCGTCGTCTGGGGCGGCCTCCCCTGCGTCTACTGGCCCTTCCAGACCAACCAGCAGCCGAAACCCATCACCGCCAAGGGCGCGGCCCCCATCGTCGTCATCGGAACCGTCCGCGACCCCGCCACGCCCTACAAGTGGGCACAGAACCTCTCCAGCCAGCTCTCCAGCGGCGTCCTCCTCACCTTCAACGGCGACGGCCACACCGCCTACCTCCAGGGCAACCCGTGCATCACCAAGGCCACCGACAACTACCTGATCACCACCGACCCGCCCAAGTCCGGAACCACCTGCGGCTGAAACCCGTGCACACCCACCCCTCGACACCCGGTAGACTTCATCCCGCCGTGCCCCGCACGGCACGCCGCCTTAGCTCAGTCGGCAGAGCGATTCACTCGTAATGAATAGGTCATCGGTTCGATTCCGATAGGCGGCTCCACCTCAAAGGCCCCTTCCGATCTTGGAAGGGGCCGTTTTGCCAACGGGCTTGCTAACAGCAGCGCTGTGGCCGCGTAGCGTGTGGCCCATGTCCAGTTCTGACGAGTTGATCCGGCTCTCACCGGATGAGGCTTTCGTGCTGTACGACTTCGCTCACCGCCTGGTCCTCGACATCAGCGCCAAGGAGGTCGAGGCGATTTTTGAGGACCGTGGCGAGTGGATGGCACTGTCAAGCGTGCTCGGCCAGCTGGAGACACGTCTGCCCCCAGATCTTCATGCCGGACTACCGCGAACGGCTTCATGCGGCGCGCGTGCGCCTGCGGCCTTTGGATGACCAGGCCGACGAGGAGCACGGCGCGGACGAGGGTCGCTAACGGCGGGGCTGGACGAGCCTGGACGGCGATGGGACCCACGGGCGTCCAGGAGGGCTGTCTAGCAGGTCGGCGGACGGGGCAGGTGACCGGCGGGATTTGTGTGTCTATCAACGGGTGCGTCGGAGGGCGAGGATGCCGGTGATCTCGGCGACGGCTTCGTCGCCGGGACGGGTGTAGCGCATGGCGCTGCGGGGGTTCTTGCGCCGGGTCTTGGCCGTGATGAGCTGCAGTGGCACTTTCTGCTCGCCGAGGTGGGTGGCGGCCGAGTGGCGAAGCTGGTGGGGCCGAGGCCGAGGCCGAGGTGGGTGTCCATCAGGACGCGGAGGCGGTCGTAGCCGAGGCGGGGCGAGGTGCTCGGCCTCGCCACCGCAGGCGTCCGTCTCGCCTGACCTCCTGAGCGTCAGTCCGGCAGCCAGTTCAGCTCGTGCGCCAGGGTTCTGGCGACGGTACGGATGCGGCGGTGCAGCGGCGACTGCTCGCGTGGGAGGACCAGGTGGATCGTCAGGCTGGGCGCGCCCCGCAGCGGTCGCCAGGTGAGGCCGGCCGGTTGTGCTGTGACCGCGGCTTCTCCGGCCGGGGCGAGGGTGACCCCGTCGAGCAGGTCGCGCTGAGACATGTCGAAAGAGACTGCCGGCGTGTGGAATCGGGGGCGTGGTCGGGTGTCTTGGAACAGTGCGGACAGCTGATCGTGAACCACGGGGTTGGCCGCACGGTCGGTGAGTCGCAGGGGATACGCGGCCGCGTCGGCGATCTCGATCTCCGGGTGTTCGGCCAGCGGATGGTGCTGCGCCAACTGAACCCCGATGCGCTCACGCCGCAGCAAGAACCGGCGCACGCCGCGGCCGGGCTGTTCACCGCGGGTGATCCCGGCATCGATGCGGCCGTCGGCCACCGCGGGGGAGATCTCCGGTGTCGCCATCGGGACCGCGCCGACCTCGAGTCCGCTGTTGCCGCGAATCAGCCTGTCCACCAGGGCCGGTGCCGTCTCGGCCCCGGTGCTGAGGCTGTATCCGATGCGCAGCGTGCCCAGTTCACCGGCCGCCGCGCTCCGGGCGGTGTCCCAGGCCCGGTCCAGCGCCGCCAGCGCGGGCGGCGCGGACTCCGCCAAAGCCGCACCGGCTGCGGTCAATACGACGCTACGCGTGTTGCGGACTAGCAGGGCCGTGCCGAGTTCCGCCTCCAATCGGCGCATCCGGGCGCTGAGCGCGGGCTGTGCGATACCAATCCGTGCGGCCGCGCGGGTGAAGTTCAACTCCTGCGCCAGCACCAGGAAGTACCGCAGGCTCACCGTATCCGGCGCCACGTGCCCTCCCCGTCGATTGATAACGATCCGTTCTGAGTCTATCCCGTAATGGTCTTTCCCTCGACCGCACATCGAGTCCTAACCTGCGCATATGACGATTCAGCCGACCGCAGTACCGGTCGCCGGGATCGATCGATCTGAGTGTCAATTCGAAGTCGGACGTGTCCGGCCGAACACTGGAGGTTTCCATGGCTAAGGGCTACTGGGTCAGTGTCTACCCCGCCATTTCCGACCTTGAGAGGCTGGCTGCCTACGACAAGCTGGCCGGTCCGGCTGTCCAGGCTGGGGGCGGGCGCAACCTGGCCCTCCTCCCGTCCCGTGGCGGTCGAGTCGTCGCCCACGAGGCCGGAATCACGCAACGCGTCGTCCTGATCGAGTTCGACAGCTTTGAACAGGCCGTCGCGGCATACGAGAGCGAGGCATACCAGAGGGCGCTGGTCGCCCTCCCCGACGGCGTCGAGCGCGACTTCCGCATCGTCGAAGGCATCGACTGACCAGCGGCACCGCCTCGGCGGCCGTGCGGGCTCGCCCATCGTGCCGGGTGTGGGCGTGCGGGAGGGGGGCGACGCTGGTCAGGAGGGATGTGAGGACGCTCCTGGGCGGACTGATCTCGTCGCACACCAGGAGGGCGGAGGTCTGAAGCCCTCTGACTGCCAGATGCGAGGTGGTTTAGCATCTCAAAATGACGGAGGCCCCCGAAGATCTGACGCTGCCCATCGCTCTGGCCGAAGTGGCCAAGGTGGGCTTCGAGTGGGAATGGGACGAAGAAACCGACGAGGCTCACGGCTGTGATTTCGAGCTGTATGAACGGTTCGAAGCGCCTGCGGAGACCGCGTGGTGGTTTCGCCTGTGGACCGGCAACGAAGAGGTCGATGGCAGCGAGTTCCGCTTCTTCGGCGCCACCGGGACCGGCGACTATGTCGGTTTCTGGCTTGCTCGGCCCGGTGCGCCCATCGTCGAGCAGCCTGTCGTCTACCTCGGTTCCGAGGGCGAGTGCGGCGTGATGGCCCGCGACCTCGGCGACCTGCTTTGGTTGTTCGCGGCAGGCTCGGGGCCGCATGAGGCGATCACGGATCCAGGTCGTAAAACGGAGCCGAGCGAGGTCTTTCGCGCGATCGCGGAGCAGTACGCGCCGGGTGGGCGCCGTTCCACGGCGGAGATCGTGGAAGCGGCGCGAGCGGAATTCCCGAACTTCACAGACCTGATCGACGCGATGTGCCGGTGAGTACAGGGCGCGGACGACGGCACCACGTTCGACGCCGCCGGCGTTCTTCCTCGACGCAGACGTGCTCAAGGTTGGCGGCTATGTCAGCGGGTGGTTGCGGTTGGGGTCAGGTTTGGCCTAGCTGCTGGCGGATGGTGTCTGCCTCCTGTTTCACGGCTTCCGCGTCGGTATGGCGGTTCAGCCTCTTCAAGGTGTTGCCGAGGTTGCTCAGGGATTGGGCGAGGCCAGGGCGGTAGCGGTCAGGGTTGGCGGTCGCCAAACGTCGGCGGATGGCGACTGCCTCCTGCTCCACAGTCAGCTCCTCGGCGAGACGGTCCAGTTTCCACAGCGTGAGGCCGAGGTTGTGGAGCGATAGGGCGAGGTCGGGGCGGTAGCGCTCTGGGTCGGCTTCGGCCAGCTGTCGGCGGATGGAGACCGCCTCTTGCTCTACAGCCAGCTCTTCGGTGAAGCGCTGTAGTTTCCACAGTGTGTTGCCGAGCTCGTGCAGCGATACGGCGAGGTCGGGGCGGTAACGGTCTGGCTCGGCTTCCGCCAACCGCCGGTAGAGGGCGATCGCCTCCTGCCTTACGGGGACCGCCTCGGCATGGCGGTCCAGTTTCCCCATGGTGAAGCTGAGGTTTTGGAGCGATAGGGCAAGGTTGGCGCGGTAGCGGTCTGGGTCAGTTTCGGCCAACTGTCGGCGGATGGCGACCGCCTCTTGTTCCACGGGCAGCTCTTCGGCGTAGCGCTGTAGTTTCCACAGCGTGTTGCCGAGCTCGTGGAGCGATTGAGCGAGGTTGGGGCGGTAGCGGTCTGGGTCGGCTTCGGCCAACTGCCGGTAGAGGGCGACCGCTTGCTGCTGCATGGGTGCCGCCTCGGCATGCCGGTCCAGCCGCTTCAGGGTGAAGCTGAGGTTGCGCAGAGTCTGGGCAAGGCTGGGGCGGTAGCGGCTTGGGTCGGCCTCCGCCAACTCCCGGCGGATGGCGACTGCCTCCTGCTCTACAGTCAGCTCCTCGGCGAGACGGTCCAGTTTCCACAGTGTGAGGCCGAGGTTGTGGAGCGTTAGGGCGAGGTCGGGGCGGTAGGGCTCAGGGTTGGTTTCTGCCAGCTGTCGGCGGATGGAGACTGCCTCTTGCTCTACAGCCAGCTCTTCGGTGAAGCGCTGTAGTTTCCACAGTGTGTTGCCGAGCTCGTGCAGCGATACGGCGAGGTCGGGGCGGTAACGGCTGGGTTCGGCCTCGGCGAGCTCCCGGTAGATGGCGATCGCCTGCTGCTGCATGGGTACCGCCTCGGCATGGCGGTCCAGTTTCCCCAAGGTGAAGCCGAGGTTGTGCAGCGCCAGGGCGAGGCTGGGGCGGTAGCGGCCGGGGTTGGCTTCGGCCAACCGCCGGTAGAGGGCGACCGTCTCCTGCCTGACGGTCGCCGCCTCGGCATGGCGGTTCAGCTTCTTCAGGGCGTTGCCGAGCTGCCTCAGAGATCGGGCGAGGTCGGGACGGTAGCGGCCTGGGTCGGCCTCGGCCAGCTCCCGGTACTTGGCGACCTCTGCATGCTCGGGCAGATCCTTGGCAGCACGGGCTGGCTGGGACCGTCCTTTGTCTTCTGGGGAGGATATGGGGCCACGGAGGAGCGTCACGTCGTCCGTAAAGCTGCGGGTGGGCGCGGATTTCTGGTCAGCAGATCGGCGGGACTGGGTGCCGGGCTCGGTGACGGTGGTGAGCAGGTCGCGGACCTGTGCGACGGATAGCCGGTCGGCGGGGTTCTTGCGCAGTAGCCCGTTCAGGACTTGCGCGAGTGGCCCGCCGCATTCGGGCGGTACGGGGTCCTGGGTGGCGATGGCGACGAACAGTGCCCCGAACGTGGGGGCGGCGAACGGTGGGCGCCCCTCCACCGCCGCGTACAAGGTCGCGGCGAGTGACCACAGGTCCGAGGCGGGAGTGACGGTCTGGCCGGCCACCTGCTCGGGGGACATATAGGTGGGAGTGCCCAGCGCGGCGCCAGGACGGGTGAGGGTGGCATCGCCCTCCACCGCGGCGATGCCGAAGTCGGTGAGGACGATCCGATCGCCCTCCAGCAGCACGTTGGCCGGTTTGACGTCGCGGTGCACGATCCGGTGCGCGTGCGCGGCCGACAGCGCCTCCAGCACCGCCAACCCGATCACGGCGACCTGCTGCTTGGGGAGGACTTGCCGTTCGGCCAGCAGGTGATCCAAGGACTGCCCCCGGATCAGCTCCATCACGATCCACGGACGGCCGTCCTCGCCCATCACCCGGTCGTAGACAGTGACGATCCCCGGGTGCCTCAGCCGGGCGGCGGCCCGGGCCTCCCGGCCCATTCGCGCGTACCACACGCGCCGTTCCTGCTCGCTGACCTGCTCGGGAACCCGCAGTTCCTTGATGGCCACCTCGCGTTCCAAATCGGTGTCATAAGCGCGCCACACCGCGCCCATCCCGCCCTGCCCGATCGGCCCGAGTTTCCGGTACCGGCCCGCCAGCACACCCTCGCTATCCCAACCCACGATCGGAAGATACCGTCGTCATCGCGAACGCCCTGCCTCTTAGGACGCTCAGGACCGGCCCGACCGCCTGCTTCAGCTCCGTGACCAGGTCTTCAACCGCCTGCCGGGCTCTGGGCACTTCCTGTGGTTAGCAAGACCGTCGGGAGCCCTCGACGGCCCGCCCCGCCAATCGAACGACCGGACCACCACCGCCGGCCAGGCTCGTCTGAGCGTCGCGGCTGAGGTTCTTTCCAGTGAACACTGGCATCTTTTTGGTGCAGACCGCATGATGTCGGGATGAGATCATTCCGCGTCCGGTTGGCCGCTGTGGCTGTTGCGGTCGTTGCGTTGGCTCCTGTGTCCGCCGTCCATGCCGAGACCCAGCCCGCCGCGCTGAGGGACGTCCCGCTGCCGTTCCTGTGGCCCAGGGCAGGGGTGCACAGCGTTGCCGCCGTTTCTGACACCGAGGCATGGGTTGCCGGACGGCAGGGGCAGGTCGGTGACAGCGTCGGCAACCCGGTGGTACGTCGCCGGATGGGCTCGCAGTGGAAGGAGTACCCGCTCAACGGCTGGTCCGGGAACGGGGGTATTTCGGAAGTCGTCGCGTACGGCGGGGAAGTCTGGGCCTGGGGCGTCCAGGGCGGGGAAAAGGTCTATCTGGCGCGGTTCGACGGCAGAGCGTTCCAGCCCGTCGCCCTGCCGGCCGATGCAACATACGCGTACGACACCCGTCTGTGGGCCGGTCCGGCCGGGGTGTGGCTTCAGATCACCGTGCGCGGCCCGAGCGAGCACCATTTCCTGCGCGCGCTGTACCGCCGCGTGGGCGATGTGTGGCAGGCCGACCCCGGTGCCAGTTCGTTGCCGGAAGGACTGGCGGACTTCCAAGCGCGCAGCGCCACCGAGGCATGGGCCGGTGGCTGCCGCTACAACGCCGCCGTCCAAAGCCAGGAATCGGTTGCCCTGCGCTGGAATGGCACTGCCTGGACGACGCTGCCCCCGCTCCCCACGCAGTATTGCGTCGCCAGCGTCGCGCCCGCTGCCGACGGAACGGTCTGGGCGCTCACCTGGGACACCCTGTACCGCTGGAACGGCCAGACGTGGACGGCGGCCCCCGCCGGTGCCTTTGACGGCTACGGCAAGAAGGTGCGGCTGGACGAGGATGGCAATCCGCTCGTGGTCCTTAGCCGCGCCTTCCTGTACGGCCCCGCGCCGCTGCTGCGATACGCGGGCGGTGCCTGGCAGACGTTCACCACTCCGATTGAGGCGTGGGCGCACGACGTCTCCGTCGCGCCGAGTGGACAGATCTGGGTGGCCGGCAACACGCAGATCAATTCGCCTCTCGTGCTTACGTCTCCCTGATGATTGGGTTCCGGTCGAGTTGGTGCGCTTGGCAGGGTCCTGAATGACCGTCTGCGGGTCATTGTGAGTAAGTAGCGCTGTGTCGCAAGGTGCGCTGCCTGGACGATCCTGGGCGGTGATCTTGTTCGGGTAGGGTGAGTGCATGCGTTGACGCCTGCCCGATGCTCGGGCACCTCCGTTGTCTCCTTCGTTCATCGCCTCTGGCTCTCATATGACGAAGGAGATTTCCGTGACCAGGTCGATTCATGTTCCGGACGCGTTCGCCGCGTCCTATGGTGCGCACGGCGCTGAGGAGCGTGCGTGGGTCGCCGAGCTGCCGCGACTGGGCGGTGAGTTCCTGGAGCGCTGGGACCTGCGGCTCGATGGTCCGTCCGCCTACGGCATGGCTTCATTGGTCCTGCCGGTGGTCCGATCGGACGGTACTCCGGCTGCGCTGAAGCTCCAGCAGCTTCGGGACGAGACCGCCGGTACTGCCGTTGGGCTTCGGGCATGGGACGGCAACGGGGTCGTGCGCCTGCTCGACCACGACGACGCGAGCGCCACGCAGTTGCTGGAGCGGCTGGACGCGGCTCGTCCCCTGTCCACGGTGGCCGACGACGTCGCGGCGGTGCAGATCCTGGCCGAGTTGATGGCCCGGCTGACCTCGGTGCCCGCTCCGAAGGGGCTGCGGCGGCTTTCCGACGTCGCTTCGGAGATGCTCGACCAGGTGCCGCATGCAGTGCCGCTACTGCGCGACCCTGACGATCGGCGGCTGGTGCGCACGTGCGCGGGGGCTGTGGCCGAGCTGGTCGGTGAGCCCGGCGACCGGCTGCTGCACTGGGACCTGCACTACGACAACGTCCTCGCCGGAGAGCGGGAACCATGGTTGGCGATCGACCCGGAACCGCTCGCGGGCGATCCGGGGTTCGAGCTGCTGCCCGCCCTGGACAACCGGTGGGACGAGGTGGAGGCCACCGGCAATGTGGCTCGGGCGGTCCTCCGGCGCTTCGACCTGCTGACCGAGGTCCTCGAACTCGACCGCCGCCGAGCGACCGGCTGGACGCTCGGCCGCGTCCTGCAGAACGCCCTGTGGGACATCGAGGACGGTAAGACGGCGCTGGAACCCGCCCAGGTCGCCATTGCCACGGCCCTGCTGAACCACCGGTAGGGGAATGAAGGAATGGCCGCTCCGGTGCTCGCCTCCTCGGAAGACATTCACCGCTACCTCGTTGAGAGGCTCAATTTCGCCTTGCGCAGGCCCGAAGTGCTGGGCGGGGAGTTGGGCATCCGCATGGTGCTCGACCATCTGTTGTTCCTGGAGCGGCAGCCGGACGGGCTTCTTGAGGAACAGCACCGGCTGGCAGAACGCGGGGCGTGGACGTCACGCGGAGTGATGGGTGCGTTCGACGGGGTGCTTCCGGGGAAAGACGCCAAGGCCGTGGCCTCTGTCTACGCGGAATTCGCGCATCGCAGGGGCTGGCTCAAAAGCGACCGCGTGCTGACCGGGTTCGAATACGACGCCCTGCGCGAGAGGGCGGGGCATTGGGCCGGTCGAGACCGCTTGTGGAGTGATGTCGTCGCCGAGTTCGGCCCGCCGTCGGTGTTGCTCGGCAGCACGAATCCTTGGTACGAGAAGACTCTCGGCTATCTCGGTGAGGACGCGGACGAGCCGATGGTGTTCTTCCATCTGTGGAACGGCGCCGACCCGGGGGACGAGTCGCGGTGGCCGGCTCACGACGAGCCTGTTCTCCTGGCGGTCCGGTGCGGCGGCGATGGGCCGTTCGCCGAAGCCTTCGTCTTCACCCCGAGTGGCAGGCGTTGGCGGGATACGCCCGCCACCTGAGGCTTCGACATCCCGCGTGGGTCAGGCTTGGGTGGTGGTTATCGGCTTGTGGAGGGCGCTGCCTTCGGTCCACTTGGGGAAGGAGAGCTGCCAGTAGCCCCAGCCGTTCGTCCACTGGAGGCTGCGCTCGGTGCCGGTGATCCTGACGATGTCGCCGCGGTAGGACCAGTGGAAGAACCACTGGGCGTCGGCGGCGGGGGAGCGGACGCAGCCGTGGCTGCAGTTGCGCTTGCCGAGGCAGGTCGGGTCGTCCATGTTCTGGTGGATGTACTCGCCGCTGTTGGAGATGCGGGTCGCCCACGGGACCTTCTCGTCGTACCAGCCGGGGTCGCCCTTCTTCTTGCCCGGCGGGCGCATGCGCTCCAGGCGGACGTGGTCCATGGTGAGGTGGACGCCGCTGGTGGTGAGCAGGTGGTCGACGCCGTCGCGCTGGACGTCGCCGCCGGCGCCGAGGCTGACGCCCCAGGTGCGGACGGTGCGGCCGTTCTTCTTGACGGCGAGCCGGTGCGTCCTGGCGTTGATGCTGATGACGTGGGAGTCGCCGACCTTGAAGGTGCGGGTGACGTCCCGGTCGCCGAACACGTCGTCGCCGATCTTCAGGCCGGCGTAGTGGACCTTGACGGTGACGCGCTGGCGGGGCTTCCACGGGTGCTTCGGGCGGAACACCATCGAGGGGAGGCCGTTGAAGGACTCGCCGGCGCTGAGCCAGCGCCAGGCGCCCTCGGTGGGGGTGGTCGAGGAGATCTCGGTGGCGCGCTCGATGGCGGGCTTGGCCTTCTCCGGGACGGCCTTGTTGAACTGGACGAAGACCGGCATGCCGGTGCCGACGGTCTCGTTCTCGCTGGGCACGACGTTGTTGACGCGGGTGGCGGCGGTGGCGCGGCTGGCGCGGAAGGCGCTGGTCGCGGTGGTGGACTTGCCCTTGGCGGACGTCGCCGTCGCCGACACCTGGTAGCGGCCGCCGGGCTGGAGCGTCCAGGTGGAGCGCCAGGTCGTCTTGTCGGGGGAGAGCTTGCCGGGGACGTCGGCGCCCTTCAGCTTGACCGAGACCGTGCCGAGCGTGCCGCCGGCGGCCTTCACCGTGACGCCCTGGTCGGGGCGGGCCTTGCCGTCGCCGTTCGCCGGGCTGATCGTCACCTGCGGCGAACCGTCGTCGCCGCCCTTCGCGGTCGCGCCGCCGGTCTGCCCGTCACCGCCGCCGCACGCGGTCGCCAGTCCCAGGACCAGCGCCAACACCAAGGCCTTACCTCGCACCGTGCTCCTTCATCCGGCCCGCCCGCGCGCCGCGGGACGGCAACAAGATCGCTTACGGAACGGCCCTTATTCCCGCCTCGCCCGCGGGGCGCGGCGGCCAGGTGGCGGCGTCCGATCAGTTAGGACGTCCATGGTCCCCCGAAGGTTCGCCTCCGGGGGCGCATTCGGCGGATCTTTCGTGTCCGCTGACGCTCGGGGCGCTCGGTCGATCTTCTCTTCAAGAGTGTGGTGCGGCCGGTTAAAAGCGGCGATCCGCGCCCTGACCAGTTGCGATGCTGAGCGTGGCCGCCCGCGACGGCCCCCGCAAAGTCACCTCCCGGTGAGTTCTTGTCTGGTGAAGGGACGTGCGATGAGCGCCCAGGGGCTGAGTCCGTCCATCGAATCGGGCGCCGGCCCCGCGGATCTCGCGCCGGCGGACCTCGCCGCGTTCGCCCCGTCGGGGCGCGGCGGCCGGACGCTGTCCGGGGTGGGGCCGGCGTGCGTCGCCGTGGTGGACGGTTGGGCGATGGCCGTCGGCGTCTCCATGACGCGGGGCGGCCTCGTGGCGGCGCTCGCCGCGCTGGCGGTCGTCGGGGCGAACGCGACCGGCGGCCTGTACCGGACGCGCCGCAGTCCGTCGCTGCTGGCCGACGGCCCGCCGCTGCTCGCCCGGATCCTCGCGGTCGGCGCCGTCGTGGCGGTGCTGCTGCCGCATCCGGTGGCGGCGCTGCTGTGGGCGGTGGCGGTGGCGGCGACGATGTCGCTCGGTTTCCGCGCGTTCGTGAACGCCGCTGTACGGACGTACCGGTGCCGCAGGGCGCGGCCGCGTCCGGCGCTCGTCGTCGGGACGGGCCCGACGGCCGCGCACCTGGTCGACATCCTGGGGGAGCGCGGCGAACTGGGTCTGGCGGCGGTCGGGCAGGTGGCGGCGGGGCGTCCCGCGGCGGCGCCGGTGCTCGGGGAGATCGCCGACCTGCCGGCGCTCGTCCAGGCGTACCGGGTCGGGACGCTGGTCGTCGTCGCCGAGGACGTCCACCCCGACCATCTCGGCGCGGTGCTGCGCGTCTCGTTCGGGCTGCCGTGCGAGACGCTGCTCGTCCGGCCCTCGTCGGACGTGGTGCCGGTGGCGGCGGCGCGGCGCGAGTACCTCGCCGGGCTGCCGTGCGCGCGGGTCGACTGGGGGCTGCGGGACCCGGCGGCGCGGCGCGCGAAGCGGGCGCTGGACGTCGTGCTGGGGTCGCTGCTGCTGGTCGTGGCGGCGCCGGTGCTCGCGGTGTGCGCGGTCGCCGTGCGGGTCGAGGGCGGTCCCGGGGTGCTGTTCCGGCAGCGGCGGATCGGGCTCGGCGGCGAGGAGTTCGTGCTGCTGAAGTTCCGGACGCTGAAGCCGGCGGACGAGACGGAGGCCGACACCCGCTGGACGGTCAAGAACGACGAGCGGATGGGGCGGGTCGGCCGGTTCCTGCGCAACACGTCGCTGGACGAGCTCCCGCAGCTGTGGAACGTGGTGCGCGGCGACATGAGCCTCGTCGGGCCGCGCCCGGAACGGCCCCACTTCGTGGAGCAGTTCGCCCGCACCTGCCCCGGCTACATGCTGCGGCACCGCGTCCCGGTCGGGATGACGGGCTGGGCTCAGGTCCACGGGTTCCGCGGCGACACCTCCATCGAACTGCGGGCGCGGCTCGACAACCACTACATCGACCACTGGTCGTTCGCCGGCGACCTGAAGATCCTGCTGCTGACGGCCCGCGCGATGCTCTGCCGGGACTCCGGATGACCGTCCTCGCCGCGCCGTTCCCGGCGACGTGGCCGCCCCGCCGGCCGAGCTGGCTGATCGCGGCGACGGTGGGGTGCGTCGGGATCCCGCCGGGCGTGCGGGGGGCGGGGGCCGACGTCCAGGTCACCGTGGGGGACGTGGCGAGCGGCGCCCTGGTGCTGGTCGCGGTGTTCCTGCTGGTCACGGGCCGGGTGGAGCTGCCGCGCGCGGCGTTCGCCGCGTTCGCGCCGCTGGTCGCGGCGCTCGGCATCAGCACCGTCCACTCCGCGGACATCGAGACCAGCATGGTCGGGTTCGTCCGCGACCTCCAGGTCTTCGCGCTGGTGCCGCTGGCGGTCGTGCTGCTCGTCCGGGACCGCCGCGACCTCGTGATCGTCCTGTCGGCGCTGGTCGGGCTCGGGCTGGCGGAGGCCGGGTACGGGATCTGGCAGTCGGCCACCGGCAACGGCGCGTCGATGGACGGGCGGAACATCCGGGCCGTCGGCACGTTCGGCGCGCTCGACGTGATGGCGATGTCGATCGTCGCCGGGTTCGCGTTCCTCATCCTGACCGCGTTCGCGCTGACCGCCCCTGGCCGCGCCCCGGTGCGGGTGCGCGGCCTCGCCGTCCCGGCCGCGCTGGCCGGGCTCGGCGTGCTGGCCGCCGCGCTCGCGCTCGCGCTGAGCCGCGGCACCTGGATCGCGCTCGGCGCCGCCGCCGTCCTCACCCTGGTGGTCTTCGACCGGTGGACGGCGGTCAAGGTGCTGACCTGCTGTGGCGCCCTCATGGTCGTGCTCGCGCTGGCGGGCGGCGGCGGGCAGGCCGTCGTCGAGCGGTCCAAGTCGATGGCCGCGTCGGTCACCCAGCCCGACCAGTCGGTGGACGACCGGTACAACCTGTGGGCCGCGGCCGTCCGGATCTGGGAGGACCACCCGGTCACCGGCGTCGGTGTGAAGAACTTCCCGGCCTACCGCGACGCCTACGCCGGCATCGAACTTTCGTCCGGGAGCGAGACCGCCGACCCGGTGAACGGCTACGTGCGGCAGCCGCTGCTGTCGCCGCACAACCAGTACCTGCTGTTCCTGTCCGAGCAGGGCGCGCTGGGCCTCGCCGGGTTCGGCGCGCTGCTCGCCGTGCTCGTCGCCGGGCTGTGGAGGCGCCGCGACGTCCGCGACCCGTGCTGGCTCGCGGGCACCGCGCTGCTGGCGTTCCTCCTGATCAACTTCGTGTACGCGGACATGGGCGGGCCGACGTGCGCGCTCACCGCCATCGTCGTCGGCGCCGTCGCCGCGCGCTCCCTCGGGACGGTCCGGGCATGACGGCGGGGGCCGGCTCCGTCGGACGCGCCGCCGCGCTGTCGGGCGTGCTCATCGGCGCGGGCACCGCGCTCGGGTTCGTCCGCGACCTGGTGATGGCGCACATGTTCGGCGCGAGCGGCAGCACCGACGCGTTCCTCGTCGCGTGGACGATCCCGGAGACGGTGTCGCCGCTGCTCATCGAGGACGCGATGGCGCTGCTCATGGTCCCCGTCGTCACCCGCCTGCTGGCGCGCGGCGACGGGCTGCGCCCCCTCGTCGGCTCGGCGCTGCCGCGGATCGTGCTCTGCCTCGCGCTGGTCACGCTGACGCTCGTGGTCGCGGCCCCGGTCGTGGTGGACGTCCTGGCGCCCGGCCTGGCCGAGGACGGGTCCGCCGTGATGTGCGTGCGGCTGACGGCGATCACCGTCGTGACGTTCGGCGTGGCGGGGTTCATGAGCGCCACCCTGCGCGCCCACCACCGGTTCGGCCCGCCCGCCGCGATCTACGCCGCGTACAACGTCGGCATCCTCGCGCTGATCGCGGGCCTGTCCGGGCTCGTCGGGATCACCAGCGCGGCCGTCGGCGTCGCCTGCGGCAGCCTGCTGATGATCGCGGTCCAGGCACCGGCCTTCGCGCGCTGCCTCCGCGACAGCCCCGCCGTCCCCGCCCCCATGGGCGGCGTCGAGTGGCGGCTCGGGGCCGCGGCGGTGGCGCCGGTCGTCGTCTACACGGTGACGCGGCAGGCGCAGGTGTTCGTCGAGCGGTTCCTCGGCTCCGAGCTGTCCGCCGGGTCGATCTCGCAGCTGAACTACGCGCAGAAGGTCGCGCAGGTGCCGATGGTCCTGTCGCTGCTGATCGTGACGGTGACGTTCCCGAGGCTGGCGCGGGCCTCCGCGGCCGGCGACACCCGGCGGGTCGCCCGCCGCATCCGGCAGGACCTCGTGGTCGCGAGCTCGATGGTGCTGGCGGCGACCGCGTTCCTCGTGGCGTTCGCGCCCACGGTCGTCCGGGTGCTGTTCGAGCACGGCGAGTTCACCGCCGCGGACACGGCGGGCACCGCGTCGATCATGCGGGTGTACGCGCTCGGCCTGTGGGGGCAGTCGGCGGTCGGCCTCGCGGCCCGCGCGTTCTTCGCGCAGCGGCGGCCGACGTGGCGGCCCGCCCGGGTGCTCGCGCTGGGCCTCGCCGTCACCGCCGCCGTCGGGAGCGCGTTCGCGGCGTCCGCCGGGACGCTCGCGCTCGCCGCCGCCAACGCCACCGGGATCACGCTCGCCGCCGTCCTGCTGCTCGGCGGGCTGCGGCGCGGCATCGCGCCGCTCGCGCCGCGCCGGATCGCCGCCGACGTGTCCCGGCTGATGCTCGCCGCCGCCGGGGCCTGCGCGGCGGGCGCGCTCGCCGCCCGCGGCCTCGCCGGGGCGCCGGCGCTCGTCCAGCTCGCCGCCGGCGGTGCCGTGGTCACCGCCGCGTTCGCGGTCCTGACCGTCCTGGCGGGACCCGACCTCGTTGCTCCATGGATCGCTTTGCGGTCGCGCCGCGGCGTGCGCGGCCGGACCGAATCGGGGGAGACCAGTGAGCCAGCCGACCGAACCAGCGAGACTGACCGGACCGGAGCGGCCGCCGGAGGTGATCAGGCCGGTACCGCTGGTGCTGATGTACCACTCGGTCGACCACTTCGATGAGGACCCGCACCTGGTCACGGTGTCGCCGGCCCGGTTCGAGCGCCAGCTCGCCTGGCTGCGCGCCCGCGGCCTGCGCGGCGTCGCGATGGCGGAGCTGCTGGACGCGCACGCCGCCGGCCGGTCCCGCGGCCTCGTCGGGCTGACCTTCGACGACGGCTACGCCGACTTCGCGACCCGGGCCGTCCCGGCGCTGCTGCGGTACGGGTTCGGCGCGACCGTGTACGTCGTGTCCGGCCGGATCGGCACCTACAACGCGTGGGACGACGGCCCCCGCAAGCCGCTGATGACGGCCGACCAGATCCGCACCGTGGCGGGCGCCGGCATGGAGGTCGCCTCGCACGGCCGCCACCACGTCTCCCTCCCCGGGACGGACGACACCGAGCTGCGCGAGGAGCTGGAGGAGAGCCGCGCCGCCCTGGAGGAGATCATCGAGGCGCCGGTCACCGGTTTCGCCTACCCCTACGGGCACGCCACCGCCCGCGAGGTCGAGGCGGTGCGCGCCGCCGGGTACGACCACGCGTGCGACATCCGGCCCGAGGAGCCGTCGCGGCACGCGCTGCCCCGCACCTACATCGGCGACCGGGACGGGCCGCTGCGGCTGCGGGTCAAGCTCGTCCGGCACGAGCTGCGCCGCCGGAGCCACGTGTGACCCGCGTGCTGCACGTCATCACCGGGCTGGAGCACGGCGGCGCGGAGCGCCAGCTCGCGCTGCTGCTGCGGTACCTGCCGGTCGCCTGCGAGGTCGCGACGCTCACCCGGACCGGGACGCTCGGCGCGGAGATCCGCCGCACCGGCGTGCCCGTCCACGAGATCGGGATGCGCGGCAACCGGGACCTCGCGGCGCTGCCCCGGCTCGCGCGGCTGATCCGGCGCGGCCGGTACGACGTCGTCCACACGCACCTGTACCGGGCGTGCGTCTACGGCCGCATCGCGGCGCGGCTCGCCGGGACGGCCCGCGTCATCGCCACCGAGCACTCGCTCGGCGACGGCCACATCGAGGGACGCCCGACGACGCGCGGCGTCCGGGCCCTGTACCGGGCGACGGAGCGGCTCGGGTCGGTGACCGTCGCGGTGTCGCCGACCGTCGCCGACCGGCTGCGCGGCTGGGGCGTGCGGCCCGGCCGGATCGTCGTGGTCCCGAACGGCATCGACGCCGCCGCGTTCGCGTTCGACGCGGCCCGCCGCGCCGCGACCCGCCGCCGCCTCGGCATCCTCCCGGACGAGCCCGTCGTCGGCGCCGTCGGGCGGCTCGTCCCGACCAAGCGGTTCGACCTGCTGGTCGACGCGGTCGCCCGGCTGGAGGGCGTCCGGCTGCTGCTCGTCGGTGCCGGGCCCGAGCGGGCCGCGCTGGAGCGCCGCGCCCGCGACCTGCGCGTCCCCGTCGTCTTCACCGGCGGGACGTCGGACGTGGCGGGCGCCCTCGCCGCGATGGACGTGCTCGCCGCGCCGTCCGCGCAGGAGACCTTCGGGCTCGGCGTGCTGGAGGCCCTCGCCGCCGGGCTGCCCGTCCGCTACACGGCCTGCCCCGCCCTCGACGACCTCCCGCCCGGTGACGCCCCCGGCGCGCGCCGCCTCCCCGCCGTCGCCCGCGCCGGGAGCTGGAGCGCGGAACTGCGCCGCGCCCTGCACGCGCACGCGGACCGGACGCGCGTGCCGCCCGCCGTCGCCCGCTACGCCGTCGCCGAGCAGGCCGCCGAGATCGCCCGGCTGTACCTGCCCGAGCCGTCCGCCCGCGGGGTCGTTCCGATACGAGAAAGGGCTCATGATGCCGCCACGTGACGCCAGGAGGCGGCCACTCGGCCGCCGGGAGACGCGAGCCGGCCGGAGCGGCGCGCTCGACGCCGCCGTCCGGCGGCTGCGCGGACCGCTCACCGCCGTCCTGCACCGGTTCGGCCTGTCGCTCGCGCTCGTGCTCGCCGGGTTCCTCGGCGGGCTCGGCTACGCGCTGCTCGCGCCGACCACCTACACCGCGACGGCGTTCGTCCTCGTCGTGAACGCCGGGGACGGCGACTCCGGCCCGGCGGCGGTCAGCTTCGCGCAGGCGTACGGCCGGCTCGCGCCGCTGCCGGAGACCCTCGAGTACTCCGCGCGCCCGCTGCCGCGGCACGCGCCGGGCGGCACCCGCGAGCACATCCAGGCGTCCACGTCGCCGGACACGCCGCTGATCAAGCTCGCGGGCAGCGCCCGCACGGCCCGCGACGCGGCCGCGTTCGCCAACGCCGCCGCCGACGCGCTCGTCCGGTACGGGACGTCGCACCGCGCCGACACCGGCGTCCGCGTCGCGCTGATGACGCTCGCGGAGCCGCCGGCGGCGCCGTCCTCGCCGAACCTGCCGCTGGGCGTCGCCGCCGGCACCGCGACCGGCGTGCTGCTCGCCGGGCTCACCGCCGCCGTCATGGCCGGCCGGCGCGGCGCCCGGCGCGGCGCGGCGCTCCCGCCCGCCGCCGTGCCCGCCCCCGCCGCCGCCGACCGCATGGAGGTGTCCTCATGACCGCCGTCGCACCCGTCCGGTCCGCCACCCCGGCCGTCGAATGGTCCGCGGAGGTGCACCGGGACGAGCAGGCGCTCGTCTCCTTCGCGGACGAGCTGCGCGACCTGTACGACCGCAGCCCCGCCGCGACGCCGTTCCAGACCTACGAGTGGCTGAAGTCGTGGTGGGGCTGGTACGGGACGCGGGGGCGGCTGCGGCTCGTCCTCGTCCGCTGCCGGGGCCGGCTCGTCGCGGCGGCGCCGCTGATGGCGGACACGCGGTACGGGTTCCCGGTGCTGGTCCCGCTGGCCTCCGGGCAGAGCGACTTCACCGACTTCCTCCTCGACCCCGTGTACGGCGACGGCGCCGTCCGGCACCTCACCCGGGCGCTGCTGGACGAGCGCGGCTGGTGCGCGATCGACCTGCGGGAGGTCCGCCCCGGGTCGGCGGCGCACGCGGTCGCCGCGCGGTGGCCGCGCCGGACGTGGCGGGCGCCGGCGTCGGTGTGCCTCGAACTCCCGGCCGCCGGCATGGACGACGTCCTCGCCCGGCTGCCGGGCCGCACCGCCGGGAAGATGCGCGCCAAGCTCCGCAAGATCGACGTGCGCGGCATCACGGCCGAGAGCGTCCCCGCCGAGCAGGCGGCGGAGGCCGTGCACGCCCTGCTGGACCTGCACGTCCGGCAGTGGCGGGGCCGCCCGATCAACCCCGAGCACACCCGGGAGCGGTTCCGCCGGCACCTGGCCGAGGCCGCGAGCGGGATGGTCCGGGACGGGCGCGCCGCCGTGCTGCGGTACCGGTGGGACGGCCGGCTCGTCGCCGGCGACCTCGTCCTCATCGGGCACCGGTACGTCGGCGCCTACCTGTACGGCGCGATCCCGGAGCTGCGCGACCGCGTGGACGTCTCGCTGATGATGCTGCGCGAGGACCTCGCCATCGCCCGGGACCGCCACCGCCAGGGCGTCAACCTGCTCCGCGGCGACGAGCCGTACAAGCTGAAGTGGCGGCCGACGCCGGTGCGGAACGAGCAGATCATCCTGGCGCGGACGGCCTCGGCCGCCGCGTTCGCCGGGGTCGTCCGGGCCCGCGCGCACCTGGCGTCCCGGCGGCACGCGAGCAGGCGGCGGGGAAGCGGGCAGGGCTCCCATGACTGAGCCGGAGTCGCCGCGCGTCCTGCACGTCAGCCAGCCCAACGCCGGCGGCGTCGCCGTCTACGTCGGGCAGGCCGCGTGCGACCAGCGCAGGCGCGGATGGGACGTGGCGGTGGCGTGCCCGGTGGGCGGCGACCTGCCGGAGCGCTGCATGGCGGCCGGGGTGCCGTGGCTGCGCTGGGACGCCGGGCGCGGCCCCGGGCCGGGGGTGCTGCGGGAGGCGCTGCGCCTGCGCGGGATCGTCCGGACGTTCGCGCCCGACGTCGTCCACCTGCACTCCTCGAAGGCGGGCCTGGCCGGGCGGCTGCTGCGCCGGCCCGGCGGCACGCCGACGATGTTCCAGCCGCACGGCTGGTCGTGGCTCGCCGCGACCGGGCGGCAGGCCGCCGTCAGCCGCCGCTGGGAGCGGTTCGCCGCCCGCTGGAGCGACGCCCTCGTCTGCGTCGGCGCGGGCGAGCTGAGCCACGGCGTGGACGCCGGCGTGCGCGGCCCGTACCGGCTCGTCCGCAACGGCGTCGACCTGCGCCGGTTCCTCCCGGCCGACGACACCGCGCGGCTCGCCGCGCGCATCCGGCTGGGCCTGCCGAGCGGCGCGCCGCTCGTCGTCTGCGTCGGCCGGGTGACCCGGCAGAAGGGGCAGGACGTCCTGGTCGACGCGTGGCCGGCCGTCGTCGAGCGGTGCCCGTCCGCGCTGCTCGCGATCGTCGGCGCCGGCGGCGACCCGGTGCGGACGCGGCGGGGCCGGACGCACGGCGTCCGGTTCGTCCCGGCGGTGGAGGACCCGCGCGACTGGCTGGCCGCGGCGAACGTCGTCGCCATGCCGTCCCGGTGGGAGGGGCTGCCGCTGATCGCGCTGGAGGCCCTCGCCATGGGGCGCCCCGTCGTCGGGACGGACATCCCGGGCATCACGGAGATCCTCCGGCCGGGGCTCGGCGCGCTGGTGCCCGCGGAGGACCCCGGCGCGCTCGCCGCGCAGCTCGCGATCCGGCTCCAGTGCCCGGAGCTCGCCGAACGGGAGGGGCGCGCGGGCGCCGAGGCGTCGGCCGCCTACGACGTCTCGGAGACGATGGCGTCGCTCGCCGCCGTCACCCGCGAGGTGGCGGCCGGGCTCGGTGGCGCACCCGACGAGGCGCCGCGCGAGGACGCCTGCGGCGAGAGGCGCGCGGTGGCGGGCGCGCTCGGCCGCACCGGCCTCGCCGGGACCGAGGTCTTCGGGCTCGCGGCGCCGGTGGGCTCGGCGGGCGCGGCCGGCGGGGTGAACGGCGCGTTCGACGGCGACGGCGGCGGTGCCGTCACCCCGCCGAACAGCTCCCGGTAGGCGGCGGACGAGCGGGGGTTGCCGCCGCACGACCACACCCCGTGCGGGCAGTAGTCGGTGATCGACTGGTAAACGACGTCGTGCGACATGATCCAGTTGTGCATTCCCCGCACATAATCGGGGTTGTCGGAATTGCGGAACAAGCCCCATTCGGGGAACGACAGCGGCTTGCCGTGCGCGGCCGCGAATTCGGCCTGCGCGCGCAGCCCGTACGGCTCTTCCACGAATTCGGCGAACGACTTGCCGGCGGGCTGGTCGTAGCTGTCGGAGCCGATGATGTCGACCGCGTCGTCCCCCGGATAGCACTCCGTCCACGGGATCGCGTCCCGGCCCCGCGTCGGGGCGAAATCGAACCGGAAACTCTGGCCCGGCACCGCGCGCATGGCCGCGACGATCCGCCGCCAGTACGCCTTCCACGCGGCGGGGTCGGGCGCGCACCGGCCGCCGTAGGACTCCCCGTTCATCTCCCAGCCGAGCACGATGACCGTGTCGCCGGCGCCCACCGAGACCAGCCGCCGGGCCAGCACCCGGTAGTGGCCGTCGAACGCGCCGGCCGCGCCGCCGCGCAGCAGCGAGCGCAGCACCGGCACCGGGAGCCACCCCTCGTTCGGCGCCATCATCGGCACGTTCACCACCAGCCGGCGCCGCGGATCGGCGGACTTCCAGCGCGCCCACGGCGCGAGCAGACCCCACGGGCCCTCGATCCCGCGCCAGTCGTCGCCCGGCAGGTAGGTGCGCCCGACCGTCACCGTCGAGCCGAGCCACCGCTGGAACCGGCCGACCCGCTCCACCCCCTCCGCCCCGGAGCCGAGGAACGCCCCGAGCGGCACGTACGACGGCGCCTTCTGCATCGACTGCGAACGCACCCACGGCACCGCGGCGGAGGTCGCCAGCAGCGCCAGGAAGGCGAAAACCGCCAGAACCGACGGGAGCGGACAGAAGGGAAACGGCCTTTTTCGGCGCGGTTCGAATGGTTGCCCGGCGGAATGGATATCGGCAGCTCGCATGCGTATCATATGCCCATGGAGGTCCGCCGCGGAAAAGCCGCCCGGACGAAAAGGGCAAAGAATTTACGTTAGGAAGGGTGTTGTGCGCATCAATCCCTGGGAATGCGGCTGACCGCATGTTCTTCGACACGCGGACTCCGCCGCGGACGCGCCTCGACCCCGGCCTGCCCGTCCTGCTGCTGCGCACCGACCGCAACTTCTTCCACCACGGCACGCTCGCGGCGATCCGCAGCCTCGGCCGCGCCGGGGTGCCCGTCCACGCGATCATGGAGGGACGGGCCAACCCCGCGTCCCGGTCCCGCTACCTGCACCGCGGGGAGCCGTGGGCGCCGCCCACCGAGCACCCGGCCGACCTGCTGGACCATCTGCGCGCGATCGGCGACCGGATCGGCCGCGGCACCCTCCTCGTCCCGATGGACGACGCCGGCGCGATCTTCACCGCCGAGCACGCGGACGAACTGCGGCCCCGCTTCGTCGTCCCCCGCCAGGACCCGGACGTCCCCCGCCGCGTCGCCGACAAGGCCCGGCTGCAGGAGGCGTGCGAGAAGTACGGGATCACCTGCCCGCCGAGCCGGACGCCCGAGTCCGCCGCCGACGTCGACGACGCCGCCGCCGCCCTCGGCCTGCCCCTGATCGCCAAATGGGCGCGGCCGTGGCGGCTCGGCCGGGGGCTGCGCAGCACCACCCTCGTCGGCACGCTCGGCGAACTGCACCGGCTGTTCGCCGCCACCCGGGACCGCGACCCCGACGGGGGCGCCGGGCCGCTGATCCTCCAGCGCCGCGTCCCGCCGAGCGGCGGCGACTGGTTCTTCCACGGCTACTTCGACGAGAACCTCGACTGCCTGTACGGCGCCACCGGCTTCAAGCACCTCGCGCACCCGCCGCAGGCCGGGCACACCGTGTCCGGCGAGTGGGTCGCCAACGCCGAGCTCGAACGGCTCGCCGTGCGGATCGTCCGGCTGCTCGGCTGCCGCGGCCTCGTCGACCTCGACTTCCGCCTCGACGCGGGCAGCGGCGGCTACCACCTGCTCGACTTCAACCCCCGGATCGGGGCGCAGTTCCGCCTGTTCACCGACCGCAACGGGCTCGACCTGGCCCGCGTCCTGCATCTCGACCAGTCCGGCCGCCGCGTCCCGGACGCGCGCCCGGCGTTCGGCCGCACCCTGCTGGTGGAGAACCACTACCTCCAGCAGTCCGCCGGACGGGCGCTGCTGCGCGCCGGGACCCTCCGCCCGCTGCGCGCGGCCGACGAGTTCGCCTGGTACGCCCGCGACGACCTGCCGCCCTTCCTCGCACTGGGCAGGCGCGGCGCGCTGCGGGCGGTCGAGCGGTTCCGCGCCAGGTAACACAACGAACACACGGGGGAAAGAGACATGAGCGACTCGGCCAGCGACGTCGTGATCGCCGGCGCCGGGCCCTACGGCCTGTCGACCGCCGCGCACCTGCAGAACCTCGGACTCGACGTCCGGATCATCGGCGAGCCGATGCGGTTCTGGGAGGCGGGCATGCCCGAGGGCATGTTCCTGAAATCGGAGCCGTTCGCGTCCAATCTGGGGGCGCCGCAACCGGGCCTGCGGTTCACCGACCGCCATCCGGACTGGCGGCTCGGCCGGCCGATCCCGCTGGACACCTTCATCGAGTACGGGCGCTGGTTCGCCGCGGCGGCCGTCCCGCAGCGCCCCGACGACCGGGACGCGCAGGTCGTGAACGTCGAGCGGGGCGGGGCGGCCGGCTACGCCGTCACGCTGTCCACCGGCGAGACGATCGCGGCGCGGGCCGTGGTGCTCGCGGTCGGCGTCGGCCCGTTCGCGCACCTGCCGGACGAGCTGGCGGGCATGCCGTCCTGGCTCGTCTCGCACAGCAGCGCCCACCGCGACCTCGCCCTGTTCGCGGGCAAGGAGGTCGCCGTCCTCGGCGCCGGGCAGTCGGCCCTGGAGACGGCGGTGCTGCTCGCCGACGCGGGCGCGCACCCGCACGTCATCGCCCGGCGGCCCCGGCTCGACTGGAACACCGTCCCCGAGGAGCACCGGTCGCCGCGCGACCGGCTGTTCGGCGGGCCCCGCTCCGGCCTCGGCACCGGCTACCGCACCTGGCTGTGGGCCGAGCGCCCCGGCCTCGTCCGCTACCTGCCGGAGGGGACGCGCCGCCGGATCGTCCGCGAGACGCTCCCGCCGGCCGGCTCCTGGTGGCTGCGCGACCGGCTGGACGACCGGGTCCGCGTCTCGACGGGCCACCGCCTCGCGAAGGCGGTGGAGCAGGAGGACGGCATCGCGCTCACCACCCTCGACCGCACCGGCCGCCGGGTGGTCACCGAGGTCGAGCACGTCATCGCCGCCACCGGGTTCGTCCCCGACGTCGGACGCCTCGGCATGCTCGCCCCGGCGCTGCGCGGCGCCGTCGCCACCCGCTTCGGCGCCCCGGTCCTCAGCCGCGACTTCGAGGCGTCCCTGCCGGGCCTCTACTTCGCGGGCCTGGCCGCGGCCCCGACGTTCGGCCCGGTCATGCGCTTCGTCCACGGCGCCGCCTTCACCGCGGGCCGCATCTCGCGGCACATCGTCCGCCGGGCCCCGCGCGTGCTCCCGCCCGCGAGCCGCCGGCCGGACGTCCTCGAATCGGACACGCCCCACCGCTGACCCCCGAGGACCCGCCCGCCTCCAGGAGCACCACCACCCTCCTGGAGGCGGGCGCTTCCACACCTCCGCCCTCACAGCGCGGGGACGTGCCCGGGTTGAGGATCTTCCACCGGTGGTGGTGCCTTTCCGCACCCGGTTCGCGGGCCGCGCCGTCAGTGGCCCGCCGGGCGGGCGCGGCGGCGGGCGCGGTCGGCTCTGGCGGTGGCGAGCGCCCATTGGCAGCGCCAGTAGAGCGTCCAGGCGAGCGAACGCACGCGGTGGGCGCCGGGGCTCTGAGCGGCGGGGACGGCGGCGAGCGCGACGCGGTCGAAGTCGGCGCGGGTGACGAAGCGGTGCGCCCGGCGGCGCGGCTGGCGGCGCCGCAGCAGCGGGCCGAGGCGGCCGATCGTGGACGAGGGGTCGAACATGGGAACTCCTCGGGGAGCGATCTCGTAACCGACCGTTCACCGACTGTAGCGCACCCGATACCGGGCGCCATGCTTCTCCCGGACGTGGAGGGCGGAGAGCGGCGGTAAAGGCGAGCCCCGGCAAAAACCGGCAAAGCGGGCGTCGATCGGCCGGAAAGCCGGGTCCGGTAAAAGGCGAATTCATGGCTCGGTAAATGATCCCGGGACACGCCGTGGAAAATGACGGCGGCTCCGCACGGCCATCGGCTCCGGTGTTACTTTCAGGCGAACCTCGATCCGGCGACAAGGGGAACCGGCAATGCATTCCGTACCGATCCAGTGCGGGGCGATTCGCCCGCAGGGTCGGCCGCGGCATGCTCTCCTGCCCGCTCTCCTGCGCCTCGCCGCCATCGCCGGCCTCGCGTTCGCCGGCTGGATCGCGCTCTCCGCGCTGTCCGGCGCCGCCGAGGCGGCCGAGCCGCCTGCGCGGCAGGCCGCCGTGCGGGCGGACGACGCGGGGTACGCCACGGTCCGGCACTTCACGTCCCGGCCCGGCTGGCGCGCGATGGCCGAGGACGTGCGCGAGGCCGGCGACCACCCGGTGCGGTACGTCGGGGCACGGCGGCACGACCTGTTCGACGACAAGGACAAGGTCGTCCGGCAGGTGCGCGAGCTCGCCGACGAGGCCGGGGTGCCGCG
Organism: Actinomadura geliboluensis; assembly: GCF_043197915.1. NCBI lineage: Bacteria > Bacillati > Actinomycetota > Actinomycetes > Streptosporangiales > Thermomonosporaceae > Actinomadura > Actinomadura geliboluensis. Next base: position 52,069 of record NZ_JBICUA010000010.1, on the reverse strand, counting down.
CCTCCGGCTCCCGGACATGCGGCCGCGGCGTCCCGTCAAGGAGTTCGTGCACCGGGTCACCGACCGGCGGCCCGCCCCGCGGCCGGCCGCCGACGAGCCGGCGCGGTCGGCCGAGCAGCCGGACGGGCGCACCGCCTCCCCGCACGCTGCGGCCCGCACGGCCGGGTACACCGCCGCCCCGGGCGCGTCCTCGTACCGGGCGGCCGACGGCTGCATGGGCTGCCGCACCGACCAGGAGGCTCCCGCGCACGCGCCCGTGGCGCCCGCGCCCGACGCCCCCTCGGGCGGCGGCTCGACGAGCGGGCACCCGCTCATCCCGGTCGCCGACCTGCCGAACCGCCGCACTCCCGCGGCACCGCCGGCCGTGGACGCGAGCACGTTCCACCGCACGGCGCTGACCGACGTGGCCGCGCCCGGCGGCCCGTCCGTCGTCCCCGACTAGCACTCCCGCACCGGCGCCTCCGCACGGGCGCCTCCGCACGGGCGGTCCCGGACCGACGCTCCCTTGACGAGCGCTCCCGGACCCGGCCCGCGGGCGCGAACCGGCCGCTGAGCCGGTCTCCACCGATCTTTCCTCAATGAGCGACGGCCGCGCACGGCCGCCGCCGGGCTGCGCCGCCCCCGCGGGCCGCGCAGCGATCACCACCGATGCAACAGACAGGAGCAACAGCATGCGCATGCGCGCAAGGAACACGAGCCGCGCGGCCCTGGTGGCCGCGGGCGCCGTCGCGATCGGGGCCGCCTTCGGCTCCGGCGCGGCCATCGCCGACACGACCATGCCGGGCGGCGGCCCTGCCACCGAGGCCGCCGCGTCGCAGGCCCCGGCGGAGCGCGCCGCCGGGGCCCGGTACCGCGGGGGCGGCGACATGCAGACCTCGGGCATCCTCTCGATCGGCGGGGGGAACCAGGTCTTCGCGCCGATCACCCTTCCGCTCGACATCTGCGGCAACTCGCTCGCGATCGTCGGGCTGAGCCGGGCGCAGTGCAAGGGCGGCGCCGGCGTCTCGTTCGGGGGCCACGGGCACCACGGCGGCCACCGGGCGGCCGAGCCCGCCCAGCGCGGCGGCGGCTGGGACGGCGGAGGCGGCTGGGACGGCTGGGACGGCGGGGGCGGCCACGGGGGCATGGAGACCTCGGGCATGTTCAGCGTCCTCGGCGGCAACCAGGTGTTCGCGCCGATCACCGCGCCCGTCAGTGTGTGCGGGAACTCGGTCGCGGTCTTCGGGATCTCCGAGGCGCAGTGCAAGGGCGGCGCGTTCGTCAAGCACGGCGGCAACCACCCGAAGATGCAGACCTCGGGCTTCTTCAGCGTCCTCGGCGGCAACCAGGTGTTCGCGCCGATCACCGCGCCCGTCAGCGTGTGCGGGAACTCGGTCGCGGTCTTCGGGATCTCCCAGGCCCAGTGCGAGGGCGGCGCGTTCGTCGGGGACGGGGGCGAGAAATGGACGCCGCCCGTGAAGAAGCACAAAAAGCACAAGAAGCACAAGAAGCACAAGAAGCACTGCAAGCCGTACAAGCCGTCCAAGCACCGCCCGGCGGTCAAGCACAAGAAGCTGCCCTCGACACTGCGGTCGGCCGACTCCCGCATGGCGGGACCCGTCCCCGGTTCCGGGGACAGTCTGGGCCCGGTGAAGCGGGTGCTCAACACGCTGAAGAGGGCGATGCCGGGCGTGGACGTCCCGCCCACGGAGGTCGGGCCGAACCTGCCGACCGGCGGCGGGATGCCGTTCCGGACCGGCTCGCCGGCCCTGCACTGAGCCCGGACCGGCGCGGATGACGATCCGCGCCCGGTGAAGCGCGGAGAGGGGGCGGCAGACGTGCCGTCCCTTCCCCATGGCAGAAGCACTCCAGACCGATTGGGGGCGAACCATGCTCGACCGAAAATCGTTCGGTGCGGTGGCCGTCGCCGTGTGCTGCGGCGCGTCCGTGCTGGGCGTCTCCCAGATGCCCGCGCAGGCCCAGACGCAGGCCCAGGCCCCGGTTCAGGGGGCCGCTCAGGCAGCGCCCGCGCGCGCCGCGTCGGCGGTGGCCCGCGCGCGACCGAAGAAGGGCGCGCTGATCGGGCAGATCCGGATCAAGCGGATGCGGCTGAAGGCGGCCGTCCGGCAGGGCGTCGGCCAGGCGATCCTGCGCCGCGGCGTCGGGCACTACCCGGGGACCGGGCTTCCGGGCCGCGACGGCAACACGGTGCTCCTCGGCCACCGCACGACCTGGCTGCACCCGTTCAACAAGCTCGACCGGATGCGGCGCGGTGACCGGATCGTCCTGCGCGTGGGCCGCGTGACCTACGTGTACAAGGTGCGCACCAAGCGCGTCATCAGGCCGCGCGACATGCGCGTCCTGGAGCCGGTGCCGTTCAAGCGGGCCAGTGCGCCGAACGGCCAGTACATCACGCTCATCACCTGCACGCCGAAGGGCTCGGACGCCCACCGCCTCGTCGTCGTGGGCACGCTCCAGTCGAAGCGCTGACCGGGACCCCGAAGCGCACGACCCAAGGCCGGACGCTGGACGGCGCGGTGCGTCTCCGCGCCGTTCAGCGGCCGCCGTAGAGGGCGATCAGCCCGTTGTAGTCGCCCCTGCCGAGGGTGGCGGGGCCGCGGTCGCAGGACGCGAGGGCCGGCGCCATCGTGAGGTTCTCGTGCTCGATCCCCTCGACGTGGGCCAGGCCGAAGACATGGCCGGCCTCGTGCGTGGCGACCGCCTCGGCGGAGTAGGCGCCCGCCGGGCACGTCCCGCCCGTCCACCACTTCTTGCCCCGCACCTGCAGCGCCATGTCGGTCTCGACCGTCGCCGACCCGAGGTACCAGGTGCAGGTGGCGGCGAGGACGTCGTTGTCCGCGCCCTGCATGGACAGCCAGCCGAACGTGTTGACGCGGTCCCGCTTCCCGCAGGCGGCGGCGCCGGTCACGTTCGGCGGCCGGTTCGCCTGCCCGGCGTAGTTCTCGCCCACGTCCGGCAGCAGGCTGAAGCGGCCGCCGTTGCAGTCGGTCCGGGCGTTCGCCATGTTGGACACGCCCGCCGCTATGGGCGCCCTGGACAGCCCGGCCGCGCCCGCGTAGTAGTGCCACTGGACGGCGGCGCCCTTCCGCCACTTGCTGGGCTCGGCGCGGTGGGTGCCGTCGGCGCAGGCCGCGGCGGGCGCCCGGAAGCCGCGCGGCCGGCCGTGCGGCGCCCGCCCGCCGCGCGTGTCGAGGGTGATCAGGCCGGCCCGCTCGTCCACCCGGATGCGCAGTTCGGCGCCGCCGTCGGTGCGCAGCGCGTGCGCGACCAGCGAGGTCCCGTCGGACGGGACGACCGCGGTGAGCCCGTTCGCGCCGCGCACCGCACGGCCGCGCAGGTCGCAGTCGGCGATCCGCACCCGCTGCGGCATCGTGCGGGCGGACAGCGTCCCGCCGGGCTTGCACCACGCGGGCGCGTGCCGCGCGCCGGTGGACGCCGGCTCGGCGAGCCCCGTGCCGGTGAAGGCCGTGCCGGTGAGCGTCGCGGCGGCGGCGACCGCGGCCCCCGTCCTCAGGGTCGCCCGTGGAAAGTCGCGCATGGCAGTTTCTCCGATGTTCGAGAGCGTGCTCTGGCAGTCTTTCGTGGGCGCGGGAAAGGGAAACGGGCGCATTTTAAAATGATCACCATGATGGGGCTTGGCGTGGCCCGTGCCGACCGCCTCGATGGACATTTATCGAGAAAATGCCGACGCCGCTCTCCGGTGGCGTCTGCCAGCTGTAGGTAAATCATCCCCCATAATCGTGTAAACGTGTTTATTGCGTCCCCATACGGAAAAGCCGTGAGTAATCCGGCAACTCGGGATCAAACAGAACACCGTTGCCGCGAGGCGGGTGCCGTACCGGCTCCCCCCGCAGTTCCCCCGTCCGCCCGGCAGCGTTCAGGAAGCAGAGGTGTTCAACGTGCAGACGCAGACACAGGTGCGGGAACTCATGGGCATGAGCGTGACCGACACCCACGGGACCAAGGTCGGCACGATCAAACAGGTCTACCTCAACGACGACTCCGGCTCCCCGGAGTGGGTGACCGTGCACACCGGCTGGTTCGGCATGCGGGAGAGCTTCGTCCCGCTGTCCGGCGCGCGGAAGAACCAGGACATGCTGCAGGTCCCGTACGACAAGGAGACCATCAAGGGCGCTCCGAACGTGGACGCGGACGAGCACCTGTCGCACGCGCAGATCGTTGACCTCTACCGCCACTACGGCGTACGTCCCCCGGGCGGGCGCCGGGAGGGGCGTGAGGGCGAGGACGCGTCCCGGACGGCCGGCGAGCGCGGGACGGCGGACGAGAGCAAGACCGGCACGGCGGACATGACCGACACGGGGACGGGCGACACGGGGACGACGGGCACGACCGAGTCGGCCGGTCCGGCCGCACCGGCGGGCAGCGCCGCGGGCACGGCGGGCGCCGCCGGGATGGCCGTCCGGCCGGACAGGGACAGGGAGAAGCAGCAGGCCCGGGGGCAGACCATGCCGCCGCAGTCGGCGCGCGAGGGCGCGGAGGCCCCGATGACCGAGATCACCCGGTCGGAGGAGCAGATGCGCATCGAGACCGAGCGGCACGAGGCCGGCCGCGTCCACGTGCACAAGTACGTGGACACGGAGATGGTCGAGCGCACGATCCCGGTCTCGCACGAGGAGGTCAGGATCGACCGCGAGCCGATCGTGGGCGGCGAGGCGAACCCGAAGATCACCATCGCCGAGGACGACCACGAGATCATCCTCTACGAGGAGCGCCCGGTCATCGCCAAGGAGACCGTCCCGGTCGAGCGCGTCCACGTCCGCACCGAGCAGGTGCAGGACGAGCAGACGGTGCGCGGCGAGCTCCGCAAGGAGCGCATCGAGGTCACCCGCGACGACGGTCCCCGCACCGAGGGCGAGCGGGGGACCGGCCGCCCGTCCACGTGAGCCCTCCGCCCGCGGTGGGCACGGTGGCGCGTCGCCGCCGCGCCCCGCCGGAGCGACGACTCGGTCCCGAGTACGGCACGCGCCACCACCGGATGGCGAGCGTCCGGGCCGGCTGATCACCCGCCAGCCGCCCGGGCGCTCGCGTGCGTCGTGCCGCGGCGGCGGCCGTTCGGCGGCGAGCGGTGCGGCGGCGAGCCGTGCGGCCCGGGTGGCCGGACGTGGCCATGGTGAGGAAGGTGCGGCCGCGCCCGCGCCGGCCGGGCAGCGCGGGAGGGGCGGTGGCGATCACGGCCGCCGCCCGTCCGACCGGCTTTGTTCGGCACATGATTCAACGTGTGAATTTAGTGGCCGTCAACCCCTCTTTCCCAGTTTTCACGGGGCTCCGGTGCCCAATAGGCAGGTTTGTTGACAGCTACAGGGGAGCCGGGGGAGGTTCCTGGGAGACGACGTCGCCGAGCGCGGAGGTCGTGGCCGATCCGGGCGTGCCGCGACCTCCGCGCCCGGCCGCGCGCGGTCCGCCGGGCCGCGCGGCGTCCTCGGAGCGACCCAGGAGGGACGACTTGCGACACCCCCACAGCCGCGTCATCGCCACCCGGATCGGGCGATCACTGGTCGCGCTCGCGACCATCGCCGCCCTCCCGTCCGCCATCGCGGCGCAGCCCGCGCGGGCCGGCGGGCCCCCGGCCTACCTCGACGCCCGCCTCTCCGCGTCCGCCCGCGTGAGCGACCTGCTCGGCCGGATGACGCTGGAGGAGAAGGTCGGCCAGATGACCCAGGCCGAGCGCGGCGCCATCGACGGCGACCGCGACCAGATCACCGCCCTGGCCCTCGGCTCGGTGCTCTCGGGCGGCGGGTCGGTGCCGGCCGACAACACCCCGTCCGGCTGGGCGGACATGGTGGACGCCTACCAGTCGAAGGCGCTCGCCACCCGGCTGAAGATCCCGCTGCTGTACGGGATCGACTCGGTCCACGGCCACAACAACCTCGTCGGCGCGACGGTCTTCCCGCACAACATCGGCCTGGGCGCGACCCGCGACCCCGGGCTCGTCAAGGAGGCGGAGCAGATCACGGCCGTCGAGACCAAGGCGACCGGCCCGCAGTGGGTGTTCGCGCCGTGCGTCTGCGTCAGCCGCGACCTCCGCTGGGGCCGGACGTACGAGTCCTTCGGCGAGGACCCCCGGCTCGTGAAGGAGATGGCGGTCGCCATCGAGGGCTTCCAGGGCCGCCGCAAGAGCGACATGGCCACGAACCGGCACGTCCTCGCGACGGCGAAGCACTTCGCGGGCGACGGCGACACGGTGTTCGGCTCGTCCACCAGCGGGACGTACACGATCGACCAGGGCGTCACCGTCACCGACCGGAAGACGTTCGCGAAGATCGACCTGTCGCCCTACGTCACCGCCGTCCACAAGTACGGCGTCGGCAGCATCATGCCGTCGTTCTCCAGCGTCGACTGGACGGAGGACGGCGTCGGCAACCCGGTCAAGATGAGCGCGCACAAGGAGCTGCTCACCGACGTCCTCAAGAAGAAGATCGGCTTCGACGGGTTCCTGATCAGCGACTGGGAGGCGATCCACCAGATCCCGGGCGACTACCCGACGCAGGTCCGGACGGCCGTCAACGCCGGCATGGACATGTTCATGGAGCCCTACAGCGCGCCGCAGTTCGTCCAGACGCTGATCGCCGAGGTGAAGGCGGGACGCGTGCCGATGGCGCGCATCGACGACGCCGTGCGGCGCATCCTCACCGCCAAGGTCGAGATGGGGCTGTTCGAGCACCCGTACACCGACCGCAGCCTGGCCCCGACGATCGGCTCGGCGCAGCACCGGGCGGTCGCGCGGGAGGCCGTCGCGAAGTCGCAGGTCCTGCTGAAGAACGCGGGGCACGCGCTGCCGCTGCGCAAGAACGAGCGGATCTACGTGGCGGGCGTGAACGCCGACGACATCGGCAACCAGGCGGGCGGATGGACGGTCACCTGGCAGGGGTCGTCCGGCGACATCATCCCCGGCACGACGATCCTGGACGGCATCAAGCAGAACTCGTCCCACGTCACCTACAGCGCGGACGCGTCGGCGCCCATGTCCGGCAGTGACGTCGGCGTGGTCGTGGTCGGCGAGACCCCGTACGCGGAGGGCGTCGGCGACGTCGGCAACGGGCACACGCTGAACCTGTCGGACGCCGACAAGGCCAACATCGACAAGGTGTGCGCCGCGATCCGGACCTGCGTCGTCCTCGACGTCGCGGGACGGCCGCAGATCGTCACCGACCAGCTGTCCGCGATGGACGCGTTCGTCATGTCGTGGCTGCCGGGCAGCGAGGGCGCGGGCGTCGCGGACGTCCTGTTCGGCAAGCGCCCCTTCACCGGCCGCCTGCCGGTGACGTGGCCGCGCAGCGAGGCCCAGGAGCCGATCAACGTCGGCGACCGCGCGTACAGGCCGCTGTTCCCCTACGGCTACGGCCTCCGCACCGGGCGCCACCACTGATCCGCCACCACTGATCCACGGCAGCCGCCACTGATCCACGGCAGCCACCAGACCGGCATCCCCGCCGAGGGCCGGCCGTCCACCACCCCTTGGACGGCCGGCCCTGCTGTTTTCGGTGGGCTCGTCCCATTTTGTTCGTCCCGCGCCGTTTATCGCGCACCGCCCGGGAGAGGCTGCCTCCGTGGAAGGGAGGCCCGAGTGGACCGGGAGCCGCGGACCGCGTTCGTGCTCGGCGGCGGCGGCGTCCTCGGCGCGCACGAGGTCGGCATGCTGCGGGCGCTGGCGGAGACCGGCGTCCGGCCGGACCTCGTCGTCGGGACGTCCATCGGCGCGCTGAACGGCGTGTTCGTCGCGGCGGAGCCGGACACGGCCGTCGAACGCCTCACCGCCCTGTGGTCGGACGACTCCGTCCGCGACGTGTTCGGCTCGCGGGTGTGGGCGCGGCTGTGGACGCTCGCCCGCTCCGGCACCCACCTGCACTCCAACGAGCCGCTGCGCCGCATGCTGGACGAGCTGCTCCCCGTCCGGACGTTCGAGGAGCTGGAGATCCCGTTCCAGTGCGTCGCCGCGGGGATCGAGACGGCGATGGCGCACTGGTTCAGGTCCGGGCCGCTGCCGCCCGCCGTGCTGGCCTCCTGCGCCGCGCCCGGCCTGCTGCCGCCCGTCCGGATCGGGGACCGGCACTACTTCGACGGCGGGCTCGTCCACAGCATCCCGGTCGGCCGGGCCGTGATGCTCGGCGCGACCACGGTCTACGTCCTGCACGTCGGGCGCATCGAGCGGGACCTGCCGCCGCCGCGCCGCCCGTGGGAGGTCGGCCTGGTCGCGTTCGAGATCGCGCGCCGGCACCGGTTCTTCGAGGAGATGGCGACCCTGCCGGACGGGCTGGCCGTGCACGTCCTGCCGGCGGGCGGGGCGCCGCGGAAGGCCGGCGTCGACCTCGCCCAGATGCGGTACAGGAACGTGTCCGGGATACGGGCTCACATCGAACGGGCCTACCAGGCATCCTTGGAGTACCTCAAAGAACGAGCATGACATGCCTCCCCTCCCCGTCCGCCGCCTCCTCCTCACGCCGCTGCTGTTCGCCCTGACCCTGCTGGTCGTCGTGCTTTTCCCGGTCGTCTTCGCGGTGACCTCGCTGATCGGGCGCGACCGGCGGCGGGCGCGCCGGCTGCTGTGGTTCGCGCTCGCCTGGGGCACCCGGGAGTCGGCGGCCGTGCTGGAGTGCGGCCTGCTGTGGCTCCGCCGCCGGACCCGCGACGACCGGCACTACGACGTCATCCGCCGCTACGTCGCCGGCCTGTACGGGACGGCCCGGCGGCACCTCGGGCTGCGCGTGGAGATCACCGGCGGCGGGGCGGAGCCGCCCGGCGACCGGCCGCTGATCGTCCTCAGCCGGCACGCCGGGCCGGGCGACGCGCTGCTGCTCGTCCACCACCTGCTGACCGACTACCGGCGGCGGCCCCGCGTGGTCATGAAGGCGCAGCTCCAGCTCGACCCGTGCATCGACATCGCCGCGAACCGCATGCCGAACGTCTTCGTCACGCCCGGCGGCGGCGCCGTCGAGGACATCGGCCGGCTCGCCGCCGGGCTCGGCCCCCGCGACGCGCTGCTGATCTTCCCGGAGGGCGGCAACTTCTCCCCGGCGCGGCGGCGCCGCGCGATCCGGCGGCTGGCCCGGCTCCGCCGCACGGACGAGGCGGTCCGCGCCGCCGCGATGCGCAACCTGATGCCGCCCCGCCCCGGCGGCGTGCTGGCCGCGCTCGACGCCGCCCCGGACGCCGACGTGGTGTTCGTCGCGCACACCGGCCTCGACGACATGGCCGCGGTCGGCGACATCTGGCGGCGCATCCCGCTCACCGCCCCCGTCCACGCCCGCTGGTGGCGGATCCCCGCCGAGGACGTCCCCGACGGCCGGGACGCCCGCGTCGACTGGCTGTACCGGGAGTGGGAGCGCGCCGACGCCTGGATCGGCGAGAACCGGGCACACGCGGCCGGGTGACATCATGGACACATGGGCGAAGAGGGGTCCGTGCGGGTCGATCTGTGGATCTGGTCCGTGCGGCTGCTGAAGACCCGCTCGATGGCGACGACGGCGTGCAGGGCGGGCCATGTCCGCGTGAACGACGAGCGCGCCAAGCCGTCCACGACGGTGAAGCCCGGCGACACGGTGCGGCTCCGCCACGACGGGCGGGAGCGCGTCGTCGTGGTGCAGAAGATCGTCCGCAAGCGGGTCGGGGCGCCGGTCGCGCAGGAGTGCCTGATCGACAAGAGCCCGCCCCCGCCGCCGCGCGAGGCGCTCATCCCGGTCGGCCGCCGCGAGCGCGGCGCGGGCCGTCCCACCAAGCGCGACCGGCGCGAGCTGGAGCGCATCCTCGACCGCTACCGCACCCTCAACAGCCCGCCGCCCCGCGACCACGACTGACCGGCGTGCCGCCGCCTAGACGACGCGCGGTTCGGAGCGGGCGAGGACGGTGCCGCCGGCGTCCAGGGCCTCGGCGGTGACGTTGGGGGAGCGCGCGAGCGTCACGGCGGTCTCGAAGCCCGTGCGCTCGACCGTCCGCGACACCACGGGACGGGTCTCGGAGCCGGTGCGGAAGCGCCACGCGGCCACCCCGGTCGCGCCGTTCCAGCTCGCGTGGACCCGCATCCGGTCGCCCGGCAGCGGCGCCACCGCGACGGCGGGCCGGTCGGCGGGCCGTCCCTCCCAGGCGGCGCGGTAGGCGCGGTACGAGCCGTCGCCGATGCCGGTGATCTCCAGGACGGGCGTCCCGTCGGCGGCGAACTCCGTCAGCGCCGGAGTCGACCCCCAGCCGACGAGCGCGTTGCCGTCCGGCAGCGTCTGCAGGTTGCCCATGTACTGCCCGTAGGTCGTGCCGTCGGCGTACTCGCGGACGAGCGACGCCCGCCGGCCCGCCTCGTCGACTTGGAGCACGATGCCGCGCGACGGGCCGTCGCCGACATCGGTGATGTGGTTGTCGAACAGCGTGATCGTCCCGTCCGGCTGCCGGCGGGCGTCGTGCTGCCAGGCGAACGCGGCGCCCGCCCCGAACGCGAAGTCGCCGCGCCGCCCGCCGAGCCGCCACCGGACGGCGCCGGTCCGCCGGTCGAGCGAGTAGACCGCGCAGGTGTTGCGGGCCGAGATCAGCAGCGCGTCGCCGTCGTCCTGCACGGAGTTGACGTGGACCGGGTCGAACACCTTGCCCGGCGTGCCGTTCGCGTCCTTCGTCAGCGGCGTCCGGGTCTCGGCGATGCCGATGTGGTCGAGCGCGCTCCAGTCGAGCAGCACCTCGCCCGTGCGGACGTCGATCTCCTGGACCCGCCCGTCGAGGACGCGGCCCCGGCGCGGGCCGCCGATCGGGCGCAGGTCGGCGGTCACCTCCGGATAGGCGATGATCAGCGCCGTTCCGCGGTCGGTGAGCGCGAACTCGTGCAGGTCGCCGGAGACCCCGTCGCCGGCCTGGACCTCGGCGACGCGCCGGTAGTCGGCGCCGAGGACCACCCCGGTGCCGGCGCCGTGGCCGCCCGTCCGGCGCTCGCCCTCCCAGAAGGTGAGGACGGGCGCGCCCTCGTACTCCTGCACGCGGACGTCGGTGACCAGCAGTTCCGACCGGTAGATCCAGACCGGCTCGCCGGCGTCGTCGACGATGAGGGCGTCGGCGGCGTCGGTGCCGCGGAACGGGGCGAGGAACAGCAGGCCGTCCGCGGTCCGGCCGAGGCGCCGCGCAGTCAGGCCGGGCGGCCGGACGTCGGGGAGGGTGAGGTAGCGGTCCGGCGCCGCGGGCTCCGCCGCCTTCGGCGGGCGCCCCGCCCCGGCGCCGCTGAGGAGCGCGGCCCCTCCGACCAGCCCCGCTGCAAGGAAACCGCGACGTGTCACGCTCATGCGCCCTGGTTTACCTGCGCTATCTGAAAACTCCATGAGAATCGCGCGGACGCGGCGGGCTCACTCCGGAGCACGCCGGATCGCGCGGTGTTACGCGGGTCCGTCGGCGAAGCGGCGCTCGGACTCCAGCGCGGACGCCACGTCCCGCGGGTAGGTGCGCCGCGCCCGCACCAGCAGCAGCCCGTTGACCAGCAGGGGGAGCAGCGCCAGGAGGAACGCGCGGTCCAGGCCGACCCCCGAGTCCCGGCCGTCGTCCAGCCGGCCCGACAGCCAGCCGAACAGCACGGGCGCCACCGCCTCCGCCGACATCCGGACGATCGTCCGGATCGCCTCCGCCCGGCCCCACAGCCGGAAGTGGACGACGTCCAGCCGCACCGCGTCCAGCGGCGGGTTCGCGGCGGCGAGCGCGGCGCCCGCGAGCGTGAACAGCGGCAGCGCGACCAGCGCCTCGCCGCTCAGCAGGCCCGGCAGGAACAGCAGCGCCGACGCGGCGAACGCCACCCCGGGCACGTTGACGCGCGCGCTGACCACGCCCCGGCGCACCAGGTGGTCGGCGATCCGGCCGCCGGCGAGCACTCCGCCGAGCGCGGCCAGCCCGATCACCGGGATGAACGCGGACAGCTCGCCGCGGCTCAGCGAGTACCGCTCCTCCACGAACACCATCGCGAACGTGCGCAGCCCCGCGAAGAAGAAGTAGCCGATGGCGGACGCCACGATGATCGTCACGTTCGTGCGGATGCGCAGGACGTGCCGTGCCGCCTGGAGCAGCGACATGGTCCCCGGGTCGGCGTCCAGGACGCTCCGCGGGTCCGGCCGCACGTCCGACCGGGCCACCTGCCGCTGGGCGGGCTCCGCGCCGCCCCGGCCGGCGGCGGACGCCTGCGCGCCGCGCGGCGGCTCCGGCAGCATCCGCCACAGCAGCACGGCCAGCACGAACCCGAGCACCGCGACGAACCAGAACGCGACCCGCCAGTTCAGCAGCGCGGCGATGTTGCCGCCCGCGATCAGCCCGAACCCGACCCCGACCAGCTCACCGGCCAGGATGCGCCCCCACGTCCCGGCCCGCTCCTCGGGCGGGAACAGGTCGCCGATCAGCGACGCGACCGTGGGCCCCGCCGTGGCCGTCACCGCGCCCAGCGCCACCCGCGACGCCAGCAGCCACTCGTACGAGCTCGCCAGCCCGCCGACGATCATCGCGAGGCTCCACAGCGCGATGCTGCCCGCGAGCAGCGGCACCCGCGGCACCCGGTCGGTCAGCTGCCCGACCGGCAGCGTCGCGATCGCGCCGACCGCCGCCGGCGCGGCCGTGAGGATCCCGACCTGGGTGTTGCCGATGTGCAGGGAACGGCGCAGTTCCTGGACGATCGCCCCGACGACCCCCGTGTCGGCCGTGTTCAGCGCGAGCACGCACGCGAGCAGCACCACGATGCGGGCCCGCCGTCTCCCGCCGAGCCGGTCCGCGAGGGCGCTGACGGCCCTTTTCCACGGCCGCGGGGTTCGCGCCGATGTCACCAACCACTACTGCCCCTGCACCGTCCGGGTATGTCGCGCCCCAACCAGCGCCTGAGCTGGAGCGATCCGGCGAGACGGGCGCTAGGACGCGGTTGGTGAGCCCGGTGCGCCCGGTGCGCGGTCGGCGCGGGCGACGATCGACTGGAGGAGGTCCAGTGCGGCCCGCGCCCGGTCCGGGGTGAAACCGAAGATGTCGCAGATCGCCTGGTAGATGCCGGGCGCGTGCTCCCGCATCGCGCCGCCCTCGGGCGTCAGGCTCACGATGACCGTGCGCTCGTCGTCGGGATTGCGCGCCCGGAGCAGCAGCTTCCTTTTCTCCAGCCGCTTCAGCAGCGGCGTCATGGTGCCGTAGTCGAGCTGGAGCCGCGCCACGAGCTCGCCGACGGGAAGGTCACCGTATTCCCACAAAGTCGCCATGACCAGGTATTGGGGATAGGTCAACCCGAGTGGTTCGAGGAGGGGGCGGTACACGGCCGTCATGGCCCGGGACGCCGCGTGCAGGTTGAAGCACACCATCTCGTTGAGGCGGACGGCGTCGTCCCCCTCGCCCGGCTCGCCCGGCGAACTGTTCACGTACAGAGCCTAGCAGGCGATTGCCTATGACACTATTTCCTCGTGCACAAGGTAAGTGTAGATTGACGGCAGGGGCATGATCCGGCGGCGGCGCCCCGCCCGCGGGGCGGGAGGCGGCCGGCTGACCAGGTGGCGGTGGTGACAGGTGTTGCGAGGCCGGCGTGGCGAGTGCACGGCGCTCGACGAGCTGCTGGAGGCCGTCCGGGGCGGGGAGAGCCGCGCCCTGGTGATGCTGGGCGAGACGGGCGTGGGCAAGACCGCCCTGCTGGACTACCTGGTCGACCGGGCGCCCGGGTTCCGGATCGTGCGCATCACCGGGGTGCAGTCCGAGATGGAGCTGGCCTTCGCCGGCCTGCACCAGCTGTGCGCGCCGATGGCGGACCGGTTCCAGCGGCTCCCCGACCCGCAGTGCGACGCGCTGCGCGCCGCGCTCGGGCTGAGCACCGGGCGCGCGCCCGACCGGTTCCTCGTCGGCCTCGCCGTCCTCGGCCTGCTCGCCGACGCCGCCCGCGAGCAGCCGCTGCTCTGCGCGGTCGACGACGCGCAGTGGCTGGACCGGGCCTCGGTGCAGGCGCTGGCGTTCGCCGCCCGCCGGCTGCAGGCGGAGTCGGTCGCGATGGCCTTCGCCGTCCGCGAGCCGGACGGGGCGCCGGAGCCGGCCGGCATGCCCGAACTGGCCGGTGTGCCGGAGATGGCGATCGGCGGCCTGCCCGACGAGGAGGCGCGGGCGCTGCTGCGCTCCGCCGTCACCGGGCCCTGGGACGAGCAGGTGCTGGACCGGGTCGTCGCCGAGGCGCGCGGCAACCCGCTGGCGCTGCTGGAGCTGCCGAAGGAGTTCGCCCCCGCCGAGCTGGCGGGCGGGTTCGGCGTGCCGAGCGCGGCGGGCCTCGCCGGCCGCATCCAGGAGATCTACGAGCGGCGCGTCGCGGGGCTCCCGCCCGCGGCGCGGCTGCTGCTGCTCGTCGCGGCGGCCGAGCCCGGCGGCGAGCCGGTGCTGCTGTGGCGGGCCGCCGACCGGCTCGGCATCGGCCTGGCGGCGGCGACGCCCGCCGCCGCGGCCGGGCTGGTCGAGATCGCCGACCGGGTCCGGTTCCACCATCCGCTCGTCCGCTCCGCCGTGTACTGGGCCGCGACGGCGGAGGACCGCCGCCGCGTGCACCGCGTCCTCGCCGAGGTCACCGACGCGGAGACCGACCCCGACCGCCGCGCCTGGCACGCGGCGCAGGGCGCGCGGGCCCCGGAGGAGGGCGTCGCGGCCGAGCTGGAGAGCTCCGCGGGCCGCGCGCGGGACCGCGGCGGGCTGGCGGCCGCGGCGGCGTTCCTCGCCCGCGCGGTGGAGCTGACGCCCGACCCCGTCCGGCGGCAGGAGCGGGCCCTCGCCGCCGCGTGGGCCGCGCACCGGGCGGGCACGCCCGACACGGCGCTGCGGCTGCTGTCGGTCGCCGAGGCGCTGACGCCGGACCGGCGGCTGCGCGGCGAGGTCGACCTGCTGCGCGCCGAGATCGCCTTCGCCGTCGACCGGGGCCGCGACGCGCCCGGCCTGCTGCTGCGCGCGGCCCGGCGGCTCACCCCGCACTCGGCGGCCATGGCGCGCGACACCTACCTGGAGGCGATCAGCGCGGCGCTGTTCGCGGGGCCGCTCGCCGACGGGGCCGGGCAACCGGAGACGGCCGCGGCGGCTCGGTCCGCCCCGCCGCCGCCCGGCGATCCGCGCCCGGCCGACCTGCTGCTGGACGGCCTGGCGCTGCGGATCGGCGAGGGCCTCGCCGCCGCGCTGCCGGCGCTGCGGCCCGCCCTGGAGGTCTTCCGCGGCCCGGACCTCGCCGAGGAGGACGGCCTGCGCTGGCTCTGGCTGGGCGGCGTGACCGCCGCGACGCTGTGGGACCACGAGGCGTGGGCGGTGCTCGCCGCCCGGCACGTCCGCCTCGCCAGGGAGTCCGGCCAGACCGCCGCGCTTCCGCTCGCGCTGACCCAGCACATCGCCGTGAACGTGTTCGCCGGCGAGCTGACGGCGGCGGCCGCGCTGGACGAGGAGGTCGCCACGGTGTCCGAGGCGATCGGGATACCCGTCCCGTCCTACGGGAGCATGCTGGTCACCGCCTGGCAGGGCCGGGAGGCCGAGTTCACCGCGCTGATGAAGAGGGTGGCGGTGGAGGCGCGGCGCCGGGGCGAGGGGAACGCGCTGACCGTCGGCGCCTGGGCGAAGGCCCTGCTCTGCAACAGCCTCGGCCGCTACGGCGACGCGCTGGCCGCCGTCCCCGAAGCCGCAGAGGACCGCCTGGCGCCAGTCGGCGCCGGGCCGTGGGCGCTGGTGGAGTACATCGAGGCGGCCGCCCGCACCGACCGGTTCGCGGACGCCGCGGTCGCCCTCCGGCGGCTCGGCGAGGCGACCCTTCCGGCCGGGACCGACTGGGCGCTCGGCGTCCACGCCCGCTCCCTGGCGCTGCTCAGCGAGGACACCGCCGCCGAGGACCGCTACCGCGAAGCGATCGAGCGGCTCGGCCGGGCCGGCGTCCGCGGCGAGCTGGCCCGCGCCCACCTGCTGTACGGCGAGTGGCTGCGCCGCACGCGGCGGCAGCGGGCGGCCCGGGAGCAGCTGCGCACCGCCCACGAGTCGTTCACCGCCATGGGCATGGAGGGCTTCGCCGGACGGGCCGCGAGCGAGCTGCAGGCCACCGGCGAGCACGTCCGCAGGCGCGCCACCGAGGCCGCCGGGGAACTGACACCGCAGGAGGCGCAGATCGTCCGGCTCGTCCGGGAAGGGCTGACCAACCCGGAGATCGGTGCCCGGCTGTTCATCAGCCCCCGCACCGTCGAATGGCACCTGCGTAAAACCTTCGGCAAGCTCGGCATCACCTCGCGCAGGCAGCTCCAGCGCACCCCCACCACCGGCAGGGCTTAGCCCCAGGGTCGGGGCCAGTAGTTCACCCTGGTCCCCGGGAGCGCCCTCACGGAGACAGTGGTCGAGAAGGGATCGACCACTGAGGAAGCGAGGACGCAATGAGCAACCCCGTATTGGAGCCGGCGGCCCGGGAGTTCGCCGAGGCGGTGTCCAAGCCGCCGTTCGTGTACGAACTGGACGTCGACGCCGCCCGCAAGGTCCTGGACGACGTCCAGGCCGCGCCGGTGCGCAAGCCCGACGTGGACGACAAGTGGATCACGGTGCCGGCCGAGGTCGGGGACGTGCGGGTGCGGATCGTCAAGCCCGTCGGCGCGTCCGGCATGCTGCCCGCCGTCCTCTACGTGCACGGCGGCGGCTGGGTGCTGGGCAACGCGGGCACCCACGACCGGCTCGTCCGCGAACTCGCCGTCGGCACGGGCGCGGCGATCGTCTTCGTCGAGTACGACCGGTCGCCCGAGGCCCGCTACCCCGTCGCGATCGAGCAGGCGTACGCCACCGCCCGCTGGATCACCGAGCACGGCGCCGGCGAGGGCCTCGACGCCTCCCGGCTGGCCGTCGCCGGCGACTCGGTCGGCGGCGACATGACCGCCGCGCTGGCGATCATGGCGAAGCGGCGCGGCGACGTCACGTTCGTGCACCAGTCGATGTACTACCCGGTGACGGACGCGGGGCAGGACACCGCCAGCTACCGCGAGTTCGCCGACGGCCCGCACCTGACCGCCAAGGCCATGGCGTGGTTCTGGGACGCCTACTGCCCCGACCCCGTCCAGCGGACGGAGATCACCGCGTCCCCGCTGCGCGCCACCCTCGACGACCTGCGCGGGCTCCCGCCCGCGTTCCTGATCGTCGACGAGAACGACGTGCTGCGGGACGAGGGTGAGGCGTACGCGCGCCGCCTCACCGAGGCCGGCGTCCCGACCACCAGCGTCCGCTACAACGGCACGCTGCACGACTTCATGATGCTCAACCCCGTGCGCGACACCCGCGCTACCCGGGCCGCCACGGCCCAGGCGATCGACGTCCTCAAGCACGTCCTCGGAAAGGCGGACTCATGAGCACCGACCGTCCCATCGTCGTCCTGGTCCACGGCGCCTTCGCTGAGTCTGCGAGCTGGAACGGCGTCATCAGCCGCCTGCGCGACCGCGGCCTGGACGCCGTCGCCGTCGGCAACCCGCTGCGCAGCATCCCCAGCGACGCCGCCTACGTCCGCGACGTGATCGCGAGCCTCGGCCGCCCGGTGATCCTCGTCGGCCACTCCTACGGGGGCATGGTCATCACCGAGGCGGCGTCCGGGAACCCGGCCGTCCGCTCCCTGGTCTACGTGGCGGGCTTCGCGCCCGAGCCGGGGGAGACCGCGTTCCTGCTGTCCGGCAAGTTCGAGGGCAGCACCCTCGGCGACGCGCTGAACGGCTACCCGCTCTCCGGCGGCGGCAACGAGCTCCGCATCGCCGACGAGAAGTTCCACCAGCAGTTCTGCGCCGACGTCGACCCGGCCGAGGCCGCGCTGATGGGCGCGACCCAGCGTCCGGTGACCGAGCGCGCGCTGACCGAGGGCCTCTCGGTGGACGAGCCGGCCTGGCGCACCGTCCCGTCCTGGTTCGTGTTCGGCTCCGACGACCGCAACATCCCGGCGGCCCTGATGCACTTCATGGCCGACCGCGCGGACGCGCGCGCCACCGAGGAGGTCACCGGCGCGTCCCACGCGCTCGCGGTCTCCCAGCCGGATGCTGTGGCCGCGATGATCGCCGAAGCCGCCGGCGCCGCCTGAGACGCCGCGGCCGGGCAGCCGCCCGATCAGACGCCGCACCATCCGGTGCGGCGCCTGACGGACGGTGTCTCAAGGTTTGCGGGCGAGGACGACCCGGTAGCGCGGGCTGCCGTCCTTCCGCCGGCCCACAGACGGCAAGGGCGCCGTCGTCACGTCGAACCCGGCCGCCGCCAGGTCGTCGCTCACCGCACCCAGGGGGCAGGTGCGGTAGTACATGACGAACGGCGGACGCCACACGGCGTTCCGGACCCGCATGGCCACATCGAACCCGAGCAGCGCCCAGTACCAGCCGGACGTGAAGGGCGGCGGCGCGCCGATCGGGAAGGCGAAGAGCCCGCCGGGCCGCAGCGCGCGGTGCACCCCGGCGAAGACGGCGGGCCGCTCGGCGGGCAGCAGATGCCCGAGCGCCCCGAAGGTCACCGCGAGGTCGAAGCCCCCGGCGAACGGCAGCGCCCGCGCGTCCGCCCGCACCCACTCGGCGTCCGGGTGCGCCTTCCGCGCCTGCGCGAGCATGCCGGCGCTGAAATCGACACCGGTGACCCGCCCCCGGCACAGGGGCCGGAGCACGCCCATCCCCGCGCCCGTGCCGCAGCACACGTCCAGCCCCTCGCCGAACGGCCCGAGCGGACGCAGCGCCTCGGCGGTCGCGTCAAGGATGCCGCCGGGCGTCCGGAACGGCGTGTGATCGAACTTCGGGGCGAGCAGGTCGTAGCCGTGCTCCACCGAAGAGAGGGCCTGGACCGCCAGCTCGCGCGCGGACGGGCCCCGGGGGGAGAACACCGGTCAGCCGGCCCGGGTGAGGGCGTCGATCGCGGCGACGTCCTCCGCGGTGAGGTCGAACCCCTCCAGGTCGAAGTTCGCGGCGATCCGCTCCCGGCGCGACGACCTCGGAAGAATGACGATCTCGTGCTCCAGATGCCACCGCAGGACCACCTGGGCGGGCGTGACCCCGAGCCGCTCCGCGATCCCGGTGAGGACCGGATCGCGCAGATCGGTGTTCTTCAGGCCGCTGTAGCCCTCGACCACGATGCCCCGGCGCCGGTGCTCGTCCAGCAGGGCCGGGTCGTGCTGCGCCGGACTCCACGGGATCTGGTTGACCGCCGGCTGCTCCCCGGTGGCCTCGGTCAGCTCGTCGATCTGCGCCGGGCTGTAGTTGCTGACCCCGACCGTGCGGACCAGCCCCGCGTCCCGCGCCGCCAGCAGCTCCCGCCACGTCGGGACGAGCTCGTCCGGCCCGGTCGGCCAGTGGATCAGCCACAGATCGACGTAGTCGGTGCCGAGCAGCCGGAGGCTCGACTCCAGCGTGGCGCGGGCCTTCCGCGCGTCCTTCGGCCGCAGCTTGGTGGTGATGAACACCTGCTCGCGGTCGACGCCGCCGTCCTTCACGGCCCTGCCGACGTCCGCCTCGTTCCGGTAGAGCGTCGCGGTGTCGATGTGCCGGTAGCCGACGTCGAGCGCCGCCCGTACCGACTCGTACGCCGTCTGGTGGTCGAGCTCCCAGGTCCCGAAGCCGATCAACGGCAGTGCGGCGCCACCGGGCAGGTTCACAGTCCGCGTCATGCCCGCCATTCTGCCCTCCCGATCGATCGGCATGCCCGCGCGGTCCGGGCGATGCCTAGAGGCCCGACGGGTGCGCGGACAGCCAATCCGCATGCCGACGCCTCAAGGCATCCCGGTCCTGGACGGTCGGGGCGATGACATCGGCGCCGCCGTCATAGGGGTGATAAAGCCATTTCAGGTCTGGAGGGGCGATGATCGCGTTGCCGAGATCGTCGTCGGCCACGCGTCGCAGCAGCGCATCCAGGCCGGGCCCGTCGAAGGACCCCCTGCCGACCCAGAGCGTCAGCGGTATCTCGAAGTAGGAGCGTTCACTCGGCTCGATCGTCAGCCACGGAACCGCGCCAGGATGGACACGAGGATCTGGCGAGGCACCAGCGCGCGCGTCGGCGAAGTATCCGGCGATCACATAGAGCCCCTGCCGAGCCCCGAGTTCGGCAAGGACGCAGCGGTGTCGACGGAGGACGACGCCGTACTCCTCTTCAGTCTCGGCATACCGCTTGGACTCCGGAAGGCTGTGAAACCTGACCCACCGTTCGGCATGCCGAGCCGGCAACTCGTTGGCGATCGGCGACCCACCCCACCGCGTCCGCCACAAGGCACTGAGCGCCTGTACTTCGTCCCCGGTCACGATCCCCCAACCTGCGAATAGCCCGGGTAGACGGCACGTTGCAGCAACCGCCCTCGCCTGGCGAAACCTCGCTGCTCGTTGTAAGCCAGGACCTGCGTGCCGTCATGGTCCCAAACCCGGACCTTCTTGCCTCGTCCGTAGTTCTCTACCAGAGTCCTGCCCGTGAACAGCCCATGGAGCGCTACCCGAAGCCGCTCCACGGATTTGCCACCGGAACCGAACTCCGGGCCGGACCCTCCGCCGTCTCCCACTATCAACATGACACTGCCGTCTCCGGAGGTGTGCATGGTGATAGGGGCGCCTTCCCCACGGGCGTCACTGACCTCAACGGCGAAGAGCCCGGGAGTTAGCTCCTCGACTTCGAGGTCGATGACAACGTTCAACGAGCACGCCATGTCTTGAAGCAGCTTCACTGCAGGTAGATCAATCTGGGACACGCTCGCAAGCGTGCCACATGCCGAATAATGATGGACGGGGCAGGCAGTGCATGATGCGAGGGAGAGTTCGAGCATATGTCGTGCTGCCTATCGCGATCATTCGGGAGCCCTTTGTTTTGACCGGCAGGACGCCGGTCAGGCAGGCGGGCGGTGCTGGGAAGGGAGTAATCAAAGCACGGTGATCATCTGCGCGGAGTCGCTATGCTCGGTCTCGGCGGCTTCATGGAGGCGAGGTTCCGATGCCCGCGGACAGGGTGGCGTACATCGCGATCTTCATGATCATTCCGGTGGCGTTGTTCCTGCCCAGGACGGGAAAGTACGGTCTGCGGATGTCGGTCGCCATCGCGTTCGTGGCGGTCGGCGAGGGGCTGCTGATGGGGGGTGCGGTGTCCAGGCCGCTGGAGGCCGCGCTGCTGTGTCTCAGCGGTGGGCTGCTGATCCTGGCCGAAATCGCCACGGGCAGCGAGAACCAGATGGTCTCCCTCCTCTGGATCGCCTGCGGTGCCATCGGGCTTTGGAAGCACGAGGACATCGCCGAATGGGTCGCCACCGCGCGGACGGAGGTGGCGTCCGCCGGGCTCGCCGGCACGGTCGTGCTGATCGCGCTGGCCGTGCGCGGGTGGCGGCGCGCCAAGCGCCCTGCCTATAAGTCGGACGACCTGACGGGCCTTTCCTGATGGGGCAGGCTCCTTCCACCGTCGTCCAAGCGGTCCTGCTCGTGCTTTTCGTCGTGCCCGGGGTCACCTACCAGTTCCTGCGGGAACGCATGCGCGGTCCCGTCGCCGGCGAGCGCAACATGGGGGAGCGGATACTCCGTGCGCTGCTCGCGTCCATCGTGCTGGACGCGCTTTATGCGATCGTGGCGGGCCCGGCTCTGATCCGCCTGGCGCGCGGCGGCAAGGAGAAGGGCTGGGACGGCCTGGTCCAGCATCCGCGCCTGATCGGCCTGCTGGCACTGCTCCTCTTCGTCGCCGTTCCGGCGGTGGCGGCATTCGCGGTTTCGGCGTGGCAGCGGCGCCGGCTGCCGACCCGGTACGACGCCGGAGCAACCGCATGGGACCACATGTTCCGCCACCGCGGTTCCTGCTTTGTCCGCGCCCGGCTGAAGGACGGTTCCTGGGTGGGCGGATGGTACGGCTCGAAGTCCTATGCGACGTCCTATCCCGAGCCCGCGGAAATGTACCTGGAATCTGCGTGGAGAATGAAACCGGACGGAAGCTTCGCCGATCGCGTCGCCGGCACCGCGGGCCTTCATGTCCGTGCGGCCGACGTCGATGTGGTCGAGTTGATCGATCCGCCCGGGTCGGCATCGTGAAGGAGAGGGCATGCCGGAACTGACGCCGCACGAGAAGGAACTGCTGGCGAACCCCGACCTGGTGCGCGGCCATGCCCCGCGCGACGGTGTCGGCGAACCGGCCGAGGCTCCGGAAGGGCCCGCCGCCGCGTCGCCGCCGAACCAGGCGCCGGCCGCCTCCGGCGGCTCCGCGGATCCGGCGGGACGGGCTCAGGGCCCGACGTGAACATGACCTGCCCACAGGGCCGGGAAGTTCGGATACATTTCGCGCGCTCTGCGGGTCGCCTGGTGAACGGCGGCCGCCGCGTCCGTCCGGCCCCCATTCCGGACTGATCCGCGAAGCCCCTCATAGATCTGCCCGGCGAATTCGAGCGCGACCCGGTCGCGCAGGGGCCACAGCGCCGCGATGACATGCGCGAAGCCGGCGATCTGGAACGACGACGCGAGATGTATCGCCTCGTCATGCAGCCGCGTGCCGGGACGGGCGGTGTCGCAGCACGACAGATAGGCCAGCTCCGCCCTGCGGAGGTCCAGCCGGGACACGTCGGCCACGGACAGCGGCCGCCGCTGGTGGTCGTGCAGCAGCAACCGTCCACGGGTCGGTGATTCCACATCCGTTACCGCGTGGCAGGCGAAATGCGCCCATGTCCGGTGACGCAGCGCGTCCAGCACGGCTCTGGAGTACGCCTTGTCGTCGGCCAGGATGCGCGTGGCGGGGAAAAGGCGGCGAAGCTCATCGGCTTCGGCACGCGCGTGCTCCAGCGGAGCCTCGCCGGACGTCTTCGACATGGCCACGGCGAGAGGGCGCGGCTTCCCGCCCGGACGGCGCCGGGCGCGCGCGTCCACGAGCGCGCGCAAAGTAGGCGCGTACGAGGAGATCGCCCGATCCAGCAATGCCGGAGGATCGGCCCGGCCGCCCGCGCCATGGTGCCCGGCGGCGTGGATCGGCAGCATGGCCAGTGGCCCGGTCGGAACCCACCACACACGCGGCCAGTCGCTTCCCCGCCTGGACAGGTCCAGGACGTTCACGACGGGCTCGACCAGCGCGTCCCACAACCATGCCAGCACATCGGCGAAGCGCTCCTGCTCGCCCTGGTCGAGCATCGCCTCCGGCCGCACTGCGTCCAGCAGGACGGCGGTCTGCTCGTTCACGAGACCCGGTGTGACGCCGTTCAGTTCGAGTGTCCGCACCCCTTCGGCGTCCAGGATGACGGCGTCCGACCGCTGCTCACTGACGTTGAGGAACACCAGCGGGCCCTCCCGGGTCTGGGCGAGCATCTCGCGGAGAGTCGGCTCCCGAGCGAAGTCCGCGAACCCCTCTTCCCGCCGGATCTCCTCCAGCAGGGAATCCCAACGCGCGATCAATGCGCGCCGCTCCTTGCGCTCCTGTTCCCGCCTGAGCCCGGTGGCCTCCGCTTCGAATTCCTGAGTGAGCGGGGGCTCGTAGGAACCCTCCAGCATGGTGCGCAGCTCCGTGAATTCGTCCGCCAAGGCCGGATTACGGGCGCGCAATGCCGAGAGGTCGGGGCGGACGCCGAGCGCCCGCGACAGCAGTACGCCGCGTCCCCGCTCCAGCAGCGTCACGGCCTTCTCGGGCCGCCCTGCGGCAATGGCGCAGGCGGCGGCCGTCACCGCGATTCCGGTCCACTGGCCGAGCCGGTACTCCTGGTCGGCGCGGCGCAACTCCCGCGACGCCACCTGGGGAAGCAGTTCGATGACGCCCTCGAACGCCTCCACCGCGTCCGCATACCGCTCGGCTGCGGCGGCGAGGTCACTCCAGACCAGCCCGGCCACCACCCGCGTGGAAAGGTCGGTCGCCGGATTGGCCGTCGCCTCCCGAGCCAGCGCGCACGCCCGCGCCAATTCGGCATGGTCGCCGCCGCGCCGATGCCGATGGTGCAGTGCACGCGCGAGATTAAGCAGGTGGACGGCCCGTTCGGGATCGTCCTCCGGCGTTCCGTCCACCGCCCGCCGAGCCAGCTCGACGGCCTCTTCGAGATTCGCGACGTCCTGCGTGTGCTCGTAGCGGGTGCGCAGCGCCAAGGCGAAATTGTTCTGGCAGGTCGTGTAAAGCCGCGAGGTCCGAGGCACGCGCTCCGCGGCCTGCCGCCCCAGGTCGAGCGCGCGATCGAGGTCGGACGGCTGCTTCGTCCCAGCGAACCGCTGGACCAGCAGGAAGCACAGGGTCGTCAAGTCCATGACCCGTACGAAGGGGCGGTCTCCCGACTCGGTGATGAGCAGCACCTTTCCCAGCGTCTCGATCGCCTCATCGAGATCCGCCATTTCCTGCGTGCGCTCGTACCGGCTTCGCAGGACGGCGCTCAACTCCCTGAGGCACAGGAGACGATCGGCCCCGAACTGAACGGGCACGATCGCCACCGCCTTCCGCACGGTCGCCAGCGCCTCCTCCAGATCCGCGAAGTCGCCGAAATGGTCGTACCGCACCCGGAGCGCACTGCCGAGTTGGGACAGCAGCGCCGCGCGGCGCACATCGTTCGCCGGCTCGTTGCGCGCCGCCCGCCGGCCGACCTCCACGGCCTCGTCCAAGTCGGCGACGTCGCGAAGCCGCTGATACCTGCCCCGCAGCGCCATGACGAGATTGGCGGCGTATTGGGTCCGCGTAGCCTCCCCTGGACTGGCCTCCAGGGCCGTCCGCAGCGAGTCGATCCCGCGGGACAGCGCCGCCACATCGCCGCTCCGGTCGAATCGCCGCAGCAGTTGAAGCCCATGGCCATGCGAATCCACGGCCCGGTCGAGGTCGAGCGAAGGGTGCTGGCGCTGCCTGCGGGAGAGCCGATTCTCGGCCAGGAGATTGGCCAGGCCCCCGAACACCAGCAGCGTGTGCACGGCCGGCTTGACCCACGGATGGACAGACTCCTCAGGGGTCGTGAGATCCCACTGGATGACGAACGCGCCGAGCGCCGCCACGGTCATACGACCGAACCGCGGCCCGATGAAGCCGGCGTCCTTCATTCTCGCCAGCCCGATGATCACTATCATCACGCTATTGAGGAGCGCGGCGAACTCCGGGAGCACAGTGCAGGAGTATAACTATCCCAATTCACTCACACGCAGATGAATGCAAAATATCCCATATGTAACGTCCGAATCCCCATCGGCATCAACACTCCAGCAACCAGCCGGTCGAACCGAGGGGCCCCAGCGAGCCGGACGCGTACTGCTTCCACGTCACCAGAGTCGAGCCGCTCTCGGCCGGGGCCAGTCTGGAGTTAGGCAGTGACCGCGTGACCCTTCGGATGAAGCAGACTCGGACAACGCGCACACGTCCTTCGACGACCAGCGCGAAGTGCTCCGGAAGTCGGGGGATGCGTTCGCACGCCGAGACGTGGAGCACCTCCGAGGATGAGGCTCGAAAAGGGAGACGGACCAGCGGCCGGGTCCCGGCCGCTGGTCACGCCCGTGCTCAGTGCTTCCGGGCCTTACGGAGTAGGCCGACGAGGCCGTGAGTCTCGTCGTCCGGGCCGGACGAGAACCAGACGGCGTCGGTGCCGCCGGTGGTCCGCGTCCCGCGGACGAGTGCCCACAGGCCGTCGATCTCGATCGGGCGGCCGTCGGGTCGGCGCAGCGCGCCCTTGAAACGGCCACGCGGGGTGAAGGCGTTGATCCGTCCGTCGCCGAAGTTGCCGACGAGGACGTCTCCGGCGAAGTCGCCGAACGATCGGGGCGCGATCACCAGGCCCCACGGCGCGTTCAGCGGACCGCGCGAGGCGAAGCGGTGATGGACGCGGCCGAACTGCCGGTACTTCACCACGAAGCCGAGCCCGGGGCCGGGGACGTCGTCCTCGGCGTCCGCATCCTGCTTGGCGTAGGTGACGAACACGGAGTCGCCGAGGACGGCGACGTTGAACGGCGCGAAGCCGCGCGGGATCGACGGGTCATGGAAGCGCCCGCTGGGCAGCCTGAGCCGCCGGAACCTACCGTCGAAGACGTCGATGCGCCCGTTGTGGAAGTCGGTCGCCAGCAGGAACGCCCCATGGCGGGTGTGCAGCAGCGCCAGTCCCTTGTAGATGGCGCCGGGCGCGCCCGCCACGCGGACCGCGGTGGTTCCCGTGTTGCGGTTCCATGCGGTGATCGCGCCGCTCTCGCTGCTGAAGATGAAGGTGGCCGGCGCGCCCTTCACCACGAACTCGCGGGTGTCGTTGAAGACCTCTCCGGTGGGCGCGCCGCCCTCGATGCTGACCTCCAGTGGCTGCTTCGTCACGCCTCTCGCCCCGCCGGCGTACACGGTGGCGACGCCGGTGCCGTTGTTGGCGACCCACAGCGGCCCGGTCGGGCCGAGCGCCAGGCCCCACGGGTTGACGAGCTTGGGGTCCTGAAGAGGAGCCCGTCCTGGGATGTCGGAGACCAGGTTGGTCTGGGTGAACCGGGTGTGCCGGCCCGATTCGTCGGCGTGGTTCGGGGTTCCGGCGGACGCGGGACTGACCGGGGCCATTCCCGCCAACAAGGCAAGGGCGGCCACGAGCATACTCAGGGTTCTTCGCATTCAGATCTCCCTTGAATCAATCAGCCGTTCTGGACGGACCGCGGCGATCATTACCCCGGGCAGGTTCGGCGAACCCGGCTGCCCCACCACGCGACGGAATCCTGACCAACAACGACGGCTGCTTTACGCCTGACCACCCAACCCGCGGGCTGACCTGCAGGAAGTCAGGGCAAAGGGAGGCCGTCCACGGTCAGACCACCAGAAGCCCCGCAGCAGCGATCACCCCGCTTTCGCCGCCAGGTCAAGCACGGCGATCATCCCGGTCCTCAGCCATCGCGTCGGCGCACGAGATCGCCACGCGAGCCAGCAGATCGATGCGCTCACACGAGCCTCGGCGGCCGCGTCAGATACCTACACCCTTGCAGTAACCCGCCGTTACTGAATTGGCGCGCCACTAGACACTGCGATCTGCTCCGCTATGGATCTGGCGAGATGGGTCAGCGTGATGCGCAAGGTTAAATACCCTGGGCATGTTCCCTCCTTGGCGGGCGCCAATGCGTTTCTGGCTTTGTGTAGCCCGGCTCGCGATTGATGTACTTGTATTCAAGGGGAACTGTCTCGGTCAGCGGCCCGGCGAGTTGTTCGGCCTGCCCTGGAAGACGTGCGGCTCGCAGGTTGCGGGGCTTGCGGCGAGGAGGGTGGAACCCTCGACGGCGACCCGTGCGGCCAGTGCGCTGGTCCGGTGTCGAGTCGGCCACGCTGGAAGTCGTCCAGACGCTCCAACGGGCCGGGGGAGCGCTACGGTTCGTCCGTCCCGAGACAGACGACTTCGAGCGAACCATCCCGCTGCCTCCCGTCTGCATCACGGCTGTGTGCGAACACAAGGTGAGGCAGGCGACCGAACGGGCGAACGCCTGGCAAGGACTACGGCCTCGTCTTCCCGCCCCGGCGTGGGACGCCCATGGAGCCGGAGAATCTTCGCCGTAGCTGGGGCCGTGTCCGTGCCGCCGCCGGCCTGGAGGGGATGCGGTTCCACGACATGCGGCACACCTGCGTCTCGCTGCTGCTCCACCTGGGCATCGCGCCCAACGTCGTCCGCGACATCGTCGGGCACAGCGACATCGAAGTGACCATGACGATCTACGCTCACACATCCCTCGACGACAAGCGCGCGGCGCTCCGCAAGCTTGGGGATGCGTTCGGCTGACGTCCGCTCACTCAAGAGGCCCAGACTCGTTGTCTGGGCCTCTTGGTCGTCCCGGAAGACTCGTAGGGTGATCTCGTGCGCTACCTGACGAAAACCTTTGCTGCTGGTGCTCTTCGGCGCGGCCGGGAGGTGGAGCAACTTCTTGAAGCCTTTGAGGACGAGGGACGGCGCGGACTTCGTTGGTGCTGCATCTCGCCGGCGAAGCGTTTCCGGGGGTTCGTCGTGCGGGGGTTCGTCGTTGAAGAGTGTGAGTGGCTGCCGGTCGATGAGTTCCCAGCCTTCTATAAGGCGGACGACGACGTAGACGGTGCCAGAACCGTGGGTGAGGCTGAGACGGCGGAAGCCGCCATCGCTCTTGCCGAACGGGAGTTGGACGCCGACAGCGGTCGGTGGGTGAACCAAGGCGTCCTGTTCGATGAGTATCGGGACTTCGTCGAGAGTGGCCGTCCGCTAGGCCGATGGAAGCCGTCATGAGGGGACGTTGCCGTCAGGGTTGCCGTCAAAAGGCCCGGAACCATGATTGGTTCCGGGCCTTTTGGCTGGTCATCTGTGGTGGGCAGGGGCGGGGTCGAACCGCCGACCTTCCGCTTTTCAGGCGGACGCTCGTACCGACTGAGCTACCTGCCCAGGACGCGCGTCGGCGCGTCTGGCGGTCCTGACGGGATTTGAACCCGCGGCCTCCACCTTGACAGGGTGGCGAGCACTCCTAACTGCTCCACAGGACCTTGCTGCTCCGAGCTTAGCGGCTCCGGAGAGTGTCTCGGCCGGTGGCGACCCGGCGTTTGGCACGTCCGAGAGCATACGCGATGGCCGAGTACAGCGCCAACTCGTTAAGGGGGGAGGCTGCGGGGGATAGAGCGGTAACGGAGAGGTACCGGGTGGATGCGGGTTGGTAGTGGCTGCTGTGAGTTTGCGACCTGGGGTCCTAGTCTGTCCGGGTTGCGCGACGGTGCGTGACCAGAGGGTTGCGCCGTTCCGATGGGACGGCCGTGGACGCGAAGGAGGTCGGCGTGGTCGCGAAGCTCCCAGACCAGAGCGCCGAGGGCTACCAACGGGGACTGGGCACCCGCCAGATCCAGATGCTGGCGATCGGCGGGACGATCGGAACCGGGTTGTTCCTGGGTGCCGGGGAGAACATCGCCAAGGCGGGGCCGAGTCTGATCCTCATGTACGCCGTGGCGGGGCTGGCGCTGTTCTTCGTCATGCGGGCGCTCGGCGAGTTGCTGACGTACCGGAGGGCGGAGGGCGGGTTCGCCGGGTATGCCCGGGAGTTCCTCGGTCCGTTCTGGGGATACGCCACGACCTGGACGTACTGGATCATCTGGGTGACGACCGGCATGGCGGAGCTCACGGCGGCCGGCACGTACATCCAGAAGTGGTGGCCGGGGGTCGAGCAGTGGCAGACGGCGCTGGTGGCGCTGCTGGTGCTGTTCGTCGTGAACCTGATCTCGGTGAAGCTCTTCGGCGAGCTGGAGTTCTGGTTCGCGATGATCAAGGTCGCGGCGATCGTGATGATGATCCTGGTCGGGATCGGGGTGCTGGCCTTCGGGTTCAGTGACGCGGGGGAGACCGCGCGGGTCGGGAACCTGTGGGATCACGGCGGCGTGTTCCCCGAGGGGTACGGCGCCACGCTCATGACGCTGCAGATGGTGATGTTCGCCTACCTGGGCGTCGAGCTGGTCGGTGTCACGGCGAGCGAGGCCAAGGACCCGGAGAAGAACATCCCGCGGGCGATCAACGCGCTGCCGCTGCGCTTCGCGCTGTTCTACCTCGGGTCGCTGCTGGTCATCCTGGCGGTGGTGCCGTGGACGGCGTTCAAGGGCGGGGCGAGCCCGTTCGTGCTGGCGTTCGACAAGATCGGCATTCCGGGCGGGGCGGACATCGTCAACTTCGTGGTGCTGACAGCGGCGCTGTCGTCCTGCAACGCGGGCGGGCTGTACTCGACGTCCCGGATGCTGCGGACGGCCGGGGTGAACGGTGACGGCCCGAAGATCCTCGGACGGCTGAACGGGCGCGGTGTGCCCGTTCTGACGGTCGTCATCTCGGCGCTCGTCATGGGCATCGGGGTCGTCATCAACGCGATCGTCCCGGAGAAGGCGTTCGAGTACATCACGTCGGTGTCGACCGGCGGTGCCCTGCTGGTGTGGACGGTCATCCTCGTCGCGCACATGATCTACCGGCGGCGCGCGGCGGCCGGGACGCTGGCGAAGTCGCCGTACCGGATGCCGTGGGCGCCCTACAGCAGCTGGGCGGTGCTGGCGTTCTTCGTGTTCGTCACGGTGACGATCGCGTGGGAGGCGGACACGCGGGTGGCGCTGTACGTGATGGCGGCCTGGGTGGCGCTGGTCGTGATCGGCTGGCCGTTCGTCCGGCGGAACTCGCAGGAGGCGGAGATGAAGGTCGCGGTGGAGACCAGCAGCGCCTGACCTCATGGGATGATCCCCCCAGGCGGTTCCATCCCTCCGGAGGCGCGCGTGACCAGCATGCTAGAGATCCGCGTGCGCTGGGTTCTGCTGGTGGTGGTGGGCGTGGCGAACGTCGTCGGCGCGCTGGTCGTGCTGCTGTTCGCGACGTTCGTGGTGCCGGATCCGCCCCTTGAGGACCGCGACTACGCCCACCATGTGAACGCGCTGGCGTTCTTCGGCTATCCGTTCGTGGCGGTTCCGGTGGCGCTGCTTCTGGGGTTGTGGCTGTGGCGGCCCGTCGTGACGTTCGTCCGGGACGGGGGAGACCCCGACCGGCAGCAGCGGCGGGCCGTCCTGCTGGGGCCGCTCCGGTTGACGCTGCTCATCGGCGCCATGTGGGCGGTCGGCGCGCTCGGCTGGGCGGTGCTGGACCTGGCCCTGTTCACCGGGCGGCTGGCGGTGAAGACGAGCCTGACGTGCCTGCTCGGCGCGGCGACGACGTGCACGATCGTGTACCTGCTGTCGGAGCGGCTGCTGCGGCCGGCGGCGGCGCTGGTGCTGGGCGCGGAGCGGCCGAAGAAGTTCCGGCTGCCCGGGGTGACGACGCGGGTGATGCTGGCGTGGGCGCTCGGGACGGCGATCCCGGTGTTCGGGCTGATCTGCGTCGCGATCGCCGCGCTGGCCGCGCCGGACATCAACGTGACGCAGCTCGCGATCACGATCCTCGGGCTCGGCGGCGTGGCGCTGCTGGCCGGCGTGTGCGTGATCTACATGGCGACGCAGGCGATCGCGGATCCGATCAAGTCGCTGCGGAAGGGGATGGCGCAGGTCGAGCGGGGTGATCTCGGCGCGCAGGTCCCGGTGTACGACGCGAGCGAGGTCGGGCAGCTGCAGGCCGGGTTCAACCACATGGTGGCGGGGCTGCGAGAGAACGAGCGGCTGCGCGACCTGTTCGGACGGCATGTCGGCGAGGAGGTCGCCGATCTGGCGCTGGAGCGCGGCGCCATCACGCTCGGCGGGGAGACGCGCGAGGTGGCGGTGCTGTTCGTCGACCTGACCGGCTCCACCAGGCTCGCCGACACGCGGGGTCCGGACGAGGTCGTCGGGCTGCTCAACCGGTTCTTCGGCGTGGTGGTCACGGTGGTGGCCAAGCACGGCGGCTGGATCAACAAGTTCGAGGGGGACGCGGCGCTCGCGATCTTCGGGGCGCCGACGCAGCTGGCGGACTCGGCGGGCGCGGTGCTCGGCGCGGCCCGCGAGCTGGCGGTGCGGCTGCGGGCCGAGGTGCCGATGCTGGACGCGGGGATCGGCGTGTCGGCGGGCCCGGTCGTCGCGGGCTACATCGGCGCGGAGGAGCGGTTCGAGTACACGGTGATCGGCGATCCGGTGAACGAGGCGGCCCGGCTCAGTGACCTGGCGAAGGGTGAGGACGGGCGGGTGCTCGCCTCGGCGGCCGTCCTGGAGCTGGCGCATCTGGCCGAGTCGCAGGAGTGGGACGTCGAGGGGGCGGTGACGCTGCGCGGCCGGAGCCGTCCGACCCGGCTCTGCAGGCCGCGCGCGGGTCTGCCCGCGCTCCTCGCGCCCGCGCCCGCAGGCGGGGAGCGGGCGCGGCGGCGTGTCCGGTTCCCGCGTCCGCTGCGGCGGAGCCGGCGGCTGGTGCTCGGGGCGCTGATCCTGTCGAAGGCGGCCAAGAGCGCCCGGACGCCGGACAAAACCGAAGAGTCCGGCTAGCGGAGAGCGCGGTTCGGCGGTGGGCGCCGTGTCCTCCGCATTGTGGACGGCTCGGCTGCGTATCGTCACTCTCCGTACACGGTCTGCTACCTGCCCGTAACGGGGGTGTCACCGGACGGTCCGAGGGTTGGGGCGGACAGCTCCGGCTCCCGAGAGGCTGACAGATGTACCGACGGACCCGTCTAGCGCTCATCGCCGTCACGGCCACCGCGGCGCTCGCCGCTCCGGCGGCGGCCTCCGCCGACCCGGCCCCGGCGGACCCGCTTCCCGCCGCTCCGCAGCCCCGTCCCCAGCGGCCGGACGCGCCACCGCCGAACGCCCCCCGCCCGGACGCGCCCCGGCCCGCCGCCCCGCATCCCGGGCAGATGGCGCAGCCGGGCGCGCCGGACCCGCGTCCGCGCGCCATGCCCGCACCGCAGGCAGCGCCGGGCCTCCCGGACGCCGAGGCCGCGCCGCGCGCCCGGACCGCCGCGCAGGCCCGGATCCTGGACGTCGCGCACCGGGGCGCGTCGGCGTACGCGCCGGAGAACACGCTCGCCGCGTTCAAGCTGGCCAGGGCCCAGAACGCGGACATGTTCGAGCTGGACGTCCAGGAGACCAAGGACCACAAGCTCGTGATCATGCACGACACCACGCTCGCCCGGACGACGAACGCCGAGCAGGTCTACCCGGACCGCAAACCGTGGAAGGTCGCCGACTTCACGCTCGCGGAGATCGAGAAACTCGACGCGGGGTCCTGGTTCGCGAAGAAGTACGCGGGCGAGCGCGTCCCGACGCTGCCCCGGGTGCTGACCGCGATGCGCGGCCAGGGGCTCGGCCTGCTGTTGGAGATCAAGAGCCCCGACCTCTATCCGGGCATCGAGAAGCGCATCGCCGCGGCGCTGCGGCGCTCGCCGTCCTGGCTCCGCTACGACCCGAACGAGCGGCGCCTCGTGGTGCAGTCGTTCGACTGGGGGTCGGTGCGCCGGTTCCACGCCGTCCTGCCCAAGGTCCCGACCGGGCTGATCGGGACGCCGAAGGCGGCGGAGCTCAAGAAGCTCGCCAAGTACGCCGACCAGATCAACCCGAAGTTCGGTGACGTGACGGCGTCCTTCGTGAAGAAGGTGCACGCGGCCCGAATGGACATGCTGACCTGGACGATCGACGACCGCGGCGACATGGAGAAGGCCGTCAAGCTCGGCGTGGACGGGATCATCACCAACAAGCCGGACGTCTTGCGGCATGTCCTCCAGACGTCCCGCACGGCGCAAGCGGGCCGCCTCGCCGTCGGGCCGGCCGTGCGGCCTGCGGCCTGATCAGGGAAGATGGCGGCGCGCGCGGGCGGTGAGCGCGCGCGCCGCCGGGCTGCGCGGGCCCTCCGCGCGCCACGCCAGCGCAATCCGCCCGCTCAGCCGAGGCCGGACGATCGGCATCGCGTGCAGCGCGTCCGGCACGCCTCGGGCGGCGGATTCGGGGAGGACGCCGACGCCGAGCCCGTGCGCCGCGATCTGCGCCACGACGGGCGGCTCGCCGGCCTCGAACGCGATCCGCGGGCGGAGCCCGGCGTCCGCGAAGGCCCGGTCCAGGACGGCGCGCACGCCGGTGCCCTTCGGCAGGCTGATCAGCGCCTCGTCGGCGAGCGCCCGCAGCGTGATCGTGGGCCGCCGGGCCAGCGGGTGGTCGTGGCTGACGGCGGCGTAGAGGTCCTGCTCGATGACGACCCGGGTCGCGATGCCCGCGGGCGCGTCGGCGCCGAGGCTGAGGAAGGCGAGGTCGACGCGGCCGGAGCGGAGGCCCTCGGTCAGCGTGTCCGTGTCCTCCTGGATGACCGTGACCTCCACATCCGGGTGGTCGCGGTGGAATTCGGCGATCAGGCCGGGCAGATCGAGCGACCGGATCCAGTCGATGGTGCCGACCGTGACGTGCCCGCGGAGCAGGCCGGTCAGCTCGTCCACCGCGAACCGCGCGCCGCTGACGGCCGCGAGCGCCGCCCGTGCGTAGGGGAGGACGGCGGCGCCGGCCTCGGTGAGCCGGACCGTCCGCCCGGAGCGGTCCAGCAGCGGCTGGCCCAGCTCGCGTTCCAGCTGCCGGATCTGGGCGCTGACGCCCGGCTGGGCGACGTGCAGCCGGGCGGCGGCCTTGGTGAAGCTCGCCTCTTCGGTCACCGCGACGAAGTACTCCAGCTGGCGCAGCTCCATAACCAGCCATGCTAGCCGCGCGTCCGTTCAGCGCTCCGGCTTCTGCCGAACCCCGTCGGGACGAGAGGCCCGGAAATCGCGCGGAAGGGGCGGCGGGGACGGCGGTGACGGGCGGGACCAGGCCGGTCGGCAACCATTTCTTTGTCCCTTCTTGGGTGCGTCGCGGCTGTTCAGAGGACTGATTCCGATCTGGACGGTGAAGACATCACCTGCGGGAGGTCGGGTGTACGGACGACGCACATGGTCTATTCGAGTGCGGATGACCGTAATTGCCGGAATGGTCACCGCCATGATCTGCGTCATCGTGACCACGCTGGTCCTGGTGGAGGTGCGCGGCTCCGAGACCGACTCGAAGCGCAGCGAGGCGACGGCGGCGGCGCTGCGGATCTCCTACGAGATGCGGCGCGGCCCGGTGCGCGGCGACCTCGACGCGCCGGAGGGCGTGGTCATCCAGGTCATGGACGAGAACCGGACGGTCATCGCGGGCAGCCGGGGCCCGTCGCTGGACGGACCGCCGATCGCCGACTTCCTCCCCTCCCAGGCCAAGGTGTACTCCACCCGGGACGTGTGCTCGGCGAGGGAACTGCCCGGCTGCGCGTGGGTGATCGGCTTCCGCGTCTACCAGCCGGGTGGTGACTGGCTCGTCTACGCCGCCGCCCCGGCCGTCCCCTGGTACGTCAACCCGGGCCTCATGATGCTGCTGGTCAGCGTCTCGCTGCTGGTGATCCTGCTGGCCTGCCTGCGCGCCTGGGGGACGGTGGACCAGACCCTCGCCCCGGTGGACGCGATCCGCGCCGAACTGGCGGAGATCACCGCGCTGCAGTCCGGCCGCCGGGTCACGGTCCCGGAGAACCGGGACGAGATCAGACGGCTCGCGGAGGCGGCGAACGCGACGCTCGACCGCCTCGACAGCGCCCTGGAGCGACAGCGCAGCTTCACCTCCGACGCGTCCCACGACCTGCGCAGCCCGATCGCCGCCGCCCGCACCCAGCTGGAGGAGGCGCTGCTCTTCCCCGACGACGTCGACTGGCCGCAGGTGGGACGGGGCGTCCTGCAGAGCCTGGAGCGGCTCCAGGCGATCGTCACGGACCTGCTGCAACTGGCCCGCCTGGACGCCGCCGCCTGGAAGGACGTCGAGACGATCGACCTCGGCGCGCTGGTCACCATCGAGGTGGCGAGGTCGAGCCGGACGAAGCGGGTCGTCCCGCACCTCCAGGAGGGGGTGACGGTGCGCGGGGACCGGCTCCGGCTCGTCCGGCTCTTCACGAACCTCCTGGACAACGCCGAGCGGCACGCCGAGTCGCAGGTCGACATCACGGTCCGGCGCACCGACGGCGAGGCCGTCCTGGAGGTGCTGGACGACGGGGCGGGGATCGCCGAGGAGCACCGGGACCTGGTCTTCCAGCGGTTCGCCCGGCTGGACGCCAGCAAGGCCCGCGACCCGTCGGGCACCGGTCTCGGTCTGCCCATCGCGCGGGAGATCGCCCGGCTGCACGGCGGGAGCCTCACCATCGAGGACAGCGCGCGCGGTGCCCGGTTCGTCCTGCGCATCCCTCGGAACGCTCCAGAGCGCCCCGACCACCCCTCCTGAGCGGGAGGAGGGGGATCCGGGGCGCGTCAGGCGGCGGAGCGCGCGGGGAGGCCGCGCAGGTGGATCCAGCCTTCGATGTCCGTTTCCTTCACCCGGCAGCTGACCGGCTCGTACTCGCCGGCGTTCACGCGGAGGGGGCCGTGGGCGATGGCGGAGTCGTGGACGAACCTCGACACGATCACGCCGAGGTCGGCGCGCGTCGCGGCGAGCCGCGCCCGCAGCGGCGCGGCGTCCAGCAGGCGCGCCGCGTTGATGATCGTCCAGCCGGACAGGCCGGGCGGGTCGGGCACCACCGGCCCGACGTCGACCGCGACCCGCAGCTGGATGCGGACCGCCTCGCTCGACCGGTGGTTGTGCCGCCGCAGCCGCGCCCCGAGCAGCGCGATCATCGGGTCGATGACGGCGGTGGTCGGGATCTCCGGCGGGACGACGATCAGCGCGCCGTCGCCGCGGTCCTCGCTGTAGCAGGTGTCCCACGGCACGCCGGACCCCTCGAAGGACTCCCGCAGGGCGGCGTACATGGCGCGGCGCACCTCGATGCGGTCGTGCTCGTCGCGGGCGCGCGAGCTGAAACCGGCGATATCGGTGTAAACCACAGTGCAGTTGCGCCCCGCCCACGCCGGGCCTGTGGCGGCGCGGCTCGCGGGCTGCACTACCGCTTGCCCGTGGGGCTGGACGCGCACGGTCGCGGCCGGATGCGCCCGCCAGGAGGGACGCTGCGGCCGCCCGACCAGGTCGGACGTCTCCGCGGCATACGTCCACGCACCGGTGCGTGACTTCGGCTGCGCACCCGCGCCGACCGACGCGTACCGGCCTGTCTCCGCCGCGTGGTCGGTCTCGGCGTACGGGACGGCCGCCCCAGGGAATGGAGCTGGCTCGAGGCATTCGCAGACCTCGGGGTACAGGTCGAACACGGTGTAGGGGTCGTACGGGTCCATGACGGTGTTCGGTTCCATCACGCCAAGCGGGGCGTTGTTGGGCCCCAGAAGAGGCAGAGGAATGAACGCGGTCGTGTAGGCGCGAGACAAGCCGTACTGGACGGTGGACTCGTACGCCTGCGCGCCGACCCCGTAAGGGTGCGTGCCTCCGGCACCGTAGGGCGGCCCGCCCGCAGCCCCGGCGCTCGCTCCATCCCCGTACGGCCGTCCCATACGAGGGTCGTGCTTGGGGCCCGCTGCGGTCTGTTCGGTGAGCCGCTCGTACATCTCGCGTTCCAGGACGGCGACCACGCGCGGATGGTTGCTCAGGTAGGTGACGAACTGCTGCGTGGTGAGGAGCAGCGCGCTCAAGGGCTCCATGGCGACGACGGTCGCCGAGCGGCGCCGCAGCAGCAGCGCGGCGCGCTCGCCGATGATGTCGCCAGGGCCGCGGAAGGCGATGATCCGCTCGCCGCCGTCCCGCCGCACGCTGACGCGCACCGTGCCGGTCTTGATCACGATGGTCTGGTCGGCGGCCTCGTCCTCCTCCCACAGCACCGCGCCGGCGGGGTACACGACCTCCTGGGCGGTCGCGAGGAACTCGGCCCGCTCGATGGTCGTGAGGGACGTCCAGAACCCGGGCCGCCGGGATTGGGCGCCCGGCCCCGGCCGGACGGCCACGGGCGGCCCGGCGGGCCGGCTCTCCAGGTCGGTGCTCTCGGCCGGGCGCTCGCCGTGGGGCCGCCGGGGGCGGACGACGGCGAGCGTCTCCGGGTGGACGATCTGGTCCGGGTCATGCCGGCGCGCGTGTGCGTCCATCAGCTCACCCGGCCCGCGACCGAGGGGGCGGAATTCGTGGGGTGGACGTCGAAGGTCGGGGGATGGATCTGCTGTCTTGACATGTCAGGGACCCCATGCCTCGAATCGCGACTCCGGCCCCGTGCGCGGTGCCCGGGATCGCCCGGCACCTATCGCCGTGGCCGAAGTCACATCACCTATAGCCCGTACCGCGTGATCGCGGTTAGACTGGGTGAGTCCGCAGAAAACGTTTTGGCAGGTCAGCCCGGATCTTTCTGCGTTTTCGCAGGGTTTCCGCACAGGCCCGCCGGCGCGCTTTCTCGCGGCTCAGGGAGTCGCTCTCCACTTTCCGCCGATCCTTCTGGCTGCCAACCGGTGATCAGCGGAAAGTGGCGGGCGACTCTGTTCTTGTGGCCGGTCGTGGTCATTTCCCGCCGGCGATGCCGAAGTCACGTGTGGTGGCTGACCTCCCCGTTCGCGTGTCCAGACCGTTCTTGGTGGGCCGCGCTGCCCCGTTGCCGCCCGTTCGCCCGTCGTGCCCGCCGTCGTGAGGTCCCGGCCGGGAGGACACGCGTGGCCCGTCCGGATCCCTCACCCTGCGTCAGGACCACCGGCTGCGTGGAGGTGGCGCCGAGTCCCGTCGCAAGTTGGCGTCTGCTAGTCTGCCATGTAGCACATTACAACATAGTCGAGCGGTATGCAGCAGTCTGGCGGCTTCCAATGCGACTTTTGGGCGTTATGGCGGCATCTGCGCGCGGAGCGAAGGTCGCATGGGCCCAGGCAGGTGGCGGAGTGGCGGCAAGCGGGGTGTCAAGTCCCGGAATGCCATGTAGCATCCAGGCTGGTAGCACCAACTACTTAGAGTGAGCGAAAACAGGATGTCCAGTGACCAGGGGCCGATCGTCCAGAGTGCGCTGCTTCGCGCGGAACTCGTCCGCCTGCGCAAGGGGAAGAAGCTGACGCAGGAGCAGGTGGCGCGCCAGCTCGAATGGTCCCCGTCGAAGCTCATCAGGGTCGAGGGCGGTAAGAACGCCATCACCCGGACGGAC
Organism: Actinomadura geliboluensis; assembly: GCF_043197915.1. Lineage (NCBI taxonomy): Bacteria > Bacillati > Actinomycetota > Actinomycetes > Streptosporangiales > Thermomonosporaceae > Actinomadura > Actinomadura geliboluensis. Next base: position 13,806 of record NZ_JBICUA010000010.1, on the reverse strand, counting down.
CTGCAGGCCCTGCTCCGCGTCTACGACGTCACCTCAGAGTCGCGCCAGGAGCGGCTACAGGCGCTCGCTCGCGGCGCCCGCGAGCCCGCCTGGTGGAACGCCTACCGCGGTGACCTCGACCCCACTTTCCTCAACTATGTCGGCTACTCCGCGGGCGCGGCGTTCATCCGCCAGTTCCACGGGACGGTCGTCCCGGGGCTGCTGCAAACGCCCGAGTACGCCGAAGTGCTCTCCACCGGAAAGGCGTCCGAGACGGCCCGGGTGCTGGCGGCCAAGCTGCGCATCCAGCGGCAGCAGGAATTCGCCAAGCGCGAGAACCCCCCGCGCCAGGACTACATCATCGACGAGGCGGTCATCCGCCGCCATGTCGGCATCAGGACCGACCCGGCGATCATGCCGGCCCAGCTCAACCACATCGCCGACGCCGCCGAGAACGACGACCTGCTGCGGGTGCGCGTCATCCCGTTCAGCACGGGCGCGCACCTGGGGCTGGACGGGCCCTTCACCATCCTGGAGTTCGACGGCGACCTCGACGACGTCCTCTACCTGGAGGGACGGTCCGGCGCCAGCATGATGATCAGCGGTGAGGACGACAAGATCACCGAGTACCGCGACACCTTCGAGCTCCTCGTGGAGCAGGCACTGCCGGCCGACCAGTCGATAGCGATGATCCGCCAGGCCGCCGACGACCTCATGTCCTGACCACCGCCCGCCTCGACGGCCGCCCGCCCGGGCGGCGGCCGGCCTGACAGGCGAATCGCAACTCGACCCGACCGGAGGTGAAGGCCGCGGCGAACATCCGACAAGGCGAGTGGCCGTCATAACACGCAGCGTGATCTTGTGTTCCCTTGTAGGCGGGATAACTAGAACCGTTTACACTCGTGATCGGGAAATTATCCACAAGGTCGTGGTTTGTCGTGCCCTGCTCGGTGCTCTCCGGTGGGTGTCCCCGGCCGATCGGTTGGCGAGACGGCACCCGCCGGCAATGGACGGAGGTCGCTGGATGGTCTACGGGTCGAATCGTGAAGCCGCGCTGAACTGGCGAAAGAGCAGTGCGAGCGGCGACGAGAACGCGTGCGTCGAGGTGGCGACGTTCGGCCCGTCGGTACTGGTTCGCGACTCCCGCGACCACTCCGCCGGTGTCATCGTCCTCGGCCGCGCCCAGTGGAATGCGTTCATGGACGCGCTCCGGGACGGAGCCGTCGACCTCCGCTGAGTCACGAGACTCATTTTCTCGGCTCCCCCCGAAAACTGTTGACCATTGCGTCCCCCCGCCCCCTTTACTGGCGATCTTTGACAAGAGGAGGGCGGGGCGGGCGGCGCCGCCGCTCGCCGGTGCGGCGGTCGTGGCCGCGGCAGTGGTCGTGGCGAGGCGTTGCGCGGGGTGCCCTCGAACGCCAACCGGGTCTCGCCCGCAACGCCGTCCCCTCGGCTGCGCCCCCGCTCGCTGATCGTCTACACGCCGCGACCTTGAACTCATCCCTGCGTCGTCGATTTCGCTAGCTATCTGGCGAAGTTAATGATCTCCCGGGGAAAGACGGAATTTAGGCCGATTGTCGTGGTTACTCGCGGGTGTAGGCCAAGTTGAGACTTCGCCCCTGTCATCATCGGCGGTGCCGTCCGCGTCACTATGAAGTGAGGGCGACGGGAATTCAAGATCGCGTCGGCGAAACGGGGGAAATGACCTATGGCACCGACCCTTTTGGTCGAAGTGTCCGAATGGAACGCCGATGTCGCGCGGCTGGACCAGTTGAGCCGCCGCCTCCTGGCTGACTTGCGAAGACAGGGCGTCCAGGTCGAACGTTCCGCCGGCGCGGCGCCGGCCGGCGCCAAATCCGCATCGGCGGTCGCGGTCGCGGGTCTCGTCGTCGCGCTGGCCAGGACACCTGCGGCACAGGCCTTCGTCAATGGGGTCTTCGCGTGGCTCGGGCCGCGCAAAGGCAGCGTGAAGATCAGTTGCGGCGATAATTCGATCGAGTTGTCCGCCGCCACCGCGGACGAACAACGACGACTCATCGAATGGCTGCAGACATGCAACGGGGAAACGCGGGAACAGACGCCGGGCGACCAAGAAGGCTAGCGCTTCTGATCGCCTCCGACCGCTATGAGGATCCGGACTTCAAGTCGTTGCGCTCGCCCGCCCACGACGTGTCGGCTCTCGCCAGGGTCCTGGCGAACCCGTCCATCGGCGGGTTCCAGGTGGACTGCGTGTTCAACAAGCCCGCCCACGAAGTCAACGCCGCGATCGAGGACTTCTTCTGCGAGAAGCAGCCTGATGACGTGCTCCTCCTCTATGTCTCCTGTCACGGGGTGAAGGACGACGGGGGACGGCTCTACTTCGCGACCTCGAACACGAGGGTCAGGAGGCTCGCGTCCACCGGGATCGCGTCGGTGTTCGTGGGCGAGCAGATGACGGGCAGCATGTCCCGCAACATCATCCTGCTCCTGGACTGCTGCTACAGCGGTGCGTTCATGGAGGGAATGGTGGCGCGCAGCGGCGGAAGCGTCGGTGTCAACGAAGGGTTGAGCGGCTCCGGTAGGGCGATCCTCTCCTCGTCCTCCGCGCTCGAGTACTCGTTCGAGCTCGACCGGCAGCGCGTGACCAAGGAGATCTCGCAAGTGGGAACGGGTGGCGGCAATGGCGCGGGCCCGTCGGTCTTCACCGATGCGCTGGTGCGCGGCCTCTCCACCGGCGAGGCCGACCGGAACCGTGACGGGCTGATCTCCATCGACGAGTTGTACGAGTACGCCTACACGAAGGTCACCGCCGCGAATCCGAACCAGACGCCGACCAAGTTCTCCGATGTCAGCGGAGAGTTGATCGTCGCGTACAGCCCCGCGACGGCCCGCCCGCCGCAGTTGCCGGACGAAGTGGCGTCGGCGACCGAGCATCCGCTGGCGCGGGTGCGCGCCGCTGCCGTCGACACGCTCAGGGATCTGGCGCTGAAGGGCGACGACGTGGGACGGCTGGCCTGGGAACGGCTGAAAACGCTGCTCAATGATGACAGTCGCATGGTGGCTGCCGGTGCGGCGGCGGCCATGGCGGAGATCGAACGTATCCGCCCCTTCTCGCGGGCTCGTTACGTGCCACCATCGCGGATGGCGGCAAGTTTTCCACAGCCTGTGGAAATGTGGCCGCCGCCGCCCGTACCGGGCCTCGCGAACCCGCGTCCGTCTCCCTCTGCGCCTCCGCCTCCGCCTCCGCTTCCGTGGCCGTCCGGGCCTCCTACCTCCTCAGCGGCTCGGCGTTCGGCTCCCGACCTGGACAGCGAACCGCTTTACGGGAGATCCGTGCTGGCGTACTTCATGCCGGCCTTCAGCAGCTTGCTGCTGTTGTTCAGCCGAAGCCGCGGCATCAAGTTCCACGCGGTTCAATGTGCGCTCATAGACGCCTTGGCCATGGCGTATCTGTTCATCATGGTGGTCCCTTTTGCGATCTACTCCAGTGCTCGCTACGGCTCTGAGGAGGTGCCGACTGGGGATGCCTTCCTCAACGTGTACATGGTGCTGTTCCTCGTGATGCCGCTCCTGCTGCGGATCTACTGCCTGGTCGAACTGGTCAGGAAGGGGACGGTGTGCCTGAAGTTCCTTGGGGCTTTGGCGCATCGCGCGGTGTTCAGGACGGGGCCGGGAGTGGTCGGCAGCCGCACGCCCGGACCGTCGCACCGTTGAACGGCCTCCTCCGCTCAGTAGAGGAAGGGGATGGCGATGTTGCCGGCGCCGGTCAGGTCGGTGCCGGGGGAGCGGCCCAGGAGCCAGGCCAGGAGGGACGCGGCGGGGCCGCTGACGAGCTGCTCGCCGGTGCCGTCCTCCTGGCCGGTGTCGGTGGCGCGAAGGTGCAGGTCAGGGGCGTCGGCTCGGCGCGCGAACGATGCGGTGACGCTGGTCAGCGAGCGGGCCGTGAAGTCGCCGGGGGTGAAGCCCGCGTCCAGGTCGACGTGGTGGACGAGGACCTCGGTGAGGCGCGCGTCGGCGGCGCGGGCGGCGGGGTGGCGGGCGCCGGTCGTCCATTGGACGGTCCTGTTCCACGCCTCGTCCGGCATGCGGGTGTAGGCGTCGGCGAACTGGTCCGCGCTCTGCCGGACGTCCGCCAGGAGGGTTGCGGCCGGACGGTCCGCGCCGGCCTCGATCTCGGCGGCGCGGGCCTCCAGGCTCGGGTACTCGTACGACTCCACGCCGGTGCGCGCCCAGGTGAGCAGGCGGGTGCCGCCGTCGGCGTTGCGGGCGACATGGGTGAGGACGTGCCCGCGCGTCCAGCCGGGGAGCAGGGACGGCGCGCGGACGTCCGCGTCATCGAGCCGCGCGGCGGTCGCCAGGAGGTCGCGGGTCGCGGCGGTGATCTCGGCGAGGCTGATCATGCGAGGGCGGCGGGGTCGGCCTCGGCCCACTGCCGGGACGCGCGCGGCGGCGCGCCGGGGACGTCCTGGACGGTGGAACGGACGACCGACTCGTCCAGCGAGCCGTTCACGTGGAAGTCGAAGAAGGCGTCGGCGTATTCGATCGGCATCTGCTCGCTCATCTCGGCGCGGGTGACGAGAAGGGGACAGGAAGGGGACAGGGGTGGTGTCTAGCGGACGCCGCGTGGGCGGAACTGGATGCTGATACGGGGGCCGGTCACGCGGGCGCTCTTCGGGATGGCGTGCTCCCACGTCCGCTGGCAGCTCCCGCCCATCACGATGAGGTCGCCGTGGCCCAGCTCATGGCGGATCGTCCGGCCGCCGCCACCGCGCGGGCGGAGCAGCAGGCTTCGCGGTGTGCCGACCGACAGGATCGCCACCATCGTGTCGTGCGTCGAGCCACGCCCGATGGTGTCGCCGTGCCACGCGACACTGTCGCGGCCGTCCCTGTACAGGCAGAGACCGGCGGTGCGGAACGGCTCTCCCAGTTCGTCGGCGTAGTGGTCGTCGAGCGCCGCTTTCGCCTCGTCCAAGACGGGATCCGGGAGCGGGGCACCCTCGTCGTAGAAGGCCAGTAGGCGCGGTACGTCCACGACGCGCTCGTACATGCGCCGCCTCTCCGCACGCCATGGGACGGACGTGAGCAGCCGCTCGAACAGGGCGTCCGCGCCGGGAATCCAGCCCGGCAGGACGTCCACCCAGGCGCCGTGGGCCAGCCGTGTCCGCCGCGCCGACGCCAGCGGGCGCGGGCCGCTCTCGTCGGTGCAGTCCAGCAGCGAACCTTGGAACATGCCGCCACTGTACCCTTTTCGCTCAAACATGTGTTCGATCATGATCGGCTAGCGTGTTCTGTCGGTGGCGGACCGTAGCCTGCGCGGCGTGATGAGAGACCTGCCGCGTTCGGCGAAGGCGCTCGTGTGCGTCCGAGTGATCAACCAGCTCGGCGCGTACGTGATGTCGTTCCTCGCCGTGCTCGCGGGCCCCGGTCTCGCGGCGGCGGCGCTGGCGGTCTTCGGGGTCGCGGCGCTGGTCTCGCGCTGGCTCGGCGGCGTCCTCCTCGACAGGTTCGCCCCGCGCACTCTCATCGTCCTCGGCCTGGCCTCGACGGGGTCGGCCCTGTTGCTCCTCGCCGCCGCGCGGGGCACCGGCCAGGTCTTGGCGGCGGTCGCGCTGGTCGGCCTGGCGTTCGAGATCTACGAGCCCGCGACGCAGGAGTCGCTCGCCCGGGTCGGCGGACGGCGTGACGACCTGTACGGGCTGCTCGGCACGTTCACGGTGGCGGCCGGGGCGATCGGCGGTCTGCTCGCCGCCGTGCTGCTGCCGCTGGGCGCACGCTGGCTGGCGGTCGTGGACGGCGCGACATGCCTGCTCGCGGCCGGGGTGGCGGCGTTCTTCCTGGCCCGGGACCCACCGGCGGTGAGGGAGGCCTGGGGCGTCCGATGGCGGCCGTCCCGTCGGCTGCTCCGGCTGACCGCGGCTAGCACGGCCTTCGGGTGCGGTTATCTGGCCGTGCTGATGTTCATGCCGCTCGTCCTGCTCCAGCGCGGTGCGCCGGCGTGGCTGCCCGGGCTGACGCTGACCGGAGCCGCCGTGCTCGCGCCGCTGACCGGGTTCCTCGGACGCCGCCGCTTGGACGCGTTCGAACACGAGCACGTCCTCGCCATCGGGTGTGCGGTGCTCGGCGCCCTCGCAGTCGTGCTCGCCGCCGCCGGGCGGTCCGTGCTGCTGACGGTGGCGGCGTATCTGGCCTGGGCGGTCACCGACAGTGCCCTGCAAGGGCGCTGGCAGGCGTTGATCGCCGACATCGCGCCGGAGCCGGAACGACCGCGCTGGTTCGCGTTCTTCGGCTCGTCGTGGGCGGTGGCCCAATCGGCCGTGCCGGGCCTGGTGGCGCTGGCGGGCGCGGCGATGCCGGTCGGCGCGGCCGCCTTCCTGCTGACCCCCGCCTTCTTGCACCGCCCCGGCCGCCGCCACTCGATCGACCCCCGCGCGAGAGACCCCGCCGCCACGGCCAACCAGGCCCCTGACCTGGACGACCCGGACGACGGGAGGACAGCCGGCATGACCGACCGACACCCTGACCAAAGCGCCATCGGCGAACGGTGACCTGCGGATGGAGGGGGAGTTGGGCCGTTGGACGTGCCCGCTTCCGCCGGCGTACCGGTGGCGCGCGGCGGCGGGACGGGGCCGCGGGCACCGGGGCGGGCTCAGAAGTCGTTGAGGAGGTCTTTGAGGAAGGTGGTGGTGCGGGCCGGGCGGGCGGCGCGGATCGCGAGGAGGTCCATGATCTGCTGGTAGCGGGCGGCCTCGTCGCCTTCGGGGTAGCGGGCGCCGGTCAGCTGCTCCAGGTAGACGACGTCGTCCAGGTCGTGCTCGGCGAACCGGACGATCGTGATGGGCCCGCCGAGGGCGACGTGCCCGCCGGCGGCGAACGGCAGCACCTGCAGCCGCACGTTGGGCATGCCCTCCGACATGGTGATCAGGTGCTCGATCTGGGCGCGCATGGTGTCCGGCCCGCCGATGGGCCTGCGCAGCGCCGCCTCGTCGAGGATCGCCCACAGCGTCGCCGCGCCGAGCGGGCGGTGCAAGATCTCCTGCCTGGTCATCCGGACGCTGAGCCGCCGTTCGAGCCCGTCGTACGGGGCGTCGTGGTGTTCGAGCCCGATGACGGCGCGCGCGTAGTCGCGCGTCTGTAAGAGGCCCGGGATGTACTGCACCTCGTAGGTGCGGATCGTCGCCGCCGACTGCTCCAGCCCGAGGTACTGCTCGAACCAGCTCGGTGTGACGTCGCCGTAGCTCTGCCACCAGCCGGGCTTCTTCGCCTCCCGGACGAGGTGGATGAAGCCCGCGCGCTCGTCCTCGTCGTGGACGCCGTACAGGTCGAGCAGGTCGAGGACGTCCCGGACCTTGAAGCCGTGCCGGCCCAGTTCGAGCCGGCTCATCTTGGACGCCGACGAGCGGATCGCGTCCCCCGCCTCGGCCCGTCCGATGCCCTTGTCCTCCCGCATCCGCCGGAGCCGTGCCCCGATCTGCATGCGCAGGGCCGTCGGTCCCGCCTGCCGATTGTCCAGCACAAGATCTCCAGGGGTCTCGTACGTCCTGACAACCCTCGGAGGTTCTCACAGGCGCCGACGGGCGTGCAGGAAACCTACGGACAGAGGTATGTAACTCAGTGACGCGATGGCCTGGGCATACAGGACCATTTCCGGTGCAACGTCATCGCGACGGAACCAGCAGGTCAAGGTCGCCCCGCGGCACCCGCGCCCGCTCGGCGACCCGGTCGCGGTCGGTGCCGGCCTGCCCGACGATCTCGATCGCGCGGGTCAGCATCGTGGGCTGCTCCAGCGCTCGCGCCGGCCCCGGCTCGTGCCGCCGCCAGCCCCGGGAGCTCATCGCGCTCATCGCGTTCCGGTACGCGGTCTCCTGCATGATGCCGAGCGTGCGGGACCGGTAGAGGAGCGCCGCGATGCTGACGCCCCACGTCGCCTTCAACCGGCCGAGGCGCTCCCAGTCGGCGGTGCCGGGCAGTTCGCCCGCGATGTCCTGCTCGGGCATCAGGAACTCGGCGGCGAACCGGTGCGCCTGGTCTTCGACGACCTTCTCGCCGGGTTCGGCGTCGGCGTGCATCACCAGGTGCCCGAGCTCGTGGGCGGCGTCGAACCGGTTGCGCCAGTAGTCGCCCTTCGCCGGGTTGAAGAACACCATCGGCCTCGGGTGCACGCCCACGCTGAACGCGTCGACGCGCTCCGCCGCCCGCGGCAGGACGAGGACGATCACACCGTGCTTCTCCAGCAGCCGGACGACGTGCGGCACCGGCCCCGCCTGCTCCAGCAGGGCTTTGCGCGTCAGCCGCGCGGCCTCGATGGGGCCGGGCCCGGCGATCTCGTCCGGCGACACCGGGTACTCCGGCAGGTCCACTTCGGGAAAGTCGACGAGGTCTTCGAGGGCGGCGACGACGTCCGTCGCGATGCGCCCGTAGGCGAGGGCCTGATCGCGCTCGATCTGGCTGGTCGACCGGAGCGACCGGAAGTGCGCGCCGTCCAGGGACACGGGGCTGCGCCCGCCGTGGAAGAACGCGACCGGAACGCCGAGCGCGATGGCGAGCCGTTTCAGCGTCATCTCGTCCGGCCGCTGGACCCCGGCCTCGTACCGCCCGATCGCTTTCGGTGTCGTTCCGACGGCGTCCGCGAGCTGGTTCTTGCGCAGTCCCCTGAGCCGCCGGGCCAGCGTCAGCCGCTCGCAGTCGAACAGCACCCTGCGCCACCCTTTGCTAAGCCGTCTTCGTCTCCCCGCGAAGCCGCATGGGGACGTCTTCCTGATCGTCCCGATCGTCCCAGAGCGGCAACGTTCGCTCGACGAGCTTACGACGTGGATCAGGCCCGAGGGTGTCGTCCACCTGCTTGATCCAGTGCCAGGCCGTGCCGCCGTCCGCGTTCCACCTGGGGCGGCCCAGGAAGAGCTCCATTTCGAGGGGCTCCTCACTCGCACTGTGCGCGAGTACCAGTGTCACGACGCCGGGCGTGTCGTGAACGTCCAGCCCGAGCGGCAGCGCCAACTGAGGGTCTTCGACATATCCCTGCCGCGCGACGGCCTGCTTGGTGGGGCTGGCCCGGTCCCACCGGATCGCCCGGACGTTGCCGAACTCGTGCCGCTTCAGCAGGACGCGGTAGCGGCCGTACCGCCACCCCGGCGAGCCGTTCAGATCGTCCCGGACGACGTATTTCGCCAGCTCCCCACGACCGAAGACGCTGTCGAGGGCACTCGCCAGCGTTTCGAACGCGCCGACGCCGTACGTCCGCTCCTTGAACCCCGCCGTCCGGCTCAACGCGTTGAACAGCGCAACCGTCGCGTCCCGGTGGGCTTCCCGCACCGCATGTAGGAAGCCCACCGCCAAGAGCTCGTCCCAAGCAACCCGGTCTTCAGCCACCCGTCCACTGTAGGCAGAGGCACTGACAGTCAGCCCCCGAGAAGGTGTCGCTATGAGCAGCCTTCGAACTGCGGCACTTCCTCGACCAGCTTCAGCCCGCTGGACCCGAACCACTTGCGCAGCAGCCAGCCGGCCGTCCCGTCCTGGTACATCGTGGTGATGGCCCGGTTCACCGCCTCGCACGCGTCGATGTCGCCTTTCCGCATCCCGATGCCGTAACGCTCATCGGTGAACGGCGCGTTGACGATCCGCAGATCCGGTGCCGCGAACCCCGCCAACACCAGGTCACCAGTGGAAACGGCGTCCACATCGCCTCGGCGCAGTTTCGCCACGCAGTCGCTATAGGACGACCCCGGAACCAGCCTGGTACGAATACCGAGCCCGCTGACCACCCGTTCGGTCGACACGGACCCGCTGGCCTGGCACATCTTCCGCCCGGCGAGGTCACGGACGCCGCGAATCCCCGTCTCGCCCCGCCGCACCATGACGTCCTGATGGGCGACGTAGTAGGGGCCGGCGAACGTGACGAGCGTGGCCCGGTCCGGCGTGATCGAGTACGAGGCGAGGACGAGGTCGACCGAATGCTCGTTGAGCTTCTCCTCGCGATTGTCCGACCTGACTTCCTTGAACGTCACACGCGAAGCCCCTAGTTGGCGGGCGATGTAGTACCCAACGTCCACCTCGAAACCGCGGAAGACACCGTTCTCCTTGCGGCCGAGTCCCGGCTGGTCAGCCTTGACGCCGACGACGATGACGTCCTTGCCGGGAATGGAGGCGCTCGCCGTGGCGCACCCGGCGAGGCCGATGACGAGGGCCGAACTCATCAGGATGTGGCGCACAGCCCATGGCTATCGCCGCGATTCGACCAGGAAATGAACGCGAGAAGGCCGAATCGCTGCCGGCGGATGGCCCTATCACCGCTTAATGGGCCGGTAAGTGGCGAAGAGTCGCACCTGTCGAAGCCGGGGCTCCGGACCGCTCCGCCCTTCCCGCACCCACAGGGCATGGACGGTCAGCAGCACGAGTTGCCGAGCCCCGAAGAAGAACACGGCGGCCAACGGCAGTTCACCGAACAACGCCGTGGCGACACTCAGCGCGAACTCGCCCGATCCCCATGAGAGCCATACGTCGAACCAGGCGTCGCAGACGAGCAGCGTCCCGCTGACTATCTGGCCGAAGATTGCGATCTGGAGCCGTTTCCAGAGAGCGAAGGCGGTGCCCGCGATCGCCAGCGTCAATCCGGCATCGAAGCCGATCCAGGCGACCGCCCACCGCTCGGCCGTGAAGTGCTGCGGGAGCGTGAAACCCAGAACGACCGTCCAGGGAATGAGCCAGGCACAGCAGCCGACCAGCAGTACCAGTGCGTACACGCGACGCCGCCGGTTCTGGGGCTCGTCCAGCGGATCGAGGTCTTCTGCCGCGATGAGCGCCCGCAGCAATTCGGTGCGCTGCTCAGCGGAAAGCTCCCGCACCTCCTCAGGCATCAACACCGCGCCCACCTCCATCCATGCGCGCACGTCACCCGAAGTTAGGCGTGCCTCCTATCCGTCGCCCTCAAGCAGTTCCTTCAAACGCTGATGGCTCGCAGGCGCGACCTTCGCCGCCATACGCCGCACCATGGGCACCGCGGCCGCGGCCATCCCGCGTCCGTCAAAGTCGAGACCGAAAGTCACCCGGCACCGCTCGGCCCCGAGCGGCTCGACGCTGACCGTCGCGTTCGGCCGAATCGGCCCGTCCACCCCCTTCGCCGCCCACCTGCGCGGCGGCACGCACTCGGTGATCTCCTGAGTCATGGACCTCTCCGCACCCCCGATCTTCCGGACGGTGGTGAACCGCGACCCCACCTGGTCGCCCTCGACCCGCACGTCCGTCACGTCCCGCTGCCACTCGGGGAACTTCGCGGGATCGACCACGTAGGCGAACACCTCGCCGGCCGGCCGCTCGATCTCGATGCTGTTCACGAAGGCTGACATCTCTCCTCCCGAGGCAGTCACATTCGTCCTTCGTACTCCGTCGTATCTATGACGGGCGCCAGGGGAAGGACGTGACGGTGGACGACGAGCAGCTCGCGGAACGTTTCGAGGCGAACCGGCCCCGCCTGGCGGCGCTCGCGTACCGGATGCTCGGCTCGCCGACCGATGCGAACGACGCCGTCCAGGAGGCGTGGCTGCGCCTGAGCAAGGCCAACGCCGACCGCATCGAGAACCTCAACGGCTGGCTGACGACGATCGTCGCCCACATCTGCATCGACATGCTCCGTACCCGCAGATCCCGCCGGGAAGACCCCTACGACGAGCGCCTCCCCGAACCCGTGATCACCCAGGACGGCACCGACCCCGAAGAACAGGCGCTCGTCGCGGACGCCGTGGGCGTCGCCATGCTCGTCGTCCTCGACCGGCTGACGCCCGCCGAGCGCCTGGCCTTCGTCCTGCACGACCTGTTCCAGATGCCGTTCGACGAGATCGCCCGCATCCTCGACCGCTCCTCGACGGCGACCCGCCAACTCGCCAGCCGCGCCCGCCGCCGCGTCCGCTCGGCCCCCGTCCCGGACCCCGACATGACCCGCCAACGCGCCGTCGTGGACGCGTTCCTCACGGCCGCCAAGACCGGCGACCTGGAGGCCCTGGTCGAGACCCTCGCCCCCGACATCGTCCTGCACGCGGAGGCCGACGGCGAGTTCATCCACCTCCGCGGCGCCAGGACGATCGCCCAACGCGCGATCGCCTTCTCCTTCCGCGCGGAGTTCGCCCACCCAGCCCTGATCAACGGCACCGCGGGCCTGGTGGTAGCCACGGAGGACGAACCGATCGCCGTCATGGCCTTCACCGTCGTCAACGACAAAATCGCCGAACTAGACATCTACGCCGACCCAACCCACCTAACCCACCTAGACCCAGCCCTCTTCACGACCGCCTGACCGAAGGCGCCACCCCACCGACAGCACTGGGCTGACCCATGCGACGCAAACGACCGCCTACAGGACGAGAGGAGGATCGCTGTACTCACCACCTACGTGGCCGGACCGCCCGCATATGCCCCCGCCTCACTTGGTGCCTGAGACCCAAACGGCCTCAGAAACTGCCGCAACTGTCGAGCGGAGCCGGCCTCGGCCAGATCGTCCATAAGCAGACGGTGGAGGACAGTCGTCTTCGGGTTAGGTTTCGCATCGCCTCTGGTTCGAGGGGGTGGACGAACGCAACGACCCAGGCCGAACCCACGGCAGCGAGACCTAATGGAGCCACCACTAGGGCATGGACGTTGCGCTCCGCTAGCAGCATGGCGTCCCAGTGCTGCCGGGTCAGGAAGGCGGCATCACTGCCAGTCCCTCGCCTGGATCCGGCTCACGGTGCGAGCCCACGAACCCCTAAGGCAGGCGGACAAAGCAGCCGCCACTGCCGCTGTGATCGGCCCGAATCTACGAGCGAGCGCCATGAGCGTTCATTCCAAGAGACGGCGGTGGATGTCCGTCGCCCTGATCGTTCGGGGCGTAGCCACCGGGCATGATCTCCGCAGGATTGACGCCGCCGCTGTAGCTCCAACGACCACACGATTCTCTGATCTTCCCTCGGACGAACCCGTCACCACACCGAACGTGTTGCAGCCGCGCGCACGCACGGAGGAGTAAGAGTAAGCAGCACGGAACGCAGTGCCCGCCAGTGGACTTGCCTAGGGCAGGCGCTTGATCCGGCGGACGAGTGTGGCGAACATCCGGGGGGAGAGGTCAAGGTGCCCGCCGTCCGGGTCCTTGCTGTCGCGGATGCCGATGGCGTGAGAGAGTGCAGCAACCTCGACGCATTCGCCACCCTGGTTGGTGCTCTTGCTGCTCTTGCGCCATACGGGGGGCATTACATGGCCTCCATGATCTGCTTGATCAAGTCTCGTGAAAGACCCTTGGGCAGCGCGTGTTGCCCGATCTGGTCATAACGTAGTGCATAGGACGCCACCTCGGCGGCGCTCGAGGCGAGCCGCCCACCACCCGGCGCCTCGACGTAGGCCACCTCCATGTGCGGCTCGGGCAGCGTCAGCAACATGAAGGCGCCGTCTAGTCCCGGATGATGTCCAACGGACTTCGGTACGACACGAACGCCGATATTCGGCCGGTGTGAAAGGTCGAGGATGTGGGCGAGTTGAGCCTTCATGGTCTCCACTCCCCCGCAGGGCAGCTCCAGAAGCGTCTGAGACAGGAGGAACCAGCAGGTTGGCGCTTCCGGTTTGTCCAGTATCGCCTGGCGAGAGAGCCGCTGTGCGAGCGCTGCCTCCACGTCCGGCAGGTTGCCGGTTGCCAGACCAGCTCTGGCGTAATCAGGTGTCTGTAGAAGACCGGGCACGAGGTCTACCTGCCATGTCTTGATAACGGACGCCCGGCACTCCAGATCGACATACTGCCTGGTCGGGTAGCGGGGACGCATTACTACGTCCCCGCCCCCTCAGAACCGTGCGTGCCATTCGTCACGGCACACGGCTCAAGCAGATCCAAGCGAC
>NZ_JBICUA010000009.1:386329-482757 GCF_043197915.1 Actinomadura geliboluensis | reverse complement strand
CCAAGCTACGGTGCTGCCCCCACCGGGCCGGTCACCTGGCCAAGGCCATCCACGTCCTTCAGAACCGCGAGCTCAACGAATGTTGAAAAAGGGTCGGTGTAGGCGAGGTCCCGGTCCCCGACCGTGAGGAGCACAAAAGGGCCGTCAAGGCCCGGATGAGCACCCGCGTTCTTCTCCACTATCCGGATACTGACGAAGGGAAGCTCGCTCAACTCGATCAGCCGAGTGAGTTGGCCGCGCATGACGTCCGGACCGCCCACGATTTGCGACACTGCCGCCCAGCTGAGAAGGGCCGTCACTCGCGGTGGCTTCGTCTTGCCGAATACGGTGGCCTGCCGCGCCAGTCGCCGGTCAAGGGCCGCTTCAAGATCCTCCGCAGTTCCGGCGCTCAGTGCGGCACGCGCGTAGTCCGGTGTCTGGAACAGCCCCGGGATGACCGATGACTCCCACATCCTGAGCCTTGACGAGCGCGCCTCCAACTCGGCGAGTTCCAGCAGCCAAGTCAGTTGCCCTCGTCGGCACGCTCGGCGAACCCGACCAGGGCCGTGAACATGCCGTCCGTGTTCCACACACGGTCGATGATCTCCGCATGCTCCCGCTTGAGCTTGAGCGTGTCGGACTCGTACCGGGAAACAGTCGAACGGTCACAGTCAAGCAGGTCACCGAGAGCCTGCCCCGACATCCCGTGTGCTTTTCGGTAGCGAAGCAGGTGGAACGCCATGAAGTGCCAAATCGATCTTGACGGGTCGAGTGATTCCCGCGCGAGCATGGCCTCTCCCGTTTGTTGCGGATGATTCCGGAACGTAGCGAGCGCAGCTCAGAGCGAGCACGCTTACACCCGAAGTAACCGGCAACGTTCCGAAGGTCGTAGCGATATGTCCGTACCTGCCCCAGAAATCCCGACTCTTATTCTCGATCCCGACGAAACGCGCCGGCGCTGGCAAGGGATTTCCTTGCCACTCTGTTCCGGGAGTGGGGTTCCGCGGGCGACTTCATGGCGCGTCTGGTGGTGTGCGAGCTGGTGACCAACGCCTGGCGGCACGGCGAAGGCCAGATCATCCTTCGCGTCTTCCGCGACGTCCGCGCTGACCTCGCGGTGATCGAGGTGTGGGACCAGGGGGATGGACTGCCGGTGGTCGGTCCCGAGGACTTCGAGGCGACCTCGGGGCGGGGCCTGCTGCTGATGTCGCGAGTCGTGGACGACTGGGGAACCCGACCCATCGCGGAAGGCGGAAAGATCGTATGGGCCAAGTGCGCCCTGTGAAGGCCCAGATTGAGCGGTACGTCCTGCGGTGGCGGACGTACCGGGGCCAGGCTGAAGCCGAAAGGTTCCTGAGCCTGTTGGCGTGGCTCTGGAGCCTCGGGGGTGGCGTCTGGTCCGGCTCCATCGCCCGCAGGGGTTCTCGGTGCCCCTGCTGTGGATCTACGCCGGCGGCCCCGACGATCACGTCGGACTCAGTGTCATCGTGCTCGCCGTTCCGGGTGGTGCGTGGGGATACCACGACGCTGAGCGCGGACGGCGCGGCTACCTGGCTCCCTGTGGAGACGCCAAAGCCGCCGCCGGACAAGTCGAAGACCTGCTCAAGCACCGCATGTTCCCCGGCACCTGGTAGGCCACAAGAGGGGCGACCCCATGGGGTGGGGCTCAGGGATCGACCCTCATTCCCGGCGGTGACGCACGGCCCTGGCTGGGGAGTTCGGGCCGTCGCTCGTCACCGTCCGCCCCGCCTCTCCGCTTAACCCCCGGAGCAGAGAGGTGGGGCCACGCTTCCCGTGCAGCATGCTGAGCGGATCGACCGCTCGTCGTAGGGGCGCGTTGCCGCTCAGTCGTCCTCCGGCTCTATCAGGCCCATGGCGAAGGCGAACGTCTCCACGAACTCTCGGTATGCCGAATCCGTCTCACTCGCGGCCAGGGCCGCCAGCTCGTCAGCAACCCGCTGCTTGTCCGCCTCGGAAAGCTGGTTGAGGAGGTAACCGGCGTACTCCTGCTGCTTGATCGCCGTGTCATCGTCCAACACCACCTCGTCGCAGGTCTCGAAGAACCAGGTGTACGCAACTACCACCTTGAGCAACTGCGTGACCAGTTGAGGGGATTCGCTCATCCCCGCATCCCACCAGACCCCACCGACGTGATGGCATCGCCGTCCGAGTTACCAGCGCTCATCTAGGTGAGCCAGCAGGGTGCGGAAACGGCGAGCATCGCGCCGGGGCAGAACGTGAGCAGCCGCCTCCAAGTAGGAGCGCACCTCCCAGGGGTCGGCGCAGCACTCCCAGAAGCCGCAGCCCTCGTATCTCGGGTCGTGGAGCCGGCGGTGGGGATCGTCCAGGACCGCTCCCCAGAGTCGGAGGGCCTGTCCTGTGGTTCCTGGGCCCCTGCGGCGAAACTCGAACTGGATCAGCATGGTCATGCCGTGGGGCGATAGCCCAGGGATGCACGCCACGAGCCCTCGGCCCGCGGGCGGGAGGGTCGATAGTTGCGCTCTGCGGAGTTGGCCTGGCCGTCTACGCGGCATGGCCCTTTCGTGTCGACATCATGCCGCACATCGTGACATGAACCGATGCCTAGAGGCCGAGGTCGCTGCCGGCTGGGCTAGCCATTACTGCGTCGTCGGCGGCATTCCCGCCTCGGTCGGCTCTGAGCGATCGGCTACGAGAGGTGTCCGCAGTTAGGGAGCGTCAGTCTTGGCGGGACGAGTTGCTCATGTCTGTTGTGTTGAGACCAGGCTGCACGTTCGTTTGTGACACTTGCGATCACCTGTCCGGGGGCGTTCGGTTCCTAGGGCTTCGTCCAGTGGGTAGCCCTGGTCCCTCCGGCTGACTGAAGCGCGAAGGTGGTTGGTGTCAGGCAGCGGGGACGCGTCCTCGTCCCACGGGGGCGGCGAGGACGCGCACCGCCGCCGGTGATGTGTCGATCAGTGGCGTGAAGGCACGGCCATGGCCCGGGCCTTTGGTCCCGTCTACAGCCGCCGGGTGTTGGGAAGTGCCATGTTGAGTGCCCTCCGCTGATGCCGGCGAGGTACGGCGGGTGATTGCCTGGAGGGCACGCATGACGTTGAGGACGCCTGTTTCATCGGAGGGGACGAGATGACGCATCAACTGGTTTCCGAACGGCTCGTCCTGCGGCCGTGGGCGGTGGACGACGCCGAGGCCGCGCTCGACATCTACGGCACCGGCGAGGTCACGCGCTGGCTCAGTCCGGCGATGGACCGGGTGGCGGACGTCGATACGATGCGCTCGCTGCTGGAGCGGTGGATCTCCGAAGGCGCGCGCCTGATCGTCCCCGGTGGTCGCTGGGCGATCGAGAACCGCGAGTCCGGGGAGCTGGTCGGGGCCGCGACGCTGCTGCCGCTGCCGCCGGACGAGGCGTACGAGATGGGATGGCAGCTCCGGCCCACGGCGTGGCGGAACGGCTATGCCACTGAGGCTGGGGAGGCCTTGGCGCGGTGGGCGTTCACGCAAGGGCTGGAGGAGGTGATCGCGCTCGTCCGGCCGGCGAACAAGCGCGCCGCCGCGACGGTCAAGCGGATCGGCATGGAGTGGGTCGGCGAGACCGAGAAGTATTACGGGCTGCGGCTTCAGGAGTACCGGCTGCGTCCTGGCGACCTTGATGTGGATGGCCTATAGCGTCAGCGCGTCCCTTCGACACCGCTCAGGCCAAGACTAGATGTGGTTACCGGTCGGCTTCAGCCGTGGACGGGGTACCGGCTGGTGATCGCGACACGGTTGAAGGCGTTCATCACCGTTGTCAGCCAGACGACCGCCGAGAGCTGCTCCGGGGAGAGGACCGCCGCGGCGGCCTTGTAGTCGTCGTCGCTGACGTGCCCGTCCGGCACCTGCGTGACCGCTTCGGTCAGGCGGAGGGCGGCGCGGTCCGTCTCGGAGAAGTAGCCCGTCTCACCCCACGCGGGCAGCACGGCGATCCGGTCGGGGTTCTCGCCCTTCTTGAGAGCGTCGCGCGTGTGCATGCGCAGGCAGAACGCGCAGCCGTTTGATCTGGGACGTCCGGATCCTCACCAGTTCGATCAGGAGCGGGTCGAGGCCGGCCGCGACGGCGCTCTCCTCCACCTTCGCCGACCAGTCGATGAGGCTCTTGTAGGCGCTCGGGTGCTGCTCACCGATATGGACACGCTGTGCATTGGTCACGGTTCCTCCGGTTCGGACTTGCGGGCTGCGTCCCTGCGTTCGGTTCGTATCGTCGGCGGGGTCACCAGGTAGACGGGCTCGCCACCTGGGTTGTGACAGGCTGACCGGCCTCGTGTGAGAGCCGCCTTGCGCTTGGCTGCGGTGAGGGTGCGGGTCGCGGCCCACGGGCTGCGGTGCCACCGCGTGCGGTCGGCCGTTAGGACAGGACGCGGTCTAGTTGGCTGCGTGAGGTCATGCCGAGGTTCCGGAAGAGATTGCCCAGGTGATACCGCACCGTGCGGGCGCTGATGGCCCGCGATCCGTGGACCAGACCCCTTTGAGCGGTCACCCGAATGCACGATATGTGCTGCTCGAGGTGGACGTGATGTCACATCTGCGGCCCTGCTCTGGTCTTCCTTATGCCGGGTCGGCCGACACCCGCCGGGTTATGAGGACAGGGAGCCGAGATGGACGCGCTGCCGGAAAAGAACTATTCCGACCCCGATTCATGGCGCATCGAAGGCGCCGCCAGCGAGGCCGTTCTGTCGGCGGTCACCGGAAGCGGCACCGAACCGATCTTCCGGTCGGCGGACCTGGAGGGGACGTTCATTCTGAACCGATCCGGACTGCTGTCGGGCTTCTCCCTCGGCCTCGACCTGCCCGAGCAGGCGCTTCCGGCCCGGCGGTGGGGGCGGTACCCGCCCAGCCTGTTCTGGGAGGCATCGGGCCTGCAGCCGAGCGGGGCGGAGCCGCACGGCCTGGAGGGACGCGGCACGCTCGCCCTCGGGCACCGGGAGACGCGGACGGCGCTGTCGGGAACCTGCACGCGGGTGCCGAACGCGCGCACCGGCGTCCCCTACCTCAAGATCGTCCTGGAGACGGTGTTCGCGTCGGCCGCCCTGTGGTGGCCGCGTGAGGCGCGGCGGCGGCTCCGGCCCGTCCAGCTCACCCTGTTCGCCGAGATCCGTCCCGTCCGCATCGGCCCGGACTCAAGGGGCCGGTAGGGCAAGGCACTCATTCGTTGGCGGAGACGGGCGGGGCCGTGCCCGTGGGCGCGTGTCAGCTCCGGCGGGAGGTCACCTGGCGCAAATGTTCTGGTCTGGGCTTGACGATGTGGTCGTTGTACTCGGGGTGCTTCGGGAGCCACGCGGCGACATAAGGGCAGACGGGAACAATGGCGTATCCGTGGGCGATGACGTCGTCGACCACGGTGCGGACCAGCAGGGAGGCGAGCCCTTGGCCGCTGTAGTCCTCGGAGACGCCCGTGTGGAACAGCACTCGCTGGACGCCGCCGGTGGTGTCGACGTCGACATAGCTCTCCTCACCGATGATCTGGTCCTCCGGGTCGGCGGCGTCGTGGTCGATGAGGACGTAGCGTGATTCATCGGGCCGATGCTGCACCTCGAAGCGCTGGCCGGTCATGGTCGTCCTTTTTCCTGTGATGGCGTGTTCTCGGTCGTGCCGGGGTGGTGCCGCGGCCGGACGGGATGCTGGCTGAGGACGGAGACGCGGTTGAACGCGTTGATCGCGACCGTGACCCATTCGGCCGCGCCGAACCCGTCCTCACCCAGAATCGCGCGCGCCGCCTCAAGGTCGGCATGCCCGTCCTCGGTCACCGGAAGCAGGGTGCCCGCCTCCGCGACGGCGAGGACCGCGTCCTCGCGGTCGGTGTAGACGGCGGACTCGCGCCAGGCCGGCAGCAGGTCCAGTTTCTGCTGGGGGACGCCGGCCCGCCGGGCCTGCCGGGAATGCAGGTCCAGGCAGAACGCGCAGCCGTTGAGCTGGGAGGCGCGCACTTTGATCAGCTCGATCTCCTGGACGCTGAGTCCCCGCCCGAGCGCGGCGCCGCGGATCTCCTGCGAGAAGGTCAGCGCGGCCTGCCACGCCTCGGGCATCACCTTGTCCAGGAACGGCCTCACCTGTCTCCTCACTCTTGATCGGTCCCGGTTCTCATCGGTGCCCGGGACGAACCCGGCGACGGCCGCCGGCTCGGCGGCCGGCCGCTCGGTGTCTTCGGCCTATTCGTGAGCGCTGGATTCGACCGCTTTTCGTGCCCGGTCTTCGTGGCCGTCCGGCGGCTCGGGGTGCTCGGCCAGATCGGCGGTGAAGCGGCGGTTGAGCGCCAGGCGCAGCCTGCCGAGTGCCTGGCGGCTTTCGGGGGCCGGCACTCCGTTCTCCTCGGGACGGCTGAGGACGATCGCCGGGGGCGGGCGCTCGTCGGTGATGGGGGCGGCCTCCTCTGGACGCAGGCGCCGCTCGACCTCGGAGTGCCGGCCGTCGGGAGAGCGGACGATGACGCCGGTCTCCACCCCGTGCTCGACCAGCGCGCGGTCGCGCAGCTGCAGGCCGAGGCAGATCCGGTAGGTGACGGCGTACGCGAGGACCGGGCCGAGGATGAAGGTGACGCGGAAGAACCAGGTCGTCCAGTAGAGCGGGATGTGGAAGGCGTTCGCGATGACGTCGTTCCCGCCGGCGGCCCACAGCGTGCCGAACCAGACCATCCCGGCGACGCCGAGGCCGGTCCGGGCGGGGACGTCGCGGGGACGGTCCAGCAGGTGGTGGACCTGGCGGTCGCCGGTCACCCAGCGTTCCAGGAACGGGTAGAGGGCCAGCCCGGTGAACAGGATCCCGGGGACGATCAGAGCGGGGATCAGCACGCCGAACGCGATGGTGTGCCCCATCACGTTCCATTCCCAGCCGGGCATCATCCGCAGTGCGCCCTCCAGCCAGCCCATGTACCAGTCGGGCTGCGAACCGGAGCTGATCGCGCCCGGGTCGTAGGGGCCGTACAGCCAGATCGGGTTGATCTGGAACAACGTGGCGAGGATGACGCAGGTGGCGATGATCCAGAGGAACCACGCGGTGGTCTTGGCGATGAAGACCGGGTAGAAGGAGTAGCCGTACTGGGTCTTGTTGGTGGCGCCCTGGCCCGGGTATGACGTGTGCATCACCCGCCAGGTCATCAGGACCCCGTGCAGCGGGATCAGCGCGGCCAGCAGGCCGGGGATCAGCAGGACGTGGACGACGTACAGCCGGGAGATGATCATGTCGCCCGGGAACTCGCCGCCGAACAGGAACATCTGCAGGTACGAGCCGACCAGGGGGACGCTCAGGATGACGCCCTCCAGGATCCGCAGGCCGGTGCCCGACAGCAGGTCGTCGGGGAGCGAGTAGCCGAACAGCCCGTTCAGCATCACCAGCATGAACAGCACGATCCCGACCAGCCAGTTCAGTTCGCGGGGCTTGCGGTACGAGCCGGTGAAGAAATGGCGGAGCATGTGGACGAGGATCGCCGCCATGAACAGGAGCGTCGCCCAGTGGTGGATCTGGCGGACGAGCAGCCCGCCGCGCACGTCGAACGAGATGCGCAGGGCGGACTCGTACGCCTGGCTCATCTCGACGCCCCGCAGCTTGGTGTACGACCCGTCGTAGACGACCTCCTCCATGCTCGGCACGAAGAACAGGGTGAGGAAAACCCCGGTCAGAAGGATGATGACGAACGCGTACAGCGCGATCTCACCGAGAAGGAAGCTCCAGTGGTCGGGAAACGCCTTGCGCATCGACTTCCGGGCCCATGCCGCTCCCCCGAACCGCTTGTCGATCGTGTTGGCCGCGCCCGCGAGCGCTCCCTGTGCCCCGCGGCCCTTCTGGTCGGCTACCACGGGAACCTCCCGGCTGCGGCACGCGCCCGCGCGACGGCACCGTTCCCGGAGACATGCCGGAAGGGCGTGTCCGTCACGGGCAGCGCGGCAAGACCGGCCTCCCGACTTCGGAGAGTGATGGCATGCATAAGGTCTGGTCCTTATCAGGGGTCACTGGTTCTCACCAGGGATGACCAAGTAGGACCATCGAGTTGTGACAGTTGGGGGCGTCCAGGGGGAAATTGGGTCGAGCCCCGCCGTCCGTCTCCCTGTGGCGCAGTTCCGGCAAGGTGGGGTCAGCGATGGGAGGGGGTCAGCCCCTGCTGGTGCAGGTCTGGGTAGGCGAGGGGGTTTGATAGGCGGCGGCCAGGCACCGGCCCTGGGACTGTTGGGCGAAGGCATTGGGGTGCAGTGACTCCTGCTGGAAGCCCTGGCTGGTCTTCATTCCGGCGGTGCCGAAGCGCACCCACTCCATCTGGCCGCCCAGCTCACCGGCGTCTTCGCTCGGGCCTGCCTGGCGGGTGCCGTTCTCGCAGAGGGCGTGGCCGTCCAGCGCGTGGAGCATGCTCAGGAAGGTCACATTCTTGTCGGCGGCGATCTTCTGCAGCATTGTGTCGATTGCGGGGGCCACGGTGTCGTGCATGAGGTCGAAGTCGGCGTTCCACAGCGGGCAGCCGCCGACAAGTGTCCGCTTGGTCTTGCCGCCCCCGGCCTCGGGGAAGATGTCTCGCACCTTGCCGCTGGTCGGTACTGGAGACGGGTAGGACTGCAAGATCAGCTTGTAGCCGCCGGAGGGTGATCCGGCCGCGTTCATCACCTGGCGGATCTTGTCGATCACTTTTCCGACGTCCGTGGCGACCTGCGGCAGTTGAGCGAGTAGGCGTTGCCCTTCGCCGGTGGCGGCGCATGACGGCCTGCTGTTCATGTACTGATCCGTGCAGCGCCGCAGGAGGTCCGACAGGTGCAGGTCGTTGCCGCCGATCGACACCACGATCAATTTCACCTGATGAGTGGCGGCCAGTGTTTGCAGTAGCCGCGTCTGCGGTTCCTTGTTCTCTTTGAAGGGCTCGGTGAGGAGGTGCTCCGTCTCGGCTCCCGAGCAGGCCAGATTGACCGGAGTGAGCGCGATCTGCCGGGTGCCGGTTATCTCGGCCACATCCGAGCGGTGGCATCCGGTG
The DNA here is from genome assembly GCF_043197915.1 of Actinomadura geliboluensis. Taxonomy (NCBI): domain Bacteria; kingdom Bacillati; phylum Actinomycetota; class Actinomycetes; order Streptosporangiales; family Thermomonosporaceae; genus Actinomadura; species Actinomadura geliboluensis. The sequence continues at coordinate 473,816 of NZ_JBICUA010000009.1, read as the reverse complement.
GTGGTGGGCCGCCGGGGATCGACCGCGGTTCCGTCATAGACCCGCTTCGGGTCATAGCGGCAGAAACCTGCGAAGCGGTAGGCGGCGCGATCGGTCCCGCCTCGGGTGCAGAACGCCGCGGCGGCGAGATCGCCGTTGCCCCACCAACGCCCCGCCTCACCGGAGATGAAACTGTCTCCCAGCGACACCGCCACCGGCTCGGCCTTCTGAGCGAAGGCCCCCTGGTCTGCGGCTCTGGCCTGGGGCGCCCAGGCCGAGTAGGCGGCCAGCATCCCGGCGATGGCGGTGGCGAGTGCGGCGAATCCAGGACGCTTGCTGCCTTTGGTCATGAATGGAACCTCCCAGGCGATATGAGGATGAGAACCGTCCTCCACTGCCTGATTCGGAACCACGAAGAGAGGAGTCGGAACCACGGAAAGAGGAGGATGACAGCGTTCAGCGAACGCCTCGCGTTCTCATACTTGCACAGCGCAATGATGGCGTGACTCGACTGCGTGGAGAGTGCTTTCTGACGGCCGAGGGATCGCACTGTGCGTCGCTCGCCAGGACATCACCGCCATTCCCGGGCAAAACCGCGCCACCATGCCATTTTGGTGCTCGCGGGTCGACCGGCATCGGAATCGCGGCCGGCCGTCAACCGGTTCGACGCTCCTATCGGCTGCCGGCGGGCGCGACTCCCACGCACGCTCGGCGATGTGGTCCTCATGCCCGCGGTGCATCGTGGGCCGGGGCCCGGTCGAGTCGAGGTGGCGGCGTCGGGCTCCGCACGAGGCCGAGCCGCCTCCCGGCTCCGAGTGTTAACCGGGGGGAGACATCTATCAACTTTGGCGTTATTTTAACGTCAAGATCGCAGGCGATCCTGATATGGACTCAGTTCGGCGTGTGTGGACGGCGGACGGGAAGGGAAGCGTGCAGGTGAGCAGAGACGTAGAACCCGGGCCTGCCTTGAGTGATCTGGGCAGGCGGCGTTTCCTGGGGTACTCCGGGATCGGGGCGCTGGCGCTGGCCTTCGGGCCGTTGCAGGCCGAGCCGTCGGCCCTGACCCGCGAGGTGGCCCGGTTCAAGAACGATCCGTTCAGCCTCGGCATCGCGTCCGGCGACCCGCTGCCCGACTCGGTCGTCCTGTGGACCCGGCTGGCGCCGGAACCGCTGGCCTCGCTCGGCGGCATGGAGCCGCACCGCGTGCCCGTCCGCTGGCAGGTCGCCGAGGACGCGAGGTTCCGCCGGGTGGTACGGCAGGGGACGGCGACCGCCAGGCCCGAGTACGCGCACTCGGTGCACGTCGACGTGCGCGGACTGCGCCCCGGAAGGGAGTACTTCTACCGGTTCAAGGCGGGCGACGAGATCTCACCGACCGGACGGACCAAGACCGCCCCCGCGCCCGGAGCGGCGGCGAGCGCGTTCACCTTCGGAATGGTGTCGTGCCAGGCATGGTTCGACGGCTACTACACCGCATACGGCCACCTGGCCGAGGAGGACCTCGACCTGGTCCTTCATCTGGGCGACTACCTCTACGAATACGGCGTCCAGACCAATGGCGGCAGGCCGGACACACCGGTGCCGGGCAAGTTCCACTCCCCCACCGTTCACCTGTCGGATTACCGCGACCGGTACGCGCTCTACAAACTCGACCCGCAACTGCAGGCCGCGCACGCCATGGCACCGTGGATCGTCACCTGGGACGACCACGAGGTCGTCGACAACTACGCCGGCCTCGCCCATCCGTCGGCGCCGCCGGAGGACTTCCTCGTCCGCCGCGCCAACGCGTACCGGGCGTACTGGGAGCACATGCCGCTGCGGGCACTGGAGCCGGCCGGTCAGAACATGCCGCTGTACCGCCGGTTCACCTTCGGCCGGCTGCTGGAGTTCAGCGTCCTGGACACCCGCCAGTACCGCAGTGACCAGGCGTGCGGCGACGGCCTGAAGACCGACTGCGACCAGCGGCTGGACCCGTCCCGGACGATGCTCGGCGACGCCCAGGAGTCATGGCTGCTGGACGGCCTCGGACGTTCGTCGGCGAAGTGGAACGTCCTGGCGCAGCAGGTGATGCTGTCGCAGGTCGACTTCAACACCGATCCCGGGCAGGCGCTCGGAATGGACCTGTGGGACGGCTACAAGCCGTCCCGCGACCGGCTGCTGAACGGGATCGTCGAGCGAAAGGCCCGCAACCCGATCGTGCTGTCGGGCGACTTCCACCGCAGCATGGCCGCGGACGTCAAGCAGGACTTCGACGACCCCGCCTCCCCCACGATCGCGACGGAGTTCCTCGGCTCCTCCATCTCGTCCGGCATGGACGGGGCGGACATGGACGAGTACGGCTCGCAGTTCCTCGCTGCCAACGACCACATCCGCTTCTACAACGGGCAGCGTGGATACATGACGTTCCGCGTCACACCGGACACCTGGAACGCGTCCTACCGTGTCGTCCCGTATGTCCGGGAACGCGGTGCACCGGTGTTCACCCGCGCGAGCTTCGCCGTCGAGGACGGCAGGCCCGGCCTGCAGGCCGACTCCGCGAGCACGGCACGCGGCAGGAGCTACCTGTCCGCCTCCGAAGTCGACCCTCCCGAGCCGCTGAAGGGGAAGCGCCAGTGAGCGTTCGCAAGATCATCGCACTGCTCGCCGTATCGCTCACGGCGGTCGCCGGTGTCGCCGTCTACGCCGGCGCGGCCTCCGCCGCCGGGCAGGGGCGCGGGTCCGTCACGATGACGGTGCGGTCCGGGACGCTGGACGTGCTCGCCGCCCCCTGCGGCGGCGAGCCGCTGGTGATCGACCTCGCCAACTCCGGCTCCGAGGGCGAGTACGTCGACGTGTTCATCACGCCGGAGCGTCCGCTCCTCACCTCCCATGACGTCATCTCGACCTACGTACCGCCGAACCGCGACGTCGTGGTCCGGGCGCAGGTCTCCGCGCCGCTCGGCTCCGCCGGTGGGACGCACGACGTGTCGCTGCGGCTGGGGCCGCGCGGGCCTCGGGTGGAGAAGGCCGTCACGGTCACGCCGAAGCCGTCCGGACCGGGTGCCAACCTCGCCCTCGGCGGCCCTGTCAACGCCTCGTCCACGCACGGCAACTTCAACGTCTGCGGCGGCGTCGACGCCAATACCGACTCCGAGGACTGGTCCACGCTGACCGGCTGGAACGACGGCACGCGCGCCGCCTTCCCGGACACCTACACGGTCGAGTTCGGCGGCCCGCAGCCGATCGACCGGGTCGTCCTGTACACGCTGGACTCCGCGCGCTACCCCGCTGCCCGCTACGGCCTGCGCGACTTCGATGTGCAGGTGCTCGGCAGCGGCGGCGAGTGGACGACGGTGTCGAGCGTCCGCGGCAACACCGCGGGCCGGCTGGAGATCCCGTTCGACCCGGTGGCCTCCACCACGTCCGTGCGCATCACCGCGCTGGCGTCCAACAGCGGCGACTACTCCCGCATCGTCGAACTGGAGGTCTACCAGGACTCGTAATCTCCGCCGACGCCCGAGGGGAGCCCCAGAAGGCAGGACACCACGTGGTCCGGGACGTGCCTCGATACCCGCCACCGAGCATCCCGGCCACCACCCTGGACGCGCGTTTCTCCGGCGGCCAGTGCACTCGCACAGGCCGCCGGAAACACGGGAAAGCGTTCCGGCGAGGCGCAGGAGGAGCGTGGGCGACCCGCCTCGGCCCAGCGCCCTACCCGCTCATCGTCATTCACGGGTTCTCATTCTGCCCCACGATTTGGAGTCGGCCGGCCTGAAGCGCACATGAGCCGCCGCGAACGCTCTACGGGCTTACGATGACAACGCGAGGGCACTGCCGTGCCGCCGGAGGCATCGCATGAGCTGCTTTGGTTGCGTCCTGGCCCTTCTCTCGACCTTCGGCGGGTTCTGCATAGGCTTCATTCTCGGTGCCCTCATCGCCGACGCCATGGGCCTCGAAGGCGTCGGTTTCCACGCCCTTGCCATCCTCGGTGCCATCGCAGGCGCCATTGCGGGTGCCGTTGAAGGCCGGCGCGATCCCGTTGATTAGTGCCGGGTTTTCGGTGCCGGTCGGGGTTGGGCGGCTACTTCGGTACCAGGCGGGGGAACAGCGGGTGGGCGTTGGTGCGGGCTATGGCGTCGTCGGTGGCGATGAAGTCGGTGAAGTAGGAGACGGCCAGGTCGGGGGCGAAGGGCCAGTCGCTGCCGTAGAGGACGTGTCCGGGCTTCGCGAAGGCGTGCAGGGACGGTAGTGCCGAGGGGCTGGAGGACAGGGCGGTGTCGAAGTAGAAGCCGGCCAGGTCGTCCAGGACGGCGGCGGGGTCGCGGCCGGTCTCGGCGAACACGGCGACGGCCAGCCGGTGCGCGGCGTAGGGGACGAAGCCCCCGGCGTGCGACAGGAGGAACCGGATGCCGGGGTAGCGGCGCGGGACGTCGTGCTTGACCAGGTTGAACGCGGCGCGGGTGGTGTCGAGCAGGAAGTCGGCGGCGAACGGCGGGATGCCTTCGGCGGGCGGGCCCGGCAGTTCGGCGGGGTGGACGAACACCACGGCCCGGCGCTCGTTCAGGACGTCCATCAGCGGGTCGAGGGCGGGGTCGCCCAGGTACAGGCCGCGGTGGTTGGCCAGCAGGACGACGCCGTCCGCCGACAGGTCGTCGAGGGCGCGCACCGCCTCCCCGGTGGCGGCGGGCACGTCGGGCAGCGGCAGCGACGCCCAGAGGCCGAAGCGGTCGGGGCGGTCGGCCACCAGCGCGGCGCCGAAGTCGTTGACCCGGCGGGCCATGGTGCGGGCCTCGGCGTCGTCGCCGAGGTGGACGCCGGGTGTGGTGAGCGACAGGACGCCGGTGGCGATGCCGTGCCGGTCCATGAAGTCCAGGGCCAGGTCGGGCGCCCAGTCGGGCAGGGCGCGTCCGCCGGGGGCGTGGACGCCGTTGCCGCGCAGCCAGGCGGCGTAGTCGGACGGCACCATGTGCTGGTGCACGTCGATCCGGGCGGGTCGCGGCCGGTTCGCGGGTTCGCTCATAGGTCGGTCCCAGGGGTGGAGGCGGGTGCGCGACGTGCGCTAGATGCGGCCGGTCAGGAAGGCGCCGACGACGTGGGCGAAGCGTTCGGGCTGTTCGATCTGGGCCCAGTGGCCGGCGTTGGGCATGACGTACAGCTGCGCGTCGGGGATGTGCTCGGCGAAGTAGTGCCCGGCCGCCGGGGGGATGATGCGGTCTTCGCGCCCGTGGACGACCAGTACGGGCGTGCGGAGGCCGGTGAGCTGGTCGGGTTCGTAGAGTCCGGGCAGGTTGTGGGCGAAGGTGGCCAGGTGGGAGCGGCGGACCTCGGGGCGCCGGATCCGGTCCATCCGGCTCTCGGCGATCTTCTCCAGGCTCGCGCCGAGGACGGACGGGTCGTGGGTCATCGCGCGCATCAGACCGGCGAGGGCCTCGGCGGTCGGGTCGTCGTAGTAGGCGACGAGCTTCAGGAGGTCCTCGGTGGGCGGGACGGGGGCGCCGCCGCTGCCCATCAGCACGATGCGGCCGATCCGGTCGGGGGCCCGCAGCGCCATGCCCAGGCCGATGATGCCGCCCATGGAGTTGCCGACCAGGTGAGCGCGCTCGATGCCGAGTTCGTCCAGGAGGCCGAGCAGGGTGTCCTGGCGCAGCCGGGTGAAGTCGGCGGCGGTGGGCGGGGGCGGGTCGGGGTGGCTGGAGTCGCCGAACCCGATGATGTCGGGCGCGATGTTGTGCAGTTCGCCGGACAGGTCGCCGATGACGCGTTCCCAGTTGGACAGGGCGGTGGCGCCGGGGCCGGAGCCGTGCAGCCACAGCACCGCCTCGCGGGACGGGTCGCCGGTCTCGTGGACGCGGAAGCGGTGGTCGCCGACGGGAACGTCCGCGGTGGTGATCGTCATCGGTCGTCTCCGGGGCAGGGCCGGGCGATGCCGGGCGGGAGCGGTTCGGCGGGCGGGTGGTGGCCCCAGATGCTGAAGGAGTCGTAGGCGCGGGGCGCGGCGGCGGTGTCGCCGACCTGGATCCCGCCGTGCCCGTACTCGATCTCGAAGCCGGACGGAGTACGGACGTAGAAGGAGGTCATCAGGTCGTTGACGTGCCGTCCCAGCGTCATGGCCAGGGGCAGCCCCCGTTCGAGGACCTCGTCGTAGGCGGTGCCGACGTCGTCCAGCGAGGCCGTTTCCAGCATGAGGTGGTGGAAGCCGGCGACGCCGGGCACCTCGGCGAGCGCCAGCGAGTGGTGGCGGGTGTTGCAGTGGTAGAACCGGATCGCCATGCCGGGCTGGTCGATCTGGTCCGACAGCCGGAAACCCAGCACGTCGCAGTAGAAGGACTCGGCGTCCGGCAGGCTCGGCACGACAAGGACCGCGTGGCCGAGTCCCTGCGCCCCGGTCACGAACCCCGACATGGGGCGTCCGGGCCGGAACGACGCCGGGACGGTGCGGCGGCCCCAGGTCAGTTCGTGGCGGAACCCGAACACGTCCTCGAACCAGACCAGTTCGACGACGGCGCGTTCGGCGGCCAGTTCTGTGTCGGCGTGGTGGACGATGACACCGGCGTCGGCGAGGCGGGCGCAGGCGTCGGCCAGGGCGCGCGGTCCGTCCACGGCCCAGCCGAGGTAGGCCAGGTCATCGTGGTCGCCGGGGTGGATGCTGACGCGGTGGACGGCGTCGTCCACCCGCAGCCGCACCGCGCCGTCCGGGCCGGGCGCGGCCAGTTCGGCGCCGAGGATCTCGGGGCCGAACGCCTCCCATTCCTTCGCGGCCGGGGAGACGAAGCCGATGTAGCTCAGTGCCTGGATCATCCTGCTCCTCTGTCATCGGGCCGTGAGACCCGCGGTCGCCGCCGCGACGTCCGCGCCGGGGTCATCGAAGCCTCCCTGTCTGGAACGGTCAGTCCAGTCCGGAACGATTGGTACGGAGACTAGGCAGCCGTGGGAGGCCGCGTCAATGGGGGCGGGAAGGCGAAAGCCCGCCGTCACACGCGGACGGCGGGCGGCGGAGCCGCGGTCAGGCGGTCAGGTGGTCCCAGGCGGCGTCGATCGTGAGGGCGAGCCGGTCGAACTGCCCGTGCAGGTCGAAGGCGTCGGGGGCGAGCTGGTAGGCCATGAACAGCCCGTCCGCCGCGGCGAGGGTGAACTCGGCGAGCCGGCGGGCGCCGGCCCGGCGTTCGGCGTCGGACGTCCCGGCGACCAGGGGCAGGAACACGTTGACGGCGAAGTCCAGCACCTCGGCCCGGATGTCGAGGAACAGCTGGCGCGCCTTGGCCTCGACCGGACGCCGTTCGAGGGTGAGCATCATGCCGAGGCGCAGGAACTCCGGCTGGTCGAGGAGGCTGGCCGCCAGGGCCGCGAACGCCTCGCGCAGGCCGGCGGCGCGGTCCGGGCCGAGCGTGCGGGCCGACGCGGCCGCGAACAGGCGGTCGCGCCAGAGGTGGTAGCTGCGCTCGATGACGGCGGCCAGCAGGTCGTCCTTGTCGCGGAAGTGCCAGTAGATCGAGCTCCGCGGCAGGCCGGAGCGCTCGCTGACCAGCGCGATGCTCGTGCCCTCGTAGCCGCGCTCGGCCGCGATCTCGACGGTCGCGTCAAGGATGCGCTGACGGGACTGCTCGCCATGCTGCTGGCGGCGCTCGGTCTTCGGCCCCATCCCCGTCCTCTCGGGTTCCGCTCCTTCGGCGGGCACTGCTGATCCGTGCACCAGTCTCCCAGCCCCAGGGCTCGGGCCGACCCGTCCGGGGGCGGACCCCTGTTGACGGATTGTTCCACGGCCGCCTACTCTCCGGACCAATCGTTCCGGACTGAACCGATCGTTCCAGACGAGCGGTGCCAGCGCAGGGAGGCAGCCCGCCGTGTCCGCGTACCCGCAGTACGACGTGGCCGTCATCGGCTACGGCCCCACCGGCGTGACGGCCGCCAACCTGCTCGGCGCGCTCGGCGTGTCCGTCGCCGTCATCGAGCGCGACGCCTCCGTCTACGACCGCGCGCGAGCGATCTCGACCGACGAGGAGGTGCTGCGCGCCTGGCAGCGGACGGGACTCGCCGAACGGCTGAAGCGCGACATGCTGCCCGACCGGCCGATCGACTTCGTGGACGCCGCCGGGCGGTCGTTCATCCACGCCGTCCCCTTGCCGCGCGGCCACGGGCACCCGCCGCAGATGTTCATCTACCAGCCCGCCCTGGAGCACACGCTCCGGGCCGGCGTCGAGCGGTACCCGAACGTCGAGGTGCTCCTGGAGCACGAGTGCCTGCGCGTGCGGCAGGACGACCAGGGCGTCGAACTGCTGGTCGCCCGGCTCGGGGAGGAGCGGCCGACCCTCCTGCGGGCGTCCTACGTCATCGCGGCGGACGGCGGTTCCAGCCCCACCCGCGGACAGCTCGCGGTCGGCTTCGAGGGACGCACCTACGAGGACCGCTGGCTGGTCATCGACACCGAGATGCTCAAGGAGTGGCCGGACTGCGACCGGCTGCGCTTCCACTGCGACCCCGCCCGTCCCGCCGTCGACTGCCCCACCCCGCTGGGCCACCACCGCTGGGAGTTCCCCGTCCTGCCCGGCGAGGACGAGGCGGACCTGGTCGCCGACGCGTCCGTCCGGCGGCTGCTGGACCGGCAGGGCATCACCCCCGAGCACGTGAAAGTCCTGCGCGCCACCGTCTACAGCCACCACGTCCGCTTCGCCGACCGCTGGCGGATCGGCCGGATCCTCCTGGCCGGCGACGCCGCGCACGTCATGCCGCCGTGGATCGGGCAGGGCATGGCCGCCGGCGTCCGCGACGCCGAGAACCTGTGCTGGAAGCTGGCCGCCGTGCTCTCCGGCGCGCTGCCGGACACGGTCCTGGACAGCTACCAGGCCGAACGCGCCCCGCACGTGCGGAACATGACCCGTCGCGCGGTGTACGTCGGGCGCATCATCACCGAGCGGCGGAGGTGGCTCACCGCGCTGCGCAACCCGGTCTTCCGCGGGCTGGGCAGGCTGGGCCGCCTCAACCGCACCTTCCAGGCCGCGTCGTGGATCCCGGCCTGCCGCTACCGCGAGGGCTTCTTCCGCGCGTCCGAGGGGACGGCGGCTCCGGGCCGCAAGATCCCCCAGCCCTGGGTACTGGACGAGACCGGAACCCGAGTGCGGCTCGACGATGCGCTGGGGCCGGGCTGGTCCCTGCTGCACCTCACGCCCACTCCCGACGCGGCATGGCAGGCCGCAGCGGACACCACGCTGCACGTGCTGCCCGCCGGCTCGCCCCCGAGACCGGGCGCACTCGTGGACGCCGACGGAACCCTGACCGGCTGGGCGAGGCGGATGCGGGCCGTCGCCCTCGTGCTCCGCCCCGACGGCATCGTCTACGCGGCCGCGACCGCGAAGCGCCCCCTGCCGCCGCCTCCCTTCCTCCAGAGTGGCCGGCGTGGTCGTGCGCGCTGACGTTGACATGGTCGAACCAAGCGGCCTGCGGGCCGGTCCGGATCGGGTGCGGTTCGACCGCGTCTGGGGTGCTGCACCGGTAACGTCGCGGCCATGCCAGCCCGCACCCGCGGTGCCCGGCGCGTTCAGCGCGTCTCGCCGCTCCGCGACCCCAAGCCGCCCCGGCTTCCGGAAAACCTCTCCCCGGCCTCCCTTGCCGACCGGGAGCTGACCCACGATGGGAAGTACCTGTCGCTGGCCTTCGGCCCCGGCCGGGTGACCGGCGCCGACACTGAGAACGTCGAGGTCGAGCGGTGCCGTTTCACGGGCGGCACGCTGGCGGGTTCGCTCGTCCGGGCCGAGATCACCGACGCCGAGCTGACCGGCTGCGACCTGGCCAACCTGAAACTCCGGGACTCCCACGTCTCCACCACGGCCGTCCTGGACTGCCGGATGACCGGGATGCGGCTGGACGACGGCGCGCTGCGGGAGGTGCTGTTCACCGGCTGCCGCGCCGACCTGGCCTCGTTCCGGTTCGCCCAGTTGCGCGAGGTGGTGTTCCGCGACTGCAACCTGTCGGAGGCGAACTTCCAGAACGTCGAACTGACGCGGGTCCAGTTCGAACGCTGCACCCTCACCGCGGCGCAGTTCTCCGGGGCTCGGCTGGCCCAGGTCCGCTTCTCCGGCTGCGACCTGTCCGGGATCGGGGGGATCGGTTCACTGAAGGGCGCGATCATGTCCCGGGCGGACGCCGCCGCCGTCCTCGACCAGCTCGCCGCCGCGCTGGGCATCACGATCGACTGACACTGCACCGCGAGGCGGCGGATAAAGGAGTGGACGGTGCGATGTCCGGGCTTGTAGCTTGCGGGTAGCCGTGACACCGCCCGAGGAGGTGAGACCCATGAACGCTGTATCGATGTGGGTGCTCCCCTCGTCGTCATGGTCGGGCGATTGACGTAGGGGTCGCCGGGAGCGCCTCGCCAGTCAGGCACTCCCGAAAGGCAACACCCCATGCGCTCTTCGCAATTCACCGCCGGGCCGTCGTCGGACGACATGGCCGATCGCGCGCCCCTCGCGTACGACGTCGTCATCGCCGGATGCGGGCCGACCGGTGCGATGCTGGCCGCCGAACTGCGGCTGCACGATGTGCGGGTCCTCGTTCTGGAGAAGGAGACCGAGCCGGCTTCGTTCGTCCGTGTCGTGAGCCTGCACATCCGCAGTCTCGAAGTGATGGCGATGCGCGGGCTGCTGGAGCGTGTTCTCGAACACGGAAGGCGGCGTCCCGCCGGCGCCTATTTCGCCGCCATCGCCAAACCCGCGCCCAAGGATCTGGATTCCGCGTACGCCTACCTGCTGGGCATTCCGCAGCCGGTCATCGATCGGCTGCTCGAAGAACGCGCGGTCGAACTGGGGGCGCAGGTCCGGCACGGGTGCGCGGTGGCCGGTTTCGAGCAGGACGGCGAGGGGGTGACCGTCGAGCTGGCCGATGGTGAACGAGTGCGGTCGCGTTACCTCGTGGGCTGCGACGGCGCGCGCAGTACGGTACGCAAAGTGCTCGGCGTCGGCTTCCCCGGCGAGCCCTCGCGGAACGAGACGCTGATGGGCGAGATGGAAGTGAGTGCGCCGCAGGAGGAGATCGCCGCCAAGGTGGCCGAAATCCGCGAGGCCCATCCGTCCTTCAGCCTCGGGCCGTTCGGCGGGAGGGCCTATCGCGTCGTTGTCCCCGCCGCGGGAGTCAGCGATCGCGCGGAGCCGCCCACGCTCGAAGATTTCAAGCGGCAATTGCGCGCCATCGCCGGAACCGACTTCGGCGTGCATTCCGCGCGCTGGCTGTCGCGCTTCGGCGACGCCACCCGGCTGGCCGAGCACTACCGGGTCGGGCGGGTGCTGCTGGCCGGCGACGCGGCGCACATCCACCCGCCCGCCGGCGGTCAGGGCCTCAACCTCGGCGTTCAGGACGCGTTCAACCTCGGCTGGAAACTGGCCGCGCAGATCCGCGGCTGGGCGCCGGGGACGCTGCTGGACACCTACCACGCCGAACGTCGTCCGGTCGCCGAGGACGTCCTGGACAACACCCGCGCGCAGACGGAGCTGACGTCCGCCGAGCCGGGCCCGCGGGCCGTGCGCAGGCTGCTCACCGAGCTGATGGACTTCGACGAGGTGAACCGCCACCTCACCGAGAAGATCAGCGCGATCGGCGTCCGCTACGACTTCGGCGAAGGCCCCGACCTGCTCGGCCGCCGCATGCCCGACATCGGCGTGGCCCAGGGCAACCTCTACAGCCTGCTGCGTCGCGGGCGCGGCCTGCTCCTGGACCGCACCGGGCACCTGACCGCCGACGGCTGGTCGGACCGGGTCGACCGCCTCGCGGATCCCGCCGCGGAGCTGGACGCTCCGTGCGTCCTGCTGCGCCCGGACGGCCACGTCGCCTGGATCGGCGACGGCCGGCGGGACCTGGACGACCACCTCGCCCGCTGGTTCGGCGAGCCCGCCGGCTGATCCCGCGAGGCGGTGTTCCGGTCACCGCGCCCGGCTAGGCGTCGTCGGCTTCGAGCTTGGCGATGTCGGACGCGTAGGCGACCATCCAGTGCGGGCGGAGCTGGTAGTAGACGACCTCGTCCCAGTCGAAGAGGTCGGCGCCGTAGAACTCCTTGAGGTGGGCGAGCAGTTCGGGCCAGTCCGCGTGCGGCCCGCCGTCCCGCGGGTTGAGGACCTCGACCGTGCCGTGCGTGAACACGCCCAAGTCCTCGCCTCGGATGTGGGCGGCGCTGACGGCGGGGCGGGCGGCGAGGTGGCGGGCCTTGGCGGCGTCGCGCGCGGTGCCGAAGTGCCACTTCCCGTGCAGGAAGTGCCCGTCCACGCCGCTGATGCGCGGCTCGCCCTTCGCCGTCACGGTCGACAGGGCCAGGACGCACATCCCGGTGAGGACCTTCGTGAGCTGCCCCGCCGCCACCGCGCGCTCCCCATTGACGATCGAGCGGAGATGCGAGGTGGAGCGGGACAGGGAGGCGTCCAGGAGGGCCTGCAGTTCCTTGAGGTCTGCGGGCGTTTCGTACATCGAGGTCCTTCTCTCTGGGTGTGCTCGTTCGTGGGCCCGGTCCGCTTCTGCGCTAGATGGCGGCCGGTGAAACCCATCCTGGCGGCAAAACCTGACATCCCACGGCAGGTTTCCTTGCGGTCTCCGGACGCGGGTGCCGCCGGGAGTGCCGAGGTGGATCCTCCATAAGGCAGTTCGATGGATCTGCGTATGACCACGGGGCGGGTCTGGTCCGCACACTGCGGGCGCACGCCTTTCCGAGCCTCCGGGAGTTGGGCCCCGGAGTCCCCCTGCGAATCCGTCCGGCGGCGGTGCCGGACGGCCCACCCCCCGGAGGGAAACCCCCGTGAGTAACAGACGCAGAGCCGCGCGATGCCTGATGGCGTCGCTGGCGGTCGTCCTCGGGACGACGTTCCTGGCCGCGCCGGCGGTCGCCGCGCCGAAGCCGCCTCCCGTCACCGGCGGCGACGTGGTGCGGCAGCCGCAGAAGTCGCCGCTGCCCGTGAAGGACCGGCCGCCGCTGGCGGCGGAGAAGGACGCGCTCAAGAGCCCCGACGCGAAGCACACGGAGCACCGGCGGCCGTCCAGCACGGCGAAGAAGGGGATCAAGGCCGCCGCCTGCAGCCCCAGTGAGTTCACGAGCCGTTCCGGGAGCGCGCTCGTCCAGCAGGTCAAGGCGTCCACGACCGACTGCATCAACTCGCTGTTCAGCCTGACCGGCGGGGACGCCTACTACGCGTTCCGCGAGTCGCAGATGACGACGATCGCGTACGCGCTGCGCGACAACGGCGTCTACTATCCGGGCGACAACAGCACCAGTACCGCGCAGCTCGTCCTGTACCTGCGCGCCGGGTACTACGTGCAGTGGTACAACCCCTCCACCGTGGGGAGTTACGGCCAGTCGCTGAAGACCGCGATCCAGGCCGGACTGGACGCCTATTTCGGCAACGCGAAGTCGTCGACGGTCAGCGACGCGAACGGCGAGGTGCTCGCCGAGGCGGTCACGCTCATCGACAGCGCGCAGGAGAACGCCCGCTACATCTACGTCGTGAAGCGGCTCCTGAACGGATACAACAGTTCCTACGACGCGTCGTGGTGGATGCTCAACGCCGTCAACAACGTGTACACGGTGCTGTTCCGCGGCCACCAGGTTCCGGAATTCGTCACGGCGGTCCAGTCGGACCCGAGCCTCCTCGACACGTTGAACTCCTTCGCGGCGAACCACCTCGGCCTGCTCGGCACCGACCGCAGCTACCTGGCGTCCAACGCGGGACGGGAGATGGCCCGGTTCCTCCAGCATTCCGCGCTGCAGGGCAAGGTCAGGCCCTTGGCCAAGGGGCTGCTCGGCCAGAGCGCGATGACCGGGAAGACCGCTCCCCTGTGGGTCGGCATCGCCGAGATGACCGACTTCTACGACAAGGCGAACTGCTCGTACTACGACACCTGCGACCTGCAGCAGCGGCTCGCCCAGAACGTCCTGACCATCACGCACTCGTGCAGTTCCAGCATCAAGATCCGGGCGCAGGACATGACCGCGTCCCAGCTGTCGGACACCTGCGCGAGCCTGCTGAACCAGGACGCCTACTTCCACGGCCTCGTCAAGGACGGCAACAAGCCCGTCGCGAACGACGGCAACACCACCATCGAGGTCTGCGTCTTCGACTCCAGCACCGACTACCAGACGTACGCGGGCGCGATGTTCGGCATCGACACCAACAACGGCGGGATGTACCTGGAAGGGGACCCGGCCGCCGCCGGGAACCAGCCGCGGTTCATCGCCTACGAGGCCGAATGGGTGCGCCCGAAGTTCGAGATCTGGAACCTCAACCACGAGTACACGCACTATCTCGACGGCCGCTTCGACATGTACGGCGACTTCAACGCGAACGTCGCCACGCCCACGATCTGGTGGATCGAGGGGTTCGCCGAGTACGTCTCCTACTCCTACCGGAAGGTGACGAACGACTCGGCCATCGCCGAGGCCGCCAAGGGCACCTACGCGCTGAGCACGCTCTGGAACACCACCTACGGCCATGACACGACCCGCATCTACTACTGGGGCTACCTGGCGGTGCGGTACATGTTCGAGAAGCATCCCGGCGACATCGCCACCGTGCTCGGCTACTACCGGACGGGCGACTGGAACGCCGCCCGCACGTTCCTGACCAGCACGATCGGCAGCCGCTACGACGGCGACTGGCGGACGTGGCTCGCCGCGTGCGCAGCCGGCGCCTGCACCGGCGGGGGCGGCGGCAACCAGGCGCCGTCCGCGCGGTTCTCCTACTCCGCGAACGGGCTCGCGGTCGCCTTCACCGACCAGTCCACCGACGCCGACGGGACGATCGCGTCCCGGCGCTGGGACTTCGGCGACGGCGCCACGTCCACGGCGGCCAGCCCGTCCCACACCTTCGGGGCCGACGGCACCTACACCGTGTCCCTGACGGTGACCGACGACGCCGGGACCACCGGCACCGCGTCCCAGCGGATCTCCGTGTCGGCCGGGGGCGGCGGGACGACCCCCGAGTGCACCGGGTCCGACACCCGGCAGCTCGACCGGAACTGCCAGCGCGGCAACCTGTCGGCGGCCAAGGGCGGCACCGCCTACCTCTACCTCTACGTTCCGTCCGGCACCCGGTCGATCACCATCACCTCCTCCGGCGGGACGGGTGACGGCGACCTCTACTACAGCTCCGGCAGCTGGGCGACGCCGTCGTCCTACAACCAGCGCTCCACCAACACCGGGAACGGCGAGACGCTCACCATCGCCAACCCGCCGGCCGGTTACAACTACGTCAGCCTGTACGGGAAGGAGGCGTTCAGCGGCGCGGCCGTGAAGGTCGAGTACTGACCCGCGGCATCGAAAGGCCGGGGCCGGACCGCGAAGGTCCGGCCCCGGCTTCGTGCCGCGCCCCGGTCAGGCGAGGGGGCCCCGCTCGGGGAAGTGGCAGGCCACCGCGCGCCCGGCGGTCCCGTCCAGCGGGGCGAGCGGCGGGCGCTCGACCCGGCAGCGGTCCTGCGCCTTGAAGCACCGGGGGTGGAAGGCGCAGCCGGGCGGAGGGGCGGACGGGCTCGGCGGGTCGCCGCGCAGCACGATGCGCTCCCGCGTCCGCTCCGCCACCGGGTCGGGCAGCGGGATCGCCGACAGCAGCGCCCGGGTGTAGGGGTGCGCCGGGGCGCCGTAGAGCGCGTCGCGGTCGCCGATCTCGACGATCCGGCCGAGGTACATCACGGCGACCCGGTCGCACACGTGCCGCACCACGGCGAGGTCGTGCGCGATGAACACGTACGCCAGGCCGAGGCGCCGCCGCAGCCCGGCCAGCAGGTTGACGATCTGGGCCTGGATCGACACGTCCAGCGCCGACACCGGCTCGTCCGCGACGACGAGGCGGGGGCCGGTGACCAGCGCCCGCGCGATCCCGATCCGCTGCGCCTGCCCGCCGGAGAACTCGTGCGGGTACCGGTCGGCGTGCTCGGCGCCAAGGCCGACGAACTCCAGCATCTCCCGCACCCGCGGGACGGGGTCGGCCTCGCCCTGCGCGCGCAGCGGCGCCGCCACGATGGAGCCGACCGTGTGCCGGGGGTTCAGCGACGCGAACGGGTCCTGGAAGATGATCTGGAGGTCGCGGCGCAGCGGGCGCATCCGCCGCTGCGACAGCCCGGTGATGTCGCGCCCGTCGAAGGTGATCCGCCCGGCGGTCGGGTCCAGCAGCCGGACGAGCATCCGCCCGGTCGTGGACTTGCCGCAGCCGGACTCGCCGACCAGCCCGAGCGCCTCCCCGGCGCGCACCTCCAGGTCGAGGCCGTCCACCGCGCGGACGGCGCCGTGCCGGGTGCGGAACGTCTTCGTCAGCCCGTCCAGGCTGAGCAGCGGCGTCATCCCGCCACCTCCTCACCGGCCGTCAGCAGATGGCAGGCCGCCGGGTGCGGCGCGCCCCGCAGCGGCGGCCGGTCGGTCGCGCACACCGCGATCCGCTCCGGGCACCGCGGCTCGAACGGGCACCCCGCCGGCGGACGCGACGGCGACGGCGGGGCGCCCGGGATCGGGACCAGCTCGCCGGGCGGCCCGGTCAGCCGGGGCAGCGAACCGAGCAGGCCGCGGGTGTAGGGGTGCCGGGGCGCGGCGAACAGCGCGCCGGCCGCCGCGCGCTCCACGGCCCGTCCCGCGTACATGACCAGGACGTCGTCGGCGACCCGCGCGACCACCCCGAGATCGTGGGTGATCATCAGGACGGCGAGGCCGCGGTCGCGCTGGATCCGCGCGATCAGCTCCAGGATCTGCGCCTGGACGGTCACGTCCAGCGCGGTCGTCGGCTCGTCGGCGATCAGCAGCTCCGGCTCGCAGGCCAGCGCCATCGCGATCATGACACGCTGGCGCATGCCGCCGGAGAACTGGTGCGGGTGGTCGCGGGCGCGCTCGCCCGGGTCGGGGATGCCGACGTCGCCGAGCAGCCGGACGGCGTGCGCGTGCGCCGCGCGGCGGGACTCGCCGAAGTGCAGCCGGCGCGCCTCGGCGATCTGCTCGCCGACCCGGTAGTGCGGGTGCAGCGAGGTCAGCGGGTCCTGGAAGATCATCGCGATCCGGCGGCCGCGCAGCGCGCGGATCCGCTCCCGGCCGGCGCCGACGACCTCGGTGCCGGCGACGTCGATCGACCCGGTCACCCGGGCCCGGTCGTGCAGCCCCATGACGGCGAGGCTGGTCACGGACTTGCCGGAGCCGGACTCGCCGACGATGCCGAGGGTGCGGCCCGCGCCGACGGTGAACGACAGCCCGTCCACCGCGCGCACCGGCCCCCGCGGGGTCGGGAACTCGACGACGAGGTCCCGGACGGTCAGCGGCGTCATGCGTACCTCACCTGGGGGTCGATCGCGGCGTAGAGCAGGTCGACCGCGAGGTTGGCGAAGGTGATGAAGAACGCGGCCAGCAGCGCGACCCCCATCACGACCGGCTGGTCGGACTTGTCGATCGCGTCGATGGTGAGCCGGCCGACGCCGGGCAGCCCGAACACGCTCTCGGTGATCACGGCGCCGCCGAGCAGCGCGCCGAGGTCCATGCCGAACACGGTGAGGACGGGGGTGAGCCCGGCCCGCAGGCCGTGCTTGGCGACGACGGTCCGCTCGGGCAGGCCCTTGGCGCGCGCCGTCCGGATGTAGGGCTCGGCCATCGTCTCCACCATCGACGCCCGCGACATCCGCGCGTACATGGCCGCGTACAGCAGCGCCAGCGCCGCCCAGGGCAGGACGAGGTTCCGCGCCCAGCCGACGGGGTCGTCCGCGATCGGCACGTAGCTGGAGTAGGGCAGCAGGCCGCCGAGCTGGACGACCAGGACGGTCAGCGCCATCGCCGTGAAGTAGATGGGCAGGGACGCGGCGGTGAGCGTGCCGACCATCAGCGTCCGGTCGAGCAGGGTGTCCTTGCGCAGCGCGGACACGACGCCGACGCCGACGCCGCCCGCGAGCCACAGGACGGCGGCGCCGACCCCGATCGACAGGGTCGTGGGGAGCCGCTGCATCATCAGGTCCCAGACCGGCATGTTGTTCTGGTAGGAGAACCCGAGGCACGGGAAGTGGCACTGGACGGCCAGGGGCCCCGACCCGTAGGTGCGGCCGGCGAAGATCCCGGCGAGGTAGTCGGTGAACTGGCGCCACAGCGGCCGGTCCAGGCCCATCTGGTGGTGCAGCATCGCGAGCCGCTCCGGCGTGCACGACTTCCCGCACGCCTGCAGCGCCGGGTCGGCGGGGAACACGTAGAAGATCGTGAAGGTGACCGCGCAGATGACGAGCAGCACGCCCGCGACGCCGGCCAGCCGCAGCGCGAGGTAGCGGATCACCGGTCGGCCCCGCGCGGGTCGAGGGCGTCCCGGAACGCGTCGCCGAGCAGCGTGAACGCCAGCACGGTCAGCAGCAGGCACACGCCGGGCACCACGAAGAACGTCGGGTCGACCTGGTACCAGTCGATCGCCTTGGCCATCATCTGCCCCCAGGACGCGTCCGGCGGCCGGACGCCGATGCCGAGGAACGACAGCGCCGCCTCGGTGCCGATGTTGATCGGGATGGTGAGCGTGGCGTAGACGAGCACCGGCGCCAGCAGGTTCGGCAGCACCTCGCGGAACACGATCCGGGTGCGCGGCATGCCGGTGGCGCGCGCGGCGTCCACGAACTCCCGGTGGCGCAGCGAGAGCGCCTGCCCGCGCACGATCCGCCCGATGTAGGGCCAGCCGAAGAAGCCCATGACGACCACCAGCTCCAGCATCCGGTTCGCCTCCGGCAGCACCGACACCAGGGCGATCATGAAGATGAGGTGGGGGAAGGACAGCACGAGGTCCATGGCGCGGCTGATCAGCGCGTCGACCCGGCCGCCGGCGAAGCCCGCGGCGAGCCCGAGGACGGTGCCGGCGACGGTGGAGACGCAGGTCGCCGCGACGGAGATCAGCAGCGAGACGCGGGCGCCGTAGACCGTCCGGCTGAACACGTCGCGTCCGGTGCCGGGCTCGACGCCCAGCCAGAAGTCGCCGTCGATGCCGCCGAACGCGCCCTTGGGCGCCCCGGCGAGCGCCTTGTCGATCTTCTCCGGGTGGAACTCGTTCGGGCCGTGCCCGTTCAGCGCGGTGAGCAGCGGGGCGGCGACGGCCATCAGCACGAACAGCGCGATGATCGCGAGGCCGGCGAGGGCGGCGGGGTCGCGGCGCAGCCGCCCGCCGGCCAGCCGCCAGGGCGACCGGCCGGCGGGCGTCGGCGCGCCGCCCGCCGCCTCGGTGAGCGACGGGACGGCCACTACTTCACCCCGAGGACGGCGAAGTCGAGCTCGCCCTCCCAGATGGGGTGGCCGAACGCGCCGGTGACCTTGGAGCCGTGCAGCAGCGGCAGCTTGTCGTGGATCAGCGGGACCATCGGCGACAGGCCCATCAGGTCGCGGTCGAGCGCCTGCCACCGGGCGGGGTCGTTCGCCGCCACGGCCGCGTCGATCTTCGCGTTGACCCCCTCGTCGTCGAGCTGGGAGACGACGGTGTTGCCCTTTGGCGCGATGTTGCGGCCGTCGAAGATCGGCGGGATGAACGAGCCGGCGGACGGGTAGTCGGCGCACCAGCCGTAGAAGACCAGCTCGTCCTCCTTCTTGATGTCGCCGATGGCGTCGTAGTAGACGCTCTTCGCGACGGAGTTGATCTGGACCTTCACGCCCGCCCGCGCGAGCGCCTGCTGGACGGCCTCCGCCTCGGCCTTGCCCTGCTCGGTGCTGGTCGTGGTCAGGCGGATCGACAGGCCCGCGCTCTTGCCGGCGGCGGCGAGCAGCTCCCGTGCCTTGGCGGGGTCGCCGGTGGGCGGGGCCTTGTAGACGTCCTGGGCCCGCCCGCCGGTCATGGCGGGCGGGAGGTAGGAGCCGGCGAGTTCGCCGACGCCGCTGCCGCCGTGCGCGGTGCGGTACGCCTCCTTGTCGACGGCGAACTGCATCGCCTGCCGCACCTTCGGGTCGTCGAACGGGGGCTTGGAGGTGTTCATCACCAGGAACCGCGTGCACAGGCTGGTCGCGCTGACGAACCGCTTCTTGACGTCCGGGCGGGTCAGGACGCGGGGCATGCTGGCCGGGGCGACGCTGTAGAGGGTGACGGCCCGCTGGTCCCCGCCCTGGTCGGCGATCAGCCGCTGGTCGATGGTGGGCTGCGCGATGCCCTCCTCGACGACGATCCGGTCGGGGTTGGCCTGCCGGACGCCGTCGGTCGCCTTGCTCCAGTGCGGGTTCCTGACCAGCGCCAGCCTCTTGCCCCGGTCGTAGGACTCCACCTTGTAGGGGCCGGACGAGAACGGCCGCCTGTCGAAGTTGACGCCGGTGTCCTCGGCCTTCGGGACGGGCGCGAACGTCGGCAGCGTCGTGATCTTCGGCCAGTCCATGGACGGTTCCTTGAGCTGGAACACGATGGTCTGCGCGTCCGGGGTCTTGATGGAGGCGAGGCCGTTCTCGTCCTGGTAGGGGCCCTTGTAGCGGTCGCCGCCCGCGAGCATCGTCCTGGCGTAGCCGGGCCCCTCCGGGAGGTCGGGGGCGAAGGAACGCTCCACGCCGTACTTGACGTCGGCGCTCGTGATGGGCGAGCCGTCCTCGAACTTCAGGCCGGGCTTGAGGTGGAACGTCCAGGTCCTGCCGTGGTCGGACGTGGTGCCGGTGCCGGTCGCGAGGTCGGGGACGACCTCGGTGCCCGCCTGACCGGGCTTCGCGGCGTAGGTCGTCAGCGTCCGGTAGAGCAGCCGGGTGCCGAAGTCCATCGCGAACATCACGTAGTTGCGCTGCGGGTCGAGATGGGCGAAGTCCTCGTTGAACAGGACGGTGAGGGTGCCGCCGGCCTTGGGCGCGGCCCCGTCGCCGCCCGAGCCGCAGGCGGCGGACGCGCCGCCGGCGACGGCCAGCGAGAGGGCGAGGGCGAAACAGGTCCTTACCGGACGTCTCATGGCATCTCCGTGCATCGTCGGGCGGAGTGCCATATAAAATAGTACAGTGCAATTGCACTACAAGGCCCGTTATCGAATCTCCACATCCGGGACAGCACACGGAGGACATGGCCGCCATGGACGACCGCCCCACCGACCGACCCGCCGCCGACCCGCCGGGTCGATCCGCGGCCCCATCCGCCGACCGGTTCGCCACGGGCAGCCATGACCTGCCCGTCTCCGCGGCGCTCGCCTCCTTCATGACCACCGGCTGGGCCGCGCCCGACACGCCGCCCGCCGAGCGGCTGCCGGTCGCGGCCTACGCGGAGAAGCGGCGCGCCGCCCTCTCGGCCCGCTTCCCGGGCGAGCGCCTCGTCCTGCCCGCCGGGCCGCCGAAGGTCCGCAGCAACGACTGCGACCACCGCTACCGCCCCCACACCGCCTACGCGCACCTGTCCGGCGACACCGCGGCGGACACCGGGACCGGCGCCGTCCTGGTGCTGGAGCCGACCGCCGCCGGGCACGACGCCGTCCTCTACCACCGGCCCCGGTCGCCGCGCGGCGACGGCGGCTTCTACCGGGACCGCCGGCACGGGGAGTTCTGGGTCGGCCGCCGCGCCGCCCTCGCCGAGACCGAGGAGCGGCTCGGCCTCGCCTGCGCGCCGCTGGACGACCTCGCCGGCGCGCTCCGCGGGCCGCGCCCCGCCCGCGTGATCCGGGGCGTGGACCCGGCGGTCGACGCGGCGGTCCCGGTCCGGGACGCCGAACGCGACCGCGAGTTCGCCGCGGCCGCCGCCGAACTCCGCCTCATCAAGGACGAATGGGAGATCGCGCAGCTCCAGGCCGCCGTCGACCACACCGTGACGGCCTTCACCGCCGTCGCCGCCGCGCTCCCCCGCGCGACCGGGATGCCGCGCGGCGAGCGCTGGGTCGAGGGGACGTTCGAACGCGTCGCGCGGATGGAGGGCAACGGCGTCGGCTACGAGACGATCGCCGCGTCCGGGGCGCACGCGTGCGTCCTGCACTGGACCCGCAACGACGGCACGCTGCGGCTCGGGGAGATGCTCCTGCTCGACGCCGGCGTGGAGACCGACACCCTCTACACCGCCGACGTCACCCGCACGATCCCGGTCAGCGGCTGGTTCACCCCGCGCCAGCGGCAGGTCTACGACCTCGTCTACCTCGCGCAGGAGGCGGGCCTCGCGGCGGTGCGCCCGGGCGCCCGCTTCCGCGACTTCCACCTGGCCGCGATGCGCGTCATCGCCGAGGGCCTCCAGGAGTGGGGCGTGCTGCGCAGCGCCGAGGAGGCGCTCGACCCCGAGTCGGGCGTCTACCGCCGCTACACGCTGTGCAGCAGCGGGCACATGCTCGGCATGGACGTGCACGACTGCGCGGCGGCGCGCGCGTCCCAGTACCTCGACGCGGAGTTGCGCCCCGGCCACGTCCTCACCGTCGAACCGGGCCTCTACCTGCAGCCGGACGACCTGACCCTGCCCCCGGAGCTGCGCGGCATCGGCGTCCGCATCGAGGACGACGTCGTCGTCACCGAGACCGGCGCGCGGCTGATGTCCGCCGAGCTGCCGCGCCATCCCGAGGAGATCGAGCTCTGGATGCAGTCCCTCGCGGGTTGAGAGCACGCCGGAGGGGCCGTGCCGCACCCGCCACCGGGTGCGGCACGGCCCCGTGTCCCGGGCGATGTCAGCCGCTGAGCAGCGACACGCCCCAGGTGGACAGGGCCCGGCCGATCGGTTCGTGGATCATGCCGCACCCGGAGTTCGGCCCGCCGCTCAGGATGCCGTGGGCGTAGTTGCCGTAGAACACGCCGCTGCCGCTGTCGCCCGGACCGTCGCACGCCGTGCTCCAGGTCATGCCGGAGAGCGTCCGGTTCGGGTAGGAGACGGTGGCGTCGATCTCGGTGACCGTCCCGCAGGTGTAGCCGGTCGTCGAGCCCTGCTTGCAGACGTATCCGCCGACGTAGTCGGCCTCGCTGCCGCGGACGGGCGTCTCGTACAGCACCCAGCCGCGCGGCTGCCACCAGCCGGGGTCGCCGACCGACACGATCGCGGAGTCGCCGTACCAGCCGAACGTGTAGTCGGCGACGCCCCCGACGTTCTGGTAGCCGTAGCTGTAGGTGGACACGTCCCACCAGTAACCGAGCTCGGCGCAGTGGCCGGCGGTGAGCATGTAGTACCTGCCGCCCGAGTACGCCGTGAACGCGCTGGTGCACCGCGCCCCGCCGGTGAAGATCGCCAGCCCGGAGCGCAGCGGCGGGTCGCACGCGTAGTCGTCGTAGCAGTAGCGCGGCACCGACCGGTGCGCGTACGCGGAGACCTCCACGGCCGCGCCGAACTCGCGCTTCGCCCAGCTCAGCACGTCCTTCTGGGCGCGGGTGAGCGCGGCGCCGCGCACGCCGCCGAGCTTCACCGCGTTGCGGGACGTGACGATGCCGCTCTGCAGGCCGTTCCGGGCGCCCTCGTTGGCCTTGGCGATCCGCTCGGCCAGCGCGTCCGACACCTTCTGGAGGTGGTCGAAGCCGTACCGGACGGTGGTCGTGGCGGTGTCGCCCATGCCGGACGCCCTGGCGGCGGCGCGCGCCTTGGGCGCCGCCGATCCGGCGGTCACGCCGACGGTGAGCCGGCCGCCGTGCGCCTGGTCGATCCAGGCTCCGCCGTAGGCGGCGCCGAGGTCCGCGCGGATCTCGGCCGCGAGCCTGAGCTGGGCGGGTTGCCGGTCGGCGCGGCGCCGCGCCTCCGCGGCGGAGACGCCGTGGTCCTTCGTGATCTGTGTGACGAGTGCCTGCTCGGCCTCCTTCTGGGTCTGTACCTGGGTGCCGGTACGGGGGGACGGGGCGGGGGGCGCGCCGCGGTCGCCCGCCGCACCGGCGCGGGCCGGTGCGGTGAGCGCGGTCGCGGACAGCGCGGCGGCCAGGGCCAGGGCCAGGGCGGCGCGGCTGCGCTTGTGGCGGACCATCCGGGGTTCCTCCTTCGCGGACCGGGGGAGTGCCACGGCCCGGTGCCGTGGCGTCCGCTGTGCAATGTGAAATTGCACTGTAAAATGTAAAATGGTTCTTGCCAAGGGCCGGTGCGTCCGGTTCCCCGGAGGACGTGCTCAGGCGGGTGGGGTCAGGCGTCCGCGTTCCGGACGTGGTCGAGGTGGCGGGTCATGATGCCGCCGGCGCGCTCGGCGTCGCCGGCGACCAGGGCGTCCAGCAGCCGGAGGTGCTCGTCGGCCGACGCCGCCAGCTCGGCCGCCGCCGCGGGCTTGACGAGCCCGTGCATGCGGGACCGGTCGCGCAGGTCGAGGACCGTCCGGACGAGGGTCCGGTTGCCGGTGAGTTCGAGCAGTTCGGTGTGGAACCGGCGGTCGGCGTCCAGGAACCGGAGGGCGTCGCCGTGCGCCGCCGCCTCCGCGCCCTCCTCGGCGAGGGCGCGCAGCCGCGCGCGGGCCTCCGCGGGCACGGCCCCGGCCAGCCGCACGACCGCGGGGACCTCGACCATCTCCCGGAGCTCGGTCAGCTCGGCGAGGTCGCGGTCGGACAGCGGGACCACCCGGAAGCCGCGGTTGCGCACCGCCTCGAACAGCCCGTCCCGGACGAGGTCGATCATGGCTTCGCGGACGGGCGTGGCGGAGATGCCGAACTCCTCGGCCAGCGTGGGGGCGGAGTAGACGACGCCCGACCGCAGCGTGCCGCTGGCGAGCGCGTGGCGCAGCGCCTCGGCCACCTGTCCGCGGAGGCTGGTGTGGCCGCCGAGGTCCGGAAGTCCGCCCACGGCGTCGGCCACCGTATCCATATGCCTCCTCCTCACCCGCGATCAGAATACCGTTCCACGCGGGCGAAGCCGCAGCGCAGGCGCCGCGCTCACAGCAGCGGGTGGACGTGCGGATGGGCGTGCCACCAGGCGCCGAACGCCGGATGGCGGTCCGCGTGCTCGACGAAGGCGGCGGCGAGGCCCCGGTAGAGGGCCGCGGCGTCCGCGTCGTTCAGCCGGTCCCGGCGCCAGGCGACGATCAGCTTGGCGACCTGCGGCTCCCCCGCCAGCGGCCGGACCACCGTGCCGGGCTGCGGCGGCCACGACGGATCCACCAGCCGCACCCCGTGCCCGGCCGCGACCAGCGGGCAGGCGGCGCCGCTCGGCGCCTCGTAGCGCACGACGGGCTCGAAGCCGGCGGCGCGGCAGGAGGCGCGCAGCGACGCCAGCGAGCCGTCGTCGGCGCCGGGCGGGCCGATCCAGGACTCGTCCTTCAGGTCGACCAGGTCGATCTCGTCCCGCCCGGCCAGCGGATGGTCCGCGGCGAGCGCCACGAAGATCGGGTAGCGGGGCACCAGCGTGCGGCTGACCACCGGGGCGGTCAGCGCGACGTCGAAGCCCTCCATGATCCCGAGCAGCGCGGCGTCGAGCCGGCCCCGGTTGAGGGCGTCGCCGAGCAGCGCCGAGGACGGCTCGATGCGCAGCGAGACCTCCCGGCCGGGCAGCTCCCCGCCGACCCGCTCGACGATGCTGCCGACGCAGGCGAGGTGCACGCAGCCGAGGGCGAGGGCCGTGCCCGGCTCCGCCGGCGCGGGCAGCTCGCCGAAGAGGGTGTCCAGCTCCGCCAGCACGGTCCGCGCCCGGGCGACGACCTGCCGCCCCAGCGCCGTCGGCTCCAGGCCCGCGCGGCTGCGCTCGAACAGCCGGCCGCCGACGATCTCCTCGACCCTGCGGAGCTGGCTCGACATGGCGGGCTGCGACACCCCCATCCGCGCCGCGGCCCGGGTGACGCTTCCCGTCTCCGCCATCGCGCAGACCATGCGCAGATGACCGATATCGAGATCCATAGCCGGAAATTATGCACCAGCTGATGCCCGCCGTTCCGGGCTCGCGGCAATACTTCCCGTACCTCTCCGGCAGAAGGGAGCACCACCGTTTCCCCGCCGCCGGAAGGGGGCTCCTCACCGCCTCCCCCTTCCGGCGGTCCGGCCCGCGCCGGGCCGGTACGCCCAGGGAAGGCGATCATGATGACGGACAACTCGCGGATCTCCGGGACGGAGGCCGCCCGGTCAGCGAGCGCCTTTCCGGCGTGGCCGCTGCCGCCCGATCCGACGGCCGCGCCCACCGCGCGGTCCATTGCCGGGCGCCTCTCCGCCGAACTGGAACTCTCCCCGTCCGTGACGGACGACGTTCGCACGATCGTTTCCGAGCTCGCGGCGAACGCAGTCCTGCACGGCGACCGGTGGAGCGCCGAATTATGGGCCCGGATCGGTCGGCGGAACCGGCCCCATGTCACGTTCACGGTGTTCGACGCCGGCCCCTGGCGCGGACCGGCCGTGCTCCCGGCGGGTCCCATCGAGCCGTCCGAGGCCTGCCGGGGCCGCGGGCTCGCGCTGGTGAGCGCGCTGACGGCGGAGATCGGCGGGCGCTGGGGCGTGCATCCCGGCCGCGCCCGGCTCGGCGCGCCCGGCGGACCCGGCCGGGACCCGGTCTTCGGCAAGGCGGTCTACGTCGCCGTTCCCCTGCCGCTGAGGTTCTTGATCGTCCCGGAGTTCGGCGCGCCGTCGCGCGGACTCCGCTGAGTCAGCGGCGTTCGGGGCGGTCGGCCCAGATGCCGCGGATGTGGCGCAGGTGGTGGCGCGTCAGGGCCTCGGTGCGCGCCGCGTCGCCGTCCGCCACCGCGTCGAGGAGTTCCTCGTGCTCGCGGGCGGACGGCTCCAGCTCGCCGCGCTCCGCCAGCCGGGGGACGCCGTAGAGCCGCGACCTGTACCGCAGCTCGCTCACCAGCCGGACGAGGTGCGCGTTGCCGCCGAGCCCGAGCAGCGCGAGATGGAAGCGGTGGTCGGCCTCGATGTAGGCGAGGACGTCCCGCTCCCCCGCGGCCCGCACGATCGCCTCGGCCAGCGGCCGCAGCGCGCGGACCTCGGCGGCCCGGCCGGACTCCGCGACCCGGACGACGGCCGGAACCTCGATCAGCGCCCGCACCTCGGTGATCTCGTCGAGTTCCCGGTCCGACAGCTCGGTGACCCGGAACCCCTTGTTGCGGACGACGCCGACCAGCCCCTCGCGGGCGAGGTCGATCATCGCCTCCCGGACCGGGGTCGGGGACACCCCGAACCGGTCGGCGATCGCGGGAGCGGAGTAGACCGTGCCCGGCCGCATCTCGCCGCTGACGATCGCGGCCCGCAGCGCGTGGGCGATCTGCACCCGGACGCTCTTGCGCGGGCCGAGGGACGGCAGGTTCAGCATCGCGGTGGGCTCTCCCCTCCGGACGGACGCTCCGGATAGTGACATGTAGTATTGCACTCGCACCTGACCGTCGTCGCGGCGCTACACTGGCTGTTCGTTAAAGCGAACGCTAGCGAGGGGCGGGCCGGAGCGTGAGCGCGTCAGGGGAATCGGTGCGGGACGTGCTGGCGGGCAACCTGCGGCGCGCGCGCCTGGAGCTCGGCCTGTCGCTGTCCGAGCTGTCCCGCCGCTCGAAGATCGGCAAGGCGACGCTCTCGCAGCTGGAGGCGGGCGCCGGCAACCCCACCATCGAGACGGTGTTCAGCCTGGCGCGCGTGCTGGAGGTCCCCGTCTCCGAGCTGCTGGACGGGCAGCAGCCCGCCGGGCTCACCGTGGTCCGCGCGGCGGACGTGGAGGTGCTGCGCGGCGAGGGCGTCGACCTGCGGCCGCTGCGCGGGATCGCCTCCGGCGGCGCCCTGTTCGAGGTGTACGACCAGCGCTTCCGGGCCGGCCGCCGGCAGGACTCGCTGGGCCATGTGGGCACCGAGCACACGATCGTCCAGGACGGGCGGCTCGCCGTTCGGGTGGACGACCGGGACGTCGAGCTCGGCCCCGGCGACTACGTCGGCTTCGACGCCCGGCTCCCGCACTCCTACGCCGCGCTGGACGGCCCCGTCCGCTCGGTCCTGCTCCTGCAGTACGACGCCGACCAGCGGGTCCACTCGGCGCCCGCGGAACCGCCGCACCGCTCCGACGCGCCCTGACGATCCGGCCGGGCCGGGCCGTTGACATCCCGCGCGGGGCCGACGTACGCTCGCAATCGTTCGGTTTATCGAACAAAAGGAGCCGTGATGACGCGGGTCGTGGTGATGGGCGCCGGGATGATCGGCGCCGCCTGCGCCCGCGAGCTGGCCCTGGCCGACTGCAGCGTCACCGTCCTGGAGCGCGGCCGTCCCGCCGCCGCGACCACCGCGCACGGCGAGGGCAACGTCCTGGTGTCCGACAAGCCGCCCGGCCCCGAGCTGGAGCTGGCGCGGCTGTCCCGGCGGCTGTGGCCGGGGGTGCTCGACGGGCTCCCCGGCGCCGGGGGCGCGGAATGGGACCCCAAGGGCGGCATCGTCGTCGCCACCACCGAACCGGGCGCCGAGGCACTGCGCGAGTTCGCCGCCGCCCAGCGCGCCGCGGACGTCGACGCGCGGGAGCTGGACGCCGCCGCCCTCGCCGCCGCCGAACCGCACCTCACCACCGACGTGACCGCCGCCGTCCACTACCCCGAGGACGCCCAGGTGCAGCCCGCCGGGGCGGCCACCGCGCTGCTCGCCCACGCGGTGCGGCTCGGCGCCGAGCTGCGCACCGGCTGCGAGGTCCTCGGCGCCGTCACGCGCGGCGGCCGGCTGACCGGCGTGCGCACCCCCGCCGGGACCGTCGAGGCCGACGCGTTCGTCAACGCGGCCGGGCCCTGGTCGGGCGAGGTCGCCGCGCGGCTCGGCGTCCGGCTCGACGTCCGGCCCCGCCGCGGGGAGATCCTGGTCACCGCGCCGCGGCCGCCGACCGTCTTCCACAAGGTCTACGACGCCGACTACGTGGACGCGGTCGGCAGCGGCGACGGGGAGCTGCAGTCCTCGGCGGTGGTGGAGTCCACCCGCGCGGGGACGATCCTGCTCGGCTCGTCGCGCCGCCGGGTCGGGTTCGACGACCGGACGCGCCCCGGCGTGCTCTCGGTGATCGCCCGCAAGGCGCTGCGGCTGTTCCCGTCGCTGGCCGGCGTGCCGGTGATGCGCGCCTACGGCGGGTTCCGCCCCTACGTGGCCGACCACCTCCCGGTGATCGGCCCCGACCCGGCCCTGGCCGGGCTGTGGCACGCCACCGGGCACGAGGGCGCCGGCATCGGGCTCGCCGCCGGGACGGCCGCCGTCCTGCGCGACCTGCTGCACGGCCGCGCGCCCCAGGCCGACGCGGAGCCGTTCCGCGTCGACCGGCCCGCCGTCAGACCGGAGGGAGCGCCCGGATGACCCCGCGACTCGTGCGCGCGGACCGCGACGCGACCGGGCGCCGCGACGTCCCGCTGCGCATCACCGTGGACGGCGCGCCGCTCACCGGCGTCACCGGCCAGACGATCGCCGGGGTGCTGATGGCGGCCGGCCGCACGGCCTGGCGGGAGAGCCCGTCGGGCACGCCGCGCGGCGTCTTCTGCGGCATCGGCGCGTGCTTCGACTGCCTGGTCACCGTCAACGGCGTCCCCGACGTGCGGGCCTGCCGCCGCCGGGCCCGCGACGGCGACGCCGTCACGACCCAGTCCCGCGCCGGGCGGGAGGCCCGGTGACGCGGCACGTCGCGGTCGTCGGCGCCGGCCCGGCCGGGCTCGCGGCGGCGGCGGGCGCGCTGCGCGCCGGGGCGCGGGTGACGCTGCTCGACGCCGCCGACAACCCGGGCGGCCAGTACCACCGGATGCTCCCGGACGCCTACGCCGCCGCCGACCCCGGACGCCTGCACCACGGCTGGCGCGGCTTCGTGCGGCTCCGCGACCACGTGCTCGGGCACGCGCGCTGCGACTGGTGGCCGGAGAGCACGGTCTGGGCGCTGGAACGCGAGGGGGAGGGCGCGCCGCACGTCCATGTGCTGCGCGGCGAGGCCGACGCGATGGGGCGGGAGCGCCGCGTGCTGCGGCCGGACGCGCTCGTCCTCGCGCCGGGCGCCCATGACCGCGTCCTGCCGTTCCCCGGGTGGGAGCTGCCCGGCGTCCACTCCGCCGGGGCCGCGCAGGCGCTGGCGAAGGGCGAGCGGGTCGTGGTCGGCGACCGCGTGCTGATCGCCGGCACCGGGCCGTTCTTGCTGCCGGTCGCCGCGTCGCTGCTGGAGGCGGGGTCGGCCGTCCGGGCGGTGCTGGAGGCGAACCCGGCGGCGACGGTCGCGCGCGGCTGGACGCGCCGCCCCCGGGAGCTGGCGTCCGAGGCCGGCAAGGCGGCGGAGCTCGCCGGGTACGCCGCGCTGCTCGCCCGGCACCGCGTCCCCTACCGGACGGGCCGCGCCGTGATCGAGGCGAGGGGCGACGGGCGGGTGGAGGAGGCGGTCACCGCGCGGCTGCGTCCCGACTGGTCGGTGGTCGCCGGCACCGAGAAGGCCGTCGCGGTGGACGCGCTGTGCGTCACCCACGGGTTCAGCCCGCAGCTCGAACTCCCCGTCGCGGCGGGCTGCCGGCTGCGGAACGGCGGCGCGTCCGTCGAGGTGGACATCGACCAGCGCACCACTGTGCCCGGCGTGTACGCCGCCGGGGAGATCACCGGCGTCGCCGGTGCCCAGGCCGCCCGCACCGAGGGGCTGATCGCGGGCTGGGCCGCAGGCGGCGGCGCCACGGACTCCCCCGTCGCGGTGTCAGCGCGCCGCCGCCGCGACCGGGGCCGCGCGTTCGCCGCGCGCCTCGCCGCCGCGCACCCGATCGGCGCGGCCTGGCGCGGCTGGCTGCGGCCCGGCACGATCGTCTGCCGCTGCGAGGACGCCCGGTACGGCGACCTGCTCGACGCGGCCCGCGACCCGGCGGAGGCGTCCGCCCGCGCCGTCAAGCTCGGCACGCGCGCCGGCCTCGGCCCCTGCCAGGCGCGCGTCTGCGGCCCCACGGTCGCCGAACTGCTGTCCGGCGCGGTGGACGCGGCGAACCCGCACCACCGGCCCATCGCCCAGCCGATCCGCCTGGGCGAACTCGCCAATCCCCCCACCGGCACCACCGACCAGGAGGAGAGCGCTCGATGAGCGACACGGAGCTCCGGAGCCTCGGCGGCGTGATCGTCGCCACGGCGCTGCCCTACCGCGCGGACGCCGCCGCCCCCGCCGGGCTCGCCGTCGACTACGACGCCTATGCCGAGCACTGCCGCTGGCTCGTCGCGAGCGGCTGCCGGGGCGTCGGCCCGAACGGGTCCCTGGGCGAGTACTCGGCGCTCACGGACGAGGAGCGCCGCCGCGTCGCGCGGACCGCCGTCGAGGCCGTCGGCGGGGACGGCGTCGTGGTCGCCGGCGTGCACGGCCCCGGCTCCCACCAGGCGAAGCACTGGGCGGAGATCGCCGCCGAGGACGGCGCGGACGGCGTGCTGTGCCTGCCGCCGACCCTCTACCGGGCGAACCCCGCCGAGGTCGTCGCGCACTACGAGGCCGTCGCGTCCGTCGGGCTGCCGGTCATGGTCTACAACAACCCGATCGACACCAAGGTCGACCTGTCCCCCGCCCTGCTCGGCGAGATCGCGCAGATCGACGGGGTCGTGGCGGTGAAGGAGTTCTCCGGCGACGTCCGCCGCGTCCTGGAGATCAAGGAGACCGCGCCGGGGCTGGAGGTCGTCGCGGGCGCCGACGACGTGGTGCTGGAGTCGCTGCTGATGGGCGCGACCGGCTGGTTCGCCGGCTTCCCCAACGTGTTCCCCGCCGCGTCCGCCCGGCTGTACGAGCTGGCCACGGCCGGAGAGCTCGCGGAGGCGCGCGCCCTGTACGAGCCGCTGGTGGCCGCGTTCCGCTGGGACTCGCGGACCGAGTTCGTCCAGGCCATCAAGCTCGGCATGGACCAGGTCGGCCGGTACGGCGGGCCGTGCCGCCCGCCGCGCGGCCCGCTCACCGCCGCGCAGCGCGCCGCCGTCACCGCCGACATGGACCGCGCCATCGCCGCGCTCCGGGACGGGGCCGCCTGATGCGCTCCGTCCGGTCGATCACCGCCGTCGACTCGCACACCGAGGGGATGCCGACCCGCGTCGTCACCGGCGGCGTCCCGCCCCTCCCCGGCGCGACCATGGCCGAGCGCCGCGACCACGCCGTCCGGCACCTGGACGGGCTGCGCCGCTTCCTGGTGGACGAGCCGCGCGGCCACTCCGCGATGAGCGGCGCGATCCTGCAGCCCCCGGCCCGGCCGGACGCGGACTGGGGCGTCGTCTACATCGAGGTCAGCGGGTTCCTGCCGATGTGCGGGCACGGCACCATCGGCGTCGCGACCGTCCTGGTCGAGACCGGGATGGTCCCGGTCACCGAGCCGGAGACGGTCGTCCGGCTGGACACCCCGGCGGGGCTGGTGGAGGCGCGCGTCGCCGTCCGCGACGGCGTCGCGGAGCACGTCACGCTCCGCAACGTCGCCTCGTTCGCGCTCCGGCGGGACGCCGTGGTGGCGGTGCCCGGTCTCGGCGACGTCCGCTACGACCTCGCCTACGGCGGCAACTTCTACGCCATCACCGACCTTGCGCCGCTCGGGCTGCCGTTCGACCGGGCCCGCAAGGACGACATCCTCAAGGCCGGGCTGGCGGTGATGGCGGCGATCAACGACGCCGATCCGCCCGTCCATCCGGCCGACCCGCTGATCGCCGGGTGCAAGCACGTCCAGTTCCTCGCGCCCGGGTCCACGGCGCGGCACTCCCGCAACGCCATGGCGATCCATCCCGGCTGGTTCGACCGGTCGCCGTGCGGCACCGGGACGTCCGCCCGGATGGCGCAGCTCCACGCGCGCGGCGAGCTGCCGCTGCACACCGACTTCGTCAACGAGTCGTTCATCGGCACCCGGTTCACCGGGCGGCTGGTCGGCACCGCCGACGTCGCCGGGGTCCCCGCCGTCGTGCCCGAGTTCACCGGACGCGCCTGGATCACCGGCACCGCCACCTACCTGCTCGACCCCGCCGACCCCTTCCCCGAAGGCTTCGTGCTCTGACGGTCGCGGTCCGCGAGGTCAGCCGAGGGTGGCGGCGTCGATGACGAACCGGTAGCGGACGTCGGACGCCAGGACCCTCGCGTACGCCTCGTTGACCTGGTCGGCCGAGATCAGCTCGATCTCGGCGCCGATGCCGTGCTCCGCGCAGAAGTCCAGCATCTCCTGGGTCTCCGCGATCCCGCCGATCATCGACCCGGCGTAGGAGCGCCGCGCGTGGATGAGGGAGAACGCGTCCAGGCTCAGCGGCACGCCGGGGGCGCCGACGTTGACCAGGGTGCCGTCGACCGCGAGGAGGCCGAGGTAGGCGTCCAGGTCGACGACGGCGCTGACGGTGTTGATGATCAGGTCGAACCGGTCGGCGAGTTGCTCGAACGTGCCGGGGTCGCCGGTGGCGTGGTAGTGGTCGGCGCCGAGCCGCAGGCCGTCCTCCCGCTTCTTCAGCGACTGCGACAGGACGGTGACCTCGGCGCCCATGGCGTGGGCGAGCTTGACCGCCATGTGCCCGAGCCCGCCGAGGCCGACGACGGCGACCTTCTTTCCGGGCCCCGCGCCGCGGCGGCGCAGCGGCGAGTAGGTGGTGATCCCGGCGCACAGCAGCGGCGCCGCGGCCGCCGGGTCGAGCCCCTTCGGCACCGACAGGACGAAGCCCGCGTCGACGACGACATGCGTGCTGTAGCCGCCCTGGGTGATGGTGCCGTCCCGGTCGACGCCCGCGTAGGTGGCGACCATGCCGTCCGTGCAGTACTGCTCGTCGCCGTTGCGGCAGTTGACGCACTCGCCGCAGGAGTTGACCATGCAGCCGACGCCGACGCGGTCGCCCACCCGGTGGGCGGTGACGCCGGCGCCGACCTCGTCGACGATGCCGACGATCTCGTGGCCCGGGACCAGGGGGAAGGGCTTGGCGCCCCAGTCGCCCTGGACCGTGTGGATGTCGGAATGGCAGATCCCGGCGTACTCGATCCGGATGAGCACGTCGTCGGGGCCGACGTCGCGCCGCTCGATGGTGGTCGGGACGAGCGGCTCTCCCGCGGCCGGTGCCGCGTAAGAGTGAACGCGCAAGATGATGCTCCTTCGGTAGCGGCCCGCTCCGGTCGGGCGGGTCGCCATCCATACAAGGGCATGCGACGGTGTGCGAGGAGTCACTGCTGAAGGGTGTACTGGCAGGGCACCCTTCCGCGTTCCGGCGCCGCCTAGCCTGGATGTCGTGGACCACCGCAGCGAAGTCCGTGAGTTCCTGACGTCCCGCCGGGCCAGGATCACCCCCGACGAGGCCGGGCTGCCCTCCTACGGCGCCCGCCGGGTGCCGGGCCTGCGCCGGGGCGAGGTCGCCCAGCTCGCCGGGGTCAGCGTGGAGTACTACTCCCGGCTGGAGCGCGGCGACCTGTCGGGCGTCTCCGACCACGTGCTGGACGCGCTGGCCCGCGCCCTGCGCCTCGACGACGGGGAGCGCACCCACCTGGAGGACCTGGCCCGCGCCGCCGGGCCCGCCCCGCGCCGCCGGCGCCGCGCCGCCCCGCAGCGGGTCCGGCCCACGGTGCGGCGCATGCTCGACTCGATGACCGACGCGCCCGCCATCGTCATGAACGGGCGCGGCGACATCCTGGCCGCCAACCTGCTCGGCCGCGCCCTGTACGGCCCGATGTTCGACGCGGCGCGCGGCGCGACCCCGAACCACGCGCGGTTCATCTTCCTCGACCCCCGCTCCCGCCGGTTCTGGGGCGACTGGGACTCGGCGGCGGACGTCACCGTCGCGCTGCTGCACGCCGAGGCGGGCCGCGACCCCTACGACGCCGACCTCACCGCGCTGGTCGGGGAGCTGTCCACCCGCAGCGACGACTTCCGGACGCGGTGGGCGCGCCACGACGTCCGCCAGCACCACATCGGCGCCAAGCCCTTCCACCACCCGGTCGTCGGGGACCTGCTCCTGACCTACGAGTCCATGGAGCTGCCCGCCGACAACCTCACCGTGGTCGCCTACGGCGCCGAACCCGGCGGCGACTCCGCGGAGAAGCTGCGCCTCCTGGCCAGCTGGGTCGCCGAGCAGGCCGAGCACGAGCCCGCGCTCGGGGACTGACCGGCGCCCCGGTCAGTCGAGGCAGAACTCGTTGCCCTCGGGGTCGGCCATGATGATGTGGCCGGCGCCGAGGGGCGGGGCCGGCTCGTGGCGCCGAAGGCGGGCGGCGCCGTGCGAGACGAGACGGTCGGCCTCGGCTTCGAGGGCCGCCATCCGGTCGTCGCCCTGAAGCCCGGGGGCGGCGCGCACGTCGAGGTGGACGCGGTTCTTGACCCGCTTCGGTTCCGGGACGCGCTGGAAGAACAGCCGCGGGCCGGCGCCGTCGGGGTCGACCACCGCCGAGGCGTCGTTGCGGTTCTCCGGCGGCACGCCCATGGCCTCCAGGGCCTCGTCCCAGGTGGCGAAGCCGCCGGGCGGGTCCTGCAGCCGGTAGCCGAGGGCCTCGGCCCAGAACGCCGCGAGGGCGGCGGGGTCGGCGCAGTCGAAGGTGATCTGGACGTCGCGGGCCATGTCAGCGCGCCTCCTTGTGCTGGTTCTGGTGCTGGTTCTGGTGCTGGTGCTGGTACAGGTCGCGGAGCAGGCACACCTCGCCCAGGTGGTGGATCACCTCGCGGTTGATGTGCAGGACGAGGGTCGCCATCGGGTACTCGGTGTACGGGGCCTCCGCCTCCCCGCAGGGGCGGGCGAGGCCGGACTCGCCGAGCGACTCGACCCCGTCCAGCCAGGCGGCGTACTCGGCGTCGAGCTGGGCCAGCGCCTCGGCGGCGGTCGCGGCGTACGGGAACGACCCGTAGTCGGTGGGCGTCCGGCCGAAGTGGCCGGCGTTGCGCACCGCGAGGACGCCGACGATCACGTGCGCGAGCCGCCAGGCGATCGTGGTGAACGGCGGCGGGTCGGGCTGCGGGAACGCGAAGTCGATCGGCGGGTCGCCGCCGGGGCGGACGGTCCAGCAGCCGGGCACGGGCTCCCAGAAGTACTCGTCGTCGGTGAGCCCCTCCAGGCGGGCGCGCAGCTGGTGGTCCCAGTGCCAGGTGAGCTGCTCCCGGAGCAGGGAGTTCATGGTCGGGTCGGTCATGGCTCCAGCTTGGCGGCAATAGCGGACAGGTTCGTTCCGCGATCTGTGGGACGATGCGTGAATGTCGGTGGAGGCGACGGCCGAGCGCGTGCTGCGGCTGCTGGGGCTGCTGCAGCGGCGGCCGTCCTGGACCGCCGCCGAGCTGGCGGACGAGCTCGGGGTGACCGACCGCTCGGTGCGCCGGGACGTGGAGCGGCTGCGCGCCCTCGGCTACCCGGTGCGCGCGGCGGCGGGCGTCGGCGGCGGCTACCGGCTCGGCGCGGGCACCCGGCTGCCGCCGCTGCTGCTGGACGACGAGGAGGCGATCGCCACGGCGGTGTCGCTGCGGCTGGCGTCCGGCGGCACGGTCGCCGGGTCGGGCGAGGCGGCGCTGCGCGCGCTCACCAAGCTCGACCAGGTGATGCCGCCCCGGCTGCGCGCGGAGGTGCGGGCGGTGCACGGCGCCACCGACACCCTGGCCGCGCCGGGCGTCGAGGTGGATCCGGAGCTGCTGGTGACGCTCGCGCGGGCATGCCGCGACGCCGTGCGGGTGCGGTTCCGCTACGCGGGGCGCGGCGACGCCGACCGGGAGCGGACGGTGGAGCCGGTGCGGATGGTCGCCACCGGCCGCCGCTGGTACCTGATGGCCTGGGACGTCGACCGCGGCGACTGGCGCACCTTCCGGCTGGACCGGATGCGCGCGGCGGCCGCGACGACCTGGCACTTCCGGGCGCGGGAGCATCCGGACCCGGCCGCCTTCGTGCAGCGGGCGGTGGCCGAGGCGCCGTACCGGCATCTGGCCCGGGTGCGGCTGCACGCCCCGCCCGAACGGGTGCGGGAGCTGGTCCCGCCGCAGGTGGGGCGGGTCGAGGACGACCGCGACGGCTGGTGCGTCCTCGTCGTCGGCGGCGACGACCTGGAGTGGCTCGCGGTGCGCGTGGTCGGGCTGGGCTTCGAGGCGGAGGTGCTGGAGCCGCCGGAGCTGCGCGAGGCCGCCGCCCGGCTCGCCCGCCGCCTCGGCGCGATGGCCGCCGGCTGAGCGGCCCGTCATCCGGGCGCGGCCCCTCCTTCCGGCGCGGCCTGCCATTCGTCCGCGGACGGCAGCAGCCGGGGCGCCACGGCGGCACCGAGGGTCGCGGCGGCCGCCGACAGCGTCACGACCGTCCAGGCGCCGGGCCCGAGCGGGGTGCAGCCGAAGAACTGGCTGATGCCCGGCGTCTCGACGATGCCGAACAGCGCGGCGGCGGAGACGGCGCAGGTGGCCAGCAGCAGCGGGCTGTGCCAGCGGGCGATGAGGGTCTGGCCGAGCTGGGCGCCGACGAGCGCGGCGAGGCCCATCGTGGAGGCCCGGCGGCGGCCGCCGGGGACGAGCCCGGTGAGCCGCCCGGTGTGCCAGGACGCGAGGGCGGCGGCCGCGGTGGCGGTGCCGCGCACGGCCAGCACCCGGCCCATGTCCTGCCCGGTGAACCCGCGCACGGGCGCGGTGCCGAGCGGCACCTCGTCGGCGGGCCGCGGGTCGGCCGGGGTGATCGCCACGGCGAGCGACGGCAGCATGTCGGTCAGCATGTTCACCACCAGCAGCTGGCGGGTGCTGAGCGGGGCGTTCCCGCCGAGCGCCGTGCCGAGGACGGTGAAGGCGACCTCGCCCGCGTTGCCGCCGACGAGGATCGCGGCGGCGTCGCGGACGCTGTGCCACAGCGCGCGGCCCTCGCGCAGCGCGTCCAGGATGAGCGCGGTGTCGGGCGCGGTGAGGACGAGGTCCGCGGCGTTGCGGGCGGCGCCGGAGCTGCGCCCGGCCACCGCGATGCCGACGTCGGCGCGGCGGATGGCGGCGGCGTCGTTGGCGCCGTCCCCGGTCATCGCGACGACCCGGCCGACCCGGCGCAGGTCCTTGACGATGCGCACCTTGTGGGCGGGGGTGACGCGGGCGAAGACGGCGGCCCGCTGGACGGCCCGGCGCCGCTCGCCGGCGGGCATGGCGTCGAGCTCGGCGCCGGTGACGACCTCGCCGGCGCCCGGGATGCCGAGCTCGGCGGCGACGGCCGCGGCGGTCGCCGGATGGTCGCCGGTGATCATGGTGACCCGGATGCCCGCCTCGTGCAGCCGGTGCACGGCCTCCTCGGCGGTGGGGCGCGGCGGGTCGGCGATGCCGATGAAGCCGAGCAGCGTCAGGTCGGCGACGTGGTCGGCGATCTCGCCGCGCGCCTCGGCGGGGCCGGCGACGGGCCGCTCGGCGATGGCGAGGACGCGCAGCCCCTCCCCCGCCAGCCGCCGCACCGTCGCGGCGGCGGCGCGGCGCCGGGACGCGGTGAGCCGGCCGCCCTCCCCGTCGAGCCGGCTGCACTTGGCGAGCAGCACCTCGGGCGCGCCCTTGACGGCGATGACCCACCGGTCGCCGTCGCGGCCGAGCGAGGCGGAGAACCCGCGGGTGGTCTCGAAGGGCAGCTCCTCCTCCAGCCGCCACCGGCGGTCGGGCGGCAGGCTGCGGGCGCGTTCGAGGACGGCCCGGTCGGTGGCGTGCGGGGCGGTCCGGCCGCCGGGCGGCGGGCAGGCGCGCGCGGCGACCCGCAGGACGCGCCGCGCGTCGTCGCCGGTGAGCGGGAGGGCGCGGGCGGGCCCGGCGGCGCGGACCAGCCGGAGCCTGCCCTCGGTGAGCGTGCCGGTCTTGTCGAAGCAGAGGGTGTCCACCCGGCCGAGCGCCTCCAGCGCGCGGGTGGAGCGGACGAGCACGCCGAGCCGGGACAGCCGCCGCGCTGCGGCGAGCTGCGAGACGGTCGCGACCAGCGGCAGCCCCTCCGGGACGGCGGCGACCGCGACCGCGACGCCGGACCCGAGCGCGCTGCGCAGCGGCAGCCCGCGCAGCATCCCGAGCACGGTGACGGCCGCGCCGCCGAGCGCGGTCGCGGGCAGGGCCTGGTGGGTGAGCTCGGCCAGCCGCGTCTGCATGCTGGCGGAGGCGTCGGCGGCGCCGGCGAGCGCGGCGGCCCGCCCGGTCTCGGTGGCGTCGGAGGTGGCGACCACCACGGCGGCGGCCTCGCCCGCGACGACGATCGTGCCCTCGTAGACCATGCAGTGCCGGTCGGCGGGCTCGGCGCCGGGGCACGGCTCGGTGCCCTTGTCGACGGGGACGGACTCGCCGGTGAGCGTGGCCTCGTCCACCTCCAGCGACTCGGCCCACAGCAGCCGGGCGTCCGCCGGGACGACGTCCTCGGAGCGCAGCAGGATCACGTCGCCGGTGCGCAGGCTCGCGGCGGTGACGCGGTCGCCGCCGGCGGTCCCGAGCCGGGCGAAGCCGTCCGGGCCCCGCACGGTCTCCAGCGCGGCGGCGGGCACCCGGCGGGCGTGGATCTGCTGGCCCAGCATCAGCTCGCCGAGGGCGCGCTCGGCCCGCATCCGCTGCGCGCCGCCGATGAGGGCGTTGCCGGTCATGACGCCCGCGACCAGGGCCGCGTCCACGCTGGACCCGACGACGGCGGAGGCCGCCGCGCCGAGCGCGAGGATCGGGGTGAGCGGGTCGTCGAGTTCCTGCCGGACGGCCGCGGCGAGGCGCAGGCCCGCGCGCAGGGGCCCGGCCGCGCGGCGCAGGCCCGGCACCGCGGCGAGCCGGGGCTCACCGGCCTCGCCTTCGTCGGCGGCGGCGGGGGTGAGCCGCCGGTACGCCTCCGCCGCGCTGAGGGCGTGCCAGGCGTCCCGGACGACGGGCGGCGGCAGGGGGCGGTGGTTCAGCCGCCGGGCGCCGACCGCGTTCGCGAACATCGCCGACAGCGCGGCGGCGTGCACGGGCGGGACGTCCTGCCAGGTGCCGGTGATCCGGCCCAGCGGCCCGCGGCGGGCGGGGCGCCGGGGCCGTCCCGCGATCAGCAGCGCGCCCAGTGCGGACGCGCTCAGCGCGAGCTGCGCCGAGCGCTCGCTCGCGCGCCGCGCCGCCGGGACGGCGGCCAGCAGCCGCCACGCCTCCGCAAGGCCGGGGCCGCAGACCAGGTCGGCGCGCCAGTCGGCCAGCCCGCGGCCGCGCAGGACGCTGACGCCCACGTCGGCCGCGTCGAGGGCCTCGCCGCGGCCGGTGGAGAAGGCCAGGACCACGTGGCCGTCGCGCTGCAGCGCCGCGACCGAGCGCGCCAGGTCCGCGGCCGCCACCGGGGAGTCGTCGCCCCAGGCCAGCAGCTCCCTGGTGCTCGCGTGCTCGGTCAGCAGGACCACGTCGGCGGCCCGGTGCGCCGCCGCCAGCAACCCCTCGGCCAGCCGGTCCATCGAGGTGCCGACCCGGACCCGGCCGCGCCGCTCGCCCCGGTCGTCGAGCAGGTCGAGGGTGATGCCGTCCGGGTCGCCGGGGCCGCCGGACGGCGCGTCCGGCGCCCGTGCGAGCCGCCGCCCCGCGCCCGCCCACGGGCCGGGGCCCTCCAGTGCGGCGCGGCCGTGCTCGGCGAGCACCTCGCCGGCCGCGCGCCACACGTCCGCGTCGTCCAGCCCGGCGCTCGTGGAGACCGCGGAGAGCAGCCGCAGCTCGCCGTCGCACAGCACCGCCGAGTCGAGGACGACCGCGGTGACCCGGTCGAGCCGGCGCAGCGCGCCCGGATCGAGGACGACCACGCCGCGCCGCGCGAGGTCGCGGCCGAGCACCGCCGCGAACGCCTCCCGGCCGAGCCGCGCCGCCTTGGGCACGGTCGCCAGCAGCACCTCGGCGGCGGCGGACGCGTCGCGGGTGGCCGCCAGGATGCCGCCGGAGCCGAGCAGCTGGGCCAGCGCGGTGCGCCGCGCCGCCCGCTCCACCGGCCCGTCCGGCAGGGGGCGGGGCCGCTCGGCGGGGGCGCCGCACTCGTGCGGCTGCCGGCCCGGCACCGCCAGCTGCGGCTCGCGGCGCCGCCACGTCTCGCGGTGGGCGCGGAACTCGTAGAGCTGGAAGACGCGGTGCACCGCGTCGGTGACCGGCGGCGCGATCCCCTGCCCGGCCCCGTGGACGGCGGCGGGCGCGACGCCCAGCAGGGCGTCGGCGCGCAGCACGCCGAGCCGGCGCTCCAGCACGGACCGCAGGGGCGGGACGGTCTCGGCGAGCGACACCGCGGCGCGCACGGGGGCGGGCACCGGCGGGAGGACGAGCAGCCTGCCGATCATGGCGGCGGCGACCCCGGCGCAGTCGGCCGCGAGCGCGCTCACCGCCGCCGCCCGCGCCATGTCGTCGTCGGGGCGGCGGAAGTGGACCGCCTCGTCGAAGTGGGCGGCGTCGTGCGCGTCCTCGACGGACTCGACGGTCTCGACCAGGGTGTCGACGTCGACCGCGTCCTCCGCGTAGGTGATGAGGACGTTCCCCGCGACCGCGTTGACCTCCGCCCAGTCGACGCCGGGCAGGCCGCGCAGCGCGTCGGTCAGCGCCCGCGCGTACCGCCGGTGCCGGAGGCCGCCGCCGGCCAGGCCGTTCGCCTGGATGTGCGCCCGGCCGCCGTGCGCCCACACGCGGCGCCGGGGGCCGCCGGCCGCGAGGGTGGCGACCGAGCCCAGGGCTCCGGTGCCGGCGCGGACGGTGGTCCGCACTCCGGCGGCGGCACCGCGGACGGCCGTCCTCGACACCGCGTTCGGTACGGAAAGCACCGTCCTGGCCAGGGACATCCCTGGAATCCCCACCGACCGTTCCTCCCCCTGCGAAACCGCGACCGGCCAGGCACGGCGAGTACCCCGCCGGGGGCGCCGCAAACGGCCGCCTCCCCGGGGCCACCCCCGGAGAGGCGGCCCTCACCAGCGGCCGGCCTCCTCGGTGTCGCGCAGCACCGGTCGGCCGCCGACGAGGTCGTAGCGGTTCATGGCGGACAGCGGCGGGGAATAGGCGTGCACGCTGATCGCCGGGGCGGCGGAGGTGTTGCGCACCTCGTGGACGTATTCGGGCCCGAACGCGCGGACCTCGCCCGGCGCCACCGTGCGCACCGCGCCCGGGTCGCGCTCCTCCAGGGCGCCGAGCGCGACCGCGAACGCGCCGCGCGAGCCGCCGTGGTCGTGCAGGCCGGTGCTCTGGCCGGGGAGCCAGCTGATCAGCCAGATCTCGCGGTCGCCGTCGCGGTGGAGGCGCTCGTACCAGCGCCCCTGCGGGTCGAACCGCACCCGCGCCAGCCATTCGGCGCTGTTCTCCGCCAGCGCCGCCGCCGTGGCGGCCAGTGCGCCCTCCGTCACCAATGCGCCCGCCGCCGGGGCGCTCGTGCTCGTCGTCATCGTGCCGGGTTCCTCTCCTGGTTCACGGGTGTCGCTGCGCTGCGCCGCCGAGGGACGCGGCGGCGCGACACAGCGCGCTCGCCAGGCGCCCCAGATCGACGTGCGGCCGCGTCCACAGGGAGATCCGTGGCCACGGAGAGGTCCGTGCGTGCATGCCGACCAGCATGGCCGCAATTGCCTACTAAGTCAATCGGAATTAGCGGGAATCTGGGAGGCGGCCGGCAGCTCCCCGTCCAGGGCGGCGGCCAGGCCGGCGTTGAGCCGGTAGGCGACGCGGACCTCGCCGATGACGCGCTCCTGCTCGGCCTCGTCCCACGGGACCGTGTCGAGCAGGCTCCGGTAGCGGTCCTTGAGCGACTTCGGCCGGTCGTCGAAGCGGTAGAAGCGGACGCCGTCCGCACCCGCGAGGCCGTAGGTCCGCGCGACCCGCGCGCCGATGACCTGGCCGCCTGACAGGTCGCCCAGGTAGCGGGTGTAGTGGTGGGCGACGAACCCGGCGGGCCAGTCGAAGCACACCTCGCACAGCCGGTCGCAGTAGCGGCGGGTCGCGTCGTTGGGACGGACGCGCGCCGTCCAGTCCGGCCCGTAGTAGAACTCCAGGTCGGCCTGCAGCGCGGCGCGCCGGCGCAGCACGGGGAAGTCGAACCGGCTCGCGACGTCGTCGACGCTCATGCGGTCGGCGGCCTCTTCCAGGACGTCGTAGACGAAGTGCAGCTGCCCGATGAGGGCGGCGTACTGGTCGCGGGTGAGCCGCCCGTCCAGCAGGGCGGTCATGTACGCGGTCTGCTCGGTGTCGCCGTGGTCGGGACGGGTGGCCGTGCGGAGGCGGGCCGAGAAGCGCTCAAGGGTCTGTGTCATGTCGTTTCCTTGGTCATGTCGTTTCCTTGCGGTCGGGTGCCGGCGGGCGGTGCGGCAGCACCAGCGGGCGGGCCGTGCGGGGATGGGGCATGACCTCGATGTCGTGCCGGTAGACCTCGCTGAGCAGCGCGGTCGTCAGTACGTGCGGGGGCGGCCCGCAGGCCGCGATCCGGCCGTGCGCCAGCACCGCGACGCGGTCGGCGTAGGCGGCGGCCAGGTCCAGGTCGTGGACGACGGCGATGACGGCGCGCCCTCGCGCCGCCTCGCCGCGGAGCAGCGCGAACACCTGCTCCTGGTGCCGGATGTCGAGGGCGGCGGTCGGCTCGTCGAGCAGCAGCGTCCCGGCGCGCTGGGCCAGCACGCGGGCGAGCGCCGCCCGCGCCTGCTCACCGCCCGACAGGGCCGGGAACGGGCGGTCGGCGAACGCGGCCACGTCCGCGTCGTCCATGGCCCGCGCCACGGCGGCGTCGTCCTCGTCCTCCAGCTCGGTGCCCGCCCACGGGCTGCGGCCCATGCGGACGACCTCGGCGACGGTGAACGCGAACGCGAGCGTGTGGTGCTGCGGCAGCGTCGCCCGCCGCATGGCCTGCTCGCGCGGCGTCCACGCGTCGAGCGGACGGCCGTGGAGGGCGACCCGTCCGGCCGACGGGCGCAGGTCGCCGGCGAGCGCCGACAGCAGCGTCGACTTCCCGGCGCCGTTCGGCCCCACGAGGAGGAGGGTCTCGCCGTGCCGGACCTCCAGGTCGACGCCGTCCAGGACGGTCCGGGCGCCCCGCTTGACGGTGACGCCGTGCGCGGCGAGCGCGACCGAGCCCGGCTCGGACGGCCCCGGGAGCCGCACGCGTCGGCGCAGGGCGATCATTGCCAGCCTCCGGCGCCGGTCCGGGTCCGGCGCAGCAGCCAGAAGAAGAACGGGCCGCCGACCAGCGCCGTCAGCACGCCGAGCGGGAGCTCCTGGTAGGCGATGGACGTCCGGGCCACCGCGTCGGCGGCGACGACGAGCACGGCGCCGCCCAGCGCGGACGCCGGGATCAGGACGCGGTGCCCCGGGCCCGCCGCCATCCGCACCAGGTGCGGGACGACCAGGCCGATGAACGCGATGATCCCGCTGAACGCCACCGCAGCCGAGGTGGTGAGGGCGATGACGGCGATCCCGGTGAAGCGCAGCCGCTCGACGTCCACGCCGAGCTGCCGCGCGGACCGCTCGCCGAGCGCGAGGACGTCCAGCCGGCGGGCGCACGCGCAGGCGACCGCGATGCCGGCGGCGGCGCACGGCGCGACGGCCGCCACCGCCGGCCAGGTCGCGGACGCGAGGCTGCCGAGCTGCCAGGACGTGATGGCCCGCAGCGCGTCGTTGCCGGAGGCGAACATCAGCAGGCCCAGCGCGGCGGAGGTGACCGCGTTGACCGCGATGCCGGTGAGCAGCAGCGTGACCACCTCGGTGCGGCCGCCCGACCGCGACACCGCGTAGACCAGCAG
This sequence comes from Actinomadura geliboluensis, assembly GCF_043197915.1. Classification (NCBI taxonomy): domain Bacteria; kingdom Bacillati; phylum Actinomycetota; class Actinomycetes; order Streptosporangiales; family Thermomonosporaceae; genus Actinomadura; species Actinomadura geliboluensis. Next base: position 429,549 of record NZ_JBICUA010000009.1, on the reverse strand, counting down.
CGTCGTCGCGAGCCCGCCGGCGAACGCGGCGAGGACGACCGTCCAGCCGCCGAACGCGGTCAGCCCGAACACGATCACGGCGGCGGCGCCGGTCGCGGCGCCCGACGACACCCCGATGACGCCGGGTTCGGCGAGCGGGTTGCCGAAGACGCCCTGCATCATCGCGCCGCCGCAGCCGAGCGCCGCGCCGGTGACGACGGCGAGCGCGACGCGCGGGAAGCGGACGACCCACAGCGCGTTGTCGGCCTGCGGGCCGGACGGCATCGGCCCGATGTCGAGCCCGAGCCGGTGCGCGAGGGAGCCGAGCACCTCGGCGGGCGGGATGTTGACCTGCCCGAGGCTCGCCCCGGCGATGACCGCCGCGACGAGCGCGGCGGCGAGCCCGCCGATGAGCAGCGTCCCGCGCAGCCGCGCCGGGCGCTTCCCGCCGCCGGCCTCCGCCGGGGCGGCGGCCCTCTCCTGGACGGCGGTCATGGCGCGCACGGCCGGTGGACGGCGGCGGCCAGCGCCCTGATGGTCGCGCCGGTGCGTGGGCCGAACGTGAGCAGGCTCCCGTCGTCGGCGTCCACCACCCGCCTGTTGCGCCCGGCGGGCGTCTGCGCGATGCCGGGCAGCGCGACCAGCCCGCGCACGCCGCCGACCGACTCCAGCCCCTTGGTCAGGACGAGGATGACGTCGGGCGCGGCGTTGATCATGCCTTCGCTGGTCAGCGGCCGGAAGCCGGACAGCCCGGCGGCGGTGCCGGCGTCGGTGGCGCCGATCGCCTCGATCAGCGCGTCGGAGCCGGCGCCCTTGCCGCCGATGAGGTAGACCCCGGCGGTGCCGCGCAGGTAGAGGAACGCGACGCGCAGCGGGGCGGCCGACGCCGCCGCGGCGCTGCGGCCCGCCTCGATCTCTTCGTCGATGCGGGCGCGCAGGGCCTCGCCCGCCGCCGGGACGCCCAGCGCGGCGGCCACCGCCGTGACGTGCTCGCCGATCGCGGGGAGCGTCTGGTCGTCGCCGACGAGGACGACCGGGACGCCGGCCGCGCGGAGCTGGTCCATCGCCTCGGGCGGCCCGATCCCGGCGTCGGCGAGGACGATGGTCGGGTCCAGGCGCAGGATCGCCTCGGCCGACAGGTCGTGGCCGTTCGTGGTCACGAGCGGCAGGTGCGCGGCGCCGCCGAACGTGGTGGAGGCGTCCCGGCCCACCATGCGGTCGCCGAGGCCGAGGCTGTAGACGATCTCGGCGAGCGACCCGTACATGTTGAGCGCGAGGACGCGGTCCGCGCTGCGGACGGTGACGTCCCGGCCGTCCGCCGACCGCACCGTCACGGGCAGTTTCGGCTCGGGCGCGGGCCCGACCGGCTTCACGTCGCGGCCGACCTCGACCGTGGACGGCCCGCAGGCCGCCGCCGGATCGGCGGCCGTCCCCGATGCGGCGCCGGTCCCGGACGCGGCCGTGCCCGCGGCGCAACCGCTCAGCAGCAGCCCCACCAGGACGACGGCGGACGCGCCGAGCAGCCGCGGTCTGGCGACGTTCACTGGGCGTGCTCCGCGCCGTTCCGGCGGCGGCGCAGCACGAGCACCGCTCCGCCGGCCGCGGCGACGGCCGCCGCCCCGGCACCGCCCGCCCACACGGCCGCCGGCATCCCGCCGCCGTCGAAGGAGACGGGGACGCGGACGTCCTGCGTGCGGTCCGCCGTGCGGGTGTGGTCGGCGCGGCTGGCGACCACGCACCGGGTCTCGGCGCAGTCGACGGTGCCGGAGAGCTTTGCCGCGACGTTCAGGGTGACGCTGAACGTGCCGCCGGCCCCGTAGCGCACGGCGAGGTCCCGCCCGTACGGGGGCGGGTTGTCGGAGATCCAGTGGGACGCGCCGGTGGAGCCCGTCGTGTCGGCGCCTCCGCCGCACGGGCTCGGCGCCTTGCCGGGCCCGTTGTCCTTGCAGAAGGCGATGTAGACGCCCTTGCGGGTGTCGAAGCCCTTGCCGCTGACGGTGACCGTCTCGCCGCCGGCCTTCAGGCCGGACGTCTTGGACACCGTGAGGGTCTGGCCCCGGGCACCGGTGGCCGAGCCGGCGTCGGCGTGGGCCGCCGCCGTTCCGGTCCAGGCGGTCAGTCCCAGGGCACCGAGCAGGAGGGGTGTGCGCAGCGGTCTCATTCGTCCGTCCCAAAGCCTTTGCCGTGCTGACCCGGCGTTCTGCCTCTTTACGCCGAGCGGATCATTACCTTAACTTAGCCTTACCTAACTTTCATTAGGCAAGCCTTACCTAACAGGAGTCGTCAGTCGTGAGCCGGTGTCAGCGCATCCTCGGTCCGGTCGTCGCGGTCGCCGCGGCGGGCTTCGGCCTCGTCGCCGTCGCGCCGCCCGCGCACGCGGCGTCGCTGCGCGTCTCGCCGACGGCGAACCTCGCCCCAGGCGGCCAGTCGGTGACGGTCTCCGGCTCCGGCTTCGACGCCGCCCGCAACAACGGGTTCGGTGTGTACGTGGTCTTCGGGCCGCGCCGGGCCGACTTCCACCGCAACGCCAACGCGTTCGCGTCGGCGGTGTGGGTGCACCGGGGCGGCAGCGGCGGCGGGCAGGCCCGGATGTCCGCCGCCGGGACGTTCACGGTCACGCTCACCGCGAAGGCGAAGTACACCGACGGCGACGGGCGCGCCGTGGACTGCGTCGCGACCGGCTGCTACGTGATGGCCTTCGCCGCCCACGGCGTGCCCGACCGCAGCCAGGACGCCTTCGTCCCGGTGTCGTTCCGCGGCTCCCGCTCCTCCGGCGGGACTTCCCCGGGCGGGACGACCTCGGGCGGCGCCTCCGGCCCGGCCGCCGCGCCGAGCGGCCGGACGACCGCGGCCCCGAACGCGACGGCGGGCACGGCCGCTCCCCCCGCCGCCGGGGCGGCGCCGCAGGCGTCCCCGGCCGGATCGGCGACGCCGCTCGCCGTCGAGCCGTACCGCGTGACGGCCGCCGGCGCGCCCGCGCAGTCGCCGTGGCCGTTCTGGCTCGCGGTCGGCGCCGTCGGCGTCGCCGCGCTCGCGGTGCGGCGCCTCGTCCGCCGCCGCTGACCCCCGCTCCGCCGAACCCGCTCCACCGAACCCGCTCCACCGAACCCGCCTCCGCCGTGCCGCCCGGCCCGGCGGCCACCCGTCTCCGGCGCGCTCCCGCGCCGGTGTCCCCTCCCCGCTAGGAGAATCCATGAGATCCACCCTCGGCCGGACGTCGCGCCGGACCGCCGTCCTCGGCGCGACCGCCGTGCTCGGGCTCGGCCTCGCGGCGGCGCCCGCGCTCGCCGCCGGGCCGTCCACCACCGTGACGCCGACGACCGGCGCCGATCCCGCGGGCCAGGACATCCGCGTCACCGGCAGCGGGTTCGACCCGGACAAGAACAACGGCTTCGGCGTGTACATGGCGTTCGGCCCGAAGAAGGGCGCCGACTGGTACCTGAACGCCAACGCGTTCCAGGCCACCAAGTGGGTGCACAAGAACGCGTCCGGCAGCGCCGGGCAGGCCAAGATGAACGCCGACGGCACCTTCGACCTCACCCTGGCCGGCGTCAAGGCCCAGTACACCGACGGCGACGGCAACAAGGTCGACTGCCTCACCACGCAGTGCTACATCCTGACCCTCGCCGCCCACGGGTCGCCCGACCGCAGCCAGGACACCGCGATCCCGGTCACCTTCACCGGCGGCGAGAACCCCGACCCGGACCCGGGCGGCGGGGACCCCGGCCCCGGTGAGCCGGGCGGCGGCACGGGCGACCAGCGCATCACCGCCAACGTCACCCGGACCGGCGCGCTCAGCATGTCGATGGCCGGCACCGACGTGGCGCTGACCGACGCCGCGCCCGGCGGCAGCGCCACCGGCGCGCTGCACACGGCCACCGTCACCGACGCGCGCGGCACCGACGCGGGCTGGAACCTCGTCGGCCAGATGAGCGACCTGTCCTCGGCCGAGGGCGGCACCATCCCGGCCGCGAACCTGGCGTGGACGCCGAGCGCCGCGGTCGTCGAGGACGGCTCCGGCGCCGCCGTCGCCCCCGGACCGCAGGTCCGCGGGCTGAACACGGCGCAGACCCTGGCCACGTCCGCGGCCGGGGCCAGCGGCGGCGTCTTCGAGGCCGGCGCCGGGCTCGACCTGCTCGTCCCGGCCGGCGTCACCCCCGGTTCGTACACCGGCACGCTCACGCTGACCCTGTCCTGACCCGTCCCGGTGGCGCCGCGCCCGCCGCGGCGCCACCCCGGCCCCGGCCGCCGACCCCCCTCGCGGAGCCCACCATGACCAGCAAGGCCGCCCTCGCGGGCGGTGCCGTCCTGACGGCCGTCCTCCTCATCCCGCCCGCGCCGGCCGCGGCCGCCCCTGGCGACCCGGCCGCCCCGGGCGATCCGGGCGGCATGGCCTGGGCGGTGCGGCCCGCCGGGCCGAAGGGCCCCAGCGGGCGCGACTACTTCGTCTACTCGGTCTCGCCCGGGCAGACCGTCCGGGACAAGGTGTCGATCTCCAACCTGAGCGACCGCACCCGGACGTTCCGGGTGTACGCCACCGACGCGTTCAACACCGCCGACGGCTCGTTCGGCCTGCTCACCGCCGACCGGACCCCGACCGGCGTCGGGACGTGGGTGACGATCGAGCGCGGCTCGTACACGGTCAAGGCGGGCAGGACGGTGCAGGTGCCGTTCACGCTCAAGGTGCCGCACGACGCCACGCCGGGCGACCACGGCGGCGGCATCGTCGCGTCCGTCACCCAGCAGCAGACCACCGCGCGGGGGCAGCGCGTCAACGTCGACCGGCGGGTGGCGGCGCGCGTCTACCTGCGGGCCGCCGGGACGCTCGCGCCCGCCCTCCAGGTCACCGCGCTGCGCACCGGGTACGACGCCCCGCTCGTCGGCAACGGCCGGATGGACGTCACCTACACCGTCCGCAACACCGGGAACCTGCGGATGACCGCGCTGGCCAGGATCGGCGCGCAGGGGCCGTTCGGGCTGCCGCTCGGTGAGCAGGTCTCCCGCAGCATCCCCGAGCTGCTGCCCGGCAGCAGCTACACCTTCACCGAGCGGATCGGCGGCGTACCCCCGGCGGGGCGGCTGGCCGCCTCGGTCAGGCTGTCGCCCACCGACCCGCAGAGCGGCAGGCCGGTCGCCGCCCGCCCGGTCGCGCGCAAGGCGTCCCTCTGGCACGTCCCGTGGCTCGTCGCGGGGGCCGCCGCCGTGCTCGCCGCCGGAGCCGTGTACGCGCGGCGCCGCCGTCCGGGGAGCGCCCGATGAGGACGCTCAGGCTCGCGGCCGTCCTCGCCGCCGCGGCGGCGACCCCGCTGCTCGCCTCCCCCGCCCACGCGGAACCCGCGATCGACCTCGACCGGACGTCGGTCGAGCCGGGCCAGACCGTGACCGTGCGCCTGACCGGCTTCGCGCCGGGCAACCTCCTCGTCGAGCTGTGCGGCAACCAGGCACGGCGCGGCACCGCCGACTGCGCGGTGGCGTCGTCGGCCAACACCTACACGGGCGAGGGCAAGGCCACCGCCGTCATGCTCAACGTCGCCAAGCCGCCGGTCGGCTGCCCCTGCGTCATCGCGGTGCGGCCCGTCACCGGCGGCGCGCCCCGGACGGTCCCGATCACGGTGGCGGGCGTTCCGACGCTGTCGGCCGCCGAACGTCCCGCCGCGTCCACCGCCGGCGGCACCCGCCGCCTGTCGGCGACCGCCGTCTCCGTGCGCGGCGGCGGCCTCCTGGACGGCTGGCTCGGCGGCGCCGCCGACCGGACCCTCCGCGTCACCCTGCGCAACGAGGGCACCACCGCGCTCACCGACCTTCCGCTCGCGCTGACCATGGGACGCGGGCCCGACCCCGCCGACCTGGTCACCGCGCCCGCGCTGGGCACGCTCGATCCCGGCCAGGAGCGCACGTACGACATCCCGTTCACGCTGGGCGCCCCGGCGTTCGGCCGCTACACCGTGCGCGGCGAGATCGGCGGGCTGGACGAGCCGATCGCGTTCACCGCGCACACCGCCAGCTACCCGTGGGCGCTGCCCCTGCTCGGCGCGCTGCTCGTCCCGCTGCCGTTGCTGACCCGCCGCCGGAGGCCCCGCGCCCGCCCGGCCTCCGTCGTCCGCGACGGCCGGGAGCCGCGCACCATGAACGAGAACGTGGCCGCCAACATCGCCTGGTGGACGCGGGCGCGCGGCCACACGCCCGAAGCGCTGGCCGACGCCCTCACCGTCGCCACCGGCCGCCCCTACACGGCCGCCGACCTGCCCCCGGCCACGTCCGACTGCTCGTTCGACGCGAACACCCTGGAGGCGGCGAGCACGTTCCTCGGCGTCCCGTTGCCCGCCCTGCTGCTCCCCGGCCCGGCCGACGCGGAGCGCGAGAACGCCCGCCTCACCCGCCCCGGCACCGCCCCACCCCCCGACCTGCCCGCTTAGTGCGACGAAGCCCGCATTTCGGGGTATGCGGGGTGGGACGGGGCGTTTCTTGGGAGGGATCATGCGGGCACTTCGGTTGCTGGAGTGGAAGTCCGATCCGGAGCTGGTCGAGGTCGCCGAGCCGGAGCCGGGGCCGGGCCAGGTCGTCGTCAAGGTGGGGGGCGCGGGCGCCTGCCATTCGGACCTGCACCTCATGCGCGACTTCGACAGCGCGACCTTGCCGTGGGGTCCGCCGTTCACCCTCGGCCATGAGAACGCCGGGTGGGTGCACGCCCTCGGCGACGGCGTGCGCGGGCTCGACGTGGGGCAGCCGGTCGCGGTGTACGGGCCGTGGGGCTGCGGGATCTGCCCCCGGTGCCAGATCGGCGCGGAGGACTACTGCGAGAACCCGGCCGAGGCGCCGGTGCCCGGAGGCGGCGGCGGGCTCGGGCTCGACGGCGGCATGGCCGAGTACCTGCTGGTCCCCGCCGCGCGGTTCCTCGTGCCGCTGCCGGACGGGCTCGACCCCGTCGCGGCGGCGCCGCTGACCGACGCCGGGCTCACCCCGTACCACGCCGTCCGCCGGTCGTGGGCGAAGCTGCCGCCGGACGCGACCGCCGTCGTGATCGGGACGGGCGGCCTCGGCCACCTGGCGGTGCAGGTCGTCAAGGCCACCACCGCCGCGCGGGTGATCGCCGTCGACACGCGGGAGGAGGCCCGGGAGCGCACGGTGGCGCACGGCGCCGACCTCGCCCTCCCGTCCGACGGCGGCACGGCGGACGCCGTCCGGGAGGCGACCGGCGGGCGCGGCGCGGACGTGGTGCTCGACTTCGTCGGCGTGGACGCGACGCTCGCGACGGCCGCCGCCGCGGCGCGGATGCTCGGCGACGTGACGATCGTCGGCATCGGCGGCGGCACGCTGCCGGTGTCGTTCTTCTCCGTCCCCTACGAGGTGTCGCTGCAGACCACCTACTGGGGGACGCGGCCGGAGCTGGCGGAGGTCCTCGACCTGGCGGCGCGGGGGTTGCTGCGGCCCGACGTCACCCGGTACCCGCTGGACCGGGCGACGGACGCCTACCGCGACATGGAGGCGGGCCGGCTGGAGGGCCGCGCCGTGATCGTGCCCGGCTGACGCGGCCGCGCGGGCGGGTCACGTGTGCGGCGCGGGCGCGGTGGAGGGCGCGGTGGAGTGCGCGGTCGAGACGGCCTCCAGGAGCCGCAGCCGCACCGCCTGGAGCCGGTCGACGGCGAGTTCGGTGAAGCGGCGGGTCAGCTCGTAGCCGAGCGCCGGGTCGACCGCGCACAGGGTGCGCACCAGCCGCCCGTCGAACTCGACGGCCTCGACGCCGGTCACCGCCGTCGCGCCGAAGCGCCACCGGTACGGGTGGAACAGCCAGGACCAGCCGAGCACCGAGCCGGGCCCGGAGGTGTCGACGACGACCGTCCCGCCGCCGGGCGCGCCCAGGTCGAGCGCCGCCTCGCCGTCCCGGATCAGCCAGAACCGCTCGGCGGGCGCCGCCTCGGCGATGATCCGCCGCCCCGCCGGGATCGCCGCGGGCCGGGCCGCGGTCGCCAGCCTCGCCAGGTCGGCGCTGCGCATCCCCCGCAGGAAGGGCTCCCGCGCCAGATCGGCCGCGGTAAGGGTGCTCACGGTTCGCCCCCGATCGTGTGTGGTCCGTCCCCCCCATCCCAACGCAGCGGGTGACCGCCGCCACAGGGCCGAAAGGCCCTTGCCCGCGGGACCTCCGCCGGTCCGGGACCTAGGTCCCGGGGCACCGGGACCTCCAGTGCCCTCCCGCGGGTGCGGGCGCCGGGTAGCGTCCGTAGTGTCAGCGACGAGGCGAAGGACGATGCCATGACCCGCCAGGCCGGCGAGACGATCCGGGTGTTCCTGCTGGACGACCACGAGGTCGTCCGCCGCGGGGTCGCGGCGCTGCTGTCGGCCGAGGACGACATCGAGATCGTCGGCGAGGCCGGCACCGCCGACCACGCACTCGCCCGCATCCCGGCCGCCCGCCCCGACGTCGCCGTCCTTGACGTGCGGCTCCCCGACGGCGACGGCGTATCCGTCTGCCGCGAGATCCGCTCCCAGCTGCCCGACCTGGCCTGCCTCATGCTGACCTCGTTCGACGACGAGGACGCCCTGTTCGAGGCCGTCATGGCGGGCGCCGCCGGCTACGTCCTCAAGCAGATCCACGGCTCCGACCTCGTCGGCGCCGTCCGCACCGTCGCGACCGGCCAGTCCCTCCTGGACCCCCGCTCCACCGCCCGCATGCTCCAGCGGCTGCGCGACCGGCAGGAGAAGCAGGACCCGCTCAAGGCCCTGACCGACCAGGAGCGCCACATCTTCGACCTGATCGGCGAGGGCCTCACCAACCGGCAGATCGGCGAGCGCCTCTTCCTCGCCGAGAAGACCGTCAAGAACTACATCTCCAGCATCTTCGCCAAGCTCGGCATGAGCCGCCGCACTCAGGCCGCCGCGCTCGCCGCCCAGCTCAAGGCCGACCGCCGGGACTCGCGTATTTAGCTGATCTTCTTCCCCGGCTCCGCACGTCCCCCCGGCGGGGCTGCGTCAGCGGCGCGCGCGGGGGCATGAACCGGGAGATCCGCGGGACCCACGCCCCCGCCGCCCTCGTCGGAGGCGGCGCGGGCTCGCGGGCGACAGGAGGTTGGGGATGACGACGGCTCTCGCGCCTTACCGCAGACCCGCCGAGGACGTCGTGCGCGACCTCGGCGGCGACGCGTCCCGCGGGCTGACCGCGGCCGAGGCGGCGGCCCGGCTGGAGCGGGACGGGCCCAACACGCTGCCCGCCGCGCGCGGGCGCGGGCCGCTGCTGCGGTTCCTGCTCCAGTTCAACAGCCCGCTGATCTACGTGCTGCTCGCGGCGGCGGCCGTGACCGCGCTGGTCGGCGAGCACGTGGACGCGCTGGTGATCCTCGGCGTGGTGATCGTGAACGCCGTGGTCGGGTTCGTCCAGGAGTCGCGGGCGGAGCGGGCGCTGACCGCGCTCGCCGCGATGGCGCGGACGACGGCGGTCGCCGTCCGGGACGGCGCGCCGGTCAAGGTCCCCGCGGCGGAGCTGGTGCGCGGCGACCTGGTCGTGCTGGAGGCCGGCGACAAGGTCCCGGCCGACCTGCGGCTGCTGCGCACCGACGAGCTGACCGTGGACGAGTCGGCGCTGACCGGCGAGTCGGCGCCGGTCGCGAAGGACCCGGCGGCGCTGCCGGAGGTCGCGCTCGCCGACCGGGCCGCGATGGCGTTCTCCGGCACGCTGGCGACGGCGGGCCGGGGCGCCGGGCTGGTCGTGGCGACCGGCGCGGACACCGAGCTCGGCGGCATCAACCGGCTGGTGCAGAGCACGGCGGCGGCGCAGACCCCGCTGACCCGCAAGATCGCCCAGTTCAGCCGGGTGGTGACGGTCGCGATCCTGGTGCTGGCCGCCGTCACCTTCGCGATCGGGGTGCTGCGCGGCCGGGGCGCGACGGAGATGCTGACCGCGGCGGTCGCGCTCGCGGTCGGCGCGATCCCCGAGGGCCTGCCCGCCGTCGTGACGATCACGCTGGCGCTCGGCGTCGCCCGGATGGTGCGGCGCGGCGCCATCGTCCGGCACCTGCCCGCCGTGGAGACGCTCGGCGGCACCACCGTCATCTGCACCGACAAGACCGGCACGCTCACCCAGAACCAGATGACCGTCACCGCGGTCAGCGCGGGCGGGCGCGACTACACCCTCACCGGCACCGGCTACGCCCCGCGCGGCACGGTCGAGCTGGACGGCCGCACCATCGACGCCGCCGACCATCCCGCCCTCAGGGAGACGCTGCTCGCGGGGCTCGGCTGCAACGACGCGCGGCTCGCCGAGATCGACGGCGGCTGGCGGATCACCGGCGACCCCACCGAGGGCGCCCTCCTCACCAGCGCCGCCAAGGCCGGGCTCGACCGGGCCCCGGAACGGACGGCGACGCTCCCGTTCAGCTCCGAGCGCCGCTACATGGCGACGCTCCACGAGGGCGGCGTCGTCTACGTCAAAGGGCAGCTCGAACGGGTTCTCCAGCTGTGCGACGACGCCGCCGGCCCCGACGGCGCGCCCGTCCCGCTGGACTCGGACGCCGTCGTCGCCCGCGCCGAGGCGTACGGCGGCGAGGCCCTGCGCGTGCTGGCGTTCGCCCGGGGGCGCGCCGACACCCTGGACGGCCTGCCCCGGCTGACGTTCCTCGGCCTCCAGGCCATGCTCGACCCGCCGCGCGAGGAGGCCGCCGACGCCGTCCGGACCTGCCACGACGCCGGCATCCAGGTCAAGATGATCACCGGTGACCACGCCGCGACCGCCGCCGCCATCGGCGCCCGCGTCGGGCTGGCCGGCGAGGTCATGACCGGCGCCGAGCTGACCGCGGACGTCTCCCCCGAGCGCGTCCAGGCCACCACGGTCTTCGCCCGCGTCTCCCCCGAGCAGAAGCTCCGCCTCGTCCAGGCGCTGCAGGGCTCCGGGCACGTCATCGCGATGACCGGCGACGGCGTCAACGACGCGCCCGCGCTCAAGCAGGCCGACATCGGCGTGGCGATGGGCCGCAGCGGCACCGACGCCGCCAAGGAGTCGGCCGACATGGTGCTGACCGGCGACGACTTCGCCTCCATCGAGCAGGCCGTCGAGGAGGGGCGCGGCGTCTTCGACAACCTGGTGAAGTTCATCGTGTGGGCGCTGCCGTCCAACATCGGGCTCGGCCTCGTCCTCGTCGCGGCGATCGTCGCCGGGACCGCGCTGCCGATCCTGCCGCTCCAGGTGCTGTGGCTGAACATGACCGCGGTGCTCGTCCTCGGCCTGCCGTTCGCCGTCGAGCCGAAGGACGAGCACATCATGCGCCGCCCGCCCCGCGACCCGGGGCTGCCGCTGCTCACCCGCGCGATGACGACGCGGATCCTGCTGGTGTCGGCGATCCTGCTGGCCGGCTCCTTCGGGCTCCAGCACTGGGAACGCGCCCACGGCGCCTCGCCGGAGGTCGCGCAGACGATCGTCGTCAACGTGTTCGCGCTGACGCTGCTGACCTACATGTTCAACTGCCTGTCCCTGGACCGGCCGCTGCTGTGGCGGGGCGTCCGCCGCAACCCGTGGATCGCCCTCAGCGTCGTCGCCCTCGCCTCGCTCCAGGTGCTCTACACCTACACGCCCTTCATGAACGACGTGTTCGGCTCCGCGCCGCTCGGCGCCGCCGCCTGGGCGCGCATCGCGGTCATCGCCGTCATCTCGTACCTGGTGGTGGAGGCGCTGAAGTTCGCCCAGCGGCCCCGCTGACGCGGCGGGGCCCCGTCGGCCGTTCAGGCGTCCGCCGCCCCGACCTCCGTCTCGACCCGCTCGATGAGCGCGCCGAGGACCTCCTCGGCCTGGGCGGGGTCGAAGTCCTCACCGAGGCGCTTGCGGACGCCCGCGTCGCTGAGCCGGTGGTGGACGTCGATGGCCACGCCGTGCCGGGCGAGGCAGCTGCGGGCGCACTCCAGGGCGCAGCCGTCGATCGCGATGACCGGGCGTCCGCTGGTGGCCTTGCGGACCAGGCTCCGCACGTCGCCGCCGACGCCCGCGATGCAGGACATCTCGGCGACGCCGCGGCGGTCGAGCTGGATCGCCAGCCAGTTCGTCATCTGCGCGGCGCTGGAGCAGCCCGAGCACGAGTAGACGAGCGGCAGTTCACGGCGGTCGGGCATGGCTTCTCCACTTGGGTACTGGGCGGCTGGGTACTGGGGGGTTAGGTGCTGGGCAGGGCGGTCGCGATGAGGACGATGCCGACGGAGCCCACGAGCGAGGCGATCGCCATGGCTCGGGCGAAGGACGGGTGCCGGGAGCTGGCCCAGCCGTGCACGCCGGCGACGGCGACGACGGCGGCGAACAGCAGCAGCTTGGCGGCGAGGATGCGGCCGTAGCCGGGCTCGGTGAGCGAGGCCCAGGTGACGCCCTTGTGCCATGCCATCGCCACACCCGTGGTGACCTGCACGGGCAGGAAGATCGCCCCGGTGAAGATGCCGAACCGGCGGCCGACCTCCCGCGCCATCCCGGTGTACTGCTCCGCGGCGAGCTTCCGGCGGGCGAGCGGCAGCAGGACCAGGGAGATGGTGAGCTGCCCGCCCACCCACAGCGCGGCCCCCGAGACGTGCAGGAAGCGGATGACGGACCACCAGGTCATGGGGTCACCTTCAGGATTCCGTGGGCGCCGGATTCGCCGTGTCGCATGTCGTGGTCGACGAAGGGATAGTGGCCCGCTTCGGGGACGACGGTTTCGATGAAGCCGCCTTGGCCGGGGGCCAGGTCGAGGATCTGCGCGCCGCCGGGGTCGTCCTTGCGCAGCAGGTAGGCGCCCTCCTTGTAGAGGGTGTCGAACTGGGCGCCGACGATGTGGAAGGCGGTGCCGGAGGAGGGGCCGGCGTCCACCACCCAGACCCGGACGCGGTCACCGGTGCGGGCGGTGAGCGGGGCGTGGTCGTAGCCGGCGGCGGTGCCGTTGAACATCCACGCGTCCGGACGGCCGTCGCGCATCTTGGCCACCTGCGCCTCCGAGCCTGGCGTGCCCAGGTACAGCTCGCCTTGGACCAGGACGTACTCGCGGTCGGCGCGCGGCAGGCCGGGTGGGTCGATGATGACCGCGCCGTACATGCCGTTGGCGATGTGCTGCAGCATCGGCATCGTCGAGCAGTGATACAGCCACGCCCCGGCATGCTCAGCGGTGAACCGGTACGTCAACCGCTCCCCGGGCTGGATCGTCCGCATGGGCACGTCCGGGGCCAGGCTGCCGGCGTGGAAGTCGATCCCATGCCCCATGGTCGTGTCGTTGACCAGGGTGATCACGAACACGTCCCCGACCTTGCCGCGCAGCGCCGGGCCGGGGACGCTCCCGCCGAACGTCCACATCGTCTGCCGCACGCCCGGCGCCACCTCCAGCACACGGTCGGTGGCACGCAACTCCACCCGATGCTCCTTCGCCCCCGGAGCAGGCTTGAGCGAGGCGTCATACGGCTTCCAACCCGCCGACGGTTGGGCCGATAGGTCGAGTTGGCCGGTGCCCATCGCCAGATGGCTCATCGACGGCGCGTGCGTCTCGTGCGTGCCGGTCGTCTTGATCTGCATCGTCATGCCAGCGGCCCGATGGCCCGCAACGGTGCACCAGCCGTCAACCGTCCCCTTCAACGGCGACAGCGTCAGCGTCGCCGACTCTCCCCGGTCGAGCATCGGTGTGGCCTGACCCGACGCCAAACGCAGGTCATGCTGCATCGCGTCCTTGTTGGTCACGCGCAACACCAACCGCGTCCCCGGCGCGGCCTCGATCGTCCCCGGCCGGATCCGCATGTTCGCCAACGTCACGTCCACCACACGCGTCCCCGACGCGGTGACGGTCCGGGCGGGCGGCTCGGTCCGGCCGCTCGTCGCGAACACCACCGCGAGGGCGGTCAGAAGGCAGCCGACCAGCACACCGGCGACCGGCGGCGAAGGCCGGACGCCCCGCGAAAGGATCACGGCTCCCACCCTCCACGCCCGTGCGCGCGGCGCGAGAGGGCCCAAGGTCCCGCCGGCGCGGACCGAAGGGCCCGCCGTGCGGCGGCCCGCGGACGAACCGTCCTTGGTCCCCTCCCGCGCGGGACCTTCGGCCCTGGGGCCCCCGCACCCGCGCCGAAAGCCTGGGAGTGCACAGCGCCGGCACGTGGAGGTGCGTCATGCCCCATCCGTTCGCGACGCACGTCGTGGTGCGCCGACTGGTCACCGCGGCCGTCGCGGCGCCGTCGGTGCACAACACCCAGCCCTGGCTCTTCCGGCTCGACCGGGACGCGTCGGTCCTGGAACTGCACGCGGACCCGGACCGCGCGCTGCCGGTCATGGACCCGGGCGGCCGGGCCCTGCACATCAGCTGCGGCGCCGCCCTGCTCAACCTGCGGCTGGCGATCCGGTCGACCGGGCACCGCCCGCTGGTCGAGCGGTTCCCCGACCCCGGACGCCACCCCGCGCTGCTGGCGTCCGTCCGGGCGGTGGACGCGACGATGCCGTCACCGGGCCAGTCCGAGCTGTACGCGACCATCCCGTTCCGGCGCACCAACCGCGGCCCGTTCGGCAAGCGGCGGGTACCGCAGGTCGTCCGCGACGAGCTGGTGGCCGCCGCCCAGGAGGAGGGGGCGATGCTCGCCCTCCCCGGCCCGCAGACCACGGCGTACCTGCTCAGCCTGATCGCCGCGGCGGACGCGCGGCTCACCGCCGACCCCGCCTACCGCGCCGAGCTCGCGAGCTGGACGCCGGGCCGCACCCGCGGCGACGGCGTCCCCTGGTACGCCTTCGGGCCGCGGCCGAGCGGGCGGGGGCTGCCGCTGCGCGACTTCGGCCTGTCCGGGCCGGCCGCCGGGCGGACGCCCGACGACTTCGCCGCGCGGCCGCAGCTCGGCGTCCTGCTCACCCGCGGCGACGGCCCCCGGGACTGGCTGCTGGCCGGGCAGGCCCTGCAGCGGGTCCTGCTCACCGCCGCGCGGCGCGGCGTGTCGGCGTCGCTGCTCACCCAGCTCCTGGACGGGCGCGGCGCCGCGACGTCCGGGCCCCGCCCGCACGGGCACATCCAGGCGGTCATCCGGTTCGGCTACGGGCAGCCCGTGCCCGGCACGCCGCGCCGGCCGTTCCCGGAAGTCCTGGAACGCGTCTGATCCGCGACCGAGAAAGGCGAACGATGCCCACACTCGTCCACGAGTTCACCGCGGTGTTCCGTGCGGAGCACCGCGGTGTCCGCGACCTGCTGCTCGACCTGGTGGAGGCGTTCCGGCCGCGCGACACCGAGCGGGCCCGGAATGTCTGAGCCGGCTCCGCCCCGCATCATCCAGGGCGGCATGGGCGCGGGCGTCTCGGGGTGGCGGCTGGCGCGCGCCGTCGCGCGGACCGGGCAGCTCGGCGTGGTGTCCGGGGTCGCGCTGGACGCCCTCCTCGCGCGCGGTCTGCAGACCGGGGACGAGGGCGGCCACCTGCGCCGCGCGCTCGCGCACCTGCCGCTGCCGGGGGTGGCCGAGCGGGTGCTGGAGCGCTACTTCGTGCCCGGCGGGATCGAGCCGGGGCAGCGGTTCCGGCCGGTGCCGAAGCTCGGCCTGCGGCCGAACCGGACCCGCGACGAGCTGACCGTCGCGGGGAACTTCGCCGAGGTGTGGCTCGCCAAGGAGGGGCACGGCGGCCCGGTCGGCGTCAACTACCTGGAGAAGATCCAGCTCGCCACCCCGGCCGCCGCGTACGGGGCGATGCTGGCGGGCGCGGACTACGTGCTGATGGGCGCGGGCATCCCGAGCGAGATCCCCGCGCTGCTGGACGCGCTGGCCGCCGGGTCGCCGGGGAAGGTCACGGTGGACGTCCTCGGCGCCGACGAGGGCCGCCCGTTCGCGTTCGACCCGGCGACGCTGGCCGCGCCGGGGACGGAGGCGGCCCGGCCGCGGTTCCTGGCGATCGTGTCGTCGCCCGTTCTCGCGCTGTACCTGCACCGGTCGCCCGCGACCCGCCCGGACGGGTTCGTGCTGGAGTCGGCGGTCGCGGGCGGGCACAGCGCCCCGCCGCGCGGGCGGCTGCAGCTCGACGAGGGCGGCGAGCCGGTCTACGGGAAGCGGGACCGGATCGACCCCGCGAAGGTCGCCGCGCTCGGCCTGCCGTTCTGGCTCGCGGGCGGGCACGCCCGGCCCGGCGCGCCCGACGAGGCGCGCTCCGCCGGCGCGGCGGGCGTCCAGGCGGGCAGCGTGTTCGCGCTGTCCCGGGAGTCCGGCCTCGACCCGGAGCTGCGGCGCCGGCTGATCGGGCGGGCGCTGGACGGCACGCTCCGGGTGCGCAACGACCCGCGCGCGTCCTCGACCGGGTTCCCGTTCAAGATCGCCGAGCTGCCGGGCACGCTGTCCGAACCGGACGTCTACTCAGCGCGCCCCCGGCTGTGCGACCTCAGCTACCTGCGGACGCCCTACCTCAAGGCGGACGGGGCGGTCGGCTACCGCTGCCCCGCCGAACCCGTCGACGCCTACGTCCGCAAGGGCGGCGACGCCGAGGACACCGCCGGGCGCCGCTGCCTGTGCAACGGGCTCGTCGCGAACACCGGCCGCGGCCAGCACCGGCCGGACGGCTACGCCGAGCCGCCGCTGCTCACCCTCGGCCAGGACCTCGGCTTCCTGCCGGGCCTCGTCCGGGCGGCCGGAGCCGACTACTCCGCCGCCGACGCCGTCGACTACCTGCTCGGCCGATGAAGCAGATCCGCGTGCCCCGCCACGACCCCGCCGACCGGCCGTTCATCGTGATCTGGGAGGCCACCCGGGCGTGCCCGCTGGCCTGCCGGCACTGCCGCGCCGAGGCCCGGCCCGACCGCGACCCCGGCGAGCTGACCACGGCCGAGGCATGCGGCCTGATGGAGCAGGTCGCCTCGTTCGGGCACCCGCCGCCGGTGTTCGTCATCACCGGCGGGGACCCGTTCCAGCGCCCCGACCTGTTCGACCTCGTCCGGCACGGGACCCGGCTCGGGCTGCCGGTCGCGGTCTCCCCGTCCGGCACGCCGACGCTCACCGAGGCGGGCCTCACCGGGCTGCGGGACGCGGGCGCGCGGGCGATCTCGCTGAGCCTGGACGGGTCGACCGCGCGGATCCACGACGCCTTCCGGGCCACGCCCGGCGTCTACGGCTGGACGCTGGACGCCTGGCGCGCCGCCCGCGACCTCGGCCTGAAGGTGCAGATCAACACCACCGTCGCCGGGCACAACCTCACCGACCTGCCGGAGATCGTCCGGCTGGTGCGGGAGATGGGCGCGCTGACGTGGAGCGCGTTCCTGCTCGTCCCGACCGGGCGCGGGAGGCTGCTGCCGGGGCTCGACCCGCACCGGGTGGAGGACGTCCTCAACTTCGTCTACGACGCGGGCGCCCACATCCCGGCCCGCACCACCGAGGCCCACCACTTCCGCCGGATCGCCGTCCAGCGGGAGATCCTGGCGCGGCACGGCGCCGACCACGCGGCCGTGCTGGGGCTGGGTCCGCTGTACGAGTCGCTGCGGCGGCGCCTGGCCGAGCTGGACCTGCCGGTGCGGCGCGCCCGGCGCCCGCCCATGGACGTCGGTTCGGCGCGCGGGTTCGTGTTCGTCTCGCACCGGGGAACCGTCCATCCGAGCGGCTTCCTGCCCGCCGCGGCGGGCGACGTCCGGCGGGAGCCGCTGCCCGCGATCTACCGCGACTCGCCGCTGTTCACCGGCCTGCGCGACACCGCCAACCTGACGGGGAAGTGCGGTGCCTGCGAGTTCCGGACGGTCTGCGGCGGCTCCCGCTCGCGGGCCCTCGCGGTGTCCGGCGACCCCTACGCGGCGGAGCCCTGGTGCTCCTACGAGCCCGGTTCGTTCCCCTACCGGGACGACCTCGCCGCCCACGGCCTCCCGATGCCGGGACCGCGGCGGACATAACCGCCGTGAGCTGGGTAGATGTCCTGTAAAGGCATCCGATCCAGAAGGCTGGGCAAGGGACATGTTCCAAGTCGAGGACATCCGGGAGTGGCGCGGCCGGCCCGTGGTCGACGAGTCCGGGAGCAAGGTCGGTGAGCTGGAGGCCGTCTACGTCGACACGCTCACCGACCAGCCGGCCTTCGCCACCGTCAAGACGGGCCTGCCGACGCGGCAGCGGCTGGTGTTCGCGCCGCTCGACGGGGCGACGCTCGGGCCGGACCACGTCCGGATCGCCCACCCGAAGAAGCAGATCAAGAACGCGCCCGCGATCGCCACCGACGGCGAGCTGCTCGCCGCCGACGAGGGCGCGGTCTTCGCCCACTACGAGCTGGCCTACCGGGCCGCGCCGGACGAGCGCCGCCTCGCGCGCCGCTGAGCGCCGGTCCGCGTCCAGGAGGGATCGCACCGTGGCCCTGTTCCTGTTCATCCTGCTCGTCGCGGTGGCGCTGGGCATCGTCGGCGTCGTCGTGAAGGGCCTGTTCTACCTGCTGATCATCGGGATCGTGCTGTTCCTGGTCAACCTGGTGCTGGTCGGGCTCCGGATGGGGCACCGGCGCGGCTCGCGCCTCACCCGCTAGCGGAGACACCCCTGCTCCGGAGCGCCGCCGCGCTTTCGCGCGGCGGCGAATGTTTGCGTTAACAACAACCGGGTCACGGTTGTGACGCGGCCCACGGGGGGCTCTTGACATGGCAGTGTGACCGGTAACACTGTGTCCGGGACACCGGCACCACCCCCGAGGTGAGACGTTGAAGCACAGGAAGCTCGTCAGCCTGGCGCTGGGCCTCGGCCTCGCGCTCGGCATGACCGCGTGCGGCTCGACAGAGAAGACCGTCGACAAGGAGAAGGCCGACAAGAAGCCGGCGGCGGGCGCCCTCGTCGGCGTCACCATGCCGACCCGCTCGTCCGAGCGCTGGATCCACGACGGCGACAACCTGAAGAAGCAGCTGGAGCAGCTCGGCTACAAGGTCGACCTCCAGTACGCCGAGAACGACATCCCCACCCAGGCCAACCAGATCGACAACCAGATCACCAAGGGCGCCCGGCTGCTGGTGATCGCGTCCATCGACGGCACCGCGCTCACCACGCAGCTGCAGAAGGCGGCCGACAAGGGCGTCCCGGTCATCTCCTACGACCGGCTGATCCGCAACTCCCCGAACGTCGACTACTACGCCACCTTCGACAACTACAAGGTCGGCGTCCTGCAGGCGACGTCCCTGCTCATCGGTCTCGGGCTGAAGAAGGCGGACGGCTCCGAGGGCACCGCCAAGGGCCCGTTCAACATCGAGGTCTTCGCCGGCTCGCCCGACGACAACAACTCCTCCTACTTCTACAACGGCGCCATGGACACCCTGAAGCCGTACATCGACCGCAAGGCCCTCGTCGTCAAGAGCGGCCAGACCGACTTCAAGACGATCGCCACGCTGCGCTGGGAGGCGGAGCGCGCGCAGAAGCGCATGGAGGACCTCCTCACCCGCCACTACGGCGGCGGGACGAAGGTGAACGGCGTCCTGTCCCCCTATGACGGCCTGTCGATCGGCATCCTGTCGGCGCTGAAGTCCAACGGCTACGGGACGCCCGGCCAGCCGTACCCGGTCGTGACCGGCCAGGACGCCGAGGTCGCCTCGGTCAAGTCGATCATCGCGGGCGAGCAGTACTCGACCGTCTACAAGGACACCCGGCAGCTCGCCGCGGTCACCGTGAAGATGGCGGACGCCGTGCTGAAGGGCGGCAAGCCCGAGGTGAACAACGTCAAGGACTACGACAACGGCGTGAAGGTCGTGCCGTCCTACCTGCTCAACCCGGTCGTCGTGAACAAGGGCAACTACAAGAAGGAGCTCATCGACACCGGCTACTACACCGAGGCCCAACTGGGGTGACGGCGGGGCGGGCGCCCCCCGGCACCTCCCCCGGGGCGGCGCCCGCCCGTCCGCGAGGAGGACCATGACCGACGCGATACTGCGGATGCGCGGCATCACCAAGACCTTCCCCGCGGTCACCGCGCTCCAGGACGTGAACCTGGAGGTGCGGCGCGGCGAGATCCACGCGATCTGCGGCGAGAACGGGGCCGGGAAGTCGACGCTGATGAAGGTGCTGTCCGGGGTGTACCCGCACGGCGACTACACCGGCGAGATCGAGTTCGACGGCGCGGCCTGCCGGTTCTCCGGCATCCGCGACAGCGAGCAGCACGGGATCGTCATCATCCACCAGGAGCTGGCGCTCAGCCCGTACCTGTCGATCGCCGAGAACATCTACCTCGGCAACGAGCGCCGCGGACGGTTCGGGCTCATCGACTGGAACCGGACGAACGCCGACGCGGCCCGGCTGCTGGAGCGGGTCGGCCTGCACGAGAACCCGGTGACGCCGGCGATGGACCTCGGCGTCGG
The DNA here is from genome assembly GCF_043197915.1 of Actinomadura geliboluensis. Lineage (NCBI taxonomy): Bacteria > Bacillati > Actinomycetota > Actinomycetes > Streptosporangiales > Thermomonosporaceae > Actinomadura > Actinomadura geliboluensis. Next base: position 409,336 of record NZ_JBICUA010000009.1, on the reverse strand, counting down.
CAAGCAGCAGCTCGTCGAGATCGCCAAGGCGCTGTCGAAGCGGGTGAAACTGCTCATCCTGGACGAGCCGACCGCCGCGCTGAACGACGCCGACTCCGCGCACCTGCTCGACCTGCTGCGCGGGCTGCGCGACGAGGGCATCACCTGCGTGATCATCTCCCACAAGCTGAACGAGATCCGCGCGATCGCCGACTCCACCACGATCCTGCGGGACGGCCGCACGATCGAGACGCTCGACATGCGCGGCGACGTGTCCGAGGACCGCATCATCGCCGGGATGGTCGGCCGCGACCTGCGGCACCGGTTCCCCGACCGCGTCCCCGACATCGGCGGCGAGGTGCTGCGGATCGAGGACTGGACCGTCCACTCCCCCACCCAGCACGGCCGGGTCGTGGTGGACCGCGCCTCCCTCACGCTGCGCCGCGGCGAGATCGTCGGGCTCGCGGGCCTGATGGGCGCGGGCCGCACCGAGCTCGCGATGAGCGTGTTCGGCCGCAGCTACGGCACCGGGATCAGCGGCCGGATCTACAAGAACGGCGCGGAGATCTCGGTCCGCACGGTCACCGACGCGATCCGGCACGGGCTCGCCTACGCGACCGAGGACCGCAAGACCTACGGCCTCAACCTCATCGAGGACGTCAAGCGGAACATCTCCGCCGCCGGGCTCCGCGGCCTGGCGCGGGCCGGCTGGGTGGACGCCGGCCGCGAGTACGCGACCGCCGAGCGGTTCCGCACCGAGATGAACATCAAGACGCCGAGCGTCCTCACCCCGGCCGGGCAGCTGAGCGGCGGCAACCAGCAGAAGGTCGTCCTGTCCAAGTGGATCTTCACGGACGCGGACGTGCTGATCCTGGACGAGCCCACCCGCGGCATCGACGTCGGCGCCAAGTACGAGATCTACTCGATCATCAACCGGCTGGCCGACCAGGGCCGCGCGGTACTGGTGATCTCGTCCGAGCTGCCGGAGCTGATCGGGATCTGCGACCGCCTGTACGCGATGGCGGAGGGCCGCATCACCGGCGAGGTCACCCGCGCGGAGGCCACCCCGGAACGGCTCATGCAGTTCATGACCCGGCAGACGCAACAGACAGGCCAGACCCAGCAGACCGAGGAGACCAGAGCATGAGCAGCGTCGCGTCGGCCGGCAAGGCCGTGGCTCCGCCGCCGGCGGAGCGGCCGAAGCCGGGCCGGAGCCTGCCGGTCAACCTCCGGCAGAGCGGGATCTACATCGCGTTCGCCCTGATCGTGGCGCTGTTCGCGGTGCTCACCGACGGGCAGCTGCTGTCCCCGCAGAACATCTCCAACATCATCGTGCAGAACTCCTACATCCTGATCCTGGCCATCGGGATGATCCTGATCATCATCGGCGGGCACATCGACCTGTCGGTGGGGTCGGTGGTCGCGGTGACGGGCGCGATCGCGGCGGTGCTGATGGTCGAGCACGACGTGCCGTGGCCGCTCGCGATCCTGCTGACGCTGCTCGCCGGCGCGGCGATCGGCGCGTGGCAGGGGTACTGGATCGCCTACTTCGAGATCCCGGCGTTCATCGTGACGCTGGCCGGGATGCTGGTGTTCCGGGCGCTGACCCTCACCATCCTCGGCAACCAGGGCATCGGGCCGTTCCCCGACGAGGTGCGGACGATCGCGAACGGCTTCCTGTCCGGCTACCTCGGCAACATCGGGCTCGGGCCGCTCGGCGGCGCCGACCTGTTCACGCTGCTGGTCGCGCTGGCCCTGGTCGGCGGGTACGTGGCGCTCGGGTGGCGGAACCGGCAGGGCCGCATCGGCTACGGGCAGCAGGTCGAGCCGCTCACCGTGTTCGCGCTGCGCAACGCCCTCGCCGTCGTGGTCGTCATGTTCATGGCCGTGCAGCTCGCCCGGTTCAAGAACATGCCGTGGGTGCTCGTCCTGCTGGGCGTGCTCGTGCTCGGCTCCACGCTGGTGATGAACCGGGCCGTGTTCGGCCGGCACGTGTACGCGCTCGGCGGCAACCCGCTCGCGGCGCGGCTGTCCGGCATCAAGGTGAAGTCGGTGTCGTTCTGGCTGTTCGTCAACATGGGCGTGCTGTCGGCCGTCGCCGGGATCGTGTTCGCGGGACGGCTCAACCAGGCGGGCCCGACGGCCGGGAACATGTTCGAGCTGGACGCGATCGCGGCGGCGTTCATCGGGGGCGCGGCCGTGCAGGGCGGGGTCGGCAAGGTGGTCGGCGCGATCACCGGCGGCCTGATCATGGGCGTGATCAACAACGGCATGTCGCTGCTCGGCGCGCCGAGCGAGCGGGTCATGCTGATCAAGGGCCTGGTGCTGCTGGCGGCGGTCGCGTTCGACATCTGGGCGAAGCGGCGCGCCGGGACGTCGCGCTGAGCGGGCCGTCCGGGGACGGCGGACGCGGTAGGTTCCGAGGTGACATGACCGCCACGCCACCACCGGCCCGGCCCGGGCTCCGCGACGTCGCCCGGCTCGCCGGGGTCTCCCACCAGACCGTGTCGCGGGTGTTCAAGAACCATCCGATGGTGAGCCCGAAGACCCGCGACCGGGTGCTCGCCGCCGCCGCGCAGCTGGACTTCCGGCCCAACGCGGCGGCGCGGGCCCTCGCCACCGGCCGGTCCCGGACGCTCGGCGTCGTCAGCTTCGACACCGCGCTGTTCGGCCCCGCGTCGATCATCGCGGCGATCGAGCGGACCGCCCGCGCCGCCGAGTTCTTCACCAGCGTCGCGAGCCTGGAGTCGCCCGGCCACGGCGCGGTCGCGGGGGCGGTCGACCGGTTCCGCGACCAGGGCGTGGACGGCATCATCATGATCCCCGGGCACGTCCCGCCGGACGAGGCGCTGCGGCACCTGCCCGGCGACCTGCCGACGGTGCTGCTCGGGCCGCCGGCCGCCGTGCCGACGGTGTCCGGCGACCACTACATGGCGCCGCGGGAGGCGACCCGGTACCTGCTCGGCCTCGGGCACCGGACCGTCCACCACCTGCCGGGCCCGGACGACTGGTCGGAGGCGACCGAGCGCACCCGCGGCTGGCGGGACGCGCTGACCGAGGCGGGCGCCGCCGTGCCCGACTGCGCGCCCGGCGACTGGAGCGCCCGGTCCGGCTACGAGCGGGGCCGGGTGCTCGCCGCCGACCCGGGCGTCACGGCGGTGTTCGCGGCCAACGACCAGATCGCGCTCGGGCTGCTGTGGGCGATCCACGAGAGCGGGCGCCGGGTCCCGGACGACGTCAGCGTCATCGGGTTCGACGACATCCCGGAGGCGGCGTTCCTCACCCCGCCGCTCACCACCGTCCGGCAGGACTTCACCGCCCTCGGCCGGCACTGCGTGGAGCTGCTGATCGCGCAGCTGACCGGCGGCGGCGCCGGGCCGGAGGAGCCGCGGCTGGTGCCGAGCCGGCTGATCGTCCGGCGCAGCACCGGCCCAGCCCGCTGACCCGGCGAGCCGGGGGCGAGACGCCGCGGGTCAGCGGAGCGCGCGGAGGCGGTGCATGATCGCGCCGTCCGCGAAGTGGTCGTGCAGGCTCCGGTAGATCGCGTACAGGTCGTCGTAGGCGTCGGCGCGCGCCCGGTCGGGCACGTAGGCGGCCGGGACGCGGCGCCCCATCGCGGCGGCGGCCGCGGTGACGTCGGCGTGGGCGCCGGCGGCGACGGCGGCGTGGATCGCGGCGCCCAGTGCCGGGCCCTGCGCCGACCCGATCAGCGACAGCGGGCGGCGCAGCACATCGGCGTACACCTGCATGAGGAAGGCGTTCTTCATCAGCCCGCCCGCGACGACGAGCTCCTCGACGGGGACCCCGGACGCCTCGAACGTCTCCACGATCATCCGGGCGCCGAACGCGGTGGCCTCGATCAGCGCGCGGTAGACGTCCTCGGGCTTCGTGGCGAGCGTCTGCCCGACGATGAGGCCGGACAGGTCGTGGTCGACGAGCACGGACCGGTTGCCGCTGTGCCAGTCGAGCGCGACGAGCCCGTGCCGCCCGACCGGCTGGGCCTCGGCGAGCGCGGTGAGGTGCTCGTGGACGGTCCGCCCCTCGGCGGCGGCGACCTGGTTGTAGTAGGCGGGCACGCAGGTGTCGACGAACCAGGCGAAGATGTCGCCGACGCCGGACTGCCCGGCCTCGTAGCCCCACAGCCCCGGCACGATGCCGTCGGCGACGACGCCGCACATGCCGGGGACCTCGGCGAGCGCGTCCGACGACATGACGTGGCAGGTGGAGGTGCCCATGATGGCGACCATCTGGCCGGGCCGGACGGCGTCGGCCGCGGCGGCGGTGACGTGCGCGTCGACGTTGCCGACCGCGACCGCGATGCCCTCGGGCAGGCCCGTCCAGGCGGCGGCCTCCGCCGTCAGCGTCCCGGCGAGGCCGCCGAGCGGCGCCAGGTCGTGGCCGAGCTTGGCGGGGAAACCGGCGAAGCCGGGGTCGAGCGCGGCGAGGAACTCGGCGGACGGGTAGCGGCCGTCCTGGTAGATGCCCTTGTAGCCGGCCGTGCAGATGTTGCGCGACTCGGTGCCGGTGAGCCGCCAGACGATCCAGTCGGCGGCCTCGATCCAGCGGTCGGCCTCCGCGTACAGCTCCGGGTCCTCGTCGAGGAGCTGCAGGGCCTTCGCGAACTCCCACTCGGAGGAGATCTTGCCGCCGTAGCGGCGCAGCCACGGCTCGCCGCGCTCGGCGGCCAGCGCGTTGATCCGGTCGGCCTGCGGCTGCGCGGCGTGGTGCTTCCACAGCTTCGGCCAGGCGTGCGGGCGGTCGGGGTACCGCTCGCAGAGGGGCGTCCCGTCCGCCGCCGTCGGCAGGACGGTGCACGCCGTGAAGTCGGTGCCGATGCCGATCACCCGGGACGCCGGGACGCCCGCGACGGCCAGCGCCTTCGGGACGGCGAAGCGCAGCACGTCCACCCAGTCCCGCGGCGCCTGCAAGGCCCAGTCCGGCGGGAGGGCGGCGCCGGACGGCAGCGCTTCGTCGATCACCCCGTGGCCGTACTCGTGGACGCCGTCGCCGAGTTCGGCGCCGTCCCGGACGCGGACGACGACCGCCCGCCCCGACAGCGTGCCGAAGTCGATCCCGACGACGTACCGCTCGTCCGCGCTCATACGGCTCCTCCTCTACAGGGCCGTGGCCATCACAGCCCGAGGGCCAGGCGATGGTACGCCTGGTTCCAGCGGATCTCCTTGGTGAACTGCCGCATCGTGGTACCCGCGTCGATGCTCAGCAGCTCGACCCCGGCCATCTCGGCGAGGTCGTCCAGCACCTCGGTGCCGAGCGCGGCCGACAGGACGGTGTGGTGCGGCGCCCCGGCGGTCAGCCACGCCTCGGTGGAGGTGCGCAGGTCCGGCAGGGGGCGCCAGACCGCGCACGCGACCGGCAGCATCGGCAGCGGCTCCGGGGGCGCGACGACCTCGATCTCGTTGGCGACGAGCCGGAACCGGTCGCCCAGGTCGGCGAGGCCGACCACGACGGCGGGGCCGGGCGCGGCGTCGAACACCAGCCGCACCGGGTCCTCGCGCCCGCCGATGGACAGCGGGTGGATCTCCAGCGACGGCCGCCCCGCCGCGACGGACGGGCAGACCTCCAGCATGTGCGCGCCGAGGATCAGCTCGTTGCCGGGCTCCAGGTGGTAGGTGTAGTCCTCCATGAACGAGGTGCCGCCGGGCAGCCCGGCCGAGGCGGCCTTCAGCGTGCGCAGCAGCGTCGCGGTCTTCCAGTCGCCCTCGCCGCCGAAGCCGTAGCCGTCCGCCATCAGCCGCTGCACGGCGAGGCCGGGGAGCTGCCGCAGCCCGCCGAGGTCCTCGAAGTTCGTCGTGAACGCCGTGAAGCCGCCCTCGTCGAGGAACGTCCGCAGGCCCAGCTCGATGCGGGCGCCGTAGCGCAGCGAGCCGTGCCGGTCGCCGCCCGCCCGCAGCGCCGGAACGACGTCGTAGAGCTCCTCGTACTCCTTCACCAGCTCGGTGACGTCGTCGTCGGAGACGGCGTCCACCACGCCGACCAGGTCGTTCACGCCGTAGGTGTTGACGGAGACGCCGAACCTGAGCTGCGCCTCGACCTTGTCGCCCTCGGTGACGGCGACGTCCCGCATGTTGTCGCCGAACCGGGCCAGCTTGAGGGTGCGCAGCTCGTGGCGCCCGGCCGCCGCCCGCGCCCACGCGGCGACGCGGGCGCCCACCGCCGGGTCGCTGACGTGCCCGGCGACGGTCTTGCGGGCGACGCCGAGCCGCGACTGGATGTAGCCGAACTCCCGGTCGCCGTGCGCGGCCTGGTTCAGGTTCATGAAGTCCATGTCGATCGAGTGCCAGGGCAGCTCGACGTTCGCCTGCGTGTGCAGGTGCAGCAGCGGCTTGGTCAGCGCGTCCAGCCCGGCGATCCACATCTTCGCCGGGGAGAAGGTGTGCATCCACGCGATGACGCCGACGCAGGAGTCGTCGGCGCTGGCGTCCAGGCAGGTCCGGCGGATGGCGTCGGCGTCGGTCAGCACCGGGGTCCAGCGCAGCGCGACCGGCAGCGCCTCGCCGAGCCGCGCGGCGATCGCGCCGGACTGCTCGGCGACCTGGCGCAGGGTGTCGTCGCCGTACAGGGCCTGGCTGCCGGTGAGGAACCAGATCTCGCGGTTCGGAAAGCTCATGGTCGGCCCCTCTGCCCGTAGACGTTCTGGTAGCGGTCGTACAACCGGTCGATGTCGCCCGCGTCCATCGGCAGCGGCTCGCCGAGCTGGCGGGACAGGTGGACGGTGCGGGCGACGTCCTCGCACATCACGGCCGCCTTCACCGCGGCGCGGGCGTCGGCGCCGATCGTGAACACGCCGTGGTTGCGCATGAGGACGGCGGGGCTGCGGTGCCCGGCGAGCGTCTCGACGATGCCGCGGCCGATGTCGTCACCGCCGATGAGCGCGAACGGGCCGACCGGGATCTCGCCGCCGAACTCGTCCGCCATCGCCGTCAGCACGCACGGGATCGGCTCGTCGCGCGCCGCCCACGCGGTCGCGTAGGTGGAGTGGGTGTGCACCACCCCGCCGACGTCCGCACGGTGCCGGTACACGTAGGCGTGGGCGAACACGTCGCTCGACGGCTTGAGCGGCGACTCACCGAGGGGCTTGCCCTCCAGGTCGCAGAGCACCATCGAGTCAGGGGTCAGGTCGGCGTAGGGGACGCCGCTCGGCTTGATGAGGAAGGCGTCGTCGCCCACCCGGGCGGACACGTTCCCGGCCGTCCAGACGACCAGCCCGCCCTCGACGAGCATCCGGTGGAGGACGGCGAGCTCGGTGCGGAGCGCGGCGGTCTCCGGCTCTCTCATGTCCGCTCCTTTGTTAGCGCTAACATCAACGGGCTGCCGACGGGGACTCGCGGGGACGGACGGTGGTCAGGTGCGGCGGCGCACCCCGGTGCTCTCCCGGACGACGAGCTCGGGTTCGACGACGCGGCGCGTCCCGTCCGGGGCGGGGGCCGGCCGGGCGCCGCCCTCGATCCGGTCGAGCAGCAGGCCGAACGCGCGCCGCCCCACCTCGGCGAAGTTCTGCCGGACGGTGGTGAGCGGCGGCGGGAAGTAGGCGGCCTCGGGCACGTCGTCGAAGCCGACGACGCTCACCTCGCCGGGCACGTCGCGGCCGGCCTCGCGCAGCGCCCGCAGCAGCCCGAGCGCCATCGCGTCGTTGGCCGCGAACACGGCGGTGACCTGCGGGTCGGCGGCGATCCGGCGGCCGAGCTCGTAGCCGGACCGGGCGCTCCAGTCGCCCGCGGACGCGGCCGGGACCTCGCACCCGGCGGCTTGCAGCGCGGCGCGCCAGCCGTCGGTGCGGCCGCTCGCGTCGACCCAGTCGGCGGGGCCGGACAGGTGGGCGACGGTCTCGTGGCCGAGGCTGAGCAGGTGCCGGACGGCGCGCTCCGCACCGGCCCGGTGGTCGACCGCGACGACGGGGAACGGCACGTCGCCGCCCGCGCCGACCGCGACCAGCGGGGTGTCGGACGGCAGCTCCTTCAGCCCGTCGGCGGCCGACTCGTGCGGCGCGACGACCATGATCCCGTCCGCGGACTGGGCGCGCAGCCGCTCCACGCCCTCGCCGATCGAGCGGCGGTTCAGCGAGCTGAGGCTGACGATGCTGACGTTGTAGCCGTGCTCGCGGGCGGCCTGCTCGATGCTGAACACCGTGGACGCCGGGCCGTACAGGGTGGTGTCGAAGCTGACCACGCCGAGCACCCCGGACCGGCCGGTCGCGAGGACCCGCGCCGCCGAGTTCGGCCGGTAGTCCAGCGCCTGCACCGCCGCCATCACCCGGGCGCGCGTCTGCGGGCGCACCTTCTCGGGGGTGTTCAGCACCCGCGACACGGTCATCGCCGAGACGCCGGCCATCGCGGCCACGTCCTCCATCACCGCCAGCCGCCGGCCGTCGGGCGCCTCCGGTGATTCGGCGGCCACATCGCCTCCCCGAGCCGAGCCATCGCTACGCCCCGAATGTTTGCGCTAACTCCCCCGAATGTCAACAGCGGGCGCCCCGCCCCCGGCGCCCCGATCTCCCCGGCGCGCCGGGCGGCGGGTAATCTCCCGCTTACCCGGTCGCCCCGACCCCGAGGAGCCCCCCACATGACGGAACTGCCGGAGCTGAGCGCCGCCGAGACCGCGGCCGCCGCCGACAAGACCATCCACGACATCGGCTCGACCTGGATGCTGGACCCGGCCGTCTCCGCGCACGGCGCGGAGCTCGGGTACGCCAACCCGTTCGCGTTCTACTTCGCCGGCCGCGGCGGGGTGCTCGGGGACGTCGACGGCGGCGTGGTGTGGTCCGCGCTGGGCTTCTTCGAGCCGGGGGTCGTCCGGGCCATGTGGGACGAGGGCGTCGCGGTCGCCGGGGCGCGGGAGGCCGCGCGGCGGTACACGCGGGCGTTCACGGCCTGGGCGGAGGAGCGCGTCCCCGACGACCCGCGCCTGTGCGAGCTGGCCGAGCGGGTCGCGAACGCGGCCGAGGGCGCGGGCCTGCCGCTGTTCTGCGGCTGGCGCGCCGAGCCGCTGCCCGAGAGCGGCCCCGGCCGCCTGGTGCAGGTGCTCCAGGTGCTGCGCGAGCTGCGCGGCGGGATGCACCTGGTCGCGACGACGGCGGTCGGCCTGACCCCGCTGGAGGCCGTGCTGACCAACGAGGGCGAGGGCAAGGCCAAGTTCTGCGGCTGGCAGGGCGACTTCCCCGACTGCACCGCGCTGAAGCCCCGGCTGGACGAGGCCGAGGAGATCACCGACCGGCTCTCCGCCGCCGTGTACGAGCGGGCGCTGTCGCCGTCCGAGCGCGCCGAGTTCGCCGGCCTGGTCGCGAAGGCGGGAGCGGCCGTCCTCCCCTGACCCGCAGGGGACGTTCGTCGGGGAGGACAGTTTGTCGGGGAGGGACAAGGGCGCCCCGGAGATTGTGCAAACAGGCGACTGTCGTCAGAAGAACGACAAGTTCATTGTTGCCCTGTTACCGATCACCTCCGGAAGGAGCCCGTGATGGGGCGACCCCCACTCCCCCTGACGGCCCTCGCGGCGTCCCTCCTCGTGCTCGGCGCGGCGGCCGGGCCGGTGGGCGCGCGCGAGGCCGACCGGTCCGAGACGCCCGTCGCGTCCGGTTCGCCCGTCACCGACGTCGCCGAGTCGGTGGTACGGGTCCGGGTGCCGCTGCCCGCCTCCGCCGGCCCGCACCCCGAGTCCTGCGACTGGCTGTCCTACCTGCGGTTCCGGCACGAGGACGGCCCGGCCGAGTCGGCGCGGGCCGACAAGATCCTGGTCGCGCAGCCCGGCATCTTCGAGGGCGCGGGCGCGTTCGACAGCGTCGCGCGCAACACCGTGTCGGCGGCGGCGAAGAGCGGGCGGCACATCGAGCTCTGGGCGCTCGACCGGCGCTCCAACTGCCTTGAGGACCGCACCGGCGTCCTGGCCGGTCTGAAGGCGAAGGACGTCCACCTCGCCGTCGACTACTACTACCGGCAGAAGGAGATCGACGGCCGCCGGTTCGCCGGGTATCAGACCAACGACCAGGTGAAGTGGCTGCAAACGGTCGGGCTGGCGCAGACCGTCCGCGACCAGTACGACCTGATGGCGCGCGAGCTTCCCGACCAGGCGGCGCGCAAGCGGAAGATGCTGTGCGGCGGCCACTCCCTCGGCGGCGTCCTGACGGCGTACTTCGCCGAATGGGACTTCGACGGGAACCCCGCCACCACCGGCGACGCCGGGTACAACCAGTGCTCCGGCTACTTCGCGCTCGACACCCGCATCGCGACGGGGCTGCCGGGCACGGGCGGCGGCGAGGTCCCGGCGGAATGGGTCCCGCTGGTGAAGTTCGGCGCGGGCGCCGTCCAGGCGGGGCTGGAGACCGGGGTGGTGCCGCGTGCGCTGTCGGCGCCGGCCGTCGTCAACACCGAGACGATGAACCTGCTCGCCATCGCTGGCCTCGCCGCCAACCTCGACCCCGGCGGCGTCTCCGACCTCGCGACCTACGTCCCGTCCGGGTTCAACCAGGACATGACGTACCGGCTGCTGTTCTCCAAGGACTACCCGACCTTCCTCAAGGGCTCCCCCACCGTGAAGGACTTCCGGTTCACCAACGCCGCCGCGCTCGGCGGGCTGCTGGACGACAACTCCGAGCCGCTCGCGTTCATGCAGGCCAGCGTCGGTTTCTGGGACGGCGGGAAGATCGTCGACAAGGAGTTCCCGGCACCGAACAACCTCGACGCCATCGGGCTCGGCGGCCTGGCCCGGCTGCTCGGCAAGGACAAGAAGGCGATCCCCGACGAGCCCAACGGCCCGCTGTTCACCTGGCGCAACTACGACCGCGTCGGCGCCCCCGACGACCCCGTGTATAAGTCGAAGGACGGCACCCCGTTCACGTCCGCGGGCAAGGAGGTCACCGACATCGCCGAGCTGGCCCGCAGCCTGTCGGAGCACCCGCTCGACTTCACCGAGCACTACTTCCCCACCAAGCTGATCACCGACATCGCGCTGGCGAGCGCGCCCGGCATCGCGGACGGCGCCGTCCACGAGGGCGGCATCGCGGCCAACCCGGTCCTCAACCTGGAGGCGGGCGACGGCCTCGGCACCGCCGACCCGCGGCCCGGCGACGTCGTCGCGCCCGGCTACCAGCACATCGACGTGCTCACCGCGTCCGCCGTGCAGAACGACGGGAGGCCGGAGCCGATCTCCACGAGCCTCGCCGCCTTCGCGGCCGGGTGACGCCCGCGCCCGCCGCCCGTCCGCCCGCGCGGGGTTTGTTTTGAGGGACGGGCGGCGGGTAGGTGGACGGCGCGCCGAGGTGAAGGGTGGTGTGACGTGGGCGTTCGTACATGGATCGAGTCCTGGCCCGTCTACCGCCAGTTCACCGGGGACGACCCCCTCGGGCGCGGGGCCGCAGCGAAGAGCGCCGGATCCGAGCGGATCAAGGCGCGGGTGAGCACCGCCGACCGGGTCGTGAAGTCCGTCTGCCCGTACTGCGCGGTCGGCTGCGGGCAGGACGTGTACGTCACCGACGGCAAGGTCACGCAGGTCGAGGGCGACCCGGACTCGCCGGTCAGCCGGGGGCGGCTGTGCCCGAAGGGCTCGGCGACGCTCCAGCTCACCACCGGGTCGGCCCGCGAGCACCGGGTGCTGTACCGGCGCCCGGGCGGCGCCGACTGGGAGCACCTCGACCTCGACACGGCGATGGACATGATCGCCGACCGGGTGATCGAGGCGCGCCGGCACGGCTGGCAGTGGGAGCAGGACGGGGTGCGGGTGCGGCGCACGCTCGGGGTCGCGAGCCTCGGCGGCGCCACGCTCGACAACGAGGAGAACTACCTGATCAAGAAGCTGTTCACCGCGCTCGGCGCGGTGCAGATCGAGAATCAGGCCCGCGTTTGACACTCCTCCACCGTTCCCAGTCTGGGAACCACGTTCGGACGAGGCGGCGCGACCACGTTCCAGCAGGACCTGCAGAACTCCGACTGCATCGTCATCCAGGGCTCCAACATGGCCGAGTGCCATCCGGTGGGGTTCCAGTGGGTGATGGAGGCGAAGGCGCGCGGTGCGACGGTCATCCACGTCGACCCTCGGTTCACCCGGACCAGCGCCCTGTCGGACCTGCACGTCCCGTTGCGGGCGGGCAGCGACATCGCGTTCCTCGGCGGGATCATCAACTACGTCCTGGAGAACGACAAGTACTTCCGTGACTACGTGGTGGCGTACACCAACGCGCCGGTGATCCTGACGGAGGAGTTCCGCGACACCGAGGACCTCGACGGCGTGTTCTCCGGGCTGAACCCGGAGACCCGCAGCTACGACCACACGACGTGGCAGTACGAGGGCATGGAGGTCCAGTCGGCGGCCGGCGAGCGCGACATGGCCTACGACGAGCGCGTCGAGTCCTTCGCGGAGGCGGGGCGCGGCGAGGCGCACGGCTCCGGCGGCGCGGCGATCGGAGAGGGCCACCCCGAGCGCGACCCGCACCTGGAGCATCCGCGGTGCGTCTTCCAGGTGCTCAAGCGGCACTACGCGCGCTACACGCCGGAGATGGTCGAGCGGATCTGCGGCGTCCCGCAGGAGCAGTTCCGCAAGGTGTGCGAGATGCTCACCGAGAACTCGGGCCGCGACCGGACGTCCGCGTTCGTCTACGCGGTGGGCTGGACGCAGCACACGGTCGGCGTCCAGTACATCCGGACGGCGGCGGTCCTGCAGAGCCTCCTCGGCAACATCGGGCGGCCCGGCGGCGGCATCCTGGCGCTGCGCGGCCACGCGTCCATCCAGGGCTCGACCGACATCCCGACGCTGTTCAACCTGCTGCCCGGCTACATCCCGATGCCCCACGCGCACAGCAACGAGGACCTGGACGCCTTCGTGCAGGCCGAGTCGGCGCGCAAGGGCTTCTGGGGCGACATGCGCGCCTACACCGTGAGCCTGCTGAAGTCGTACTGGGGCGACGCGGCGACCGAGGACAACGACTACTGCTTCGACTACCTGCCGCGGCTGACCGGCTCGCACAGCACGTACGAGACGGCGATGGCCCAGATCGACGGCGTGTGCAAGGGCTACTTCCTGATGGGCGAGAACCCGGCGGTCGGGTCGGCCAACGCCAAGATCCAGCGGCTCGGGATGGCGAACCTGGACTGGCTCGTCGTCCGCGACTTCTCGCTGATCGAGTCGGCGACCTGGTGGAAGGACGGCCCGGAGATCGAGTCGGGCGAGATGCGCACCGAGGAGATCGGCACCGAGGTGTTCTTCCTGCCCGCCGCCGCGCACACCGAGAAGGACGGCAGCTTCACCAACACGCAGCGGATGCTCCAGTGGCACCACCAGGCGGTGGAGCCGCCCGGCGACGCGCGCAGCGACCTGTGGTTCACCTACCACCTCGGCCGCCTCATCCGGGAGAAGCTCGCCGGGGAGGACGACGAGGTGAACCGCCCGCTCCTCGACCTGACGTGGGACTACCCGACGACGGGCGAGCTGGAGGAGCCGGACGCGGAGGCGGTGCTCGCCGAGATCAACGGCTTCGACGCCGAGGGGAACCCGCTGTCGTCCTACACGCAGCTGAAGGACGACGGGTCCACCCGGTGCGGCTGCTGGATCTACTGCGGCTGCTACGCCGACGGCGTCAACCAGACGGCCCGCCGCAAGCCCGGCAAGGACCAGCACTGGGTGGCGCCCGAGTGGGGCTGGGCGTGGCCGCTGAACCGCCGCATCCTGTACAACCGGGCGTCCGCCGACAAGGACGGCAACCCGTGGAGCGACCGCAAGGCGTACGTCTGGTGGGACGCGGAGCAGGGCAAGTGGACGGGCCATGACGTGCCCGACTTCGTCGCCGACCGCCCGCCCGACTACAAGCCGCCGCGCGACGCGACCGGCCCGGACGCGCTCGCCGGCGACGACCCGTTCATCATGCAGGCGGACGGGAAGGCGTGGCTGTTCGTCCCGGCGGGGCTGACCGACGGCCCGCTGCCGACGCACTACGAGCCGCAGGAGTCGCCGTTCACGAACCCGCTGTACGGGCAGCAGCGCAACCCCGTCCGGCAGCTGCTGCCGCCGCACCCTGACAACCGGTACGCGCCGAGCGACGGCTCGCCGGGCGCGGCCGTGTACCCCTACGTCGCGACGACGTACCGGCTCACCGAGCACCACACGGCGGGCGGCATGTCGCGGTGGCAGCCGTACCTGGCGGAGCTGCAGCCGGAGTTCTTCTGCGAGGTGTCGCCGGAGCTCGCGGCCGAGCGGGGGCTGGAGCACGGCGGCTGGGCGACGCTCGTCAGCCCGCGCGCCGTCGTCGAGGCCCGCGTGCTGGTCACCGAGCGGATGCAGCCCCTCGTCGTGGACGGCCGGACGATGCACCAGATCGGCCTGCCGTACCACTGGGGGCCGAACGGCTACAGCACCGGCGACGCGGCGAACGAGCTGCTGCACATGTCCCTGGACCCGAACACCCACATCCAGGAGGCGAAGGCGATATCGGTCGACATCCGCCCGGGCCGCCGCCCGCGCGGCGCCGCCGCCGGTGAGCTGGTCCGCCGCTACCAGGAGGACGCGGGCGTCACCGACGAGACGGGCACCGAGGTCTAGCTGCGACGGGGCCTGGCGGCGGCGTCCAGCGGCGGGGTCTAGCGGACGACGACCGGGAACTCGCCGGCCGGGACCAGTTCGCCGATGACCGGCTCGCCGGGGATCTCGCCCGCGACGAGGAGGCCGCCGGAGGTCTGCGCGTCGGCGAGCAGGAGGCGGTCCTCCTCGGGGGTGCCGCGGAAGTCGGTGTGCGGGGCGACCCAGTCGAGGTTGCGGCGGGTGCCGCCGCTGACGTACCCGGCGCGCAGCGACTCGCGGGCGCCGTCCAGGTACGGGACGGCGGCGGCGTCGACCACGGCGGTGACGCCGGACGCGCGGGCCAGCTTGTAGAGGTGCCCGAGCAGCCCGAAGCCGGTCACGTCGGTGGCGCAGGTCGCGCCCGCGTCGAGCGCGGCGGCGGAGGCGTCCCGGTTCAGCGCGGCCATCGCCGCGACGGCGTGCGGGAAGACCTCCCCGGTCGCCTTGTGCCGGTTGTTGAGGACCCCGACGCCGAGCGGCTTGGTCAGGGTGAGCGGCAGGCCCGGCTTGCCGGTGTCGTTGCGGAGCAGGGCGGCGGGGTCGGCGACGCCGGTGACGGCCATGCCGTACTTGGGTTCGGGGTCGTCGACGCTGTGCCCGCCGCCGACATGGCAGCCCGCCTCGGCGGCGACGTCCAGGCCGCCGCGCAGCACCTCCCGCGCCAGCTCGAACGGCAGCACGCCGCGCGGCCAGGAGAGCAGGTTCACCGCGACGAGCGGGCGGCCGCCGACGGCGTACACGTCGGACAGGGCGTTGGCGGCGGCGATCCGCCCCCAGTCGTAGGGGTCGTCGACGACCGGGGTGAAGAAGTCGGCGGTGGCGACGGCGGCGAGCCCGCCGTGCGAGCCGGGCAGCCGGACGACGGCGGCGTCGTCGCCGGTGTCCAGCCCGACGATCAGCTCGCCGTTGGGGGCGCCGGGGGCGGTGGTGAGGCCGGCGACGACGTCCTCCAGCTCGCCGGGCGGGATCTTGCAGGCGCAGCCTCCGCCGTGCGCGTACTGCGTCAGCCGCTTCGCCGTCTCGGTCATGTCGTCCTCTCGGTACAGCGCCGCCGGAGGTCGTCCACCCGGGTGGTGTAGCCCGCCGCGTCGAGGTGCTCCAGGAGCGGGACGGCGACGCGGCGGGTGGTGCCGAGCGCGCGGCGCGCCTCGCTCAGCGTGAACGGGCCGCCGAGGCGGCCGAGGAGCGCGGCGGCGCGGGCGTCGTCGCCGGGCAGCAGCACGATGCCGCCGCCGACCTTCAGCAGCGCGCCCGCCGCCGCGGCGGCGGCGAGCATCTTCGGGGTGAGGCCGAGTTCGGCGAGCCGGCCGGCGTCGGGGGCCTGGAACGGCGCCGCGGCCAGGTCGCGGCGGACGGCGTCGACGGCCGCCTGCACGGGCGGGGGCAGCTCCGGCGCGACCGCCCGCCCGTAGATCCGGCCGTCGCGCTGGTGCAGCCCGTCGGCGAGGGCCTCGACGAGGGCGCGGTCGGGCAGGCCGAGGGCGCGGCGGGCGGCGTCGGCGGGCAGGCCGGGGTCGGTCGGGTGCGCGGCGGCGTGCTCCTCGACGGCGGTGATGAGGCGCTTGCGGAGGTCCTCCCAGTGGTCGGGGTCGGCGAGCCAGTCCCCGGCGACGGGCGCGGACGGGGCCGGGACGCCCATCGCGACCAGCTCCGCCCGCGTGATCAGGCCCCGGCGGCGCAGCTCGCCGGCGCCGTCGGGCCGGTCGCCGATCGACGCGAGTTCGCGGGCCCGCGCCGCCGCCGCGCCGCGCCGCCGGAACGGCTCGGGGCGGACGTCCAGCACGGTGACCCCGGCGGGGACGCGGTGCGCGCCCGGGTCGCGGAGCAGCGCGGCGTCGCCGACCCGCAGCGGCAGCGGCCGGCGCAGCGCGAGCCGCGCGGTGTCGGCGCCGAGCGGGCGCACGTGGACCGGCACCGCCGTCGTCCCGGCGTGCAGGGTCAGCTCGCGCGGCAGGTCGCCCGCGGGTTCGCCGCGCAGCCGCACGTCGACGAGGTCGGCGGTGAGCCAGCGTCCGGGGGTGAGCAGGGCGTCGCCGCGGCCCGCCCGCCGCACGTTCCCGTGCAGGTTGACGGCGACGCGGGCGACGGCACCGATGCCGTCGTGGTCTTCCTTGAGGCTCTGCAGGCCGCGCACGCGCACGATGTCGTCGCCGATGGCGAGGCGGTCGTCGACGTTGACGGTCCCGGCGCCGAGCGTCCCGGTCACGACGGTGCCCCGGCCCCGGACGGTGAAGATCCGGTCGATCCAGAGCCGCACGTCGGCGTCGAGGTCGGGGGCCGGGAGGGACGCGGTGAGCCGTTCCAGCGCGGCGCGCAGCTCGTCCAGGCCCTCGCCGGTGGCGCCGCTGACCATGACGGACTCGACCTCGCCGAGCGAGGTGGCCGCGATGTGGGCGAGGGCCTCGTCGCGGGCCAGCTCCGCCAAGTCGTCGCCGGCGAGGTCGCGGCGGGTGACGGCGAGGAGGCCGTGCCGGACGCCGAGCGCGTCGAGCACCGCGAGGTGCTCCTCCGACTGCCGCTGCCAGCCCTGGTCGGCGGCCACCACGAACAGGACCGCCGGGGCGGGCCCGACACCGGCGAGCATCGTGGTGACGAGCCGCTCGTGCCCGGGGACGTCCACGAACGCGAGGCGGTCGCCGCCGGGAAGGGTCGTCCAGGCGAAGCCCAGCTCGATCGTCAGGCCGCGGCGGCGCTCCTCCTCCAGCCGGTCGGGCTCCATCCCGGTGAGGGCGCGGACGAGCGTGGAC
Source organism: Actinomadura geliboluensis (assembly GCF_043197915.1). Lineage (NCBI taxonomy): Bacteria > Bacillati > Actinomycetota > Actinomycetes > Streptosporangiales > Thermomonosporaceae > Actinomadura > Actinomadura geliboluensis. The sequence goes on along the minus strand of NZ_JBICUA010000009.1, from coordinate 392,054 downwards.
TTGCCGTGGTCGACGTGCCCGGCGGTCGCGATGACGTGGGTCATCGCGCGGCCGCCCGGACCGCGTCGGCGACGGCGTCGTCCTGACCGGGCGGCACGGCGCGCAGGTCGAGCAGGCACCGCCCGTCCTCGACCCGGCCCATCACGGCCGGGTCGCCGCGCCGCAGCCGGACCGCGAAGGGCTCCGGCAGCGCGACCGCCGCGCTCGGCAGGACGACACCCGGCGCGCCGCCGCCCCCGACCGCCGCCTCGCTCTCCACGGGCACGGCGTCGACCCCGTCGAGCCGCAGCCGCGCGGCGAGCCGCTCGGCCCGCTCCCGCAGCGCGGCGGCGTCGGCGCGCAGCGCCTGCTCGGTCGGGGTGCGCGGCCCCCGGACGGTCGCCTCCAGCGCGGCGAGCGTCATCTTGTCGACCCGCAGCGCCCGCGCCAGCGGATGGCGGGCCAGCGTGCGCACCAGGTCGTCCCGCCCGAGGACGAGCCCGCACTGCGGGCCGCCGAGCAGCTTGTCGCCGCTGGCCGTGACGAGGTGCGCGCCCGCCTTGAGCATGGACGCGGCGGCGGGCTCGTCCGGCAGCAGCGGCTCGGGCGCGAGCAGGCCGGAGCCGATGTCGGCGACGACCGGGACGCCGAGCCCGGTCAGCTCGGCGACGCCGGCGCTCCGGGTAAACCCCTCGATCCGGAAGTTGGACGGGTGCACCTTCAGGATGAACCCGGTGCGCTCGCCGACCGCCGCCGCGTAGTCGTCCGGCGAGGTGCGGTTGGTGGTGCCGACCTCCCGCAGCCGCGCGCCCGTCGCGGCGAGCAGCTCGGGGATCCGGAAGCCGTCGCCGATCTCCACCATCTCGCCGCGGCTGATGACGATCTCCCGGCCGGGCGCGAGCGCGGTCGCGGCGAGCACGAGCGCCGCCGCGCCGTTGTTGACGACGTGCGCGGCCTCCGCCTGCGGCACCCGCTCCAGCAGCGCCGCCAGCACGGACCGGCCGCGCCTGGCCCGCCGCCCGGTCTCCAGGTCGAGCTCGACGTCGGTGGCGCCCGACGCCACGGCCACGGCCTCGCGGGCCGCGTCCGACAGCGGCGCCCGCCCGAGGTTGGTGTGCAGCAGCACGCCGGTCGCGTTGATGACGGGGCGCAGGCCCGACGCGGTCGGCGGCAGCGCGCCGACCGCGGCGTCGGCCACCGCGTCCGGCGGGATCTCGCCCGCGCGCGCCCGCCGCTGCGCCCCGGTGACCGCCGCCTTGACCACCCCGCGCCCGAGCCGGCCGGCCGCCGCGGCGAGCCGCGGGTCGGCGAGCAGCACATCGGTGCGGGCGATCCGCCGCCGCCCGTCCTCCCCGGCGGGCACGGCCGCACGATCCATCAGGCGCACCTCCGATGCAGACCGCTACCCGTCCAGCATCGCACCGAAACGAGGGCCGCGCCGGGACCGGGATTGGTCCGCCGTTACGCCCCCGATGACAACGAATCAGGGGTCATTGTCATCGGGCTGAGTGTCATGTGTGACGCGCGTTACTTAGCCTGGCGGCCCGGATGTCCGCTGACGGAGGTGACGCTTTGACCGAGCTGCACGAGAGGTCCGCGGAGGCGGAGGGCCTGTCCGGCGAACCCTGGCGGGACGTGCCGCGCGAGGAGGCGCGGTGGATGCGGCCGCACCTGTCCGCCCTCGCCGACACCATGGTGGAGGGGGTGCTCCGCAACGTCCCCGAGTACGCCCGGCCCGACGACCCCGTCTACACCGAGGTCATGCGCGTCGCGGTGACGCGCGGCATGGGGCACTTCATCCAGCTGATCGCCGACCCGGACGCGTCCTGGAAGGAGGTCCACCAGGTCTTCTTCGACATCGGGTACGGGGAGGCGATGGAGGGCCGCTCCCTGGAGCACCTGCAGAACGCGCTGCGGGTCGCGTCCCGGACGGCGTGGCGCTACCTGTCGCGGGAGGCCGACCGGCTGCAGAAGCCGCGCGAGCTGGCGATCTCGCTGACCGAGGCGAACTTCGCCTACCTGGACCTGCTGGCGTCCGCCGCCGCGCAGGGGTACGCGCGGGCGCGGGAGAAGGCGGCGGGCGAGCGGGAGCAGCGCCGCGGGCGGCTGCTCGGCCTGCTGCTGTCGGACCCGCCCGCCCCGGCGGACGTCCTCGCCGAGCAGGCGAACCTGGCCGGCTGGGCGCTGCCCGAGCGGCTCGCGGTGATCATGCTGCTGCCGCGCCCCGGCAGCGGCGGCGAGGGCCCCGCGGGGCTGCCGCCGTTCCTGCTGAGCGGCCTCGACCGGGGCCGGCCGTGCCTGATCGTGCCGGACCCGGACCGCCCCGGCGGCACCGGCCGGCTCACCGCGCCGCTGCGCGGCTGGACCGGCGCGGTCGGGCCGTCGGTGCCGACCGCGCAGGCCGGCGTGTCGCTGCACTGGGCGCACCGCACCCTCGACCTGATGGCGGACGGGCGGCTCGCCCCGGCCGAAGCCGGGACCCTGGTGCACGCCGACCGGCACGTGCCCGGCCTGCTGCTCCAGGAGGGCTGGACGCTCGCCGAGGCGGCGGCGCGGCGGCGGCTGGCCCCGCTCGCCGCGGTCGGCGCGCACCGCGGCGCCCGGCTCGCCGCGACGCTGCTGGAGTGCCTCAAGCACGGCTTCAACGCGACGGACGCCGCCGAGGCGCTGTGCGTGCACCCGCAGACCGTCCGGTACCGGCTCGCGCAGCTCCACGAGCTGTTCGACTACGACATCGAGGACCCGGCGATCCGGCTGGAGCTGATGCTGCTGCTCCCCGTCTGGCTGCGCGACAACCCGGACGGGGAGCAGGCGTGAGCGTCACTCGCCCCCGGCGGCGGTCCGGGTGACCGGCAGCGTCCCGTCGAGGTAGGCGCGGCGGCAGGCCGACCGGGCGATCTTCCCGCTGCTGGTGCGGAGCAGGCCGCCCGGCTCGATCAGCACGAAGTCGTGGACGCGGAGGTCGTGCTGCTGCTTCACCGCCGCCCGCACGGCGCGCGCCGCGTCCGCCGGGTCGAGCAGCGCGACCGGGACCCGCCGGTTCCGTTCGGCGATCACGACGAGGCCCTCGGTGTCGCCGGTCTCGACCGACACCGCGCAGGCGTACTCGCGGCGGATCGCCTTGTGCGCGCCGGACACGGTGAACTCGATGTCCTGCGGGTAGTGGTTGCGGCCGTCCACGATGACCAGGTCCTTGATCCGGCCGGTGACGAACAGCTCGCCGGCGTGCCGGACGCCGAGGTCGCCGGTGCGCAGCCACGGCCCGCGCGGCAGGTCCCCGACCGTGCCGGACAGCTCCGCCTCGAACGTCTCCCTCGTCGCCTCGGGGCGTCCCCAGTAGCCGGCCGCGACGTTCGGGCCGTGCACCCAGATCTCGCCGACGGCACCGTCCGCGAGCCGGACGCCGGTCTCGGGGTCGACGACGGCGGCGTGCTGGCCGTAGGACGTCCCGCACGCGATCAGCTGGATCGCGCCGGGCGCGTCCGCGTCGCACGGCTCGGCGGTGCCGCGGCGGAGCCGCTCGTGGTCGAACGCCACGCGGGTCGGCGGCCGGAACCGCGACGACGCCGACACGTACACGGTCGCCTCGGCCAGGCCGTAGGCGCACACCTGCGCCTCGGGCCTCAGCCCGCAGTCCTTGAACGCCTCGTAGAAGCCGGTGAGGGTGCTCTCCCGGATCGGCTCCGCGCCGTTCATGAAGACCTGGACGCCGCTCAGGTCGAGCTTCGCCTTCTCCTCCTCGGTTACCTGCGCGGTGAGGTACTCGTAGGCGAAGTTGGGGCCGCCGGTGAACGCGTGCTTCTGCGCGCTGAGCAGCTCCAGCCAGCGGACGGGGCGCATGATGAACGCCACCGGGTCCATGATCACGCCCGGGTTCCCGTAGACGAGCGGCAGCGCCACCGTGGTGACGAGGCCCATGTCGTGGAACACCGGCAGCCAGTTCACCCCGGACGACTCGCGCGGGATGCCCTCGAACGTCCGCCACAGCTGCTCGGCGTTCGTCGCGAAGTTGCCGTGCGTGATGATGACCCCGGCCGGGGTCCGGGTCGAGCCGGACGTGTACTGCAGGTAGGCGACGTCGCCGGGGTCGATCGGCTCCGGCGCCCAGTCGAGATCCGGGTCGACCTCGTCGGTGACGATGACCTCCTTCGGCGCGCGCACCCCCTCGCCCGCCAGGAACGCCTCGACGTGCGGCAGCGACGCGCGCGTGGTGAGCACGACGTCCGGCTCGGCGTCCCGGTAGACGGCGAGCAGCCGGTCGCCGTGGCCGGGCAGGTCCGGGGAGAACAGCGGGACGCCGATGACGCGGGCGTACATCGCGCCGAGGAACCCGGTCACGTAGTGCAGGTCCTGCGGGGCGAGCAGGGCGGCGCGGGCGCCGGGCTCGGCCGCGCGGCGGATGGCGGCGGCGACGGAGCGGGCGCGCCGGTCCAGCTCGCCCCAGGTGACGTCGGTGGCGACGCCGTCCGGGTCGGTCATGTAGTCCATGAACGTGTACGCGCGGTCGCCGGGGAAGTCCTTGGCGAACCGGGCGAGCCGCTCGATCAGCGGGGTCCGGTCGAGTTCGGGGACGTCGGTCATGCTGCCTCTCCGTTGGCGGTGGCGCCCGCGGTGGCGGCGCGCTCGGCGGTGGCGCTCTCGCCGGTGGCGCTCCCGCCGGTGACGCGGCGGGCGGCGAGGCGCTCGTGGTCGGGCCAGCGGACGTCCCAGACCCAGCCGAGCCGCTCGAACAGCCAGATGACGCGGGCGCTGATGTCGATCTGGCCCTTCAGGACGCCGTGCCGCGCGCAGGTCGGGTCGGCGTGGTGCAGGTTGTGCCAGGACTCCCCGAACGACGGGATCGCCAGCCACCACACGTTGCGGGCCTTGTCGCGGGTCTTGAAGTCCTCCTTGCCGAACACGTGGCAGATCGAGTTGATCGAGAAGGTCACGTGCTCGCCGACGAACACCCGCATCAGGCCCGCCCAGAACAGCGCCGTGAGGGCGCCGTGCCAGGACAGGGTGAGCAGCGCGCCGAGGCCCATCGGGACGAGGAACGTCGACAGGACGATGACGGCGTACACGGGGTCCAGGGACAGGAACCGGATGTCCCTGTCCTTCAGCAGGTCGGGCGCGTACTTGCTGCGGGACGTGCGGTCCTTGCTGAACAGCCAGCCCATGTGCGCGTGGTACAGGCCCTTGGTGAGCCCCCACACGCCCGGCCCGTAGGCCCACGGCGAGTGCGGGTCGCCCTCCTGGTCGGAGTACTTGTGGTGGCGGCGGTGGTCGGCGACCCACCGGACGACCGACCCCTGCATGGCCTGCCCGCCGAGGATCGCGAGCGCGATCCGCAGCCACCGCTTGGCCTTGAAGCCGCCGTGCGTGAAGTGCCGGTGGTAGCCGACCGTGATGCCGAGGGCGTTGAGCGGATAGAGGAAGGCGAAGACGGCGACGTCCGTCCAGCCGAGGCCCCATCCCCACAGGAAGGGGACGGCCGCCAGCAGCCCGAGGATCGGCGCGACCACGAACACCACGACCGCGACGCGCTCGGGCAACGGGACCGTGCCCGAGATGTCGGGCTGCGGGGTTCTGCTGCCGGCGTCGGCGACACCCGCTGTCATGTTCGGACTCCTTCGTGGTGAGGCGTGCGGGGTGGTGAGGCGTGCGGGGAGCCCCCCACGGGGTCCGGGCCGCCGGTCGTCCCGGCGGCCCGGACCGCGGGGGGTGGGTGAGCAGTTGCCCCAGACCCGCTTTGCCAACAAACCGT
>NZ_JBICUA010000009.1:157813-386319 GCF_043197915.1 Actinomadura geliboluensis | reverse complement strand
GGCCGCCCCCCGCGGCCGCGGGCCGCGCGCCGCCCCCCCCCCCCCCCCGCGCCCCCCCCCGCGCCCCCCGCCCCCCCCCCCCCCCCCCCCCCCCCCCCCCCCCCCCGCGGGGGGTGGGTCAGCAGTTGCCCGTGACCGGCTTGCCCTCGAACCGGTCGCCGAGGAAGGCCGTCACGTCCCCGGCGGCGCCCCAGTCGGTCGACAGGTGCTCGGTCGGGTAGGTGTTCTTCCAGGTCGTGTTGATGCCGGCCTTGCAGTACGCCTGGCGCGTCGCGTCCTCGGTCTCGTGCGGGATGATCTCCTCCAGCCAGCCGCGGTACTGGAAGACCGGGAAGCCGATCTTGTACGTGGCGGCGGAGGCGGGGGTGCCGATGTCCACGCCGAGCTTCTGCCGGTCGACGATCTCGCCCCACGTGGTGCCGTCCGGGCCCTTGAGCGCGTACAGCTGCTCCAGGCTCAGCTTGTCCTTGGAGAAGCTCTCGACCCGGGCGCCGAGGAACACCGCGAGCGTCCCGTACAGGCAGTTGGACTTCACGTCCTTGATGGCCTGCGCGCCCTTGTCGTTCATCAGCTCGGTGAAGGGCATCTCCGGGTAGGCGGCGTTCAGGCCGACGAGCGCGTCGGCGAGGAAGCCCGCGAAGAAGCTGCCGTTCAGCTGCTTGGCGGTCAGCTTCAGGTCGCCGGGCACACCGCCCGCCGCCGCGCCGACGACGTCCAGCTCCGGCGCGTAGGAAGAGGCGAGCTGCGCGCCCCACAACGAGGCGGCCCCGCCCTCGGAGTAGCCGGAGATGCCGACCTTGCCGTCCGCGGCGAGCGTCCCGCCGGGGATCCTCCGGGACGCCCGGACCGCGTCGAGCAGCGCGTGCCCCGCGTTCGCGCCGATCATGTACGTGTGGACCTGCCCGTTGAGGTACCCGACGCCGTCGGTGGCGGCGACCGCGAACCCGGCCTTGAGGAACAGCGTCAGGTTCGCGCCCTCGTACATGTCGACGAACTGCCCGGCGAGCTGCTTGGAGAAGGCGCACTGCAGGCCGGAGCCGAGCGTGCCGGGGTTGAACGCGACGGTCGGGCGGGAGCCGCCCTTCGTCCAGGCGGCGTCGGGGACCGCCACCGTCCCCGTCACCACGTTCCTGGCGCCCTTGGCGTCGGTCGAGACGTAGCGGACCTTCCACGCCTTCATCGGGACGTCGCCGGGGATGTTCGTCAGCTTCGCCGGGCGGCAGGCGAGCAGGTCGCCCGGGTTCCCGGCGACCGCCGCCGGCGGCGCCGCGTAGATGTCGGCGTCGGTCGCGTCGCACCCCGGCGGCGCGGCCCCCTCCGGGGCGGCCAGTGCGGGCGGCGCGGCGACGGGCACCGCCAGCGCCGCGCCGAGCACGGCGGTGCTGAAGAGGGTACGGAGACGCATTCTCGCTCCAGGGGATGGGGCTGGAAACCGAATGCTGACGACTGTGCCGATCACGCTCCGCGCGCGGAATGAAGTCTCCTCACAGGGTCGCAACCCGTTCTTAGCAACGAACCCAAGAACCGTCCTCCAGCCCCCACCCACCACCATTCAACGGACGAGCGCCGCTCGGCGACCCGTCCTCCAGCCCCCACCCACCGCCATTCAACGGACGAGCTCCGCTCGGCGACCGGGTTGTCCGGTCGGTCATCTAATGTCGCGTTAATGAGCGAGTCACTCCGGGACGCCGAGCGCGCCGGCGGCCCCCGCCCGCGCCTGGTCACACGGCCGCTGGCGCTGCTGTTCGCGGCGACCGTCACGAGCCTCACGGGCGTCTTCCTGCTGCTGTCGGTCGTCCCGATGTACGCGGTCGACGGCGGGGCCGGGCAGGCCGGCGCGGGCCTCGCCACCGGGGCGCTGATGCTGACGACGGTGCTCGCCGAACTCGCCCTCCCCCGGCTGCTCGCCCGGTTCGGGTACCGGGCGGTGTTCGCGGCGGGCACGCTGCTGCTCGCGCTGCCGACGCTCGCGCTGCCGCTGTCCTCGGGGCTGCCGATGGTCGTCGCGGCGAGCCTGGTGCGCGGGCTCGGCTTCGGCGTCGCGGTGGTCGTCCCGAACGCGCTGGTGGCGGCGCTCGCCCCGGCGGAGCGGCGCGGCGAGGCGCTCGGCCTGTTCGGCATCACCGCCGGGGCGCCCGCGGTGCTCGCGCTGCCGCTCGGCGTGTGGCTCGCCGACCGGGTCGGCTACGAGCCGGTGTTCCTCGCGAGCGCGGTCTTCTCGCTGATCACGCTCGCGGTGCTGCCCGGCGTCCCCCGTGGGCTCGCCGCGCCCTCCGCGCCCGCCGCGCCGCCCTCGTCGCAGCGGCCGCTGGGGGTCGTCGCGGGGCTGCGGTCACCGGCGCTGCTCCGCCCGGCCGCCGCGTTCGCCGCGACCGCGATGGCGGCGGGCATCCTCATCACGTTCCTGCCGGAGGCGGTGCCCGCCGGGGGCGTCGCGGCGGCGGCGCTGTTCGTCCAGCCGGCCGCGACCACGGCCGCGCGCTGGTGGGCGGGCCGCGTCAGCGACCGGCACGGCGCGGCGCGGCTGCTGCTGCCCGCGCTGGCGGTGTCGGGGGCGGGCATCGCGCTGCTGGTCCTCGTCCCGCACCCGGCGGCCGTGTTCGCCGCGATGGCCGTGTTCGGCGCGGGCTTCGGCGTCACGCAGAACGCGAGCCTGGCGATGATGTACGAGCGGGCGCCCGCGTCCGCCTACGGGACGGTCAGCGCGCTGTGGAACATCGGCTACGACGGGGGCATGGGCGTGGGCGGCGCGGCCTTCGGCGCCGCCGTCGCGCAGACCGGCTACCCGATCGCCTTCGGGCTGACGGCCGCCGTGATCCTGCTCGCGCTGCCGCTGGCCCGCCGCACCTAGCCGGGGTCCGCGGGCAGCAGGCCCGAGGCCTCCAGATAGTGGCGCCCCCTGGGGGTGAGGTCCCAGGCGTTGTGGCGCCACTCCTTGCGGCGCCACACGACGCCCGCCGACAGCAGCTTGCGGCCGACCCGGCTGATCTCGGTCTCGTCGGTGCCGAGCTCGGCGGCGAGCTGCCGGTTCGACAGGCCCTGCCGGCGCGACACCGCGACGAGGAAGCGCGCCGCGTGCCCGTCGGGCTGCAGCGCGAGCTGGAGGCCGGACGGCAGCCGCCGCAGCGCCCAGTGCACGACGTCGATCAGCCCGAGGATGCGGCCGCGCTGCTCGCGCTGCGCGCCGTCGAGGCGGTCGACGTCGAGGTAGTGCCGGTGCAGCCACTGGAGGCCGTCCTGGCACTCGGTCAGCGCCGGCTCGTCGGCGCTCAGCGACGCGTCGGTGATCAGCATGCCGAGCGCGGAGAAGTGGCCGTCACTGATGATCTTGGCGTGCTCCATCGCGTCGATGAGGCGGCGGATCTCGGTACGGCGGTCGCGGGTCCCGGGGGCGGTGTCGCTGTCGGTGGTGGTGTGCACGGCTCACTCCTAGGTCGACGAGCATCGCCGGACACCTCCAGCGTGCGTCCATGCCAAGTGAATGTCAAGTGACGCCGGTGTCTGTTGCAGACGACACGGTCTCGCGGGCCCGGGAGAGTTACCATCGAGCCACCAGCCGTAACCGTGCCTGTCAATCCCCCCGGGGGCGCCTATGACGGATCAGTTGGCCGCAGCCGTGTATCCGGCCTACCCAGCTGATCTCTTCGTCCAGCTCTACGACTCGATGCCCGACGACGTCTTCCTGGGCTGGACGGCCACGCGCTGGTACGAGGACGAGCGGGTGCGGCGCCGCGCGAACGAGATCGCCGAGACCGTCCTGGAGCGCGGCGTCCTCGACCCCGCGGCCACCGCGGAGATCGTCGCCGAGCGCGGCGACCTCGGGCGGTTCACCGTCCTGCTCGGCCTCGACATCGCGCTCGCCCACGCCAGCCCGTACGCGCCCTACCACGGGGCGCCCGCGCTGGCCGGCGTGCTCGTCACCTACCTCACCGAGGGCAAGTTCAACGGGCCCGGCACGACCGGCGCGCTGCTGCCCCGCTGCGCCTTCCCCGGCCGGCCGCGCGGGCTGCGGTCGAAGGCGGAGTTCTTCGGCGTCCACCGCGTCCCGCAGGCCGAGTGGGACATGATCGACCACAGCGTCCTGCCCGCCGTCCACGACCCCCACTTCAGCCGGGACGAGCCGGTCGCGGTCGGGTGCGCGCCGGTGCTGGAGACCTACGAGGACGTCGAGATCGAGTTCGCCGAGCGCGACGGCGGCACCGTCTACCGGCTCCGCCCGATGGACTCCTCCGGCCTGCGCAGCCGCATCAAGGCGATCGTCCGGCGGCTGGACGAGTCCGGCGCGCAGCTCGCCGTGATGCCGGAGGCGTCGCTGTCGGACGCGCTGCTGGAGCACTGGAAGGAGGTCGCGTTCGACACCGCCGGGCGCGACCGCGACCGGCGCCCGCTGCGCTTCCTCATGCTCGGCACCGGCCCGCTCGGCGGCGGCGACCCGCCGCCGAACCGCGCCGTCCTGCTCGACCGCTGGACGGGCCGGGAGCTGCTCGTCCAGGACAAGCTGTCCGGTTTCACGCTCGACGCGGCGCAGGTGCGGCTGTGGCGGCTGCCCGACGCGCCGGACGCCGGCACCGCCGCCGAGCATGTCCGGCCCGGCCGCAGGGTCAGCGTGCTCGACTCCTCGCTCGGCCGGCTCGCCGTGCTGATCTGCGAGGACCTCGGCCGCTCGATGCGCTGGGAGCGGGAGCTGCTGGCCTGCGGGGTGTCGCACCTGCTCGTCCCGATCTTCTCCAAGCCGATCCTGGAGCACCGCTGGGAGGACCAGGGCGCCGAGCGGCAGATCACCGAGCTCGGCGCGTGGGTGACGGTGTCCAACAGCCTCGCGGTCGGCGCCGCGATCCCCGACGCCGACCTGCCGGGCCCGCGCTACACGTGCCTGGTCGCGGGGCCGGAGAGCCTGGACCGCACCGCCTACGCCAGCGACCGGCAGTTCGGCGTCGCGCGGACGGGCTCCGAGCTGGGCCGCCTGCCCACCTCGGAGCTCCCACGGATGTTCCCCGGCGCCGCCTACGACGCCTGGCACGACCACTGGCGCGACGGGAAGTAGCCTTCCGTCACCCGGCGCCGGGCTCGACCGTGAACGTGTCCGGACTCGCCGCCGCGCCGGTCGGGGTGGTCACGATGAGCGGCCCCGAGGTGGCCCCGTCCGGGACGATCGCCCGGATGCGCGTGTCCGTCACGTCCGTGGCCGGAGCCCGCGCGTCACCGAACCGGACGAACGTCGCCGACCCCAGCCCCGTCCCGATGATCGTGATCCGCGTCTCGGGCGGGCCGCTGAGCGGCTCGACCGCGGTGATGCTCGGGGTGAGGGCGTGGTCGCGGCCCGGCGGCGCGGGCGCCAGCAGGGTCGAGAAGACGTCGCGGAACTTCTCCGCGGTCTCGCGCGAGAACTGGCCGACGAGTGCCGCGATGGCCGCGATCCCGTACGGGTTGATGTCGCCCGCGCCGCCGATCGGCGAGGTCAGGCCGCCGCGCACCACGAGGTAGACGATGAGGCCGAAGAGGGCGCCGACGACGGGGAGCAGCAGGTACATGAGCAGCCAGCTGCGGCGCAGCGCCCGGTTCCCGGCGTACCAGTAGAACGACCGCAGGACGTGGGCGATGCCGCCGAGCGCGCCCGAGGCCATCACGATCACGAACAGGCTCGTCTCCCGCGACATGGTCGGCGACCATCCCGGGAAATGGACGGTCTTGGCGGCCGGGGTGGCCTCCGTGCGCCCGTCGGGGCCGGTCTGCGGGCCGGCCGGCCACGCCTGGACGAGCACGATCACCAGGACCGCCGTGATGATCAGCAGCACGGCGAACACGACCACGATGTCGCGGGTGCGGGCGTACTCCCCTCCCGGCGACTCCGGCTCTGCGGACGATGGGGTCACGGCCCTCCTTCGCGTCGGCGCGGGCTGCTCAGCCGGTTATCCCCTCGCGCCCGGACGGCGTTTCGCAAAGGCCGGGTCGAGCGGTGCCCATGATTGCGACAATCCGTTGCAAATTGGTGGAGTCTTCATTAACGGTTCGCCGACCCGCCGGGGCCGCGCCCTACTCTCCCGCCATGCGCCGAACAGCAGCAGCATTCGCGGCCGTGCTGGCCGCCGGCCTCACCGCCGGCGCGCCCGCGGCCGCCGCGGCGGAGCCGCCCACCTGCGGCACTCCCGCCGACCACCGGATCGCCGACGTCCAGGGCGCCGGCGACGCGAGCCCCCTCGCCGGGCGGACCGTCCGGGTCGAGGGCGTCGTCACCGCCGACTTCCAGCGGCCCGACCAGCTCAAGGGCTTCTTCGTGCAGGACCCCGCGCCCGACGGGGACCCGCGCACGTCCGACGGGATCTTCGTCTACTCCGCCCAGGAGGTCTCGGTCGGCGACCGCGTCCTCGTCACCGGCAAGGCCGTCGAGTACAACGGCCTGACCGAGCTGTCGCCCGTCTCGGCGGTGGACGTGTGCGGCACCGGCCGGGCGGCTCCCGCCCGGGTCGACCTCCCGCTGCGGGACGGCGCCACGCTGGAGCGGTACGAGGGCATGCTGCTGCGGTTCGGGCAGCGGCTCACCGCCACCGAGGTCTACCAGCTCGGACGGTACGGCGAGGTCACCGTGTCGGCGGGCGGCCGGCTCTTCCAGCCGACCGAGGGGCGCGGCTCCACCCAGGCCGCGAACGACGCGCGGAAGCTGCTCATCGACGACGGGTCGAACGTCCAGAACCCGGAGACGATCCCGTACACCGACCCGCGCGTGCTGCGCATCGGCGACACCGTGAGCGGCCTCACCGGAGTCCTCAACTACGGGTTCGGCGAGTACCGCCTGGAGCCGACGAAGACGGCGCACTTCGCCAACACCAACCCGGCCCCGAAGAAGCCCCGGCACGTCGGCGGCGACGTGCGCGTGGCGAGCTTCAACACGCTCAACTGGTTCACGACGCTCGACAAGCGCGGCGCGGACACCGCCGCCGAGCAGGAGCGGCAGCTCGCCAAGCTGACCGCCGCGCTCACCGGCCTGGACGCCGACGTCGTCGGCCTCATGGAGGTCGAGAACAACGGCGACACCGCCGTGCAGGCGCTCGTCGACCGGCTGAACCAGCGGGCCGGGGCCGGGACGTACGCGTGGGTCCGGCACCCTTACCCCGGGACGGACGAGATCCACGTCGCGCTCATCTACAAGCCGGCGAAGGTCGTGCCGGACGGCGCGGCGCGGTCGTCGGAGGACCCGGTCTTCGACCGGCCGCCGCTCGTCCAGGCGTTCCGCCCGGCGGCCGGCGGGACGGCGTTCACGATGATCGTGAACCACTTCAAGTCGAAAGGGTGCGGCGGCGCCACCGGCCCCGACCAGGACCAGGGCGACGGCCAGGGCTGCTACAACGCCCGCCGCGTCGCCCAGGCGAAGGCCATCGCGTCGCTGGCGGACGGCGTGCCGAACCCGCTCGTCGTCGGCGACCTCAACGCCTACGGGGCCGAGGACCCGGTGAAGGTGCTCGCCGCCGCCGGGCTCACCTCGCAGACGCAGCGCTTCGTCCGCCCGGCCGACCGCTACAGCTACGTGTTCGACGGGCAGTCGGGCGAGCTGGACCACGCGCTGGCCGGACGGTCCCTGGCGCGGCGCGTCACGGGCGCGACGATCTGGCACATCAACAGCGACGAGCCGGTGTTCCTCGACTACAACACCGAGTTCAACCCGGCGAGGTTCTACCGGCCGGACGCGTTCCGCTCGTCCGACCACGACCCGGTCCTGCTGGGACTGAACCTGCGCTGACGCCTGCGGGCCGGCCGCCGAAAACCGGCGGCCGGCCCCTCGCGTCCGGCGGTCGCCGCGCGTATGATCCACATCACAGTTCTAGTGATCGGTGCGCTGAGATGACCGCAACCGCCCCCATCGCCGCCTCCTCGCCCGCCCCCTCGCTCGCCTTCGGCATCGGCCCGGACGGGACGTACACCCGGGCCGGGCAGGTCGCCGCCTTCATCCTCGGAACCTTCACGACCCTCGCGTTCTTTCCGCTGGCCGTGGCCGCCGCGCTGCTGTACACCCGCGCCGAGACCCGGTTCGCCGAGGACCCGGCGCGCGCCCGCACGCTGGTGACCTGGTCGTGGCTGTGCATCGGGATCCCCGTCGCGCTCGGCGCGGCGGCCTCCGTGCTGGTCGCCGCGTTCCAGCTGCTCTCCTAGCCGTCTCGTCAGGGCGGGAAGAGGACCGCCGTCCGGCGGGTTGGCACACGGTATGACCGTGCGCTTCTCCGTCCTCGATCTCGCCCCCGTCGTCAGCGGCTCCACGTCCGGCCAGGCGCTGCGCAACACCCTCGACCTGGCCCGGCACACCGAGCGGCTCGGCTACCACCGGTACTGGCTCGCCGAGCACCACGCGATGCCGGGCATCGCCAGCTCGGCGACGGCCGTGCTGATCGGGCAGGTCGCGGCGGCCACGACCGCGATGCGGGTCGGGTCCGGCGGCATCATGCTGCCGAACCACGCGCCGATGGTCGTCGCCGAGCAGTTCGGGACGCTGGAGGCGCTCTACCCGGGGCGCATCGACCTCGGCCTCGGCCGCGCGCCCGGCACCGACCAGGCCACCGCGCTGGCGCTGCGCCGCTCCCCCGACGCGCTGTCGGTGGACGACTTCCCCGAGCAGGTCATCGAGCTGCGCGAGTACTTCGGCGCCGAGAGCACGGTGACGCCCGCCGCCGGGAACGAGCCGCCGATCTGGCTGCTCGGCTCCAGCGGCTACAGCGCCCGCCTCGCCGGGCTGCTCGGAATGCCGTTCGCGTTCGCGCACCACTTCAGCGCCGAGAACACCGTCCCGGCGCTGACGCTGTACCGGGACTCGTTCCGTCCCGGCGCGCTTCAGGAGCCGTACTCGATGATCGGGGTGTCGGTCACCGCCGCGGACACCGACGAGCGGGCGCGGGAGCTGGCGGCGCCGCAGGCGCTGGGGTTCCTGCGGCTGCGGCAGGGCCGACCGGGGCCGCTGCCGACGCCGGAGGAGACCGCCGCGCACCCGTACACGCCGCTGGAGCGGCAGATGATCGACGCGCGGCTCGCCGACCAGGTCATGGGCGCGCCGGAGACCGTCCGCGCGCAGCTGGACGCGCTCATCGAGCGGTCGGGCGTCGACGAGGTCATGGTCGTGACACAGGTGTTCGACCACGCCGACCGGCTGCGCTCGTACGACATCGTCGCCGACCTCTACAAGGAGAGCTTCGCGGCCTGACGCCGGGGCGGCCCGGCGCCGGGCCGCCCGAATCACTCCTCGGCGAACGCCTCCGCCAGCACGTCCAGGCCCTCGACGAGCAGTTCCTCGGGGATGACGAGCGGCGGCAGGAAGCGCAGCACGTTCCCGTACGTCCCGGTGGTCAGGACGAGCAGGCCCCGCTCGTGGCAGCGCCGCGCGACCCGCGCGGTCAGGTCGGGGTCGGGGTCCTTCGTGCCGGGCCGCACCAGCTCGATCGCGATCATCGCGCCGCGGCCGCGCACGTCCCCGATCGCGGGGTGCGCCGCCGCCAGTTCCCGCAGCCGGGGCAGCATGATCTCGCCGATCCGGCGGGCGCGCTCGGTGAGCTTGCCGTCCTCGATCTCGGCCAGCACCGCCAGGGCCGCCTCGCAGGCGAGCGGGTTTCCGCCGTAGGTGCCGCCGAGCCCGCCGCCGTGCACCTTGTCCATGATGTCGGCGCGGCCGGTGACGGCGGCGAGCGGCAGCCCGCCCGCGATGCCCTTCGCGGTCGCGACCAGGTCGGGGACGATCCCCTCGTGCTCGCAGGCGAACATGTCGCCGGTGCGGGCGAAGCCGGTCTGCACCTCGTCGGCGATGAACAGGATGCCGTTGGCGCGGCAGAACTCGGCGAGCGCCGGCAGGAACCCGGGCGCGGGCTCGATGAACCCGCCCTCGCCCTGGATCGGCTCGATCAGCAGCGCCGCGACGTTCGTCGGGCCGATCTGCTTGGTGATCTGGTCGATGGCCTGCGCCGCCGCCTCCGGGCCGCAGTCGTCCGGGCCGGTCGGCCAGCGGAACGGGTACGCGAGCGGCATCCGGTAGACCTCGGGCGCGAACGGGCCGAACCCCTGCTTGTACGGCATGTTCTTCGCGGTGAGCGTCATCGTGAGCAGCGTCCGGCCGTGGTAGCCGTGGTCGAACACGACGACGGCGTCCCGCCCGGTCGCGTACCGGGCGATCTTGACGGCGTTCTCCACGGCCTCCGCGCCGCTGTTCACCAGGAACGACCGCTTCTCGTGCGCACCGGGCGTGACCCGGTTGAGGTTCTCGCACACCGCCACGTACGACTCGTAGGGCGCGACCATGAAGCAGGTGTGGGTGAACCGGTCGGCCTGCGCCTTCACCCGCGCGGCGACGCGCGGGTTGGCGTTGCCGACGCTCGTCACCGCGATCCCGGAGCCGAAGTCGATCAGCGAGTTGCCGTCGACGTCGACGACCACGCCGCCGCCCGCGTCCGCCACGTACACAGGCAGCACGCTGCCGACGCCCGGCGGCACCGCGGCGGTGCGCCGTTCCTGCAGTTCACGGGAGCGCGGCCCGGGGATCTCGGTCAGCACGCGGCGTTCCTGCGGCGGCGTGCCGCCGTTCGCCCCGGACGCGTCGAGGGCGGAGTCCTGGCTGGTCATGGCCTGAACATAAGCCGGGAGCCGCCTACGATGAACCGTACGGGACGGCGAAATCCGTCCGGCGAGGTAGACACTTTGCACAGGGATTGACATGCCGCCCACGCTGGCCGCCGTGGCCGCCCTCCCCCAGCTCGGCCTGCGGTCGCGCACCGGGCCGCTGCCGGACGCGCCCGTCGTGTGGGTCGCGGTCAGCGAGCTGGAGGACCCGACCCCGTTCCTGGAGGGCGGCGAGCTCGTCCTCACCACCGGCATGCGGCTGACCCCGGCGAACGCCGCCGGGTACGTGTCCCGGCTGGTCGGGCGGGGCGTCGCGGGACTCGGGTTCGCGGTCGGGGTGATCCACGAGACCGTCCCGGCGGAGCTGCTCGCGGCGGCCCGCGGGCAGGGGCTCGCGCTGCTGGAGGTGCCGCGCCCCACCCCGTTCATCGCCGTCGGCAAGGCGGTGTCGCGGATGCTCGCCGCCGAGTGGTACGAGGACGTCACCCGCGCCTACCAGGGCCAGCGGGAGCTGACGCGCGCCGCGCTCACCGGGCCCGGCGCGGTCGTCACGCGGCTGGCGCGGCTGCTCGGCGGCTGGACACTGCTGCTGGACGCGTCCGGGGCCGTCCAGCACGCCGAACCGGCGGGCGCCCGCGACCGGGCCGGCGTGCTCGCGCCCGAGCTGGCGCGGCTGCGGCGCCGTCCCGCGAAGGGCGCCCCGGCCGCGGGCGGCCCGGCGGCGAGCCTCGCGCTGTCCGACCGGGACGACCACATCGCCGTGCAGCGGATCGGGCTCGGCGGTCGCCCGCGCGGGTTCCTCGCGGTGGGCACCGGCGCGCCGCTGCCGCCCGCCGCGCACACGATCGTCGGCGCGGCCGTCGCCCTGCTGACGCTCCAGTCGGAGGGGCCGCGCACCGGCCGCGACCTGCGCGCCTCGCTCGCCGCGCTGCTGCTCGGGCGGCCCGGCGACGGGCCAGCGGTGCCGCGCGGGCCGGTGCGGGTGCTGGCCTGCGCGGGCGGCACCGCCGTCCTGGACGCGCTGGAGTCCGACCCGGCGGGGGCGCCCTGCCCGGCGGTGCCGCTGGGCGGGCACGTCGCCGTCGTCGTCCCGGACGAGCTGTCCGGCGCGGTCGAGGCGCTGCTCGCCGGCACCGGCCCGGTCGGCGTCAGCACCCCGGCGTCCGATGATCTGCCGGCGGCCCTCCGGGAGGCCGAGGAGGCGCTGGCGGCGGCACGGCAGACCGGCAAGGACGTGCTCCGCCACTCCGACCTTCCCGGGCAGAGCGTCCTCGGCCTCCTGGACCCGGCCGTCGCCCGCGCCTTCGCCGACACACTTCTGGCGCCGCTGCGGAAGGAGGACCTGGTGGAGACCGTCCGGGCCTATGTCGCGGCCAACGGGCAGGGGGAGGCGGCGGCGCGCGCGCTGGGCGTCCACCGGCACACCCTCCGCGCGCGGATGCGCAAGGCCGCCGAACTCCTGGGCCGCGACCCGGACGACCCGGCCGTCCGCGCCGAACTGTGGATCGCGCTCGCCGTGTCGTCCAGTCGAGGCGACCGGATTGGACATCGTGGAGACTCGCAATCGGGCCCCGCGGAGATAGCGTGAACGCATGAACGCGACCCCATTCTGGCTGGCCGGCCGGCCCGAGACCGGTGACGGTGAGCTGACCGTTACGCACCCCTACGACGGCCGCGTGGTCGGGACGGCGGCCGTCCCGACGCCCGCGCAGGTGGAGGAGGCGATCGCCGCCGCGGACGCGGTCCGCCGGGAGGCGGCGGCGCTGCCGCTGCACGTGCGGGCCGAGGCGCTCGCGCACGTGTCCGCGCGGATCGCCGAGCGGGCCGAGGAGATCGCCCGGCTGATCACCGCCGAGAACGGCAAGCCGCTGCTGTGGGCGCGCGGCGAGGTGACCCGCGCGATCTCCACGTTCCGGTTCGCCGCCGAGGAGGCCCGCCGCTTCAGCGCCACCACCCAGCGGCTCGACACCGACCCGGCCGCCGAGGGCCGGATGGCCTACATCACCCGCGTGCCGCGCGGCCCGGTGCTCGGCATCTCGCCGTTCAACTTCCCGCTGAACCTCGCCGCGCACAAGATCGCCCCGGCGATCGCGGCGGGCACCCCGATCGTGCTCAAGCCGGCGCCCGCCACGCCGCTGTCGGCGCTGCTGCTCGGCGAGCTGCTCGCCGAGACCGACCTGCCCGCCGGGATGTTCTCGATCCTGCCGGTGCCGAACGACCGCGCGTCCGGCCTGGTCGACGACCCGCGGCTGCCGATCGTGTCGTTCACCGGCTCGGTGCCGGTCGGCTGGGCGATCAACGACCGGGCGCCGCGCAAGCACGTCACCCTCGAACTCGGCGGCAACGGCGCGGCCGTCGTCCTGCCGGACGCCGACCTCGACTGGGCCGCCAAGCGCATCGGGCTGTTCGCCAACTACCAGGCCGGGCAGAGCTGCATCGCCGTCCAGCGCGTCTACGTCGACCGGTCCGTGTACGAGGAGTTCGTGCCGAAGCTGGTCGACACCGTCGCCTCGCTCGTCACCGGCGACCCGTGGGACGACAAGACGCAGGTCGGCCCGCTCGTCAGCCGGGAGGCCGCCGAGCGCGTCGAAGCCTGGGTGGACGAGGCCGTCGCGGCGGGCGCGAAGGTGCTGACCGGCGGCACCCGCGAGGGCGCCGCCTACGCCCCGACCGTCCTCGCCGGCGTCCCCGCCGACGCCAAGGTGTCCCGCGAGGAGGTCTTCGGCCCGGTCATGTTCGTCCAGCCGGTGGACGGCGTCGACGAGGCGTTCGCGCTCGTCAACGACTCCAAGTTCGGCCTCCAGGCGGGCGTGTTCACCCGCAGCCTCGACATCGCGTTCCGCGCGCACCGCGAGCTCGACGTCGGCGGCGTCGTGATCGGCGACGTCCCGTCCTACCGCGCCGACCAGATGCCCTACGGCGGCGTGAAGGACTCCGGCGTCGGCCGGGAGGGCCTGCGGTCGGCGATGGCCGACTACACCGAGGAGAAGGTCATGATCCTGACGGGTCTGCCCCTCTAGCTCCGGTCCCGGGGCCCCGCGTACAGCCCGGTGCGCAGGGCCCCGGCCGCCTCCGACAGCGCCTCCCGGGCCCGTCCGCCGAGCGACCACGTGTTCGCGAACCCGTGGATGAGGTCGTCCTGGCGGCGCAGCGCGACCCGCACCCCGTCCTTCTCCAGCCGCTTCGCGAACTCCTCGCCCTCGTCCCGCAGCGGGTCGAACCCGGCTGTCGCGATGTAGGCGGGCGGGAACCCGCTCAGGTCGTCGGCCAGCAGCGGCGACGCCTTCACCTCGGCGCGCCGCTCCTCCGGGCAGTAGTGGTCGCCGAACCACGTCATGTCGGCGTCGGTCAGGTAGAACCCCTCCGCGAACAGCTCCCGCGACCGCCGCCGGGCGGACAGGTCGGTCGCCGGGTAGAACAGCAGCGCGAAGTTGGGCGTGCGCTCCGCGAGCAGCCCGACGACCGCCGCGAGGTTGCCGCCCGCGCTGTCGCCGCCGACCGCGATCGCCCCGGGGTCGGCGCCCAGCTCCGCGGCGTGCTCGGCGGTGTACGCGTACGCGGTGAGCGCGTCGTCCGGCGCCGCCGGGTAGGGGTGCTCGGGCGCGAGCCGGTAGTCCACCGACAGGACCCGCACCTCGGCGTGCACCGCCAGGTACCGGCACACCGCGTCGTGCGTTTCGAGGTCGCCGATGACCCAGCCGCCGCCGTGGTAGAAGACGAGCAGCGGCGACCCGTCCGGGAGGGCCTTCGGCGTGTACAGCCGGGACGGCACCCCGCCCGCGTCGACCGCCCGCGTGCGCACCGGCCGCGCGGGCAGCCCCGGCAGCAGCACCTTCGTCCGGGCGAGGCCGGCCCGCGCGGCCGCGACGGACCCGCCGGCCAGCCGGCGCTCCCCCTCCAGCCGCATCATCATCAGCAGCAGCTGCGCGTCCAGCGCCATCTCCTGCCCGTCCCGGCGCACCGGCGCCCCGACGATCAGCCGTTTCACGGGCTCCGGCAACGCGAAGACGCTTCGCAGCATCCGCCCGGACACCGACGGCGGCACCATCTCGACCAACGACGCCACACGAACCTCCAAAACTGGGGGGAATGCCGCAAACCGTACTCGGGCCGGTTCCCCCTAGGCGAGGGCGCGTCGCCGGTAGTACGCGACGGTGACGGCCGCCAGCAGCGGCCCCCACGCCACCAGCGGCGCGTAGGCGAGGACGCCGAGCACCCCCTCCCAGCTGTGGAAGTGGATGGGGAAGCCGTCCGGCAGCGGGCGCCCCTGGATGGTCTTCTGGAACACCAGGCAGTTGACCACCGACACCGTCCACAGCACCGTCAGCACCGCCGCGCCGATCGACGCGGGGATCACCGCGGCCATCGTCGGGACCCGCCGTCCCCGCAGCACCGGCACCCACCGGGGGAACACCTCGCCCCACCGCGCGATCAGCCCCACGGCGGTGAAGGCGACCAGCTCCGACACCAGCGACAGCACCACGACGTACGCCTCCAGGGGCAGCCAGCCCGGCAGGTCGCCCTGCCCGTCCCCCGGCCCCAGATCGTCCCCGTCGATGATCGGCAGGTGCAGCGTGAACGCCGCGATCCGCCACAGCCCCGCGGGCAGCACGGTGAACGGGACGGCCAGCGCGGCGATCCGCGCCCACCGCGGCACCCCGTCGACGGCGTCGTGCGCGCTCCGCCACCCGGCCCGCACCCGCTCGGCCGGCGACATGGTCATGACCGTCATCGCGGTCTCCTCTCATGGCGCTCCCTGTTCCGGGACACCACGATCACAGCCGCGACCGCCCGCACCGATCCCCCGCCGGCGCGATCCGCCTCCCCCGCGCGGGTGAATCAGGGCTTGCGGGCCACGGCCGCGTACCCGGGCACCTCGTCGGGCCGCCCCCAGGGCGTGTGCTCGGGACGCCAGCGCGACATGGAGACCACACCCGGCTCCAGGAGCTCCAGACCGTCGAAGAACCGGGTGATGGCCTCACGCGTGCGCGGCACCATCGGGTTGGCCGACTTCTCGTTCCAGTCGTCCTGGGCCTCCGCCTGCGCCGTCTCCCCCCGGTCGAAGTCGAGGGTGGAGTGCGTCATGGCCACATGGCTCCCGGACGGGACGGCGTCCAGCAGCACCCCGAGCAGCCGCCGCGCCTCATCGTCGTCGTGGACGAAGTGCATGATCCCCAGCAGCATGATCGCGACCGGCTTCCCGAAGTCGAGCGTCGCGGCGGCCTTCTCCAGGATGTCGCCGGGTTCGCGCAGATCCGCGTGGATGTAGTCGCAGGCGCCCTGCGGGCTGCTGCTGAGCAGGGCCCGCGCGTGGGTCAGCACGAGGGGGTCGTTGTCCACGTAGACGATCCGCGCGTCCGGGGCGGCGCGCTGGGCGACCTCATGGGTGTTGTCCATGGTCGGCAGCCCGGTGCCGATGTCGAGGAACTGCCGCACCCCGGCCTCGCCCGCCAGATACCGGACGGACCTGCCGAGGAACGCCCGGTCGGCGCGGGCCACGTCGACGATCTGCGGGAACATGCCCCGGAACTGCTCGGCCGCCTGCTGGTCGACCTCGTAGTTGTCCTTCCCGCCGAGCAGGTAGTTCCACACCCGCGCCGAATGCGGAACGCTCGTGTCGATCTCCGGCCTCTCACCCACGGCGGCACCTCCGGATCTTCGTTTTCCCGCCAATCTAGCGGATTCCGCCGCCCGTCCCGACCCGCTCAGATCATTCGCCGCGAATACCGCGCTTACGCTCCTCATCGAGCAGCCATTGCGGTTTGATGTCGTCCGGGTAGCCGCTGAGATGCCGCTTGACGGCGATGGCGGCCGCGATCGCCGACAGGATGGCGAGAGCGGCGATGCCGTAATCAGTGATGCTGTTTTCGGGAAGGTGGCTCAGCACCACGACCGCCCCCCACAAGGCGAAAACGCTCGACGTGGGCACCAAGTTCAGCGGCGCGTACCTGATCACTGGCGACAAGTTGTCGTTGGCATGGTGGTAGCGCAGCCAGATGTCGGCGACTCGCCCTTTCTTGCGGTACAAGAACCGGCCGAGGAACCCGATGGAGCACAAGCCGAAGCAGATCACCGCGACCCACCACGACAGCGGCTCGACCGGCGCCTCCGCTCCGCTCATCTCCGCTCCCCTCCCACGTCGGGCGCCATCCTGCCCGACGGGATCATTCGGCGGGAATGTTGCGCTTGCGCTCCTCGTCGATGAGCCACTGCGGCTTCTTCTTGTCGGAGTAGCCTGCGAGGTGCCGCGTGATGGCAATGATGGCCGCGACCGCCGACAGGACCACGAGAACGGCGGAAATCCAATAGGTGACGTCGTTCTCGGGAAGGTGGCTCACTACCGCGATCAGCCCCCAGAGACCGAACACACCCGATATGGGGAGCATGTTCAACGGCGCGTACCTGATCATCCCCGGCACGTTCTCATTGAAGTAGTTGTACCGCAGCCACGATCTGCTGAGACGGCCGTACCGCCGGTAGGCGAAATGCCCGTAGAACGCGAGGGCGAACATGGCGAAGCAGACCACCGAGACCCACCATGAGAGAGGCTCGACCGGTGTCTCGGCACCATCCATGCGCCCTCCGTCAGAGTAGGCCGACATTAGCGGATACGACCGTCTCTCAGTCTAGCCACCGTAGAACTTCCTGCCCACCCAGCCGCCGATCGCCCCGCCGGCGGCCGCCCCCAGATATCCGCCGGCGACGCCGCAGGCGAGTGCGGCAGGCCCGCAGAACGTGCCGAGCGATGCGCCGACATACGCGCCGACGCCGGCGCCCGCCCCACGCAGGAACAGCCGGCTTCTCTTGTCGTCACTGGTCAGATCCGACCGCTGCTTGTCGTTGTTGACCTGCGTGTTCACACCGTCGGCGACCGATATTATGACGCCGACCGGACCGGCCACCTTGCTCACGGTGAGTGCACGCCCTCCCAGTTTTCCGATTTTCGAACCGACTTTGGCGCCCTTCACATAAAGATTCCCGGACGGGGGACGCGACCCCCCGGAGCCGCCTATCGTGCGCCGCAGCATGTTGACCGTCTCATCGCTGAGGCCGAGTTTGCCGAGAACGCTGTAAAGGTCGTTCTCCAACGCGAGCCCACCGAGCCCGAGCGCCTTCATCAACTCGGACAGGTAACCCGCGCCGTTACTGCTCGCCACCCAGGGATTCTTCAGGTTGAGACCTGCCAGGAAATCTCCGATAAGGGACGGAGGGTCGTAGGGCCGCGGCGGCCTTATCTGTGCCCGCGGCGGGCATGCGGCCGGCATCAGGGAGCAGAGCGTCTGCCTTGCCTTCTGGTTGCCGCGGGGGGTCTGCCGCCACGACGGGTCCGTGGAGCCGACCTTCCTGCCCCTGCGGTCATAGACGTCGTAGCCGTGCTTGGTGGGCCGGCGGTCGACTCCGTCTCCGTTGAAGCATTCAACGCCGTCGGGCGTGCGACGGCACATGTTGCCGTCGGGGTCGCTGTTGGTGATGGGGCTGTTGTTGGCGTAGGTGTAGCCGTTCATCTGCTGGGGGTCGGCCTGGTCCACGAGGGGGTCGACGGAGATGAATCGGCCGGTGTCGGGGTCGTATTCGCGGGCGCCGAGGTGGGTGAGGCCGGTGGGGTCCTGGGTGCCGCCGACGAAGCCCTTGTCGTTGGGCCATGTCGCGTTCTCATCGAAGCCGCGGATGGAACCGAAGGGGGTGAAGCGGCGGACGATGGCGGCCTGGGTGGTGGCGTTGATGGCCACCTGGCCGCTGCCCTGGTGGTCCGCGGACAGGTAAGTGACCTGCCCGTTGGAGGTGCGCATGGCGACGGTCTTACCGGCGAAAGCGTAGTAGCGGGTGCCGGTAGCGGTAGTGGCGCCGTTGAGGGCCCTCAGTTCGTTGCCTTCCGGCAGGTAGAGCGTGCTCCCGGCGGGATCCTTGCGGATCAGGCGGTTACCGTCGGCGTCGTAGATGTAGGTCTCGTCGTTGCCGTTCTCGGTGACCTTGGCCAGTTCGCCTTCGGTATTCCAGGTGAATGTCTGGGCGCCATCGGTGTTCTGGACGGTGGCGGTGTTGCCGGTGGCGTCGTAGCCGTAGGTGTCGGTGCGGTTCCCTGCCGGCCCGGTCTGGGTGACCTGGGTGAGGCGGTTGCCTTGGCCGGGGTTGGCATAGGTGTAGGTGCGGGTGGTGTCGGTTGTGCCGCCGATTCCGTGCCGGGTTTCGCCGGTGCGGTTACCGGTCTTGTCGTAGGTGAAGGACTGCCAGTACGGGGCCGGCCCGCCGATCACCGAGGCGCTGGGTTCGGTGGCGCAGGCGCCGGTGGTGCCCTGTGTCCAAGCCTCTGTCAGGCGCTGGAGGTGGTCGTAGGTGAAGCACTGGTTGTCGACGCCGTCGCGGGAGTCGTCGGTGACGGAGGTGATGGCGCCGGAGTCGGTGTAGTGGTAGGTGGCGAAGCGGTCGTTGCCGTCGATGCCCTCACGGAAAGTCTTGGCGGTGTCCAGCCGCTGGCTGCCGTACTGGTAACTGAAGGTCTGCCACGCCCGTTTCGGTGCGGTGCCCATCTCGATGATGGACGGTTTGCCGATCGGGGTGTAGACGGTGTCGTTGACGTAGGTGCCCTTGGCGCTGGTCAGCCGGGTGGGCCGTTGCCAGGCGTCGTAGGTGTTGACGACGGTCTCGATGGGCAGCCCGCCGGCGCCGGGCAGGCTGCTGCTCTGCACGGTGCCGTCGAGGTTGTAGGCGGTGGAGAACAGGTACGTCCCGGCCAGGGCTCCCTGCTGGGAGGGGATGGTGACGGTGGCGGCCTCCACACGTCCGAGGGTGTCGTAGCCGCGGACCTGGTTGACGTACTGCGCGCCGTCGAAGTGGCGGACCGATGTGGCGAGCATGCCCTTGCCGCGGGTGACGGTGTCGTAGGTGTAGGAGGTCAGCAGTGGCCCGTCTGCCGCGCCTTCGCGGGTTGCGGTTTTGCGGCCGAGTCCGTCGTAGGCGGTGAAGACCTTCTTGTCGCGTGCGTCGGTGGTGGAGGTGACGCGGTCGAGGTCGTCGTAGGTGAAGGTGGTGGTGCCCTTGTCGGGGTCGGTGGTCTGGATCTTGCGGCCGCGCACGTCGTAGGTGGTGGTGAAGGTGTTGCCGGACGGGTCGGTGACCGAGGCGATCTCCCCGGCAGGGGTGTAGGTGTAGGTGGTGGCGTCGAACTCGCCGGTGGGGGTGGCCGCCTTGTACTGGCGCCGCTCGACCACCTGACCGCGGGCATTGGTGATCTGCGCGGTGGGAGTGCCACCGTCCGGCGGCGTGACCGAAGTGCGGTTGCCGCCGCCGTAGGAGTAGGTGGTGCGCCACAGCTCCTGCTCGGGCTGCGACCCGTTCCCCTTCATCGCCTTCTCGACGGTCTTACGGCCCAGCCCGTCGTACTCCGTACGGGTCTGAGTCTCGACGTTGCCGGGAGTGCCGACCCCGAACAGTGCGGTCTCGGGGGCTCCTGCGGCCGGGTACGCGGCGTAGGACTTGGCCACTTGGCCGCGAGTGTCGTAGAAGGTGTCGCTGATGAGGCGTCCGGCCGGGGCGGGCACCTGGGTCTGGCGGGAGCGCAGCCACCCGTCCAGCAGCTCGACCTTGTCCACTCGCTGACCACCGGTCGCGGTCAGGCCCTTGGTGGTGACCGCGACGATCTGCCCCTCGACCACCCGGTACCCGAACTCGTAGTTGGGGTGCGGGTTGCCGCCCTTGGACCGGTTCGGCAGCCACACCTCGGTGACCCGGCCCAGCCCGTCGTACACCAGGTCGGTGTTCAGACCGTTGGCATCGGTCGTGCGGGTCGCCTGCCCGAACGCCGGGTCCAGTTCCTCGGTGCTCGTCAACGCCGTGGACGCGTTACCCGGCGTGGCCGGCGGCGTGGTCGTCTGCTTCTTGGTCGTCAGGCCCTGGGTGTCGGTGTAAACGGTGGTGGCGACCTGCCCCAGCGCGTCCTTCACCTTGGTGACACGGCCATAGGCGTCATAGGTGATTTCGGACTGCGTCACGTAGTTCGCGGTACCGCCGTCGTATCCGGCGACGCTGTCGACCTTGGTGGTCCGCCCCTTGGAGGGGGCCGCGCCGAGGCCGCCGTTGTCGTAGTAGGTGCGCGTGTCCGACACGACCTGGGTGGGACGGTCCGGGGTGGCGGTGCAGGCGACCGAGACGGTGTCCACCCTCGACGGGAACGACACCATCCACGCATCCTCGTTGTCGGCGTAGGTGGTGCGGGTGCACTTGTCGTCACTGCCGGTGCTGGTGTCCCCGAGATCGTTGACAGCGGTGATGCGGCCGAGTCCAGGGCCCGACGTGGCGTAGGTGTTGTCGGTTTTGGTCTCGGTCCAGCCGCCGCCGTCCTTGGCCGTCCATGTGCGGGTCGTGTCGACCGCGGTCACGTTGGCGGTGGTGGTGCCCCAGGAGCGGGTGCGGGAGGCGGTCTGCGCACGCCAGGGGGTGTTGACCGTCTTGCTGTGGACACTGCCGCCCGGCGCGGTGTACTCGACGGTCTTGAGCTCGAACCCGGCCAGGGCGTCGTGGTCGGTGTAGGTGCCGCCCTCACCGTCGGGAACGGTGACGCTCTTCTCGCCGCCGGACTTGGTCTTGCGGTCCCCGTCCATGCCGCGCAGGTAGAAGTCGTCGGTCTGGGCCGCCGGATTGTCGAAGTCGCCGGTGAGGGTGCGGACCTGGCCGTAGCCGCGCCATTGCGACCAGGTCTTGTTCTTCTCCTTGGTCAGCCCGTCATCGTCGTCGAAGTGCCAGGCCGCGCCACCCAGGTACTGGTACTTGGTGGCCATGTCCGGTGCCAGGCCGGTCCGGTCGGTCTGGATGACGGAGGTGACCACGTATTTGTGGAACCAGTCGGTGATGGGGTCTTCCCGGCCCGGTGGTGTCCAGATGACCGGCATGCAGCGGGTGGTATTGGTCTCCGGTGTCGGCAGGTTCGACAGGGTGCAGTCGGAGTCGGAGTAGGCGATGTCGATCTGCCCGCCGGACTCGTCGTAGATCGCGCCGAGCCGGTAGCGGGTGTAGGCCAGGATGTCGTCGCCGGTCTTGTCCAGCCGGTTGTCCATCTGGACGTGGTTGAACGTCACCTTGGGCAGAGTGACCGGGGCGCTGCCGTCGGTCGAGGCGTGCCCGGTGTGCTCGATCTCCTTCAGCACCAGGTCCCGCTCGATGTCGGCCATCTTCCACTCGTGGTCCAGAGCCCACGAGTCCACCAGCCTGTACCCGGACGCGTCCGGCTTGAGGATCTGCGTGGTGACCTTGGTCAGCCGCTTACGGGACCAGAACGTCGGCGAGATCGCACCGTGAGTGTCCTTGCACTCCTGGCCGGAGTTGCAGTTCAGGTCCCAGGGGACGTCCCACCACTTGTCGGGGTTGCTGCCGATCTTGGACGGGTCGCAGTCGAAGTTGGCGTCCGGGATGCAGCGCTCGGAGGTGGTGAAGGCGACCTGCGCCGGCGCCTTGGCGAACAGCGCGTCCTTGCGCAGCCCGTAGGAGATCGTCTTCAGATACCCGCCGCGGATGTAGGGCGTCTCGTCCCCGACTTTGAGGTTGCGGCCGTAGTGGTTGGTCTCGGTGCCGTAGGTGTAGTTGATCGCGTTGCCCGACGGGTCGACGACATAGTCCAGGTTCCACCGGTACGCCTGCTGGCACCACGACCCCGCGAACGACGAATCGTGGCAGGGTTCGTCGGCGTCGTCGCCGAACACCGGCACCGTCCACGCCGAGTTCGTTTCCGGTTTTCCGTCCTCCCAGCCGGGGAGGCGGTTCAGCCCGAAGAAGTACTGGACGCCATCGACCGTGGTGACCTTCCAGTACTCCCCGTTGTCGTCTCCGTTGCCGGTGGCCGAGTTGGTGAGCTTCTCGAACTTGGTGCCGTCGTCGTTCTTCATCCGCCACGAACCGTCGGAAGCCTTGATCAGCTCTCCGCCCTTGCCGTTCCACGTGACGGTCGCGTTGTCGTAACCCCAGCACCGGTCGCCTGGCGCGTTGCCCCACTCGTCCTTAGGAACGCCGTCGTCCTCACACGACTTGTAGCGCCGCTCGATGTAACCGGGCCACAGGTCGAACCCTTCGCCCACCCACGACGGCTGTCCATTGGTGTTGCTCGTCCGACCGTCCACGCTCGCAGAGGAGTAGGAGATCTCCACCTCCGGCGCCAGGCCACTGGGGACGGGCGGCACCCGCATCGGGTACGACCACGTGAAGTCACCCATGTTGCCGCCGCCGTCCCATGTGGCCGAGGCTTCCAAGGACGTCGCCTTGTAGTCGCCCTGGGAGCTGTCGGAATCGGAGGCGGCGACAAGCAGGGTCGCATTCTGCCCCGACGCCGTCATGGGAGCGGCTTCAATGTCGGCGGTCAGGGTTTTGGAGGCCGCGTCGTTGTCGGTGGTCACCGGCTCACCGGTGCGGCATTCCGGCTTGTCCGGGGTGGTTAGGGCGCATTGCGGGAGTTGGGTGAGGCGCAGCCGAGCGCCGTAGGCGCCACCGAATGCCTGCGCGAACGCTGAATAGTCCAGCCGTACCTTCACGCGGCCCGGCGCGTCGGCATCGGTGCGGGCGACGGTGAACGCCACACCGTCCACTCCGAGGCTTCGGCTGCTCGCCTGGTCCAGCACCTGGACCCGAACCCGGTCCGCCTTCGGGACACTTCTCTTTGAGCGTGCCTGATTACCCGGTGCCAGGACGCGCACCGGCAGCCCGCCGGCACGCTCGCCCGCGCCCTTGGTGTCGGAGGGGACGGCGACCTCGGCGGCTCCCGGCTTCGGCCACGCTGCTTTGGCGGCGGGCCCGGGTTTGGAGGGGTCGGTCTTGCGGGGCCGGACCTTCAGGTCGTGCCCCGGCACCGGCTTCTCATGACCGGCCGCCTTGGGGCGATGGGAGTTGGGCGGGTCGGCCAGCGCCGGCGGAGACGTCAGCACCCCGGCCGACATCATCACCGCCGCCACGCCCGCGGCCAGGGTCACCGCGCGGCGCGGACCCAATACCAGCTTCTTGCGGCGTGCGTTCACGACGTCCTCCATCGCCACCGCCCGGTCGAGGGCGCATCACGCGATCACCAGGAGAGAAGGGACATGGGTAGGAGTGGCTCGCCGCCCCACGGCAGGGGACGGCGAACCATGTCGAGTTCTAGGGGCCGTCGTCGGTGGGGAGTTCGGCTCCGCCGGCCAGCATCTGGATCTGTTCGGTGGTCAGTGCGCCCTGGTAGGCCCAGATGTCGTCGAGGGCGTCGGTCCAGTACTCGCTGCCGTCGGCGGCACCGAACTTGGTGCGGCCGACCTGCAGCCCGCCGTTGCCCTTGGCCTCGAACCCGATCACCTGGTCCTGCTGGGACACGCTGTCTGAGGTCTGCTCCAACTGCCCGTCCACGTACAGGCTGACCCGGTCGCGCAACGCGTCGTACACCACCGCCACATGCGACCAGTCCTGCACCACAAACCCCGAATGCGACGCCGACAGCGCAGGCGCCGACCCCTCATCGGAGTTGTGCATCACCACCTGCCAGACGCCCTGCTCCTCAGGATCCTCGCCAGGGACATAACGCAGCGCGAACGCGTTCGTCGCCGCACCCGGCTGGGAGAACACCGTCGCCGGCGCCAGCGGCCGCCCGTCGTTGCGCACCCACCCGGCGACCGTGAAGCTCTCGTTGGTCGCCACCACCGGACCGGTCGTCTCGGCGAACGCCTTCACCGCAGGGTCCAGCTTCAACCCCGCCGCCGACGCCCACCCCTTGAACCCCGCCGCAGGATCGATGAACGCACCATTGCGCAGCACCAGCCCCGGCCCCGCACCATCCTTGGTCTCACCCGAACCATCGGCGTTCAGCAGCCACCGGGCCTTCAGCACCGGATGCTGGGTGACCATCTCCTCGGCCTCTTGCTGACCGACGATCCGGTCGTAGACCCGCACATCGTCGACCAGGCCGGGCCAGTGGTCGGCTTGGTCGCCGAGCCACTTGCTGCGCCCGATCTGGAATCCGCCCAGAGCCGGCCAGGCCGAAGTGACCTCTGGGCTCTCGACTCCCGGCTCGCCGTTCACGTAGATCTGCAGCTTCCCGGTGTTCTTGTCGAACACGCCGATCAGATGAGTCCAGGCATTCAGAACGGCCGGTTCCTTCGAGAAGGCTTGATAGGTTCCGGTCTCCGCGGAGTCGGCCTTGACCCTTGAGAACGCCCATTTGCGGTATGCGCCGTCGTATTTGAGGTAGAACCCGCTCTTGCTCGTGCCGTCCTGGCTGAGCACCGTGCGGGTGCGATCTCCCTTTTCCAGGCGAACCCAGGCCGATACCGCGAAACTGCGTATGGTGTTGATGACCGGACGGTCGGTGCCGGCGTGCCCTTGGGTCGTGTCATCGAGCCGTAGCGCGGTGCCCGCCTGCCCTTCGTTCCCGAGCGTCGCTCCGCCGTAAAGGGTCGCCTTCCACGGATCCATGGGGCTGTACACCCGTCTCTTCGCGGCCGGCTCGTCCATGTTCCAGTGGGCGATCGAGGCCGCTCCCGTAGGGGCGGTGCCATCGGCGAGTTGCTGGGCCTGCGCATCGGTCAGCGCCTGGCCGAACGCTTGGACGTCATCGATGGCGCCGGGCCAGTAGTTGGCGAAGGAGCCGTTGTACAGGCTCCGGCCGATCTCGGAGGCGCCGTGGGACGCCAGCGGCGTGCCCGCGCCTGCGGTGGCCTGGAGTTGTCCGTTCACATAGAGCCGCAGTTGTGAGGCGGCCTGGTCGTACACACCGATGAGGTGACTCCATGCCCCCAGCGGAAGCGGGGCATCGTCCATGGCCTTCTGCCATGCACCACCGCCGTCATTGGTATCGGTGGACGGCTTCTTGAAGACCGGGTGACCGTCCGGCTCGATTCCGAGTTGGAAGGCGCTCTGGAATGTGGAGTTCTGCGCCAGGACGTTCACCATGCCGTACTGAGTCGGTTTGACCCAGGCGGACACGGTGAAGGCTTTGCCGGGGTCGACCAGTGGCAGGGTGCTCTCGGCGAAACCGTAGACGCCGTCCATGGACAGCCCGGTCCCGTGCTTGCCTTCACCCCCCAGGGCCGCGGATCCCGCCAGCACCGCCGGCCGTCCCGGGCCGGTCGAGGTCACCTCGGACGCACCGGCACCCTCGTCCAGGGAGAATCGCGCCACGGGATCGGCACCCGCATTGGCACGGAACTCATAGGAGAAGCTCGGACCGTTCTGGTTGGACGGAGCGAAGGCCTGAACGGTCAGCACGTTGGGACCCGACCGGGTCGGCGCTAGTACCACCACCTGCTCTGCCCCGTTGGTCGTGGTCACCGTCCGGACAGGAACACCGTTCAGACTGACCTCATACCGGTTGGCGACCTGCTCGGAGTCGGAGACGATAAACCGCCCGCTCTCGCCAACCCCGCCGTGCCAGGCCTCGTCGTTCGGATACTCCTGCGATGTGACCGTCGGTTTGCCCGGGACGGCGGGGTCGTAGACGAAGTAGCAGCCGGTCTGGGCGCCGTCGTAGGACCAGGGGCCCCACTGCTCGCCGTCCCAGGCGCGCACACCCCAGCCGATCTTGGTGCGCTGCGGGATGGTGGACGGCAACGTGACCGAGAAACGGCTCCCCGACGTCTTGGCCGGGGTGAGGGAGGAGGTCCACTTGGGGCCCCAGTCCGAACCGTCGGCCTTGTTGGCCCAGTGCAGCGTGAACTGCCCCTGCACCTTGTTCTTGTCCTCGGTGTCGGGGTCCTTGAGGTAGGCGTACACCGTGGACAGGTCGTTGACGGTCTGCTGCTGCCCGGACGGCAGGCACTTGGTGCCGGGGTTGGCGAACATGGTGTCGGTGTCGGGCTGCAGCGGCGGGTTGTTGTACTGCACCTTCAGGTAGGCGTCATCGGCGAACCGCTTCCACCAGTCCATCGTCGACTCGCTGTAGGCCCGCAACCCGAAGGTGATCGTCGAATTCCCGGCGTTCACCGCGCTCTGCACGTGCGAGCGCAGCTTGGCCCCGCCGAACTCCACCGGCGCCCTGGAGCAGTACGCCACATCCCGCGAGGTCAGATGCTCCAGCCACACCGACGAGGAATTGGTGTTGCTCCACGTCGCATACGACTTCAGCGCCGTCGTCCGCCACAACTGCACCGACGTCGGATTGCTGCAGTTGTAGGCACTGGTCTCAAACGCCGTGAACTCCACGTTCTGGATGTAGCGGCCCTTGATCGACGGCAGCGGCATCCGGAAGAACAACCGCTTGGTCTGGTTCTTCACACAGTTGGGATCCTTGGCCACCTCACACCGGCCCACACCCTCGGTCGACTTCCCATCGAACTTGTAGTACGACTCATCCGGCCACCCCGAGGACACCATGCCCCAACTGGTGGCCTTGCTGGTCGTCCACACCGGATCAATGAACACCGGAAACTTCGTATCCCCGGCCGCCAGCAACTCCCGGTCTGGGGTCAGCGTCAGCTTCCCTTTGCCGACCGCCACACCCAGACGCGCGGTCTTGGCGCCGTCGGCCGGGCCCTCGGACGGGTCGGCGCCCGGGTCGGCGGCCTGTCCACGGGCCTGCGCGCCCTGGGGCTCGGCGTGGGAGGAGTCCCACATGCGCGGGGTCGGCGCCTCGAACACCGCCGAACCCGACCCGCTGTCGGCCGCGGTGAGCACCCCGTTGCCCGCTTGCCGGACCGTCATCCGGTCGGCCGACAGCTTCAGCGCCAACTGCGCCACCCGCGCGTCCTTGGCCGCCTGCGCGGTCTTGACCTCCAGTACATGGGAGAACCCGTCCGCCTTCGCCCGCAACCGCAGATCCACATCCGGCCCGGCCACACCCCGATACACCGCGGTGTCGCCCTCCAGCACCGGCTCGGGCAACGGCTGCGGCCACGACAGCGCCAGCGTGCGACCGGCCCGGGTCATCTGCACCATCGGGCCGTCACCGCCCGCCGAGAACACCAGCCCCACCGTGGTCGCCGCCGGCACCACACCACTGCCCGAACGGCGCAACCGCGTGTCGATGTCCACCCACTTGCCGGCCTTGCGGGTCCGGACCGGCTGCAGCCGCTGCTCGACCTCGATCCGCCCGTTCGGCAGCGCCCGCACCGTCCGCGACTCACCCCGCTGCGACAAGATCTCCACCGGCCTGCCCGACCGGGCCGCCGCCGCGACCGCCTCCCGCTCAGACGCAACCCCCGCCGGCGCCGGCTCGGGCGCGTCCGCACGCGCCACCGCACCCGACACCCCGGACGCGATGCCGGGCACCTGCACCACACCGGCCACCAGCACCAAAACCGCCAACCGCGCCGACCACACCGGACGCCGCCACAACGACAACCGCGCACCCCGCGCACCATCAACCGCCCGACGACGACCCATAAAGAACCCCCACACATAAAGGGTTGTTAAAGCCGCCTTAAGGTAACCCGCTGATCAACTTCCAGAAAGACCCCACAACAACCAACCCGCCGTGACTCAGATCACACCACAAGCAGGTAAACCAGACAGAGCACGTAACACGTCATGTCCTAATCGCCACCACTCAGATGATCACAGCATGCGACTCGTCGGCTTCGCACAGCTGATATTCGCGCGGAAGTGAAGCCGATGTAGCGCAGCTGATTCACACATGCAAGGGCTCTGTGCGACCACAAGTGCCCATATCGCAACGGACAGAGAAGACTGCCTTGACGCGGCATTGAAGAATGGCATAAGAGCCGCGTCCAGGTGCGGCATCGGGACGAGCGCGCGGGCGGACGCCAGCTCCCTCCGGCTCACCGCCGAGGAAGAGTCGACCGTCCGCCGGTCATGCGCGAGGGCAGAGAGGGGGATCGGTACGGGATTACCACGATGCGCAGGGTTGCCGTGCTGTGACAAACTGTGACGTGAGAGTGAAGGCGCCCCCACGAGCAGGAAAGCGAACGACATGGCCGACGACACCCCGGTGCCTTCCGTGAGCGTGCCGGATCCCGTGTGCGGGAGCGCCGCGCGGACGTGCCGGCTGCACCTCCTCACCACCGGCGTGCTCGCCGTGTTCGCCGCCGTCGGAGCGGCCGTGGTCGTCGCGTCGCTGGTGCCGCGCGGTCATCGCGGCAGGCGGCGGCTGCGGCGGACGCGGCCCTGGAATCGCAGAACACCTGCCGAGGCCGCCCCCTCGGATGCCCCTCCCCCAGCGGACGACCGCCCCTGACAGTGAACGGGCCCCGGCGGCGCGTGTGCGCCGCCGGGGCCCGTCCTGTGCCGCGCCGGATCAGGTCCCGTGCTTCTCGATCTGCACTTCGGGGAGCACCCGGGCCAGCGGGCGGGGAAGCCACCATGCGCGGCGGCCGAGCAGGCGCATGGCGGCGGGGACGAGCAGGCAGCGGATGATGACGGCGTCAACGAAGACGGCGACCGCCATGCCGAAGCCGGTCTGCTGCAGCAGCCGCTCGGGGCTGAGCATGAACGCGCCGAAGACGACGATCATGATGGCGCCGGCGGCGGTGATGACCGAACCGGTGTGGGCGAGGCCCTCGCGGACGGCGAGCGCTGCGTCGCCGGTGCGCTTCCACTCCTCGCGCATCCGGGAGACCAGGAAGATCTCGTAGTCCATGGACAGACCGAAGACCACGGCGAACACCATCACCGGCAGGTACGCCTCGATGGGGGCGGGTTCGACGCCGAACAGCCCGTGCTGGAACACCAGCGTCATCGCGCCCAGCGCCGCGCCGATGCTGAGCAGGTTCAGCAGGGCCGCCTTCAGCGGGATCAGCACCGACCGGAACACCATCATGAGCAGGAGCAGCGACAGGCCGACGACGATGGCGACGAACAGCGGCATGCGGTCGGCGACCTTGGCCGCGTAGTCCTCGGCGGCGGCGGTCGTCCCGCCGATGGCGTACCGCGCGCCGGTCTGCGCCTCCAGCCGCGGCAGGACGTCGCCGCGCAGCCGGGAGACCAGGTCGGAGGTCTCCTTCGCCTGCGGGGACGTCGTCGGGTACACGAGGACGGTCGCGATCCGCCGGTCGGCGGACGGCACGGGAGCGGCCGCGGCGCGGACGCCGGAGGTGCCGGCGAGGGCGCGGGACGCGGCGGCGGCCGCCTGCTCCGCGCCGTCCCTGCCGCCGTCCGCGACGAGCATGAGCGGGCCGTTGAACCCGGGCCCGAAGCCCTCCGCCAGCAGGTCGTACGCCTTGCGGCTGGTGGTGTCCGGGGCGTCGTTGCCGGCGTCGGCGAAGCCGAGCCGCATGCCGAGGGCCGGTGCGGCGAGGGCGCCCAGCAGCACGCCGCCGACGAGCAGGGCGGCGAGGGGGCGGCGCTGCACGGCGGTCCCGACGCGGCGCCACATGGCGCCCTCCTCGGCGCGGCCGCGGGCCGCGCGGCGGGCGGCGCGGGCGGGGAAGACGCGGGCGAAGCGCCGGCCGAAGAGGCCGAGCAGGGCGGGCAGCAGGGTGAGCGAGGCGAGCATCGTGGCGAGGACGGTCAGCGCGACCGACACCGCCATGCCGCGCAGCGCGCCCAGGCCGAGGGCGACCAGGCCGAGCAGCGCGAGGATCACGGTGCAGCCGGCGAAGAACACCGAGCGTCCCGCGATGTCCAGCGCCGTCGTGGTGGCGCGTTCGGAGGTGGCGCCGTTCACCAGTTCCGCGCGGTAGCGGGCGAAGACCAGCAGCGCGTAGTCGATGCCGACGCCGAGCCCGACGAGCATCATCACGTACGGCGTCCAGTCGGCGATCGTGAACAGGTGCGAGGCGAGGATGATCGCGCCGAGCGTCGAGCCGACGGCGAACACCGCGGTCAGGATCGGCAGGCCCGCGGCGACCGCGGTGCCGAACATCACCACCAGGATCACCAGTGCCGCGAGGATGCCGGCGCCCTCGGCCAGGCCGCCCTGGCCCGTGGCGAGGAGCCGGGCCGGCTCGCCGCCGAGTTCGACCTGGAGGCCGTCGCCCGCGGCGGCCTGCGCGGTCTCCAAGAGCTTCTCGGCGTCGGCGCGGGTCACCTCCTTCGCGGGGACCTTGAGCATCGCGGTGGCGTAGCCGGTGGTGCCGCCGGGCGCGATCGCGGACGCGTCCGCGTACGGGGCGTGGACCTGCGCGATCACCGGAAGTCCGGCGACCTTGTCGAGCATGCCGGTCACGCGGGCGCGGGTGACCGGGTCGGCCAGGCCCGCGTCGCGGTGCAGGACGATCTGCACGGTGTCGCCGGCGCGGCCGGACCCGTGCGCGGTGAGCAGGTCGGCCGCGCGCTGCGACTCGGTCCCCGGCAGCGCGTAGTCCTCGCGGTAGTCGTCGCCGCTGAGGGACGCGGCCCCCCAGATCCCGGCCAGCACGGCGGTCCACAGGATCAGGACGAGCCAGCGGCGGCGGTGCGCGAAGGCGGCGACCCGGCCGAACACCCCTGCCGGGTGCGCGGCGGCGGTCGCGGTCCGCCGTTCCTCGGTGAACGTCATGACACCTTCCCAATCACGGATTGAACTGATATGAATGCGGTGAGTGACCGCACGAGGGTGCGGTGATGCGGGCCCGGCCGCCGGTGCGGCGGCCGGAGCCTCAGCGAGATGGGATCGTCAGTCGGGGACCGACACGTAGGCGAGCTTGTCGGGGTTGCGGATCACGTCGACCGAGGTGATCCGCCCGCCGTCCACAGTGAAGGAGGCGACCGACAGCACGTCGTCCACGGCCCGCAGGACCAGGCCCGGCATGCCGTTGACGATGGCGACGCGGACGTCCAGCCGCGCGCCGCGGGTGAACGACAGCAGCAGCCGCGCGACCTGGTCGGCGCCGAGCACCTCGCCGGGGACGGCGCTGACCTTGCCGCCGCCGTCGCCGCGGCACACCACGTCCGGGTCGAGCAGCCGGGTGAGCGCGTCGAGGTCGCCGCCCTGGCACGCGGCGGCGAACGCCTCCACCAGCGCGCGCTGCTCCTGCGGGGTGGGCGGGAACCGCGGCCGGCCCGCCGCGACGTGCCGGCGGGCGCGCGAGGCCAGTTGCCGGACGGCGGCGGGCGTCCGGCCGACCACCTCGGCGACCTCCTCGAAGGTCATCGAGAACACGTCGTGCAGCAGGAACGCCGCGCGCTCGGCCGGCGACAGGCTCTCCAGCACGAGCAGCAGCGCCATGCTCACCGACTCGTCGAGGGTGACCCGCTCGGCCGGGTCCGCGCCGGTCTCCGCGACCAGCGGCTCGGGCAGCCAGGTGCCGACATAGCGCTCGCGCCGCGCCCGGGCGCTGCCGAGCGCGTCCAGTGCCAGCCGCCCGACGGTCCTGATCAGCCAGCCCCGCAGGTCGCGGATCCCGGACGGGTCCTCCAGCATGCGCAGCCGCAGCCACGCCTCCTGGACGCAGTCCTCCGCCTCGGCGACCGAGCCGAGCGTCGCGTAGGCGACGCGCAGCAGCCGGGCCCGCTCCTGCTGGAACGCGCGCGCCAGATCATCGGACGTCACGCCGCCCTGCTCGGCCCGGTCGTGCCCGGCGTCCACCGCCTCGCCGACCCTTGGCGCACCGCTCCCACCGATTCCTGCGACTCTCATGCCCGGAGGACGACGTCGCGCCCGAAAGTGTGACAACCACGCCCGGACAAGGCGGCTAGTCCTTGCGCAGGAGCAGGCTGCCGGCGGGGAAGCGCTCGATCTCGGTGGGGGTGCGCAGCATGCGGGCGACCTCGGTCAGGCCCGCGCGGCGGCCGAGGCCGGCGACGGCGTCGACCGGCCAGCGGTAGGCCCGGACGACCTTGTGGTCGAACGCCTCCGGCTCGTGCCCGCCGCCGGACTGGAAGCCGAGGAGCAGGTGCCCGCCGGGGGCCAGGACGCGGTGGAACTCGGCGAAGGCGCGCGCGACGTCGGCGGGCTCCAGGTGGATGATCGAGTACCAGGCGAGGGCGCCGGCGAGGCCGCCGTCCGGGAGGTCGAGCGCCGTCATGGTGCCCTCGGTGAAGCCGAGGTGGGGGTGGTCGGCGCGGGCCCGGGCGATCATGGCGGGCGACAGGTCGACACCGGACGCGTCCAGGCCGAGGGAGTGCAGGAACGCGGTCACGTGGCCGGGGCCGCAGCCCAGTTCGGCGACCGGGCCCTTGCCGCGGACGAGGTCCGCGAACGCGGTGAGCATCGCGCGGTCGAGAGGGAGGCCGGCGAGCGAGTCGCTGAACATGTCGGCGTAAAGGGTGGCAACGGCGTCATAGGCCGTTCGGGTGTCGGTCTCCGTCATGGGGTCCGACACTAGCGGCCCGGTCGAGGAACGCGTCGACGAGCGAGCGGGTGCGGCGGACCGCGTCCGGCTCGGCGCGCACGACCTCGGCCATGACCGCGTCGGGGTCGGCGCCCGCGGCCCGCATGAGCGCGCCCGCGCCGTCCGCCAGCCACAGCGCGAACCCCGCCGCGGTGATCTCGGGATGGAACTGCAGGCCCATCGAGCGGCCGATGGCGAACGCCTGCGGGCCGACGGGGGTGCGGGCGATCTCGGCGGCGCCCGGCGGCGGCCGCCAGCGGTCGCGGTGGAGCTGGAACCAGGGGCCCGGCGGGACGAGCGCCGGGTCGGCGGTCTCGACCGCGACCCAGCCCGCCTCGGTGCGCGGGGCGCGCTCGACGGCGCCGCCGAGCGCGGCCGCCAGCGCCTGCCCGCCGAAGCAGATGCCGAGGACCGGGACGCCCGCGGCGTGGGCGCGGGCGAGCAGGTCGAGTTCGGGGACGACCCATGAGGCCACGCCCGGGTCGTCCACCGACCAGGGGGCGCCCATGGGGACGATCAGGTCCCAGCCGAGCGGGTCGGGGAACGCGCACCGCACGTCCGGGGCCGCCCGCCGGCCGGCGGGCACGACGGGGAGTTCGGTGATGTCATACCCGCGGGCGGCCAGCCGGTCGCCGACCGGTCCCGGCAGGGCCACGTGATCGTGCTGGATGAGCAGGGCGCGCAACGGAACCTCCCCTCCGGGTACTTCCCCGGGCAGGTCACCGGTAACGGGCCTGGCGGGCGGCGGGCCCGCCCGGTGCCAGGCCGGACAGCCCCGCCTCGATCGCGGCGGCGGCGCGGCGGCAGAACGCCTCCGGCTCGTCGGCGGCGTCCGGGCGCTCGTCGACCAGGACGTCGGCGGTCCCGTCGCGGAGCAGGTCCGCCGCGCGGACGCCCTGCGACTCCGCCATCTCCGCCGCGCGCTCCGGGGTCCGGTGGACGATCACCGACGCGCCCTCCGGCGGGAGCGGGGCGAGCCACCCGTGCCGGGCCACCAGGACGCGGTCGGCGGGCAGCAGCGCGAGCGCGGCGCCGCCCGTCCCCTCGCCGAGCAGCAGGCACAGGGTCGGCGCGGGCAGCGTGATCAGGTCGGCGAGGCAGCGGGCGATCTCCCCGGCGAGACCGCCCTCCTCCGCGTCCGCCGACAGCACGGCGCCGGGCGTGTCGACCACGGTGACCAGCGGCAGGCCGAGCTGGGCGGCGAGCCGCAAGCCGCGCCGCGCGACCCGCAGCCCGGCGGGGCCGAGCGGGTGGCCGGTGCGCTGGCTGCGCCGGTCCTGGCCGACCAGGACGCACGGCGCCGCGCCGAACCGGGCCAGGGCGAGCATGAGGCCCGGGTCGGCCTCGCCCTGCCCGGTCCCCGACAGGAGGGTGACGTCGGCCGCGCCGTGCCGGAGCAGTTCGCGGACGCCCGGACGGCCGGGGCGCCGGGACCGCTCGATCGCGTCCCACGCCGTCCCGTCCGGAGGCGGGCCCGCGGAGGGCGGGGCCGCCGGCGCCGACGGCGGCCGGCCGCACAGGACGTTCAGCGCCCGCGACGCCACCTCCGCGAGGTCGTCGATGCCGACCACGGCGTCCAGCAGCCCCTTGGCCGCGAGGTTCTCGGCGACCTGCACGCCGCGCGGGAACGGCTCGCCGTGCAGGCCCTCGTACACGCGCGGCCCGAGGAAGCCGATCAGCGCGCCCGGCTCGGCGGCCGTCACGTGGCCGAGCGACCCCCACGAGGCGAACACCCCGCCCGTCGTGGGGTGGCGCAGGTAGACCATGTAGGGCAGCCCGGCGGCGCGGTGCGCCGCGACGGCCGCGGTGATGCGCGCCATCTGGACGAACGCGGCCGTCCCCTCCTGCATGCGGGTGCCGCCCGAGGCGGGCGCGGCGAGCAGCGGCAGCCGC
The DNA here is from genome assembly GCF_043197915.1 of Actinomadura geliboluensis. Taxonomy (NCBI): domain Bacteria; kingdom Bacillati; phylum Actinomycetota; class Actinomycetes; order Streptosporangiales; family Thermomonosporaceae; genus Actinomadura; species Actinomadura geliboluensis. Next base: position 351,694 of record NZ_JBICUA010000009.1, on the reverse strand, counting down.
TCGGCGGTGGCGCGCTCGACGGCGGCGACGATCCGGTCGGCGGTGGCGCGGCCGATCGAGCCGGCGAGGAAGCCGAACTCCGACACGACGAACGCCACGCGGCGGCCCCGCAGCAGGCCCTCCCCGGTGCGGACGGCCTCGTCGCCGCCACTGCGCTCGCGGGCGGCGGCGAGGTCCCGGGCGTAGCGCGAGCCGGGCGGGGGCGCGGCGGCGGGCGGCTCGTCCCAGGACGTCCAGCCGCCGTCCAGCACGCGGCCCAGCAGTTCGCGGGCGCCGACATGTTCCGTCACGCGTCCCCTTCCCTCGGTTCCCCTCGGTCTTCCCAGCATGATGACCGCAGGGGCGGGCCATCCGGCGGCCGGGGGTGGACACTGGGAGGTACCCGGCAGAAGGGGAGGCCACGTGTCCGAGGAGATCTGCTTCGCGCCCGCCCGCGAGCTGGCGCGCCGGATCCGCGCCCGCGAGCTGTCCGCGCGGGAGGTCGTGCAGGCCCATCTCGACCAGATCGAGCGGATCGATCCGCAGGTCAACGCCATCGTCACGCTGGTCGCCGAGCGGGCGATGGAGCAGGCGCTGGACGCCGACGAACGGCTCGCCGCCGGGGCGCCGCCCGGCCCCCTGCACGGCCTGCCCGTCGCCCACAAGGACACGCACGCCACCGCCGGCGTCCGCACCACCTCCGGGTCGCCGATCTTCGCCGACCACGTGCCCGACCGGGACGAGCTGGTCGTCGAGCGGATGCGGGCCGCCGGCGCCATCACGCTCGGCAAGACGAACGTCCCGGAGTTCGCCGCCGGGTCGCACACCTTCAACCCGCTCTTCGGCCTCACCCGCAACCCCTACGACCTCTCCCGGTCGGCGGGCGGCAGCAGCGGCGGCGCGGCGGCGGCGCTCGCGTGCGGGATGCATCCGCTCGCCGACGGCAGCGACATGGGCGGCTCGCTGCGCAACCCCGCCTCGTTCTGCAACGTCGTCGGGTTCCGCCCGTCGCCCGGGCGGGTGCCGTCGTGGCCGGTGCCGGCGGGCTGGTCGACGATGAGCGTGCAGGGCCCGATGGCCCGCGAGGTCGCGGACGCGGCGCTGCTGCTGTCGGTGCTCGCCGGCCCCGACCCGCGCAGCCCCATCGCGCTGGACACGCCCGGCTCGGCGTTCGCCGGGCCGCTCGACCGCGACCCCGCCGGACTCCGCGTCGCCTGGTCCCCCGACCTCGGCGGGACGGTCCCCGTCGACCCCGCCGTCACCGCCGTCCTCGAACCCGCCGTGAAGGTGTTCGAGGAGCTGGGCTGCGCCGTCGAGGAGGCATGCCCCGACCTCTCCGGCGCCGACGAGGTGTTCCGGACGCTGCGGGCCTGGCACTGGGACATCGCCCTGCGCCCCCTGCTGGACGAGCGGCCCGGCGACTTCAAGCCGTCCCTCGCGGCGAACATCGAGGCCGGGCGGTCCCTCACCGGCGCCGACCTCGGACGCGCCGAGATCCTGCACACCGCGCTGTTCCACCGCGTCCGCGAGTTCTTCGAGCGCTACGACGCGCTGCTCCTGCCGGTCAGCCAGGTCCCGCCGTTCGACGCGGACCTGGAGTACCCGGACGAGGTCGCGGGGCGGGCGATGCCCGACTACCTGGAGTGGATGCGCTCCTGCTTCCTCGTCTCCGCGACCGGCTGCCCCGCGCTGTCGGTGCCCGCCGGGTTCACCTCCGCCGGGCCCGGCGGGCTGCCGGTCGGGCTGCCGGTCGGGCTGCAGATCGTCGGCCCGCACCGCGCCGACCTCGACGTCCTGCGGCTCGGGCACGCATTCGAGCAGGCGACGGGGCACGCCGCGCGCCGCCCGCCGCTCGCGTAGCGGCTACGGCCGGTCCAGCGGGATCCGCAGCACGAACCGGGCGCCCTGGTCGCTGTCGGCGGCGACGAGCGTGCCGCCGTGCGCGCGGGCGATGTCGCGGGAGATCGTCAGGCCGAGCCCGGTACCGCTGGCGTCCCGCGCCCGGGCCTCGGGGAGCCGCTGGAAGCGGCGGAAGATCCGCTCGCGGTCGGCCGGGGGGATGCCCGCGCCGTCGTCGCGGACCTCCAGCACGGCGTCCGGCCCGTCCGCCGCCACCGTCACCCACACCCGCGACCGCGCGTGCCGCTCGGCGTTGTCGAGCAGGTTCGTCAGCACCCGGACCAGGTGGTGCGGGGCGGCCGGCACCACGACGCCCTCTTCGGTGTCGATCTCCACCGGGATCCGCCGCGACCGCGCGGCCGCCTCGCCCCGCACCAGCGCGCCGAGGTCGACCCGCTCCCGCTCGACCTGCACGCCGGCGCCGAGCTTCGCCATGATGAGCAGGTCGCTGACGATCCCCTGCAGCCGGTCAGCGTCGCCGAGCGCCGCCCGCGCGACCGCGGGCCAGTCCTCGTCCTCGGGATGCTCCAGCGCGACCTCCAGCTGGGCGCGCAGCCCGGTCAGCGGGCTGCGCAGCTCGTGCGAGACGTCCGCGACGAACGCGCGCTGCCGGGCCATGACGTCCGCGAGCCGGTTCAGTGTCACGTTCACCGACTCCGCGAGGTCGGACACCTCGTCGTTCGGGCTCGGCACGCTGACCCGCCGGTCGTGCTCGCCACCGGTGATCTCCGCCAGCTCCGCGCTCATCACCCGCACCGGCCGCAGCGCCCGCCGCACCGCCAGCGACACGACCCAGCCGACCGCGCCGGTCGCGACGAGCACCGACAGCACGAGCAGCGCCGTGAACAGCCCCCGGTACCGGGTGAACTCGGTGATCGGCGCGCCGGCGTAGACGATCCGCTCGCCCTCGGGGGCCCGCACCCGCTCGGAGACGAAGTAGACACCGCCCTTGTCGGCCATCTGGACGGTGGTGTACTCGCGGCGGCCCGGCACCGGCGAGACCGGCAGCCGCAGCGGGCCGCGGCCCCGCAAGGACTCGCTCGCCGCGAGGACGCCGCCCTCGCCGCTCACGATCTGGAGCAGCGTGAAGTCGGGGTCGTTGACGTGCAGGATGCCGCGCGGGTCCGTCGTGCGCACGAGCGTGGCGAGGTCGGCGGCGACGAAGCCGCCCCGCTCGCGCAGCCCCTGGTACACCGTGTACCGCACGGCCTGGTAGAAGAGCAGGACGCCGGCGACCAGGAGCAGCCCCACGATGAGGGTGGCGACGGCGCTCACGCGGGTCCGCACGGACCAGCGCGACGGCGACAGCCAGCCCCCGAGTCTCCGCACCCGGCGCCCCTCCCCCTTGCGGCTCGTGGTCCGTGCCGGACCGCGAGCGGGGCCTGCCGGACCGCGGCCTGGCCGCCGTACGCGCCGCGTCCCGGCGCCGGGGGGGTGTGACGCAGAACAGGTTCTTACCTGGCCGGTCCGGGGCGAAACCTCGCCGCCCGGCGGGACCGGAACCTCACCGCGAAGCGGACCGGAACCCCCGCTGCCGAGCGAACCGGAGCCTCACCGCGGAGCGGGACCGGCGCCCGCGCGGACGGCGCCTCCCACCCCTGGGGAGCCGCCCGCGCGGGCACCGCCTTCGGTGCCGCCGGCCGCCCGTCGCGCCCGCCGAGGAGGATCGCGGGGGGCCGGGCCGTGCCGCCGACTGACCCCTACTCTGCACGCCTCCGGTGCACGCCGTGCTACATCGACGTGACGATCACGTTTCCGCACTTCCTGCTGGAAGGGGCCATAATCTTCCTCCGAACGGGGATGGAGGGTCCGGAGACACCTGAGGGAGCGAGGAAACCTGAGGGAGCCGGGTACACCCCATGGACGGAGACATCAGACCGCTCGAACCCGCCGACCCGCGCGAGGTCGCCGGGCATACGCTGCTCGGCAGGCTCGGCTCGGGCGGCATGGGGACGGTCTACCTCGGCGCCGACCCCGAGTCCGGGGGACGCGTCGCGGTGAAGACGATCCATCCGCATCTCGCCGTCGACCCCGTCCACCGACGCAGGTTCAAGGACGAGGCGTACCTCGCGAGCCGGGTCGCGTCGTTCTGCACCGCGCGCGTCCTCGCGCACGGTGAGGAGGACGGGCGGCCCTACCTCGTCACCGACTACGTCGGCGGCGTCTCGCTGCACGACCGGCTCGTCCATGACGGGCCGCTGCCGCCCGCCGACCTGCACGGCGTCGCCGTCGGCGTCGCGTCCGCGCTCGCCGCGATCCACGCCGCCGGGCTCGTGCACCGCGACCTCAAGCCCGCCAACGTGATGCTGACGCTGTCCGGCTGCCGCGTCATCGACTTCGGCATCGCCAGCGAACCGGACTCCGCGGCCGCGGCCGGGCCGTCCGGGCAGGTCCTCGGCACCCCCGGCTGGATGGCGCCCGAGGTGCTCGTCGGCGGGCCCGCGACCCCGGCCGCCGACATCTTCGCCTGGGGCTGCCTCATCGCGCACGCCGGGACGGGCCAGATGCCGATCGGCGGCGACCCCGCGACGCTGCGCACCGGGGAACCCGACCTGGACGGGCTGCCGGAGCCGCTCGTCCCAGCCGTCCGGGCCGCGCTCGCCCCCGACCCCGCCGCCCGTCCCACGGCGTCCGACCTGCTGCTCGCGCTCGTCGAGCAGCCGCAGGCGCAGCCGCACGTCGGCGGCTGGCCGGACGCGGGCCCGCCGCGGCCGCGCCGCACGCCGGCCCCGACGAGCCGGCCCCGCCCGGCGGACCGGGCGGGGGCCGACACGAGGGCGTTCACGCCGCCCGGCATGGACGGCACCGCCTCGTCCACCCGGACCCGGTTCCTGGCGGGCGTCGGCGCCGCCGCCGGGACCGTCCTGGTCGGCGCCATCATCGCGGGGCTCGCGCAGGGCCGGGGGGACGCCCCGGCCGCCCCGTCCGCCCACATCCGGTCGACACCGACGGCGTCGGTCATGCCGACGAGGGCGCACAGGGCGAAGCACAAAGCGCGGCACGCCGGGCACAAAGGCAGGCACAAGCGCGGCTGAGCCGTCGGGTGCTTCGTCAGATGCGCTGTCAGGTGCGCCAGATCAGGACGAGCGCGCAGTCGTCGTCGCGGGCCGCCGCCATCGTCTCGACCAGTTCCCGCGCGCCGCTGCCGAACCCCTGCGGGACGAGCCGCTCCGCCTCGCCGAGCAGCCGGTCGATACCGGCGTCCAGGTCGCTGCCGGGCGACTCCACCAGTCCGTCGGTATAGAGGAGGAGCGCGTCGCCCGGCCGAAGCGTGCCCCGCTCGGGGACGCAGTTCAGGTCGGGCACCACGCCGAGCACGACGCCTTTGGCGGAGCTGACCCGCCATTCGCCGCGGCTCGCGTCGAACTGCACGGCGGGCGGGTGCCCCGCCGACTCGACCGTGTACTCCCCCGACTTCAGGTCGACGACGACGTGCACGGCCGTGACGAAGCCCTCGTCCCAGCGCTGCCGCTGCAGGTAGGCGTTGCAGGCGGGCAGGAAGCGGTCGGTCTGGACCGATCCAAGCAGCCCGCCGAACGCGCCCGACAGCATCAGCGCCCGGGTCCCCGCGTCGGTGCCCTTCCCCGACACGTCGACGAGCGCCACCTCCAGCCTGCCGTCGTCGCAGGACGAGACGACGAAGTCGCCGCCGAACGACGACCCGCCGGCCTGAAGCATCACGACCTGCGAGGACCAGCCGTCCGGCAACTCGGGCATCTCGCCCTGCCGCCGCAGCCGGTCGCGCAGCTCCAGCAGCATCGAGTCGCCGCGCAGGCCCTGCACGCCGAGCTGCTGCCGCGTCCGGGCCAGGGTGAGCGCGAGCACCGCCGTGATGGTCAGCGTGGCGATCATGCCGGGGCCGATGGCGGCCACGTCCTGCCAGGCGTTGTAGGTCACCATGGCGACGACGACGCCGAGCAGCGCCAGCAGGCTGCGCACCTTCAGCAGCAGTCCGCCGCCGAGCACGATCAGCACCAGCGCGCCGGACGGGGCCAGCCCGCGCGAGTCACTCGTGGTGGCGAGCCCGATCGCGATCGCACCGGCCGCGAGCACGGCGAAGACGTACCGCTCCCGGGTCAGCTTGCCCTGCCGGGCCCACCGGTACAGCGCCACGAGCAGGGGGATCCGCCGCAGGACGGCGCGCACCCGCGGCGGTAGCAGCTGCACCAGTCGTTGAAGCATGACTCCGGCACTGTATCGAGCAATCACCCCGGACGGTCGGTATCCGGGCCACCGGTGACTCCTTGTAACGGTCCAGGACGGTTTTATCTGGGTATGTGTCACCGCGGGGACACATGATGTCCCGGTGAAGGCAGAGCCCCGGTGAGGGGCGGAGCTGCGGCGAGAGGAGCGGGCGCATGGTCCAGCCCGGCATGCGGATCACGGTCGACGCGGCGATGCGCGCGCGGGACGTCTCGCGCCCCCGCCCCGAGGGCGCCGAACCGCCGCCCGCGGCGGCCGGGCCGGGCCCCGGCAAGCCCGCCGAGCCCGCCCGGCGCACCAAGGCCGCCAAGAACGAACGGCGCCGCCAGGGCAAGCGCGGCGCCGCCGGCCGCCGCCCACCCGAGAACGCCCGCTGACCCCCAACACCCCGGCCCCGCGCAGGACACCGCACCCCGCTCTCACAGCGCCCAGGTCCAACTCACACGCCCAGCGTCAGCTCACGCGCAGGGCACGCGGGGGTTAGCTTTCGCGTGGGAGTGGGGGGAGTTCGCCCGTGTGCTCGTAGGCGCCGAGCATTCTGATGCGGCGGGTGTGGCGCGGCTCCTTGGAGTAGGCCGTGCCGAGGAACAGCTCGACGAACCGGGTCGCGGTGGCCAGGTCGTGCTGGCGGGCGCCCAGCGCGATGACGTTGGCGTCGTTGTGCTCGCGGGCGAGCGTCGCGGTGTCCTCGCTCCACACCAGCGCGGCGCGGACGCCCTTGACCTTGTTGGCCGCGATCGCCTCGCCGTTGCCGGAGCCGCCGATGACGATGCCGAGCGTCCCCGGCTCCGCGACCGTCCGCTCGGCGGCGCGCAGGACGAACGGCGGGTAGTCGTCCACGGCGTCGTACACGAACGCGCCGCAGTCGACGGCCTCGTGCCCGTTCTGCTTCAGCCAGGAGACGAGGTGCTCCTTCAGCTCGAAGCCGGCATGGTCGGATCCAAGAAACACGCGCATGCGGGAATTCTCGCAGGCCGCCGCGCGGTGCCCGCGCGCGGGTCGGGCCGCCGGGTCAGGAGTCGCCGCTCTCCCGCTTGCGGTCGACGATCGTCCGGTCGGCGAGGTTCAGGTCGTCGGAGTCGGCCGCGTTCTCGGGCGTGTCCTCGGGCGTGTCCGTGGCCGCGTCCTTGGGCGTGTCCTGCTCGGGCTCGGCCGGTTCCTCGGCGGGCGCCGGAGGCGTCGGCTCCATCGGGGCGGCCTGCTCGGCCTGCGGCGCGGACGGCTGCTGCGGGACGGACGGCTGCTGCGGGACGGACGGCTGCTGCGGAGCGGGCGGTTGCTGAGGGACCGGCGCCGCCCCATACGGCGGCTGCGGGGGCTGCTGCTGCGGCGGGTACTGCTGCATCGGCTGCTGCGGGACGCCGCCCCAGGGCTGCTGCGGCTGCCCCTGCGGCGGGACGTACGGGGCCTGCTGCTGCATGGGCTGCATGGGTTGCATCGGCTGCTGCGGCTGCATCGGCTGCTGCATGGGCGGCATCGGCTGGCCGTAGGGCTGCTGTGCGTACGGGCCGGGCTGGGGCTGCTGCGCGTACGGGCCGCCGGGCTGCTGCCGCGCCCCCGCGCCGCGTCCGCGCGACATGAGGAAGCCCAGCAGCATGCCGAGCCCGGCGAGCCAGCCGTACCCGAACCCGAAGGACGCGCCGTGCGTCACCGAGGTGAACACGTTGGGCCCGGCGCCGTCCGGCATGTCGAGCGCCCAGTTGATCAGCGCTCCGTCGAACAGCCCGGCCACGCCGCCCGCGACGACCGTCGCCCACCAGCCGGTCAGGACCGCGCCGAGCGCGCCGCGCTCCGGGTCGACGGCGCGGGCGCCCGCCGCGGCGAGCAGGATCAGCAGGACGAAGAACAGGATCGTGCCGAGGTCGATCGCCACGAGGAACTTCCAGGTGGCGTCCCCGGCGGTCAGCCGCCAGCTCGGATACAGCAGCCAGTACAGCGGCGGCGCGAAGCCCTCGTCGTAGTGGATCCCCGACTCGTTGATCGCCTCGACCACCCACTGGTTGCCGAGGAGGATCGAGATGAGCGCGATGGGAACCACCGCGCCGCCCGCCATGACCAGCATCCGCCGCATCGTCATGGCGGGCTAGGTTAGTGCCGATCGGGTCCGGGCGGTAGGCCCGGCGTCACCCCGCGTAGGCGCCCGGCGCCTCGCCGGGGAAGCGGAAGCCGGGGTCGACCTGCGCTTCGAGGTCCTCCCCGGCCGCGCGGCTGGCCCAGCTCCGCGCGTTCTTCACGTGGAACTCGATGCCCTGGCGGCGGAACTTCTCCCAGTCCTTGACGCGGCCGTCGACCTCGGCGCGCATGCGGTCGAGCGCGGCGGTGTTGCCGTCCTCCAGCGCGACGCCGTGCCGACCCTGCTCCAGCGCCCGGACGGCGGCGGACTGGCCGAGCCACGTCAGCAGGTCGTCGCCGACGTGCTCGCGCAGGTAGGCGACGTCGTCCTCGGACTGGACCTTGTTGCCGACGACGCGGATGGCGACGTCGTAGTCGCGGGCGTACTCGGTGTACTGCCGGTAGACGCCGACGCCCTTGCGGGTGGGCTCGGCGACCAGGAACATCAGGTCGAACCGCGTGAACAGCCCGGACGCGAACGTGTCGGCGCCGGCGGTCATGTCGACGACGACGTACTCGCCCGGCCCGTCGACGAGGTGGTTGAGGTAGAGCTCCACGGCGCCGGTCTTGGAGTGGTAGCAGGCCACGCCGAGGTCGTCGTCGTTGAACGGGCCGGTGGCGAGCAGCGTGACGCCGTCCACCTCCTGCCCGGCCTCGTGGATCGGGTCGTCGCCGCGGAACCGCAGCAGCCGCGACCCGGCGCCCGGCGGGGTCGTCTTGGCCATCGCGGCGGTGGAGGAGATGCGCGGGTTGCCGCCGCGCAGATGCTCCTTGATCTCGGTGAGCCGGTCGCCGAGCGCCGGGATCTTGGCGGCGCGGGCCTCGTCCAGGCCGAGCGCGACGCCGAGGTGCTGGTTGATGTCGGCGTCGATGGCCACCACCGGCAGCCCGCGGCCGGCGAGGTGCCGGACGAACAGCGACGACAGGGTCGTCTTGCCGCTGCCGCCCTTGCCGACGAACGCAACCTTCACGAATGCCTCATTTCGGGTATGAAAACCGTTACCAGTGTCGAGACAGTCGAGTCTTGCGAACGACGGGCGGCGAGGCAAGCGGAACGGCCGAACAGGCCGTAACCCGTTAGTCACTGTGAGGGGACGCCCCCGCACGACGCTGACCGCCGCCCTCCGCTCCGCTGGAGCTCCGCTCCAGGCGCCGGTCAGCGGAGCGCGGCGGCCGGGTCGAAGCCGAAGGGGAGTTCGAGGCGGTGCGCGGCGAGCACGTCCGCGTCCGTGAGGAGGTCGCGGGTGGGGCGGTCGGCGGCGATGACGCCGCCGGACAGGATCACCGAGCGCGGGCACAGCTCCGCCGCGTACGGCAGGTCGTGCGTGACCATCAGGACCGTCACGTCCAGGCTCAGCAGGATCTCGGCCAGCTCCCGGCGGCTCGCCGGGTCCAGGTTCGAGGACGGCTCGTCCAGCACCAGGATCTCCGGCTCCATCGCCAGCACGGTCGCGACGGCGACGCGGCGGCGCTGCCCGAAGCTGAGGTGCTGCGGCGGCCGGTCGGCGGCGTGCGCCATGCCGACGCGCTCCAGGGCGGCCGTGACGCGGCGGTCCAGCTCCGCGCCGCGCATGCCGAGGTTGGCGGGCCCGAACGCGACGTCCTCCCGGACGGTCGGCATGAACAGCTGGTCGTCGGGGTCCTGGAAGACGATGCCGACGCGGCGGCGGATCTCCCGCAGCGCCTTCTTGTCCTTCGGGTCGACCGCGAGGCCGCCGACCCTGACCTCGCCCAGGCCGCCATGCAGGATGCCGTTGAGGTGCAGGACGAGCGTGGTCTTCCCGGCGCCGTTCGGCCCGAGCAGCGCGACGCGCTCGCCGCGCCCGATCGTCAGGTCGACGCCGAACAGGGCCTGCGTGCCGTCGGGGTACGCGTACGCCAGGCCCTTCACCTCGAGGGACGGGGTCATGGCACCATCCAAGCAGCCAGCGCGACGAGCCCCGCGGCCAGCGGCAGCGCGGCGGCGGCCGTCCACTGCGCGGCGGTCGCGCCGACGTCGTGCAGGACGGGCATCCGGCCGTCGTAGCCGCGGCTCAGCATGGCCAGGTGGACGCGCTCGCCCCGCTCGTAGGAGCGCAGGAACAGCGCGCCCACCGACTTGGCGAGCACGCCCGTCGCGCGGATGTCGCGCGCCTCGAAGCCGCGCGACGCACGCGCCGTCCTCATCCGGCCCAGTTCGGCGGTGACGACGTCGCCGTAGCGCAGCATGAACGTGGCGATCTGCGTGATGAGCTGCGGCATGCGCAGCCGCTCGATGCCGAGCAGCAGCAGCCTCGGCTCTGTGGTCGCGGCCAGCAGGATCGACGCGACGACACCGAGGGTGCCCTTGGCGAGGATGTTCCAGGCCCCCCACAGCCCGCTCTCACTCAGCCGCAGCCCCAGCACGGCGACCTTCTCGCCCTCCGCGACGAACGGCATGAGGAAGGCGAACGCGACGAACGGCACCTCGATGACGACGCGCCGCGCCACCGTCCGGAACGGTACGCGGGCGGCGGCGGCCACGGCGGCGAGCAGCAGCGCGTAGACGCCGAACGCCCAGATCCGCTCGCGCGGCGTGGCGACGACGAGCAGCACGAACGCCAGGACGGCGACGAGCTTGCACTGCGGCGGCAGCCGGTGCACCGGCGACGCGCCCGGCAGGTAGAGCCGGTGCGCGTGCCCGGCCCCCATCAGCCCTTCCGCGCCGGCTCGGACGGCGCCGTCCCGTCCTGCGCGGCGTCCTGCCCGGCGTCCTGCGCGGCGTCCGTGCCGCGCCGCCGGACGGCCCAGAACAGCCCGCCGCCGACGAGCAGGACGGCGCCGACGCCGACCACCCCGGACAGCCCGCCGGACAGCCGGGCGTTCTCGATGCCCTTCACCCCGTAGTCGCCGAACGGGGAGTCCTTGAGCGAGTGGTCCTTCTCCTTGGCGCTGATGCCCTTGTCCTCGGCGACCTTCTCCAGGCCGTCGGGGCTGGACGAGGCGTAGTAGCTCACAATGCCCGCGAGGACGAGCGAGACGAGCAGGAACCCGGCGAAGAAGCGCTTGGTGGTCATGTGAGGTCCCCTCTCAGGCGCGGGACGGCTCGGCCGGGCCGTCCGCCCCCTGCTCGGCGCCGGTGCGCAGTTCCAGCGGCTTCAGCAGCCCGCGCGCCCCGTACACGAGGTCGGGGCGGACGGCGAGCACGCTCGACAGGGTCACCGCGGTGATCAGCGCCTCGCCGATGCCGATGAGCACGTGCACGCCGATCATCGCGGTGGCGACCTTGCCGATCGACACGTCCGCCGTCCCGCCGACCGCGTAGACGGCGGTGAAGGCGATGGCGGCGGCGGGCACGGACACGACGGCGGCGACGAACGCCGACGCCGACACCGACGCCCGCGACTTGGGCAGCACCCGCAGCAGGAGCCGGAACAGCCCGTACCCCACGAGGACCGTGACGAGCGCCATCGTGGTGATGTTGGTGCCGAGCGCGGTGAGGCCGCCGTCCGCGAACAGCAGCGCCTGCATCAGCAGGACGACCGAGACGCACAGCACCCCGGTGTAGGGCCCGACGAGGATCGCCGCGAGCGTGCCGCCGAGCAGGTGCCCGCTCGTCCCGGACGCGACCGGGAAGTTGAGCATCTGCGCCGCGAACACGAACGCGGCGGTCAGGCCGGCGAGCGGCGCGGTCCGGTCGTCCAGTTCCCGCCGGGCGCCGCGCAGCGCCACCGCGACCCCGGCCACGGCGACCGCGGCCGTCGCGACGGACACCGGAGCATCGATGAATCCGTCCGGTACGTGCACGTCTCCCACCGTCCTACCTGTTGCGAGCGATAGGCCCAGTTTGACGGCACACACCTAGTAGTTGCAATACGGTCGCAATAGCAAGACGGCTGTCACTCGCGGGCCACCCGGCCGGGCCCCGCCCCGCTCAGGCGGAGCCCGGCCCGGTCGAAACCCGGCTCAGTCGAAGCTGGGCTCGCGGGTCCGCGTGCGCTTGAGCTCGAAGAACCCGTCGGTGGACGCCACGGCCCGCACACCGTCCCAGAGCTTCACGGCGGCCTCGCCGCGCGGGATGGGCGTGACCACGGGGCCGAAGAAGGCGCTGCCCTCGACCTCGATGACCGGGGTGCCGACCTCCTGGCCGACGCGGTCGATGCCGTCCTGGTGAGACGCCCGCAGCGCCTCGTCGTAGGCGGTGGAGTCGGCGGCGTCCGCGAGCGACGGGTCCAGTCCGGCGGCGGTCAGCGCGGCCTCGGCGAAGGCCCGGTCCAGCTTCTGCTTCTCGTGGTGGCGGCGCGTGCCCATCTCGGTGTAGAGGCGGCCGAGCACCTCCGACCCGTACTTCTGCTCGGCGGCGATGCACACCCGCACCGGGCCCCACGCGTCGGCGAGCATCCGCCGGTAGTCGTCCGGGATGTCCTTGTCCTCGTTCAGGACGGCCAGGCTCATCACGTGCCAGCGCACCTGGATCGGGCGCAGCTTCTCCACTTCCAGGATCCAGCGGGACGTGATCCACGCCCAGGGGCACAGCGGGTCGAACCAGAAGTCCACCGGGGTGGGCGAGTTTTCAGTCAACGTCGTCTCCTAGGGCGTGAAAAGAGCTGCTTTACGCGACAACCAGGGCGTCCCCGTCCCGATTCCCGGCTGGGGGAGGCTATCCAAGCCCGCCTCTCGGCCGTGGCGGGCGGACCGGGACGCCGTCCGGTTGGTAGACATGACTTCACCAAGCGATTAAGCCGACCAAGGAGTACATGTGGCAGGCAACCTCACGCGCGACGAGGCGCGGGAACGGGCCCGGCTGCTCACCGTCGAGTCGTACACGGTGGAACTGGACCTCACGACGGGCGCGGAGCGGTTCGCGTCCACCACTGTGGTCAGGTTCGGCAGCGCCGAGACGGGCGCGTCCACGTTCATCGACCTGCACGGCGCCGTCGTGCGGGAGGTCACCCTCAACGGCAAGGCCCTCGACCCCTCGTCCTATGACGCCGAGAAGGGGCGCGTCCCGCTGCCCGGCCTCGCCGCGGAGAACGAGCTGCGCGTCGTGGCCGACTGCGAGTACTCGCGGTCGGGCGAGGGGCTGCACCGGTTCGTCGACCCGGTGGACGACGGCGTGTACCTCTACAGCCAGTTCGAGACCGCCGACGCGCACCGCATGTTCACCTGCTTCGACCAGCCCGACCTCAAGGCCACCTTCGAGCTGACCGTGAAGGCGCCGCAGGACTGGGTGGTCGTCACCAACGAGCCCCCACAGACCACCGGGGGGTCTGGGGGGTCGTCCCCCCAGAACGACGCCGAGTCGGCGGAGGGCGGCACGTGGCACTTCCTGCCGACGCCGCAGATCTCCACCTACATCACCGCGCTCATCGCCGGGCCGTACCACGTCGTCCGCGACGAGTACCGCCGCGAGGACGGCACCGTCATCCCCCTCGGCGTGTACTGCCGGGCGTCGCTGGCCGAGCACCTGGACGCCCCCGCCATCGTGGACGTGACCCGCCAGGGCTTCGCCTACTTCGAGAAGGTCTTCGGCCGCCCCTACCCGTTCACCAAGTACGACCAGCTGTTCGTCCCCGAGTTCAACGCGGGCGCGATGGAGAACGCGGGCGCCGTGACGTTCCTGGAGGACTACGTCTTCCGGTCGCGGGTCACCGACGCCGCCTACGAGCGCCGCGCCGAGACGATCCTGCACGAGATGGCGCACATGTGGTTCGGCGACCTCGTCACCATGCGCTGGTGGGACGACCTGTGGCTGAACGAGTCGTTCGCCACGTACATGAGCGTCCTGTGCCAGGCCGAGGCCACCAAGTGGACGGGCTCGTGGACGACGTTCGCGAACCTGGAGAAGGCGTGGGCGTACCGGCAGGACCAGCTGCCGTCCACGCACCCGATCTCCGCCGACATCCCCGACATCCGGGCGGTGGAGGTCAACTTCGACGGCATCACCTACGCCAAGGGCGCGTCCGTCCTGAAGCAGCTCGTGGCCTATGTCGGCCTCGACAACTTCCTGGAGGGCGTCCGGCGGTACTTCGACCGGCACGCGTGGGGCAACACCGTCCTGACGGACCTGCTGGGCGCGCTTGAGGAGACCTCCGGCCGCGACCTCGCCTCCTGGTCGAAGGAGTGGCTGGAGACGGCCGGCGTCAACACGATGCGGCCCGAGTACGAGCTGGACGGCGACGGCGACTTCACGTCCTTCACCGTCCTGCAGGAGGCCAAGGCCGACTACCCGACGCTGCGTTCGCACCGGCTCGCGATCGGGCTGTACGACCTGACCGCCGACGGCCTCGTCCGGCGCGAGCGGGTCGAGCTGGACGTGGTCGGCGCCCGCACCGACGTCCCGCAGCTCGTCGGCAAGAAGCGGCCCGACCTCGTCCTCGTCAACGACGACGACCTCACCTACGCCAAGATCCGGCTGGACGAGCACTCGCAGAAGACGCTCATCGAGCACATCGGCGACATCAAGGAGAGCCTGCCGCGCGCGCTGTGCTGGTCGGCGGCGTGGGACATGACCCGCGACGCCGAGATGGCCACCCGCGACTACGTCCGGCTCGTCGCCAAGGGCATCCGCGGCGTCACCGACATCTCGGTCACGCAGACGCTGCTGCGGCAGGCGCGCACCGCCGTCCAGCAGTACGCCGACCCGGCGTGGCGCAAGGAGGGCCTCGCCCTGCTCGCCGGCACGCTCGCCGACCTGGCGCGCGAGGCCGAGCCCGGCTCGGACCTCCAGCTCGCCTACACGCAGGCGTTCACCGCGTCGGCGGTGTCCGACGAGCACCTGGCGTTCGTCCAGGGCCTGCTGGACGGCTCGCAGACGCTCGTCGGCCTCACGGTCGACACCGACCTGCGCTGGGCGCTGCTGCGCCGCCTCGTGGTCACCGGGCGGGCGGGCGAGGCGGAGATCGACGCCGAGCACGAGCGGGACCGCACCGCCGCGGGCGAGCGGCACGCCGCCGCCTGCAAGGCCGCGATCCCGACCGCGGCGGCGAAGGCGTCCGCGTGGGAGCGGATCGTGTCGGGCGAGCTGCCCAACGCCGTCTACCGGTCGACGCTCGGCGGGTTCGTCGAGCCGGACCAGGCCGAGCTGCTCCTGCCCTACGTCGACCGGTACTTCGCCGAGGTCGGCCGGGTGTGGAAGGAGTGGACGAGCGACATGTCGCAGACGTTCGCCGAGGTCGCCTACCCGTTCCTGGTGATCGAGCAGTCCACCGTCGACCGGACCGAGGCGTACATCGCCGAGCAGGACCCGCCGGCGGCCCTCGCCCGGCTGCTGTCGGAGGGCCGCGACGGCGTCGCCCGCGCGCTGCGCGCCCGCGCGAAGGACGCGGCGTCCGCCTGAGCCCGTCCGCCCGAGGCTGTCCACCCGCCCCGTGACCGTGGGATCGTTGCACGGTCACGGGGCGGGGGCTTATGGGGCTGGAGGACGGTCGGATGGAGACGGCTCGGGACGTGCTGGCGGCGCTCGCGCGGCGCCACGCGTTCGGCGATCTGGAGGCGCTGGTCACGCAGGGCGGGCCGGCGGCGGGCGGCGGCTCGGCGGCGGTCGCGGCGCTGTGCGCGTTCGGGCAGCGCGTCCTCGACCTGGACGCCGAGGACTTCGGCATGCCGGAGGCGGCCGGCGAGGTCCCGGCCGACCTGCTGGACCGGGCCCGCGCCAGCCGGATGCCGCAGACGCCCCGGGAGCGCCCGCGCGGCGCCCTCGCGAGCCTGCGCCCCGCGTACTCCCTCCTGCTGGAGGTCATCGAGGTCCGGTGGCGGCGCCGCGACATGGCCGCGCTGGTCGCCGCCGTCCACATCGCCGCCGAGTACCTGCCGATGCTGGCCTGGGAGCCCGTCCTCGGCCACGCCGGCGACCCGGCGCTCATCGGCGCCTCGGTGAGCGGCGACGGGAGCCGGTTCGGGGTGCCGGTGGAGCCGGGCTCACCGCGGATGTGCGACCACACCCGGCCGGAGCGCTCCGCCTGCGAGCGGACGCTCCGCGTCGCGAAGGAGCCGGGGCCGGGCTGGCGCGCCTACCTCGACCGGCAGCACAGCCAGGTGGCGTCCGCGCTGGGCGACTGCGCGGCCCGCTGCCGGACGCCCTGCTCGGTCATGACGCGCCTGGACGACGCCGTCCGCGCCGACCTGACCGACCGGTGCACGCTCGCCGTGGAGTTCACCGACGGGGCGCTCGTGAAGCTCCGCCATGCCGCGCCGGTCGGCCACGGGTTCGGCGTCCCGTCCCCGGAGGAGGTGCAGGCGGCGTGGACGCGCGCGCGCAAGTCGCTGTCACGCCTGCCGCTGGGCCACAAGGCGCTGGCGGACGCCGACGGCTCCTACCCCCTGCGCGGCCTGCCCGAGCTGTTCTCCGCCATCGCCGCGGCCGATCTGCGTCCCGACACGCTCCTTCAGGACGTGGCGAAGCGCATCGAGTCGGCGCTCTCCTGAAGGTCCTCCAGCAGGATGGGCAGGCCGTCGGCGCCGGCCAGCGGAACACGCCAGTTGGGGTACTCGTCGGTGGTGCCCGGCTGGTTCTGGGTGCGGCGCTCGCCGACGACGTCCGCCAGCGCCACACCCCTGAGGCGGGCCGGGGTGCGGGCCAGGAAGGCGTGCAGGGCGTCCACGATCTGCTGGTCGTAGGTGGTCGCGCCATCCGCGAGGGCCTGCATGACCTCGGCGGCGGGCGCGGGCAGCAGGCCCTCCTCGTGGAGGAGCGCCAGCCAGTCGCCGAGCTGGCGGCGGTGGTCGGCCTCCTCGTCGGCGCGGGGCCGCGTCAGCAGGCCGAGGCGGTCGCGGAGCGCGATGTGGTCGCCGTGCACGAAGCCCGTGATGGGCGGCATGTCATGGGTGCCGACCGTGGCCAGGGACAGCTCGCGCCACTCGGCCGCGGGCTTGGGACGTCCCGCGGCGTCGCGCTCGAACCAGAGGAGCGACGTGCCGAGCATGCCGCGGTCGGCCAGGTCGTCCCGGAAGTCGGGTTCGACGGTGCCGAGGTCCTCGCCGACCACGACGGCGCCCGCCCGTTCGGCCTCCCAGGCCAGGCAGCCGAGGAGCGCGTCCCGGTCGTAGCGGACGTACGTCCCGTCGGCCGGTGAACCGCCTTCGGGCACCCACCACAGGCGCGACACCTGCATCGCGTGGTCGAGGCGCAGCCCGCCGCCGTGCCGGAACGCGGCGGCCAGCATCTCCCGGAACGGGGCGTAGGCGGCGCCCGCGAGGCGGTGCGGGTGCCAGGGCGGCTGGCCCCAGTCCTGGCCGCGCTGGTTGAACTCGTCCGGCGGCGCCCCGACGCTCATGCCGGGCGCGAACAGGTCGCGGTACATCCAGGTGTCGGCGCTGCCGTGCGCGACGCCGACCGCGAGATCGTGGACGATCCCGACCGGCATCCCGGCGTCGGAGGCGGCCCGCTGGACGGCCGCCAGCTGGCCGTCCAGCCGCCATTGCAGCCAGGCGTGGAAGTCGACGCGCGGGGCGAGCCGCGCCGCCTCGTCGGCGACGGCGCGGCCGCCGGCGTCGTGGAGGTCCGCGGGCCAGCGGCGCCAGTCCGGGCCGTGCCTCTCGGTGAGCGCGCACCAGGTCGCGAACGCGGTGAGGGCCCGGCCCTCGCGGGCGCGGAACGCGTCGTAGTCGCGCTGGGCCGCGGTGCCGCGCGGGACGCGGTGGAGCAGTTCGAGCGCCTGGAGCTTGGCCGACCAGACCGCGTCGCGGTCGAGGGCGCCGCCGGGGATGCGCAGCGGTTCGGCGAGCGCGCCCAGGCCCGCGCGGTCCTCGGGCGGCAGCGCCGCGTACTCGGGGAGGTCCTCGACGCGCAGGTACAGGGGGGAGGTGAAGCGGCGGCTCATCGGCGAGTAGGGGGACGCGCCGACCGGCGGGACGGGCTCGGCCGCGTGCAGCGGGTTGATCAGCGCGAACCCGGCGCCCCGCGCGCGGCCGCTCCACGCGGCGAGGTCGGCCAGGTCGCGCAGGTCGCCGATCCCCCAGGACGCGCGGGAGCGCACCGAGTACAGCTGGACGGTGAGCCCCCACACCCGGTCCGGGGTGCGCAGCCGGCGCGGCGCGACCAGCAGCGGCGCGCTTTCGGCCCCGGCGTGCAGCCGGTGCCAGCCGAGCGGCAGCCGCGCCGTGGGCGGGACGGTCTCGCCGGTCGCCAGCTCGACGCTCGCGCCCGGGAAGTCCGGCGGGCCGTCGCCGTGGCGGACGACCACGACCGGCGGCAGCGTCCGCGCGGGGGCCCGGACGCGTTCCAGCTCCGCCCTGGCGGCGCCCGGGGTGGAGGCGTCCACTCCGAGCGCCGCCAGGACGGCGACGAGCGTGTCCGGCGCGACCGCCGCCTCGCGGCCGCGCCAGTCGGCGTACCGCGTCGCGACGCCGTGGTGCCCGGCCAGCCTGATCAGTTCGTCGTCGCCCACGCCTGCACCATGCCCGGTGCGGGCGCGGTCACGCCGTCCAGATCTCCGGCGTGCGGCCGATCCACGGGCGGGCCTCCTCCAGCTGCGCGGACAGCGAGATCAGCGCGCCCTCGCCGCCGAGCCGCCCGGCCAGCATGACCCCGATGGGCAGCCCCTCGTCGTTCCAGTGCAGCGGGACGTTCACCGCCGGCTGCCCGGAGACGTTGTAGACCGCCGTGAACGGGGTGAAGTTGGTCTGGCGCCGGAAGTTCTCCTCCGGCTCCTGCCCGTGGAAGTGGCCGATGGGGACGGGCGGCGACGCGAGCGTCGGGTGCAGGATGGCGTCGAACCCGTCCGTGATCGGGAACGCGGCGCGCAGCGCGCCCTGCAGCGCGGCGTGCGACTGCATCAGCTGCGGCGCCGTGGTGGCCTCGCCGAGGCCGCGCAGCCAGCGGCTCAGCGGCTGGAGCAGGTGCTCGCTCTCCTCTGGGACGGGCGTCATCGTCGCCATCACGCCCCACAGCGTCGCGAAGTGCGGGAGCAGGTCGGCGCCGAGCACCTCCGGCAGGTCGACGACCTCGTGGCCCAGCTCCTCCAGCAGCGCCGAAGCCTCCTCGTAGGCGGCGACGCAGTCGGGGTGGACCTCCACGCCCGGCACCGGCGGCTGCTTGCTCCGCGCGATGCGCAGCCGGCCCGGCGCCCGGTCGGCGTACGCGAGGAACGGCCCGTCGGCCTGCGGCGCCCGGTACAGGTCGCCCGGCATGTGGCCGGCCATCAGGTCCAGCATGAGGGCCGCGTCGCGGACGGTCCGGGCGATGGGCCCGTTGGTCGACAGTCCGAACAGGTCGGGGACGATCGGCCCCGCCGACACCCGGCCGCGGGTCGGCTTGATCCCGAACAGGCCGCAGGCGCTGCTCGGGATCCGGATCGAGCCGCCGCCGTCGCTGCCCTGCGCGATCGGCGCCAGCCCGGCCGCGACCGCCGCCGCCGCGCCGCCGGACGACCCGCCCGCCGACCGGGTGAGGTCCCAGGGGGTGCGGGCCGGGGGCGCGACGTCACCCTCCGTATAGCAGGGCAGGCCGAACTCGGGCGTCGTCGTCTTGCCCAGCAGCACGGACCCCGCTTGCGCGAGCTTGGTGACCACATGGTCGTCGGCGAACCCGGTCAGGTCGGCGTACACCGCCGACCCGAACGTCATCCGGACGCCGTTCACCATGTTCAGGTCCTTGATCGGGACCGGGACGCCGTGCAGCGGCGGCAGGTCCGCCGGGTCGGCCGCCTCCAGCACCGCCTTCTCGGCGCGGCGGGCCTCCTCGCGGGCGCGCTCGGCGGTGACGGTCACGTAGGCGCCGACCTGCTCGTTCAGCCGGTCGATGCGGGCCAGATAGTGGTCGGTGAGCTCGACCGGGGATACTTCCCTCGTGCGGACGGCGGCGGCCATCTGGATGGCGCTCAGGTCATGGGTTTGTGTCACGAATCGGAACGCTAGACGCCGTGTGCGCGGGCATCAAAGAGGGCAGGGACGTAAAGGCGGAGGAAGGAGAAGAGTATCGGCCTACCCATCCGTCGCGTAAGTTACTCACTGTCCCGACGGCGACAAAACTATTAACCCCGCATGACTAGTCGCCGACCGGCCGGATGATTACTCTGCGCACGGAGGATCATGCCCCCGATGGGAAAGGGATACGGAGCGTCACTCATGGCGATCATGGAGCGGGGCAACACGCAGGGAGCCCGGGGCCAGCCCCGGGCCGAGTCCGAGGAGTCGCGGCCGGTGGAGGCACGGTCGGAGGAAGCGCGTGAGCACCATCACCCGGCGCCGGTGACCGAGCGTCCGGAGGAGGGCGAGCGCACCGCCGCGACGCCCCTCGACGACCCCCGGATCCGCCGCTGGGCGTGGCGGGCCGGCGCGGCCGTCGTCGCGGGCGTCGCCGTCATGGTCCTGGTCGGCTGGCGGCTGGGCGTCGCCGTCGCGGTCCTGGTGGTCGTCGGCGATGTCGTCCGGACGTCCCGCAAGAGCTCCTCCGTCACCGCCTGGCAGAAGTCCTCGGCCGCCGAACGGCGCACCGAGAAGCAGCTGAAGTCCCTCCAGCGCAACGGGTACCTCGTGCTGCACGCGCGGGCCGTCCCCCGCGACGACGAGGGCGTCAGCGACGGGCGGATCGACCACCTCGTGATCGGGCCGAGCGGCGTCTACGCCATCGACTCCGAGAAGTGGGACAAGCGCCTCCCCGTGCGCACCATGTCCCACCTGAAGCTCTTCCACGGCCCCTTCAACAAGAAGGACCGGCTGGACGAGGCGCGCTGGGAGGCCCAGATGGCCAGCAGCATCCTCGCCGAGCGGGTCGGCTTCGAGGTCCCGGTGCAGGCCTCCGTGGCGATCTACGGCCCGTCCATCCCGTGGAAGGTCATGCGGGTGCGGGACGTCGACGTCTACGCCGGCAACCGGGCCCGCGCCTACCTGCGGCGCCGTCCGAAGATCCTCACCGACGGCGACGTGCAGCGCATCTTCCAGGCGGCGGAGCAGGCCCTGCCGCCGAAGTACCCCGACTGAGGCCGAGGGCGGCCTGCTTCCCCGGGCCGCCCGCCCCAACTGCTCGACGGCGAGCCCGCCGGGACGTCCGCGTCCCGGCTTTTCTCATGCCCGCTCACCGGTTGGTAGCATCGAGGGTCACGGGCCGGCCCGCGCGCGACCTCCGCTGAGCCGGCGGCAGCGCCGAGATCCGCCGCTGCGAGCACGCTTCCGAAGGCGACCCGCCCCGCCACGCCGAACCACGCGCGGCCCGTCGTCCCCGCACGCCACAGGTTTGGAGAGGTCACATGCCACCGCTCAGGTCACGCACGGTCACGCACGGCAGGAACATGGCGGGCGCCCGCGCCCTCATGCGCGCCAGCGGCGTCGAACGCGAGGACTTCGGCAAGCCGATCGTCGCGGTGGCCAACAGCTTCACCCAGTTCGTGCCGGGCCACGTCCACCTGGACGAGGTCGGCAAGGTCGTCGCGGGCGCGGTCCGCGAGGCCGGCGGCGTGCCCCGCGAGTTCAACACCATCGCCGTGGACGACGGCATCGCGATGGGCCACGGCGGCATGCTGTACTCGCTGCCGTCCCGCGAGCTGATCGCCGACGCCGTCGAGTACATGGTCAACGCGCACTGCGCCGACGCCCTCATCTGCGTCTCCAACTGCGACAAGATCACCCCGGGGATGCTGCTGGCCGCGCTGCGGCTGAACATCCCGACCGTGTTCGTCTCCGGCGGCCCGATGGAGGCCGGCAAGCCGGTCGCGGGCGTCATGGGCGGCAACAAGCTCGACCTGATCGACCCGATGATCGCCTCCGCGGACGTCTCGATCGCCGACGACACCCTGCTGGAGATGGAGGAGTCCGCCTGCCCGACCTGCGGGTCCTGCTCCGGCATGTTCACGGCGAACTCGATGAACTGCCTCACCGAGGCGATCGGGCTGGCGCTGCCCGGCAACGGCACCGTCCTCGCCACCCACACCGCCCGCCGCCGCCTCTACGAGGACGCCGGCCGCACCGTCGTCGAGATCGCCAAGCGCTACTACGACGGCGACGACGAGTCCGTCCTGCCGCTGAACATCGCCACCCCGGAGGCGTTCGAGAACGCGATGGTGCTGGACGTCGCGATGGGCGGCTCCACCAACACGATCCTGCACCTGCTCGCCGCCGCGACCGAGGCCCGCGCCGACTTCGGGCTGGCCGAGATCGACGCGGTGTCGCGCCGCGTCCCGTGCATCTGCAAGCTGGCCCCGGCGACCGCCAAGTACCACGTCGAGGACTGCCACCGCGCCGGCGGCATCCCCGCCCTGCTCGGCGAGCTGCACCGGGGCGGGCTGCTGCACGGCTCGGCGCACTCGATCCACTCCGCGTCGCTGGAGGAGTTCGTCGCCAAGTGGGACGTCCGCTCCCCCGACGTCCTGCCCGAGGCCGTCGAGATGTTCCACGCGGCGCCCGGCGGCGTCCGCAGCACCTCGGCCTTCTCGCAGAGCGCCCGCTGGGAGACCCTCGACCTCGACCGCGAGAACGGCTGCATCCGCTCCGTCGAGCACGCCTACACCGCCGACGGCGGGCTCGCCGTCCTGCGCGGCAACATCGCCCCCGACGGCGCGATCGTCAAGACCGCCGGCGTCGAGGAGGAGCTGTGGACCTTCACCGGCCCCGCCGTCGTCTTCGAGTCGCAGGACGAGGCCGTCGAGGGCATCCTCAGCGGCCGGGTCACGCCCGGTGACGTCGTCGTGATCCGCTACGAGGGCCCGAAGGGCGGCCCCGGCATGCAGGAGATGCTGTACCCGACGAGCTTCCTCAAGGGCCGCGGGCTCGGCAAGGCGTGCGCGCTGATCACCGACGGCCGGTTCTCCGGCGGCACGTCCGGGCTGTCCATCGGGCACGCCTCCCCGGAGGCGGCGGGCGGCGGGATCATCGCCCTCGTCGAGGACGGCGACCGCGTGGTCATCGACATCCCGAACCGCGTCCTGGAGCTGGCCGTCCCGGCGGACGAGCTGGAGATCCGCCGCGAGAAGCTGCTCGCCGACCTCGGCGGCTACCGGCCCCGCGACCGCAACCGCCCGGTCAGCGCCGCGCTGCGGGCCTACGCGGCGATGGCCACGTCCGCGTCCACCGGCGCCGCCCGCGACGTGTCGCAGCTCGACCGCCTCCCCAACAACTGAGCGAGGCGGGGGTGTGGGGGTCGTCCCCCACAGGGAACACGAGCAAGCGGGCCCGGCGCTTTACCCGACGGGTAATCGCCGCCGTTCCCTGACTTCGGCACAGTGGTGGGTGCCGGGCGAGACCAGCCCGGCGCCCACCGCCGAAGGAGTCCGCGATGACCGCCTACGCCCTCGCCCACCTGCGGCCGCAGCCGCCGCTGCACGACGACGTCTTCACCTACATCGAGCGCATCCAGGACACCATGGACCCGTTCGGCGGCCGCTTCCTCGTCCACGGCGTGAACCCCGAGGTGATGGAGGGGCCGTTGGAGGGGAGCTACGTCCTGATCGAGTTCCCCGACATGGACAGGGCCCGCGCCTGGTACGAGTCGGACGCTTACCAGGCGATCCTCCCCATGCGCACCGACCACATCCCGGGCACCGCAGTGCTGCTGCAGGGCGTCCCGCCGGGCTACGACCCCGCGGCGACCGGACGGGCCATGCGCGCCGCCCAGAACGGCTAGGAGCAGCAGCCTCCGCCGCAGCAGCCTCCTCCTCCGGCGGGCTTCGGCGGGGGCGCCGTGCCGCGGGAGGTGCCGGTGACGGCGACCGTGGACAGCAGCTTGACCGTGTCGTCGTGGCCGTCCGGGCAGGGGGCCGGGTCGGACGCGTTGATCATCGGGCGGGAGACCTCGAAGGTCGATCCGCACGCGCGGCAGCGGTAGTCATAACGAGGCACGGCCCCAGGATACGTGGTCGCCGGGACGCGGGGCCGCCGGTCAGGCCGCCGGTTCGGAGACGTAGGCGGCCCACTGGGGGTCGCCGTCCTGGACGAGGCCGATGAGCCGCCAGTGCGCGCCGCGCGGCACGGCGGGCGGGACGGGGAGCGTCCAGCCGAGCTCCGACAGCAGCCGGTCGGCCTTGCTGTGGTTGCAGGTCATGCAGGAGGCGACGCAGTTCTCCCACACGTGCTCGCCGCCGCGGCTGCGCGGATGGACGTGGTCGATCGTCTCGGCCCGGCGCCCGCAGTAGACGCAGCGGAAGTTGTCGCGGCGCATCAGCGCGGCCCGGGTCAGGGGCACGCGGGTGCGGAACGGGATGCGGACGTAGCGGCGTAGCCGGATCACCGACGGCACCTCGACCGTCATCGTGGCCGAATGCAGCACCGCGCCCGTCATGTCGTGATGGACGATCTCGGCCTTCTCCCGGAGTACGAGGCAGACCGCCCGCCGCAGCGGCAGCGTGGTGAGTGGTTCGTACGTCGCGTTCAGGAGCAGGACCTGTCGCATCAGACGGCCTCCGCCGGGTTCGGCGGGATCGCCGGATTCGGCGGGTTCGGCGGATTCGGGGGGTGGGTCGCCTCGGCGGGCGCGGTCGACCGCGCCTCGGACCGAGGCCCGATTATCGTCTCCGGTTCCTGCGCCCTCGCCATGAGAACCTCCCCAGGGGCGAACCGACCTTCATCAGTGTGGCGTCTGAGGGAGCCCGTCCGCTACCCCAATAATCCCCCAGCGTGCGCCGGAACGAACGCGGACCCGCGTTCAGGGCAGGGGGGACTGTCCGGACGGCCAGCCCCGAAGGGCCAATACAGTGCATTCATGACGCCGTATCCGCCCGCGCAGCGCCAGGACATCGTCGAGGACATCCACGGCCACCGGGTCGCCGACCCGTACCGGTGGCTGGAGGACGCCGACAGCCCCGAGACCGCGGAGTGGCTCGCCGCGCAGGACCGGCTCTTCCACAAGGTCGTGGACGCGCTGCCCGGCCGCGACGCGCTGCGGGCCCGCCTCGGCGAACTGCTCGGCGCCGGCAGCGTCGGCTCCCCCGTGTGGCGGGGCGAGCGGCGGTTCTTCACCCGCCGGGACGCCGGGCAGGAGCACCCCGTCCTCTACACGGCGGACCCGGACGGCACCGAGCGCGTCCTCGTGGACCCGATGGCGCTCGACCCGGACGGCACTACGACGCTCGACGGCTGGCAGCCCGACAAGGAGGGCCGCCGCCTCGCCTACAAGGTCTCCACCGGCGGGGACGAGGAGTCCCTGCTGTACGTCATCGACGTCGCGACCGGCGAGCGGGTCGAGGGGCCGATCGAGCGGGCCCGGTACTCCGCCGTCGCGTGGCTGCCGGGCGGCGAGGCGTACTACTACTCGCGCCGGCTGCCCGCGCACGAGGTCCCGGACGGCGAGGAGCAGTACCACCGGCGCCTCTACTTCCACCGGGTCGGCACCGACCCCGACGCCGACGACGTGCTGATCTTCGGCGCGGGCCGGGACAAGACCAACTACTACGGGGCCGGCGTCAGCCGGGACGGGCGCTGGCTGACGGTCTCGTCGTCGCAGGGCACGGCGCCGCGCAACGACCTGTGGATCGCGGACCTGTCCGCGTCGCCGCCGGAGGCCCCGGAGCTGCGCCCCGTCCAGGAGGGCGTGGACGCCGGCACCGGCCTGCACGTCGGGCGCGACGGCCGCGCCTACATCTTCACCGACCGGGACGCGCCCCGCTCCCGGCTCTGCGTCGCCGACCCGGCCGACCCGTCCTACGAGCACTGGCGGGACCTCGTCCCGGAGGACCCGGAGGCCGTCCTCACCGACTTCGCGATCCTCGACGGCCTGGACCGGCCCGTCCTGCTGGCCGGGTGGACGCGGCACGCGATCAGCGAGATCACCGTCCACGACCTGGCGACCGGGGAGCGGATCGGCACCGTCCCGACGCCGGGCCTCGGCTCGATCGGCGGCATCGTCGAGCGGCCCGAGGGCGGGCACGAGGCGTGGTTCGGCTACACCGACAACACCACCCCGTCCTCGGTCCTGCGCTACGACGCCCGCACCGGCGAGACCACGCCGTGGGCGTCGGCGCCGGGCGCGGTCGAGGTCCCGGAGATCGAGACGCGCCAGGTCGTCTACACCTCCCGCGACGGCACCGAGGTGCGGATGCTGGTCGCGTCCCGCCCCGGGCTGTCCGGCCCGCGCCCGGCGATCCTCTACGGGTACGGCGGCTTCAACATCTCCCTCACCCCGTCCTACTCGGCGAGCATCCTGGCCTGGGTGGAGGCGGGCGGCGTCTACGCGGTCGCCAACCTGCGCGGCGGGTCCGAGGAGGGCGAGGAGTGGCACCGCGCGGGCATGCGGGAGCGCAAGCAGAACGTGTTCGACGACTTCCACGCCGCCGCCGAGAAGCTGATCGCGGACGGGCTGACCACGCCCGCCCAACTCGCGATCTCGGGCGGCTCCAACGGCGGCCTGCTCGTCGGCGCGGCCCTCACCCAGCGCCCCGACCTGTACCGGGCGGTGGTCTGCTCGGCGCCGCTGCTCGACATGGTGCGCTACGAGCGGTTCGGCCTCGGCCAGACCTGGAACGACGAGTACGGGACGGCGGACGACCCCGAGGAGTTCGGCTGGCTCATCGGCTACTCCCCGTACCACCACGTCCACCCGGGCACCGCGTACCCGGCCGTGCTGTTCACGACGTTCGGCAGCGACACGCGCGTGGACCCGCTGCACGCCCGCAAGCTGTGCGCGGCGCTGCAGTACGCCACCGCGTCGGACGCGCCGGTCCTGCTGCGCGACGAGGCCGAGGTGGGGCACGCGGCCCGCTCGGTGAGCCGCTCGGCCGACCTGATGACCGACACGCTCACGTTCCTGGCCGCGCAGACCGGGCTGTCCTTCGACGAATTGACTCATGGTCTAATAGCGGGATGACGGTGCAGACCACCACGGTCCTCGACCTCCTGCGCGAGCCGCCCGGGGAGCCCGACACGTCGGCCGGCTACCTCGACCTGCTCGGCCCGCCGGCGAAGCCGTCGCTGGCCCAGTCGGCGATGGAGTCGACGTTCCTGCCGCGGATCTACGAGAAGGTGTGGCGGCCGATCGGCTTCAACCTCGCCAAGGGCTGGCCGCTCGGCCCCGACACCGCCGCCGAGCACGCGATGGCCCGCGAGTGGCTGGGCCTCACCGATCGCCCGCCGGCGACGGTGCTGGACGTGGCGTGCGGCCCCGGCAACGTGACCCGGGCCCTCGCCGAGGGGGTCGGCCCGGACGGCCTGGTCGTCGGCCTGGACGCGTCCGAGACCATGCTGGCGCAGGCCGTCCGCGACACCCCCGAACCCCACCTCGACGACGCCCGCATCGACTACGTGCGCGGCGACGCCGTCGACCTCCCGTTCCGCGACGGCGTGTTCGACGCCGTCTGCTGCTTCGGCGCGCTCTACCTGTTCGACGACCCGTGGCGGGCGCTGGACGGCATGGCCCGCGTCCTGCGGCCCGGCGGCCGGCTGGTCATCCTCACCTCGCGCCGCCCCGTCCCGCTCCCCAGCGCCCGCATCGCGGGCGCGCTGATCCGCCGGACCACGGGCTTCACGGTCTTCGGCGACCGCGAGGTGACCCGCGCGCTCACCGCCCGCGGCTTCACGGACGTGCGCCAGCACCGCTACCCGCTGATGCAGATGCTCGCCGCCCGGCGCCCCTGACCCGCGCGAGGTACGGCGCGGGTCAGCGGCGGCGCCAGGTCGGCGGAGCCACCGCGTCAGCGGAGCCACGGGGTCAGCGGAGGCGCGAGGTCGGCACAGCCACGGGGGTCAGCGGAGGGGCTTCTCGATGTAGATGTTGACGATGCCGCCGATGGTCTCGCGGCGGGTCTCGCGCCAGCCGAACTTGCGGTAGAGGGCCAGCGCGGGGGCCTGGAGCTCGGTGGTGTCGGCGCGCAGGACGCGGTAGCCGTACTCGGCGGCGCGCTCCTCCAGGGCCCGGACGAGCGCGGCGCCGTAGCCGCGGCGCTGGACGGCCGGCAGGACGCGCAGGCGCACCATCTCGACGGCGTTCAGCTCGCGGGCGCCGGGGGCGTAGCCGCCGAACGCGCGGGCGTGCCCGCCGGGGATGAGGTCGGCGCGGCGCAGGCCGCCCATCGCGACGATCCGGGCGCCGAGCTCGCCGACGAGGAACTCGCCGTCGTTGCGGAGGTAGATGTCCTCCATCCGGAAGAAGTCGTGGTCGTAGTAGACGCCGTCGCCGGGCCGCAGGCCGACCTGGGCGAGGCCCTCGCGGTGCAGGGCCAGGACGGTGCCGTGGTCGGCCGCGTGGTAGCGGCGGATGCGCAGGTCGCCGAACCGCCAGACGGGCGGCTCGTCCTCCAGCCGGACGAGGTGGCCCTGCGAGAAGGTGCTGCCCATGCCCGGTCAGACCTGCTCGGCCGGCGGCGCGGTGACGGGACTCTTGATCGAGGGGCCGGAGAGCGCCTCGTAGAAGTCCTTGAGCGCCGGTATCTCGCCGTGCTTGGCCGAGACGGCCGCGCCGATCTGGCGGGCGCGGTGCACGAGGATGTCGCTGCGGTGGTCGGCGGGCAGGTCGAGGATGGCCTCCCGGCCGGCCACGAGCGCGGCGTCGGGATGGCCGGCGTGGAGCTTGCACATCGCGCGGTCGAGGCGCACCAGGGTCAGGTCGACGCGGTCGGTGGGCGAGTAGAGGGTGAGGGCGTGGCTCAGCACCTCGTCGCCGTGCTTGTGGTCGCCGAGGTTGGTGAACGTGTCGCCCTCGTAGAAGGCCATCTGCCGGTCGGTGAACCCGAACACCAGGTCGCCGGTGTCGGTCTTGGACAACTGGTCGAACACCGAGCGCCCCCGGACGAGGGCGCGGCGGGCGCTCGGGGCGGCGTCGCCGCGGCCGCGCAGCGCGAGCATGCCGAGCGCGCGGGCCTCCACGGCGGGGGCCATCGCGGCGGCGACGCCGGGCGTCCGGCCGGCGAGGTCCTGGGCCTTGCGGGCCAGGTGCAGCGCCTCGCGCGGGTCGCCGTAGTACATCGGCACGAGGGACTCGCGGACGGTCACCCAGGCGCGCAGCTGCCGGTCGCCGGTCTCGTCGGCGGCGGTGCGCGCGGTCCGGAAGAAGGAGCGGGCCAGCCGGTGGTCGCCCAGGTTGATCATGATCAGCCCGGACAGCCCGGACAGCTGCGCCGCGATCCGGCACAGCCGCTCCTGCAGTTCCACCGGCTGCCGCTTGTCGCACATGCGCCGCACCTCGCTGAAGTCCAGCAGGACGTCGCAGAGCATCCGCAGCGAGGGAGTCGCCTGGTACTGCCGGCCGTAGCCGTAGGTCGTCTCCTCCCACTGGTCGAGCATGGTCGGCGAGACGGTCGCGCCGACGAGGGTGTCGTCCATCTTGCGGCGCAGGTTGTCGACGGCCCCAAGGAACTGACCGTCGAGCGCCACGCCCGCTCCGGCCAGCAGCTGCAGAAGGGTCCTACGAAGCACGATGTCCTCCTCTCCCACATCAATGGTCAGGGGGCCTTCGGCGCGGTCGGGGCCCCGTACGTCGTTGACGGTGATCCAGGGGCGCTCGTCGCCCCTGGGAACGATCGCCCCGACGAGCGCGTCGGGGTCGGCCGCCGGGCGCCGCTCCGGGGCGCGCGGCGGGGGGACGCTCGGAACCCCCGTGCGGGCCGCGTGGCCGCGGCCGCAGATGCAGGGGCTCTGGTAGTCGAGCGCGTCGGGCTCCACCCGGTAGACGGCGCACAGGTAGTGCAGGTATTCGGGACCGGGCCGCTTGTACCCGCTCTCGTAGGCCGACAGCAGCGTCTCCCCGAGCCGGGGAGGCGGTTTGCCGTCGACCTCGTACAGCGCCCTGACCTGCGCCACGATGTCGGACAGCGCGACACCGTGGGCAAGGCGGTGCGCCTTGATCCGGCTGGTGCCGAACAGCGGCCCGCACTGCTCGTGGATGTCCTGCGCGATCTGGACCGGGCCCTGGCCGCGGGCCAGGGCGTGCGCGCGGATCCGGCGGGCGACTTCCGTCTCTTTCCGGGGGGGATCCGACATCGACTCCGGCCTCCTCACCGTCGGGCCGGGACGCCGTTCCCCCGGGGGGAGGGCGGTCGTCCCTGCCACGGCGACCGGTCACTAGATGGCCACGACAGATAACCTTTCGCGCACGCAGCGTAACCCTCGTCACATTGGCCGCCAAGCGGTTTCGCAGAAGAAGCACCGGCCGGAGGACGCCTCACCCCCTGCGGGTAGAGATTCTTCCTCCGGAGGAGGGGCCCCTTCCTCTGAGGTGGGGTAATCCGGTACTTCGCCGGACGACCGCCCCCTTGACCCGCCAGTGTGAGAGTTGCAATTCTCGCCGCGAGTGACCGGACGGATCCAGAGAGTCGATCATCCGCCCCGGTCCGGTCGACGTCCGGTGCTCGCCATGGAGGGGGTGTGAAGGTGGTCAGCGACAGACGCGTCGGCTACCTCGAGGAGCTGGAGCACGAACTCGACACGCAGGGCCTGGTCGCCCGCGTCGTCCGCACCCGCTCGGGGCCGGCCTTCCTGCGGGTGGTGAACCCCGAGGCCGCGAGCCTCGCCGAGGACGTGACCTGCGCACCGGCCCCCGAGACCAAGGACCACTACTTCTGGTGGTCGTGGGGCGAGCGCATGCACCGGGTGGACGACGTCGGCGGCGCCGCGATGAAGCTGGCGCACGTCCTGCAGCCGCTCTCCCGGGAGGTCGGCTCCCGCCCCTGAGACCGGGCGTGTCCCGCGGTCCGCGGCCGGAACGGCGCGGCAGCCGCCGGCCGCGGGACACGTTCGCCCTAACAGCCCCTCCCCGGCCGCGCCTCCCGGGCTCCGTCCGGGCGGCGCCTCGTCCGGCGGCGTACGAACCGGTCGGAAACGTCCCCTACGATCGGCTCGTGCCCGCCGCGGGTCCACAGCGAGGTGCCGAGGCACCACAATTGGCCGGGGAGGGTCTGCACCATGTCATTCGCCGCGTCGTCTCTTGCCGCCTCGCCGCTCGCCGGGCCGCTCGCCGGAGCGCTCGGGGTGCCGGCCGCGCCCACCGCGGCGCCCGGCGGCGAGCCGCTGCTCCCCTGGGCCGACAAGGGGTCCCCGGAGACGGCCTGCGGCGACCCGGACCCGACGACGGCGTGCCGGCTCGTCTGGAACATCTCGCACAACACCGACTTCACCAAGTTCTTCGCGACATGGCTGGACAAGCCGCTCACCACGCTGCTGCTGATCATCATCACCTTCGTGGTCGCGCTGATCGTGAAGAACATCGCGCACCGCATGATCACCAAGGTGACGCTGCGGATGGCCGAGGGGACGATGTCGGAGCGGGCCCGCGAACGGGCCCGGACGGTCTTCGAGGGCAGCCCCGCCCTGCTGAACAAGCGGCGCGCCCAGCGCGCGCAGACGCTCGGCTCGGTGCTGCGCTCGATCGCGTCCGTCCTGATCATGGGGACGGCGCTGTTCAGCATCCTCGGCTCGCTCGGCCTCAACCTGGCGCCCATCCTGGCCAGCGCCAGCGTCATCGGCGTCGCGGTCGGCTTCGGCGCGCAGAACATCGTCAAGGATCTGCTCGCCGGATTGTTCATGCTGCTGGAGGACCAGTACGGCGTCGGCGACTTCATCGACGTGGGCAGCGCAAAGGGGACGGTCGAGGCCGTCACGCTGCGGGTCACCCGGATGCGGGACGTCAACGGCGTCGTCTGGTACGTCCCGAACGGCGAGATCAAGAAGGTCGGGAACGAGTCGCAGAACTGGGGGCGGGCCGTCCTCGACATCCCGGTCGACATCCACGAGGACACCGAGAAGGTCAAGGAGATCCTGCAGGCCACCGCCGACGAGATGGCCGCCGACACCGCCTGGAAGGACCTCGTCCTGGAGCAGCCGTCGGTGTGGGGCGTGCAAGCCCTCGCGGGCGACGCGATCGTGATCCGCGTGGTGCTGAAGACCGCGCCGGGCAAGCAGGGCGACATCGCCCGCGAGCTGCGCGAACGCGTCAAGCGCTCGTTCGATGAGGCGGGCGTCACGGTGGCCACGCCGGCGCCGTAGGCGATCAAGGTGAGGATCGGGACGCATCTCACATATGGTGGGGAGCGCTATGGCTGAACAGGTGACTTTCTACGAGGCGGTCGGCGGTGAGGCGACCTTCCATCGGCTGGTGCACCGCTTCTACCAGGGCGTCGCCGAGGACCCCGAACTCCGGCCCATGTACCCGGAGGAGGATCTCGGCCCCGCCGAGGAGCGGCTGCGGCTGTTCCTGATCCAGTATTGGGGCGGTCCGAACACCTACAGCCAGCGGCGCGGGCATCCGCGGCTGCGGATGCGGCACGTACCGTTCGTCATCGACGAGGCCCAGCGCGACCGGTGGCTGAAGCACATGCGGGACGCGGTGGAGGAGCTGGAGCTGCCCGAGCCGCTGGAGAAGCAGCTCTGGGACTACTTCACGATGGCGGCGCGGAGCCTGGTGAACACGCCCACGTGACCGGCCGGGCGCGGCCGTGCGGCGGCCGCGCGTGACCGCTGCGGGGTAATCGGGTAGATCGCGGTGTATGACGCGAATCCCGTGGTGGCGCGACGCCGTCGTGTACGAGATCTACGTCCGCAGCTTCGCCGACGCCGACGGGAACGGTGAAGGCGACCTCCAGGGGATCCGGTCCCGGCTCGGCCATCTGCGCGACCTCGGCGTGGACGCCCTGTGGCTCACCCCCTTCTACCGCTCGCCGCTGGCCGACGGCGGCTACGACGTGGCCGACTACCGCGACGTGGACCCCCGGTTCGGCACGCTGGACGACTTCGACGCGCTGGTCGCGGACGTGCACACGCACGGGCTGCGGCTGATCGTCGACATCGTCCCGAACCACTCGTCCGACCGGCACCCCTGGTTCCAGGAGGCGCTCGCGGCGCCGCCGGGATCGCCCGAGCGCGCGCGCTACATCTTCCGTCCCGGGCGGCCGGGGGAGCGCCCCGGCGAGGAGCAGCCGCCCAACGACTGGCCGTCCGCGTTCGGCGGCCCGGCCTGGACGCGGGTGGACGACGGAGCCGGCGGCGGCGAGTGGTACCTGCACCTGTACGCGCGCGAGCAGCCGGACTTCAACTGGCGCAACCCGGAGGTCCGGCACGAGTTCGAGGACGTCCTGCGCTTCTGGCTCGACCGGGGCGTGGACGGCTTCCGCATCGACGTCGCCGCCGGCCTGTTCAAGGACGAGTCCTTCGGCGACCTCGCCGGCCGGGACCGCCGCGTCGCGAACGGCCCGATCTACAGCCGTCCCGAGGTGCACGAGGTGTACCGCAAGTGGCGGCGGATCCTGGACGAGTACGGCGGCGACCGCATGGCCATAGGCGAGGTGTGGACGGACGGCCCCGAAGACCTCGCGCTCTATCTGCGTCCGGACGAACTGCACCAGGTGTTCCAGTTCGACCTGCAGCTGGCTTCGTGGTCGGCGACGGCCTTCCGTGACGTGATCGACGCCGCGTTGAAGGCCGTCGCGCCTACCGGGGCCGCTCCCACGTGGGTGCTGTCCAGTCACGACTCGATCCGCCATTTGACGCGGTATGAGCGGCCGGGGGGCATCCCCGGCATCGAGCGTGCGCGAGCCAAGGCTGCGCTACTGCTGCTCTTGTCGCTCCCGGGATCGGCCTACCTGTACCAAGGGGAGGAACTGGGGCTGCCCGAGGTGACGGACCTCCCCGACGAGGCCCGGCAGGACCCGATCTTCGAGCGGACGGGCGGGGAACTCGCCGGGCGGGACGGCTGCCGGGTCCCGCTGCCCTGGTCGGGCCGGGCCGAGCCGTTCGGGTTCTCCCCCGCCGGCGTCCGGCCGTGGCTGCCGATGCCGCCGGAGTGGGCGTCGATGACGGTGGAGGCGCAGGTTTCGGACCCGTCCTCCATGCTGCGGTGGTACCGGGAGGCGCTGGCGCTGCGGCGCCGCCTGGCGAACGACCTGCCCGAGGACCTGGAGTGGCTCGACTCCCCCGGCGGCGCGCTCTACTTCCGGCGCGGCCCGCTGACGTGCGCGCTCAACTGCGGCGAGAATCCGGTGCGCCTCCCGCCGGGCACCCCGCTCCTGACGAGCACCCCGCTCTACGGCGACCTGCTCCCCGGCAACACCGCCGCCTGGCTCCGGACGCCCTGAGAAGCCGCCAGGACGAAGAACGCGGTGCGCCGGGCCGTGCCAGGGATCAGAGCACGGACCGGCGCACCGCGGGCCTTCACCGGCGGGAAGGGCCGGTTACATGGGCGGACGCTGGATCTGGAGCGGGTCGTCGGCGGGCGGCACCGCCTGGAAGGTCCGGGCCTGCGACTCGACGCCGGCCCAGCGCTTGACGTCCGCGACCGCCGCGGCCTGCTCGTCGGCGGGCAGCTTGGCGATGAGGCGGGCGCTGTGGTTCATGCCGGGCGCGACGTAGACGGCCGAGTCGCGGCTGCCCCGTCCGAGGGTGAACGGCTCGGCGCCCCACGGGTCGTTGGCGCCGTACAGGAACAGCATGTGGTTGGAGTTGTTCCGCACCCAGCGGTCGATGTCGCGCATCGCGCTGCCCCGGTCGAACCGCATCGGGATGTCACGCGGGACGTAGGTGCGCGGCTGGTAGCTGTCCTCGTAGCGCAGCAGCGGCCGCAGGTGCTTGAACTTGGGCGACGGCCAGCCGAGTTGGGTGCCCGCCTGGTAGTAGTACGGGATGTACGGGGCGAGCCCCTGGTCGCTGTAGAACGACAGCCCGGAGATGGTGTCGAGCGTCTTGTAGATCTCGTCGTCGGGGGCGTCCACCGGCGGCAGCGACGGGCAGTCGGACAGCAGGCTGTACTGGTAGAACGCCCACTCGTAGTCCATGACCGAGTTCTCGAAGGCGCGGTCCATCGAGCGCAGGATGGTGAAGGTCAGGCCCTGCTCGTCGGCGGCGGCCTTGAAGCGCTGGAGCATGGCGGGGCGGCGCTTGAGGAACTCGCGCGCGAGCGCCTTGACGTGGGCGCGGCACTGGGGGTCGTCCCCGACGGTCCGGAAGAACTCGTCGTAGGCGCGGTCGTCGTTGTTGTTGACGTCGTTGGGCGCCACGTAGACGACGCTGCCGTCGACGTCACCCGGGTAGAAGCGCTTGTGGTAGACGGCCGTCATGCCGCCCTTGCTGGCGCCGGTCGAGATCCACTTGCCCTTGTAGATGGTCTTGAGGGCCTTGATGAGCCGGTGCTCGTCGGTGGCGGCCTGCCAGATGTTGTCCTTGGACCAGTCGGTCGGCTCGGGACGGGACGGGGTGAAGTAGCGGTACTCGACCGAGATCTGGTTGCCGTCCACCAGGGCCGTGGGCTCGGACGTGAACATCACTTCGGGGGTGTTGTAGCCGCTGGTGTAGAGCACCATGGGCTTGTCCGCCGACTTGTGCTGCAGCATGATGCGCTGCTCGAACCACTGCCCCCAGGGCTTGCGGTGGTCGACGGGCTGGCGGTATTCGAGCCAGAACCAGCGGACCCCGGGAATCGTCGAGTCCTTCTCCGTCACCCGCATTCCGTGAATGGCCTTGAGCTGGGCCAGAATGTCGCCGGCCTGGGCCGCACCCGCCCGCGTGGTACCGGCCTGCGCGGTGATCGCCGCCTGCGCCGCCGTGGCTCCCGCGCCGGTCATTCCGGCGGCGAGCAGCAGTGCCATCGCTCCTCGTGAGACGCGCCGCATTGTGCCCCTTTCACGTGGGTTCTCCACATTCGCGTCGCGACACTAGAGGGAGAAGAGGCCCTAAAACGGATTGCTGTGGTGCTTGTTACCTATCCGTGACGGCTCGGTTGTCACCGGGCGCGCCAGGACAGATCACCCTGCGGGCGGGCCACGCGAAGGGACCGCAGAGGGTCACGCGGGCGGGGTCAGGGACACCCCGTCGTCCCACGGGGCCAGGCACTCGAAGAGGTGCTCGTCGTGCCAGCGCCCGTCCAGGTGGATGTGGCGGCGGGCCGTCCCGACGGGCGTGAAGCCGTTGTTGCGCAGGACGCGCTGGGACGCGTGGTTGTCGACCCTCGTGAAGGCTTCGACGCGGTGCAGGCGCAGGGCGCCGAACGCCACGTCCAGGGCCTGCCTCAGCGCCTCTGTGGCGACACCATGGCCGGCGTGCGCGCGCGCCACCCAGTAGCCGACGAAGCAGCACTGGAGTGGGCCGCGCAGGATGTTGTTGAGCGTGATCCGTCCGGCGATCTCACCGTCGACCAGGATCAGGCCGGGCCACATCTCCCCCAGCGCGTACGCCTCGATAAGGTCGTGCAGGTTGTCGCGCTGGGCGTCGACCGTGAAGTACGCGTCGTCGCGCTCCGGCTCCCACGGGCGCAGGTACTCGCGGTTCTCCCGGTACAGCGCGGCGAGCGCCTCCGCGTCCGCCATCTGGACGACGCGGAGCCGCACACCCGGCTGGCGGCGATCCAGGGCGGGCTGCGGCCCGGCCAGCGCGGTCATGCTCTCGGCACCACGTAGCGCCCGATGAACTCGCGCTCCTCCGGCGTGAAGCGGCGCAGCCGGTTCGCCTCCACGTCGAACGCGACGAGCGTCGAGGTCGCCTCCGCGTACACGTTCTCGTCGTCGCGCACCTCGTAGGCGAGCTTGAACGAGGCGGCGCGGGCCTCGGTCACCCAGGTCTCCACCCGGATCGGGTAGACGGTCGGCAGCAGCGGCAGGCGGTAGTCGATCTCGTGCCGCGAGATCACCATCCCGCGGACCGGCTGCTCGCCCTTGCGCACCGGGTCGCCGTGGAACATCTCCAGCCGGGCGTCCTCCAGGTAGCCGAGGAACTTGACGTTGTTCACATGGCCCTGGGAGTCGATGTCGCCGAACCGGATGTTGAACTCGTAGACGTGCCGGTACTCGGCCGTAGGCGTCCGCTGCATGTCCTCGCCTGGGGATCGGGGAACCGGGGTCGGCCCGATGTTACCCGCAGCCGATTCAGTCCCTGACGAGGCAGGGTCGCTTGCGGTCGAACGTCCAGCCCGGGATCAGGTACCGCATCGCCGCCTCGTCGTCCCGGTCGCCGAGCCCGTGGCGGACATAGCGCCGGTGCGCCTCCTCCAGCCGCTCCTCGTCGATCTCGACGCCGAGGCCCGGCGCGTCGGGCAGGCCGACGCGGCCGTCCACGATGCGGAGCGGGTCCGTGGTGAGGCGCTGGCCGTCCTGCCAGATCCAGTGCGTGTCGATCGCGGTGATCTCGCCGGGCGCGGCGGCGGCGACGTGGGTGAACATCGCCAGCGACACGTCGAAGTGGTTGTTGGAGTGCGAGCCCCAGGTCAGGCCCCACGCCTCGCAGAGCTGCGCCACCCGCACCGAGCCGCGCAT
Organism: Actinomadura geliboluensis; assembly: GCF_043197915.1. Lineage (NCBI taxonomy): Bacteria > Bacillati > Actinomycetota > Actinomycetes > Streptosporangiales > Thermomonosporaceae > Actinomadura > Actinomadura geliboluensis. The sequence continues at coordinate 314,456 of NZ_JBICUA010000009.1, read as the reverse complement.
CGTCCAGAAGTGCGGGTCGGCGAGCGGGATGTCCACCGCGTCCAGCCGGATCGCGTGGCCCAGCTCGCGCCAGTCGGTCGCGATCATGTTGGTGGCGGTGCGCAGGCCGGTCGCGCGGCGGAACTCCGCCATCGTCTCGCGTCCGGAATAGCCCAGTTCGGCGCCGCACGGGTCCTCGGCGTAGGCGAGGACGTCCTTGAGATCGTTGCCGACCCGGACGGCCTCGGCGAGCGACCACGCGCCGTTCGGGTCGAGGTTGATGCGGGCGTCCGGGAACCGCTCGGCGAGCGCCCGCACCGCCGCCGCCTCCTCGTCGGGCCGCAGCACGCCGCCCTTGAGCTTGAAGTCGGCGAACCCGTACCGCTCCCGCGCGGCCTCCGCCTGCCGGACGATCGCGTCCGGCGTCAGCGCCTCCTCGTGCCGCACCCGGAGCCAGCCGTCCGCGCCCTTCGGGGGCTCCCGGTAGGGAAGGTCCGTCTTGTTCCGGTCGCCGATGTAGAACAGGTAGCCCAGCATCGGGATCGAGCTGCGCTGGACGCCGTCGCCGAGCAGCGCCGCCACCGGCACGCCGAGGAACCGCCCCATCAGGTCCAGCAGCGCCGACTCGATCGCGGCCAGCGCGTGGACGGTGATCCGGGTGTCGTGCGTCAGCGGACCGCGCCCGCCCGCGTCCAGGTGCCCGAACGCGGCCCGGACGGAGTTCAGGATCTCGTCCGACCGGCCGAGGGGCCTGCCGACGATCAGCTCGCGGGCGTCCTCCAGCGTCCTGCGGATGCCCTCGCCGCCCGGCACCTCCCCGACCCCCGTGCTGCCGGACGAGTCGGTCAGCAGCAGCACGTTCCGGGTGAAGAACGGGCCGTGCGCCCCGCCCAGGTTGAGCAGCATGCTGTCGTGGCCCGCGACGGGCACGACCCGCATGCCGGTGACGGCGGGCGTGCTCATCGGGGCGTCCCCTGGTAGGCGATCGGCCGCTGGAACCGCTCGATGGCGAGGCTGCCCACCGACGTCGTGCGCGCGTCGGACGTCGCCGGGTACGGGCCGCCGTGGACCATCGCGTGCCCGACCCTGACCCCGGTCGGCCAGCCGTCCCACACGATCCGGCCGGCCAGCCGCTCCACCACCGGCAGCAGCCGCGACGCGTCGTCCCCGGAGCCGTGGATCGTCGCGGTCAGCTGGCCCTCCAGGCCCCGCGCCACGGCGATGACCTGGTCGAGGTCGTCGCAGCGGACCACCAGCGAGCAGGCGCCGAAAATCTCCTCCTGGAGGTCGGGGCCGAAGTGGGCGGCGTCCACGGCGGCGAGCGCGGCCCGGCAGCCGGCCGCCGCGTCGGGCTCCCGGCCGCGGGCGATGATCTCCACGTCCGGATGCCGGTCGAGCCGCGCGACGCCGTCGGCGTAGGCGCGGGCGATGCCCGGGGTGAGCATCGGCGCCCCCGGGTCGGCCTCGATCGCCTTGGCCGCCGCGTCGAGGAACGCGTCGAGATCCGCGCCCTTCACCGCGAAGACGAGCCCGGGGTTGGTGCAGAACTGCCCGGCGCCGAGCGTCACCGACCCGGCGAACCCCTCGGCCAGCTCACCGGCGCGCGCGGCCAGGGCGTCCGGCAGCAGGAACACCGGGTTGACGCTGCTCATCTCCGCGTAGACCGGGATTGGAACGGGCCGGCCCGCCGCCGCCCGCGCGATCGCCAGGCCCGCCTTCCGCGACCCGGTGAACCCGACCGCCCGGACGCGCGGGTCGGTGACGAGCGCGATGCCGAGCATGGGCCCGTCGCCGTAGAGCATGGAGAACACGCCCTCGGGCAGGCCCGCCTCCCGGACGGCCTCCGACACCGCCGCCCCGACCAGCTCGCACGTCCCCGGGTGCGCGTCGTGCGCCTTCACGACGACCGGGCAGCCCGCCGCCAGCGCGGACGCGGTGTCGCCGCCGGCCACGGAGAACGCGAACGGGAAGTTGCTGGCGCCGAACACGACGACCGGTCCCAGCGGCACCCTGCCCTGCCGGATCTCGGGCCCGCCCTCGCCCGCCGGGTCGACGCTCGTGATCGGCTCGCCGCCGCGAAGGTCTCCCGCGAACAGCCGGAGCTGCCCCGTCGTCCGGCCGACCTCACCGGTGAGCCGCGCCACCGGAAGCCCGGTCTCCGCCGCCGCGCGCTCGACCAGGACGTCGCGCAGCGCGTCGAGCTTGGCCGCGATCGACTCCAGGAAGGCGGCGCGCTGCTCGGCCGTCGTCGCGCGGTAGGCGTCGAAAGCCTCCTCCGCCAGGGCGCAGGCGCGCTCCACATCGCCCTGGTCGCCGTAGCGGTACCCGGGATCGAGGTTCTCACCGGTGCGGGGATCGACGGCGGTGATCGCCCGCCCCGTGCCGGCGACGCGGTCGAAGCCGATCACCATGCGTCCGGTGAGCTGCGCCAAGGGTCCGTCCTCCTCCGTCAGGTCACGTCAAAACGGACCCTAGGAGACGGGAACGATACCTGTCCAACACGAAAAACGCATTGTTCGATGCACCCGAAGCATCAATCCTGGGCGAACGGATCGGTCACCGTGCCGGACGGGAGCGCGGCCGAGGCGCTCTTCAGCAACGCGACGAAGTCCGCCAGGCAGGTGATGCACCGCGCGGCATGGTGGCTCAGCTCCCGGATCCGCTCGTCGCTGAGCACCTCGTTCGCCGAGGCCAGCTCCCGGACATGGGTACAGCGCGCCGGGGGTTCGCACGGCAGCTCCTCCCGGCGGCCCGCGAACCCGGCCAGCAGCTCGTCGATCCGGTCGGCGGCCTCGGGATAGCCCGCGGCGTACGCCTCCGCGTACGCCTGCGCCGCCTCGGTCACCAGATGCAGCTCCGCGCGCCCGCAGGCCCCGGCGAGCCGGTCGAGCGTGCGGCCGAGCCGCAGCGCGGCGTCGGCGTGGTCGCCGCCCGCCGCGACCCGAAACCAGCGGGCGGCCTCCACCAGGTTCCCGTCCGCCTCGTGGCGGCACCCCAGCTCGTACGCGGCCCGGTCGAGCTGCAGCGACGCGACGAACGCCGCGTGCCGCGCCCGCGCGATGTCGTCGCGCCGCCGGTACTCCTCCTCCACCTCCGCGAGCCCGACGGCGAACTCGGCCTCGGGCATGCCCGCGATCGCGGACGCCGCGGCGGCGAGGGCACCGTCCAGGGTCACGCGTCGACCTCCGCCGGCCGCACCATCCCCGCCAGCCGCCGCCGCGCCCGCTCCACGTGCACCGCGGCGGCGGCCTCGCTCTCGTCCAGGATCTCCGCGACGTCCGGCATCGGGAACTCCAGCAGGCAGCGCAGCGCGACGGCCTCCCGCTGCCGGCGCGGCAGGCTCCGCACCGCCGCGATCAGGCCGTCCGGCCCGGCGCAGGCCATCTCGTCCAGCGAGGTGCACTGCTCGCGCGCCTTCGCCTGCCAGCGGCGCAGCAGGGTCGTCGCGATCCGGAACAGCCACACGCCCGGCTTCTCGCAGGTGACCAGCTCGCCCCACCCGCACCGCGCGGCGAGCATGCTCTCCCGCGCGACGTCCTCGACCCAGCGCCCGTCCGCCGTCTGCGCCCGCAGGTACCCGGTGAGCAGCGGCGCCCAGTGCCGGTGGAAGGCGGGGAACGACGTCAGCGACTCCCGCTCCATGTTCATCGCGCCGCCCGCCCCGTCATCGTTGACCCGTCCACGAATCTCCTTTGCGGCACACAGGAACTGCTTTCACCCCAGTCTTACGCATAAAAGCGCCACCGTGGCTCACAATCCCCAACATCACCCGCCGAGATCCCGCCCCAGTGATCAAAAACACCAATGACCACTAGGTCACTACACCCCTCCCCCCACCTGCACCGACACCCCCGAGAAAGATCACCAAGAATGGTCCACCACCTCCGAACCCGACATTCACCCAACACCACCACGAACCAAATTCGACTTCCCCTCCCCCATCACGAAACACCCCGCAATCACGACCAAAACCCACCCGAACACCCGACAACCACAGACAAAGACACACCCGCAGAACGCGCCACCCAACAACCGCACCCCGAGCAAGGCCCCCTCGCCCCTGCGCGATCTCACACCCACGCATTGCCCCTAGCACGCCTCGCCATCGGCCACTCCGTGGTCGGGCGGTCTCTCCGTAGGCGCTCCTCGCTGACCCGAGAGCCAGACCTCACAGGCGCCCAAGCACAGCCGACGGGCTACGCAGGGCACATTCGCAGGCGAGAGCACAGGACAGCGAGCACCACGTGCGCGGGTTTCCACAGTGTGAGTGCGGGGCTAGGGCGCGCGCGGAGGGAGTGAGACGCTCGGGCAAGCATGAGTTTGGCCCCGGATCATGAGCGCAGAACCCACACGCCGGAGGCGCGGGCCGCTCGGCCCCCACGAGCGGGGCGCAGGACTCCTGAGCATGAGAGCAGAACTCACGCACGGAAGGGCGCGGGCCTCTCGGGCTCGCACGACCGGGCGCAGAGCTCCGGAGCATGAGTGCGGAACTCACGCACGGAAGGGCGCGAGCCTCTCGGGCTCGGCGACCGGGGCGCAGAGCTCTGAGCATGAGTGTGGAACCCGCGCGCGAAAGGCGGGTGGGCCGCTCAGGCAGGCACGTGCGAGGACGCAGGGGGCCAGAGTGTGGGGGCGGGCCTGGGGTGTGGGCCGAGGGTCTGGGGCTGGTCGGGTGGGACGCGGCGGCCCCGTGAAGGGGTGCTTCACGGGGCCGTCGGGCGATGCGGTGCGGGCGGTCAGTCGCGGGTGAGCTTGCGGTGCGTCACCCGGTGGGGGCGGGCGGCGTCCGCGCCCAGGCGCTCGATCTTGTTCTTCTCGTAGTCGGCGAAGTTGCCCTCGAACCAGAACCAGTTCGAGCCCTCTTCCCACGCGAGGATGTGGGTGGCGATGCGGTCCAGGAACCACCGGTCGTGCGAGGTGATCACGGCGCAGCCGGGGAATTCGAGGAGCGCGTTCTCCAGGCTGGACAGGGTCTCGGTGTCCAGGTCGTTGGTGGGCTCGTCCAGCAGGAGGACGTTGCCGCCCATCTTCAGCGTCAGCGCCAGGTTGAGGCGGTTGCGCTCGCCGCCGGACAGGACGCCCGCCGGCTTCTGCTGGTCGGGGCCCTTGAACCCGAACGCCGCGACATAGGCGCGGGACGGCATCTCGACCTGGCCGACGTTGATGTGGTCGAGACCGTCCGAGACGACCTCCCACACCGTCTTCTTGGCGTCGATGCCGCCGCGGCCCTGGTCGACGTAGGAGACCTTGACGGTCTCACCGAGGCGCAGCACGCCGGCGTCCGGCTGCTCCTCGCCGACGATCATGCGGAAGAGCGTGGTCTTGCCGACGCCGTTCGGGCCGATGACGCCGACGATGCCGTTCGGCGGCAGGTTGAACGAGAGGTCGTCCATCAGCAGCCGGTCCTCGAAGCCCTTGGTGAGCTTGTCGGCGACGATGACCGTGTTGCCGAGGCGCGGGCCCGGCGGGATCTGGATCTCCTCGAAGTCCAGCTTGCGGGTCTTGGCGGCCTCCGCCGCCATCTCCTCGTAGCGCTCCAGGCGGGCCTTGCTCTTGGTCTGCCGCGCCTTCGGGTTGGAGCGGACCCACTCCAGCTCGTCCTGGAGGCGCTTCTTGCGCTTGGCGTCCTTGTTGCCCTCGACCTTCAGCCGGTCGGCCTTCTTCTCCAGGTACGTGGAGTAGTTGCCCTCGTAGGGGTAGCAGCGGCCCCGGTCCAGTTCGAGGATCCAGGTGGCGACGTTGTCGAGGAAGTACCGGTCGTGCGTGACGGCCAGGACGGTGCCCTCGTACTTGGCGAGGAACTGCTCCAGCCACTGCACGCTCTCGGCGTCCAGGTGGTTGGTGGGCTCGTCCAGCAGCAGCAGGTCGGGCGCTTCGAGCAGGAGCTTGCACAGCGCGACGCGCCGGCGCTCACCACCCGACAGCTTCGAGACCTCGGCGTCGCCGGGCGGGCAGCGCAGCGCGTCCATCGCCTGCTCGAGCTGGCTGTCGAGGTCCCACGCGTTGCGGTGGTCGAGCTGCTCCTGGAGCTTGCCCATCTCCTCCATCAGCTCGTCGGAGTAGTCCGTCGCCATCTTCTCGGCGATCTCGTTGAACCGGTCGACCATCGCCTTGGTCTCGGCGACGCCCTCCTGCACGTTCCCGAGGACGTCCTTCTCCTCGTTCAGCGGCGGCTCCTGCTGGAGCATGCCGACGGTGAACCCCGGCATCAGGCGCGCGTCGCCGTTGGAGGGCTGTTCCAGACCGGCCATCATCCGCAGCAGCGTCGACTTACCGGTGCCGTTCGGCCCCAGGACGCCGATCTTCGCGCCCGGGAGGAAATGCAGGGTGACGTCGTCGAGGACGACCTTGTCGCCATGTGCCTTGCGCACACGCTGCATCGTGTAGATGTACTCGGCCATATCCTCAAGCCTAGAGGGTCCTGGGACCGCTTCGGCGCTCCCCGGCGCGGCCCGCGCGGGGCCGCCTCAGCCGCCCGCGGTCTTGGGGCCGTCCAGGGCGGGGAGGCAGACCCGGTCGCGGCCGGACGACTTGGCGCGGTACAGGGCGAGATCGGCGGCGGCGAGCAGCTCCAGAAGGTCTTGGCCGTGGGTGCGGAAGAGGGCGACGCCCACCGAGACCGTGACCGTGACCGTGCCCTCCTCGGCGGGCACCGCGAGCCTGCGGACCCGGCCGCGGAGCCGCTCCGCGACCCGGCACGCCTCCACGGTGTCGGCGCCTGGCAGCAGCACCACGAACTCCTCGCCGCCGAACCTCCCCACCACGTCGTAGTCGCGCAACTGGTGGCACAGGGTGCTGGCCACCCCCACCAGCACCTGGTCGCCGATCAGATGGCCGTGCGTGTCGTTGACCCGCTTGAAGTGGTCGATATCGATCAGCAGCAGGGCGACGGCGTCGTGGGTGCGCTGCGCCCGGGACAGCTCGGTGTCGGCCTCCCGCTGCCAGGCCGACGCGTTCAGCAGGCCCGTCTTCGCGTCCGTGCGCGCGGCGGCCTGGAGCTGCTGGTGCATCAGGCTGCGCTGCAACAGCATCACGGGGGGCAGCGCCAGCAGGAGCAGGCCCAGCGACAGGGCGCTGGTGATCGCCACGATGACGCCGACGCAGAGCTCGACCACGTCCAGCAGCAGGCTCTCGCGGTTCCACAGGACGTCCCGCCAGCGGCTCTCGGGGTTCGCCGCGTGCGCCGCGACCGCGACGATCGCCGTGTTCACCACGGTGAACAGCGCCGCGCACCCGACGGCGGCCGGGATGCCCGGGTAGGGCTCGACGACCCACTGCGGCGCCCCCTGCAGCGGTTCGGGCACCACCAGGTGGAACACCTCGGACGCGCACGCCCCGGCGATGCCGAGCGCGCCGGCGACGATCGCCCGCCGGTAGATCAGCGTGCGGCGCACCCGGAACTGCAGCAGCGCCTGAAGCGGTATCGGGAGCAGCAGCGCGTACAACGGCGGCAGCAGGAGCGCCACCGGCAGCCACCAGGCCGACAGCAGGTCACGCGCCACGCCGGCCGGCATGCCGAGCCGCCGGGTCGCCTCGATGCACATGGCCCCGCACGCCAGCAGGGCCGCGAACGTCACCAGCTCGTCGCCCCGGTACGGGGTCTCCACCAGCCCGGCGACGATGAGCCCGAGGTGGACGGCGACGACCACCGGCACGTAGACCACGAGCAGGGTCGGACGCCCCGGTCGTACCCGGCGCCCGGGCTTGCCGGCCAGCTCCCCACCATGGTCCTCGGCGGACGACTGCACTGCCGTCATCCTTCCCCCTTACGCGCATCACGTTGTGTAACACGATAGTTGCAACGTGTGCGGAACGGGCGTGAAACAGGTACGTTCGGGAAGGCACATGCGGGTGACCGTTCCGGGCACCGGCATCAGGGCCCGCGGATTCGCGGTGCTCAGCACATCCTGAGGGGGAAATCGTCATGCGCGGCATTTCCTGGATCTGACCAGGCCGCAGAACCCCGACGGCGCGGGGGCGCCGACCGGCGACCACGCCGGCCACGCCCCCGCTCCCCCTCCGCCGCCCACCGCACCACGAACAACCAGCCGCCAACTCGCCCCGGGCGTGTTGCCCATTGTTCCGCCGCCCTTTGTTCCGTCGAGAGCGCGCCGCCCGGACCGCCAACCGCCCCTGACGTGCACTCGCTCCGACAGAACTGGGCGGCATCGCCGTTGTCCGCGGCGACGTGCCTTACACGGTCGCCGACGATCCCGCGACCACACCCTCGCTGGAGGTGACCAGCGGCGACTACTGCTCAGCGGCCGAGGGCGCCTCCGGATCGGCTCGGACCTGCGGAACGCCCGTCGACGGAGCCCCCGTGCTGCTCAGCGGGGCCTTCGAGCGCCGCGGGGAGCTCAGCGAACGGCTGCTGGGGCCCCCGCCGTTCTCGTGGTGCGAGCCGAGGACAGCCCCTTCCCCGCGGTGGAGACGTTCGCCGAGGAGATCGGCAGGGCCCGGCCGGGACAGCAGCTGGTCCTGGACCGGCTGCTGGACCTGATGCTGGTCTCCGCGCTGCGCAACTGGTTCGACGACCCGGACGCCGACGCCCCGGCCTGGTGCCGGGCGCTCGACGACCCGGTGGCGGGCGCCGCGCTGCGGCTGCTGCACGACGCGCCCGCCCACCCGTGGACGGTGGCCGAGGCGGCGGCCAAGGTGGGGGTCTCCCGGGCGGCGCTCGCCCGGCGGTTCACCGCCATGGTCGGCGAACCGCCGATGGCCTACCTCGCGAACTGGCGGATCGCCCTGGCCGCGGACCTCCTGCGCCAGACCGACCTCACGGTGGACGCCATCGCGCGGAAGGTGGGCTACGCCAACGGCTACGCCCTGAGCGTCGCCTTCAAACGCCTGCGCGGCACACGCCCGAGCGCCCACCGAAACGCGGGACCGGCGCGGCGAACCGGCTGACGCCCGGCCGATGGGCGAGGTCAGGCGGCTTTGGGTTCCTCCTCTTCGGCGGGGGCCGTCAGGGCCCACTGGTCGGCGGCTTCGCGGGCCAGTTGGCGGTCTTCGTCGGTCAGGGGGCCGCTGCGCTGGGCGGGACGGTAGTCGACGGTGCCGCGGTTCAGGTCGGGGCCCAGCGTGAGGGCCTCCACCTCGGCGGAGAAGCGCCACTGGTCGGCGCGTTCGTACTGGCGGATCCGCAGGCGGCCGGTGAGCAGGACGGGTGTGCCGCGCCGCAGTTCGGACGCGTTGACGTTCTCGGCGAGGTTGCGCCAGCAGTTGACGGTCACGAACAGGGAGTCGTCGTCCTGCCACTGGTTGGTCTGGCGGTCGAAGCGGCGGGGCGTGCAGCCGACGCGCAGGGAGAGGTAGGGGGTTCCGTTCGCGGTGACGGCGTAGTGCGGTTCGGCGGCGACCCAGCCGGTGATGGTGACGTGTGCCTCGTTCACTGCGTCCTCCGTTGTCCTCGGTTACGAGTCAACGGTGGCGCGGCGGCCCTGCGGCGGCCAGGGCCTCGCGGAACTGTGGATAACTCAGCCGAGCGCGACGTCCACGTCCTTGCGGAAGCGGGCGTAGACCTCCAGGTCGTCCTCGATGGGCTCGATGACCTTCTCGAACGCGACGTGCTCGATGCCCTGGCGCATGTGGTGCTCCATCTTCTCGCCGTGTTTGGCGGACGACAGCGCGACCAGGTTGCGGCAGGCGGACGCCGTGAGCCAGCCCATGCCGAGCGTGCACACGACCAGGACCGCCACATAGGGGATCAGGCCCGCCTGGCCGATGAGGCCGGACGGGTCGTCGCCGCCGGCGCCCAGCAGGCCGTAGGCGACGAGGAAGCCGATCCAGACGACGCTGAGGACGGCGACCAGGATCAGGAAGTACTGCCAGGTCTTCACCAGCCACCACCAGCGCGGAACCGTGTTGAAGGTGGGCAGGGCCGCCTTCAGGGACTCGCCGAGCGCCTCGGGGATCTCGGTGGCGTGGGCGCGGGCCGCGGCCCGCACGGACCGCCCCCAGTGGGTGGGGAGCTCGGGGGTCAGGCCCTCGGTGACGCTCTGGAGCGCGTTGTCCACATCGCCCTGCTGGGCGCCGACCGGGCCGGTGAAGGCGTTCCGGAGCTCCTCGCGCAGCTCGGTGAGGCGCATCCGGCGCAGCGGGTCCGAGCGCAGCCGGGCGATCATGGCGCTGACGGGCCAGCCGACGAAGTCGGCGGCGCGCAGCTCGTAGGCGCTCTCCATCGCCTCGGCGACGGCGGGCGCGCCGGCGGCGTCGGTGAACGCCTGGATCAGCTCGGTGCGGCGGTTCTCGTCGACGGTCGTGGGCGGCTCGGCGTCGAAGCGGTAGGCGGTGAACCGCTCGGCGACCCGGTCGACGTCGGCGGACAGGCGCTCGGTGCGGGCGCGGCGGGCGGCGACGGTGTCGATGAGGACGTCCCGGAACCCGTGCACGCCGTCGGCGGCGACCGCGGACGTGGTCACGATGCGCGGGTCGGCGAGGCCCTCGGCCTCCAGGAGGCGGCGCAGGTCGGCGACGCAGTCGTCGATCTCGTGCGGGGCGAGCCGGTCGACCTGGTTGAGGACGATCAGCGTGACGCCGGTGTGCCGGGCGAACGGGACGATGTAGTTGCGGTGCAGGGCGGCGTCGGCGTACTTCTGCGGGTCGACGACCCAGACCAGCAGGTCGGCGATGGTGACGAACCGGTCGACCTCGGCGCGGTGCACGGCCTGGATGGAGTCGTGGTCGGGCAGGTCGATCAGCACGAGGCCCTGCAGGCCGGCGTCGGCGCGCTCCAGGTCGAGGGCGCTGGCGCGGGCGTAGCGGTGCCGCTTGTCGACGTCGAGCCAGTCGAGCAGCGGGCCGGCGCCGTCCAGCCCCCAGACGCAGGAGTGGGCCTTGGACGTCATCGGGCGGCGCATCCCGGTGGGCGACAGTTCGAGCCCGCAGATCGCGTTGAACAGGGAGGACTTGCCGCTGCCGGTGCCGCCGGCGAGGGTCACGACGGTGTGGTCGCCGGACAGCCGGAGCCGCTGCCCGGCCCGGTCGAGCAGCGCGCCCGTCTCGTCCAGGACGGGCTGGTCGAGCCGCCCGTAGCCGGTCTGGACGAGCCGGTCGAGGGCGTTGAGCCGGTCCACCAGCGCGGGCGGACCGGCGGGGGCGGGCGCGGCGGGGGCCGGCCCGGTCGCGTCGGCGAGCGGGATCCCGCCGGTGCCGGCCGGCGAGTTCGCGGGCAGGGCCGAGGTGGTCATCGGGCGACCTCGAGGTTGTAGGTGGCCTGGTACAGCTGGACGGGGACGGTCTCGTCGGGGATGCCCGCGGAGTCGAGCACCTGCCCGAATCTGATGGCCTCCTCGTCGAACAGCATCCCGATGCGGCTGCGCAGGTCGGCGCGGGCCTTGGCGCCCATGCCGCGCAGCGACTCGGCGCCGAACAGCGCCTTCAGGAGCCGCTGCGGGACGGCGCTGTTGCCGCCCTCGACGGCGACGTCGGACGTGCCGTAGCCGAGCAGGCCGATCATCAGGACGAGCGACACGGCCTCGGTGTCGAACGAGACCAGCTTCGCGACCGAGCGCTTGGTGACGCCCTCGGTGCGGATCAGCTCCTGGACGTGGTCCTGCCAGGAGCTGACGGCCCGGGTGACGCGGCGCGACAGCTCCGGGGAGACGTGCGCGAGGTCGGCGTCGGTCCCGGCGAGGACCTGCCGCCCGGCGGGGTGGTCGCGCCAGCGGGCGAGGACCTGCTCGGCCCCGTGCTCGGCGGACGACATGATCAGCGATTCGAGCCCGCTGCGCAGCGCGGCCTTGAGCGCCCGGACGCGGGCCGGGCTGCGGCGCCCCGCCCGGCGGCCGGCGGCCCGGCCGCGCCGGGACCGCTGGACGTGCAGGGCCTTCAGCAGGTCGCCGGTGCCGGCGAAGTCCTGCCAGCGGGCGAGGACCTCGCCGCGCAGCAGGGAGCCGTTGCGGGTGGCCTCGTCCAGTTCGGCGAGGGCGGTGCCGTAGCCGGCCTCGACCTCGCGGGCCAGCTCGGCGCGCTGCTCGACCTGCGCCTCGACCTGCCGGGCGACCTCGGGGACGCGGGTGCGGAGGCTGTCCAGGACGGCGGCGAGGGTGTCGCTGATGACGATCTCGCGGTCCTCGGCGTCCTCGGCGACGCCGGTCAGCCAGGCGCGGATGTCCTCGACGGTCTCCTCGGGGAGCCGGCTGTTCTCGATGCGGGTCTCGGGGATGGTGAAGCGCTGCGCGTCGCCGACCTCGTGCTCGTCCAGCATCTCGCCGAAGTGCTCGACGACCTCGGCGCCGGCGCCGTCGGGGACGCGGGACAGGACGACGCCGATCGTGGCGCCGTTCTCCTTGGCGCGCTGGAGCATCTGCCACACCTGGGCGTCGGCGTACCGGGCGGCGGTGGTGACGCACAGCCACAGGTCGGCGGCGGCCATCAGCTTGGTGGCGAACTCGTAGTGGTCCTCGAAGACGGAGTCGAAGTCGGGGCTGTCGAGGAGGGCGAGGCCGGGCGGCAGGACGTCGCTGCCGATGATGACGAGCTGGTCGCCGGCGATGGCGTCGGGCGCGGGGCCGCGGACGCGTCCCATGCCGGGCAGCATCGGCCCCTCCATGAACCACTCCGTGTGGTCGGGGTGGCAGACGAGGATGGGGCTGCTGGTGGTGGGGCGCAGCACGCCGGTGGCGCTCACGCGGGCGCCGACGAGCGTGTTGACCAGGGTGGACTTTCCGGCGCCGGTCGAGCCGCCGAGGACCACGAGCATCGGCGCGCCGGCGGCCTGGATGCGCGGGAGGACGTAGTCCTCCAGCTGGCCGCGCAGCTCGTCGCGGGCCTCGCGGGCCTCCTCGACGCCGGGGACGTCCAGCAGCAGGTCGAACGCGCCGAGCTGGTCGCGGAGCGCGGTCAGGGCGCGGATCAGCTCGCCCTGGCGGACCGTCCCGCCGCCGGTCCGGGGGGCGGCGCGGCGGCGGCCCTTGCCCTTCGTCCGGGCGGACGGGGCGTCCCGCTCCGGTGCGTCGGCTTCGGGGGCGGCGGGGGTCTGCGAGGTGTCGGGGGCGTCCTTGTCGGGCACGGCGTCCTTCTCGGGCACGGCGTTGTCGGGCGCGGAGTCCTCGATTCCGCGTCCCTGGCCGGCGGCCTCCTCGTCGTGGACCGCGCTTCGCTCTGCCGGGGGTGTCACGGATCCCGTCCCATGTCCGCTCGAATCATGTCGATCTCTCGTGCCACGGCGACCACGTCGCCGACCACCGCGATCGCCGGGGGCCTGATCTCGGCGGCGGCCATCTCGTCGGCCACCGTGCCCAGCGTCGCCGTCAGCGCCCGCTGGCCGGGGAGCGTGCCGTCCTGTACCACGGCCACCGGCGTGTCGGACGATCGACCATAGCGCATGAGGGCCGCTGCGATGAGCGCCATCCGCTCCACCGCCATGAGCAGGACGATCGTGCCCCGCGCGCGCCCCAGCCCGGCCCAGTCGACGGTGGAGTCGGGGTGGCCGGGCGGGACGTGCGCGGAGACGACGTGGAACTCCTGCGACACGCCCCGGTGGGTGACCGGGATGCCCGCGGCGGACGGCACGGCGACCGCGCTGGTGATGCCGGGGACGACCGTGACGGGCACGCCGTGGCGGGCGCAGTACAGGGCCTCCTCGCCGCCGCGGCCGAACACGAACGGGTCGCCGCCCTTGAGCCGGACGACGAAGCGCCCGGCCTTCGCGTGCTCGACCAGGTACTCGTTGATGCGGTCCTGGGTGACGGTGCGGCCGTAGGGGATCTTCGCGGCGTCGATCACCTCGACGTCGGCGGCCAGCTCGTCCAGCAGGCCGCCGGGGGCGAGCCGGTCGGTGACGACGACGTCGGCCATGGCGAGCAGCTGCCGCCCGCGCACGGTGATCAGGCCGGGGTCGCCGGGGCCGCCGCCGACGAGCGCGACGCCGGCGGGCTTGCGCCGGGAGTGCCGGGATTCGAGGGCGCCGTCGCGGAGCCCCTCCACCACGGCGTCGCGGATGCCCGCGGCGCGGCGCGGGTCGCCGCCGAGCAGCACGCCCACGGTCGCGTCGCCCGCGTGCCCGCTGGCGGGCGTCCAGGCCGGGGACGACTCGGCGTCGTCGGCCCGCACCGCCCAGATCCGCTTGGCGTCGGCCTCCGCGACCACGTCGCCGTTGACCGCGGCGTCGTCGGTGACGGCCTGCACCAGCCAGGCGCCGGCGCAGTCGCCGCGCTTGTAGGGCCGCCGGTGCCAGGTGATCCGGCCGCGTTCGGCGAGCCCCTCCAGGGTGGCGGTGACGTGCGGCGAGACGAGGACGACCTCGGCGCCCGCGTCCAGCAGCGCGGGCACGCGGCGCTGGGCGACCCGGCCCCCGCCGACGACGAGGACGCGTCGCCCGCCGAGTCGCAGGCCTAGCAGGTACGGGGGCACGTAATGGTTCTCTCGGTCGGGTGCGGTGGGCGGCTGACGTGCGGTTCGTTGGACGTGCGCGGCGCTTGCGGACGACGGTGACCGGCAAGTTCCTTTGTTGAATAAAGGTACTCGGGATATGGAGTCCATGCAGAGGGGCTCCGCTCAGTCGATAGCCGAGCGTGACTCAACCGTTGATCACTCCGCTACGGCCGTCCGGAGGCGTCGTCCCCGGCCGCGCCGGGCTTCTCGCTGACCCCGGCGGAGTCGAACGTGGCCACGTCGTGCAGGACCCGCACCGCGCCCTGGACCAGCGGCAACGCCAGCAGGGCGCCGGTCCCCTCGCCGAGCCGCAGTTCCAGGTCGACGAGGGGCCGCAGGCCGAGGGCGGCGACGGCGGCGGCGTGGCCGGGCTCGGCCGAGCGGTGCCCGGCGACGCACCCGGCGAGGGCGTCCGGGCGGAGCGCGGCGGCGGCCAGCGCGGCGGCGCCCGCGATCACCCCGTCGAGGACGACCGGGACGCGCAGCGCGGCCGCGCCGAGGACGAATCCGGCGAGCGCGGCGTGCTCCAGCCCGCCGACGGCGGCGAGGACGTCCAGCGGCGCCGTGCCGTGGCCGGGCGCGAGGCCGTGCCGGTCCAGGGCGGCGCGGACGACCGCGACCTTGTGCGCGTGGGTGGCGTCGTCGATGCCGGTGCCGCGGCCGGTGACGTCCTCCGGCGGGAGGCCGGTGAACGCGGCGATCAGCGCGGCGGACGCGGTGGTGTTGGCGATCCCCATGTCCCCGGTGAGCAGGCACCGGGCGCCCTCGGCGACGAGCGCGCGGGCCACGCCGATGCCGGTCTCGACGGCGCGGCGGGTCTGCTCGGCGGTCATCGCGGGCCCGGCCGTCATGTCGGCGGTGCCGGGCGCGATCTTGCGGCGGAGCAGGCCGGGGGCGGCGTCCAGTTCGGCGGCGACGCCGACGTCGACCACGGTGACGCGGGCGCCGACCTGGGCGGCGAACGCGTTGACCACGGCGCCCCCGGCCAGGAAGTTGGCCACCATCTGCGCGGTGACCTCTTGCGGCCACGGAGTGACGCCCTGCGCGTGCACGCCGTGGTCGGCGGCGAACACCGCGACGGCGGCGGGTTCGGGCAGCGGCGGCGGGCACTGCCCGGCCAGCCCGGCGAGCCTGACCGACACCTCCTCCAGGACGCCGAGGGACCCGGGCGGCTTGGTGAGCCGCGCCTGGTGGTCGCGGGCGTCCCGGACGGCCGCCTCGTCCAGCGGGGCGATGGCGGCGATGGTCTCGTCGATCAGGTTCACAGCGTCCTCTCTGCGGTCAGATGCCGAGCTCGCCCAGTACGTCGAGCAGCCGGTCATTGGACGGACGGTCGCGAACGGCGATGCGCAGCCAGTCCGAGCCGAGCCCTGGGAAGGTGTCGCCGCGCCTGACGGCGTAGCCGCGCTGCCGTAGGAGCGCCCTGATGCCGAGGGCGTCGGGCACGCACAGGCACAGGAACGACGCACGCGCTTCTGGGACGACGTACAGGCCGCGTCCGGTCAGCTCTGCGGCCAGCCGGTCGCGTTCTTCGCCGAGCTGGACGGCCCATGCCTCGGCCTCGGCTACGGCTTCCGGCGAGGAGCAGGCTTCGACGGCTACGAGCGCAGGGGTGGACACGGCCCAGAGTGGCTGTGCTTCTGCGAGCCGCCCCACCAAATGGGGGTCGGCCAAGACGTAGCCTGCGCGGAGCCCGGCGAGCCCCCATGTCTTGGTCAGGGACCGGATGACCACGACGCCGGTGGGGAGCCTGCTTGCGAGGGACTCCGGTTCGCCTGGGACGACGTCCATGAACGCCTCGTCGACGACGACCGTCCGGCCGGGCCTGGCGAGGGCGGCGACGGTGTCGGCCGGATGCAGGACCGACGTGGGGTTGGTCGGGTTGCCGACCACCACGAGGTCGGCGTCCTCTGGGACGAGCCCGGGGTCGAGGGTGAAGTCCTTGCTGAGGATCACCCGCTCCACCTCGTGCCCGGCGGCCCGCAGCGCGGCCTCGGGCTCGGTGAACTGCGGGTGCACCACCACCGCACGGCGCGGCGCGAGGACGCGCGCGAGCAGCACGAACGCCTCCGCGGCCCCGGCGGTGAGCAGCACCTCCTCGACGGACCTGCCGTGCCGCCGCGCGACCGCCCGGCGGGCCGGGCGCGGGTCGGGGTAGGCGGCGAGGTCCGCGACGGACGCCCGGATGCGCTCGGCCAGCCACGCGGGGGGCATGCCCGTGCGGACGTTGACGGCGAAGTCGGCGAGCCCGCCGCCGACCTCCGCGTCGCCGTGGTGGCGCAGATCGACCTCGTACGCGGCGCTCATGCGCGGGCCGCCTCGTGGTAGAGCAGGGCGTTGACGGCGGCCGCGGCGACCGCGGAGCCGCCCTTCTCCGAGACGTTGCTGAGCTGCGGCAGCCCGCTGGCGCGCAACGCCTCCTTGGCCTCGCAGGCGCCGACGAAGCCCACCGGCATGCCGATGACCAGCGCCGGTTCGACCCGGCGGGCGATGATCTCGAAGATCGCCTCGGGGGCGGAGCCGACCACCCAGACCGCGCCCGGCCCGACCTCGGAGTAGGACAGCCGGACGGCCGCGGCCGAGCGCGGGATGCCGGCGGCGCGCGCCATCCGGGCGGCGGCCGGGTCGGCGGCGTGGCAGAGCGTCTCGCGCGCGGTGATCCCGGCGGCGACCATGCCCTCGTCGGTGACGATCGGCGCCCCGCCGCGCAGCGCGGCCCAGCCCCGGGCGAGGTGCTCCTCGCTGGTCAGCAGGTCCACCGCGTACTCCAGGTCGGCGGTGGCGTGGATCACCCGCTCGGCGACGGCGCGCCACAGCGGCGGCATCGGCGACAGGTCGACGCGGGACCGCAGGATCTCGTACGACCGGACCTCGATCGGGTGGGGCTGACGGACGGTCAACTGCGCTCCTCCAGTGCTCCGGATGCCTGCTTCCGGACGGGGTACCAGGGTTTCACGCCGCGCCGGGCGGTATGTCCGGCTCGTCGGGCGGCGCGGGGATCGTCTCGATGGGACGGTCCGTCCGGGGCGCCCGCCGCGCCGGGGCCGGGACGTCCCGCTCCCCCCAGACGACGGCCACCGGATCTCCCGGCCGCTCCGGTGGGGTCAGCCGGGCCGCCTGGAGCTGGACGGCGCCGGAGGTGAAGCCGCGCTCATCCAGGATGTCCAGTATGACCTGAACGTCGCCGAGCGGGGGAACAGCGACGACACGGGACGGGCTCAGCCCGGCGCACGCCCGGACGGCCTCCGCCCCGCCCTGCCCTGAGAACACCCCAGGCCCGAGGAACACGGCGTCGGGCTGCGGCAGATGGCCGGCGGCGGACCGGACGTCCCCGGACGCCATCGCCACCTTGACCCCGTGCAGGCGCACGTTCCGCCGGACGCGCTCACACGCCGCGTAGTCGCGGTCCATGGCGACCACGGCGGCACCAAAGCGCGCGCACTCGATGCCCACAGAGCCGTCGCCCGACTCCACGTCCCACACCATGTCGCCTAGGCCCGGACCGAGCTTCGCCAGCACGAACGCCCGGACCTCCGGGCTCAGGCCGAATACGTCGCCGGACCCGTCGCCGAACGCGTCCGCGGGCAGCGCCCACCCGGCGGGCGTACGCGGAGGCCCGGAGACCCAGCCCGTTTCCCCCAGGGCGTACCGGTTGTCCAGGACGAGCACCACATCAGGGCTGTTCCATGGACGAGTGGTGGCCTCCGCAGGACGGACGTACACGACCCGTTCCCCAGGCCCGCCCAGGTCCTCGCAGACCACGAACGAACGCGGCGTCACCGGGAACAGCGCGCGCGCCAGTTCCGCCGGCCCTGCACCAGGCCCGGTCAGCACGGCCACCTTCGGATGGGCACGGCACGCGTTCACCGCCTGCCTGAGGTGCCCGCCCCTGGCGGAGACGACCACAGCGTCTTCCCAGGGCAGCCCCGCCTGGGCGAAAGCCCGCGCCACCAGCGGCGTCGCAGGGATGGCTTCAGGCGCATACCCCTGTTCGAGGAGTTCGCGGACGATGCCGAAGTAGCCCGGATCCCCGTCCACGACGAGCACGACGTCCTGATCGGCGGCATCGGCCTCTTCCAAGACCTCCCGCAGGGCCCCGGCCACGTCGTCGGCGGCGACCTTGCGGACGTCCGGCGGCAACGGCAGGCCGTCCAGCAGGCGAGCCTCGCCCACGACCAGTGCAGCACTCTCCAAAGCCGCCACGGCCGCGCCGGAAAGCGGCGAACCATCGCGGCCGACGACCGTAAGCATCGCCCTGCCCTGCCAATCGCCTACCGAGCCGGCCCCGAACGGAACCGGTCCCCAACGAACCGATCTAGCGGGCGCTCACCGGGCCATCCGCCCGTACATGCCGACCATGCGCTCGCCCGCCGCGTCCACCAGGACGACCTGCGCCGCGACCGGCGCGGCGGACCCGGACTGCGCGCCGGCCGCCTCGGCGGCGACGCGCTCCAGTTCCCCGGCCGTCCGGCGGCACAGCTCCCGGCCGCACGGCCCGAGCTTGCCCGCCGCCTCCCACAGCGCGTACACGTCGCGCGGCGTCGCCGCCCGCGACACCTCCCCGGCCAGCGCGACCCCGCAGTCCATGTCGAGCGTGACCGACTCCAGCAGGCCCGTCATGCCGCCCAGCACGGCGATCTGCTCGCCCAGGCCCGCGACCAGGACGACCTGCGCGAGCCCGTCCTCGACCGCCGCGCCGACCGCGTCGCGGACCGCCTCCGCTCCCGCGCCGACCGGGACGAAGCGCTCCTCCGGCAGCGTCGGCAGCATCCGATGGGCCGCCTCGCGCGCGCCCTCCCCGTACATCACGAGCGTCCGATCCGTCGCGGTCACTGGTGCCGTCCCTCCTCGTCGTCGGCGCCGAGCCTCGCGGAGGCGCCGCCCGGATGCGGCCGCGGCGCGCCGGGAGGCGGCGGATCGGTCGCGATCCGGCTGAACACGATCATGTCGCGGTTGACGCCGTCCGCGTCGCGCTCGGCGCCGCGCGCGACGCCCTCGCGCAGGAAGCCGGCCTTCTCCGCGACGCGGATCGAGGCGTGGTTGGTGACCATCGCCCGCAGCTCCACGCGGAACAGCCCGCAGTCGTGCAGTGCCCAGTCGGTGATCAAGCCGAGCGCCTCGGTCGCGTAGCCGCGCCCGCGCGCGGCCGGCCGCATCCCGTAGCCGACCTCGCACGTCAGTTGTGCCCACTCCACCTTGAACAGCCCGATCGTGCCGATAAGGTCACCGGTGCACCGCTCTGTCACCGCGAGATGGATTCCCAGGCCCAGATGCTGAATGTTGTGGACGCCCGTCTGGAGGAACCAGGCGATGGGCTCGGCCTCCAGGGCGGTCGGGAAGTTGGGCGGCAGGAAGTCCTCCCCGGCGCGGATCACCTCGATCAGCACCGCGGCGTCGTCCAGGCCGAACGGGCGGAGGACGAGCCGCTCGCCGGCGAGGCGCACGGTCTCCTCGAAGCCGTTCACGCGCGCTCCCCTCACGCCGCCCGCACGGCGCGGGCCGCCCGCACAGAATAGGCTGCCACGGTGAGCTACCAGCGCCTGTCCCCGGACGAACGGCGTGCCCAGATCCTGGCCGTCGCTCGGCGGATGTTCACCGAGCTGCCCTACGCCGAGGTGTCCACGGCCGCGATCGCCCGGGAGACCGGCGTGCAGCGCGGCCTGATCCACTACTACTTCGGGACGAAGCGCGAGCTGTTCCTGAAGGTCGTCCAGGGGCTGACGGCGTCCGCGGCGATGCAGGCCCCGCCGCCGGACGACCGGCTGACGCTGCCCGAGTCCGTCGAACTGCTGGTGAACCTGTTCCTCGACACCGCCGAGCGGAACGCGACGACCTGGTTCGCGGCGCTGGACGCCGAGGGCTTCGGCCAGGACCCCGAGCTCCTGCGGATCGTCAACCGGTTCAAGGACGAGGCGGTCAAGCACATGCTCGCCGTGCTGCGGGTGCCGGAGCCGACGGAGACGCTGCGGGCCGTCCTGCGGGTCTACTCGGGGCTGGTGGACGCGGCGACGCGGCAGTGGCTGCAGGAGAAGACGCTCGACCGCGAGCAGGTGCACACGCTGCTCTCCCGGTCGCTGCTGGCGCTGGTCAGCGACATCGGGCCCGCCCTGGAGAAGGACTGACCCCGGGCCCGCTCAGCACGGGCCCGGGACGAGCCTCAGCACGGGCCCGGGACGCGCTCAGGACGAGAAGGCCGCGCCCGGGACGGCGAACCAGACGGCCTTGCCGCGCACGGACGGCCCCAGCCGCGAGAGCGTGCGCCGCAGCCCCCAGCGCCCGCCGGACAGCTCCCGGACGATGCTGAGCCCGCGCCCGCAGTCGCCGGACGTCCACGAGTAGCCGGGCAGGGCGGCGTCGGCGAACGCGTCGAAGACCGCGCAGCGGATCTCCCGCGCCCGGCCGCCGCCCTGGTAGAGCCACAGCTCGTGGGGCCCGTGCCCGCCGGCGTGCTGGTAGGCGTTGGTCGCCAGCTCGCTGACCATGAGCAGCGCGTCGGCGACGGCGTCCGGCGGCACGCCGAGCGAGGCGAGCGCGTCGCGCAGCACGCGGCGGGCGTGGCCGGCGCAGCCGGGGCCGCCCGGCAGCGCCCACACCCAGCCGGGCATGCCGTCGCCGGAGGCGTCGCCGCCGTCCCGCGCGGTGTCGCCGTCCCGCGCGGTGCAGGGCAGGCTCTCCGTGTCGGTGATGGTCGATGGATCGGTCATGACGTCCGCCGTCGGATCGGCCGGCGTGCTCTTCACGGGTCCTCCCGTGGTCAAGGTGCCCGGGCACACGACCGCCCACCGTCACTGTCGGTCCTCAGGCGGTCACGGATCCAAGACTCTCGTGAGATTCTCACGATCGCAAGCCTCTTCCCGGAATTGCCCCGCACGGAGCGCGGGGTTGGCCAATCGCGTTGTGACGGGCGGCGAGAGTCGCAAGACTCCACTGCCATGACTTACCGCCCCACCGTCCGTGGCCGCCGCCTCGCGCGGGAGCTCCGCAAGCTGCGCGAGGAGCAGGGCCTGACCCTGCAGGAGGTGGCGGACCGGCTGGACTGGTCGCGCGCCACCGTCTCCCGCCTCGAGACCAGCCAGACCCGCCCGAAGCCCGGCGACATCGCCGACATCCTCGACCTCTACGGGGTCCCGAGCCCGGACCGCGACGCGCTCATCACCCTCGCCCGGCAGGCGGGCCAGCGCGGCTGGTGGACCGCCTACCAGGACGTCTTCGCCGGCAGCTACGTCGCACTGGAGGACGAGGCGTCCCACATCCGCACCTGGGACCCGCAGCTCGTGCACGGGCTGCTGCAGACCGAGCCGTACTCCCGCGCCGTGATCACGGCGGGCCGGCTGCTGCCCGCCCAGGAGGACATCGAGCGCCGCATCGCCGCCCGCAAGATCAGGCAGGCGCTGCTGGACCGCGCCGACGCGCCGCGCCTCCAGGTCATCTTCGACGAGGCGGTGCTGCACCGCCCGATCGGCGGCGAGGAGGTGATGCGGGCGCAGCTGGAGTCGCTCGCCGCCATCGTGCAGACCCACCCAACCGTGACGATTCAGGTACTTCCGTATACAGCAGCGGCGCATGCGGGCCTAGACGGACGTTTCACCATATTGTCGTATCCAGACCCCGCAGACCCCGATATCGCCTACGTCGAGGGCACTATGGGTGACGTTTACCTTGAGAGCGCCGAGGAAATAGCGAAGCATAGGGACCGCTTCGATCGCATCGAGGCGGACGCCCTGTCCCCCGAGGATTCCGCGCACCTCATAGCCGAGGCAGCAAGGAGCAGCCCGTGACCAACCTGCAGCGCGAACTCACCGGCGCCGTCTGGCGCAAGTCGTCCCGCAGCGGTAGCGGTGACCAGTGCGTCGAGGTGGCGCCACTGACCCGCACCCTCCGCGCGGTGCGCGACTCCAAGGATCCCGCCGGACCGGCCCTGGTGCTGACGCCGGCCGCCTGGCGGGGCCTGCTGGACGCGATCAAGGAGAGCTAGCGACCGGCCGGGGGCCGTGGCGGGCGACGCGCCCGCCGCGGCCCCCGGGCGCGTCCGCCCACCGGTCCCCCCTTCCGAGAAACTAGAACGTGTTCTAGTATCGCGGTGCGTCGACAACCGGAGGGTGAACGTGACCGCGGAACTCAAGCTCGGCATCAACGTCGGCTACTGGCAGGGCGAACCCGACGACCAGACCGAGACGGTGCTGGCCGCCGAGCGCTGCGGCTACGACTCGGTGTTCACCGCCGAGGCGTACGGCTCCGACGCGTTCACCCCGCTGGCCTGGTACGCCGCCCGCACCTCCCGGATCAAGCTCGGCACCGCCGTCGTGCAGATGTCGGCGCGCACCCCGGCGGCCACCGCGATGCACGCGCTCACCCTGGACGCGCTGTCCGGCGGACGGGTGATCCTCGGCCTCGGCGCGTCCGGGCCGCAGGTCGTCGAGGGCTGGTACGGGCAGCCGTTCCCGAAGCCGCTCGCCCGCACCCGCGAGTACCTCGACATCGTCCGCCAGATCTGGCGCCGGAAGGGCCCGGTGACCAGCGAGGGCCCGCACTACCCGCTGCCCTACCCCGGCGGCGCCGGGCTCGGCAAGCCGCTGAAGTCGATCGTGCACCCCGTCCGGTCGGAGATCCCCGTCTACCTGGGCGCCGAGGGGCCGAAGAACGTCGCGCTGTCCACCGAGGTCGCGCAGGGCTGGCTGCCGCTGTTCGTCGACCCGCAGCAGATCGACTCCGTCTTCGGCGCGTCGCTCGCGAACCGCCCGGACGGCTTCGAGATCGCCGCGACCGTCACCACGATCGTCACCGACGACCTCGCCTCGGCGCTGGAGTTCGCCAAGATGCCGCTCGCGTTCTACATCGGCGGGATGGGCGCCAAGGACCGCAACTTCCACCTCGACCTGATCGGCCGGCTCGGCTTCGCGGAGCAGGCCCAGCGCGTCCAGGAGCTGTTCCTGGCCGGCCGCCGCGACGAGGCGTTCAAGGCCGTGCCGGACGAGCTGGCCGACGCCATCTCCCTGCTCGGCCCGCTCGGCCGGATCAAGGAGCGGCTCCAGCTCTGGCGCGACAGCCCGGTCAGCACCGTGCTGATCGCCGGGGTGCGGGACGAGCCGACCCTGCGCGCCCTCAAGGACCTGGCCGACTCCTGAGAACCGCCGCCGCCCCTGAGAACCGCCGCCGCCGGCCGACGGCGGTCCTCGACGAGATCAACTGCACATCACCGCGCGGAATCGAGGCATGTCTCCGGGTGCTGCACCGAAGGCACCCAGAGACACGCACCACGATTCGCGGACTGGAGATGGGACACACGATGTCCACGCAGGAGACCGCCGCCCGGCTGCTCGTCAGGACCCTTGAGGCGGAGGGGGTCGAGTACGTCTTCGGCATTCCCGGCGAGGAGAACATCCACTTCGTCGACGCCCTGAACGACTCGTCGATCCGCTACGTCCTCGTCCGGCACGAGCAGGCCGCCGCGTTCATGGCGGAGATCTACGGCCGGCTCACCGGCCGCGCCGGGGTGGCGTCCGCGACCCTCGGGCCCGGCGCGATCAACCTGCAGCTCGGCGTCGCGGACGCCACCACCAACAGCACGCCCGTCGTGGCGATCTCCGCGCAGGTCGGGCTGGACCGCATCTACAAGGAGTCGCACCAGATCATCGACCTGGTGTCGCTGTTCCGGCCGATCACCAAGTGGGCGGAGCTGGCGCCGCGCGCCGAGGCGCTGCCGGAGATGGTGCGCAAGGCGTTCAAGACCGCGCAGACCGAGCGGCCCGGCGCCGTCTACCTCGCCATCCCCGAGGACGTCGAGGCGGCGGAGGTCGACCCGGGCCTCGCGCCGCTGCCGGTGAACACCGTCCGGGCGCAGGAGCCGTCGCCGTCCCAGATCGCCCGCGCCGCCGACGTGCTCGCGCTCGCCCGGCGGCCGATCGTCCTCGCCGGGCACGGCGCCACCCGCGCCGGCGCGAGCGCCGCGCTGGTCCACTTCTCCGAGCACCTCGGCCTGCCGGTCGCGACCACGTTCAACGGCAAGGGCGTCTTCCCCGACGACCACCGCAACGCCCTCGGCGCCGTCGGCTTCATGCGGCGCGACTACGTCAGCTTCGGCTTCGACGAGGCGGACGTGCTGATCGCCGTCGGCTACGAGCTCCAGGAGTTCGACCCCGTCAAGGTCAACCCCACCGCCGACAAGAAGATCATCCACATCCACCAGTTCCCCGCCGAGGTCGACGAGCACTACCCGGTCGAGGTCGGCATCCAGGGCGACGTCTCCCGGTCGCTGTACGCGCTCGCCGACGCGGTGCACCGCCGCTTCGACGACACCGGGGCGGACCGCGACACCGGGGCGGACCGCGCCCACCGCCGTCCGCCGACGAGCCGCCGGATCCGCGAGCTGCTCCGCGAGGAGCTCGCCGAGGGCGCCGCCGAGGACGGCCACCCGCTGTCGCCGCGCCGCGTCGTCGCCGACATCCGCGCCGCCATGGGCCGCGAGGACATCGTCCTCGCCGACACCGGCGCGGTGAAGATGTGGATGGCGCGCATGTACCCGACCTACGAGCCGAACACGCTGCTGGTCTCCAACGGCCTGTCGTCGATGGGCTTCGCCGTGCCGGGCGCGATCGCCGCCAAGCTCGCCCGCCCCGACCGCCGCGTGCTCGCCGCGACCGGCGACGGCGCGTTCCTGATGAACTCGCAGGAGCTGGAGACCGCCGTCCGCGAGAACATCCCGATCACCGTGCTGATCTGGGACGACTCCGCCTACGGCCTGATCGGCTGGAAGATGGACCTCGAACTCGGCCGCAGCTCCCACGTCGCGTTCGGCAACCCCGACTTCGTGAAGTACGCGGAGAGCTTCGGCGCCAACGGGTACCGCGTGGAGTCCGCCGGCGAGCTGCTGCCCACCCTCCGCAAGGCGCTGGCCGAGGACGCCGTCTCCGTCGTCACCGTCCCCGTCGACTACTCCCACAACCTGGAGCTGACCGACAAGCTGGGCGACCTCACCGACCCCTTCTGACCGCCCGCCCCCGCCTACCCTGGGGGCATGACGATCATGGAACCGCTCGCCGGGCGGGTGGCGGTGGTGACCGGCGTGGGCCGGCGGGCGGGGATCGGGTTCGCGATCGCCCGGGAGCTGCTCGCCGCGGGCGCGAGCGTGCTGGCGCAGTCGTGGACGCCGCACGACGAGGAGCAGCCGTGGGGCGCCGAGCCCGTCGAGGACGTCCTGGCGGCGCTCGGCGGGACCGGCCCCCGCCTCGCCCATGTCGCCGCGGACTTCGCCGAGCCGGACGCGCCCGGGCGGGTCGTCCGGGAGGCGGTGGAGCGGTTCGGCGCGGTGGACGCCGTCGTCGCCAACCACGCCCGCAGCGCCCTCGGGACGCTCGGCGAGGTGACGGCGGCGGAGCTGGACCTGTGCTGGGCGGTGAACGCGCGGGCGAGCGTCCTGCTCGCCCAGGCGTTCGCCGCCGCGCACGACGACGCGCGCCCGGGCGGGCGGATCGTGCTGTTCACCTCGGGCCAGCACCTCGGGCCGATGGTGCGGGAGATCCCCTACGCGGTCAGCAAGGGCGCGATCCAGCAGATGACGCTGACGCTGGCCGACGCGCTGGCCGACCGGAAGATCACCGTGAACGCCGTCAATCCGGGCCCGGTGGACACCGGCTGGGCGGATGAGGAGCTGACCGAGCGGGTCGGACGGGCGCTGCCGTTCGGGCGCTGGGGCGCGCCGGACGACGTGGCCCGGCTCGTGCGCTGGCTGGTGTCGGACGAGGGCCACTGGATCACCGGCCAGGTCGTCAACTCCGAGGGCGGGTTCCGGCGCTGGGCGATGTGAGGGTCAGGCGCGGCAGATCACCTCGCCGTGGGTGACGGAGAACCAGCCGTCCTCGGCGGCGGCCCAGGACTTCCAGCCCGCGTAGACGCGGTCCAGTTCGTCGCGGGTCGCGTGGCCGCCGGCCACGGCGTGGTCGGCCACCGAGGACCGGACCATGCGGCCGCCCCAGGACTCGCTCCACCATTCGCGCTCCGCAGGGGTGGCGTAGCACCAGGACGAGGCGGACGCGGTGACGTCGGTGAAGCCGGCGGCGCGGGCCCAGGAGACCAGGCGCCTGCCCGCGTCGGGCTCGCCGCCGTTGCCGCGCGCCACCTTGTAGTAGATGGGCAGCCAGGCGTCCATGCCGGGCGGCTCCGGGTACCAGACCATGGCGCCGAAGTCGGCGTCGCGCGCGGCGACGATGCCGCCGGGCCGGGTGACGCGGCGCATCTCGCGCAGTGCCTGGACGGGGTCGGCGACGTGCTGGAGCACCTGGTGGGCGTGGACGACGTCGAAGGTGCCGTCGGGGTAGTCCAGCGCGTGGACGTCGGCCACCGCGAACTCGACGTTGGCCAGGGCGGCGGTGCTCTTGCGCGCCTCGTCCAGCACGGACTCGGCGGCGTCGGCGGCGACGACGCGGCCGGGGGCGACGCGTTCGGCCAGGCCGGCGGTGATCGTGCCGGGGCCGCAGCCGACGTCCAGGACCGACAGGCCGGGGCGCAGGTGCTCGATCAGGTGGGCGGCGGAGTTCTCGACCGTGCGCCACTGGTGGGAGCTCAGGACGCTCTCGTGGTGGCCGTGGGTGTAGGCCGGCATCGGGATCACCTCTCTGTCCTCGGTGCCCCCCACCGTACGCTCGCTTCTCATAGTTTGAGAATCATGTATCAATATATGAGACAGCAGGGCCGGGAAAAGGGGATCGGGACGATGCCCGATCCCCTTCCGGTGGCTTGGTCAGGCCGCCACGGCGACGCGGCGGGCCGGCGCGGGCTGCGGACGCAAGGGCAGGGCCTCGACCGCGGCCAGCGACGGCTCGGGGTCGGTGTAGGCGTTCAGCGTCGCATGGGAGAGCTCGGTGAGCCACGGCTCGACGACGGTCCGCTCGGCGGGTCCGTCCAGCCGCGGGTGGGAGAGATGGAACGTGCCGGTCGCTGCGCTCACTGCCAACACCCCTTCCTTGACCCGGTGGCGCCCGCGCCTCTGCGGGTGCCACCGTCAGTCACATACCCCTAGGTACGTGGTTACAAGCCACTCGGTTCGACGCCTGTTCCCAGGTGTCTCCCAAATCACAAGGTCAACGCTACGGGGCACCTCTGACATTTTCGAACCTTTATTCGAGCGGTCCGGCGGGCGCGAGGCGCCGATGATCACGGAGCGCGACGGCGGGCCGGGGGCCTCGCCGGCCCGGGATCGGCCGTTCGGCCGATCCGGCGGGTCCCCGGCAGGCCGTACCCTGCATCACCGTGAGCGACCTGGGGACACGGCTGGACCGCATCCATTCGGTGGGCGGCTGCCTGATGCGCGCCGCGTACCTGGGCTTCGCGGGCCTGTACCTGCTCGGCTGCCTGGTCGCGATGGTGCGGGACATGCCCACCCTGTGGCTGCTGGTCGTCGCGGCCGTCGCCAGCGTCGCGGCCGTGGACGGGCGGGTCGTCCCGTGGGCGGTCGCGGCGGGGGCGCTGTCGGCGTCCAGCACCCTGTACCTCGGGCTCGCGGTGCGCCCCGACTACACCGCGCCGAGCGTGCTCGCGGAGGTCGGCGGACTGCTGATCGCCATCAGCCGGACGATGTGGAAGGCGCGCCGCGAGCACCTCGTCCCGCTGGCGGCGCTGCTCGGCGCCGCGGTGCTGGCGACGCCGCTGCGCTGGTCGGCGCTCGCCGGGGCGCTGATCAGCGCGCCGCTCGGCATCACCGTGTCGATCGCCCTCGGCATCGGCCTGTACCTGCGGGCGCTGGACGCCCGGCGGTCCCGGTCGCTCGCGGCGGCGCGCCGGGACGAGCGGCTGGAGCTGGCCCGCGACCTGCACGACTTCGTCGCCCACCACGTGACGGGCATCGTCGTCCAGGCGCAGGCGGCGCGGTTCGCGGCGCAGGCGGGCGCGGGCCAGTCGCCGGAGGACCTGGACCGCATGTTCGGCGGCATCGAGAAGGCCGGCACCGAGGCGCTGACCTCGATGCGCCGCATGGTCGGCCTGCTGCGGGACGCGCAGCACGTCAACGCCCCGGACGGGGACGCCCTCCCCGACGGCGGCGCCGCCACCCGCCCCGTCGGCGACCTCGGGCAGCTCCGCGACCTCGTCGCCGGGTTCGCCCACCCGCCGGCGACGCTGACGCTCGCGCCCGACCTCGGCGCGCTGCCACCGGAGGTGGCGGCGTCGGCGCACCGGGTGGTGCAGGAGGCGCTGACCAACATCCGCAAGCACGCCGCCGACGCCGCGACCGTGCGGGTCACGCTCGGGCGGGCGGGCGCCGACGTCGAGGTGGCGGTGCGCGACGACGGGCGGGGCCGCGGCCGGCGGCTGCCGTCCGGCGGGTTCGGGCTCACCGGGCTGGCGGAGCGGGTCGGCGCGGCGGGCGGGCGGCTGCGCGCGGGCCCGCGCCCCGAGGGCGGCTGGGAGGTCGTCGCGGTGCTCCCGGCCGGGGAGCGGCGGTCCGGCGGGAGCTGACAGAATCGGCCGGGTGAGCATCCGCGTCCTCGTCGCCGACGACCAGGAGATGGTCCGGACCGGGTTCCGGATGATCGTCGACTCGCAGCCCGACATGACCGTGGTCGGGGAGGCCGCCGACGGCGCCGCGGCCGTCGCGCTGGCCCGCCGGCTCCGTCCCGACGTGTGCCTGTTCGACATCAGGATGCCGGTGATGGACGGGCTGGCGGCGACCCGCGCGCTGGCCGGTCCGGGCGTCCCCGACCCGCTCCGCGTGGTGATCGTCACGACGTTCGACATGGACGAGTACGTGTACGGGGCGCTGCGCGGCGGCGCGGTCGGGTTCCTGCTGAAGGACAGCGGCCCCGCGCTGCTGGTGGAGGCGGTCCGCGCGGCGGCGAGCGGCGGGTCGCTGGTGTCGCCGTCCATCACCGTGCGGCTGCTGGAGCGGCTGGCGCGGCCCCGCCCGGCCGCGGCGCCGCCCCGCGAGCCGCTCACCGACCGGGAGCTGGACGTGGTGAAGCGGGTCGCGCGCGGGCGGACGAACGAGGAGATCGCGGGCGAGCTGTTCGTGTCGCTGTCCACGGTCAAGACGCATCTCGGGAGCGTCCACCGCAAGCTGGGCACCCGGAACCGGGTGGAGACGGCCGCCTGGGCATGGGAGTCGGGCCTCATGATCTGACCGCCCCGCCACAGGCATGTGGGGCGGGAACGCGGACGGGGGGCACTCGGGGGAAGGGACACGGCACTGGCACCGGAATCGCTGAACGGGCTGCCCGTCGCCGTCCTCGTCGTCTGGGCGCTGTGCGCCGCCGGCTGGGGCGCCGTCCTCGCCGGGCTGCGCCGCGGCCTGCCCGGGCCCGCCCGAGGCCCGGCGCTGTTCGCGCACACCGCGACCCCGGCGGGCGTCGTCCTGCTCTTCGCGCTGATCGGCTTCGGCTCGCTGCACGCGACGGTCGCGCTGGCCGCCGAGTGGTGGGGCCTGCTGGCCGTCACGCGGTTCCGGCCGGAGCGGCTGCTGTCCACAGGTGGCCTCGGCCGGCTCGCCGCCTGGGCCGCCGTCACCGCCGCCTTGGCCTTCGCCGCCACACGGTTCGTGTTCCAGATGTGACGATCCGGTGAGACCGCGAACCCGCGTGGGGTCGCGCGAGTCAAACGTACGTAGTATCCGAAGCAGCGAAAAGCAAAGACCGGCGACCCGCGAGGGCCGGTGGGCGAGAACCGGGTGACAGCGAGCGAGCCATGAGACCAGGGAGGTGGACCATGCCGTGCGCGCTGTGCGGCGACATCATCCCGACGGAGGTCGACCGGTGCCCCGGCTGCGGCGCGTGGGCGCGCCGCCGGGACTTCCGCGCGGTCGGCACGGCCGTGTTCATGCTGCTCGGGTTCAACGCGTTCGTCGCGCTCGGCTCGGGGATCAGCCTGCTGCGGCTCGCGCACCCGCTGCGCGGGGCGACGCACGACAGCTACGACCCGGCGGCCACCGGCCAGGCCCTCGCCCCGTACGCCGACGTGTTCACGATCGCCGCGATCATGGCCGGGGTGACCGGGCTGCTCTACCTGACCTGGCTGTGGCGGGCGTTCCGGCAGTCGCCGGGCCCGCACCGCCACCACCGCTCCTGGGTGCTGCTCGGCTGGTTCATGCCGGTCGTCAACCTGTGGCTGCCGCCCCGGATGGTCTACGAGGTGTGGGTGAACAGCGGCCGGTACCGGACGGCCGAGCGCCAGGCCGCCGGGCTCGTCGTGGCGGCCTGGTGGTGCTGCGCCCTGCTCGGCCTGCTCCTCGGCCGCGCGTTCACGCACGGCAGCGTCGACACCCTCGCCGAGGCGCGCTTCGACGTCCACGTCGGCGTCGCCGCCGCCGCGTTCCAGGCGCTGGCCGCCGCGCTGTGCATGGCCACCGTCTTCCAGATCACCCGCCTCCAGATCACCCGCGACACCTAGCCCCGGCGGCCCGCCCCGCTCCGGCTAGGAGCCGGAGGAACCGGGGCTGGCGTGCCAGAGCGCGGCCCGCGGCGGGCGCTTGACGGCCGGGCCCGCGTGGCCGATGTCGGAGTACGGCGACATCGCGAAGCCCGTCGGCTGGACGATCCGGCGCCCCACCGGCCGGCCCCGCGGCGCGGCGCCCCGCAGCGCGGCGCGGAGGGCGTCGGGCCCGCCGCGGCGCCACTCCTCGTTCAGGGCGTTCAGGTCCCAGCAGGCGTTCGCGGTGATCGAGACGGCGGAGTCACCGGCATGGCGGACGCGGCCCCGGGCGACGAGCAGCCAGGAGCCGAACACCGTGGCGGCGCACCGGTCCTGCACCGACTCGAAGAACGTGAGGTCGACGGGGCCGGTCGCGTCGTCCAGCGTGGCGAAGATGACCCGCTGCCCGGACCGCACCGCCGGGGTCTGCGTGGCGACCTTCACCCCGGCGACCAGGACCTCGCTCCCGGCGGGACGCCCCGGCAGGTCGGCGGCGCGGACCACGCCGAGCGCGGCGAGCAGCCCGGCGTAGAAGGTCAGCACGTGCCGGCTGACGTCCATGCCGAGGATGTCCAGCTCCGCCTCGACGACCTCGGCCGGCGTCATCGGCGGCAGCTCCCCCGCCGGGATCTCCTCGGCGAGGTCGAGCTCCAGCCCGGCGTCGTCGGCGAGGGCGAGCTGCCCCTCGACCGGGGCCGCACGGGCGGTGGCGCGGTCGAGGGCGCCGACGCGGCAGAGCAGGTCGCGGCGCGGGACCCGGTCGTGGACGGCGTCGAACGCCCCGGCCAGCACGAGCCGCTCGGCGGTCGGGCGGGAGACGCGGGCGCGGCGCCAGAAGTCGCCCAGCGACGCGTACGGCCGCGCCTCGACGATCTTCCCGACCTCGGCCTCGGAGATGCCCTTGACCTCGCTCAGCGCGACCCGGATCCCGGCCGGGCCGCCCGCCGAGACGGGTTCGGCGTGCCAGGCGGCGGCCGACCGGTTGACGTCCAGCGGCAGGATCGGCACGCCGAAGTGCCGCGCGTCGTCGAGGATGACCCGCTTGGGGTACATGCCGGGGTCATGGGTGAGGACGCCCGCGTAGAAGGCGGCCGGATGGTGCCGCTTCAGCCAGGCCGACTGGTAGGTGGGCAGCGCGAACGACGCCGCGTGCGCCTTGCAGAAGCCGAACGCGCCGAACGCGGTCAGCATCCGCCAGACGCCGTCGACGGTGGCCGCGTCGTAGCCGCGTGCCAGCGCCCGCTCCCGGAACCAGGCGCCGACGACGGCCTGGCCCCGCTCGCCGCCGAGGCTCCGCCGCGCCGCCTCCGCCCGCGACAGCCCGCACCCGGTCATCACGTCGATGACGCGGAGCACCTGCTCGTGGAACACGACCACGCCGAGGCTCTCCCGCAGCGCCGGTTCGAGGTCGGGATGCGGGTAGGCGGGCTCGCGGGTCCCGGCGCGGGCCTCCAGGAACGGCGACACCATGTCGGAGTTGACCGGTCCGGGCCGGAACAGCGAGATGTCGATCACCAGGTCGTCCAGGTCGCGGGGCTGGAGCCGGCCGATCAGGTCGCGCTGGCCGGGCGACTCGATCTGGAAGCAGCCGAGCGTCCGGGACGTGCGGATCAGCGCGAACGTCGCGGGGTCGTCGCGCGGGACGTCCTCCAGCACGATCCGCTCCCCCGACACCCGCGCGGCCTCCGCGACCGCGTGCGCCATCGCCGACTGCATCCGGACGCCGAGGACGTCGAGCTTCAGCAGCCCCATCGTCTCGACGTCGTCCTTGTCGAACTGGCTCATCGGGAACCCGACGGCGGCCTGCTCGATCGGCGTCCGGTCCCGCAGGGTCGGGTTCGACAGCAGGACGCCGCACGGGTGCATGGCGATGTGGCGGGGCAGGCCGTCCAGCCGCTCGGCGATCCGGAACAGCACCTCCAGCCGGCCCGCCGCGAGGTTGCTCTGCCGCAGCTCGGGCAGGTCGTCCAGCGCCGTGCGGATCTGGCTCGCCCGGATCCGCGGGAACGCCTTGGCGATCGCGTCGATCTCGGCGGGCGGGAGCCCGAGGGCGTTGCCGACGTCGCGGAGCGCGCTGCGCGCCCGGTAGGTCTCCATCATCGACACGCACGCCGTTCTCTCGGCGCCGAACCGGTCGAACAGCGCCTGGTACGCCTCCAGCCGCCGCGCGGACTCCACGTCCAGGTCGATGTCGGGCAGCCCCTCCCGGCTGTCGGCGAGGAACCGCTCCATGAGCAGGTCGTGGCGCAGCGGGTCGAGGTCGCCGATACCGAGCAGGTAGTTGACCAGGCTGCCCGCGCCGGAGCCGCGGATCGCGCAGCGGATGCCGCGCTCCCTGATCAGCGCGGCGGCGTCGGCGACCGTGAGGAAGTAGGAGGCCAGGCCCTTGCGGGCGATGACGCCGAGCTCGGCCTCCAGCCGCCCGGCGGCCCGCGCCGAGCCGGCGAGCCCGCGCCGGGCCATCCCGTCCGCGCAGCGGGCGGCGAGCCGCGCGTACGGGTCGTCGCCGGCGGCGGGCAGGTGGACGTCGTCCATGCCGAGGTCGCGGCCGGGGTCCAGGACGCAGCGCTCGGACAGCCGCCGCGTCGCCGCGAGCAGCGCGTCCGCCTCGTCCGGGCCGCAGGCGAGCTCCGCCGCCCGCCGCAGCTGCGGGACCGATTTCAGGTAGGCGTGCCCGGTCTGGTCCTCCAGGTGGCGCCGGTCCAGCGGGACGAGCTTGCGGGTGACGTCCAGCACCTGCGCGACAGGGTGGTCGGCGGGCTCCAGGTAGCGGACGGCGTTGCCGAGCACCGCGGGCACCCCGGCGGCGCGGGCGAGCGCGAGCATCCGCGCCGCGTGCGGCCCGTCGCCCCGGCCGTGGTGGTTCACGATCTCCACCGCGGTCTCGGCGGTGGCGCGCCAGGCGTCCAGCCGCGCCGCCGCGACGTCGGGGCGCCGCCCGGCGACCGCGCGCCCCACGTCGGACGCCGGGCCGAGCAGCACGATCAGCCCCTCGGCGTGCGCGCCGACCATCTCCCGCGTCACCACCGGGTTCCCGCGCCCGCCCGCCGCGTGCGCCGCCGACACCAGCCGGCACAGCGACCGCCACCCGGCCCGGCCCTCGGCGAGCACCACGACGCGCTCCTCGCCGGTGGAGACGACCCGGAGATCGGCCCCGACGACCGCCCCGATGCCCGCGTCCGCGCATGCCAGGACGTGCCGGACGGCGCCGTACAGCCCGTCGCGGTCGGTCAGCGCGAGCGTCTCCATGCCGAGGCCGGCCGCGCGCTCCGCCAGCGCCGCCGGCGGGGCGACGCCGTAGCGGAGCGAATAGCACGAAGCGACATGAATGTGCACGTCAGTCCCATACCCGGGAGAGCAGCCAGCTGTCGCCGGCGGCGTCATAACGCAGCTCGTAGACGCCGATCTCCCTGTCCGGGGTCGCCTCGACCCGCCAGAACTCCCGCTCCCCGGTGGCCTCGCCGGCGGGCTGCTGCTCCCGCCACCAGTCACGGGTCGTGACCCAGTGCTCCAGCACCCGCCGCACGGCGTAGAGCCGGCCGCGCCAGACGAACCGGACCGGACGGCCGTCGCTCACCCAGACCTCGACCGGATCGCCGAACACGCGTGTCATCTGCCTCCCCCTCGCGCACACCGCACGGGGGAAGGACATGCGGACGTTCGAACAAACGTTCGCCTCGGAGTCTAGGGAAGCCGCCGCCCCGGGAGCAAGGCGGGATCAGGTCAGCAGCCGGGTCAGTTCGTCGGCGGCGCCCTCCGCGTCGGCCACGTCGGCGATGCCGCCGCCCGGCCACAGGTAGGACCAGCCCTCGCCGGCGGGGGTCGCGACGACCATCACCCGGCGCCGCGTCCGCGGGCCGTAGACGGCCAGCAGCGACTCGTCCGGCCCGGCGAACCGCCACGCGAGCCCCCGGGCCTCGACCTCGCGGGCGAGCGCCGCGAGGTGACGCCGGCGCGCCTCGGCGGTCTCCCGCCCACCCACTACAGACACATCAGCCGCCTCACCAACGGTCCGCGCCCCGCATGACCTTGGGCGATCATCCGGCGACGAATGGTGACCGGACTTCAGCATGACCGGTCGGCCGCGATCGCGGAGGGGGAATCCGGAGAGTGGGCCGGGTGTTTCCCGGACCCGCGAAAATGGTCCCCCGCGAGCGCGTGCGCGCCCGTCGCGCGACGGACCTTCCAGCGGGCGGAACCCGCCGCGCATCCGGAGGGTCCGTCCGTGATAGAAGCCTCTGTGAGACGGGCATCATGTGCCCATGCCAGGCAGATAGAAGGAGCGAGCCGATGAGCGCCGTCCCCGCCGGCGACCCGTCCGGCCCCACACACGGCACCTCGTCGGCGCAGGAGCGCGCGCTGGCCGGCCTCCGCGAGCGCAAGAAGCAGCGGACCCGGATCGCGCTCATCGACGCCGCCCTGGAGCTGTTCCTCGCCAAGGGCTACGAGGCCACGACGATCGACGAGATCGTGGCGGCGGTGGAGGTGTCGCAGCGGACCTTCTTCCGCTACTTCGCCACCAAGGAGGACGTCGTCACCGTTTTCCTCGCCGAGCACGACCAGCTGCTCGGCGAGGCGCTCGCGGCCCGCCCGCCCGGGGAGCGGCCCTTCGCCGCGCTGTTCGAGTCGCTGCGCGTCGTGCTGGAGACGATCGCCGAGGGCGACCCGGCGGAGAGCGTCCGGTTCCGCCGCGTCCGGCAGGTGATCGAGTCGACGCCGTCGCTGATGGCCGCGCAGATGGCGCGCTACTCGGCGTCGGCGGAGGCGCTGGCCGCCGAGATCGCCCGCCGCGAGGGCGTGGACCCGGCGGAGGACCTGCGGCCCCGGATCCTCGTCGCGTTCTACCTGGCGGCGGTGAAGGTCGCGTTCGAGGAGTGCGCCCGCCGGGAGATCTGGGACGCCGGGACGGTCGCGGCCCGCGTCGAGGAGGCCGTCACCGTCGCGGGCCGCACGATGCGCGACTGGGTCTGAGCGGGAACCGGGGCCCACCCCGGAACAACCGCCGGCGGCTCCGGGTTCTCCTTGATCGCCGGCCATCGAGCAGCAGGAGGGCGCATGCGCGCGATCGTCATCACCCGGAACGGCGGACCCGAGGTCCTGGAGCCCGCGGAGCGTCCCGCTCCCGAGCCGGGCCCCGGCGAGGTACTTGTCGACGTGGCGGCGGCGGGCGTCAACTTCATCGACGTGTACTTCCGGACGGGCGCCTACCCGCACGACCTCCCGTACACGCCGGGCATGGAGGCGGCCGGCACGGTCACGGCCGTCGGCGAGGGCGTCCGCGAGTTCTCGGTCGGCGACCGCGTCGCCTGGGCCGACGTGCACGGCGCCTACGCGGCACAGGCCGTCGTCCCGGTGGAGCGGGCCGTCCCCGTCCCGGACGGCGTCGGGCTGGAGGACGCGGCGGCGTCGCTGCTGCAGGGCATGACCGCGCACTACCTGACCCGGTCGACGTATCCGATCCAGCCGGGCGACACCGTCCTCGTCCACGCGGCGGCGGGCGGCATGGGCCTGCTGCTCAC
This sequence comes from Actinomadura geliboluensis, assembly GCF_043197915.1. Lineage (NCBI taxonomy): Bacteria > Bacillati > Actinomycetota > Actinomycetes > Streptosporangiales > Thermomonosporaceae > Actinomadura > Actinomadura geliboluensis. Next base: position 278,190 of record NZ_JBICUA010000009.1, on the reverse strand, counting down.
CCAGACCGCCAAGGCGCTCGGCGCCCGCGTCATCGGCACGGCGTCCACCCCGGAGAAGGAGCGGCTCGCCAAGGACGCGGGCGCGGACGTCACCATGCCCTACGACGGTTTCGCCGGCCGGGTGCGGGAGCTGACCGGCGGCGAGGGCGTCGCCGCCGTGTACGACGGCGTCGGCGCGCCCACCTTCGACGGGAGCCTGGAGAGCCTGCGGCGGCGCGGCACCCTCGCGCTGTACGGCGCGGCGGGCGGCCCCGTGCCGCCGTTCGACCCGCAGCGCCTCAACAGGGCGGGGTCGCTGTTCCTGACGCGGCCGACGCTCGCCCACTACGTGGAGAAGCGCGAGGAGCTGCTGGAGCGCGCCGCCGACGTCTACGGCTGGATCGCGTCCGGCGCCCTGAACGTGCACGTCGGGCACCGCTACGACCTCGCCGACGCGGGCGCCGCGCACACCGATCTGCAGGCGCGGCGCACCACCGGCAAGCTCCTGCTGATTCCCTGACCGGCCCGCCGGGCCTCCCCCGGCTCCCTTAGGCTGGGCCCAAAGACGATCATCTGAGGAGCCCGCCCCCCATGACGACGACCGCCGCCGGCCCCCTGGAGCAGGACGAGCCCCGCGTCCTCGGCCCCTACCGCCTGCTCGGGCGGCTCGGCCGCGGCGGCATGGGCACCGTCTACCTCGGCGCCGAGCCCGACGGCCGGCGGGTCGCGGTGAAGGTCGTCAACCGGGACCTCGCCGGCGAGCCGGCGTTCCTCGCCCGGTTCCGCCGGGAGGTGACCGCCGCGCGGCGCGTCCACCGGTTCTGCACCGCGCCCGTCCTGGACGCCGAGCTCGACCAGGACCCGCCGTACATCGTCACCGAGTACATCGACGGGCCGAGCCTGGACAAGGCCGTCCGGGAGAAGGGGCCGCTGCCGGGCTCCGACCTGGAGGGCATCGCGGTCGGCGTCGCCACCGCGCTCGCCGCCATCCACGGCGCCGGGATCGTGCACCGCGACCTCAAGCCCGCCAACGTGCTGCTGTCCTCCACCGGCCCCCGCGTCATCGACTTCGGCATCGCCCGCGCCCTCGACGCCCCCGACGGGCCGACCCGCACCGGCCAGTTCGTCGGGACGCCGTCCTACATCGCGCCCGAGGTGCTGCGCGGCGAACCGGTCGAGCAGGCGTCGGACGTGTTCTCGTGGGGCTGCGTCGTCGCCTACGCGGGGACGGGCCGGCCCCCGTTCCAGGGCAAGACGGTCGCGGAGACGTTCCACCGCATCGGCCACGAGGAGCCCGACCTCGCCGGCCTCGACCCGCGGCTGCGCGAGGTCGTCGCCGCCGCGCTCGGCAAGGACCCCGCCGCCCGGCCGACCGCGCGGCAGCTCCTCACCCGCCTCGTCGGGCAGGAGCACGCCGACCCCGAGCGCGCCGCCGAGACGATCTCGATGTCGTGGCGGGGGGCGCATCCAGCCCCCGGGCCGGCCGCCCCCGAACCGGCCCCGGCCGCGGCCGCGGAGCCGCCGCCCGCCTCCGAAGCCGGAACTGGAACCGGAGCCGTCCAGGGCGCCGAGCAGCCTCGGCCCGTCCCCGAGCCCGTCGCGGCGCGGGAGCCGGAGCCGGGGGCCGGCGAGCAGACCGTCACTGTCGACCTGCCGTTCCCCGCGCAGTGGCGGGGCCCGAGGCGCTGGTTCACCCTGCTCAGGGGCCTGCTCGTCCTCCCGCACCTGATCGTCATGCTGGCCATGTACGCGCTGCTCGTTGTCGTGATGCCGCTCAGCTGGCTGGTGATCCCGTTCACCGGCCGCTACCCGCGCCCCCTGTACGGGCTCGTCGTCGGCTGCCAGCGCTGGTCGAGCCGCGTCATCGCGTACGCGTTCGGGCTCACCGGCGAGGCGCTCCCGCCGTTCCGCACCCTCCCGCGCGCCCGCCGGAGCCGCTGACTGAGTCCGCGCCGCCCGGCGCCGTCCAGCACACTAGGGTGCTACGAGACACTCCCCCCGATTCCCCCTTCAGGATCACGATGACCACGCACGCAGGAGAGAACGGTGAGGCCCTGCGCCCCGAGGACCCCGCGGAACTCGGCCCCTACCGGCTGATCGGGCGGCTCGGCCGCGGCGGCATGGGCACGGTCTACCTCGGCGAGGACGCCGGCGGGCGCCGCGTCGCGGTGAAGGTGATCAACCGGGAGCTGGCCGGGGAGGGCTCGTTCCGGGAGCGGTTCCGGCGCGAGGTGACGGCGGCGCGGCAGGTCCGCCGGTTCTGCACCGCGCCCGTCATCGACGCAGAGCTCGACCACGATCCCCTGTACGTCGTCACCGAGTACATCGAGGGCCCGAGCCTGGAGCGCGCCGTCGCCGAGCGCGGCCCGCTGCCGGGCTCCGACCTGGAGGGCATCGCGGTCGGCGTCGCCACCGCCCTCGCCGCCATCCACGGCGCCGGGATCGTGCACCGCGACCTCAAGCCCGCCAACGTGCTGCTGTCGTCCACCGGCCCCCGCGTCATCGACTTCGGCATCGCCCGCGCCCTCGACGCCGCCGACGGCCCGACCCGCACCGGGCAGTTCGTCGGGACGCCGAACTACCTGCCGCCCGAGCTGCTGCGCGGCGAGCAGGTGAGCCCCGCGTCCGACGTGTTCTCGTGGGGCTGCGTCGTCGCCTACGCCGGGACGGGGTCCGCGCCGTTCGCGGGCAACACCGTCCCCGAGATCTTCTACCGGGTCGTGCACGAGGAACCGAAGCTGGACGGGCTCGACCCCGGCCTGCGGGACGTCGTCGCCGCCGCCCTCGACAAGGACCCGCGCCGCCGGCCGTCCGTCCAGGACGTCCTCGCCCGCCTCGTCGGCAACGGCACGACCGACCCGGCGACGCTCGCCGAGACCGTCCAGGCGGGCTGGCACGGCCCCACCGGTGCCGCCGGTGCCGCCGCGGCGACGGCGGGGGCGGGAGCCGCCGGGGCGGCGCCCCGGCCGCCGTCCGCCACGGCCACCGCGCCGACGGTGTTCCAGCAGCAGCCCAACCCCCTGCACGGCGCCGACACCACCCGCCGCGACACCCGGTCCGGCCCGCCGCGGCGCGGGCGGCAACCCCAGCGCCCGCTGCTCATCGGCGGCGCCGCCATCGCCGCCGTGGTGCTGCTCGCCGTCGTCGCGTTCACCGTCTTCCGCTCGGACGGCCCGCCCGAGAACCTGGCGACCGCGTTCGGCGACGCGTTCGCCGACTCCGCGTCCGGCTGGGGCGACACCTACGACAAGACCTACGGCTACGCCGACGGCAAGTACCGGATGCAGACCAAGGACAACACCGGGGTCGTCGCGCGCTGGGTGCCGAAGGACAAGCGGGAGGACTTCCCCGACCCGATGCTCGCGACCGTCACGGTGGCGGTCGAGCAGGGCCCCGCGGACGCCATGTTCGGCATCCTGTGCCGGGGCGACGAGGACGGCAAGAAGCAGTACATGTTCCTCATCCGCAACGACGGCAAGGGCGCGGTGCTCCGCAAGATCAACGGTGATCTCGGCACGAAGGACCTCGCGACCCCCGACTCGGTCCCCGGCTACGACGACAAGGGGCCGAACAAGGTCCAGGCCGCCTGCGAGGGCAGGCTGGACGACGGCCCGTCCGTCCGGCTGCGGCTCTGGGTGAACGGCGAGAAGGTCCTCGACGAGACCGACACCGACCAGCCGCTCGGCAACGGCTGGGTCGGGCTCCAGGTCGAGCGGGGCGGCAACCCGGCCGAGCAGATCGTCGCCGACTTCGACGACTTCGACATGTCGAAGATCCTCGGCTGACCCCCGGCGGGCCGCCGGTCAGCGGGCGGGCAGGTAGCCGTTCGTCCAGCGGGCCAGCTCCTCGAACACCTGCGTCCGGGCGGGCTCGGCCGACAGCACCAGGTCGTGCAGGCCGCCGTCGATCCGGACGAGCGTGACGTGCCGCCCGATGCGGGGCGCGTACCGGGCCATGTGCTCGACGTCCAGCACCGCGTCGGCGCCCGTCACGTCCAGCACCCTGCGGGACGGGCGGACGCTCCGCGTCGACGCCATGACCAGGACCGGGACGTCCACGTCCAGGCCCTTGTGCAGGCGGAGCTGCCCGCGCCGCACCGCCGCCAGCCACGCCGCCCGCACCGGGAACCCGAGCAGCGGCTTCCAGGCGAGGTCGAACTCCCACTCGCCGTCGTGCTCGCGGTGGAGGCTGCGCGGGTACAAGTCGGACACTCCCGCCGGCAGCTTCGCCTTCGGGAACCGGGACCGCAGCGCCCGCGCCAGCCCCGCGCCGGCCTTGCGCATCACGAGCGGCTCGGCGAGGTCGAAGAACGGGCTGTTGAGGAACAGGCCGTCCACCAGGCTCTTCCCCTTCACCCGGTCGGCCCACAGCGCGGCGATCAGCCCGCCGGTGGAGTGGCCGTTCAGCAGCAGCGCGTCGTGGCCGTCCACGTCCCGGATGATCCGGACGGCCTCGCCGATCTCCGGGAAGTAGTCCGAGAGGCTCTCGATGTAGTTCGGCGTCTGGTGCGGGCGCAGCGAGCGCCCGTACTTGCGCAGGTCGAGCGCGTAGAAGTCGAAGCCAAGGTCCAGGTAGAAGTCGGCCAGGTGCTTCTGGAAGAAGTAGTCGACGAACCCGTGCAGGTACAGCACCGCCCGGCGGGACGGGTCGGTGCCGCGCCGCCGCACCAGCGTCGCGACCACCTCGCCCTCGGCGTCCCGCCCCATCGGCAGCTCGATCGCCTCGTAGCCGGGGCCGAGCACGTCGTCCGTCACGTCCACGCTTCCTCCCAAGACCCGTCCGCAGGGTCTCAGCGTACGGGCGGTCGCAGGCCGCGGGCCGCGACCGGGAACGGATGCACCCCCCGCCGACGTCCGAAAGACTGAGCGCACACGCCTTCGGCTTCCGGGAGACGCCCATGCAGGCCCCCCTTCGCGACCGCGACCCGCGCCGGCTCGGCCCGTACCGGCTGACCGCACGGCTCGGCCGGGGCGGCATGGGCACCGTCTTCCTCGGCGAGGACGCCGCCGGACGGCGCGTCGCGGTCAAGGTCGTCAACCCGGAGCTGGCCGACGACGAGGCGTTCCACGAGCGGTTCCGCCGCGAGGTGACGGCCGCGCGGCAGGTCCGGCGGTTCTGCACCGCCGCGGTGCTGGACGCCCGGCTCGACGGCGACCCGCTGTACGTGGTGACCGAGTACGTCGCCGGGCCGTCGCTCGACGAGGCCGTCCGGTCGGGCGGGCCGCTGCGCGGCGGCGACCTGGAGGCGCTCGCGGTCAACATCGCGACCGCGCTGGGCGCGATCCACGGCGCCGGGATCGTGCACCGCGACCTCAAGCCGTCCAACGTGCTGCTGTCCCCGACCGGCCCGCGCGTGATCGACTTCGGCATCGCGCGGGCGCTGGACGCGGGCGACGGGCCGACCAGAACCGGCCAGTTCATCGGCACCCCCGCCTACATCGCGCCGGAGCTGATGCACGGCCGGGAGATCACCCCGGCCGCCGACGTGTTCTCCTGGGGCTGCGTCGTCGCCTACGCGGGGACGGGCCGCGTCCCGTTCGCCGGCGAGACGCTCCCGGAGATCATCAACCGGGTGACGTCCGCCGACCCCGATCTGGACGGGCTCGACCCGGCGGTGCACGACCTCGTGTCTCGCGCGCTGGCGAAGGACCCGTCCGAGCGTCCGACGGTCAAGCAGCTCATCAAAACGCTGACCGGCGAGGAGGCACCGGCGGAGGCGGCGGTGGCACCGCCGGTCGATGAGCCTTCGGCAGAGGAGGCACCGGCGGAGGAAGCGCCGGTCACGGTGCCGCTGCCTCCGGCGCCGCAGCCGCCCCCGCGGCCGACGGCCGTCGCCGACCCGGCCACGGCCCCGACCACCGTGCCGCCGTTCCAGCCGCCGCCGACGGGCCCGTCCGCGATGCCGGTCCCGCCGGGGGCGCGGCGCCCGTCCCGTGGCGGCGGGCACCGGCGCGCCATCGGCCTGACGGCCGCCGTCGCGCTCGCCGGCCTGATCGGCGTCTCCGGCTTCATGGGCCTGCGCGGCCTCGGCGACGGGAACGGCGGGACGGGCGGCGGCGGCAGCGGCGCGGACACCGGCGCGGTCGCCGCGAACTTCCACAAGGGCCCGCCCGACGACAAGGACGAGGTCTTCGACGACAACTTCAGCGACGAGGACTCCGGCTGGAAGACGGCCGCCGCCCCCGCCTGGGACGCGTCCTACCGCGACCGCAGGTACGAGCTGCACGTCCTCCCCACGACGACGTCGACGGCCGTCGACGCCCCGGTGCCGGACGTGCCCAGGTCGCAGCTCATGGAGGTCAAGGTCGAGTCCGTCCGGTCCGGGGGCGAGGCGGGGGTGTACTGCCGCGGGCAGAGCGGGGGCTTCGCGTTCCTGCTCCATCCGGAGGACGGCCTCGCCCGGATCGCCCGGCTCGGGTCCGGGCAGGTGCGGACGCTGGCGATCAACAAGGTCGAGCTCCGCGACGGCACCAACCGCGTGCAGGCCGCCTGCGTCGAGGGCGAGGGCGACACGGTCCACCTCGGCATGTGGGTGAACGGCCGGTCCGCGGCGTCGTCCGTCGCCACCCCCGGCGCGGGCGACCCGGACGGCCGGAGCGGCCTCATCCTCAACCGTCCGGAGAAGGCGACGGGGTACCCCGAGGCGGTCTTCGACGACTTCTCCCTCTGCTCGGTCTGAGCCGGGCGCGGGCGGCGGGGGTCAGTCCTTGCGGCCGGTGGCGGCGACGGTGACGCCGAGGCCGATCATCATCAGCCCGCCGGTGCCGCCGATCGCGGCGAGGCGGCGCGGTGAGCTGGCGAACCACTCGCGGGCCGTCCCGGCGGCGATGCCCCACACGCTGTCGCAGAACAGCGCGATGACCGCGAACACCGCGCCGAAGACCATCATCTGCAGGGTGGCGTGGCCGTGCTCGCGCACGACGAACTGCGGCAGGACAGCCGCGAAGAACACCGTCGTCTTCGGGTTCGTGATGCCGACGACGAAGCCCTGCAGCAGGGCCCGGCCGCCGGTCCGGCCCGCCTCGTCCGCGCCGATCGTCTCCTGCAGCGAGCGGCGGTGCCGGATGGCCTGCACGCCCAGGTAGACGATGTAGACCGCGCCGACGATCTTCAGCGCGGTGAACACCACCGCGGAACGCTCCACGATCGACCCGACGCCGACCGCGACGGCGGCGGTCAGCGCGAGCGCCGCGAGCACCCCGCCGACGACCCCGGCGAGCGCGGTGCGGCGCCCGTGCGCCAGCGCCCGGCCGACGACGAACAGCACGGACGGCCCGGGGATCACGATGATCGCCAGCGCCATGGCGGAGAACGCCAGCAGTTGATGCAACGAAACCATGGACGCACATTACGGAGCACTCCCGACATCTCCCACCGATTTTTCCGCTCCCCCGGCCCGGCCTCTCCGCCCGCAAGACCAGGAGCCGACGCCCACGGGACAGGGCGTGCGGGCGGTGTCCGGGGTCGGCCGGGGTGAAGATCGTGACTTATGTCATAGTCGCGCCCTAGGTTTGGATCATGACCGCCCCTGCCGCCGCGGCGCCGCGGCCCGCCAGCCTCCCCGCCGCCGCGCCGGCCCCGGCCTGGCGCCCGGTCCTGCTGATCGCCGGGGCGCTCGGCGTGCTCCTCCTCGTCCTCAGCGCCCGGTACGGCCACCACCGCGACGAGCTGTACTTCCGGGTGGCCGGACGGCACCTGGCCTGGGGGTATCCCGACCAGCCCGCGCTGCTGCCGCTGCTCGCGCGGGCGATCACGGCGGTGTTCGGCGACTCGCTCCTCGCGCTGCGGGCGCCGTCCGCCGTGTTCGCCGCGACCGGCGTGGTGGTCGCCGCGCTCACCGCGCGGGAGATGGGCGGCGGACGGCGCGCGCAACTGCTGACGGCCGCGTCCTACGCGGTGTGCCCGTTCGCGGTCGCGGCCGGGCACCTGTTCTCCACGGCGACGCTCGACCTGCTGCTGTCCACGACGCTCGTGTGGCTGACCGTCCGGTGGGTGCGGACCCGCGACCAGCGGCTGCTGCTCGCCGCCGGCGCCGTGACGGCGCTGGCGCTGAACGTGAAGTACCTGGTCGTGTTCCTGCTGGCCGCGCTCGTGGCCGGGCTGCTGCTGTCGGGGCCGCGCGAGTTCCTGCGGCGCCCGATGCTCGCCGCCGGGGCCCTCGTCGCCGTCCTCGCGGCCGTCCCCGGGCTGGTGTGGCAGGCGCGGCACGGCTGGCCGCAGCTGGAGATGGCGGACGCCATCGCCGACAAGGCCGACTTCGGCGGGCGGCCCGGGTTCATCCCGTTCCAGATCCTGCTGACGGGTGTGTTCCCGTCCTGGCTGTGGATCTACGGGCTCTGGCGGACGTACCGGTCCGGCGAGCTGCGGCCCTACCGGTTCCTCGGGCACGCGTACCTGCTGCTCAACGTGGTGTTCCTGGTCACCGCCGGGAAGCCGTACTACCTGAGCGGGCTGTGGGCGGCGCTCTGGGCGGCCGGGGCCGTGGAGATCGAGCGGAACGGCGCGCCGCGCGGCTTCGGCTGGCTCGCGTCCGCCCCCATGTACGCGGTCACCGCGATCACGACGGTGCTGCTGACGCTGCCCGTCTACCCGGTGAAGTGGCTGGCGGACACGCCTCAGCCCGCCGTCAACGCCGACTCTGCCGAGACGGTCGGCTGGCCCCGGTTCGCCGCGCAGGTCGCGGACGCCTACCGCTCGCTGCCACCCGCCGAGCGAGCCACGGCGACCATCGTCGTCAGCAACTACGGCGAAGCCGGGGCACTCGACATGTACGGGCCCGACCTCGGCCTTCCCCGCGCCTACAGCGGGCACAACGGCTACTGGTACTTCGGGCGTCCACCGGAGACGGGCGGCCCCACCATCGTCGTGGGGCCGGACAACGTCGCCGAGGGCGCCGGGCTGCGGCGGTTCTGGTCGGACGTCCGTCCCGTGGGGCGCATCGACAACGGCGTCGGGCTCGACAACCAGGAACAGGACAAGCCGATCTGGGTCTGCCGCGGGCAGCGTGCCCCGTGGCCGCAGCTGTGGCCCGAGTTCAAGCAGCTGTCGTGACGGCCGTCAGTCGGTCAGGACGTCCCAGACGCCGCCGCGCCGCACCATCAGGTTGTGGGTGAGCAGGCTCCCGGCGGGCACGTCCCAGCTCGGGTCGGCGTTGTCGCGGTCCTCCGCCCACACCTGCGCGACCGCCCAGCGCAGCTTGTCCACACCGTCGGGATGGCCGGTACCGGACGCCACGAACACGTCCCGGGCGGGGGCCGCCACGACGAGGTCGCCCTCCACGTCCTGCGCCAGCTTCTCCAGGAACCCGTCGTCCAGCAGCAGCCCGGCCTCCAGGGTGCCGCGCCCCGTCGTCCCGCCGAGCGACACCGTCACGGCGCGCACGTCGGGGTACCAGCTGAGGCTCAGCTCCGGACGCAGGTCGCGCAGATTGATCACCGCGCGGCGGCGCAGCTCGCCGGGCGCCACCCCGAGCTCGGCGCAGTGCCGGCGCGCCACGTGCTCGTAGCGGCGGCCCGCCGGGGCGCCCTCGTCGGCGATCTCCAGCGCGTACGTGACGTACAGGTCGCCGGCGAACGGGTCGCGGACCGGCTCCTCGTCCGCGGGCAGCGGGAACTCCAGCTGGACCTCCGCCGGCACCCGCGCCTTCATGAGCGGGACGATCAGACTGGACCGCGGGTCGGACACGGGACGATCCTCCTGGTACCTGGTGCGGCCTGAGTGGATCACCTTACCGTCGCTCCGGGACCGCACGCGGAACCCCGGGTCAGCTCGTCCCGGCCACGGGCGGCGCCCCGCCGGGCGGGACGACGGGCAGCCCCGCCGGGGCGCCCTTCTCGATGATCCGCCAGACGGCATCGGTGTCCAGGTGCTCTTCGACGAGGTCGCCGAGCGCGTCCAGGGTCGCCTCTCGCAGGGCCGCGAACGACACGTCCGGCGCGGGGGTGAAATCCCTTCCCGCGTGGCGGGCGACGTCCTCAAGGAATGCCCTTCTGAACCCGTCGTTCTCCATGGCGCCGTGCCAGGTCGTCCCCCAGACGGCGCCGTTTCGGCATCCGTCCAGAAACGGCTCTCCCCGAGCGGTGACGACGCCATGGTGGATCTCATAAGCGTGGACGTCCTCACCGTAGGCTTCGCCGGTCGGCCGCCCGAGGATCTTCTCTTCCCCGAATTCGACCTTGGCCGGCAGAAGACCGAGCCCCTGAGCCGTGCCCTTCTGGGACTCGACGTGGTCCACGATCTCCTCGGCCAGCATCTGGTAACCGCCGCAGATACCGAGAACGGGCATCCCTTCCCGGGCCCGCCGGGAGACCTCCTCGGCCATTCCCCTTTCACGGAGCCACTGCAGATCGTTCACCGTCGCCCTGGTACCCGGCAGAACCACGAGATCGGCCTCCGCCAGATCACCGACGCTCGCCGCGTACCGGACGATGACGCCCGGCTCGCACGCCAGCGCGTCCAGGTCGGTGAAATTCGAGATGCGCGGGAACCTGACGACGGCCACCCGCAGCGTCTGTTTCCCGTACGGGCTCCTGGCATCGGGCCTCGGCGCGTCCAGCGCCAGCGTGTCCTCGGAATCGAGGTACAGCCCCAGCTTCCACGGCAGCACACCCAGCGTCGGCCGCCCGGTAAGGGCCTCCAACTGCTCCAGCCCCGGCTTCAGCAACTCGTACGCGCCACGGAACTTGTTGATGACGAACCCGGCGACGAGAGCCTGATCTGCTTCTTCCAGCAGCGCGACCGTCCCGTACAAGGACGCGAAAACACCGCCCCGGTCGATATCGCCGACGACCACGACCGGCAGATCGGCCGCCCTCGCCAGCCCCATGTTCACGATGTCGCCGCCGCGCAGATTGATCTCGGCCGGGCTCCCCGCCCCCTCGCACACCACCACGTCGTACTCGGACCGCAGCTCATCGAGGCTCTCCAGCACCACGCCCTTGAGCCATTCCTTGTGCTGCCCGTATTGGAGCGCGTCGACCTCCGCGATGGGCCGCCCGAGAACCACCACCTGGCTGCGCCGGTCACTCCCCGGCTTGAGCAGCACCGGATTCATCACCGCCCGCGGCTCGACCCCCGCCGCCTGGGCCTGCATGTACTGAGCCCGCCCGATTTCCGCCCCATCACTCGTCACCATCGAATTCAGCGACATGTTCTGGGCCTTGAACGGCGCGACCTTCACCCCCTGCCGCGCCAGCCACCGGCACAGCCCCGCCGTGACCACGCTCTTCCCCGCGTCCGACGTCGTCCCCGCCACGAGCAGCCCGCTCACCGCAGCACCCCGATCGCCACCGCCGCCGCGAACGTCACCGCCGCCGAAAGCCGGACGGCCTTCCTGATGTCCCTCACTTCGGGCACCCTGCCGTCCCCCATCTCGGGCCGCCGTTCGACCCGGCCCCCATAGGCGTTGACGCCGCCGAGCCGGACATCGAGCGCGCCCGCGAACGCCGCTTCGACCCGTCCTGCATTGGGACTCGGGTGCTTCCCGCCGTCCCTTCTGAGCACCCTCCAAGCCCTCGGCCCGCCGCACGCCACGACCAATCCCGCGGTCACCCGAGCCGGCACCCAGTTGGCGGCATCGTCCAATCTCGCCGCCGCCCACCCGAACCGCTCATACCTCGGGCTCCGGTACCCGACCATCGCGTCCAGCGTGTTGATGGCCCGATACATCAGCAGCCCCGGAATACCCGCCACCGCTCCCCAGACCAAAGGGGCCACCGACGCGTCCGAGGTGTTCTCGGCGACCGACTCCACGACCGCCCTGCTCAACCCCTTCGCGTCCATCCCCTCGGGATCCCGCGCGCACAAATGAGAAAGCCGCGCCCTGGCCGCCTCCGCATCGCCCCGCTCAAGAACGCGGGCCATGACGAGCCCTTCACGTCCCAACGACGTCCCGCCGAGCACAGCCCAAGTGACGGCCGCGGTGGCAAGCCCGTGCACCCCGAACCGCCGGCTCACCCGCTCCAGCACGATCCCGACGGCCCCCGCACCGCCCACGAGAACCCCGGCATAGACGACCCCGCGCCACCGGGCATCCCCATAAAGAGTTTTTTCGACGGCCGAGGCCACGCGCCCGAATCCCGCGACCGGATGCCAACGCCTCGGATCCCCCAGAAAGGCGTCCAGCACGACACCGCCCACAAGCCCCTCAGCAGAGCCGCGCATCAAGTTCATCCCAGTGCCTCTCCAGCCAATCCTGCGCGCGCCGGATGCGCGGCCCGGCACCACCGTCCCAGATCCGCGCCCATCCCCCACCACGCTGCGCCCTGGCCCGCATGGCCCGATAGGAGCGCTCGAACCTCACCCGCGCCGTCGGCAGCACGTCCCGCCGCAACTCCCGCGCCAACCCGTAAGCGTCACAGAAGACCTTGATCCTCCGCCCGACGTCGGCTCTGTACAGCAAGGCGTCCCGATCGGCCGGATCCTCGATCGGCCCCCAATGCCGCAACGCGGTGACGACATCGAACAACCGCGTCGTGGGCCGCGCGAGGTCGAAATCAATCAGCGCCGCCGGTGCCCCACCCCGGAAGACCACGTTCTCCGGCGTGACATCGCAATGCCCGACGATCTCGGGCTGCCCGTCCAGATTGGAGAGGTCGTCATCCCACCCGGCGTCCGGCACACCGTAGGAGGCCACGGCATCGTGGTAGCGCCGCAGCAGCCGCCCCACTCCCCGAAGCGCGTCCTCCGAGACCACATGGGCCGCGAGCGGCCGGTGCGGCACCTCGCCGGGCACCCAGCTGAGCACCTCCCGCCCCCGCTCATCGACCCCCAGCACCCGCGGCGCCCCGTCGAACCCGACCGCCTCCAGATGCCGCAGGACCCCGTGCACAGCGGGACTGTGCGCCCCGAGCGGCCTCCGCACCGTCTCCCCGACCCGCACCACGCCCTCCGACACGTCCCCACCGAAGAGCGGAACCTCAAAGTCCACTGCCACAGCACCCAAAGATAGAACCCGGAACACCCCGCACGCTCCGCTCACGCGTGGTAACGGCGTTATAGATGTGGAGCTGGAGGACCCGCACCCTTACACTGTGTCCCGGCGTCCCGCCGGGCGCCGGGCGCCCGTAGCTCAGCTGGACAGAGCATCGGACTTCTAATCCGACGGTCGCGGGTTCGAATCCTGCCGGGCGCGCCCTTCTCACCAGCCGATCAAGGCTCTGACCTGCGAGGACGTCTCTCACGCCGATTCGTCCGGATGCAGCCAGACGCCACCGAAGGCAGCCGAGCGGCACCGTTCCCGGAATATACGCGGAATGAGTCCGCCCACGTTTGCCCAGGTCAGCACGCAAGACAAGAGAGGCCCCGGAACGCCCCGGAGCCTCTCCACCGCAGTTGCCGATCATGCCGCCAACGCGTCCTCGATGCGCTGGTTGGCGACGTCCCGTTGCCCATCTATGCACTTGGCGTAGACACGCAACATCACATCCACGCCGTGGCCAGCGCGTTCGGCCGCTTCAGGCGCATGGACGCCCGCGTTGAGCCAGAGCGACACCGCTGCATGCCGAAGGTCGTACGGCCGCGCCCCCAACGGGGACTCGACCTGATCGGGAGTCAGCGCCAGGGCGCGAGCCTGCTTCCAGACTTGCGCGTAGGCCGAGCCGGAGAACGACCGGCCGCCACTGGTGACGAACAACCGCCCGTCCTTGGCCGTCCCGAACGCGTCGAGGTGCTCACGGAGTACGGCCACCAGCTCAGGCGGGATAGGGACGGGCCGGACGAGGTCATCGTCCCGATGCTTGAGGCCCCGATCATCGAAGGTCTCCCCCGAGTCGGTGTATCGCTTGTTCGTCTGCGGCCGGGTCTTCTTGAGCGTGATCAGGCCCCAGCCGGTTGCCGGAAGTTCGCAGTCCTGCCGCCGCAGGCCCGCAGCCTCAGCCGGACGAAGGCCAGCGAAGTACATGCACGCGAACATCGCCCGCAACCGAGGGCCACGCGACCGGCCGACGTAGGAGACCGCCGTCAGCAACTCCCGAGCCTGGGCCGGATTCACAACGACGCGGCGATCAACGGCCCCGTTCTGCTTCGGCGGACGCCACTTCACACGGTCGAGAGGGTTCGTCGCCAAGTCCCCCAGTTCGACCGCGTAGCCGAGCGCATGCTTGAACACCGCCCGCTTGCGCCGGAAGGTCGAGGACGCCGCCGGCTGCCCGTCGAGCTGGAGCGCGAGCGTTTCCAGCGCGGCCCGAGCCAACCGCGGTTCGTCCAGGTCGGTAATCGGCATGGACGCCGACTCCAGCCAGCCAAGCGCCGCGCCCAGGTCAGCCGACATCTCAGGACGGCGATCGTCCGGGACGAAGACGAATTGCCGAAGAAGCACCCGGAGGAGGGACGCGTCAGGACGGCCGGGCATGTCCTTGAGGAACACGAGCGTCACCGCCGTCATGGTGTCGGTGAGCCCCTCACGTGACTTTGCCGCCGCGTGCGGCCAACGGGTATTGACGTAGGCCCGCGCGAACTCCAGCCATGTGCGCGCCGTCGCCGCCTTGAGCATGGACAGCGGAAGGCCCGTGTCCGTATCGAACGCCTCACCGTTCTTGGCAGACTGCCGCAGGTCGGACAGGAAGCTCTTCGCTTGAGACGACCGTTCGAAGGTCCGGGACTTCTCATGACCGCCGACCGTCCAACGCGCGGTGTACGAGATGACCTTGCCCGGCTTACTCGACCTCGGCCCCGCTTTGTTCGGCCGGATCTCCCAGAACTTGACCTTGTAGGACGTGTTCACGCCGCCGTCTCCTCACGCAGCGACCAGAGCCAGGCGTCGAGGTCACTGCGATAGATGCGGATCTCACCGTTAGGGAGCTTGAATGACGCCGGAGCCCGACCGATCTCACGCCAGCGGTAGAACGTCCGCCGAGAGATCCCGCCGAGCGCCTCGAGAACTTGGTCGACCGTGAGGAGTTCATCCCGCTTGGTGCTCACGCAGCCTCCGCAGTTGCCGAAAGTTCCGGGGTGGGGGTGTGGGTCGCGGCGTCGAGCTGGCGACGCCGTTGGATGCGTTCGTTGATCAGTAGGAGGAGCCGTTGTTCGGCGGGTTTCACGTCCGGGTCGCCGGGTCCCGCTCGTTCCCAGACGTGGACGGAGTTCGGATCGGCCGGGTTGGTCACGGGGATTCCGGCCTCAGCCAGGCGCGCGAGGACCCAGGCTTTGCGGTCGGCTTTGTGGTCGGCGAGGGTTTTGCCGGACCATTTGCGGGAGACCAGGACGCGGCGGCCGCCGTAGCCGAGGTGTTCGCGTCGGTGTGCCTTGCCCTTGCAGTAGCCCGGCGTGAGGCCCTTGCGGGGGTTCTTGGGCTGGACGCCGTAGCGCAGCCAGTTCGCGCACGTCGGCGAGCACGGCTCGTACCGGAGCGCTTCGGCCATCCGGTCGACATGCTCACGCTGCGCCGCAGTCTCGGCGGTGTGGCACTCGGCCACGCCCTTGACCAGGTATTTCGTCAGGTAGCCGATGCAGCGCCGGGAGTCGGCCGAGTCGGCGAGGACGCCTTGTGCGTCGATCTGCCGCCCGAACTTGACCACGTGAAGCGGTTCGGCATCCTCGCCGTCGCCGAGGGCATCCAGCGCCTCATCCCACGTAGGCAGCACCTCGCCCGTAGTGGGGTCGAGGTAGCCGCCACCGTCCTCGCCCGCCACATCATCCCAGACCGGCAGGTGCTCACCCTCGAAGACGACGCGATCGGTCGAAGGCCACCACACCTGGTGATAGGTGGCCGCCACCACCTGCCGCAACTCAGCCCGCGAAACCGTTCCCCGTATGGCCATGTGCAGGTGCGGAGCGAGACGGCGTTGCGGTTCGACGGCGGCGAAGTACTGCACGTCATATCCGACGAACCGGCGCAGGTTCTGCACGAACCGGTCGATCAGCTTGGAGAAGTGCAACGCGTCCCGCGCCGCCCGCGCGTAGTCGTACGTCGAAGGGTCGACCGGCGTACCGTCACCCCGCACCCGCCCGTAGGAGTCCAGCGTCAGCGTGAGGAACAGCGAGGGCCGGAAGGTCTTGCCATCGTGGCCCCGGAACACCTTGCCGACCGTGCGGGAGTCGACCGGACGACGAGGAAGGTCCGGCGCATCCTGCCGCCGCCGAGTCGACCGAGTCCGCCGGCCCCTGGACTCATCACCGGTCTTGAGAGCACCGCGGACCCCCGTCCTTTCAAGCTCGATGTCGAGGTCTCGTATCACCGCGTCCCAAAACTCTGGCCCCTCCCCGTCCGCCGTCCCGTCCTCGGCCGCGCGGTCACGGGCCGCCGCCGCTTGCGCCCGCAGTTCCATCCACGCGCGTTGCTCCTCATCCGGGTCAGCGCGCGTGATGACCGGTTCCTCAGTCAGGTGCCAGCCCTGACGACACTGCACAGCCCGAAGCTTGCGCTTACGTTCAGCGCACGAGGGACACACCGAGGCGAGAGTGTGACCGCACGGGACGTAGACCATCTCGGCCGCACCGGTGTTGAGGTCGACCCGCCGCATGGGCACCGGCCGGATACAGACGCCGTGTTCCACCGCGACCGCTTCCAGCACGCCCCGCGCCAGCGGAGCCAGCGTCTTGACCACCGGCTCCGGGCCGGTTTCCGCCGACGAGGCCGGGTCGACCTCGGAGCCGTCGAGGGTGGGTTGCGTGACGCCGGAAGCCGCTTTCGTCACGCCGCCCCCTCGATGTCGAGGTCAGGCACGCCGAGCGCGACCATGTCACGGATGTCGGAGTCGGAGACGTACGCCGCCCGCACCCGCACCGGATCAGGCGAGGTCTCCAGCCGAACGAACCCCACGCCCGCGCCGACCTCCGGAACGGACGAGATCTGATCGGCCAGGGCGCCACGGTCACGGGCGCCGTCGCCGAGCACCATGTCAACCTGCTCGTCCTCATCGAGGCGCAGGGCGATGCGGTCGGGGAACAGGTTGCGCAGGTTGTTGACCTCTTTGCGCGCGTCCTGCTGCGCACCGATCACGCAGTACCCCACCGAACGCCCCTGCGAGGTCAGCACCGCCAGCGCCGACTCGGCCCGCTTCCGCAGATCCCGTTCAGGGCAGTAGGCGGTCAGGAACGCCAGCTCATCCACCACGATCACCCGGAACGGGAACTCATGCGAGGGCGTGAACGACCGCGTCACGCCCGCGAAGCGTTCGGCGCGCGCGTTCATGTCCTCGGCCGCCGTCTCCAGCAGCGCCACCATGCCGCCCGACTGGTCGGAGGAGTACCGCCCGTACCGCTCGAACAGCGCCCGCCCAAACGACAGTTCCATGCGTTTGGGGTCGACCGCCCACACCTCCACCAGCCCCGCGAGCATCAGAGGGAGCAGGGCGCGAATGATGGACCAGATGACCGAGCCCTTGCCGGCCCCCGTCGCCCCCGCAATCAGCACATGCGTCCCGAGCAGCCGCAGCCGCCACGGCGAACCGTCCTCGCACCGTCCGATCACCAGCCTCGCTAGGTTGACCGCGGAGCCGTCCGGGACGGGAAGCGCCGGTATCGGGACGGCCAGGGCATCGCGCCGGACGAATTCCAGCCAGATGCGGCCCGGACGGTCCCCGTCCCGGACCCGGACCAGGGACGCGCTGAACCCGTGCGCGAGGTTGACCGCGACCCGTTCCCACGCGTCCGGAGCCTGCCCCTTGAGCATCCGGACGAGCACCCGATCCGAGGTAGGACCGCAGCGGACCCGCACCAGGGAGGGCAGGTACTCCCGTCCGCGATGCATCTTGGTGAGTCCAGCGGTGACGAGGACGGGTTGCCAGTGCCGCCGGTACACCGCGACCAGCCGCCACCGGGCACGGGCCGGACGAGCGACCCAGCGGACGAAGGACGGACGGTCCACCCCCGCCCACACGCCCAGGCCCACGGCGACGAGGGCCAGGACCAGGACGGGGACGAGCCACCCGAACCGGACGCCGAGCCAGCCCAGCCCGGACAGGACCGACACGGGGACGATGTTGCGGACCAGGAACACGACCGTCCGGACCAGCGCGCGGACGAGGTTGACGAGCAGCACCAGGCCCTCGGGCATGTGCCACACCGGAGGCGCCCACTTCGGCGCGGCGAACGGGTCACGCTGCGCTTCAACCGCGACGTTCTCGCCAGGTGCGAGCTTGCGGAACTCCCAGGCCATAACCTGGACACCTCTTCTCTTCTGTGCTGTTGGAGAGCGAGAGAAGCGGGGCGGCCGGAGGTACCAGCTCCAGCCGCCCCACCCAGAACTCAGCCGGAGATGACGCGCGGGAACTCGTCCGACAGCGACCGCGACCGGCACACCCGGCAACCGGCGTCACCGCAGAACCGGGCGAGGGTGTGAGCCCAGCGCACCGACCGGCGCCGCTCGGCGACATCAACCACCAGCCGCAGCCCGAACCCGCCAGCACCGGCCAGCACGACGAGGGCGAACGCCAGCATGCCGAGCGTGTTCATGCCGCGTCCCTGGCAGCCGCGCCGCTGTCCTTGCCCGAGCGGCCTGCGCCGCCCTTGAAGTTGGCCGGACGGACCGCCGACGCCTTGAGCGAGTAGGCCAGACGGCCGGTACCGGAGTTGACGTAGGGCGTCACCATCAGGCCGTCGAACTCCACCGGCACGAACGGGAACCCCGCCGGAGCCTCCGGCACGACCGGCTGAACCGGTCCGGTCAGCTTTACCTTGAACGTGCCCTTGGACTCCGGGTCGGCGTCCAGGACCTCCACCGCCCAGACCAGTTCGCCGGTGTCCTTGTCCCGCGCCTGAACGAAGTTCTCGCGGGTCGACCGGTCGAAGTCCCGCACCGGCTCCACACCGCCCTTGACGAACGCCCCGAACGGGAACACGTCCCCGAACGCGACCTTGAACGGACCCTGCACCGCCATCACGAACCACCTTCGTTTGTACACCCGTCCACTTGTTCGGACGTGTGCATGTACATGGAGTGTACGTCGCTCACTCGACCGAACAAGCTCGGGAGAGAGTGACGTGCATCACATCACGGGCATGCGGGTCAATTCGGGACGCTGTACACGTCTTCCAGTTCATGCAGCGACCCCGGCATCACGACCTCAACCACGAACCGCACCACGTCGGAGGCGTCGTGCACGCCCGCCAGCATCGACAGGACCGGCTCAGAGGTCTTGATCTCCAGCAACTCGGCCTCGTCGCCGGCGGGAAGCCGCGCGGTCAGCCGCTCGGAGATGTGATCCACCCGCAGCCCCTTGACCGACCGCAGGTGATCCCGCAACCCGACCGGCAGCGCCGTGTCCTTGTCCAGGTCGGTACCGAACACCAGCTCAGGCGGGAACCAGCACGTCACCAGATCAGAGGCGATCCCGTCGCGGACCGTCAGCGATCGCCGCGCCAGCACCCGCCCACCGTCGAGGCCGAGCAGTGCCGCCACGCCCGCAGGGGCGTCGACCTGGCCGACGTCGACCAGCCGCACACCCGGCAACGTCTCCGGACGGTCCAGCAGCGCCAGCCCCCGGCGACCGGCCCGCACGTCCGAGGCGGGACGACCTTTGACGAACGAGCCGCGCCCGTGCTCACGGGTGATCCATCCGTCCTGCTGGAGCATCTGCAACGCCCGCACCACCGTCGTACGTCCCACCGCGAACTCACGCACGAGCTGTGATTCCGAGGGGAGCATGGAACCGGGCGGGTAATCGCCGTTCTCGATCCGGCGCCGCACCTCCAGCACCACCCGCGCATACTTCGGAGGCTCGAACTCCAAGCTCGACATATCAACCACCTAACTACTGTCACACTCGACCGCATAAGTGCACCTCACGGCACTGTAGCGCCCCGACACCCGCACGTCACGCCCCCCGGAACCCGCCGGCCCGGACCGTCCGACCCCCGGACAGCAGACCGGGCACCCAGGCCCGATGCCCGAGTGCCCGGCCCTGTGACCGCCATCGCCGTTCACCTCGGCCACGGCCACCCCCGCGCGTTGACGATCGCCTCCCGCAACTCCCGCGGATCCAGCGCCTCCACCAGCCGCACATCACGCTGAACACGCACCATCGCCCACCACGCCCCCGTGGCCTGCCCGTACCAGGCCACCACCCCGGAGAACTCCCGCTCCACCTGCGCCGCCACCGCCCGCCGACTCCGCTCGTCCGACGCCGACACCCACGACACGCCCATCACCCGCACCCACCCGACGAACCGGACGAGCCGCAGGAGCCGGACGAGGCCGCAGACGGCGACGAGGCCGGCGAGGGCGGCGAGGCGGCGAAGGGGACCGCGAGAACCCGCGCGATCCGGGTCACCGCCGTGACGATGTCGGCGACCGGGCACAACGGCTCCAACTCCGGCGGACAGTTCCGGGTCGGCTCCGGCCACACCCAGTACCACCAGAGGACCCCGTCCCGGCGACGGCACACCACCTCCTGCCGCAGCCCCGGCGCGAGCACCTGCCCGCGCGGGTCGCCGGGGTCGGGTTCACCGGCCGGGTTGTGCACCCGCACCACGCCATGCCCCCGCACCTCGGCCACCAGGCCGCGCCGCTCCAGCTCAGCCACCAGCCCCAACGCCGCCGGACGCCACGCGCCATCAGCCCGAGACCTCACCGACACACCCACAGGGCACCACTCCCAGACAGGAAAGAGAGCGGGACCGGCAGGGACGAGCGGCCACAGGGACGACCTACCACCCCGCAAGCGCAGCCGCACCGCCCGGCACGACCACGCCACAGCCGCCACGAGATCCCCCACCGGCCCCGCAGCCTTGGACGAACTACGCCGCACACGCCTCACGCGACGGCGCACACCAGCGACACGGCACCCGCACAACCTCCGGCCCCGAACCCACCGGCACCCCGACCAGCACCGCCCGCCGCGGATGAACGAACTTCCACCCACGACCGCCGCAGTGCCCGCACTCGCTGCTCGCTTGCTCGTCTCGCATGCGACAAACACTCCCGCGCCGCAGCGTCCTACTGAAGGCCGCACATAGGACTCTTTAAGGACGTTACGAGGACGCAAGTCGGGGTTAGACACGTCACAGCGTCCGCTCGGTGCCCCTATGGGCGCTAAAGTCGGACCCGTAGAGGACTCACCGTGGAAGGAACGACGATGCCGCGCCCAGCAGGTAACACCCGTCTCAAGGCAGCCCGGCAGCACGCCGGGTACGCATCCCAGCAGGCGCTAGCCGACGCCATGACGGCAGCCGCCCCGCTGCTGGGCTTGGGCAACATGCAGATCAGCGCCCGCCAGATCCGACGTTGGGAGTCGGCGTCCCCGCCGTGGCCCCGCGCCGACCACCAACGCCTCTTGGTCCACGTGCTGCAACTGCCCGTCGAACAACTCGGCTTCACCCCGCCATGGGAGACATCGGACACGTCGGCCCCCTCACGGCCGAACCCCACCACGCCCGCCGTCCCCAGCCAGGGCACCGGCGCCGCACTCCCACTCCCGAAGGCCAACGCCGCCGTCCAGCCGCCCACGGTCGGAGCCGACTTCTCCGCCATCAACGGCGCACTGCGACGCCTCTACTTCTCCGTTCAGCCCGCCCAGCTCCACCCCACCGTGGTCGAGCACACCAAACTCGGCACGCAGCTCCTCGCCGAGACAACCGGCGTCCCCCGCACCATCCTCGCCACCGCACTCGCCGAGTCCCTGCTTCTGGTCGGCCGCATCGAGTTCTTCGACCTACGCCAGCCAGACGACGCCGACGCCTCATACGTCCGAGCCCTCCAGGCCGCCGGCGAAGCCAACGATCCGCTATTGGGCGCGGCGATCCTGGCTCACGCCGCGTTCATCCCCGGATGGGACGGCCGACGCGACGAGGCCGCCGAACGCATGCGCGCCGCCCGCACCTACGCCCGACGCGGCACCGCCCCCGCCGAGTTCCTGGCATGGCTGGACGCCGTCGAGGCCGAGTGCGAAACCCGATGCGGACACCCCCGCGAGGCCCTACGCCTCATCGACCACGCCGAACACCTGCTCTCCGAAAGCACCGGACAGCCGGCCCCCGACTGGTTCAACTGGTTCTCGCCGATCAGCCTCGCCTCTTTCAAGGGCGACACCCAGCTCAAAGCCGGTCAGCCCGCCCAGGCCAAGGCCACACTCCTCGGCGTCCTGGAGGCGATCGGCGACACCAACGCCAAACAACGCGCCGTCATCCTCGGCGACCTGGCCGCCGTCGAGGTCGCCCAGCGCGACCCCGAGGCCGCATGCTCCTACGCCGAGCAGGCCCTAGACCAACTCGCCGTCACCTGGTACGCCACCGGCATGGACCGCGTTCACGACGTCCGCCGCGCCCTCCAGCCATGGGCCGACACCGAATGCGTCCGCCGCCTGGACGACCGCCTGTACGGATGGCAGACGACCCTCAGCGCTCTCCAGCGTTGAACTCAGCGATACGGCCCGGAAGCTCGGCCAGCGAATCAATCCGCATCGTCGGAACGCGGTCGGCTTCCGGGTCGTCCTGCTGAATGATCCCCCACGGCCCCCGCCGGATCAGCGCAGTCCGCAACCCCGCCGCAGCCGCGGGCATGATGTCGTTGTCCAGCCGGTCACCCACATACAGCACCTCACCGGCGTCACACGGCGCCGCGTCCACCACGCACCGGAAGAACCCCGGATCAGGCTTGGCCACACCCCAGTCATCCGACGTCGCGATCATGTCGCTAGGCAGATCCAACGACCGCAGGATCCCGCCGGCCCGCACCGTCTGATTCCCCGCGATCCCGACCCACAGCCCATCACCCCGCAACTTGGCCAGCGTCGGACGCGCATCCGGGTACAAGTCCTCTTCCCCGAACGTCTCAGGCCGCCCCACCTCGGCCCGCTCCTGCCGCTGCTGCGTCAGATCGAACCCCGGCGCGAACACCTGGAACGTCTCCCGGTAGTCCAACCCCCGAGCGATCACCGCCCCGAACATCGCCGAGAACGTATGCCGAGGCACCCCCAACCAATCAGCCCACGTCCCATACTCCCGAGTCTCGTTCACCAGGCACTCGCCCACATCGAACACCACAGCGCGAATCATGTCACCCACCCTACGGGCGGCCCGATTGCGTCCAGCGTGCCCCCAGGACGGCAGCCATCACCGCAGAATGAAGCCCTTCTCCACCTCTTCGCCTCCACCGTGCCCGGCGTGTCTGGTGCTGCCGCCGCTCACGTGGGTGGAGCATAAACATGCCCTCTTAGTATGAATAGATGTCCGGCCACTCTCCTAGATCAAGTTCAACTCGCGCAGGCATGAACTCCATGCATTTGGAAAACAAGTCATCTAGTCCAGCGGATCGCATTTCTTGCTGAAGAGTCTCAAGGAGTTTCGGTAGATACTTGACATCCCCACTGGCGTATTCAATTTGGGCGTAAGTCAGCGTGTTTGACGTCCAGTCCGTGAGTCGTTGCGCCTTGCTGATCCTCACGTTCAACACCCGGTTAAGTAGGGCCTTAAGACTATGCTGGTCACTGTCTATCTTCGGCCACAGTAGCTTGGATGCCACCTTGGTGCATCTAATGTTAGATGGCTCGGCCTTCCATGCGTGCGCCATGAAGCGCAAATCGAAGATAGCATGGTGAAATATCTTCGGTACGCCGGGATCGATAAGTAGTTGCCGCAGATAAGTGGGTACCGTTGATGAGATTTGCGTAACGATAACACCTGTCTCGGGGGCATATATCTGGCAGGTGCCAATCTTTTCCGTACGCCAGTCCAGGCCAGATGTCTCGATATCCCATGCTATGCAGTCCGATCCGCGCAGGAGTTGGAACGCACTCTCTGAGATATCACCTTTTACGATGACTGCTGACATTAGTGGTAACCCTACCTAGGCTGGGCGACATACATCGCGCAACGCCGAAATTTCATCATATACGAACTGGAAGAGCGAACCGCCAGCTTTGCAAATTAGCGTAGGCACCCCAGGCTGGCGCCGTCTACTGTGACTGTACAACGTTATAACGGCCGTCGAATCGAAGCGATAGAAACTGAAGACGGAATACGGTGGCCGATAGTAAACCGTCACTTCGGCTCCGCCTGGTTGGGCGAGCTCCTGGAAAGCGGCCCGCGTCTCTTCAATTTTTTGGCGCAGACTTGAGAGATCGGATCCGAACTTTCGAGCGAGAGCCTTGAGTTCGGTCGCATCCTCAGGGTCGGGCAAGTAGACGTGAATTCGGGCATCTGGGCGCCTAGCCACTTCCCGGAGCTGCGTTAGATGCTGGTTGCGCCACGTTTGCCCGTAAGCAACAAAAATATCGAGTTTAGAGACGCCGGCAAAATAGCTATCCCAATCAGGGTCGGCTACATAGTTTGTTCCTATGCCGACTAGTCCTGCCGTCTTCACGTCTGCGCTCATTTCAAACTTTTCGTGCATCTCGTCTACGAGAGCGCGCTTTCCTACGAGCTCCCAGAGGATTCCAAGAGCGACAGCGCCGATGAGCGCCCCTCCTACCCCGTTGACGAATGCCTGGATGCCTTTGTGGCCCGACCATAGACTCTCTCGACCGCCGAAAAACAGCGCTGCTATCCCCAGCCCAGCCGCGACTATCGCAGCGATGACTACGTTGAGGGTGGTGATCTTCCAGTAAGGGCCTCGTGATGATGGCACCTGTGTCTCCTCTGCACAGTCCGGAGGGTATGCCGGGGGTCTGACACTATCGCTCAGGCCCTCAGGCACCGAGGTGCCGGAGACAAGGTTGCCCGTGCTGAGCTTGCCGAATTGGGCTGTTTAGGATCAAGGGGCGGCGGCGCTCAGGCCGCTGCGCGGCCCCGCGCCAGGCCGCCCGGAGCGTGCGGCGTGGGCGCCGGTCACCGGACGGCCGCGCCGGGCCGCGCATCGCGACACCGCCGCCCCGTCCGCCAGCCGCCGGCGATCACGGGGTCCGCGCCGCCGCCCAGACCACAGGTCATCACGCGTGGCCGAGGTGCTTTCTTGCCTCCGGCGGGGGCACTCCGGCTCCGGGAAGCAGGAGCTGAGCCCGTGACGGTCACCGAGGGTTGAGGTAGGGCCTGAGCTTCCCGTCTGCCGCCGTCCCGATCGGAGATCTACCAGACCAGGGCCAGGGGGTGAAGGTCGTTCGTCCAGTGGGGCGCTCCACCTTCACCCCCTGGCCCTGGCCCGGCAGCGCGGAGCGCGGGACGACGGCAGACGGGAAGCTCAGACGAGGTGAACTCTGCGCGCTTCGCGTCGTGGCAGATTCAGGTAATGCGATTTTTTTTGAACAGCTAGGGCACCGGGCGTTGCACCTGTCACTGCAAGTCCTACGAGAAGTAGGCCCCGCATCAGCTCGGAGTCGGCCCAACCTGCCAGCGCCGAGAGCACGGCCATCAATGCGCCCAGTACTGCCAAGCCTGTTCCCTGACGGCGGTCGCGTTCAGGAGTCACCAAGTCTCCAGAGGTCGGGCATGTCTGCGGATCAGACGCTCGGCTTAGCTGAAGGGTTCCATGACAGCCGTGACAGCAACAGCAGCGGACGCCGCCGCATGCGATCAACCCTCCACACGAGGCCACCATGACGGAACAGACGCGCCACCTTGGCCATGATCGAACGCAGCTACGCCGCTACCCCAACCACATGATGTCGATGATGCGCAGCGTCTCAGCCTCGTCGTCGACCAGCAGCGTGAGCATGCCCTCGCCGTTCGCGCCGAAGAAGGCATGTCGGACGGCTGTCTGGCCTGGCCGTTCCGGTACCGCGTCCCACGGCGTTTCCAGGAGGTCGAGGAGGCGCTCAAGTAGTGGGCCATCGCGAACTTCGTTCGGAAGCCCGTTCAGCTCGTACAGCGCGCGTCCGTGGAAGCCGTCCCAGCGGTACGTCACACCCGGCCTTCCCAGCCCGGAGGGGTGTAGCGAACGAAGGTGTCTTCCCTGCCCTGTAGGGCGTCCTGCACCGCCTCTTCGTATCCGGGACGGTCATAGGCGATGGCCCGCAGGCGCCACTGCCGAAGAAGGGTCTGGACCTGCTTGAAGCGCGCCAGGTCGTGGGCGGCGTCGAGCGCCTCGTCATACTCGGCCCGGAACTGGTCACGATGCGCCGGCGGGAGCGCATCGAAGATCGCAGCCGGATCCTCGCCAGGATCGCGCGGCGCGGTCGGTTCCTCGGGCTGAGCGGTCATGGCGTCCAATCTACCTGTGAGCCGCACGCCGCACTGAGACTCCCGCGGAGCAAGCAGCCGCCCCCGACCAAGATCCGGAGCATGTACGGAATGATCTTGCGGTGAGCACCGTCCCGCCGGAGAGTACGCGCAGGTGAACGAGGGTGCGGAGCCGCCGGAGATCCTCGGCTTCTAATCCGACGGTCGCGGGTTCGAATCCTGCCGGGCGCGCCACACCCTGACCTGCATGGACGCCCTCCCCAGGGCGGGTCGGCCCAGAGCATGTGGGGCCGGACTGGGGCCGACCTGGGGCCCGGACACTTCTACGCACACCGGAACATCCCAACGTAGCGGCTTGGGTAATAGCGCTGCGCCGCGGCCGGGCAGCACCTACCGCGCACCGACCGTACCGTGGCCGATGCGTCCGGTTATCCAGTTAGCCCTCAACTCGAAAACAAGGACGGGGAGCCCCAGGCTCACGATTACCGAACGGCGGCGGATCCGCCGTTCGCGTATTCAGCAGCGTTACGGCCGGCCGAGTTGACGCGCCGGATGCGTCATCGGCGCCGGTGTCAGGGCGGTGCCGCTCTTGCGGCGTTTCCGGTGGCCAGTGTCTCGTCGGCGCACCCGGTTGGTACCGGGCACCAGCCGCCCCGCCTTCAGCACGTGCTTGGCGGTCTTCTCAGCCGCACGATGAGCGACCTCAGGCAGCACCGAGGTGTAGGTGTCGGCAGTCAGAACAATGCTGGAATGACCCAGCATGTCCTGCACCACCTTCAATTCCACCCCTGCCGCCAACGCCAGCGTCGCCGCGCCATGACGTAGGTCGTGCAGCCGGATCGGCGGCAGCCTGTGCTCGGCGACCAGTCCCTGGAACAGTCGGGTTAGCCGTTCCGGGGCCAGTGGGTCGCCGTTGGGAGCGGTGAACACGTAGCCGCTGTCGCGGTAGTCCGCCCGCGCTTGCCGCCGTTCGCCGCGTTGTCGTTCACGGTGTTCGCGCAATGCGGTGACGGTGGTGCGGTCCAGCGCGATGACGCGGGCGCTGGTGGAGGTCTTGGGCGGGCACGCGGTCAGGTAGCCCTGGTGCTGCTGAATCTGCTGGGAGATCACCGCGACCCGCTGGTCCAGGTCCACATCGCACCACCGCAGCCCAGCCGCCTCTCCGCGGCGTAGCCCCCGCAGTGCGATCAGGTGAAACGCCGCATATAGCCGGTGCTCCCGGATCGCTTGCAAGAACTCGGCGGTCTGTGCGGCCGTCCACACCGCGACCGGCGATCGCTCCCCCGTCCGCTGCCAGTGCTCCACTCTCGCCGCGGTCCACACCATCGCACGCGGACGCCGCGCCACCGGCAGCTTCACGCGAGACGCAGGATTGTCGCTGATGAGCCCCTGCCGGATCGCGGCGTTCAACGCCGTGCGCAGCGTCGCCCGGATCCGGTTCAACGTCGCCGCCGACAGCGGCGCGCCGCGCGCATCGTGCTGGCGGGCGATGCCCGCGAACATCGCCTGCAGGTGGGCCACCGACAGCTCGGCCAGCACGATGCGCCCCAGGTACGGGGCCAGGTAACGGCGGACATGGCAAGAGTAGTTTTTGATCGTGGACGCCGCCCTGGCACGAGTGGCCAGCCACTGCGCCAGCCACTCCCCTACCGTGAGCAGACCACCACCCGCCCCGCACGACCTACCTAGCTGCGCCAGCGCCTCCTCAGCCGCCTTCCGCGTGGCAAAACCGCCACGGCGGATCCGACGCCGCCGCCCATCCGCACCCACCGGCAACTCCAGCCGGACATACCAGCTCCCATGCCGGTGACCGGCCCGCAGCTTCAGACACTGCGCGCCCAACGCCTTCCCCGACTGCTGGTCCACACAGCCACAACGGCGGTACACCCCGCCAGGACCCTTGGTAAGCACCATGCCCGCCATCTACACAGCCGACGAAGAGGGCGACCGCTGAATTCAGAGAACTCAAGCCTGGAGGTCAGGCACACCTCACTTCAACAAACCCGGTGGGTTTCAATGCCGACCGCCCGGGGACGATGAGCAGGCGGCCGCCGAAGCGGTCGAAGAACCGTCCGACGCCCGGGCCGAGCAGCCCCATCGCCAGCCCGCCGGGCATCACCAGCAGGCCAGTCTCCAGCAGGCTGAGGCCACGCAAGTTCTGCAGGGAGATCGGCAGCTGGATCATCGAGCCGAGCATCGCTGTGAAGCCGAGCGACACCAGCAGCAGGGACAGCGAGAAGTTGCAATGGCGCAAGGATGCGCAAGTCCATCAGTGGGGTGCCGTGGCGCTGCAGGCGCAGCCGGCGCACCGCGAAGACTTGCGATGAGGACGGCCCCGGCCAGGACGATCAGCGCGGGGGCCGTCGAGCCGCCCGTGCCGAACCGGCTCAGCCCGTAGACGAGGGAGCCGAACCCGGCGGCCGCGGCGGCGACGCTGCCCCGGTCGATGACGCCGGGCCGCGCTTCCCCGACGGTCTCCAGCCGCGCGGAGGCCGCGCCAGGTGATCAGCGCTGACCCGCTGCAGGAACCAGCCCGTCTGGGATCACCGCGGCCATCGTCAGCATGAACACGGTGGACAGCCACTGCGCCGCCTGCTCGGTGACGTGCATGTCCGTCATCAGCCGCGGGATCGCGTTGATCATGATCCTCTCGTTGAGGATGACCACGAACGTCGCGAGCACCAAGTCGGATGACGGGAGGCGTCCGTCGCGGCTCGGCGGTGTCGGAGGTCGGCGGCTCGATGTCCGCAGGCTCATAGGTGGCAGTCATGCCGAGACCGGTGCCGCCGCGAGAACTCATCGGCGGACGGCGATCTCGAAGAAGACTAGGGCGCACGTCACTCCGGCCCTCCCGGCAGGACGAGCTGGATCCGGCCGTCGACGAGGCGCACGGTGCCTTCCACCGAGATCTCCACCGACTGGGAGTACGGCTCCTTGCCGAGGTAGCCTTCCTCGGTTCCGGAGACGGTGGCCGTTCCGCGCGTGACGGTGGTGACGACCGGAGCGTCGCCGTACTCCGCCCTCTCCAGGGTCACCTGGGGATAGGCGGTGACCTTCCAGCGGACGTCCGAGACCTCGCCGAAGTGGAACGGGTCGGCGAAGGGGCAGCCCTTCGGCGCGATGTCGTGGCTCCGCGCGCACTGGTCGACCAGCTGCCGGACCTGCCGATCGACCTCGGCGTTCGCCGACGGCCTGATGCTCACCGGGAGGTCGACGGACGCGCCCGCGTCGCCGTCCGCCGCGGCGGCGTAGGTGACGGCGACCTTCGTGGGCGTGGCTTCGAGCATCGGGTTGTCCGCCAGGCGCACGGTGTGGCGGCCGACGAGCGCGACGGTCTGGATGCCCTCCTGCTCCGGCTGGGCCCGCACGGTCTGGCCGTCGACCATCACCTCCGTGGAGCCGGGCGCCGTCACCGAGAGCGGCACCCCGAGGTCGGCCACGCGCCAGCGGTGGAAGAGCGCCAGCGTGCTGTCGTCGTCCCGGATGAGCCGAAGGAAGGACGTGTAGCGCGCCGTGCCGACCACGTAGCGCACCTTCACGCTCGCCGTGCGGTCCTCCCTCTCCCCGCTCTCTTCGGTCACGTCCTCCTCGGTCACGTCGAGGATCTCCAGGTCGGACGGCGGCTCGTAGCCGGGGTTCCGCAGGGCCTCCGGCGACAGGAGGGGAGAGCCCCGCAGCTGCTCTGCGTCGTCCGGGGGGAGCGTGTGCAGCACGGCTTCGGCGTCGCGCTTGCCGAGTGCCGAGAAATACTGCCGGACCACGGTCTCTGGTGAGAACAACGTCGCCTTGACGAGGAACTGACCGAGGAGCAGCGCGGCCACTGACGCGAAGGCCGTCACGATCCAGAGAAGCCTTTTGGGGCCTTTCTCTGGGTCGACCCAGAGACCTTCTGTGGCGGGGGCGGCCCGCGCTGGTGCGGGCTCGGCCGCGGGCTCGGGAGGCTGTCCGGTCTCGTCGGTCTCGTCGGTCTCGGGACGGACGCGGTCCGGCCCGAGGCTCTCGCCGCAGCGCAGGCAGGCTGCCACGCCCGGAAGCGCGATCGTGCGGCAGCGGTGGCAGGATTCCTGGATGGTCATGGCCGTCTCGCCTTCGTGAGTCGTCCTAGCCCGGTTGGCAGTCAGGCGTGATGGTGACCGGCAGGGGCCGGATCGGGGCGTCGGGGTCGGGCAGCGAGTACGTCTCGCCCGCCGCCTCAAGCCGTTCGAGGCGTAGTTCGGTCGGCGGATGCGTCCGGTGGACGGCGTCCTCCCAGCGGTCGCGGGCGCCGTCTACCATGCCGCCCGTGCGGGAGAGGAAGCGCCGCATTCCGGCGAGGTGCCCGGCCTGCTTCGCGGCCCGGTCGGCGCGGTACTCCGCCGCCCGTGAATCGGCCGCCTGCATCGGCATTACCAGGTACCGGGTCGTGAAAAGGAACGGCCACATGAACAGCCACAGCCCGAACATCAGCAGCGAACCGCGCGCCACCCGCAGTATCGCGGTGGCGATCAGGTAAGGGATGTACAGCGGGAGCGCCACGCCCCGGACGAACGCCGCCGCGATCGGGTCGGCGTTGTTCCAGTGTGCCAGCTCGTGGCAGATCACCGCCGCGAGCACGTCCGGGTCATGGCAGAACTCGTCCAGCAGCCCCCGGTGGAGGACGATGTGCCTGCTCAGCGCATACGCGTTGAGGTCGGCGCGGTCGTCGATCAGCAGGTGCGGGATCCCGTCGATCCCGAGCCGGCGCGCGCATTCGACGGCGATCGGCATCACGAGCTCGCGCTCGCGGCGGCTGAGCCTGCGCACCCCGGCGGCCTTCAGGCGCAGTGGCTCGGTCGCCACCGAGCACACCGTGGACAGGGCGCCGATCGCGGATCCGGCCAGCAGCTGGCCGAACGCGATGCCGATGGCGGTGCCAAGGTCCACCGAGGAGAGCAGCAGCCAGGGGCCGAACAGGCCCACGAGGACGCCGCCGACCATTCCGGTGAAGGCGCCCGCGATGGTCCCGGTCAGCCCGCCGATCTGAAACGCGCCGTTCGGCAGCGCGTCCCCGATGACCGGGATGCCGAGCGTTCCGAGGGCGCCGCTGACGAACCCGACGAGGCCGGCAAGCGCCGCGCCGAGGAGCCCGCAGAGAACGGCGAACGGGACGTTGAACCAGGCGCAGACCAGCGCAACGGTCGCACCTCTGAGGTTCCGCGTCGTCCCGGCGATGAGCCAGGACGCGGCGCTCGGGAAGCGGGGTGGACGGTCCTGCGGTGCGGGCCAGTCCCCGGCGGGCCGGCGGCACGAGCTGCAGGCGTCCTCCCCCGAAACGAGTTCGGTGGAGCAGTTCGAGCATTTCATTCGCGATCCCTAGGGAGAAGTCGGCGGACGTCGGCGAACGTCAACTGGCCGGTGTGGACGAGGAACTCGGCGAGGTGCTGGAGCCCGCGGTCGCCCGCGACCTGCGGGATGCCCGCGGCGCGCAGCCGCCTGCGCAGGTTCTCGACGCGCCTGCGCACCTGCGCCTCGGTGTGGTGGCGGCCGATCCGGCGGGCGGCGTCCCGGTAGGTGCGGATGTTCTCGATGCGCGACGTGCGCATGAACTCCTCGAACAACGCGGCGACCGCCCGCAGGTCCTTCTCGGTGAGCTTCACGTCCAGGCCGGAGACCGTGGACAGCCCGAAGGGCTCGGTGCCCGGGTCGGACGCGTCCGCTGCGGGCTGCTCGTGCGGCGTCACGATGAGCACGTGCGAGCCGAGCCGACCGTCTACGATCACCCGCGTGACGATGTCGAGGGGGTGACGGCGCCGGCGGGGCAGCAGGTTCCGCGCGATGTGCGGGTCGGTGACGACAAGCGGGCGGGTGCCGCTGTCGTTCACCAACCACCAGATGGCGCCGTCCCAGCGCACCGTGCCGGAGCGTCGGGAGATGCCGTGGTCGTCCGGGTCGAGGCGGATCGTGCAGCCGGGGTCGCGGCCGAACGTGACCGGCTCGGTCTCGGTGGCCTGGTGGCGCTCCTGCCCGTAGGTGACGGTCGCCCGGATCATGGCCGCCGCACCGCCCGACCGGCCGCGGGACGGCACTCGCCCAGGACGATGATCCCGGCCGCCGCCCGGTGCAGGTCGCCCGACACGGTGCGCAGGTTCGGGGAGAGGACGACGGTGTCCCGGCGGGCGGCGAACGCGGCGAAGTATCCGTCCCGGCTGGCGAGGTAGAACCGCTCGAAGCCGCGTCCCGCCAGGAACTCGAAGCGCTCGCCGAGCAGCCGGTCGGCGGCGTCGGGCGCCGGGGAGGCGACCGCGACCGGCACCTGCCGGGCGGCGAACGCGCCGAGGTGGGTCTCCAGCGCCCAGAGCCGCCCGGCGACGAGGACGTGGTCGGCGTGCCCGGCCACGTCGAAGATCGCCTCGATCCGCGCCGCGCCGACCTCGCGCGGGACGCGGCACCCGCGCTCGTACAGGATGTTCTCCAGGTCGACGAGCAGCGCGGTACGGCCCAGGCGTTGCGGGGACGGCCCGCGCCTCCGCGAGCGGCAGGCCGGGGGGCGGGCATCGAGGGCTGCGGAGTGGCGCCTCCCGGTCACGTGGCGCGGCATGACCGCCGGGGTGGGCCGGTAGGCCCGGTCGGAAAGTGATTCAGTCATGTGAATCACTGTGCCCTGCCCCGCGTGATCGCATCAAGGCATGGGCCGCGACAGAACGCGCCTCGGGGAGCCCTCCCCATCTACGAGGAGGTTTATGCCGTGATCAGAGCATGGTTCGGGGAGCGCTCCCCAAACCGTCCGAGGTACTTGACGCAGCGAATCACGGACTGATTAACTGGTGAATCGCGCGAATCTGAATCAGTCGGTGCCGGCGCGGGGACCGGCGTCGAGAGTGAGGCGGCACGGCCATGGACGATCCTGCCGAACCGCAGGGGGACCTCCAGCGGCTCGGCGCCGAGCTGCGGCGGCTACGCGACCACGCCGGGATCTCCGGCCGCAAGCTGGCGCGCCGGATCGAGGGGATGAGCCAGTCCAAGGTGTCGAGGATCGAGGCGGGCAACGCGGTGCCGACCCCAGCCCAGGTCGACCGGTGGGCGAGCATAACCGGCGCCTCACCCTCGACCAGGAGGGGCCTCGTCGAACTGGCCGAGCATGCGCAAACCGAGATCCAGGACTACCGGACGGCACTGCGCGGCCGGTCGCACCGGCAGGGCGTCGTGGCCGAACGGGAGGAGAAGGCACGGATGGTGCGCACCTTCCACCCCTCGATGGTTCCGGGGTTGCTCCAGACCGCGCAGTACGCCCTGCAGGTGTTCGGCCTGTCTCCGGTCACCGAGGCCAGGGAGGGCGCCCCGGCCGCCGCGTTCGCCCGGGTCGACCGGCAGGCCGTGCTGTTCGAACCCGGCCGCCGGTTCGAGTTCCTGCTCACCGAGGCCGCGCTGCGCTGGCGTCCCGGCCCGGACGGTCGGCGCGCGCTGCCCGCCCAACTCGACCGCATCGCCTCGCTCAGCACGCTCGGCACCGTGTCCATCGGGATCATTCCAGGCGGGCAGGAGGCCCTGACCCTCGCCTCGCACGCGTTCGTGATCTACACCGGCCGGCAGCCCGATGAGACGTTCGTGACCATCGAGACCATCCATTCCGGCCTTACCGTCCGCTCCCCGGAACAGATCGAACTGTATGAGCGTACGTGGGCGGCGCTGCGGCAGATGGCCGTCTACACCGACGAGGCCCGCCACCTACTCGCCCGGCTGGCCGTCGACCTGCGTGCCTCGGTGGAGTGACTGGTGGGCGCCGTACACGAGCCGCCTGCCGGGTGGGGGACGCCCCGGCGCGCGCGCAGAGACATCCCCCGGTCGGCTCCGCGGCGTCAGCCGTCGATGAACTGGCGCAGCGCGGCTGCGAACGCCTCCCGCGCGGCCGGCGCCATCCGGATCACTGGCCCGTCCGGGTCCTTGGAGTCGCGCAGGAACAGCACCCTGCCGTCCAGGCTGACCTCCACGCACTCGTCGATCTCGCTGTGGCTGCTCTTCCGCCACCGCAGCGAGGCCCTCCGCCGCGCTTTTCCGCTCTCCCGCATAACAGTTCCCTTCTGGATTCGCCGCCAGATCCCTTCCGTCGGCGACGCCAGAATCTGCGGGCGTTCCGGCAGGCTCCCGGCACGTTCATGGAACAGCGGGCGCGCTCCTGGCGGCGTCCTGGAATCCGCAGGTCGGATGGGATGAGGATCGGTCGTGGAATTTCGTTTGCTCGGGCCGGTTGAGGCCGTCACGGATAGCGCTGTGATTACCTTCGAAGGGAAACGCCTGCTGCTTCTCGTGCGGCTCCTCATGGCCGCGGGGAGAATGGTGACAACCGAGGAACTCATCGACGTCCTATACGCGGAGGAACCGGACAGGCCGAAGCCGCGTGAGAACGTCCAGGACCACGTCAAGCATCTGAAGAACCAACTGGACGCGGCCGAGCCGGGATTCGCCGAACGGTTCTCCAAGCGCGGTCCCGGTTACCGCCTGAACGTCGACGCCGACGACGTGGACATGCGCAGATTCGAAGCCCGGGCCAGGCGGATGGACGTGCTCACCTGCCAGGACCGGGTCCGGAACTCCCTGGAGATTGCCCTCCTCGGACGGGAGGCGCTCCAGGAGTGGGGCGGAGTGGACGTCCGGCCCGCAGACTGCCGGCCCTTGGCGGACGTGTCCGGTGTCTGGGCGGAGGGCGAGAAGGAGAGCCTGCGCAAGGAGTTCCGGAAGGTCCTGACCGCGTACTGGGAAGCCGAAGTGCTTTCGGGGAACGGCGCGCATCTCGTACCGGAACTGCGCGAGCACAGCAACGCCCAGCCGTGCGACGAGCACCGGATCAGGCTGCTGATGCGCGCCTACTGCCAGGCGGGCAACCCGGCGAAGGCCATCGATGTCTACGAAACCCTCACGCGCAACTTGAAGAAGCGGTACCAACGGGAGCCCGGCAGGGAGACGAAGGAACTCTTCGAACAGATCAGGAACCAGGAATCCGCGACCGCCGCCGAGGGAGCCGCCATGCCGCATGACGAGCCAGACGAGCCGAAAGGCCAGACCAACAACTACGGTGCCACCTTCAACCAGCCGTTCAGCATCACCGGGTCGGCGAACGTCCAAGGGCTGGTGTTCGGGGGCGAGAACGTCAGCCTCAACTTCGGCGACCAAGGAGCGCTCGTGCCGGTACCGCGCTCCGAGGCAGTACCGGACGGCTGGCAGGGCGGCGCCGACGTGGACGTCGGCGACCGCACCTACCTCCTGCACACGCCGTACCTCGACGAGCGGCACTCCCCCGACCAGGCCGTCGTCTACCGCGAGGCGCGCGCATTGAGGCGCGAGCCGGAGCGGACGGGTAGAAGGCCCGAGTACGTCTGGCTCCGCCAGGTCAGCATGCGCGCCGACACCCCGGAGGCCCACGACGCGGTCAAGGCCCTGTCCGACGAGCACGGTCTGCTGACCGAACTGGACCGTACCCCAGGCCTCCCGCGCCCGGCCGGCGAACCGCGGCGGGCCCCGGACGGACGTACCACGCTCGCCGTGACCTGGCCGTCCACCCCGGCCGACGGGGCCCCGTGCCCCGGCATCGACACGATGATCGACCCGGGTGGCGGGCCGCTCGACCCGTTCCAGGTCTACGGGCTCCTCCAGGGCCTCGCCGGGCTCTGCGACGTCCTCGTCCGTCTGCACCGGCTCGGCGTCGCGCACCGCGAGCTGACCCCGGCCGCAGTCCTCGCCGTCGACCGGGGACGGCTGGCCCTGCGCGACCTGGGCCTCGCCGCCCGGCCGTTCCGGAACGGCGAGGGCGGCTCCGACCACCAGGCCCCCGAGCAGCGGACGGGCGCCGGACGCCCCGCGGGTCCGCACACCGACGTCTACCGGCTCGCCGCCGTCGCCTACCACCTGATGACCGGGAGTCCCCCGGACTCGCGCGCCCCGCTCCCCGTGGCCGGTCAGGTCCTCCCCGACCTGCCGGAGCGGTTCGGATGCACGCTGGACGCCGCGCTCGCGGCCGACCCCGCCGAGCGTCCCGGCATGGCCGCGCTCGGCGCCGCGTTCCAGAACGCCCGCAAGTCCATGCGCTGACCCACCCGCGCCCGAGCCTGGCCCACCCCCAAGGACGACGATGACGCTTCGCTACGTGTCCCTCCCCGGCCCCATCACCCTGATCCCCAGCAAGAACCTGCACGCTGAAATGGCCCGGCTCCTCAACAGGCACCCGACCCTGCGGCTGCCCAGAAACCCTGGGGAGTTAGTGGGTGAGCTGCGCTCCCGGCCCGACGGCGTCGCCGCGACGTTCAGCGAGCCGAAGCGCGGCGGCGACGACTGGAGCATCCTGCTCTACCTGCCGACCTTCACCCTCCGCCTGTTCCTTACCAAGGGATACCAGGACGCGTACATGGTCGGCGCGATCGGGCTCATGCGGATCCACGACCACCAGCGGCTGGCGGAGGGCGCGCTGCTGATCCGCCCGTCCGGGTGGCGGATGGCGTTCGACGTGAAGAGCATCCCGCGGCCGTCCGCCTCGTACTGGAAGCCGCTGGTGGCGGAGTGGCGGCGGCTCGGCGAGGACCTCGCGGCGCGGCACGGCGCGCCCGGGCTGACCGAGGAGCAGGCCGCCTTCCTCGACACTGTCGACCGGGTGATCGACGCCGACGAGCGGATCACCACGGAGGCGGCGCGGGCGGCGCCGCTGTTCCCCTACCGCGGCGTGGACGCTGCGGGGGAGCGGCGGGAAGGCACCCGGCAGTACTACAGGTTCCGCCTGGCGGGCGGTCAGGCACCGGACGAGCGAGCGTTCGTTCAGATCCACGGCGCGCCGGACCTGCGGGGGCAGGTGGCGCGGGTGGCGCGGGGCGTCGTCACGGTCCGCTTCGACCACCCGGTGGACTGGGAGCGGTTCGCCGCGTCGCCCCAGGGGCAGCTCGAACTGACGTCCAGCCGGGTCGTGTACGCCAAGCAGCGGGAGGCGGTCGCGCTGCTCCGCTCGCGCCGGGCCTGCAACACGACGCTGCTCCCCGCCCTCGTCGCGGGCGGCGGCGGGCGGCTCCCGCAGGTGCCGGCAGTCCAGGTCGACGGGCTGGACGCCGACCAGTCCGAGGCCCTGCAGAAGGGCCTGGCGACCCAGGACGTCCTCGTGGTGCACGGCCCGCCGGGCACCGGCAAGACGCGCGTGATCAGCCAGCTCGCGCACGCCGCCCGGACGGAGCTCGGGGAGCGGGTCCTCGTCACCTCGCACACAAACCGGGCCGTCGACAACGTCCTTGCCAGGCTGCCGAAGGACCTCCGGGCGATCAGGGTCGGCAACGACGGCTCCGTCACCGCCGAAGGCAAGCCCTACCTTCTGGACCGCCAGGTCGACGATATCCGCGACCGGGTGCTCGGCGAGGCGGAGCGGGCGGCCGGTCGGTACGAGCGCCTGCACGACGCCGGGCGGTGGACGGACGAGCTCGCCGCCGCCCTCGCCGGACTCGACGCGGCGCGGGAGGAGGAGACCCAGGCGTGGATCCGGCTCGACCAGGCCCGCCGCGCCACCGGCGGCGGCGTCCAGCTCCGCGTGGACGAGCTGGCGGCCGGGCTGGATGCCCGCGACCGCGCCATCGACCGGCTGCGGCGGCGCATGGAGCGACGCGGCGAGCGCATCCGCTGGACTGCCGCACACGCCGCGATGCCGCTGCTCGGCGTCCTGCTCGGGTGGCTGAGCGAGCTGTGGCGGCGGCGGCAGGAGGCGGCCGGGCAGCGCGCGAAGCACCTCCGCGAGGAGCGCCGACTGGCCGGCGACGCCCTGGCGGCGGCGGAGCGGGAGCTCGACGTGACCACCCGGGACCAGCCGGCCGTCCGGGAGGCGCGGGGCGCGGTCCACGCCGCCCAGGGACGCCGCGACGCGCTCCGGCCCGCCGTCCAGAAGTCGGCGCGCGAGGCACGGCTCGCGACGGCGACGGTTAAGGCGCCGCCGCCCGTCCGCGAGGACGCCGGAGCCGACGCCCTCGAACGGGACGCGAAGGCCCTGCTCGGCTGGCTGCGCGCGAACCTCGGGCCGTTGCGCGGGCGGGCCGCGCTGCTCGCCGAGTGGCGCGCCGACGTCGCGCGGGAGGCCGAGCCGCTGTCGTCCGAGCTGGTCCGCTACGCCGACGTCGTCGCCGCGACCTGCATCGGAGCGGCGTCCCGCCGGGAACTCGCCGACCTCGACTTCGACCTTGCGATCGTGGACGAGGCCGGGCAGATCGGCGTCGCGAACGCGCTGGTCCCTCTGATCCGCGCCCGCCGCGGCGTGCTGGTGGGCGACGACCGGCAGCTCCCGCCGTTCCTCGACTCCGAGGTCGAGGAGTGGGGCCGGTCCGTCGAGGACCCCCTCGTCCGGGAACTGCTCGCGACGAGCGCGCTTGAGCGGCTGTCCGGCGGCGAGGTCGTCCGGCTGACCGGGCAGCGGCGAATGCCCGCGGAGATCGCCGACTTCGTCTCCGACGCGTTCTACGGCGGACGGCTGCAGACGAAGGTCCGGCGCGAGCACCGGGACGCGCTGTTCGGCCGCCCGCTGGCGTTCGTCGACACCGCGCGGCTCCCCGAGGCCGAGCGCTACGAGCGTCCGGTGGGCGGGCGCGGCGAGTCGTGGGGACGGTCCGGCTACGTCAACTCGGCCGAGGCCGCGCTGCTAGTGGAGCTGGCCGTGCACTACGAGCGGGTCGGGGCCGGGTGGGCGGTCATCGTCCCCTACAAGGCGCAGGCACGGCAGATCGTGCGGGCCGTGGCGCGCGGCATCGGCGACACCGAGAAGGCCGCGCTGAACGTCGGCACCGTCGACTCGTTCCAGGGCGGCGAGCGCGAGGTGATCCTCTACGGGTTCACCCGGAGCAACGACGCCGGACGCGTCGGCTTCCTCAAGGAGCTGCGCCGCGCCAACGTCGCCTTCACCCGCGCGCAGTTCCAGCTCGTCCTCGTCGGCGACCTGACCACCCTGACCGCGGCCCGCGACCGGGGCTTTCGGGAGCTGGCCGTCGCACTGCGCGCCCACACGGCCAAGCACGGCGAGATCCGGCAGTACCGGGACGTCCACGCCCAGGTCACCAGGCTCAACGAAGAGGAGGGCCGGGCATGACCGGCAAGTGGCTCATCCCCTACCCGGAGGAGCGCGCCCTGGAGGACGCCGCGTACGCGCGCGGCGATAGGCCCACTCGCATCTACCATCTGCTGCTTCCGGTGTGGCGTGTCGAGATCCGGGCGACGGTCACCGAGGCCGAGCCGTACGACCTGATCGACTACTACCTCGAACGCGGCATCCGGGACTGCGCCCTCGACACCCCGGCCGAGCTGGCGGACTTCTTCTCCCTGGACGAGGTGCTCGTCGACCGGGCGCTGCGCGTGCTGGCGCGGATCGGCCACGTGCGGGACGACGGCGGCGGGCGGGTCGCGCTCACCGAGATCGGGATGCGGTCCGTCCGGGACAGGTGGCGCTACACCGTCGAGACCCGGGACCGCCGCGAGCTGTACTTCGACGGCCTCGGCTCGCAGCCGCTCCCGCGCGCGTACTACGAGCCGTCCACCGTGACCCTGCTCGCCGGGGAGGATCTGACGGACGTGGTGAACCGGCGCACCGGCGGCCCGGCGTTCCGGCCGGTCGTCAGCCAGCGGATGTTCCGCGACGAGGCGCTGGCCGAGCTGGCGGCGCGCCGCGACCGCGACCGGTTCAACCTGCCCGCCCGGATCGACGCGCCGGAGCGCGTCGCGCCGCCCGTCCCCGTCTACCTGCCCGCCTACCTGGTGCGGACGGTCGCGCCCGACAGCCGCCCGCGGCTGCTCGCCTACACTCAGGCGGGCGACACGGCCGACGAGGACCTCACCCGGATGTACGGCGGGCCCGACCTCGCCGCGCTGATCGAGAACGAGGAGTCCGCCGCCCGGGACGGCCGCGACGAGGCCCGGGCCCGGGACTGGCTGCGCGGCCGCGGCTTGGACGCCGTCCACCCGCGGCGGCAGCCGGACGGCATGCTCCGCGTCACCCTCCCGGCGTCGGCGTTCGACGGCAGCGACCGGGTGCCGCTGCACAAGCTCGGGTCGTTCGTCGTTGGGGGCACCGACTTCTTCCACGTCTGGTGCGAGGACGAGAGGGTCCGCCGCCGCGCGCTGCTGTACCGGATCGAGTCCTACGCCCGGCCGAACATCAGGCGCGCCGACCTCGACCAGCGGATCGCCAGGATCGGCCGGCAGGTCGGGCTCGGCGAGGTCGACTTCGCCGAGCTTCGCCGGATGGCGGCGCGCGCGGGGAAACGCGACCTCGTGTCCCTCCTCGACGACATCGGCGAGCGCTCATGACCGCCGCGCACGGGCGCTCCGGGCCGCGCCGGAGCCGCCGGACGATCGACGGCGCGTCGCTCTCCCGGCTGCTCTTCGGTCTGCCGTGGTTCCTGACCAGCCTGCTCGTCGTCCTGCTGGCCGGCGCGGTCGCCGGAGCGGTCGCCGCCCCGCTCGGCCCGCTGGTGGTGCTCGGCTGGCTCGGGTCCGGCGCGGTCGTCTTCTGGGACCGCGCCGAGTCCTGGTTCGCCCGGTCGGTGCTGCGTTGCCGTCCACCGACCGAGGAGGAGCGGAACCGGCTCGCACCGATCTGGGACGAGGTCACCCGCCGCGCGGGCGTCGACGGGTCGCGGTACTCGCTGTGGATCGAGCCGGCCGCCGAGATGAACGCGCAGGCGGGCGCTGGGCACGTCGTCGCGGTCACCGACTGGACGCTCCGCACCCAGCACCCGCGCGGCCTCGCCGCGATCCTGGCCCACGAGCTGGGCCACCACATGGGCGGGCATGCCTGGTCCACGCTCGTCGTCCTGTGGTACTCACTCCCGGGCCGCGTCGCCGTGCGGACGGCCCGGGCCGTCGTCCGGTTCGCGCTGCACATGATCCTGGTTTTCTCCGCGCTCGGCTGGTCGCTCGCGATCGTGATGCTGATGTTCATCGGGTTCGCTCTGGTGCTGGCGGCGCCGTACCTGATCCTGCTGCCCGTGCTGCCATACGCGGCCGCGTACGCCTCGCGCGCCGCGGAGCTGCGCGCCGACCAGTTCGCGGCTCGGCTCGGCTACGGCGAGGATCTGCTCCAAACACTGCGGACACTGCGTGAGGTCGAGTCCGGCGCGCCCCCGGAGAACCGCATCGCGGGATATCTGGCGACGCATCCGCCGACCGCGGAACGTCTCCGCGCGGTGGAATTCTTCCTGGGCAGCGCGTGGCTGCGGCGGGACGAATTCGAAACCGAAACAAAGCGATCATGAAAGGGCCCGGCGGGCAGCCACCGGAACAGCGAAATCCGTTCGGCGGCGACATTGGCTGCATTAGGCTCGGGCGGCGGGCGCCTTCGCTCGGGAGGCGCCGACGGGGTGGTGACGTGGCGTGCCGAATGCCGACGGCGAACTCGCAACGGGTGACGAACTCTCCCATTACCTGCTGGCCGAGGAAATCGGCCGCGGCGGCATGGGCGTCGTCTTCCGGGCGGTCGATCGTGATCTCGACCGCGAGGTGGCGATCAAAGTGATGGCCGAGCGCGCCACCACCGGACGGAAGGCGCGCGAGCGGTTCGTCCGCGAGGCGCGCACTCTCGCCAGAATCAACCATTCGCACGTGCTGCCCATCTACGAGATCAAGGACCACGAGGGACGGCTATACCTCGCGACGCGGATGATTCCGTTCGGGCACACCCTGCGTGGCCTGCTCCGCGCGCGGACGCGGCTCGCGCCCGGCCACGCGTTGCGGCTGCTGGAGCAGATCGGCGACGCGCTCGACGCCATGCACCGCGCCGGCGTCCTGCACCTCGACCTGAAGCCCGAGAACATTCTGCTGGAAGGCCCGGAGGGCGACGAGCACCCGTGGCTGGCCGACTTCGGGCTCGCCCGCACCCGCGGCGACGAGACGACCTGGACCGACGGCATCGCGGGCACCGTTGCGTACATGGCGCCCGAGCAACTCGCCGGCACCGGCGACATCGGCCCGCGCGCCGACCTGTACGCCCTCGCGCTAGTGCTCTTCGAGACACTCACCGGACGGCAGCTCGACTTCGTCCAGCGGTCCGGCGTCCCCGGCACCCTCCCGGCGGACGAGCTGCTCACCGACCGGCTGCGGACGGTGTTCGGCCGCGCCCTCGCGCCGGTCGCCGCCGACCGGTACGAGTCGGCCGGGATGTTCCTGGCCGACGCGCGCGAGGCGCTGTCCCGGGCCCCCGCCGGTGCGGGCGCGGGTCGCGCCAGGGGCCACACGACCACCGCGCCCCCCGCCCCCCGGAACTCCCTGGCGGGCGCTCCGGGGAAGAGGCCGAAGCGTCACCGCTGGGCCGTCGCCGCCGTCGCCGTGGTGGCGGTCGCCGCCACGATGGCCGTGCTGGTCCCCGTGCTGCTCATCCAGCGCGGCGACGGCGGCACGAAACGGTCGGCGACCGCTCCCGCCGCACCCTCGCCGACCGCCGCCAACACCACGAAGCCGTCCTCTCAGCCGTCTACGCCACCGTCGCCTCGGCGGCAGGCGCCAGCGCCGGCCGCGCCGACGACGTCCAGGCCGCCGTCCGTCGCCGTGACGCCCCCGCCCCCGCCGGCCGACTCGACGCGACTTACGGTGTGCGCCGACACGCTGAGGGTCCGCGCCGCTCCCGAGAGCGTGAAGGAGACCGCCACGGTCGCCACGCTGATCAGGGGCCAGACCTTCGTGGTGGAAGTCGTCCAGGATGCGATCTGGGTCCGCGGACACTCGCCCGAGGTGCCAGCCGCCCGGGGCTGGGTCTTACGGAGGTACCTCCAACACGCCTGCCGCTGAACGGGATGACAGCCGAACGGGATGACAGCCGCGGGCGAGCTGCAAAGCTTTCAGCGGCTACCGAGACCGCCATGCCGTGGAGTGCGGCATCGACCGGCTCAAACGCCAGCTGCATGCATTGCTGGCGCGGGGACCGTGTTCGCTCGTTGTTTGCTCGTATGTCGCGGAACGGGTCGCACCTGAGCGGCACAAGACATCACTCGACGACGCCACCAGGTAGACGGAACGGTGCATAGCGGCACGACACGGCGGCCTGCGGAACAGAGCGGCAGGCACTCGAGGCTTCTAATCCGACGGTCGCGGGTTCGAATCCTGCCGGGCGCGCCACCGTATGACCTGCAGTCTTACCGCTGCCAAGATCCAAAGCTCTGTCCCGATTCGTCCTCTTGTTCGCTCGGGTGTCGCGGACCTGTCGGCGCCACCCCTGCGAACGGCCGTGATCGCCTACTCATCCGCCGCCCTGGTCACAGCGACCATGCGATCGCTGGAGCGCCGTTGTACAAGCCGTCGCCGCCGTTGCCGCCGGCTGGGTGACCGTGCACGGCGGTCAATCCGAGGAGGTCATTGCCTCGGCGTCACCGGCAACCGGACGACGCGGCCCGGTGCTGCGGTTTCGTCGGGCTCGGTATTCGGGGTTGACGATTGAGGGGACCGGTCTTCCCGCGAGGAAATCGACGATCTGGCGGGCCGCGCGGCGTGGCAGTTCCTCCAGGGAGTCCGGTGAGTACCAGGCGGCGTGAGGGGTCAGCAGCACGCCGGGGGCGTTGCGCAGTGGGCTGGCGGCGGACAGGGGCTCCTGCTCGAACACGTCGAGCGCCGCCGCGGTGACATGGCCGGACGCCAAGGCTCCGGCGAGTGCCGTCTCATCGATCAGCTCGCCCCGGCAGGTGTTCACGATGCGCGCACCAGGGCGCATCCGGGCGATGGTCTCGCCGTTCAGAAGGCGCCGGGTGAGGTCGGTCAGCGGCACGTGCAGGCTGACGATGTCGGCGACGGCCAAGGCCTCTTCCAGCCGCGAGGGCTCGTGACCGGCCGCCCGGACGGCCGCCTCGTCCACATTCGGGTCGTGCACCACCACGCGGAACTCCAGGGCGGCGGCGTGTGCGGCGACGAGCGAGCCGATCCGGCCGAAGCCGATGACGGCCACG
The DNA here is from genome assembly GCF_043197915.1 of Actinomadura geliboluensis. Taxonomy (NCBI): domain Bacteria; kingdom Bacillati; phylum Actinomycetota; class Actinomycetes; order Streptosporangiales; family Thermomonosporaceae; genus Actinomadura; species Actinomadura geliboluensis. The sequence continues at coordinate 234,334 of NZ_JBICUA010000009.1, read as the reverse complement.
GTGGCCCGGGAGGGACGCAGCGCGCCGGCCCCGTCGCCGGTCGCCGACCAGCGGCCGTCCCGCACCGCCCGGTCGAGGACGGGCAGCCGCCGCGCCAGCGCCATGACCATGGCGATGGTGTGGGCCGCGACCTCCTCGACGCAGTAGTCGGGGGTGTTGGCCACGGCGATCCCCCGCGCCGTGGCGCCGGCCAGGTCGATCATGTCGTGACCGATCCCCAGGCGGCTGACGAAGCGCAGCCGGTCCAGCCGGTCCAGCACCGATGCCGTGATCGGAGCCCACTGCACCAGCAGGGCCGTCGCGTCTCCGGCCTCCTCGGCGACCTCCTCGGCCGCGCGGCAGGAGGCACGGCGCACCCGCAGGCCGGCCGCCCCGAGGATCTGCTCCGGCTCGTCACCGGGCAGGTCGCAGTCGGTGATGACCACCAGCGGCGGCTCAGTCATCGCCGTCTCCTGCGTCCAGTGTGTCGCGCAGCCGTTCGGTGGCCAGCTCGATGTGGCGGGTCATCTCCGCGCAGCCGGTCTCGGCGTCACCGCTGAGGATCGCGTCCAGCAGTTCGTCGTGTGATGCGGCGTGCTCTTCGAGTGCGTCGAGCTCCAGTGCCGCCGTCGCGGCACGCAGGAACGCGCCGATCCGGCCGCCCAGCCCCGTGACGACCTCCCCCAGCATCTGATGGTCGGCCAGCTCCCACAGCCGTTCGTGGAAGCGCTGGTCGAGGTCGAACACCCGGCGGAAGTCGCCGCGGGCGGCGGCCTGCCGCATCGACGCGACCACGCGGCGAAGCTCTTTCTCCGCCATCGCGGTGAGCCTCTCCTGGACGCGGGTGACCACGAAGCGCTCCAGCACGATGCGCAGCGAGGAGAGCTCCTCCAGTTCCCTGGGCGTCAGCGTGGCCACCCGCGCCCCTCGCCGAGGCGCGCGCTCGACCAGGCCCTGATCGGTCAGCCGGACCAGCGCCTCGCGGACGGGGATGTGACTGACGCCCAGTTCGGCGGCCAGCGTCCGCTCGACCAGCCGGGCGCCCGGCGGATAGCGGCCCTCGTGGATCGCGTCGCGGATCCGCCCGGTGACCCGGTCGGTGAGGCTGTCGTCGGCGAGAGGCTGGAGCTTCATGTCATTAATGCTATAGCATCTAGCATTAATGGACTTGCTAGATGCTATAGCGGCCAGTGAGGCGGAGGGGCATGCGGATCGCTCAGGAGCGCAGGGCATTGGTCACCGGAGGCGCGTCCGGGTTCGGGCGGCTGATCGCCCGGCGGCTGCACGAGGCCGGAGCCTCGGTGGCGGTCGTCGACATCGACGCGGAGCGGGTCAAGGAAGCGGTGGACGGCCTTGGAGACCGCGCGCTCGGCATCACCGCCGACGTCCGCTCGGCCGAGGAGATGCGCGCGGCCGTGGAACGGGCGGTCGACGACTTCGGCCGGCTGGACACCCTGGTCGTCTCGGCCGGGGTCTTCCACGTCGGCACGCTGGAGGAGACCGGCGAGGACGACTGGGACCGCACCCTGGACGTCAACCTGAAGGGGGCCTTCATGACCGTCAAGGCGGCCGCCGCGGCGCTGCGCGAGTCCGGCAGAGGACGGATCGTGACGATCGGCTCCGACTGCGGGCGGCGCGGATTCCCCGGCCAGATCCCCTACGTGGCGTCCAAGTTCGGGCTCATCGGGCTGACCGAGTCGGTGGCGGCGGAGCTGGCGCCCGCCGGTGTGACGGCCAACTGCGTCTGCCCGGTCGCCTGCCCCACCACCGGGATGGGGCGAGAGGTCATCGGCTGGAAGACCGGGCGCACCGGCCTGTCGGCCGAGCAGGTGATGGAGGCGACCGCCGCCACCAACCCGCTCGGCCGCAACGCCACCGAGGACGACGTCGCCGACGCCGTCCTCTTCTTCATCTCCGACCACGCGGACTTCCTCACCGGTGTCACGCTCGACGTGGACGGCGGCGCCCGCCTCGGCAGCATCCCCGGGCCCCGGTGACATGGCCGGCCTGCCGCTCGTCGACACCCACGTCCATTTCCACGACCTCGGCCATCCGCGGCTCCGTTACCAGTGGCTGGAGCCGGACGCGCCGCACGATCCGGTCGTCGGCCCCGACGAGGCGATCCGGGCACGCCGGTACTGGGCCGACGACTTCATCGCCGAGACCCGCTTCCACAACGTCCGCAAGGTCGTCCACGTCCAGGCCGCCATCGGGACGGACGACCCCGTGGAGGAGACCCGCTGGCTGCAGGCGTTCGCCGACCGGCTCGGCGTCCCGAACGGCATCGTCGCCTACGCCGACCTCACCCGTCCCGACGCCGCCGAGACGCTGGCAAGGCACGCCGAGTTTCCCAACCTCCGCGGGATACGCGACCTGCGCTACGACGGCTACCTCACCGACGAGTCGTGGCTGCGCGGCTACGCCCTGCTGGAACGCCATGGACTGGTCGGCTGCGACGATCCGCTCCTGGAGCAGTTCCCGGACGCGCGGCGGCTGGCCGAGCGCGTTCCCGGCGTCACCCTGTGCATCGACCACGCGGGCTATCCACGCGACCGCGACAGCGAGTACTTCCGCATGTGGCGGGATGCCATGCACGACATCGCCAAGGCCCCCAACGTCGTCGTGAAGATCTCCGGCCTCGGCCAGGCCGACCACCGCTGGACGACCGGCAGCCTGCGCCCATGGGTCCTGGAGTGCATCGACGCGTTCGGCACCGAACGGGCCTTCTTCGGCACCAATTGGCCGGTCGACCGGCTCTACAGCTCCTACGGCGACGTGGTGAACGCCTACGCCGACATCATCTCGGACTTCACCGAGGCCGAGCAGCGGGCGATGTTCAGCGGCAACGCCGAGCGGATCTTCCGGCTCGGCGCCGAGGAGGCGGGGCCGTGAGCGGCGGGGAAATGAGCAAGGTGCGGGTCGCGGTGATCGGCTGCGGCTGGTGGACGACGTTCGCCCACCTTCCCGCGATCGCCGGGCATCCCGACGCGGAGATCGCCGCCCTGGCCGATCCCGACCGCGACAGGTTGGCGGCGGCGTCCGAGGCGTTCGAGGTGGACGCCGCGTTCGCCACCGCCGAGGAGCTGCTGGACGAGGTGAAGGCCGACGCGGCCGTCATCGCGGTCCCCCACGCACTGCACCACCCGATCGCCCGGCTCACCCTGGACCGCGGTCTGCCCACCCTCCTGGAAAAGCCCATGGTCATCGAGCCTCGGCACGGCCGCGAGCTGGTCGCCCTGGCCGGGCGGCGCGGCACCGAACTGCTCATCGACTACCCCTGGCACTACAACCGGCACGCGCTGACCATCCGCGAGGAACTGGCCGGCGGCGTGATCGGCCCCATCGAGCACGTGTCCTGCCTGTACGCCTCCAGCGTCCGCGAACTCTACCGAGGCGACCCGGAGCCGTACCGCGACCTGTGGGGATATCCCGTGAACGCCCCCAGCGCGAGCACCTACAGCGACCCGGCGCTGTCGGGAGGCGGGCAGGGCCAGACGCAGATCACCCATGCCGCCGCCCTGATGCTGTGGCTCACCGGCCTGCGCCCGTGCGGTGTCAGCGCCTTCTCCTCGAACTTCGAGCTCCCGATCGACCTCGCCGACGGAGTGGCGGTCCGATTCGACGGGGGCGCGATCGGCGTGCTCAGCTCGACGGGCGCCGTCCTGCCCGGCCACGACGAGATCGTCCGGTTCGAGATCTTCGGCCGCGACGGCCACGTCCTGTTCGACGTCAACCGGGGCACCGCCTCGATCCATGTCGCCGGCAAGACCGTGAACCTGCCGGAACTGCCCCATGAACAGCGCAATCCCGAGCACGCGCCCGCGCACAATCTCATCGACGTGGTGCTCGGCCGCGCGGGCAACGGCTCGTCCGGCGAGATCGGGCTCGGGGCGGTGGAGTTCGTCGCCGCCATGTACCGGTCGGCGCGCGAGGGCCGGATCGTCGACCCGGCGGACGTATAGGAGACCCGTCATGCTCACCGGTGTCTCACACATGGGCTTCACCGTCGCCGACGTCAGCGCGGCGGCGGCCTTCTACGAGCGGCTGCTCGGCGGTCCGCCGGAGGTCCGGCGGATCTACGACGCGCCCTACACCTCCGACCAGGTCGGCTACCCGGGCGCGCGGCTGGACATCGCGATCTTCCGCATCCCGGGCAGCGACGTCCGGCTGGAGCTGATCCAATACCTCGAACCCGCCGGAACCCCGGTCGACATCGAGACCAGGAACCCGGGCACCGCCCATCTCTGCCTGGTCACCGACGACCTCGCCGCCGAGTTCGCCCGGCTGACGTCCCTGGGAGCCCGTCCCCGGAGCGCCGCTCCGGTAATGATCACCTCCGGCCCCAACCGAGGACGCAACGTCGCCTACTTCCGTGACCCGCAGGGCCTGACCATCGAAATCGTCGAAGCCCGCTAGGAGCGTTCATGCGCATCGCCAACCTGAACGACCGAGCGGTCCTGCTGGCGGGGGACGGCGCCATCGACGTGGAGCATGCCGGCTCCGGCCGCTTCGGCCGGCCCTCTCCACCGTCTACGAACGCTGGGACGATTTCACGGCCTGGACCATGAACGCCTCGGCTCCCGGCCCCCGAGTCCTACGCGCAGATCTACGCGCCCCCGTACCCGCGCCACGCCAGGTGTTCGCGATCGGGTTGAAGTACCACGCACACGCAGCGGAATCCGGTCTGGCCGTACCCGAGCAGCCCGTCGTCTTCACAAAGTTCCCCACCTGCATCACCGGGCCGTACGACGACATCACCCTGCCCGATGGCGGCCACACCGATTGGGAGGTCGAACTCGTCGCCACAGCTGATCCGGCGAACCACCACTCGGAGGGCACAGAGCCGCCGGAAGCGGTTACAGGTCGGCGGCCAAGTCGCAGATCCGTTCGATGAGCCGGACCCGGTCGGCGTGCGTGCCGGCGACGGGCGTGACACTGAGGGTGGTGGCGCCGGACTCGGCGAGCGCGGCGAGGCGCTCGCGGACGTACGACTCGGTGCCGATCAGCGAGGTGTCCTTGAGCAACTGGTGGGGGACCTTGGCGGCGGCCTCGCCCTTGCGCCCGGCGAGGTACAGGTCCTGGATCTGCTCGGCCTCGCGTTCATAGCCGTACCTGCGGACGAGATCGTTGTAGAAGTTCCTGCCCTTGGCGCCCATGCCGCCGACGTAGAGGGCCACCCCCGGGCGGGCGAGATCGAGCAGCCCTTCGACGTCGGCGCCGATCGCCAGGGAGGCGGTGGCGACGATGTCCAGCTCACCCAGCGCCGGGTCCCGTTTCGCCGTGCCCTCGGCCAGCGCGGCGCCCCAGACCTGCCCGGCCCGCTCCGGCAGGTAGAGAATGGGCTTCCAGCCCTCGGCCAGCTCGGCGGCCAGCGCGACGTTCTTGGGGCCCAGCGCCGCGATGACGATCGGGATCCGGTCGCGCTCGGGGTGGTTGATGAGCTTGAGCGGCTTGCCCAGGCCGGTGCCTTCACCGGGCGGCAGCGGGATCCGGTAGTGCGCGCCGTGGTGCTCGAGCCGCCCGCGGCGCCACACCGCGCGGCAGATCTCGATGGTCTCGCGGGTGCGGCCGAGCGGCGCGGAGTACGGCACGCCGTGCCAGCCCTCGATCACCTGCGGGCCGGAGGCGCCGATGCCGAGGACGAACCGCCCGTCGGAGACATGGTCGAGGCCGGCGGCGGTCATCGCGGTCAAGGTGGGCGTACGCGAGTAGAGCGGCAGGATCCCCGACGCGATCCGGAGCCGCTCGGTCTTGGCCGCGATGTAGCCCATCTGGCTCACCGCGTCGAAACTGTACGCCTCGGGCACGAACACGATGTCCAGGCCGGCGCGCTCGTAGTCGGCCAATTCCCGGACGGTGTCCTTGAATCCCCCCGCGTAGCTGAGCGACATTCCGATGCGCATCCGCGGCCTTTCCTTTCTGCTGGGCGGAGCCGACCCCTTCCGAGGCCGGCGTCCTCCCCGCGGTCATCAGTGGTCGTCAGCGGGGCCGGCGAGCGACCGGCCGCGCCAGTGCTCGTCCCGGAGCAGCCGCTTGTACAGCTTGCCCGTCGGTTGCCGGGGCAGCGGCGAACGGAATTCGATCGAGCGCGGGCACTTGTAATGGGCGATGCGCTCCCGGCAATGGCCGATCAGCTCGGCGACGAGTTCGGCCGAGCCGTCCACCCCGTCGGCCGGCTCCACGACGGCGTGGACCCGTTCTCCCATCTCGTCGTCCGGGATGCCGAAGACAGCGGCGTCGGCCACCTTCGGGTGCAGGACGAGAACGTTCTCGGCCTCCTGGGGGTAGATGTTCACCCCGGCCGAGTTGATGACGTACGCACGGCGGTCGGTCAGATACAGGAACCCGTCGTCGTCGAGATATCCGATGTCGCCGAGCGTGGTCCAGCCCCGTCCACGCGGATCTCGTACGCCCTGGGTCCCCTCCGGATCACGGTGGTACTCGAAGGCGGACGACCCCTCGAAGTAGATCGTCCCGGCCCGCCCGGCAGGCTGCTCCGCCCCGTCCTCGCCGAGGATGTGCACCGGCATGTCGAACATGGCTCTGCCCACGGATCCCTTGTGCGCGAGCCACTCCCGGCAATCGCAGTAGACGAAGCCGGACCCCTCGGTGCCGGTGTAGTACTCGTGGATCAGCGGGCCCCACCACTCGATCATGCGCTCCTTCACCTCCACCGGGCACGGCGCGGCGGTGTGCACGGCGCCGCGGAGGGAGGTGAGGTCGTACTTGTGACGCACTTCTTCGGGCAGCCGTAGCAGGCGGATGAACATCGTGGGGACGAGCTGGGTGAAGGTGACCCGATGCCGTTCGATCGACCGGAGGAGTTCCTCGGGATCGAACCGTTCCGGGATGACCACCGTCCCGCCCATGCGATGGACGATGAGCGCCAGGAACAGCGGCGCCGCGTGATAGAGCGGCGCCGGTGAGAGGTGGACGGTGGCGTCGGTGATGCCGAAGAGCCCGCCTACCGCCTCACCCGCCGGATCGTACGGATAACTTTCGGTGGGCAGCGGCAGCTTGACGCCCTTGGGGCGGCCGGTGGTCCCGGAGCTGTAGAGCATCCGCGCACCCTCGGCCTCATCGGCGATGGGTGTCGCGGGGCGCCCGGCCAGCGCGGTCTCGAGCGGCTCCCATCCCACCGGCGCGTCGTCCCGCCGGCCGATCAGCAGGCGGCGCTCGACCGCGGGGGCGGCGACCGCCCGGGCGGCCTCGATCGTCGCGTCCGTGGCGATGAGGACCCGGGCGCCGCAGTCGTCGACGATGCGGCCGAGCTCCTCGGCGTTCAGGAGGGTGGAGCACAGGGTGTAGTGGAGTCCGGAACGCTGGGCGGCCCAGACCACCACGAAGAGTTCGGCTCTGTTCTCGGCCACCAGCGCGATGTGGTCGTCGCGGCGCAGCCCGGCCGACCGGAACAGGTGTGCCAGCCGGTTGGCGGCCGCCTCCAGTTCGGCGTAGGTCATGGACCGGCCGTCCGTCATGATGACGGCCGGCTTGTCCGGGGTGCTGCGCGCGTGGGCCCCTGGGTGCATTGCTCTCACTTCGCTTCGTGAGACGAGTAGCCGGCCGGCGGCCGGAAACCGCCGATGAGGTCGCGCAGGAGCCCGGCGAAACGGGTGGCCGTGCGGTCCTCCAGGTAGGGGGCCACGATCTGGATTCCGACCGGAAGCCCGTCGCGGGTGAGCCCGATCGGCGCCATCGCCGACGGCAGCAGGGGCATGTTGATCATGCCCGACCAGGTCGTCATGTCCGAGAGGTAGCTGCGGGTCTCGCCGTTGACGGTGGTCCGGCGCTCCTCCTGGTCGGGGGCATGGTCGTGCGGGATGGCCGCCGTGGGCACCACCGGGCAGAGCAGCACGTCGTGATCCTTGAAGAACTCGGCCCACCGGGCGCGTATCCGGTGCCGCTCCTCGTCCAGACGGTGCCAGTCGCGGGCCCGCTGGGTGACCAGCCTGGGGTCGAAGACCGCGCCGGTGTCCCCGTCCCCCAGCGCCAGGGCGGCCTCGAAGTCCTCGTCACCGAGCACGCCCGCGCCGACGCCCATCAGCAGCCCGAGATAGACGCGGTGCGACTCCTCCAGCCCGACCGGCCGCGCCGTGTCGTCGACCTTGACACCCGCCTTCCGGATCGCCTCGACCGCGTTCTGCATGACCGCGAGCACCTCGCGGTCCACCGTGCAGTAGGCGTCGTCGAGCCAGACCGCGACGCGGAAGCCGGTCAGCGAGGCGGCGCGCGGAGGAGGCAGTTCCAGCCGCCAGGCGACCGCGCGTTCCGAGTCGGCGCCGCTCAGGATGTCCAGCCCGAGATCGAGGTCTTCGGGGGCGCGTCCCATCGGGCCCAGAACGGCGAGGTCCATCTCGCCCAGCCCGCCCGGGGAGGGGGGAATGTGGCCATGGGCCGAGACGATGCCGTGGCTGGTCTTCAGCCCGTAGACGCCGCAGTAGTGCGCGGGGGTGCGGATCGAGCCGGCGATGTCGCTGCCCACCTCGAACCCGGTCAGTCCGGCCGCGAGCGCCGCGGCCGAACCGCCGGAGGACCCGCCCGGCGTGCGGTCGACGTTCCAGGGGTTGTTGGTACAGCCGAATACCGGGTTGAACGACTGCCAGTCCGCGCTTCCCACCGGCACGTTGGTCTTGCCGAAGATCACGGCCCCGGCGGCGCGCAGCCGCGCCACCGTTTCGGCGTCGGTGTCCGGGACGTGGCCGGCGAGTTCCGGCACGCCTCCCGTGGTCCGGATCCCGGCGGTCTCGATGGCGTCCTTCACCGTCATGGGCAGGCCGTGGAGCGGGCCCCACAGCTCGCCCCTGGCCAGCGCCTCGTCGGCGGCCAGCGCGCGGCCGCGGGCCTCCTCCTCCGCGAGGGTCACCACCGCGTTGAGCCCGGGGCCGAACCGCGCCACCCGGCGCAGGTACTCCTCCAGCAGCTCCCGGCTGGAGATCTCCTTGTTCCGCAGGGCCTCGGTCAGCTCGCTGGCCGAACGGAAGGCGATGTCGGTCACGATGCCTCTCCTTCGCTCATTCGGAGTCTCTTCTTCGCTTACTCGGTCATTTCGCCCGGACGTCCGGGCACCGCACCGCGCGTGCCGGCGAGGGCGGCGACCACCTCGGACGCCGCGCGCTCTCCGGAGCGGACGGCGCCCTCCATGTAGTTCATCCAGATCGCGGAGGTCTCGGCCCCCGCCCAGTGGATCGGGCCGACGGGCTCGCGCAGGGCCGGTCCGTAGCGCGTCCAGGCGCCCGGCGGGAGGTTCGAGCCGTAGCACCCGTGCGTCCACTCCTCGGTGGACCAGTTGGTCTCGGCGTAGTGGGTCGGCCACATGGCCTGCCGGCCGAAGTAGCGCACGAGACTGCCCAGCACGGCCGACCGCCGGTCGCCGGCCGGCAACCGGGCGAAGGCGCGGGCGCGGTCGGCGACGACGAAGCCCATCAACACTCCGTGGCCCCGGTCCGGCGGCGAGTCGTCGAAGACGGCCGATACGCACTCCTCCGGGGACAGCGCGCTCCCGGAGCGTCCGGCCGCTCGCCAGAACGGTGTCTCGTAACGGCAGTGGATCTTGATGGTGACCCCGGTCGCCATCCGTTGGTGAAGTTGCCGGCGACCGGGAAGGCCCGGCTCGTAACCGATCCGGTCGCCGAGCGCGACGGGCACCGCGACGATCACCCGCCGGGTGGTGATCGAGCGTCCGGCGGCCTCCACGACGGCACCGTCCCGGCCGTGCCGGATGCGGTGCACCGGCGAGCCGAGCCGCACGCCGCCTCCGCCGTCCGTGGAGGCCAGGCGTTCCGCGAGACGGATCGCGAGGAGCTGCGAGCCCCCGCTGAACCGCCTCTCCTGGGCGCCTCCGGCCACGTCGGTCAGCATGCTCGTCGATCCGGCGGAACGGATGTAGGTCAGTACGTGGAGCAGGGACAGCTCATCGGCCTCGGCCGCGAGAACGGCCGAGAAGGCCAGCCGCAGGAGGGCCATCGTGGTCGGCTCGGTGACCCGGAGGGAAAGCCAGGTATGGAATGTCCGGGCATCCCATTCAGCGGCGCGCTCGGCCCGCCAGGGCGCCTCGACCGGAATCTCGGCGGCCAGCCGGTCGAGCTCGTCGAGCACGGGGCGGGCCAGCTCGAACGTCTCGGGGGTACGGGCGCCCCGCCAGGTCGTCCGCCCTTCATGGTGGGTGGGGAAGGTCTCGACTCCCACGTCCTCCGCCAGGGCGGCCAGCCGGTCCTGGGTGGGCCCGATGTACTGCCCGCCCGCCTCGATCGTCCAGCCGCCGGGCATCGGACGGTTCCAGGTCCGCCCGCCGACCCGGTCCCGCGCCTCGACCACGATCACGCTGAGACCCGCCCGCCGCACATCCCGTGCGGCGACCAGACCGGCCAGACCAGCTCCGACCACGGTGACGTCCGCGAACTCCTCGAAACCCAACCGACCCACCCCCACTGTCGTTCGTGCGCAGCTCCCAGGTGAGCCATGTCTAGCAGCGCAAACGACGGCAGGCAAGACCGGTATTACCAGTTTCTCAAGGCCATTGAAGCCCCGGGCCGGTTCGGTTATCTTGGCGCCACTGGTATTACCTGCTTTACCTGATCGAGGAGTGTCAGTGTGAGCGGCGCCTTCGCACCGGCCATGGCCGGCAGCACACATCGGCCCTGGGGGGCGCATGGTCCAGTCCCCCCCGGCACCGGAGCGGGAAGGATGCGATAGGTCGTATGGCAGGCACGATCGACTGAGCCGATGCCGTCACCGAGCGCCGTGGAGGGACCATGAACAGAGCAGACGTGGGAACGCCTCGAAGGGAGTCGCAGGCGAATCGCATCGCCCGGCTCCTGGTCGAGGACATCCGGCGGGGCACCCACCCCGTGGGCGACCGGATTCCCAGCGAGCGCCGCCTCGCAGAGCGCTTCGGCGTGTCACGTCCCGTGATCCGCGAGGCGGTGTCGACGCTCATCGGTTACGGCCTGCTCGAGGTGCAGATGGGCCGCGGCACATTCGTGGTCGGGCAGCCCACGGACGGCACCCCGGCCGAGCATCTCAGCCTCCAGGACGTCGTCAACGTCCGCGAGGTGCTGGAGGTCGGCGCGCTGCGGCTGTCCGCACGCCAGGGCGGCGACCGGGGAAAGGCGAAGGTCTCCTCCGTCCTCGACGACCTGACCCGCGCGGTGGCGGCGCGGGCGGAGACCGCCGAGCTCGACAGCGCCCTGCACGCGGCGGTCATCGAGGCGAGCGGCAGCCCGCTTCTGATGTCCCTGTGCCAGGGACTGCAGCAGCAGATAGACGCGACCATCCGCATCTCGCCGCACGGCCACAGCATGAGCGCCGAGATCCTCGCCCTTCACCGGGAGCTCGCGGACGGAGTGCTGCACGGCCGCGTGGACGAGGCCGTGGACGCATGCCAGCAGCTGTACGAGCAGCACCGCGAATTCCTGCGAGGGCTGCTCGGCTGAGCCCGGAGGGGCCCGAACCTCTGCGCCCGGCCACGTCAGGACCGATCAGTACCGAACTCTTCAGTTCCCTTCCGTGCACCGCATCTCCGGTCCGCCGGCGCACAACGAGATGGAGGCCCCCCATGGCGAACTCTCATCACGTCAACGAAATCCGCCCCGCCCCGTCCGGCCCGCCTGCGGCGGCCCGGCTGCGCTGCCAGCACCTGGCCGATCCGCTCGCGGTGGGCACCGCCCACCCGGTGTTCTCCTGGGTCCCCACGGGGCCGGGCGGCGACCAGACCGCCTACCAGCTTCTGGTGGCCGGGGATCCCGGGTCGCTCAACCCCGGCGGGGCGGACCTCTGGAATTCGGGCCGGGTCGCCGGCGACCGGGTGAACGGCGTCGCCTATGAGGGCCGACCGCTGACCGGCGGGCGGCGCTACTGGTGGACGGTGCGCCTGTGGGGGGCGGACGGCGCGCCTGGGCCGTGGGCGCCGCCCGCGACGTTCGAGACGGGCCTGCTGGGCCGGGAGGAATGGCACGCGACGTGGATCGCGGCCGAGGCCGGCATCTCCTCGCCGCTGCTGCGGACCGAGTTCGAGGTGCCCGGCCGTGTCCGCCGTGCCCGCGCGTACGTCGCCGCGCTCGGCTATTACGAGATGCGGCTCAACGGGCGGCGTGTGGGCGACCGCGTGCTGGATCCGGCCCCCACCGACTACGACCACGACCCCGGCCTGGTCGACGGCGAGGGCGAGGCCGCGCGAATCACCGGCCCGCGGGTGCTGTACTCCACGTACGACATCACCGACCTGGTCGTGGGCGGCGCGGACGGTGCCGCCGCGGTCAACGCGGTCGGGCTCGTCCTCGGACACGGCTGGTACAGCGCCGAGGACGACCTCGGGCCCAGGCCGTTCCCCCGCACCCCGCTCGGGGACCGCCCGGCGGCGCTGCTGCAGATCGAGATCGAGACGGACGACGGCCGCAGGCTGACGGTGGTCTCGGACGGCGGCTGGCGCACCGCGCCCGGTCCCGTCCTTTACAACGACTACGCCAACGGCGAGCGCCACGACGCCCGGCGCGAGCTCCCCGGGTGGGATCGCCCCGGATTCGCCGGCGGCCCGGAGTGGCGGCCCGCGATCGCCAGGCCCGCCCCGGCGGGGGCACTGCGCGCACAGCTCGTGGAGCCGATCCGGGTCGTCGAGACGCGGGCCGCGCGACGTACCGTCTCCGAGCGCGATGGCCGGCGGGTCGTGGACTTCGGCCAGCACGTCTCCGGCTGGACCAGGATCCGGGTGAGCGGGCCCGCGGGCGCCGAGGTCACGGTGCGGCACGCGGGCGATGTGGACGCCGCCGGCGCACTGGACCCGTCCGCCAATCTCGCGCCCTGGATGCCGGCGCGGCAGACCGACGTCTACGTGCTGCGGGGCTCTCCGGCCGGTGCCGGGGAGCACGAGGTCTGGGAGCCGCGGTTCACCCTGCACGGCTTCCGCTACGCCGAGGTCGGCGTGTCCGACCCCGAGGTCACGGTGCATGAGATCGAGGCCCGCGTCGTCCACTCCGACGTGGAGATGCCCGGCGAGTTCCGCTGCTCGGACGGGATGCTCGAACGGATCCACGCCAACGTCGTGTGGAGCCTCCGCGCCAGCCTCCAGGGGTTTCCGCAGGACGCGGCGGACCGGGCCGAACGGGTCGGCTGGCTCGGCGATCCCGGCTGGACGATCGAGGACTACCTCTACGGCTTCGACTCGCTCGGGTTCTGGCTGAAGTGGCTGGACGACCTGGCCGGCGCGCAGCTTCCGGACGGCCGGTTCCCGATCATCTGCCCCATCATGTGGCGCGGCCGGCTGGCCGACTCGATCCCCGAGGGCGCCCTCGGCGAGATGGACGAGGAGGGGGCGGACTTCACGAAGATCTTCTGGCCGTATATGGACAAACCAGACTTCACGATGACCACGTACACGAGCATCGCGTGGAACCTCTACCGCTTCTACGGTGACCGGTCCATTCTCGAAACCCACTACGAGCGGATGCGCCACGGGCTGGACTTCCTGCGTTCCCGTGCCGACGACTTCATCGTCGAGGAGGGTTGGGGCGACCACATGGAGCCCCAGCCGGATGGCACGTGCAGCGTCGACCCCAAGCGCACCCCCATCGCGCTGACCTCGACCGCGTGGTTCCACGCGGTGGCCACGATGGTCGCCGACGCGGCCGAGGCCATCGGGCGCCACGTAGACGCCATCCGCTACCGCGAGCTCGCCGAGTCCATCCGCACCGCGTACAACGAACGCTTCCTCGATCCGGCCTCCGGCCGCTATGCCTCCGGATCGCAGACCGCGCAGGCGCTGTCGCTGTGGCTCGGCCTGGTGCCGGCCGAGCACCGCGACCGCGTCGTCCGCGCGCTGATCGAGGAGATCAAGGACCGCGACGGGGGGCGGCTGAGCACCGGGACCATGGGCACCGCGGCGCTGCAGCACGTCCTCAGCGACGTCGGCGCGGCCGACGTGATGTACGAGATCGCCACCCAGCCGGCGTTTCCCGGCTGGGCGTACCAGGTGGTCAACGGGGCGACGACCCTCTGGGAGACCTGGGGCGGCGACGAGCACTTCAGCCGCAACATGAAGCTGCTGGCGTCGATCGAGAAGTTCCTCTACAACGACGTGGCCGGTCTGGCGCCCGCGGCGCCCGGATGGCAGCGGATCAGGGTGAAGCCCGCGCTGACGCACCGGATGACCTCCGCGTCCGCCCGGGTACGGACGGTACGAGGCGACGCGGCCGTCGGCTGGCGGGCCGGCGACGGCGTACTGCGCATGGACCTGGAGGTCCCGGCCACCAGCGTGGCCGAGGTATGGCTGCCCCTGTCCCCTGATGCGGAAGCCCCCGTCCTGATGGCGGGCGAGGACAGCGTCTGGGCGCCGGACGGCCTCGCCGACATCGCCCTGAGCAGGGGGATCCGGAGCGCCCGGCGTGCCGCCGGGCACGTCGTGATCGAGGTGGCGCACGGCCTCCACACCCTGACGCTGACCTCCGAAGGGGCACGGCGATGAGCCGCGGGGCCCGCATCCTGGCCTGCGGCGCGTTGACGCTGCCCTTGGTGGTGGCGGGATGCGGGAACGGGGCTCGCGACGCCGACTCCCTCGAGATCTCGACGATCTCCGGGGCGCCCGACGACCCCATCGACACCGTCGTGCGGGAGTTCCGCGCCGCCAACCCCGGCGTCACCGTCACCGTCAAGAAGGCCCCGTTCGACCAGCACCTGCAGGGCATCCGCAGGCGGTTGAGTACCGGCCGGCCGCCGGACGTGGTCACCACCCTGCCGGGCTACGGCGAGCCCTCGTCCTCGGCCTCGCTCGCGGACAGGGACCTGCTCCTCGACCTGAGCGCGAGCCCGTGGACCAAGGAGATCCTCGAGGCCGACCGGCGCATCACCGGCGACGGGAAACGGACCTTCGTCTACCCGGTGAGCTCACAGGCCGTCGGGACGTTCTTCGACCCGACGGTCCTCGCCCGGGAAGGGGTGTCGGTTCCCACGACGTTCTCCCAGGTCCTGACGCTGTGCCGGACCGTCGCGCGCAAGGGGAAGACGGCGTTCGCGATGACCGGGCAGGAGGGGGCCGGGCTGACGGTCTTCGTGGCCTTCGCCCTCGCGGCCTCGGACGTCTTCGCCGACGACCCCCGGTTCGGCGAACGCCGCCTGGCGGGAGGGACGACGTTCGGCGGCACCGCCGGATGGGCCCGGTCGATGGAGCGCTTCCAGCAGATGAAGGACGCCGGCTGCTTCGACAAGGGCGCCGCCGGCTCCAGCCGCGAGGCGGCGGCACGGGCCTTCGCGAAGGGCGATGCCCTGATGGCGGTCGGAACGACGGTGACGCTGCGGCTGTTCCAGGCCGGCGACCCGAACCTGAAGCTCAAGATGTTCCCCTTCCCCGGCAGCGACGACCCGGCCAAGGTGCGGATCCCCGTCGGGCCGGCGGTCGGCCTGGTGGTGCCGAAGAAGGCCGGCAACCCCGAGCTCGCCAGGAAGTTCCTGGACTTCTACGCCGAGGGACGGGAGCGGTACGCCCAGCTGGACGCTAGCGTCCCCGCCATCCCGGTGGGCACGCGTGGGCCGGACGTGCCGGACTACGCGGAATCGCTGAGACCGTACCTGCGGGCCGGCAAGACCGCGCCGATCATGGACCAGCACTGGCCGAATCCGGAGGTCCGCACGCAGTACGCGAACGGCCTGACCGAGATCCTCCTCGGCAAGAAGGACCCGCGGCCGTCGTTGAAGGCCATGGACGCGGCCTGGACCGAGCAGGCGCCGTAAGGACCGGTGGGGAGACACGATGACGGACACGATCATCTGCCCGTACGGACCGATCGCCGCAGCGCCGAGTCCGGTGAGGCCGAGACCGTGGTGATATCGGTACGGCGGCGCGAGCCGCACCGGGAGGCGACCGCCGGGGTCCGGAGAACCGGCGGGACCGGCCGGGCCACCGCCTCGGCGCGCAGGGTGCCCTGGGTCTTCGTGGCGCCGGCGGCCGCCCTGTGCTCGGCGACAGTGCTCGGCCCGTCCCTGCTGGGCGCGTTCTACGCCTTCACCGAATGGGACGGGTTGACCGCCCCGAAATGGGTCGGGCTGGGCAACTTCGCCGAGTTCCTCACCAGGCCGGAAGGCACCGGCGTACTGGCCCACACCCTCGTGATCGTGATCTGCTACGTGGCCGGGGTGAACGCCGTCGGGCTCGGCCTCGCCCTCGGGCTGGAGCGCACACTGCGAACCCGGAACGTGCTGCGGACGCTGTTCTTCCTGCCGGCCGTGGTGAGCCCGCTGGTCGTGGCGTACGTCTGGAAGTTCATCCTCGATACGCACGGCCCCCTCAACGCCGCGCTGGAGGCCATCGGGCTCGACGCGGCCGCGCAGCCCTGGCTGGCCAAGCCCGAGACGGCGCTGCCGGCGATCGTCGGCGTGATGGTGTGGCAGTTCTCCGGCTACCACATGCTGATCTACATGGCCGGGCTCCAGGGGATCCAGTCCCAGGTCCGCGAGGCGGCGATGGTCGACGGCGCGGGGACCTTGCGGCTCTTCCGGCACATCGTCCTGCCGCAGCTCAGGCCCGCGATCGCGATCGGCGTCGCCCTGTCGACGATCCTGTCGTTCACGCTGTTCGACCAGGTGATGGCGCTCACCGGGGGCGGTCCCTCCGGGAAGACCGACACCCTCGGCACCTACGTCTACAAGCAGGCGTTCGTCAACGGACAGTACGGCTACAGCGCCGCGGTCGCCCTGCTCCTGGTGGGCGTCGTGTGCGTGGCGGCGGTCGGCCAGCTCCGAGCGCTCCGCACGGAGGATTCCTGATGCACCGGTACACGCGCTGGTCGGCCTTCCGCGAGATCTCCCTCTGGATCGCCGCGGTCCCCGTCCTGGCGCCTTTGTATTTCGTCATCACGACCGCGCTGCGGCCATCCGGGGACACGGCCGGATCGCCGTTCGCCCCGCCCGCCCGGCCCACCGCCGGCAACTTCTCGGAGGCCTGGGGGCAGGCGGGAGGGGACACGGTGTCGTTCGGCCAGGCGCTGCTCAACAGCACGCTGGCCACCGTCACGGTGGTGGTCCTGCTCGTGGCCGCGGGCGCGCCCGCCGGATACGCGCTGGCCCGCCGCGGCTCCCGGCTCGGCAGCCTGATCTTCGGCCTGTTCACCCTCGCCCTGATCTTGCCGATCCAGCTCGGACTGATCCCGTTGTACGCCTTCATGGTCGAGACCGGACTGGCCGGAACGCTGGCCGGGCTGGTGCTCGTCTACACCGGGCTGCAGATGCCGCTGGCGGTCTTCCTCTACACCGGGTTCTTCCGGGCGCTTCCGACCGCCTACGAGGAGGCGGCCCTCGTGGACGGCGCGTCCCCGATACGGATCTTCGCCCAGGTCGCGCTCCCCCTGGTGCGTCCGGTGACCGGTGTTGTCGCGGTGCTGACGGGCCTGTTCGTATGGAACGACTTCTTCATCGCGGTGGTCTTCGTCGGTGACACCGACAGGGCCACCCTGCCCGTCGCGGTCTACTCGTTCGTCGGCCGGTTCTCCACCAACTGGCCCCTGCTCCTGGCCGGCGCCATGATCGCCCTCGTCCCCGTCCTCCTGCTCTACGCATTCATTCAACGCTCAGTCACGCAAGGCTTCACCAGCACCCTCCGCGGCTAGAGAGGACGCCGTTCGGCCTGGACCACCTGCCCATCGAACGGCCAGGTGGTCGTCCCTCCGCTACAGGGACTGGCCCCGGTCCGGATGCTCGCCCGCGTGACGGTGAGCGGCGCCTCGTCCCGCGCGAGTGTGCCGGTCACGTCCGGCAGCATCTTGGGTCCGGCCAAGGATCAGCTTGGCGCCTTCACAGTACTGACCCGGGTCGGGCCGCGAGCTGCGCTGCGGTAGCGGTAGGCGGGCGGCGCTGCAACCTGGCTGCCCGCCGATGCCTTGAGCAGTGTCGTGCCGCCGGGCGGGAGGACGAGCGCTCCGTACACCTCCCGATCCTCGATCGCCGAACGGGCCGCCGCGAGATCGGGGTAGGTGCGCACGTCGAACATGCCTTCGGCGCCGAGCCGCTCGCTCGCACCCCTCTTTGCCAGCCGACCCCGAGAAGGTTCACGCGCGAGCGGCGGCGGGAGTGTCCAATGAACGGCGGATCCGATGATCAAGGAGATGCCTGGTAATTGGCATTGTCGTCGAGGACGAGTCCGCTGAGTGACGTCATCGACTTGTAAGGGTCGGCGTGGACAGAGCAGATCTACCGTGACGGCATGAAGATGTTCAGTCTGTCCCTCTCCGCGCTGGCAGTCGTGCTGACCGCATGCGGCGGTGGGACCGCTGAGCCGGGCATCGCCGCGCCGTCGGCGACGGTTTCAGCACCGACGAGCGCGGCGCCGAGCAAGGCGTCCGTCAAGGAAGCACCCGCGTTGCTGAGGTTCCGGGGAGCCAAGCTCGATGGAACGGCGTTCGACGGCGAGAGCTTGGCAGGCAGGCCGGTAGTGCTCTGGTTCTGGGCGCCGTGGTGCCCCAAATGCCAGGCCGAGGGGCCCGCGGTCGCCAAGGCCGCTCAGAAGTACGGCGACAAGGTCGCCTTCGTGGGCGTCGCCGGGCTCGACAAGGACAAAGCGGCGATGGAGAGGTTCGTTTCGCGCACCGGGACGTCCGGGATCGTCCAACTGGACGACCGGACCGGCGCCCTCTACAAGCACTTCAAGGTCACCTCGCAGTCCTCTTATCTGATCGTGAACCCCGAGGGTGGCAGCCACCCGGCGGTGGGTCCGTTGGACGAGGCCGAGCTGTCCTCCCTCATCGATAAGCACGCCCTGTAAATGGACGACCTCGCACTCGCGTTGGCCGCCGGATTGGTCGCGGCGTTCAATCCGTGCGGCTTCGCGATGTTGCCTTCGTTCCTGGCCCTGCTGGTTTCCGGGCCCGGTGGTGCGGCGCGGGCGCTGCGGTTGACGGCGGCCATGACGTTGGGCTTCATCACCGTCTTCGGAATCTTCGGCCTGGTGATCAGCGTCGCGACCGCTCCGATCCAGCGGCACCTGCCGTGGGTCACCGTCGTGACCGGCGGGCTCCTGATCGTGCTCGGCGTCTGGCTGGCGTCCGGGCGGGAGCTGCTCCTGCGGCTTCCGCGCCTGAACGTCGGCCGGCCGACCGGCTCGTTCGTCGCCCTCTACGGATACGGCGCTTCCTATGCGGTCGCCTCATTGTCGTGCACCATCGCGCCGTTCCTCGCCGTCACCGGGCTGGTCTCCGGGAGCGGCGATCTGCTGGACGGGCTGGCCGCGTTCGTCGCCTACGGTGCCGGAATGGGCCTGGTCATCGGACTGCTGGCCCTTCTCGTCGCCCTTGCCCAGGAAGCCGCCGTCCGAAGGACCCGAGCGGTTCTTCCCCACGTCTCGCGAGCCAGCGGGGTGTTCCTGCTCCTGGCAGGCGTCTATGTCGGCTACTACGGCTGGTACGAGTTGCGTGTCAACGCCGGAGCCTTCGCCGACGACCCGATCGTTGGTGCCGTCACCGACATTCAGGGGCAGGTCACCACATGGCTCGACGCCCTCGGCGTCCGCTGGATCGCCGGGGCCTTCGCTCTCGCGGTCGTCCTGGCCATGGCGCTCCGCAGGCGCAGGAAGCAGTCCGCTTCTCCCTCGGCAACCGACAACGTGACGTGATCCGCAGGTGACGTGGGGAACGCCCGGCGCTGGTAGCGATCAGTGGAGCGCCACCCGTTCGGTGAGGACGTGGCGTACCGTTCGTGCTCGGGGTCGCGCGGCCGCCATCAGGTAACCAGGCGCTCGAAGGCTTCAAGGGTCCTCAAGATGCACGGGAAGGCGACCGATGGGCTTTATACAGCGCTTCGACCACGTCGGTATCACCGTTGCCGACCTCGACGCCGTGACGGCGTTCTTCGTCAGCCTCGGATTGGAGGCCGACCAGAAGATGGCCGTGGAAGGCGAGTTCCTGGACACGGTGATCGGCATGAGCGGCGCCGCCACCGAGATCGTCATGCTGCGACCGCCTGGAGGCGGAACGACGTTGGAGCTTTCGAGCTTCGTACGGCCGGACCACCTCGCGGGTTCCCCGGCCGCACCGGCCAACGAACTGGGCCTGCGCAACGTCGCTTTCGAGGTGGGGGACCTGCAGGCCGCCGTCGATCAGGCTGCGGCCGACGGCTACGGCCTGGTGGGAGGCATCGGCGAATATGAGGGCGTGTGGCGGATGGCCTACGTCCGCGGGCCTGAGGGAATCATCGTGTCGCTGGCCGAGCGCGTCCACAAGTAGGGAGACCTGGTGAGCACAAGGGTGACCGACGAACAGATTCAGGCTCTGGCTTCGACCGCGAGACCTTTCAGCCTGGCGCTCCTTCAGTGGACTCCGGAGCGAACCATGAACGGCGCGGACGCGGTAGAGATTGAGCATCAGCGGCGCATGGTGTCGCTTCGTGCCGAGGGGGTGATCGCCGTCCTCTGCCCGGTCGCCTCCGACACCGTGGCGGGCGTCGCGATCATGACCGTGCCGGCTGAGGAAGCCGCCGAGATCATGGCTGACGACCCCTGCGTGCAAGCCGGGATGATGCGCTGCGATGTCCATCCCTGCCACGGCTTCCCCGGCGATGCTCTCCCCACCTGAACGATCCAGTTGGGTCGCAGTGCAATCTTCATAGTCCCTGGGTCAGCATGAGGACGATCTGCTCGGCTGCGGCGCGGGTGTCATACGTCGGGTCCTCGAGGAACTCCGCGACGACGGCGTCGATCATCCCGCCGACCAGGATCGCCCGGGTCCGCAGGCTGTCCGCGTCCGCCGGGCGGCCGTCCGCCTCGGCGGCCTCGCGTAGAAGGGCGGCCAGCGGGGCCCAGCGTTCCTGCCCCGGCGGCCGCGCCCGGTCCCCCTCGTCGGCTGCGGCCAGGCCGGCCTGCACGATCGTGCGGGCGTGCTCGGGATGGTCCGTCA
The DNA here is from genome assembly GCF_043197915.1 of Actinomadura geliboluensis. NCBI lineage: Bacteria > Bacillati > Actinomycetota > Actinomycetes > Streptosporangiales > Thermomonosporaceae > Actinomadura > Actinomadura geliboluensis. Next base: position 213,491 of record NZ_JBICUA010000009.1, on the reverse strand, counting down.
GGTAGCCGATCATGGCCCGCACGTAGGCCCCGGGAGCCTCTCGGGGCGAGGTTTCCTCGACTTTTCCTGCCACGTGCGTGACCAGGGCCGTCATCACGTGCTGGTAGGCCGTGGCCAGGACGGCGTCCTTGGTCGTGAAGTGGTAGACCACGGTGCCCTTGGCCACCCCTGCGGCCTGCGCGATCCTCGACAAGGAGGCCGCGGCGTGCCCGTGCTCGGCGACCAGGGTGATGGTCGTGGCGATGATCTGGGCGCGCCGCTCCCGCTCGATCCGGGTGAGACCGTCGGGCCCCGACGCGCGCGCTGGCATGGGACGAGGCTACTCTGGAACCCAGGATTTGACCGAACGGTCAAAAAAAGGGGGACCATGGAGGAGGACGTCCAGGACGCGACGCCCGAGGACGGTGCCCGCAAGGCCGCGCGCAAGCGGCGTCGCCGCCGGGCCGGTGGCATCACCGCCGGGGTGCTGGTGGTGGCGGTGGTGGCCGGCGCATTCGCGCTGCGCACACCGAGCCCTGTGGGGCACTGGAACTCGAAGGCCGGGTACGAGGCGTTCATGGCCGACTACAAGCGGGCCTGGGAGGCGATGCCCGCACCGGACAAGACACTGGACGTGCGCACCGGGTTCGGGTTCGTGCGCGTCTACCGGTTCGAGGCCACCACCGACGCCCCGGCGAAGCACCCGTTCGTGCTGCTGCCGGGCCGGTCCTCGCCCAGCCCCATCTGGGCGGACAACATGCCCTCCCTGCTGGAGCTCGGGGACGTGTACGTGCTCGACCTGCTGGGCGAGCCCGGCCTGAGCGTGCAGATGGTCCCGATCGAGGACTTCGCCGACAACGCCGCCTGGCTCGACCAGGCCCTCGCCGAGCTGCCCGAGGAGAAGTTCAACCTGCTGGGGCTGTCCATCGGCGGGTGGACGGCCGTGAACATGGCCGCCCATCACCCCGAGCGGGTGGCCGGCCTACTGCTGATCGACCCGGCCTACACGTTCGGCAGCATCCCCGCCGAGACGGCGGTGCGCGCGATCCCGGCCTCGGTGCCCTGGCTGCCCAAGTCCTGGCGCGACTCTTTCGCCTCCTACACCGCCGGGGGCGCACCGGTGGAGGACGAACCGGTGGCCCGCATGATCGAGACCGCGATGAGCGCCTACTCGATCAAGCTGCCCCAGCCCGCCCGGATCCCAGAGAAGGACCTGAAGGGCCTGAACATGCCGGTCCTGGCGATCCTGGCCGGCAAGTCGGTCATGCACGACACCGCGAAGGCCGAGAAGGTCGCCAAGCGTGTCCTGCGGGACGGGACCGTGGTCGTCTACCCGCATGCCTCCCACGCGGTCGGCTCCGAAGAGGCCGGCGCGATCGCCAAGGAGATCAAGGCTTTCCTCGCCGCTCACGCATGATCCCTCGTCCGATGAGTTCGGTTCCGGCGGCTGGTCGGAACCTCGACACGACACTCACGAACGGAGGTATGAGCATGGGCAAGGTCATCGTCGATCTGAGCGTGTCCCTGGACGGGTTCATCGCCGGGGCCGGCGCCGGCCTGGACAGCCCCCTCGGTGTCGGCGGTGAGCGGCTGTTCCATTGGTTCAGCGCGGGCCCGGAGTCCAACCGCGTCAACCAGTGGTTCTGCCCGCCCGACGCCAGCAGGCAGGTCATCGAGGGCTGGTACCGCGACATCGGGGCGATGATCAGCGGGCGGCGGACGTTCGACGTCGCCCGCGGGTGGCGGGACGGCCATCCCATCGACGTGCCCATCTTCGTCGTCACGCACAAGGCGCCGGCCGAGGGCGAGTGGAGCCCGCGGGTCTCCTTCGTCACCGAGGGCGTCGAGCAGGCCGTGGAGCTGGCGAAGGAGGCCGCCGGCGGACGGGACGTGTCGGTGTCGGCCGCCGAGACCGCGCAGCAGTTGATCCGCGCCGGGCTGCTCGACGAGATCCGGCTGAGCATCGCGCCGTGCCTGCTCGGGTCGGGCGTCCGGCTGCTCGACGACATCGGGCCGGAGCCGCTCGACCTTGAGCAGATCTCCATCGTCCCGTCGGACGGCGTGACCCACGTCCGCTACCGCGTCGTCCGCTGAAGCGAGGCGGGCCGGGGAACGGGTCCGGATCCGGAACGCGGCTACTGCGACGCGCGGGGTCTTAAGGCTTCGGCGAACCGGGTACTAGGCGTGCCAAATGCTGGCGAGCTGTCGGGTGGCCAGGCGGGCCGGGATTGCGCGCAGCAGGGTGTCACGCACCCAGGCGGCGGCCCCGGTCCGAGAGGTCAGCCGGGACTGCCGTTCGGCGGCTCGCATCATGCGGTTGGCACGCGGGCGGCGCTGTGCGTCGTAGCGCAGCAGCCGCTCGGCCACGTGTGCGGGCTCGGCCGCCGCCAGGTGGCGGGTGAGCGAGGCGGCGTCCTCGAAGGCCTGGCTGGCGCCCTGCCCGAGGTCGGGCGTCATGGCGTGTGCGGCGTCGCCGAGCAGCGCGATCCTGCCGGACGCGAACGTCGGCAGCGGCTCGGCCAGGCAGGCGATCGGATCGACGTAGACGTCGTCGGCCGCGGTGGCCGCCAGCAGTGCGGGGACGGCCGGATGCCAGTCGGCCATCAACTCCAGCATCAGCTCACGAGCCCGCTCCGGCTCCGGGACGGTTTCGGGCAGCGGAGAGTCGGTGAACCAGTACAGCCCGTCCGAGCCGAGGGGGAACAGCCCGAACATCGCACCGGTGCGCCGGTCGATCAGGATGCCGGCCAGCAACTCCTCCACGTCCGGCTCCGCGGGGCGGGGCAGGGTGCCGCGCAGGTCCATGCGGCCGATTCTGCGCGGCCCGCGGTGGCCGGGGAACAGCTGTACGCGCAGCCTGCTGCCGATCCCGTCGGCCGCGATCACCACGTCCGCCTCGTCGACGCGCTCGCCGCCGCTGAACACCACCACCGCGTCCTCGCCGGCCTCCAGCCGCTCCACCGGTGTCGCGGTCCGCACCGCGCCGGCGGGCAGCGGGGCGCGCAGGGCGCGGTGCAGCTCCGTCCGGTCGGCCACGATCATCGACCCGACCTCGCGTTGCGCCTGCACGGCGTCGGTGACCAGCAGCGGCCGTCCGCGCCAGTCGCGCAGCCCTCCGGTGCGGGCGGAGGTGGACCGCGCTCCGCCGATGTCAGTGGTGTCGTAGCCGAGTTCCTCCAGCGCCCGCAGCCCGTTGGGCATGATCACCACGCCGGTGCCCGCCTCGCGGAGCTCGGCGCCCCGTTCGTAGAGGACGACCTGGTGCCCCTGGCGGTGCAGCCCCACCGCCGCCGTCACCCCGCCCAGCCCTGCACCGACCACCACGACGCGCATGACACCCTCCATTCACTACGATCGTACTACTACGGCTATTGGTAGCATGGTGCGGTGCCGCCCACCAACCTCGCCCGCCGCCAAGCCCTGACCGACGCCGCCATCGACCTGCTGGCGGCCTCCGGAGTGCACGGTGTGACCCACCGGACGGTGGAGAAGCAGGCAGGGCTGCCGGCCGGCACGGCGTCCAACTACTTCCGCAGCCGCGAGGCCCTACTGGTGGCCGCGGCGGAGCGGGTGGTCGAGCTGCATTTGGCCGACATGGAGCAGGCGGCCGAGCACCAGCCCGCGGGCGGCGCCGACCTGGTGGAGATGCTGACCGAGTCGTTGTTCACGGCGGCGACCGCACTGCGCGACCGCTACCTTGCGATCTTCGAGCTGCGACTGGAGGCGGTGCGCCGCCCGGCGCTTGCCGCGGCGCTGGCTGGACTGCAGGAGGCCGCGGTGCGTTTCACCGCCGGGCTCCATGACCAGCTGGGGCTGAAGATCGCACCCGAGAAGGTCCCCGCGCTCATCGCGCTCTACGGCAGCGCCCTGTTCGCCCTGGTCAGCGCACCACCCGGCGCCGTCACCCGGCCCTCCGTCAAAACCATCGCCGACACCATGGTGCACGGCTCGGCCGTACCGGATCCCTAACGCGGGCCGTGGTCGAGCTACGCCGCTCACGCCCCGAAGCGGCGGGAGAAGGCCGCCCTGATGCTGCTCGACCAGAGGAACGGTTGGACGCCGAACCAGATCACGCCCAGGGCTGTGAGCAAGGTGGTGAAGGAGGTGTCCAGTTCGATCTCCATGCCGTACCTCCAATCCGCCAGCTCGTAGACCGGCTTGGCCCAGAACAGGGCCACCACGCCCTCGACGGGAACCGCCACGGCGAGCAGGGCATGGCGGACGGGCGGGGCAGTCACCCGGCCGGCGAACGACCAGTTCATCACGGTGAAGGCCAGCATGAACGCGAGTGTGCCCAACGCCCAGGGAACTCCGAAGCCCTCTTTGGCCTCACTACTCTCCCCGTACGTGTACACCGAGACGATTCCCACGTGAAGGGCGCCGAGAATCAAGATCATGCTGCCGAGGCTGAGGAGCGGTCTGTGCGACAGGAACCACAGTCCGCACATGACGATGAAAGCCACGACCACCAGCAGCAGACCGGGCGAAGCGTGCGTGTAGTACTCGAGGGGAAACCTGTCGCCGACCTCGCTCCACGGTGAGACCAGGAAGGTCAGCATGGAGAGTACGGCGCAGACGAGGGCCACTCTGATCAAGATCGTTTGATGGCGCTGGAACGGGATGTCGCTGACGGGTGAGGAGAGAAGGGAAGTACGGGGCTGCGGACGATCCTGGACGGGCGGTCCGATGTCGACCGCAGTGTTGCCGGTCGAGTTGAGGGCGGCGTTGAGCAGGTCGCGGACCTGGGCGGGGTGGAGCCTTTCGTCGGGGTTCTTGCGCAGTAGGCCATCGAGGGCTTGGGCGAGTGGGCCGCCGCACCGGGGTGTGGGTGGCTGCCGGGTGGCGATCGCGACGAAGACGGCGCCGTGGCTGGGACCGTCGAACGGTCGGCGGCCTTCGACCGCCACGTACAGGGTGGCGGCCAGGGACCACAGGTCCGAGGCCGGGGTGACCGGCTCGCCCTCCACCTGTTCGGGCGACATGTAGGCGGGCGTGCCCAGCACCATGCCCGAACGGGTGATGGTGGCATCGCCCTCCAGCGCGGCGATGCCGAAGTCGGTCAGCAGGACCCGGTCGCCCTCCAGGAGCACGTTCGCGGGCTTGACGTCGCGGTGGACCACGCCCTGGGCGTGCGCGGCCGACAAAGCGTCCAGCATCGCCAACCCGAGGGCGGCGACCTGACGCGGCGGAAGCGCTCCCTGATCGGCCAGCACCTGCTCGAGGGATCGGCCGCGAACCAACTCCATCACGATCCAGGGACGGCCATCGTCGCCCGTCACCCTGTCATGGACGGCCACGATGCCGGGGTGCCGCAGCCGCGCGGCGGCGCGGGCCTCGCGGTCCATCCGCGCGTACCAGTCGCGCCGTTCCCGGTCGGTGACCTGTTCGGGCACCAGAAGCTCCTTGACGGCGACCTCGCGGTCCAGTTCGAGGTCATGGGCCTGCCACACGGACCCCATCCCGCCCCGGCCGATCCGGTCGAGCCTCCGGTACCGGCCCGCCAGCACCCCGTCACCGTCCCACCCCATGATCAGAACCTACCGATGCGGGACCGACGGCCGTTGACGATCCGGATAACTGTCAGACATCGGTGTTCGGCTGAAGGTCACGTCCAGTGGGGTGGTGCAAGGAGTCGTGGTTTCAGCGGCTCACGGTGGTCTCCCGCTGCACATACGACAGCTTTTCGGGGTTGCGCACGTGGTAGGCGCCGATGATGAAGCCGTTCTCGACCCGCACCGCCACCACGCCGTCGATGTTCCCGTCGACGCGGACGAGCAGGCCCGGACCACCATTGATCTGTACCGGCTCGACCGTCCTTTCGGCGTCGCGCTTCCACCAGCCGGCGGCGAGCAGGCGCGCCACCTTGTCGGCCCCGATGACGGGCTTGAGCAGGGCGTGTCTGATTCCGCCGCCGTCGCTCAGGGCGGCGACGTGCGCCCGTGCCCGGTAGGCGAGCTGGCGGACCGCCGCCGGGGTCTTGTCGACGGCTTCGGCGATCTCGTCGTAATCCAGGTCGAACACCTCGCGCAGCACGAACACCGCCCGCTCGATCCCGCATGCCCAGCCCACAGGTACTCGGAAGCACGTACTTCACCATCCGGGAGACCGGCGACCTCCGCAGGATCGGGGAGTCCGAGGAGCGCATCACCGCCGTGGTGGCAGGGGCGACCGGACGGTTGGGACGCCACGTCGTGGACGTCCTGACCGAGAGGGGACACCAGGTCGTGCCGGTGTCCCGGGCCACCGGCGTGGACATCATCACCGGTGAGGCCCTCACCGGGGCCGACGTCGTCATCGACGTCGCGTCGTGGCACGCCTCCGACCAGGAGGCGGCGACGGAGTTCTTCCGCACGTCGGCCCGCAACCTGCATGAGGCGGGCCGGAAGGCGGGGGTCGCCCGGATCGCCATGGCGTCCATCATCGGCGTCGACGGCTCCGGCATGCCCGATGCCGAGATCGCCGGGGAGTTCACTTGGCGCGACGGTGTCCGTTACTCCCTCCTGCGCACCGACCCTCGACCTTGACCTCGTTCAGAGGAGCCACCTGCGCCAAAGCACCCATGTGCACCACAACAGAGCCGCCCCGATGAGAGCCTCCAGGCACCGCACCCACCACAGCGCGTCCCCGGCCAATGCCAAGACCAGCACCAGAACCAACCCCAGCGAGCCGACCAGCACAACCGCTATACGTCGAAGCACGCGAGACAGCATTTCGGGAGCCTAGCCCGCGGCAGGGCACCGTTGATAGCTGGGATGGAAGGGAACGCGGCTCCCCCGACTCGTTGTGTTGAGGATGGCGGCGGCTACGCCGCTCCCCCATCCGATCAAGACATGGGCTTGGTGCCTGGTGAGCGGGCCGGCGGCTCTTTTTCTCGGGGTGTCGGGTCGAGGTCTTTGCGTGGAGGGTCCTGCGGCTTGGTTTCGGTCGGGACGCGTACCAGCCAGATGGCGCATACGGCGGTGACCGCGGCCATGAGGATCAGCAGGACCCGGTAGTCGACGACCAGGGACAGTGCCGCGCCGAGGGCGATGGAGACGGTCTGCGGGGTGCTGACCACGCCCATCGACGCGGTCAGTGCCCGGCCGCGCAGGGCGTCGGGCGTGCGTCGCTGCACCGCCATGACCAGGCCGACGGTCGTCCAGCACATGCCGAAGCCGAAAAGGAGCGCCCCCACCGCCACCGGGAGGATGGCGGGCGCCAGATAGACCAAGGACGCCACCGTCACCAGGGCGATGCCCGACATCACCGTGCGCAGGTCGCCCACGCGGCGGATGGCGGCGCCCGCCGTCAGGCCGGCGCAGACGGCGCCCGCGCCCTGCACACTGCTCAGCACGCCGACGAACGCGGGAGCGCGGTGCAGCCCGTCGTCGACGATGGAGAAGATGAGGGTCTGCGAGAAGCCCGTCACCAGCATGGCCAGGCCCAGCGCGCCCACCAGCGTGCGCAGTTGCGGGGACCGGTAGATGTGGCGCAGGCCCGACAGCACCTCTTCGCGCAATTCCAGGGCACCGGTGACATGACGCTGGTCACCGGGCGCCCGGATGAGCCACACGCATACCGCGGCCGCCAGGAACGTCGCCGCGTCCAGCAGGGCCACCACCTGGCCGCCCGCCACGGTGAACAACGCCGCGCCGAAGAGGGGAGCCAGCAGCTTCACGCCGTCGGCGGAGGTCTGGAGCAGGCCGTTGGCGTCGGGGAGTGCGTCCTCGTCCACGATCGCCGTGACGAGGGCGGCCTGGGTGGCGGTGATGACCACGCCGGCGATGCCGTAGCAGAGGATGATCGCGTACAGCAGCCAGACCTGGCCCTCGCCGCGCACCAGCAGGCTGAGCAGCATGACGCACGCCATCGCCAGGTTGGTCACGACGAACACCTGGCGCCGCGGGAATCTGTCGATGAGCACCCCGGCGAACGGGGCGAACAGGAACGGCAGGGCGACGAAGAAGAACGCGCCGCCCGCCGCCGCATTGCTGCCGGTCAGCTCCTTGACCCAAATGCCGAAGGCGATGATGAGAGCCCGGTCGCCAAGGGTTGACAAAGACTGCCCGATGATCAGGAGCCGAAACCCTCGATTGGTCAGGAGAACCCGCACAGGCGACCTCCTTGGCGGGGCGGCGGAACTACAAGACCATGCCATATCCGAGCCTTCATGGATATGGAAGACCGGTGGCCGGATCCGGCACTCGGCAATTCCGCCTGATCCATTTACCATCGGTAAAGATCATGTGTCGGACGACCCATCGGACACCTGAGCGACTGCGTCGCCGTCCTCCCGGCCACCCGCAGGGGAGGCGGCGAACTGGCCCGAGGCCGCTCGCCGGTGCCGTCCGTGCGAGGAGGTCGATATGTCGGAGGCGCCGGTCGCGGATCCGGCCGCGGGACTCGCGGAGCCCGCGGCGCTGCTGGACCCCTACGCCTTCTTCGGCCGCCTGCGCGAGAGCGCGCCCGTCCACCGCAGCACCTTCCTCGACTCCTGGGTGCTGACCCGGTACGACGACTGCGCCGCGGTCCTGCGCGACACGGAATCGTTCGCCTCGGACTGGCGCCGGATCGGCGAGGCCGTACCGGAGCCGTTGCTGAGCATCCAGTCGCTCGACCCGCCCGAGCACACGGCCATCCGGCACTTCATGGTCGACGCGGTCCGCGGTCTCGACTCGGGCGCGCTGCGCGAGCGCATCGCCGCGCAGGTCCGCGCACGGGCCGAGCGGCTGCGCGCGGCCGGGGAGTTCGACTGCGTGTCCGATTTCACCGCGCCGCTCGCGCTGGACACCATCACCGCGGTGCTCGGGGTGCCGCCCATCGACGCCGCGTGGTTCCTGCCCGTGTCGCAGACGATCGTGGACGGCATGGACGCCGGGATCTGGCCGGAGACCGCCGAGCCCGCCGTGCGCGCCCGCGCTGAGCTGGCCGAATACACCGGCCGGTGGCTGGACGACCCGCCGGCGGACGGGCTGGTGGCGCATGTGGCGGCCAAGGCGCCCGGCTCCGGCATCGCGCGCCCGGTGCTGCTGAACACGCTGCGGGCCGTCCTGCACGCCGGGTTCGAATCGGCGGGGCGGCTGCTCGGCAACGCTCTGGTCGTCCTGCTGAACTCACCGGAGAATTTGGCACGTTTCACCCGGGCCGACCTGTCACTCGCAGTGGAGGAACTGGTCCGGTACGTGTCGCCGGTGCAGGCCGACGCGCGGGCGTGTGTACGGGAGACGCGCCTCGGCGGCCGTGTCATCGCACCCGGCGAAGCGGTGACGCTGATGCTGGCCGCCGCGAACCGGGATCCGGCCAAGTTCGCCGAGCCCGACGAGCTGGACTTCGCCCGCCGGCCCAACCCGCATCTGGGGTTCGGCCGGGGCGCCCACGCGTGCCTCGGGCAGTCGCTGGCGGTCCTCCAGGCCCGGGTCGTCCTCGGCCTGCTCGCGACCGAGTTCCCGGGAATCCGCCTGGCCGAGAAACCCGTCTACCACCGGAATCTCACGCTGCGAGGCGTGGCCCGACTCAAAGTCCACCTTAGCTGACCGACCTCAGATCCGTCTTGACAGAAAGGAGGTGGCACGGATGCGTTACCTCCACTGAGTGGCATAGAGGGTGCCCGGCATATCGGAGCACGCTTCCCGCCTGCACCGATATGCCGGGCCACTCATTATTCACCGCGTCGGCCAACCTCAGAGACTCTCCGCGCACCTCAGCGCGGCCTCTGTCTCTTGGCACCACGTATTTTCATCTGGAACGCTTATGAGGGTGTTTGTGCGCACAAAAACCGCCTTGGTAACCGGCCTCGTCACCATAACCGCCACCATCCTTCCGGCTGCTCCACCGTCCGCCACCTCCCACGCCTCCGCGACCCCGCTCCACGCGGCTCCCGCCCACGCGGCGGCAGGTCCTTCGGGCGACGGGTCCGGGGAGCTGTGGCTGGCGCGGCTGCTGGCGGGGTCCACCCATGGCGCCGACGCGTGGCGGCACCTGCGCGTCCTCGACCGGATCGCCGCACAGAACGGCGGGGTGCGCGCCACCGGTACGCCGGGGTTCGAGGCCTCCGCGCGCTACGCCGCCAAGGTGCTCACCGCCGCCGGCTACCGCGTTCACCGGCAGCGAGTGCCGTACACCGACTATCAGATCGACGCGGAGAGCGCGGCGGTGACCGCGCCCGCCGCCCGCCAGGTGCGCGCGATGGTCATGCGCTGGTCACCCGTCACCCCGCCCGGCGGTCTCGACGCCCACCTCGTCGTGCCCCGGGCCACGGCGGGCGACGCCGCCGGATGCTCCGCGGCCGACTACGACGGGCTGCCCGTGGCCGGATCCATCGTGCTCGTACGGCGCGGATCCTGCGGCTACACGGCGCAGCAGCGCGTCGCCGCCGGGCTCGGCGCGCGGGCGATGCTGATCTACCTGGACACGCCGAGTCCGGACAACATCTACCGGCTGCACGCGTTCGACCCGACGGCGTTCACCATCCCGGTGGCCAGCGTCACGCAGACGCAGGCCGAACAGCTCGCCCAGGAGACCGCGCAGCACCAGGTGCGGCTGCGTCTCGACCTGCGCGGGCACGGGGTCGCGGGAGTCACCACCAACCTGATCGCCGAGACGCGCGGCGGCAGCGACGACCGCACCGTCATGGCCGGCGCCCATCTGGACAGCGTGTCCGAAGGACCCGGCATCAACGACAACGCCGCCGCCGCGGCCGCGCTGATGGCGACCGCGCTGCGGCTGGCGCCCCACCAGGACAAGGTGCGGCACAAAGTCCGGTTCGCGCTGTGGGGCGCCGAGGAGCTCATCGACATCGGCTCCAACTACTACGTGCACAACCTGACCCCGGCCGAACGCGCCAAGATCGCGCTCTACCTCAACTTCGAACTGATCGCCGCGCCGAACGGGGTGCGGTTCGTCCTCGACGGGGACGCGAGCGAGCAGCCGCCGGGCACCCCGCCCGGCCCGGCGGGATCGCAGGTCGCGGAGAAGGTCTTCAAGGACTACTTCGACCACGCCGGACTCCCCTACGAAAGCCACGACCTGCGGGCCGTCGGCTCCGACCACGAGCCGTTCGTGGCCGCGGGCATCCCGGTCGGCGGCCTGAACGGCGGCGTCCTCGGGGTCAAGACCGCGGCGCAGGCGGCCCGGTTCGGCGGGACGGCCGGGCAGCTGTACGACCACTGCTACCACCAGACCTGCGACACGATCGGCAACCTCGATCGCCGGGCTCTCGGCGAGAACGTGCCCGCCATCGCGTGGGCCGTGGGCCGCTTCGCCCTCGACGTCTCCGACCTGCCCGCGGCCGGCGCCCGGGAGCAGCGACCATGACCACGTACCACGAGGCCGTCGAATCGCCGACGGAACCGTCCGCCGCCTACCCGCCGTCGGCGCCGATGCGGCTCAGTTTCGACGTCGACGCGCTGCGCGCCGACCTCGACCTGCTGCGGCGCGGGCGGTGGCGCGCCCAGCGCGCCTACAGCCAGGACGGCACCGCCATGGAGTCCGGCGTGGACTGGCGCATCCTGCCGCTGCGCAGCGTCGGCGGCGATCCGGTACGGACCGACCCGGGCGGCCCGGGCCTGACCGACTTCGCCGACACCCCGTGGCTGGACGACGCCCCGGCGCTCGCGCAGGTCATCGACGCCCTGCCGGCGCCGGTCCGGGGCGTACGGCTGATGGCCCTGGGCGCGGGTGCGACCGTGCACGAGCACCGCGACTACAAGTACGGGTTCGAACGCGGGCTCCTGCGGCTGCACGTGCCGATCGACACCAACCCCGACGCCGTCGTGGTCATCGACGGCGTGTCCGAGCACTGGACGGCAGGACGGTTGTGGTTCGGCGACTTCGGCCGCAGGCACTACGTGGCGAACCACGGGGACCGCGCTCGGGTGCACATGGTGCTCGATTGCCTGGTCAGCCGGGAGGTCGTCGGGCTGCTGCCGGACGAGTTCCGGGAGCTGCTGCCGCTGAGCGAGGTGATGTTCGCCCGCGATCCGGTGCCGCTGACCGCGTCCGAACGCGACCGGCTGTGCTGCCGGTTCCGGCTGCCGGGCGACTTCGCGCAGTGGTCGGAGGAGGAGGTCGAGGCCAGGCCCGACAGCGACGCCGCGGTCCTCGTGCACGAGGACCGGCTCGTCCTCGCCATCGACGGCGAGCCCGCCTTCGGCCTGGAGCATCTCGGGCTGGGCGAGTTCCGCCTCACCGGCTGGAGCGAGGAGCGCACCATCGCCGTCGAGCCCACCGGCCAGGTGCGGATCAGGGAGCGCGCCGGCCGCGCCCTCCGCGAGTGGACCCGTCCGGCACAGCCCGTCCACGGCGGCCGGACGGCGCCGGCCGCGCACGATCCCCTGACGACGCGCCCTCGTCCCGACCAGACAGGCAGGTGACTCGCATGACCTCCTCCACCCGGGTCGCTCCGCTCGGCACCGACCCGTACGCCTTCCAGCCCGGTTACTACGATCTCTTCCGCGCCTCCCGCGGAGAGGGCGCCCTCCCCGACCCCCGGTTCTTCGCCGGCCGCGCGCCCCAGGGCGGACACGCGCTGGAGATCGGCGCGGGCACCGGCCGGATCACGCTGGCCGTGGCCGAGCGAGCCGCCACCGTACTGTGCCTGGAGAGGTCCGCCACCATGCGCGCGGTGCTGCTGGCCAAGCTCGCCGAACGCCCGCACCTGCGGGCCCGCGTCACCGTGCTCGACCGGGCGGCGCCCCACTTCGACCTCGGCAGCCGCCGCTTCGACTTCGTGTACCTGGCGGGCGTGCTGGAGCACGTGCCGCACCCCGAACGGCCTGTGCTCTTCGAGGCGATCGCCGAACATCTGGCCGAGGACGGCGAGGTGGCGATGGACATGGTGCTGTCGGAACCCGTACCGGACTGGCCCGAGCACGTCGCCGACGAGGCCGCCCTCGGCGACTGCCGGTACGAGATGTCGTCCGAGGCGCGGCCCGTCGGCGACGATCAGGCGCACCTGCGGTTCGTCTACCGCACGTACCACCAGGGCGATCTGGTGGCGACCGAGGTGGTGGAACGCGCCCACTACCTGCACCGGCCGGACGCCGTCGTCGCCGACCTGGCGGCGGCCGGGCTCACCCCGACTGCCGGAACCGCTCTCAACCCCGTCGCCGACGGCGAAGACCCCGGCACCCTGGTCGCCCGCCGTACGGCCTGAACGTCATCCACTTCACCCTGAGGAGAGTTCGCGTGCAGGTCATCGGCGTCGGTTTCCTCCGGACGGGCACGACTTCACTCGCGCTGGCGCTCGACCGGCTCGGGTACGGCCCGTGCTACAACATGCGGGTCCTCACCACCGAGCCGGAGCGGGCCGCCGACTGGGCCGCCGCGATGGACGGGCGGACGGTCGACTGGGGGAAGGTGTTCGCGGGCTACGGCTGCGCCGTCGGCTCGCCGGCCACCGCGTTCTGGCGCGACATCGTCGACGCGTTCCCGGACGCCAAGGTGGTGCTCACCGTCCGCGATCCGCGACGCTGGTACGACAGCGCCGCGCAGACCATGTCCGCCGTGCTCGCCAGGCCGCCGCTCCTGGTGCGGGTGCTGAGCTGGCGGGGCCCGCGCCGTCCCGATCCCGTGGCGCAGGTCCTCGACCGCGTGCAGCGGACGACGTGGGAACGTGAGATCGGCGGGCCGTTCGGCGAGCGCGCGGAGATGGCCGAGCGTTTCGAGCGGCACGTCGCCGAAGTGCGGGCGTACGTGCCCGAAGACCGGCTGCTGGTGTTCGAGGTCAAGGACGGATGGGCGCCGTTGTGCGCCTTCCTCGGCCGCCCGGTCCCCGACGAGCCATTCCCCCGGGAGAACGACGCGGCCACGTTCAAACGGCGGCAGCGGCAGGCGCTGAAGAAGAGGCTGGCCCCTCGGATCCTCGCCGCCACCGCGCTCGCGACCGGCGCCGCGATCACCTGGGCAGTACGCCGCAAACGGCGCCCACGCCGAGCCGGCAGGTAACCCAAAGACCTTACTGCGGGCGGGTGAGGCGGGAGCGGGGTGTGGCTTGGGCTTTGGCGAAGGCGTCTTCGCCTAGGACGGATCTTGCTGCGGTCGCTATGCGGTCGACGTCAGCGCGCTCTTCGGGCGGCAGAGGGGCGCCTACGGATTCGCGTAGGGCGGCGGCTTCGCCGAGGAGGCGGGCTGCTTCTTCCGGGGTGCCTCTCAGGGCCGCCGCGCCGGCCAGTCCTTCGAGGGCGAGCGCGATCGCCCTGGGGTCGCCGATGTCCTGCGCGACGGTGAGGGCCTCCCGGTGGAGTTCCTCGGCCGCCGCGGCGTCCCCTCGCTGCTCGGCGATGAAGCCGAGTTCGGCCAGGCCGAGCGCGATGCCCGGTGCGTACCGCACCTCGCGTGCGCGGGCGAGGGCGTCCAGCATGTGGGCCTCGGCGTCGTCGAGGCGGCCCGCGCGGCGGGCGGTGAGGGCCAGGCCGGTGAGGGCGAACGCCTCGCCGGGACGGTAGCCGTGCTCGGCGGCGAGCGTCCTGCCCCGCTCGTGGCGCCGGTCCGACTCGGCGTGGTCGCCGGCCAGCAGGGCGACCCGGCCGAGCCCGGACTGGAGCAGCGACACCTGGAGCCACAGCCCGAGTTCCCCGGCCAGCCGGAGCCCGTCCCGGCAGAGGTCGGCGGACCTGCGGTGGTCGCCCCTGATCTCCGCGAGCCGGCCGAGCAGTTCGACGGCCCGGACCCGCCCCCACCGCTCGCCCAGCTCCTCGAAGATCGCCAGGCTCTCCTCCCCGGACCGTTCGAGCGCGCCGAGGTCGCCGCGGACGAGGGCGTGGTTGGCCTCGGTGGCCAGGGCCGCGGCGGTGCCCCAGCGGTCGCCGAGCCGCCGGAACACCGGCAGGGCCCGTTCCACCAGGTCCCGGCTGAGGTTCAGGTCGCCGGCGCCGAGCAGCACGTCGCTGAGGAACCACTCCGCCCTGGCGCGCTCGCCCGGATCGGCGATGGCCTCTGAGGGCGTGCGGCCGTCCGCCGTACGGCCGCCCAGGAGTTCCAGGCCGGTCTGCCATGCCTCGGCCCGTGCCCTCGTCGCGGTAGGTGCTTCGGCCTGGATGGCCAGCGCCATCGCGAACGCGCGCCGTCCCTCGCCGATCCTGCCGCGCAGGAACCAGTACCAGGCCAGCGCGTTGACCAGCCGCAGCGCGTGGCCGGCGTCGCGCCGCCGCACGGCCTCCTCCAGCGCGCCGCGCAGGTTGGCGTGCTCGGCGTCCAGGCGCCGCAGCCAGCGCCGCTGGTCGGGGCCGTGGAGCTGCGGCTCCGCGCGTTCGGCCAGTGCGACGTGAAAGGTCAGGTGCCGGAGGCGGATCCGCTCGGTCTCGCCGGCCTCCTCCAGCCGGTCCAGGGCGTAGGCCGCGACCGATTCGAGCAGCCGGTAGCGGGCCTGGCCCGGTCCGCCGGCCCGGACCACCATCGAGCGGTCGACGAGGCGGGCCAGCACGTCGAGGACGTCCTCGGGCGGGATGTCGTCCCCGTCCGCGCAGACCTCCTCCGCCGCCTCCAGCGTGCAGCCCTCGTGGTGCACCGCGAGCCGCCGCAGGACGAGGCGTTCGGGCCCGGACAGCAGCTCCCAGCTCCAGTCGATCATCGCGCGCAGGGTCCGCTGCCGCGCCGGGGTGCCGCGGTGACCCGAGGAGAGCAGCCGGAACCGGTCGTCGAGCCGTTCGGCCAAGTCGTGGACGTCCAGCGCGCGCAGCCGGGTGGCCGCCAGCTCCAGGGCCAGCGGGACGCCGTCCAGCCGGCGGCAGATCGCGGCGACCGCGCGGGCGTTGGCGGTGTCGATCGCGAACCCCGGGACGGCGGCCGCCGCGCGCGCCTCGAACAGCCGGACGGCGCTGAACCTGCGGAGGCTCGCGGGCCCGTGGTCGGCGGGCGCGTGGGGCGCCTGCAGCGGCGGGACGGGCCAGACCGACTCCCCGGCGAGCCCCAGCGGCTCCTGGCTGGTGGCGAGGATCCGCAGCTCCGGCGCCGCCCGCAGGAGCCGCTCGCCCAACGCGGCGACGTCGTCGATCACGTGCTCGCAGTTGTCCAGGACGAGCAGTGCCCGGCGGGTCCGCAGCGCGTCGGCGAGCCGGGCGGCCGGGTCGGCGGGCGCGCCGGAACACGGCAGGCCGGGGGCGGTGTCGTCGCGGATGTCGAGCGCGGCGGTCACGGTCTCCACGAGCCGGTGGCCCCCCGATGCCTCGGCCGTGCGGTCGAGACCGGCCAGCTCGACGAGCCACACGCCGTCCGGGTGGTCGGCGGCGGCCCGCGCGGCGGTCTCCAGGGCGAGCCGCGTCTTGCCGACGCCGCCGGGGCCGGTGAGGGTGACCAGCCGGGCCGACCTCAGCACCGCCTGGACCTGGACCACCGCCTCGTCGCGCCCGATCAGCTCGCTGATCTGCGCCGGGAGGTTCGTTTGCGGCGGCGTGGTGGGCGCGGTGGCCAAGGCGGGGTCCTGCGCGAGGATCCGCCGGTGCAGTTCGGCGATCTCCGGCCCGGGGTCCAGGCCGAGTTCCTCGCGCAGCCGCGTCCGGAGGTCGGCGTAGGTCTTGAGGGCGTCGCTCTGCCGTCCGGTGGCGTACAGGGCGCGCATGTACGCGGAGCGGAGGCGTTCGCGCAGCGGATGGCGTTCGACCAGGTCGCCCAGCTCGCCGGCGAGCGCGCCCTGCTCACCGGTCTCCAGGTGCGCCTCCGCCCGTTCCTCCAGGGCGGTGAGGCGCTGCTCCTCAAGGAGCGCCGCCACCGGGCGCGCGAACTCGGCATCGGCGAAGTCGGCGAAGGCCGGCCCGCGCCACAGCTCCAGCGCCTCGGTCAGCAGGCCCGCCCGTGACCGCGGGTCAGCGGCCTCGCGCGCCCGCGCCAGCAGCGCGGTGAACCGCGTCGCGTCGACGGACTCGGCGTCCGCCCGGAGCCGGTAGCCCAGGGCGTCCTCGAAGGACACCAGTTCCCGGGCGCCGGGCTCGGCCTCGTCCAGGGCGCGGCGGAGCTGCGAGACCTTGACCTGCAGTGCCCCGGACGGGTTGCGGGGCGGCGCGTCGCCCCACAGGTCGTCGATCAGCCGGTCCACCGGCACCGGCCGCCCCTCGTGCCCGATCAGGACGGCCAGCAGCGCGCGGACCTTGGCCCCGCGCACCGCCACGGGGGCGCCGCCGGCCGTCCATACCTCCAGCGGCCCGAGCACCCCGAATCGCATGCCCCCACGATATCGGCCGCTTTCCCCCCGGGATCGGCCCGCTTACGCCGGCCCGCCGCCGGCGGAAAGCACGCGGTAAGTGCCGGATAAGCACCGGCCGCCATGCTCGCCCCACCGAGTCGTACAGGAAGTTTCGAAGGGAGAGCACGATGACCCCGACCGGGCCGCTGAACCTCGCCGTCATCGTCGGCAGCGTCCGGGACCGCCGGTTCGGCCCCACGGTGGCCGCATGGTTCGCCGGGGAGGCCGGCCGGCGCCCCGCCCTCCGCCTCGACGTCGTCGACCTCGCCGAGACGGCCCTGCCCGAGGTGCTCCCCGCCGACGGCGCGGGAACGTCCGAGGCGCCCGAACCGGTACGGCGGCTGGGAGAACGGCTGGACCGGGCCGACGCGTTCGTGGTCGTGACGCCCGAGTACAACCGCAGCTTCCCCGCCTCGCTCAAGACGGCCGTCGACTGGTACGTGGACGAATGGCAGGCCAAACCGGTCGGCTTCGTCTCCTACGGCGGAGTCTCCGGCGGCCTGCGCGCCGTCGAGCACCTCCGGCAGGTCTTCGCCGAACTCCACGCCGTCACCGTCCGCAACACGGTCAGCTTCCACTCCTGCCGGGACAGGTTCGACGACCACGGCCGCCCGATCGACGCGGCCGGGTGCCGCGCGGCGGCCGAGAGCCTGCTCGACCAGCTGACCTGGTGGGCCCGCGCCCTGCGGGACGCCCGCGCCGAACGCCCCTACGCGGCGTGACTCAAAGCCTTGCCCCGAACCCTTCTGAGGAGACCGCGATGTCATCGCGCAAGAAGCCCACCACAGGCGCCCGTCCGCGCTGGAGCCTCGGCCTGCTGGCCTTCTCCAGCCTGATCACTTCGCTCGACTTCACCATCGTGTACGTGGCGCTGCCCGACATCGCCCGCGATGTGGGGCTGTCCGGTCACGCCACCCAGTGGGTGGTCAGCGCCTACGCCATCTTCTTCGGCGGCTTCCTGCTGCTCGGCGGCCGCTCGGCCGACCTGCTGGGCCGCCGCCGCATGTTCGTCCTGGGCATGCTTCTGTTCGGCGGTGCGTCGCTCCTGGGCGGGCTGGCCACCTCGCCCGCGACGCTGATCGCCGCGCGGGCGCTCCAGGGGATCGGCGGCGCCGTCCTGTTCCCCGCCACGCTCTCCCTGGTCACCACCAGGTTCGCCGAAGGCCCCGAGCGCGTCCGGGCTCTGGCCGTGTGGGCCATGGCCGGCGCGGGCGGGCTGAGCCTGGGCGCCCTGCTCGGCGGTGTGCTGACCCACGCGTTCGGCTGGGAGGCGGTGTTCGTCGTGAACGTGCCGCTGGTCGTGGCCGGCACCGTGGGCGCGTTCGTCCTGCTCGACCCGGACGGCCCGCGCGAACGGCGGCGCGGCTTCGACATCCCCGGCGCCCTGACCGGCACGGCCGGACTGACACTCCTCGTCTTCGCCATCGCCCAGGGCCCCGAGACGGGCTGGGCCGCGGCCCCCGTCCTCGCCTCCGCCGTCCTCGCCGTGGCGCTGCTGGCCGCGTTCGTCGTCATCGAGGCCCGCACCCGGCACCCGCTGATGCCGCTGCGGCTGTTCGCCAACCCCAACCTCCGCGCCGGCCTGCTGGTGATCCTCGCCTTCGGCATCACCATGCAGAACCTGGTCTACTTCCTCACCCTGTACTTCCAGGACGTGCTCGGCTACACGGCGCTGCAGGGAGGGCTGGCCTTCCTGACCCTCTCGCTGGTGATCGGCATCGCCAACGTCGTCGCCGAACGGCTGATCATCCGCTTCGGCGCCCGGACGACCCTGATCACCGCCCTGCTGCTCGGCTCCGCCGGCGGCGCGCTGATGGCCGCGGGCATGCACACCGACGGCTCGTACTGGACGATCCTCGCCGGCCTCGTCGTCTACGGCGCCGGCATGGGGACGATCTACCCGACCATGTTCGGCACCTCAGGCAACGGCGTGGCCGACGAGGACCAGGGCGCCGCCGGGGGCATGGCCAACACCGCCCTCCAGATCGGCACCAGCGTGGGCCTGGCCATCCTGGTCGGCGTCTCCACCTCCGGGCTGGCCGACCTGACCGGCGAGGCCCTGCGCGCCGCCACCTCCGACGGCCTGCGCGACGCGGTCTACGTCGCTGCCGCTCTGACCCTCGCGGGCATCCTCGCCGCCCTGACCGTCCCCCGCCGCACCGCCCCGGCTCCCGTCGCCCCCGCCAGCGAGGACCACGTCCCCACTCTTCACTGACCCACCGAACGAACGAACGGCATCCAACCGCCCCTAGACCTGCGCGGGCACGCCGGACGTCATGTGTCCGGTGTGCTCGCTAGGGCGTTTTCGGGGTCGTAGTTGTAGATCCAGGCGTTGGCCACCAGGGGGTCGGCAGTGGTGAAGGAGTCGTCTCGGGCCTGTTGCTCTGGGCCGTCCGGGAGGTGGTTCACGAGGGACCGGGCGTGGCTGACCTCTTGGAGACGGGTGGTTCGGGGGATCCGCAGTCGCTCGTAGCGGCGCAGGGCCCGGGGCGGGTCGTCGGGGGCGTCGGCCAGGCAGCGGGCGAGGACGGCGGCGTCCTCGATGGCCTGGGCGGCGCCCTGCGCGAAGAAGGGGAACATCGGATGGGCCGCGTCGCCCAGGAGGGTCACGGCGCCCTCGCTCCAGCGCCGCAGGGGCGGCCGGTCGAGGAGGGCCCAGCGGCCGGGGGTCCCGGCCGCGCGGATGAGCGCGGTGAGCCTCGGGTCCCAGCCTTCGAACTCGCGCAGGAACTCCTCGACCGTCGCCGTCGCGGTCCAGGACTCGACGGCGTCGTCCCCCGCGGGGGCGAACGCGACGAGGTTCACCGAGCGTCCGGCGGAGACCGGGTAGTGCACCAGGTGGTGGTCGGGGCCGATCCACAGGGTCTGGGCGTTGCGCCGCGCGAAGGCCGGGGCGCGCTCGGACGGGACGAGCGCGCGGAAGGCGCAGATGCCCGAGTAGGTCGCGGACGCGGCTTCGGTGATCACGCCTCGGACGATCGAGTGGATCCCGTCCGCGCCGATCACGACGTCGGGCTCGACGGTCTCACCGTCGGCGAAGCGCAGCACCGGCTGCCCCTGGCTCTGCAAGGTCAGTTCGACGCACCGCTTGCCGAGGCGGACGCCGTCGTCGGGGACGGCCGATCGCAGGACGTCCAGCAGGTCGGCGCGGTGCGCGGTGTAGGTGTGCTCGCCATAGAGCCGCTCGCATGCCGAGGCCAGGTCCTCGGCGGACAGGACGGTGCCGTCCCGCCACCGGCGGAACTCCCAGCCGACGTCGAGCCGGACGGCACGCGCGGCGAAGGCGTCCAGCACACCGAGCCGGCGCAGCAGCCGGGCCATGTTCGGGGCCGCTACCAGCCCCGCGCCCACCTCCCTGAGCTGCGACGCCTGCTCGTAGACGGTGGCCGCGATCCCTTCGCGACGCAGGAACGCGCCGGCCGCCAACCCGCCGATGCCGCCTCCGACGATCGCGATCCGCGGTCCTGCGGCTCCTGCGCCGATCATCTGCTCACGCTCCCGCCCTCCTCGGTGAACCCGGTACCGCGATGATCCCCTCCTGCTCCTCTAGCGCCATCGGGGTGTTCATCTGATGAACATGGTTGTTAGGCTGCCGGGTCACCCGAGACCGGAGGGGGTGCGTACCCGCATGCCGCGTACCCGTGAACCGGGCAGGACGGTGGGTTCCCGCCTGCTGGACGTCCTCTTCGCCTTCGGGCCGGACCACCCCGACCTGAGCCTGGCGGATCTGGTGCGCCTGACCGGCATCCCCCACCCGACCGCGCGCCGCATGGCCCTCGAACTGGTGAAGGCGGGCGCCCTCGACCGCCGGGAGGACGGGCGGTTCACGGTCGGGCTGCGGCTCTGGCGGCTCGGGACGCTGGCCCCGCTGACGGAGTCCTTGCGAACCCTCGCGCAGCCGTTCATGGAGGACCTGCACAGTGCTCTGCAGCAGCATGTGCAATTGGCCGTGCTCGAAGGGCGTCAGGCAGTGGTCATCGAACGGCTGTCCGCGCCGAGTGCTCTGGGCTTGATGTCGCAGGTCGGCGGACGGCTCCCGCTGCATTGCTCCGGCGTGGGCAAGGTGCTGTTGAGCCACGGCGGCCCGGACCTGGTGGAGAGCGTCCTGGACGGCGGCCTGCGCAAGTACACCTCGCGGACGATCACCGACCCCGGGGAGCTGCGCAGGCAGATCGCCGCGTGCCGCCGGACCGGTACGGCGACCGTCCACGGCGAACTGACCGGGGAGGCCGACTCGGTGGCCACCCGGATCGTCGACGGCCGCGGCCGGGTCGTCGCGGCGCTGTCGGTCGTCCTGCGGAAGGGGTCGGTCAAGCACCAGGCCGCGCTGCCGTCCGTGCTGGCGAGCGGCCTGGGCATCTCGCGCCAGCTCGGCTGGCGCCCCGGGACGGCCGTCCGCCACGGCTGAGCGCGGACGCGGTCGGCGGCGGCGAGGATCGCGGAGGCGCCGCCGGCCGGCGGGTGGATCGCGGCGCCGCCCAGGTTTCGCTCAGGACGGCGCATCCCTCGCGAACGCCGGGGCCGGTGCGGGCGTCCGCGGATCAGCGCTGGAGGGGAGGCGCGTCCGTGGGAGACCGCCGGACCACCAGGTCCCGGGCTCGGGCCCTCTTGTCCCGGCTCCGGTATGCGAAGGTCCCGAAGACTCCGAGGTTGACCAGCCAGATCAGCCCGTGTACCTGCCATCCCGGCCCCTGGCCCGGCCGTCTGGCGTCCACCGCGCTGTCCGCCGGCCGGGCTCCCTTGTACCACACGCGGACGCGCTCGCCGGCCTTCGGCATCTCCACCCAGGCGCCCTCCTCGATGGAGGTCCGCACCCGCTGACCTGACGAGGTCCTGAAGTCCACGTCCGCGTAGCCGGTTCCCTTCGCGTCGGTCCACATCCTGACGACGGCGGCGGACGCCTCGTCTCCACCCCACGCCGCGTGGATTTCGAGGGAGCTGGTGACTGCGCAGAACACCCCGGCTCCGGCGATGAACGTCGCCATCCCCCCGGGGACCGCTATCGGTCCGCGTCTGTGCCTGCTCACTCGGAAACGAGCCCGATGGCGCTGTTCGAGCGCCTCCATCCACGTCCCCCGACGGCTCACAGCGCCTCCCCCGGTTTCTCATGTGACGCCTTCCTCCGCCCCGGGGTTGCCCTGACCGAGCCGTCAGCGATCGTGTGAGCACAGGCCGGAGAGGCCCCGGAACACTCCGGAGCCCCTCCATCGCGCTCGCCGTCAGCAGCGGAACTGGTTGACCTCCCACCGTTCGAAGGAGCGGCCGAGGTCGGGGCGCCACGACTGGCCGGCCTGGACGGTGCTGTAGTACTTCCACCTGCCGCTGGAGTCGGTCGTCCTGATCTCGGCGCAGTACCCGGAGGCGACGTAGTAGCCGTCGGCATAGGGCCAGCCGAAGCCGGCGGCGCAGTCCGTGCGCTGGCCGACCGGCAGGACCCTGTCGTAGTAGCCCTCGGCGTAGATCTTGCCGTAGCCCCGCCAGTCGAACATCACTCCGAGGCCGATGTCGCCCTGGTTGCTGATGTAGCTGGTTCCGGGCGAGCACGCCCTGGCGCCCGAAGGGGATCCGGCGGGTGCGGCGTTCGCGGTGGCGCTCAACGGGAGCATGGCGGCCACGCTCAGGACCAGCACCAGCAATCTCTTCCCGTACTTCATCGTCCTCCTGCCCTTTCGGAACGTCTCCGGTTCTCTTCGATCGAGGGTGCGGGACGCGGAGGATCATGTCGTTACGGCGGAGTGCACACTTCTTTAGTGAGCGTGCACTCCCGACGGACGCGGCACGTGGCCTGGGCTTATGGGTGGCTGGCCCTATGGGGAGCTGGTCGCCGCCGTCCGGCGGAACTGGCGGGGTGAGAGGCCGTAGGCGGCGCGGAACGCCTGGCTGAAGTGGGCCGAGCTGGTGAAGCCCCAGCGGGCCGCGATGGCGCCGATCGGGGTGGCGGTGAGCAGCGGGTCGCTCAGGTCGCGCCGGCACTGTTCCAGGCGGCGTTCGCGGATCCAGCCCGCGACGGTGCGCTCCTCGGCGCGGAACAACTGGTGCAGGTAGCTCAGCGAGATGTGGTGGGCGGCGGCGATCGCGCTCGGGGTCAGGTGCGCGTCGCCCAGGTTCGTCCGGATGAAGGCGTGGATCTGGGCGAGGAGCGCGCGCCGCCGGCTGCCGGGCGGTACCGCGCTGCCGGCCTCCAGGGCGTCGGCCAACGCGGCGGTCAGGACGTCGAGAGTCAGCGTGGACACTCGCGACGCCTCGGCCGCACTGAACTGTTCGAGGCGCCGAGCCAGCTCCAGCAGGTACTGCGAGGCCAGCGCACCGATGCCCCGATCGCCACGGATCCGGACCGCGCTGAGATCCCGCAGCCCCCGTTCGGGTAAGGGCAGCACGGAGCGCGGGAACTGCAATGAGAGCAGTTGGCCGCCCGCAGGGTCCGTCGATCCGAATCTGGTCAGGTAGGGACGTGAGCTGTCACGGAGCATCAGGTCCCCGGTGCGCAGTTCCGCGTCGCGGCCGGCTTGTTCCGCTGTGGCCTCACCGCGTACGGCGCAGGTGATGAAGAAGGTCTCCGGGTCCGACTGGCGGATGAGCCGGGGCGTGCGCTGGATCGTCAGCGACCTCGCGGTCAGCAGGGTCGCCTGGACGGAGCCGAGCCCGCCGAGTGCGACATGGGCCTGGAACGTGTCCTCCAGATGGGGCTCGCTGTGCGCATCCAGCGGCATCCACATCTTCGCGCTCATCTCGCGCCAGAAGGCGAACCGCTCTTTCGCCGGAACGGCGGCGAAACTGACCACGTCCATGACCCACCAAAGCTGTTGGCGCCGCGGGGTTCGACCAGCAGCATCACCCGGGAGGCCGCGCCGCCGCAACCGCCAGCGCCGATACACGGTGATGGCATGCGTGAGCAGGCCCCGGACGTGCGGCAACACCGTCCGGGGCCCTCGCCCCCGTTCTGGCCCGCGCCGCGCGGCCGCGGAGCGCGCCGGCCGCGGGTCAGATGGTCACGCAGGGCAGGCCCACCGAGTGCCATTGCCCGGCGACGCGGGACCAGCCCTCGGCGCACACCTGCCCGGTCCCCCGCGCGGACCAGCGCTGCGTGTCGTGGCCGGCGGGCCAGTAGCCGTTCGGCGAGGACCGGCGCGAAAGGCCCGGCCCCCAGACGTCGAGATGCCCGTCATTGACGGTGGTGTGGTCGAACTCCGCCCAGACCTGGTAGCCCAGGCCGGTGTACGCCGTGTAAACGCACACGTTCCAGTTGCAGCCGGACGGCCCGTTCACGTCGGTCGTCCCGGCGGGCGCGGCCTGCGCCGCGCCGGCCGTGGACAGGACGAACGCTGCCGCGGCCGACGTGGCGAGCCCCGCCATACGGCTGGTTTTCATGCCTTCCCCTTTCCGTTCTGCTTTCCTCCCAAAGGATGTGGCCACGACCGGGGTCTTTTCTTTCACCTGCGTGCACGGTTCTTTAGCCTCAATACACCGATGGCGCATCGGGCCGTGGTGCAGCACCCGCCGCATCACGTTCAACACGACCGGGCGCCCTCCGCCCCTTCAAGACGGCGCCGGTGCATTGCCGGAGCGCAACGCCGGAAACCGGGTTTTCGAGCGGCATGTACTTCGCTTACCTCATGAAAGGGTTGAAACTGCAATAGTTGCCTGATTTTGGATGTTTTTGGGTTTTCGCGACTTAAGACTCGGGCGGGGCAGGTAGGTCTACCGGCAGGGCAGGCCCCACGCGGGGCCGGTGAGACGTGAAAGGACTTCGCCATGACCGAGAACTTCCCGGCACCGAGACGCGACCTGTGCGGCGCCATGCACGTGCACCGCCGGCTGCTGAACGAGAGCATGACCTACCGCGCGCAGCGCGCCCGGATCGAGAGCCGGGCACTCCAGTACGAGACCGGGCGGCGCAGTTCGGTGCGCCGCGGAGTGGTCACCCTCCCCGTGGTGGTCCACGTCGTCCACAACACGCCGGAGCAGAACATCGACGACGCGCAGATCCACTCGCAGATCGACGTCCTCAACCGCGACTTCAGGGCGGCCAACCCCGACGTGTCGCGGGTGCCGGAGGTGTGGCGGACGCTGATCGCCGACAACGAGGTCGAGTTCGCCCTGGCCACCGTGGACCCGCTGGGCGACCCCACCGACGGCATCATCCGGGCCGCCACCGACCGGACCTCCTTCGACGTGGACGACGGGGTGAAGGCGGCCGCGACGGGCGGCTCCGACCCGTGGCCGACCGACCAGTACCTCAACGTGTGGGTGTGCCGGCTGGGCGGCGGTCTGCTCGGCTACGCGCAGTTCCCCGGCGGACCGCCGCCGACCGACGGCGTGGTCATCCTGCACACGGCCTTCGGGACGACCGGCACCGCCACCGCCCCGTACGACGGGGGCCGCACCGCCACCCACGAGATCGGCCACTGGCTCGACCTCTTCCACATCTGGGGCGACGACGACGGCGCGTGCAGCAACGACGACCGGGTGGCCGACACGCCGAACCAGGCGGACTCCAACGTCGGCAAGCCGGCCTTCCCGCACGTGACGTGCGACAACGGGCCGAACGGCGACATGTTCATGAACTACATGGACTACGTCGACGACGACAGCATGTTCATGTTCACCCAGGGGCAGCGGGAGCGGATCAACGCCTGCCTGGAGGGGGCGCGGGCCTCCTTCCTGGTCGCGCGGCAGGCGGCGCCCGCGAAGCAGCCCGCGGCGGCGGTGGCGCCCGCCCAGGCGCAGGCGGAGGACGGCGACGTGGAGCGGCTCCTGCACGACTCCGAGCGGCTGACCAAGGAGGTCCTCGCCGACATCCAGAACATGCTGGGGCTCGTCGGGCACGAGTCCGGCAAGTGACCCGCCGGGGAGAGGGGACCGCATGAACGGTCCGCCGCCGGACGTGACCGGCGCCTGGATCCACGCCTTCGAGGAGGACACCGGGGAGGCGGCGGTGTACCGGCCCGCCGACCACCCGTTCCGTCCCGCGCGGCGGCCGCGGCGCCGGATCGAGTTCGGCGCGGACGGCACGTTCATCGAGCATCGCCCCGGGCCCGACGACCGTCCGCGTCCGGTGCGGGGCCACTGGGCGTGGCAGGGGGCGAACCGCATCGCCGTCACCTTCCCGGAGGGACGCGGCGGCGCGCCGTTCGGCATCACCGTCCTCTCCCGCACCGGCGATCGGCTCCTGATCGCGAAGTGAGCAGGACCGCGATGCCAATCGCCGATTACGGAGTCTGAAAGGGACGGTCAGTGAGGCTGGACGCTTCAGAAGCGTCCAGCCTCACTGCTGCGGTGGTGGTGGCGGCCGGTCCGCCGGGCCTCGCGGAGCCGGGGCCGGGGGCAGGGCGGTGTGCGCCGGGTCCCGGACGCTGTCGAGGACGGCCTGCCCCTGCCGGTCGACGAACTTGGTGAACAGCTCCTGCGAGTAGCCGAGGACGACGGCCCAGGCGATGATCTGCGCCGAGGAGTCCAGCGCGCTGAGCCCGGGGATGAACGCGCCGCGCATCAGCAGCAGGCCGAGCACCGCGGTGATGGCCCCGGTCGGCAGCTTGAGCATCGCCAGCGCGACCGGGATGCCGAACGCGGTGGACGTGCCGCGGATCTTCCGCAGCGCCGACGCCGCCGCGATCCCGGCCGCGACGAGGCCGACGAACTCGACGACGATGTAGTCGCCCCAGCCCGCCACCTCGCGGGTCCGCGCCGTGAGGTCCCCGGCGGGCACGGACGCCGCCGCGTTCGTCGGGCAGACGACGCCGAACTCGCCCTGCGAGCCGGGGCTCGGCGACGGGGTGAAGCACAGCGGGACGGCCGTCGTCCACAGCGCCGACAGCACCCCGATGAGGATGACGACCGCGCACAGGAACACGGTGATCCACTGGACGATCCGCACGAAGCTCTCGGCGCGCAGCTTCTCGCGCAGCGCGGCCTGCCGGGCCGCGTCCACCGCCGCGACGAGGCTGATCAGCTGCGCGTCGGTGAGCGGCACGGACCGTCCGGCCTCCTGCGCGTCGCAGGTCTCCCGGGCGATTCGCTCCACGAACACTCGGTTCTCGTCGGTCGGCGGCAGGTGCTGCTTGACCGTCGCGTACATGGCGGGCAGGTACGACTGCAGCTCCAACGGCGAGAGCGTCCGCATCCACAGGGACCGCCCCGAATTCAGATGGAGTTGGGCGGTCGTTATATGGGCTCCGGACAAGAACCTGCTGTGGGCAACGGCGTCCACAGCGTTCTCTGCCCGCTTCAGCGCCTCCTCAGCGCCGTGCAGCAGTTGGGCGTCGCGGGCGGACATCTCTCCGTGGTCCCGGCGGGCGGCCAGGAGCGCGCCGAGCTCGTGGACGCCCGCGCGCACCTCTTCGCAGAGCACCCAGGAACCGCGCTCGTGCCGCCACCCCCGGAACCGCGAGGCGCCGGGCGCCCGGCCG
Source organism: Actinomadura geliboluensis (assembly GCF_043197915.1). Taxonomy (NCBI): domain Bacteria; kingdom Bacillati; phylum Actinomycetota; class Actinomycetes; order Streptosporangiales; family Thermomonosporaceae; genus Actinomadura; species Actinomadura geliboluensis. The sequence goes on along the minus strand of NZ_JBICUA010000009.1, from coordinate 185,951 downwards.
ATCACTCGGCTCATCCGCACTCCCGGATCCGGGCCGCCGTCAGACGGCGATCGCGACCCGCTCGCGCCAGGCGGCCTCCCAGGTCGCGCGGTCGACCTGCCCCGTCACGGGGAGGCCGAGGGCCGCCTGCAGGGCCCGGCACGCGACGGCGGTCTCCTCGTCGAAGGAGCCGTCGATGTTCTTGATCCGCCAGCCGCGGCCGTCCGCCTGCCGCTCCCAGGTGACGACGGCGTCGCCGTAGGAGCCGACCCGCAGGACGTCGGCCGGCGCGGGCGGGGGCTGCGTGCTCGGGGCCTCCCAGGCGGCCCGCCAGGTGATCGGCCCGACGATCCCGTCGGCGTTCAGCTGGTGCTCCTGCTGGAAGTTCCGGCAGATCCGCTGGCTGCCCTGGCCGTACTTGCCGTCCGGGGCGATGTTCCAGCCGCGGTTCTTCATCTGCTGCTGCCACATCTGGACGGTCGTGCCGCTCGTGATCGGCGGATATTTCATCAGCGGGGGCTGGAACGGTGGGGCCGACATGGCATCTCCTCTCCTCGCACCCTTTCTTTCAGTGAAACAGCGCGGGTAGGGCGGGACCACCAAGGGACCGTAGGTCGTCGACAGAGTTCCGTTCGATCGGCCGCCCGATTTCCGGGTTGCGCAAAACCCGGCGGCGCCCGTCCGGCCGGGCCCTGACGACAGCCGAGACGCCATGCGAGTGCTTAGTCAGCCCCGCGCAAATGACAAATCATCTATTGCCGTCGCGACATATCTGAGTACGCGAGCCCGCCCGGCGCGTGCCACGACGAATTGTCCGCGCGAGGCCGTTGCACCCGGCGCGGATCAGCGCAGGAGGCCGGCGAGGAAGGCGGCCACATCGCGGCGCAGTTCGTCCAGTGTCGGATCCTCGCCGGCGCCGGCGAGCGCGTAGAACATGACGCCCTCGGCGTAGGCCACGAGGCGGCGCCCGTCGTTCTGCGGGTCGGCGGAGCCCAGGGCCGCCATCAGCGCGACGGCCGGCTCCCGGAAGTGGCGGCCGCTCGCGTCGTACAGCGACCGCAGTTCCGGGCGCCGGGTGGCCTCCAGCGCCAGCTCGTAGCGGGCGAGGGTGCGCCGCCTGCCCTGGGTGAGCTGCGCGTGCAGCAGCCGCGCGAGCAGGTCGGTCGCGGGTTCCGGCCGGTCGGGGACGGACGCGATCCCGAGCGCGGCGAACTGCCGCTCCTCGAGTTCGTTCAGCCGTGCCAGGGCCAGTTCCAGCAGGGCCGCGCGGGTGCGCGCGACGTTGGAGGCGGCACCGGGGGGCAGTCCGGCGGCGGCGTCCACGGCCCGGTGGGTCAGCCCGCGCATCCCGCGCTCGGCCAGCAGCGCGATGGCGGTCTCGGCGACCAGCTCGGCGCGCGTCGTTCCCATGGTCGGACACCCTACTTGCCGAACGATCACTACATCCGTAGTCTGAACTACAGACGTAGTGGAGGTGTGCGGTGAAGGCGATCGTGATCGGTGGCGGGATCGGCGGGCTGACCGCCGCCGCGGCGCTCAAGGGCCGCGGCTGGGCGGTCGGCGTCCTGGAGCGGGCCCCGACGCTGGAGCCGGTCGGGTCCGGGCTGGCGATGATGCCCAACGCGCTGCGCGCCCTCGACACCCTCGGCATCGGGGACCGGGTCCGCGAGCTCGCGACGTTCGCCGGCGACGGCGGGATCCGGCGGCCGGGCGGCGGCTGGCTGAGCCGCACCAGCGCCGAGGCCGCCGCCGCGCGGTTCGGCGACCCGACCGTCGTCCTGCTGCGCGCCACCCTCGTCGACCTGCTGCAGGGGCTGCTCGACCCGGCGGAGGTCCGCCTCGGCGTCACCGTCGAGTCGGCCTCTCCCGACGGGACGGTGACCACCTCCGAAGGCGTGGAGAGCGCGGACCTCGTCGTCGCCGCCGACGGCATCGGCTCCGGCGTGCGGTCCGCGCTGTTCCCCGCGCACCCCGAGCCGCGGTACACGGGCCTGACGGCCTGGCGGCTGCTCGCCGCCGACCCGCTGGGGAACGGCTCCTTCTCCGAGACGTGGGGCCGCGGCCTGGTCTTCGGGCTCAACCCGATCGCCGGCGGCCGGGTCTATTGCTACGCCACCGCGCCCGCCCCGGCGGGGACGACGGCGCCGGACGAGAAGGGTGAACTGCTGCGCCTCTTCGGCGCCTGGCACGACCCGATCCCCGAGCTGCTGCACCAGGCCGACCCCGCGCGCATCCTGCGCAACGACATCTTCTTCATGCCGCGCCCGCTCCCCGCCCTGCACCGCGACCGGATCGTCCTGCTGGGCGATGCCGCCCATCCCATGACGCCCAACCTCGGCCAGGGCGCCTGCCAGGCGATCGAGGACGGCGTGACGCTCGCATACGAGGTCACGGAAGGCGCCGGGCTCGCCGGGTACACCGCCGCCCGGCGGGACCGCACGGCGGCGATCATGAAGCGGTCCCAGCAGATCTCCCGCCTCACCCGGATGCGGAACCCGCTGGCGGTGGCCCTCCGCGACGCGGGCATGTGGGCCGCCGGCCGGCTGGGGCAGAACCTCGTCCTCCGCCAGGCCGACCCCGTCATCAACTGGACCCCGCCCGGCGGACGCCTGTAGTGCCCACGCTGCTCTGAGCAGATCTGCCGTGGGCAGATGCGGCTATCACCGGTGCCGGGGGCGGCGCAAAGTGAGGGCATGAGCGAGGAACAGAAAATCCCGTTGTTCAACGAACGAGTGCGGAACGAGCTCTACCACCAGCGCGTCCTCGTGCTGGACGGCCCGCTCGACGACGACAACGGCACGCTGCTGGCCACCCAGATGATCACCCTGGCGCGGGAGGACGCGTCCGCCGACATCGCGCTGTGGATCCACTCCCCCGGCGGGTCGGTGCCGTCGATGCTCGCGATCCGCGACGTCATGCGGCTCCTCCCGTGCGACGTGTCCACGACGGTGCTCGGCATCGCCTACAGCGCCGGCCAGTTCCTGCTGTCGTCCGGCACCCGCGGCAAGCGCCGCGCCATGCCGCACGCCCGCGTGCTGATGCACCAGGGCTCCGCCGGGATCGCCGGCGCCGCCGTCGACATCGAACTGCAGGCGGGCGACCTGCGACACACCCGCGACACGGTGCTCGGGCTCATCGCCGAGGACACCGGGCAGCCCCTCGACCGGATCTTCGAGGACTCCCTCCACGACCGCTGGTACACGGCGCGGGAAGCGCTCGAATACGGGTTCATCGACTCGATCGTCAGCACCTTCGACGAGATCGCGCCGCCGACCCACCGCCCCGTCGGACTCCGCGTCCACCCCGAAGGAGCCGCCCGATGAGCACCTACACGATCCCGAACGTCATCGCGCAGCACCCGCGCGGTGAACGGATCATGGACGTCTACTCGCACCTGCTGACGGAGCGGATCATCTACCTCGGCACCGCCATCGACGCGGGAGTCGCGAACGCCCTCGTCGCGCAGCTGCTGCACCTGGAGGCCGACAACCCGGAGCGCGACATCCAGCTGTACATCAACTGCGAGGGCGGAGACCCGAGCGCGATGCTGGCGGTGTACGACACGCTGCGCTACATCCGCGCGCAGGTGGCGACGACATGCGTGGGGCAGGCGGTCGCCGTCGGCGCGGTGCTCCTGGCCGCGGGCGCCCCCGGCAAGCGCGCCGCGCTGCCGCACACCCGCGTCGTCCTGCACCAGCCGATGGGGCAGAGCCGCGGGGCGATCCCGGACCTCATCCTCCAGGCGGACGAGGTCGTCCGTGTGCGCTCGGACATCGAACGCATCCTCGCGCGGCACACCGGCCAGGACACCGCGACGCTGCGCACCGACACCGACCGCGACCGCGTCTTCACCGCGCAGGGCGCGCTGGACTACGGCCTCATCGACCTGGTGCTCGAGGAGCGGCAGCCGCTCCCCGTGGTGTGACGCCTTACGCGGCGAGCGCGTAGGCGGCCTGGCACGTCGGGCCGGCCGGAGCCCGTCCGGCCGGCACGGCCAGCAGGCTCGTCGCGACCGCGAGCGTCAGGTCGGCGAGCGTCATGTCCAGGGCGCCGGCGACCGCGGCGATCATCTCGCTCGACGGCTCCTTGACACCCCGCTCCATCTCGGAGAGGTACTGCGGCGAGACTCCCGCACGGCGCGCGGTCTCCACCAGCGTCTCGCCGCGCTCACGGCGCAACTCCCTCAGCCGGCCGCCGAGCGCGTCGCGCCACAGCGGCTCCGCCGGCGGGCGGCTCTCGGTCGGCGTCTCGTCGGCGGGCATGAGCGGTCGGACGGTCTCGGCCATGCGCACATCGTAAATCGGCGGCACTGTCACCCCCTAGCCGTTCCGCCGACCGCAGAACGGGGATCGGCAGAGAACCTGCCGATCCCCTCCCCCTTCAGCCGAGAACGTCCAGAAAACCTTTGACGGCGGCGGCAAATCCCGCAGGGTCCGTGGTGTGGACGAAGTGGTCGCCGTCGAGCTCGGCAAGACGAGTGTTGGCCCGCCGACCGACGATCTCACGGCCCTCCTCGGCCGTGATGACCTGGCTGCTACGGGCCATCACGAACAGAGCGGGGCAATCGCTGGCAATCCAGTCGGCCCAGTGGTCGCCCCGCGTTCCCTCCTCTGAGGCGATGGTGTCCTGCGGATGGAACGGCAGGCGCCAGCCACCGTCCCCGGTGGGCCGGAGCTTGTCACCGAGCAGCGGCGCCAGCGGGCCGATGGCGTCCAGAAGCGCCTCCCGGCTGGACGCGCTGTAGGGCATCGACAGCACGAACGACAGTGCGCTGGGCCCGTCGTCGAGGTCGCAAACCGGGCCCTCGACATTGACGATCCCCGTCACGCGTCCGGGATGCCGGGCGGCGATCTGAAAGGCGGTGATGCCGCCGCCGGAGTGACCGAGCGTCACAACCTGGTCGATCCCCAGATGGTCGAGCAGCGCGACCGCATCATCGACGTAGTCGTCACGCGTGTAGGAGGCGGCCCGGTCAGAGTCCCCGTGCCCCCGCTGATCAGGCGCGATGACCCGCCACTGCGGCGCCAACGCTTCGGCCAGCTGCTCCCACGTCCGCCCCTCGTAGAGATGCCCGTGCAGAGCCAGCAGCGGCCGTCCCGCCCCACCGAAGTCCAGAAAGGACAACCGCCGCCCATCGATGTGGACCTCGCCACGCATTCCAGTGCCGTTCATGCTTGAACCTCCATCAGGTGTCTCCCTCGATGAACAGCACCCTGTCCGCACCCACTGACCACCAACGCACCACCCACTGACAACCCCCACCCCTCCCGGTGCGCGGGCCCCGCGCCAACTCCGGCGAGCAGCGATGGGTGGATTCGAGGTGAGTTGTCGGTGAGCTGTTCTACGGTTTCTTCATGATCGACACGGGGAGCGGTGAGGACGCGTTCGTCATGCCGGAGGGGTGGCGGCGGGTGCGGCATGCGCGGCGGGACCGGGGGGACGTGCCGGGCGCGCCGGGGCTCGTGGCGGACGCCGTCGAGGGTGCGCGGGCGCTCGTTGACGCCGTGCGCGACGACATCGAGGTGGTGCTCGGGCTGCCGGGTACCGAGGGCGGCATCGCGGAGGCGGCGCGCGCTCACCTGGGCGGGGAGGCGAATCCGCTCGGCGCGGCGGCGATCGCGTACATCACCGCCCCGTTGAACGAGATGTCGGAGTTCTCCGAGCCGCCGCCCGACCGGCTCTTCATCGACGCCCTGGTCGCCGAGCACGGCATCGCGTTCGCGGCGCGGGCCTGGATGGAGTGGGCGGGGATCTACGCCGACAACCCCGCGTGCATCCGCGCCACCGGTCTGCCGGTGCGGCTGGGCACCGAGCGGCGCCGTGCTGAGCTGCGGGCGATGACGCTGCGGCGGCACCGTACCGATGAGCTCCACTGCGACTGGTGGCTGACCAGGGAGAGCGGCCGGGCGCTGCGCGGTCGGCTGGCCGCGGCGCCCGAGGACGTGTACGCCGAGGCCGTCGCACTGGTCGGGGACGTCCGCGATCATCCGCTGCAGAAGGCCGTCGCCGCGTATCTGCTCCCGACCCGGGAGGAGTGGGTCGAGGACCTGTGGGCGCGGCCCGGGGAGATCCGGCTCGGCCACCTGCCGGGGTGGCTGACGCTCTGCGCGCTCGGCCGGCCGCACCAGCCCGCCGAGCTGGGGCTTCCGCTCGGCTTCGAGTGCCGGCGCGACGTCGTCGCGACGCTGCTCGACGGCATCGGCGTCGATGCGGTGGTGCGGCTGCTGATCGAGGCCCTGGACGGCCCTTACATGACCGGCACCGACCGGACTCGGACGCTGCTGGGGTTCTTTCCTCCGCTCCCCCGGGACGAGGCGCTGCGGGCCCTCGTCGAGCGGGTCGACCGCCCCGAGGTCGTGCCGGCCCTGCTGGCCACCGCCCGCCGCCAGCCCGTGCGGGCGATGCGGCTGCTGCCGGAGTCGCCGGAGCCGCGGGCGGCCGAGTTGCTGTCCGCGCACGTCCGCGCCAACCCCGGCATCGCGGCGGAGGTCGCGCCCGGCCTCCCGGCCGAGCGGCGGGCGCGGATCCAGGAGATCCTCGACGCGAACACGCGCGTCCCGCAGACGTCGGACGTGCCGCCGCTGCTGACCGAGCCGCCGTGGACGCGTCCGCGCAAGGCGGTCAAGCCCGTCGTCATCAAGGATCTGCCCGCGCCCGGCTCCAACGCCGTTGTCTGGGGTCCCGGTGAACGCGACGTCTGGGCGGCGCGGGAGGCCGACCTGTGGGACCGGCGGGCCGAGGGCACCGATTTCGCCCAGCGGGCCGCGGACGTCGAGGAGGGACGCGGCTTCTCCATGACCGAGCGCCCCGTCCTGTTCCTCCGGGGGCCCGAGGATCTGGTGCGGCCGCTGCTGCCGCGGTGGGAGCCCGGCGACAACGAGATGTGGGAGGTGCACGAGTGGCTGCCGCCGCTCGTCGCACGCCACGGGACGCAGGCGTGCGGCCCGGCGCTGGCGGTCGCCGTCCGCGACCCGGGCGCGTTCGGGCAGTACCTGCTGCCGCTGCTCACCGACGAGGTCGCGGTGACGATGGCCGACTGGCTCGTCCGGCTGAAGTCCGGGGGCAGGACGGCCCGCGCGTGGCTGCGGCGCCACGGAACCGCCGCCGCACCCTCCCTCGTCCCGGACGCGCTGGGCAAGGCGGGCTCCGCGCGGCGTGCCGCTGAAGCCGCGCTGCGCTTCATCGCCGGCCGGCACGGCCCGGAGCCGATCGTGGAGGCGGCGCGGGTCCACGGCGACAAGGCCGCCGCCGCGGTCGAGGCGCTGCTGGCCCGGGACCCCCTGGACGATCTGCCCAAGAAGATCCCGGTCGTCGACTGGGCGGAGCCGCGCATGCTCCCGCAACTGCTGCTGCGCGGCCGCGAGCGGGCCCTCCCGGACGAGGCGGCCGGGCACGTGCTGACGATGCTGGCGATGTCGAAGCCCGGGGACGCGTACGCGGGCGTGGGGGTCGTCCGCGAGCTGTGCGATCCGGCGTCCCTCGCCGCGTTCGGGTGGGCGCTGTTCCGCTGGTGGGAGGTGTGCGGCGCGCCGTCCGCGGACGGCTGGGCGCTCACCCAGCTGGCGCTGACCGGCGACGACGAGACGGTCCGCCGCCTCACCCCGGTCATCCGGGCGTGGCCCGGGGAGGGCGGGCACGCCAAGGCCGTGGCGGGCCTGGACGTCCTCGCCGCCGTCGGCACCGACACCGCCCTGATGCACCTGCACTCGATCTCGCAGCGGGTGAAGTTCAAGGGGCTGAAGGCACGGGCGCAGGAGAAGATCCAGGAGCTCGCGGCCGAACTCGAACTGTCCGCCGAGCAGCTCGCGGACCGGCTCGTCCCGGACTTCGGGCTGGACGCGTCCGGGACGCTCACCCTCGACTACGGCCCGCGCCGGTTCGTCATCGGGTTCGACGAGGCGCTCCGGCCGGCGGTCGCCGACGAGGGCGGCGCGCGGCGCAAGTCCCTGCCCCGGCCGGGAGCCGGCGACGACCCGGCGCTCGCCCCCGACGCCTACAAGCGGTTCGCGGGCCTGAAGAAGGACGTCCGGACGGTCGCGACCGACCTGCTCGCCCGCTACGAGAACGCGATGGTCACGAGCCGCCGCTGGCCGGTGGCGGAGTTCCGCGACTTCCTCGTCGGGCATCCCCTCGCCGGGCATCTCGTCCGGCGCCTGGTCTGGCTGGCCGAGGACGGTCCCGCGTTCCGCGTCGCCGAGGACGGGACGTTCGCCGACTCCGCCGACGACACCGTCACCCTTCCGGAGACGGCGCTGGTCGGCATCGCGCACCCCGTCCACCTGGGCGGCGAGGTGAAGGCGTGGTCGGAGGTGTTCCTCGACTACGAGATCCTGCAGCCGCTCGAGCAGCTGGCGCGGCCCGTCCACGAACTCACCGGTGAGGAGCGCGAGACCGGCCGGCTGACCCGGTTCGAGGGGCTGGTGGCCCCGATCGGCGACCTGCTCGGCCTCGTCCGGCGCGGCTGGGTGCGCGGCCCGGCGATGGAGGCCGGCATCGAGTGGTACATCTCCCGCCGTGTCGCCGCCGACCGGCACCTGGTCGCCACCTACGACGGCGGCTTCCCCGTGGGGGCGCCCGACGAGATGGGCGACCAGACCTTGGCGGACGTCCGGTTCGCCGTGTACGCCGACCGCTACCGGAACGACCGGCCCGCCGCGAGCGTCCCGGACGGCCTCGACCCGGTGACCGTCTCCGAAGTGCTCGCCGATCTGACCCGGCTGACCTCTTCTTCGGCGAAGACAGACCGATGACCGGCACCGACCTCGCGGGACCTGGTGATTCGCCGCTGAAGGCCACCCCGCGGCGCCATGATCAGATCGGCCGGTAGCGTGCGGAGGGTGAGCACGGCGTCTGAACTCCCTCCCGGTCAGGTGGTCTGAGCATGACGAACTACGCCCGCATGTACCGCTTCGGCATGACGCCGTGGGAGCGCTATGGCAAGGCCGCCGGGGACAGCATCGCCGCGCTGCTCGACCGGGAGGAGGCGGACCGGTCCCGGCCGCTCGGCCGGGCCCTCGACCTCGGGTGCGGTCGCGGCCAGTTCACCCCCGAACTGGCGCGGCGCGGCTGGGAGGCGGTCGGGGTCGACTACGTCCCCGCCGCGATCGAGGCGGCCCGGAGCAAGGCGGAGGAAGGCGTCACGTACGTGGTGGGCGACGTGACGGACCTGGAGGCGTCCGGTCTCGGAACGTTCGGCTTCTTCATCGACATCGGCTGCTTCCAGGGTTTCCAGCCCGAGCAGCGGCGCGCCGAGGGGCGCGGGGTCACCGCGCTGGCCGACCCCGGCGCGACGCTGCTGATGCTCGCCTTCGGCGTCACCCGGCTCCGCTCGCGCATCGGCGGGGTGTCCCAGGCGGAGGTCGAGGCCGCGTTCCCGGACTGGGAGATGCTCGACGTCCGGCCCGCCGAGACCGCCGGTCTGGGCTGGCCGATGAACAGGACGTCCCCGCAGTGGTACCGGCTGCGGCGGCGAGGCTGACGACGAGGCCGGCCACCGCCGCCGCGTGCCTCAGGCCGCCGCGTGCCTCAGGCCGCCGCGTGCCTCAGGCCGCCGCGTGCCTCAGGCCGCCGCGTGCCTCAGGGGGACGGCGGCGAGCAGGCAGTGAGGGTGTCGATCAGGGTGGCCCGGAGGAGCGCCACCTTGTAGGCGTTCTGACGCAGGGGCGTGCACCGGGCGGTCGCCAGGTCGGCGGCGGCCGTCAGCGTCTCCTCGGTGGCGGGCTTGCCGAGCACGGCTTCGGCCACTTCCGTGAGGAGGAGCGGCGTGCGGGCCACTCCGCCCACGGCGACGGACGCGGTGGCGATGGTGTCACCGTCGAAGGTGAGACGGGCGGCGGCCTCGACCAACGGCCATTCGGCCATCTCGCGGGCGGTGGCGCGGCGGTACGCGGCTCGTTCGTCCGGCATCGGCGGAGGCATGACGACGGTCTGCAGGATCTCGCCGGGCTCCAGGCGGTGGTCGCGCGTGGGGTCGGCGCCGTCCCCGTACAGTTCGGCGATGCCCAGCGTGGAGCGGCCGTGGACCTCGGCGGTGGCGCCGTAGGTGAGGAGCGCCACGGCGAGCGAGGACGGGTGCGGGGCCACGCAGGGGCCCTGGTCGACGACGGCCGAGTAGAGGTGGGCGCCGTCGCGGGCGTGGCAGGTGTCGCCGCCCGTCTGGTGGCAGGTGAAGGCCGGGTTGCGCAGGTACCAGCAGCGGTTGCGCTGGAGGAGGTTGCCGCCGACGGTCGCGACGTTGCGGATCTGCGGGGTGGCGACGGCGGCGGCCGTGGCGGCGAGCGCCGGGTAGGCGGCGGTCAGCCGGTCGTCGGCGAGCAGGGCGGCGATCGTGGTGAGGGCGCCGACGCGGGCGGAGCCGTCCGGCCGCCAGTCGACGCCGCCCAGGCCGGGGACGCCGAGCAGGTCGACCGCGGGACGGTCCGCCCGGGTCATGACGTCGGTGCCGCCGGCGCGCGGCTCGCCGCCGGTGTCGCGGACGGCCGCGACGGCGGCCTCGATGGTGGTCACGTGCCGATCCCCTCAAGGAGCAGGTCGGGCCGGATGGGCAGGTCGTGCGGGCGCCATCCGGTGGCGTGCCGGACGGCGTTGCCGACCGAGGCGGCGACGGCCACGGTGCAGACCTCGCCGAGGCCGATGCCGCGGCCGGGGACGTGGTCCCAGCCCTCGGTGTGGAAGTGCACGTCGATCTCCGGGGTGTCGGCGATCCCGGGGATGCGGTAGTCCTCCAGGTTCGCGGTGAGGACGGTGCCGGTGGCCGGGTCCTCGTGGCGCTGCTCGAACAGGGCGTAGCCGATGCCCTGGATGACCCCGCCCTCGCACTGGTTGCGCGCCAGCCGGGGAGCGTAGACGTGGCCGGACGTCACGCCGCACCAGACGCGGGTCGGTTTGACGCGTCCGAGCAGGGTGTCCACTTCGACCTCGGTCACGACGACGGCTCCGGAGAAGCCCCGTCCGATGGCGAAGTGGTCGAGCGGGAAGGGCGTCACGTATCCGCGCCGGTCCCGCGGGCGCTTTCCGACGACCCGGAGCCCTTCGACCTCCTCAAGGGTGCGGGCGCCGAGGACCTTGCGGAGCCGGCGCGCCGCGTCCTCGGCCGCCGGGGCGACGGACGCGGTGGCGCAGCTGCTGGCGGACGTCGGCCCGTAGGCGTGGTCGCTGTCGCCGACCTCGACGCGCACCTGCGCGGGCCGCAGGCCGAGCGCGGACCGCACGACCTCGGCGATCACCGAGCGGGTGCCGGTGCCGATGTCCTGGACGGCGACGCGGGCGACCACGGCGCCCTGCTCGACCGCCAGCGCGACCTTGGTGCCGGGGTCGAGGAAGTACATGTAGTTGGCCGCCGCGACGCCGACGCCGCGGCGGAGGCGCCCGTCGCCGGGGTCCGCGCGGTCGCGCCACATGGGCAGCTCCGCGGCCCGGTCGTACAGGGCGTGGCGCTTGGCGTTGCCGTCCCAGCGACGGCGCAGGTCGATGGGGTCCTCGCCTCGGCGCAGGGCCATCTCGTCCACGCCCTGTTCCAGCGCCCACAGCATCGGCGGCAGGCCGGGGCCGCGGAAGGGGATGCCGGGGGCGCGGTTGGTGACGTGGTCGTAGTCGCGGATCCGGCGGGGCGCGTTGCCGTAGAAGAACCGCGAATGCCAGGCCGCGTTCGACCCGATGGACACGCCGGAGTCGCCGTGGGCGTCCATGGTGAAGGCGGACAGGCCGCCGCCGGCGTCCGCGAGAAGGGCCAGCTCGATGCGGACCCCGGGGCGGGTGCCGCCGTCGACGAGCTCCTCCGGCCTGCTGAGGACGACCCGGACCGGCGCGCCGTGCAGGCGGGCCAGCTCCACGGCGGCGGCCACGTCGGGGGTGACGTTGACCTTGGAGCCGAAGCCGCCGCCCACGTGCTCGGCCACGATGTGGACCTGCTCCCGGCGGAGGTTCCAGCGCTTGGCCGCCTGTTCAGCGACGCGGGTCACGGCCTGGGTGGACAGGTGGAGATGCAGTTCACCGTCTTCCCAGCGGGCCACGCAGCCGTGCGGCTCCATACAGGTGTGGGCCTGCACGCCGGTGGTGAAGGTGGCCTCCACCAGGGTCTGGCCGCCGTCGCTCCGGGCCTTCTCGATGCGCTTCACCGCCGTGCCGCCGCGCCAGCTCATGCCGGCCGGGCCGCGCACGTTGCCGTTCCACTTGGCGGACGCGAGCGGGCCCTCGTTGGCGCGCGGAGCCTCCTTGCGGGACTCCGCGGTCGGATAGACGACGGTCTCGTCCTCCGGCGAGAGCACGGCGGGCAGCACCGTGTAGTCGATCTCGACCCGCGCCGCGGCCTCCAGCGCCTCGGCCTTCGTGGGCGCGGCGACCGCCGCCACCGGCTGGCCCACGTAGCGGACGACGCGGTCCGCGGGCAGCAGTTCGGTCAGCGGACCGTCGTACCGGATCTCCCCCACCTTCGCGTGCGGGTGCGGCGACCGTACGATCACGCCTTCGAGCTGCCCGTCCAGGACGACGTCCGCCGTGTACCGCGCGGCACCCGTGATCTTGCTGAGGGCCTCCACGCGGGCCGGCGTCACCGTGCCGTCGTCGTGCTTCCCCGCGCACGCAGCCGCGACCGCCTCGTAGATGCCGACGTACGCGCCGCAGCGGCACAGGTGCCCGGCCAGGGCCTCGGCGATCTGCTCGCGGGACGGTTCGGACGTGCCGTGCTCGGCGCGCCACCGGTCCATGAAGGCCGCCGCCTCCACCACGAAGCCCGGCGTGCAGTAGCCGCACTGGAGCGCGTCGTGCTCGGCGAAGGCCCGCTGCACCGGATGGTCGCCGCCGAGGCCCTCGACGGTCGTGACCTCGCGGTCCGCCACCGCATCGGCGGGCAGCAGGCAACTCGCCGCCGTGCGCCCGTCCACCAGGACGGTGCAGGTGCCGCACACGCCCGTGCCGCAGGCGACCTTCGTCCCGGTCAGCCCCATCCTCTCGCGCAGTACGTCCGCCACGGTCTCCGCGGGTTCGGCACGGGTGCCGACGGACTTGCCATTGAGGCTGAATTCCATTCGCGCTCCATGCGCAGGGGGCTGATCAGCGTCATCGTGGCACAGCGAACAGGGTAAATCACCACTTTCGTGCTATCTCACCTTCTACAGTTGTCGCGACGTTTCATCGCTCACGGCAGACGGGAACCGCGGTGCCACCACAGCCGGGCGTGCCACAGGGGATCGATCCGAACACCCCGAACGTGGCGCGCATGTACGACTATGTGCTCGGCGGCAAGGACAACTACGCCGCCGACCGCGAACTCGCGGGCCACCTCATCGCCTCCATCCCGGACGGGGTCGAGGCGCTGCGCGCGAACCGCCGCTTCCTCGGCCGCGCCATCGCCCACGTCGCCGGGCAGGGCATCGACCAGTTCATCGACCTCGGCGCGGGCCTGCCCAACCAGGGCAACGTCCACGAGATCGCCCAGCGCGTCCACCCGCACGCGCACGTCGTCTACGTGGACATCGACCCGATCGTCATCGCGCACGCCCGCGCCCTGCTCGCCGCCGACGACCGCACCGCCGCCCTCCAGGCCGACATGCGCGACCCCGGAACCGTCTTCGCCTCCGACGCCGTGGCCCGCCTCATCGACTTCGACCGCCCGGTCGGCGTCATCTTCAACGCCATGCTGCACTTCGTCACCGACGCCGAGGACCCCGCCGGCATCGTCGGCGCCTTCACCGACCGCATGGCCCCCGGCAGCCACCTCGTCATCTCCCACAGCACCCTCGACGACCGCCCCGCCGACCTCGTCGAGATCATCAGGGCCGCCTACGAGAACGCCTCGGCCCCCATGGTCTTCCGCGGCCACGACGCGATCCTGCGCCTGTTCAACGGCCTCCGCCTCGTCGAACCGGGCCTCGTCAAGGTCAACCGCTGGCACGCCGACGCCGAGGAGGCCGCCGCCACCGGCGGCGCCTGGGTCTACGGCGGCGTCGCCGTCAAGTAGCGTCGCGCGTCACGGCGGGCCGGAGCCGTCGACCGCCCGCTCGTGTTGAGCGTTGCTGCTTTTCTGTCTCCTATAGTGAGCCGAGCATTCGTTTCGCTGGGAGGAAGGACGTTCGGCATGCCGTCGCTGGTGCGGAGGAGGCCCTCGTGGTCCCGGCCGTGCCTGGTGCTGGCGTTGCTGATCGTCCTGCTGACGGTCGGCTGCCTCATGCAGCTCGGCAAGGGCGCCGCCGCCTTCCAGTCGGCCGGTGCCGGTCCCGTCGCCGCCAGTGCGGCGGACGAGCCGCCGCGGGAGTCGGGGACGGAGCCGGGTACCGGGCAGTGCGGCAAGAAGACGGTGGCCGAGGCGCCCCCGGTCGCGCCCGCCGCCCAGCCGCTGCCGGTTCCGGCGGTCGTGCTGCCGGCCGCGCTCGCCGAGGGCGCGGCGGCGCCGCCGGGCGCGGTCGCCCCGGTGGCGCGCCAGGGACCCGCGCCGCCCCCGCCCGACCTCGCCGGACTCTGCGTTCTGCGGATCTAGAGGCCCCGTTCACCCGGGCCGCCAGATCCGACCGAACGGAGTCCGACCGATGATCTCTGCTCGCCCGTCCGTGCGGGCGTCCACCGGCATGCTCGCCAAGGCGGGCCGCGCGCTGGCCTCTTGGCCGCGCCGACGCTGGGCCTTCGCCGCCGCCGGCGCCGCCGGGGCCGCGCTGCTGGTGGGAGCGCCCACCGACGTGATCCCGAATCCGCTGTTCGGCCGTTCCGTGCCGGTGCAGTGGTGGAACTACCCCGTGCTCGCCGTCACCGCCGTCCTGTCCGGGCTGGTCCTGGCCACCTATGCCGGACGGCCGTCCGGCGCGGGCCGGCGCCTCGGCCCGCTCGGCGGACTGCTGTCGTTCTTCGCGATCGGGTGCCCGGTGTGCAACAAGGCGGTGCTCCTGCTGCTGGGCACCTCCGGCGCGCTGACGATCTGGGCGCCGCTGCAACCGGCCGTGGCCGTGCTGTCGATCGCCCTGCTGGCCGTGGCCGCCGTGCGGCGCCTCGCCGGGGAGATCGACTGCCCGGTCGGCGCGCCCGGCTCGTCCTGATACTTCCTCCGCACCGCGCGCGCCGTGCCGCGCGGTCAGCCCGCCTGCGCTGACCACGGGTCGCGTTCACGCACGCCCGGCCGCGCCGCGCTCTCTTCGAAAGGCGTTTCCGCCATGTCGGCTTCATCCCGCAAGACCCGCTCCCTGACCATCGCGGCCGTGCTGCTGGGCGCGGCCCTGGTCCTCGGCCTGGCCGCCGCCCTCAGCACCCGGGGCGGCGGGGAACCGGCCGCCGGGTCGCCGTCGCCGTCCGCGTCGCCGTCGCGGTCGACGTCCGGCGGCCCCGACCTGGCCCGGCGCAAGGACGGCGACCCGTTCGCGCTCGGCCGCACCGACGCCCCGGTCGTCATGATCGAGTACAGCGACTTCCAGTGCCCGTTCTGCGGCCGGTTCGCCCGCGAGACCAAGCCCCGGCTGATCAAGGAGTACGTGGACGCCGGCGTGCTGCGGATCGAGTGGCGCAACTTCCCGATCTTCGGGGACGAGTCGAAGGCCGCGGCGCAGGCGGCCTACGCCGCCGCGCGGCAGGACCGCTTCTGGGCGTTCCACGACCGGCTGTACGCCGAGCCGCGGCGCCGCAACTCCGGCGACTTCGCCCGCAAGCACCTGATGACCTGGGCGCGTGAAGCGGGCGTGCCCGACCTGGACCGCTTCCGGGCCGACATGGAGAGCGGCGAGGCCGAGGACTCCATGATCGCCGACCAGGTCGAGGGCTACCGGATCGGCGCCGCCAGCACCCCGACGTTCCTGATCAACGGCCGGCCGCTCCTCGGCGCCCAGCCGTTCGAGGTGTTCGCCAAGGCCATCGAGGAAGCGCGGTGAGCGTCGGCTACGTGGCCGCCCTCCTGGGCGGCGTCCTGACCCTGTTCAGCCCGTGCAGCGCGCTGCTGCTCCCGGCGTTCTTCGCCTACTCCTTCACCGAGCGGACGCGGCTCGTCGCCCGGACTGCGGTCTTCTACCTCGGGCTCTGCACGACGCTGGTCCCGCTCGGCGCCGCCGGGGCGCTGGCCGGCCGGCTCTTCTACGGGCACCGCGAGCTGCTGGTCGCCGTCGGCGGCTGGACGATCATCGCGCTCGGCGTCGTCCAGATCGCCGGGCTCGGGTTCGGCTCCACCCGGCTCCAAGGGCTCGCCGCCCGGCGCGGCAAGGCCGGGTCCGCGCTGTCGGTCGGCCTGCTGGGGGCCGTCTACGGGCTGTCGGGCTTCTGCGCCGGGCCCCTGCTCGGCGGCATCCTCACCGTCTCGGCGGTCGGCGGCAACCCGCTGTACGGGGCGTCGCTGCTGGCGGTGTACGCGCTGGGCATGGCCGTCCCGCTGTTCGTCCTGGCCTTGCTGTGGGACCGCTACGACCTCGGCCACCGCCGCGTCCTGCGCGGCAGGCCGGTCACGCTCGGGCCGCTGCGGGTGCACTCGACGTCCCTGGTCGGCGGGCTGTTCTTCATCGTCCTCGGGACGGTGTTCCTGCTCTTCGACGGCACGTCGGCGCTGCCCGGCCTGCTGGACCCCGACACCGAGTTCGCCTTGGAGGAGACGGTCTCCCGCATCGGCGCGGCCGTGCCGGACGGCCGGCTGCTGGCGGTCCTCGCCGGCGGGGCCGCCGTCGCGGCCGCCGCGTTCCTGTGGCGCGGCCTGCGGGAGGGCCGCCGCTCGCCCGATTGACGACATTGATAACCGTTTTCATTTTCGTTAGTGTGTGGCACCCCGCGTCGCCGTCCCGAGGGAGAGCCATGCACGACCAGTTGACCCGCCGCGCGTTCCTGGGAGCCGCCGCCGGAGCCGCCGTCCTCGCCGGGTGCGGGACGGGCCCCTCCTCCTCCGGCGGCGGCAGGCTGCGCGCGGCGTTCGCGGGCGGCGGCGCGACGGAGGTGCTCGACCCGCACCTGGCCAACCTGTTCGTCGAGGCGGCGCGGGCGAAGGCCATGTTCGACAAGCTCGCCGACCTCGGCGACGACGTCGCGCCGCGTCCCCGGCTGGCCGAGCGCTGGGAGGCGAGCGCCGACTTGCGGACGTGGCGCGTCACCCTGCGCGAGGCGGTCTTCCATGACGGCAAGCCGGTGCGGGCGCAGGACGTCCTTGCCAGCTACGCGCGGATCCTCGATCCGAAGGGCGCCTACCGGGCCCGGTCCAGCCTGGCGCTGATCGACCTCGGCAACAGCAGGGCGGTGGACGAGCGCACCGTCGAGTTCGCGCTCAAGCGGCCGTTCGCGGAGTTCCCGAACGCGCTCGCGGCCTTCGGCGCGTACATCGTCCCGGCGGGCCTGCGCGACTTCTCCAAGCCGGTCGGGTCGGGGCCGTTCCGGTTCGCGTCATGGCAGCCGGGCCGGGCGGTGCTGCTCGCCCGCAACCCGGACTACTGGGACGGCGCCCCGCACATCGGCGAGCTGGAGTTCCTGATCGCCAACGAGGAGTCCGCCCGGATGAACGCGCTGCTCGGCGGCCAGGTCGAGTACGCCCACGACATCTCGCCGGCGACGGCGCGCCGGCACGGCTCCCGCGCCCGGTTCGTGCACTCCCCGAACAGCAACATGCAGGCGTTCGCGATGAAGGTCGACCGGCCGCCGTTCGACGACCGCGACCTGCGCGAAGCGCTGTTCCTGCTCGCCGACCGGCGGCGGCTGGTCGACACGACGATGCCGGGCGCCGGCCAGGTCGGCAACGACCTGTTCGGCAAGGGCTACCTGCACTACGCCGCCGGCATCCCGCAGCGCGAACCCGACCTGGACCGTGCCAAGGCGCTCATCAGGAAGGCCGGGGCGGACGGGACGACGATCGAGCTGACCACGTCCCAGGCCGCGTCCGGCTTCGTCGAGGCGGCCACCGTGTTCGCCGACCAGATCCGCGCCGCCGGGCTCAAGGCCAAGGTCGTGACCGGCGACAAGGACACCTACTGGTCCGACATCCTCAAGCGGGGCACGCTGGTCAGCTTCCGGTCGGGGGCGATGCCGATCGAGACGCACATCTCCCAGCGGCTGCTCTCGCACTCGACCACCAACGCCACCAGGTGGGCCAGGCCCGACTTCGACGCGCTCTACGACCGGGCCGTCTCCTCGCCGCGCGAGCAGGACCGCAAGGACGCCTTCGACCGGATGCAGCGCATGCTGCACGCCGAGGGCGGCCTGCTGGTCTGGGGATTCGCCGACGGCATCGTCGCGACGGCCCGCAACGTGACCGGCGTGCGCGGCGCCCCCATGAACACCCTGGACTGGGCGCGCTTCGACAAGGTCCGCCTGGGATGAGCCTCCCCCGCTACGCCGCGCGGCGGCTGCCGCTGGCGTTCGCGCAGGTCGCCGCCGTCACCACCGTGATCTTCCTGCTGACCGAGCTGCTGCCGGGCGACGCCGCCGTGGTGCTGGCCGGCGACTCCCCGGATCCCGCCCGGGTCGCGCAGATCCGCGCGGGCCTCGGCCTGGACCGTCCGCTGCCCGAGCGGTTCGCCGAGTGGGCGGCCGGGCTCGCGCACCTGGACCTCGGCAGCTCGATCGTGTCCGGACGGCCGGTGGCGGAGATCGTCCTGGCCGCGCTCGCGCCGACCGCGCTGCTGGCCGGGCTGACGCTGGCGCTGCTGGTGCCGCTGGCCATCGCGGCCGGGGTGGGCGCGGCGGTCCGGGAGGGCGGCCTGCTGGACCGCGCGCTGACCTCCACCGGCGTCGCGCTGTACTCGGTCCCCGAGTTCGCCCTGGCCATGCTGCTGATCGCGGTGTTCTGCGGGTGGCTCGGCCGGCTGCCCGCCACCGCGATCGACGGGCTCGGCGCCGCCGTGCTGGTGCTGCCGCTGCTCGTGCTGCTGGCCCGTCCGCTGTCGTCCACCGGGCGGCTCGTCCGCGCCGGGATGATCGACGCGCTGCACGCCGGCTACACCCGGCACGCGCTGCGGCTGGGCGTCCCGGTGCGGCGCGTCCGGTACGCGCACGCGCTGCCGAACGCCCTGGCGCCCGCCGCGCAGCAGCTCGCCCGCACCGTGGACTGGCTGCTCGGCGGCGTCATCGTCGTGGAGGCGGTGTTCGTGGTCCCGGGACTCGGCACCGTCCTGGTGGACGCGGTCGCCGACCGGGACCTGCCCGTCGTCCAGGGCCTGGCGGTGCTGTTCGCGACGACGACCGTCCTGGTCAACCTGGCCGCCGACCTGGCGGCGTTCCGCCTGGTGCCGCGCGCATGAGGCGGCCGCCGATCGTCCCGCTGCTGCTGGTGGCGGTCCCGCTGCTGATCGCGCTGGCCGGGCCGTGGCTGGCGCCGGGGTCGGCCGGGACGTCCGGACGCGGGGCGGCGTTCGCCGCGGACGGCCCGCTCGGCACCGACTTCGCCGGACGGGACGTGTGGGGCCAGGTCCTGCTCGGCGGCCGGACCCTGGTCCTGGTGGCGCTGGCCGCCACCGCCGGCGCGTACCTGCTGGGCGTCCCGTGGGGGCTGGCCGCCGCGACCGCGCCGCGCCGCGCCGTGGACGAGGCCCTGATGCGCCCGCTGGACCTGCTGCTGGCCGTGCCGTCGCTGCTCCTGCTGATCCTGCTCGCGGCCATCGGGTCCGGCGGCGCGCTGGTGTGGGCGCTCGCCCTCGTCCACCTGCCCGACATCGCCCGCGTCACCCGCGCGGCGGCGCTGGACGCCGCGCACGGGACGGCGATCGAGGCCATGCGGCTGCAGGGCGAGCACCGCTGGCGCACCGGTGTCCTGTTCGTCGGACGGTCCGCGCTGCGGACGCTGGTCACCGACGCGGGCACCCGCCTGACCGGCACCCTCTACCTGGTCGCCGCCGCCGCGTTCCTCGGCATCGGGGTCTCCCCCGACACCGCCGACTGGGCCGTGATGATCGACCGCAACCGGGCGGGCCTGTTCCTCAACCCCTGGTCCGTCCTCGCGCCCGCGCTGCTGATCGTCATGCTCACCGTCGGGCTCAACCTCGCCGCCGACCGCGCCTTGGAGGAACGGTGATCGAAGTGGTGGGCCTGCGGGTCCGTTCCGCCGCCCGGACGCTGGTGGACGGGGTGGGCTTCACCGTCCCGGAGGGGCGGGTCCTCGCGCTGGTCGGGGCGTCCGGCAGCGGCAAGACGACGACCGGGCTGGCGCTGCTCGGGGAGCACCCGCCGGGCACCGAGGCCACCGGCACGGTGCGGATCGACGGGCGGTGGCCCGCCGCGGCCGGCGCCGTCGGCTACATCCCGCAGCATCCTTCGTCCGTGCTGAACCCCGCCCGCCGGATCGGGCCGGTGCTCCGGGGCATCGCCCGGCTGCACGGCACCGATGCGGCCGCCGCGCTCGACGCCGCGCGGCTGCCCTCCGGCGGGGCGTTCCTGCGCCGATTCCCGCACCAGTTGTCGGGCGGGCAGCAGCAGCGCCTCGTGCTCGCCCAAGCCCTGCTGGCCGCGCCCAAGGTGATCGTCGCCGACGAGCCCACCACCGGCCAGGACGCCGTCACCCGCGCCGAGCTGGTCGGGGTGCTGCGCGGCCTCGGGGTGACGCTCGTCCTGCTCAGCCATGACCTGGACGTCGTCCGGGCGCTCGCGGACGACGTCGTCGTGCTGCGTGGCGGCAAGGTCGTCGAAGCGGGCCCGGACGTCCTGGACGCGCCGCGCGGCGACTACGCCAAGGCCCTGGTCGCCGCGCAGCCCGACCCCGCGGCGCCCGTCACCGCCCGGCCGCTGCCGGACGCCCCGCTGCTGCGCGTCCGCGACCTGACCGCAGGCCACGCCGGCCGCCGGGACCGTCCCGCCGTGGACAGGGTCAGCCTCGACCTGGCCGATGGGGAGCGGCTCGGAATCGTCGGCCGGTCGGGCGGTGGCAAGACGACGCTGGCCCGCTGCGTCGCGGGGCTCCACCCGTGGACGGGCGGCAGCGTCGCCGTCGGCGGCGTGCCACTGCCCGCACGGCCTCGGCGGCGCACCCGCGCCCACCGGAGGCTGGTGCAGTACGTGTTCCAGGACGCGCGCGCCTCCTTCGACCCGTGGCGTCCCGTCCACGAACAGGTGGCGCGCACTGCCGTCCGGCTACGCGACCTGCCCTCCACCCAAGCCCGAGCAGAGGCGCTCGACAGCCTGGAGCGCATGGGCTTGGACGCGTCGGTCGTCCGGCACCGCCCCGACCGGCTGTCCGGCGGCGAACTCCAGCGGGCCGCCCTCGCCCGCGCCCTCCTCGCCGGGCCCCGCGTGCTCATCTGCGACGAGATCACCTCCGGGCTCGACACGCTCACGCAGGCCGCCATCCTGGACCTGCTCGCCGGCTTGGAACTCGCGCTCGTCTTCATCAGCCACGACCTCGGCGTGGTCGCCCGGATCGCCGACACCGTCGCCGTCGTCCACGACGGCCGCCTCGTCGAGCACCGGCCCGCCGCCCACCTCCTGCGGGCACCCGAGCATCCCCTCACGAAGGCCCTTCTCGGAGACCCGGACGGTCAGCGGGCAACGGTCTGGCGGTAGCGCTCGTCGGTGCGGAGGAGGGCGCGGTGCGTATCCTCGGCGGTGATGGCGCCGCCGTCCAGGACGAGGACGCGGTCGGCGGCGTCCAGCAGGGCGGGGCTACTGGTGATCACGACGGTGGTCCGGCCGCGCCGCAGACCGGCGATGCCCCGCGCGATGAGCTGCTCGGTGACCGCGTCAACGGCGGTCGTCGGGTCGTGCAGGACGAGGACCGGGCTGTCGGCGGCGAGCGCGCGGGCCAGCGACAGCCGCTGGCGCTGCCCGCCGGACAGGTTCGCTCCCCGGTCGCGGACGGGGTGGTCGAGCCCGTCGCGGTGCAGGGCGACGACGTCGGTCAGCATGGACGCCTCGACGGCCGCCGCGACCTCCCCGGCGGTGCCCGACGGGTCGATGTTCGTGCGGAGCGTGCCCGCGAAGATCTCCCCGTGCGACG
This sequence comes from Actinomadura geliboluensis, assembly GCF_043197915.1. NCBI lineage: Bacteria > Bacillati > Actinomycetota > Actinomycetes > Streptosporangiales > Thermomonosporaceae > Actinomadura > Actinomadura geliboluensis. The sequence continues at coordinate 164,110 of NZ_JBICUA010000009.1, read as the reverse complement.
GGTTCACCAGCAGGTGCTCGCGGAGCCCGTCGGTCGACAGGTCCGCGGTGTCCCGGCCGCCGACCCGCACCGCGCCCTCGTACGCGCCGGGCGGGACCTCGCCCGACAGCAGCGCCATGAGGTCGGCGGCGGCGCGCTGCTCGTAGGCGGCGATCGCCGTGAACTCCCCGGCGGGCACGTCGAACTTCAGCTCGCGCAGCGACCCGTACCGGACGCGGTCGACCTCCAGGCCGCCGTCCGCGTCCGGGCGCGCCGTGCCCGGCACCGCCACCGGCGGCGCGGCCAGCACCAGCGCCATCCGCTCGGCGGACGCCCGCGCGACCATGATGTGCTTCGGCATCTCCGAGAACAGCTTGAGCGGTTCCATGATGAACTGCGCGAGCCCGACGGCCATGACGAGTTCCCCGGTGGTGATCCTGTCCTCGAACGCGAGCCAGCCCGCCAGCAGCGTCACGGCGGTGGCGAGGAGCGCGTTGAGCGCCAGCGCGGCGCCTGCGTACGCGCCGTTGGCCCTGGCGACGGTGACCGCCTGGTCCCGCGCCTCCCGGCTGACCCGGCGGTAGGACGCGAACGCCGCGTGGTTGCCGCCGAACCCGTGCAGCGGGCGCAGGCCGGTGATCAGGTCGGCGACCTTCGCGCCCGCCCGCGCCACCCGGGCCTGCTGCTCGCGGGTGCCGGTGCCGATCCGCTTGGACAGCACGCTCAACACCGTCAGGACCGCGACGGTCCCCGCGATCACCAGCAGGCCGAGCCCGACGTCGGCCAGGCCCAGCGCGACCGCCGCGATGAGCACCGCGACCAGCGAGCTGACCAGCAGCGGCACCACCTCGATGATGTCGGCGGTCTGGTCGGCGTCCTCGGTGGCGATGGTCAGCACCTCGCCGGACTTCAGGTCGGCGTCCCGGGCCACGGGCTGGAGCCCGCAGGCCGCGACCCGCACCCGCCAGCGGTGCGCCTCGGTCGTGTTGGCCTTCTGCAGGATGCGCATCCCGAACCGCCACGAGAACGACACCGTCGTGATGATCACGGCGAGCGCGGCGACGGACAGGCCGAGCGCGCCGAGGCTCCGGTCGCGCATCGTGTGCTCGACGATCAGGCCGAGCGCGATGGGGAAGGCGGTCTCGCCCGCCTGGTACATGCCCATGAGGACGGTGCCCGCGGTCATGGCGCCCGCGTTGCGGCGCAGCGCGGTCCGCAGGATCGCGGAGCCCGTGCGGGGTCCCGGTTCGGCGGCGGTCGTCGTCTCCGCGGCGGTCGTCATCGCCGGATCAGCCCCCGGCCCGCCAGGCGCGCCACAGCCGCGCGTACCGGCCGCCGAGCGCCACCAGTTCATCGTGGGCGCCCTGCTCCACGACGCGTCCGGCGTCGAGCACGGCGATCCGGTCGGCCGCCATGGCCTGGGTGAGCCGGTGCGCGACGAACAGCGTCGTGCGCCCCCGGCACGCGGCGAGGACGGCCCGCTCCAGCGCGGCGGCGCCCTGGCTGCCCGCCTCCGCGGTCGACTCGTCCAGCACCACGACCGGCGACCGGCTCAGCACCAGCCGGGCCAGCGCGACCTGGGTGGCCCGCGTGGCGTCGAGGCGCTCGCCGCCCTCGCCGACCAGGGTGTTCAGCCCCTCGGGCAGGGCATCGACCCAGCCGTCCGCGCCGACCGTGCGCAGGGCGTCCATCAGCTCGGCGTCGGACGCGTCCGGCGCGGCCAGCCGCAGGTCGTCGGCGAGCGGGCCGGAGAACACGTGCGTCTCCTGCGTCAGGATGCTCACCAGGGCCCGCGCGCCCGCCTCGTCCAGGTCGGCGAGGTCGACCGGGCCGATGCGCACCGACCCGGCCTGCGGGGTGCCGATGCCCGCGATGAGCGCGGCCAGCGTCGACTTGCCCGCGCCCGTCGCGCCGACCAGCGCGAGCGAGCCGCCCGCCGGGATCACCAGGTCGACGTCCCGCAGGACCGGCTCCTCGGAACCGGGATAGGTGAACGTCAGCCCCTCGACCGTGACCGGGTGGGCCGCGGCGTCCGGCTCGGCGGGCGTGCCGCCCACCAGGCGCTCCTCGGCGGGCTCCTCCAGCACCCCGACGAGCCGGGTCAGGCTCGCGCCCGACTTCTGGGCCTCGTCGAAGGTGAACAGGATGGAGCCCAGCGGGTTGAACAGGCGGTGGAACAGCAGCGGGGCCGCCGCGACCTCGCCCAGGCCGGCGGCGTCCGCCTCCAGCAGGGCGTACCCCACCGTGATGATCAGGACGAGCCCGATGAACTCGGCGCGGTTCTCCCGGCCGACGAACCGGCCGAAGAGGCGGAACACCTCGATGCCGAGGTCGCGCACCCGCCACGACTCGCGGGTCACCCTGGCGCGGAACGCGTCCTCCAGCCGGTACGCGCGGACGGTGCCGATCCCGTCCAGCCCGCTGATCAGCTCCTGCGCCCGGTCGGCCTGCGCCGCGCGCTGCCGCCGGTAGAGCGGCGCCGACCTCGGCAGGTACCAGCGCAGGGCCAGCGCGTAGGCGGGCAGCGCGCCGGCGCCCGCCAGGCCGAGCCGCCAGTCGAGGCCGAACATCCCGGCGGTGGCGATCGCGACGAGCACGCCCGCGGAGAAGACCGTGGGGACGGCCGTCCGGATGCCCTTGGACAGGACGGCGACGTCGTCGCCGACGCGGGAGAGCACGTCCCCCCGGCCGACCTGCTCGATCCGCGCGCTCGGCATGCCGAGCACCGCCCGGACGGCGCCCTCCCGCAGCCGCGCGAGCAGTTCCGCGCCGAGCCGCCCGATCAGGTACGTCGACGCGGCGGTGGCCGCGGCGCCGAGCGGCGCGGCGGCCACCAGCAGGGCCCCGATCGTGATCAGGATCGAAGGCGAGCCGCCGCCGGCCACCCCGTCCACCACCCGGCCGAGCAGGAGCACCGGCAGGACCTGGAGCGCCGCGCCCGCCACCGTGGTGAGCGCCGCGGTGCCCGTCAGCCACGGCGTCTCGCGGCAGTGCGCCGCGACCCAGCGGGACGCCTCGCGCCCGGACGCCGTGCGCAGGGCCGCCGGGGCGACGCGCGGGACGGCGGTGGTCACTCCCAGCCGACCGACGTGACGATCTCGGCCTCCTTGCCCGGGGCCTTCGCGATGTGCACCGCATTGCCCCGCCACGGCTCCATGACCGCGCTCATCCGCGCGGGCCGAGTCCGGCTAGCACTACTTTCCTCCGAAATCAGAACTGATTAAGGAGAGCCTAACCTAAATAGGATCATGGACTCCGGCCCGGGCGGCGTGCGCCTCATCCCTGGTTGCGCCTCACGCCCACGGCCTCGGGAAGTCGTCGCCGTCCAGGCGGGCGCCTTCGGTGAGTCCCAGCGGGTCGGTCACGGGGTGCGGGGCGCCGTTGAAGACGGTCTCCTCGTCCATGTAGATGACGACGTGCGCGAGCCTCGCCATATCGGTCGTGTTGGGCAGGGCCATATGGCCGGTGTAGCCGCTGTGGAAGGTGCAGTCCCCGGCCCGCAGGGGGATGGTCACGCGCGGGATCCACCGCAGCGCCGGATCCGCCTCGAACAGGTCGCCCTCCTCATGGAGGTCCTGCGCGCGCAGGCCGCTGCGGGTCTGGGTACCTGGGAGGAACGTCATGCAGCCCCGCTCGGGCGGGACGTCCACCAGTGCGATCCACGCCGAGAGCGGGAGCCGGTCGTCGGTGTGCGGCCAGTACGGCCGGTCCTGGTGGAACTCGGTGGCGGTGTTGCTGTGCGGCTCCTTCACCAGCATCTGGTCATGCCACAGCCGCACCGGGAACCCCGCGAGCTGCTCGGCGACCCGGCCGAGCCGCCGGTCGAACGTGAGGTCGCGCAGGGTCTCGTCGCGCCGCCAGACGTTGACCAGCTGGCTGAAGGCGCCGCCCTTCTCCAGGCTCTCCCCGCGATGGGATTCGAGGTACGCCTCCGCACCCGATCTGAAGCGCTCGACCTGCGTGCGGTCGAGCACGCCGCGGACTCGGACGAATCCGTTCTCGCGGTAGCTGCTGACGAGGTCGTCGGAGAGGCGTCCGTCCGGGCCGAGGTCTGTCTCTTCGCTCATGTGGAAAGCCTCGCAACGGCCGCAGGAACCGGCTAGGCCGATGTCGTCCTCCAGTCGTACGATTCCGACATGACCACGGTGCTGCACGAGCGGGCGCTGTTCGCGGACGGGCCGATCTGGGGAGGCGTGCAGCGGCTGTCCGCGGACGTCGAGGCCCACGCGCACGACTTCGTGGAGATCGCCGTCGTCGGGCCCGGCCGGGGCACGCACGTGACCGCCAAGGGCGGGCACCGGCTGCGGCACGGCCAGGCCGTCGTGCTCCGGCCGGGCGCGTGGCACGGCTTCGAGGGCTGCGCCGATCTCGTCGTCGCCAACTGCTGCGTGTCGGCCAAGGCGCTGCGCTCCGACCTGGAGGGCGTGATGCTGGTCCCGGCGCTGCGCCGGCTGCTGTGGACGGAGCCCGTCGCCTCCGGCTCCCGGGGAGTGGCGGTCACGGCCGTCGAGCCGGACGCCGCCGACGAGGCCATCGACCAGATCCGGCGGCTCGAAGCCGACCTGTCGGGTGCCCCGCCCCGCACCGGACGCGCGCTGGGCAGGCTCGTCACCGTCCTCGGCATCCTCGCCGACGCGGGCTCCCCCGGCGCCGCCGGGCCCGGCATGCACCCGGCGGTCGCCGCCGCCATCGCGCGGATGGAGGCGGCGCCCGCCGAGGCGTGGCGGCTGGACGGCCTCGCACGCGCCGTCAACCTCGACCCCGACTACCTGGGGCGGCTGTTCGTCCGGCACGTGGGGGCGTCCCCGCTCGCCCATCTGGCCCGGATCAGGGCGGAACGGGCCGCCGACCTGCTCGCCCACTCCGACCTCCCGGCCGCGCGCGTCGGCGCGGCCGTGGGCTGGGACGATCCGACCTACTTCGCGCGGCGCTTCCGCGAGCTCGTCGGCCTGACCCCGACCGCGTACCGGCGGACGGCCAGGCCGCCGCTGGGAACCTGCCCGACGACTGGGGATCGTCGAGGGCCGGGGGAGCAGTGAGGAACGTACTGAGTCGCCGTCCAGTAGTCCAGGAGTCGCGCGCCGGTCAGCCGGCCTGCGGTGCCAGGACGGCGCGCAGGACGTCCAGGGCGCGCTGCCGGTGCGCGTCGAGCTCGCGGACGAGCCGGTCGGCGTCCCGGGCGCGGACCGCCTCGATGATCCGGTCGTGCGCGTCCACCGAGGCCGCGCGCTCCGCCGGGTCGTTGTAGTACATGGCCCGGTACACCTCGGTGGAGTCCCAGAGCAGCCGGATCAACCGCAGGACGTGCGGCTGGCCGGGCGTCTCCAGGACGGCGAAGTGGAACGCGCGGTTGGCGGCCAGTTCGGCGGCGACGTCTCCGGCGGCGGCGGCCTCGGCGCAGGCGCGGGCGGCCTCGCCGATGCGCCGCAGCGCGGCGTCGTCCAGCATCGGGAGGGCGTGCCGGGCCGCGCGCTCCTCCAGGATCTTGCGCAGCTCGTAGATCTCGCTGAGGTCCTCGTACTGGAGTTCGGTGACGACGTACCCGCGCCGGGGCCGGTAGGTGAGCTGCCCCTCCTCGGCGAGGACGCGCAGCGCCTCCCGCACCGGCGCGACGCTCAACCCGACCTGCGCGGCGATGTCCTCCTGGTTGACCCGCTCGCCGGGCCGGACGTCCCCCGACGCGATGCGGCGGCGCAGCGCGTCGACGGCGTGCTGCTGGGCCGTGGGCACCGTGGCGCGGGGATCTTTCACCGGGCCGAGCATAGCCGCGGGCGCGCCGGTCAGCGGAACGCCTGGACGCCCGTCAGGGCGCCGCCGATGACGAGGGCGTGGACGTCCGCGGTCCCCTCGTAGGTGACGACCGACTCCAGGTTGTTCATGTGCCGGATCACCGGGTACTCCAGCGAGATCCCGTTGGCGCCGAGCACCTGGCGGGCGCTTCGGGCGACGTCCAGCGCGGCGTTGACGTTGCCGAGCTTGCCCATGCTGACCTGCTCGGGGCGCAGCCGCCCGGCGTCCTTGAGCCGGCCGAGGTGCAGGGCGAGCAGCGTCGCGCGGTTGACCTCCAGCGCCATGTGGGCGAGCTTCTGCTGCTGGATCTGGGTGCCGGCGATCGGCTTGCCGAACGCGGTGCGCTCCCCCGCGTACTTCAGCGCGGCCTCGAAGCAGGCGCGGGGCGCCCCCGCGGCGCCCCCCCCCCACCCCGCCCCCCCCCCCGGCGGGGGGGGGGGGGGGGGGGGCCGCGCCGGCGCGCCCCCCGGGCCCCGCCCCGGCCGGGCCCCCCCCCCCCCCCGCCGCGCCCGCCGCGCCGCGCCGCCG
>NZ_JBICUA010000009.1:0-157803 GCF_043197915.1 Actinomadura geliboluensis | reverse complement strand
GGCGGCGGCCGCCCGCCCGCCCCCCCCCGCCGCCGCCCCCCCCCCCCCACCCCCCCCCCACCCCCCCCCCCCCCCCCCCCCCCCCCCCCCCCCCCCCCCCCCCCCCCCCCCCGGCCGCCCCCCCCCCCCAGGCCTTCGCGGGCCTCGTTCAGGCACGACAGCGGGCCCCGCAGGGACGACACCTCGGGCAGGACGGCGTCCGCCGGCAGCCGGACGCCGTCCAGCACCAGCTCGGAGGTAATCGAGGCCCGCAGCGACAGCTTCTTGCGGATCTCGGGCGCGCTGAACCCCGGCGTGCCGGCCGGGACGAGGAAGCCGCGGACGCCCTCGTCGGTGCGGGCCCACACCACGGCCACGTCCGCGATCGAGCCGTTGGTGATCCACATCTTGCGGCCGTCGAGGATCCAGTCGCCGCCGTCGCGGCGCGCGCGGGTGCGCATCGCGCCCGGGTCGGAGCCCGCGTCCGGCTCGGTCAGGCCGAAGCAGCCGACGGTCTCCCCCGTCGCCATCCCCGGCAGCCACCGCCGCTTCTGCTCCTCCGAGCCCCAGCGCCAGATCGCGAACATCGCGAGCGACCCCTGGACGGACACCATGCTGCGCACCCCGCTGTCGCCCGCCTCCAGCTCCATGCAGGCCAGGCCGTAGGCGGTCGCGCTGGTGCCCGCGCAGCCGTACCCCTCCAGGTGCATGCCGAGGACGCCCAGCGCCCCCAGCTCGCGCGGCAGTCCGCGCGGGATGGACGCCTCCTCGAACCAGTCGCCGGCGTGCGGGACGACCCGGTCCTCGACGAAGCCGCGGACGGTGTCGCGGATGTCGCGCTCCTCGTCCGACAGCAGGCCGTCGATGTCCAGGAAGTCCAGGGGGCGGAGCTCCACCGCCCGGTCGGACGCGCTGGTCATGGCCGTCACATCCCCTCGCGACGCAGAATCTTCGAAAATCGAAGAACCGATGGTCGCACAGATCCGGGCGCCCCGCCAAAAGAGCCCGCCGCCCGGACGCGGGCGGCGGGCACACGCGGGCTCCTACTTGCGGCGCGCCACGTCGTAGGCGGCGCAGCCGATCAGTTCGAGGGACACCTGGAGCCGCTCCAGGCTGATGTTGTCGGCGATCGTGTCCTCGGGGGTGTGGTAGATCGGCTCCAGCTGGCTCGGCGCCTCGCCGCCGCGCCAGCTGAAGTTGCCCGCCGGGATGCCGCGCTCGTGGAACGCCTCGTGGTCGCTGGAGCCGCGCGCGGTCGGCCCCTCGGTCTGGCCCGCGTACCCGAGGCGGCGCGCGGCGGCGTTCACCGCGGCCGTGGTGGTGTTGTCGGCGCCGTCCACCGACAGCAGCCAGTACGTGCCCGCCGGCGGATGGCTGGTGGCGACCATGTCGTTCTGGAAGCAGCCGGTGATCCGCCCGGCCTCCGCCTCGTCGAGCTCCTTCACGTAGTGCCGGGCGCCGACCAGGCCGCTCTCCTCCGCGCCCCACAGGCAGATCCGCACGGCCTGCTGGGTGGGCAGCCGCTTCAGGACGCGCGCCAGCTCCAGGCACAGCGCGGTGCCGCTGCCGTCGTCGTTGGCGCCGGGCGAGCCGGGGACGCTGTCGTAGTGCGCGCTGACGATGACGGCCTTGCCCCGGGGGTTGGGCAGCGTGGCCCGTCGCTCCGCCAGGACGTTGTACGAGGTGAGCCCGGCGTGATGGGCGACCTCGAACGACAGGCTCCGGGCACCGGCCCGGATCCGCTCGCCGTGGTACCCGGCCAGCCCCAGCACGGGGATCGCGACCGGCTCCTTGAGGTTCGGGACGAAGGCGCTGGGCTTGCGCTCCGGGTAGGTGGTCGAGCGCGCGTTGACGATGAGCACCGCCGCGGCGCCCGCGTCCGCCGCCGCCTTGGCCTGCCCGGTCTCCTGGCCGGTGACGCGGTCGAACAGCACGAGCTTGCCGCGCACGTCCCCGGTGACCTCGGTGGCCGGGCCGACGTCCACCACCGTCCCGGCGGCGGGGGCGACGGCGCCCTGCGGGGAGGCGCTGCACTGCCAGAGCCGCTCGCCCTCGGCGCGGATCTCCGCCAGGTACTTGTCGGCGACCGGGAAGGGCTGCAGCTCGACCGCGTACCCCAGGTCGCGCAGCTGCCCGGCGATGTAGTGGGCGGCGCGGTGCTCGGAGCGGGTGCCGGCGATGCGCCAGCCGATCTCGTCGCTGAGCACCCGCAGGTGCCGCAGCGCCCGGCGCGCGTCGACGCGGGCGACCACGGCTCGGTCGCCGGCGGTGAGGGAGGGCGGCCGGGCGGCACCGGGCCGCTGCCGGGTCGCGGCGGCGGCGGTGCCGGGCAGCAGGCCGACCGTCGCGAACCCGGTGAGGGCGGCGGCTCCGGCCAGCAGATCACGGCGTTTGACCTCGGACATGTGGCGTCTCCTCAGGGAGCTCGGGCGCCGCCCCCGCCCGGTCCGGATCGCGAACCGGACAGACGCGGCACGACAAGGACCTTTCACCCCCGTTCGGGCGAACCTACGAAAAAGCCTCTCCGTTAACAAGAATGGCGAGATAACCCGCAACCGGAACGTGATCAGCCACCGTGCGGCCGATCACCCTGTCACCATTCCCCGGAACGGCCAAGTGATCACGTCGCCGAAAAAGAGATCCCGGCCCCATGCCTCGGCACCGCACCCCGGCACCGTCGCCCGCGAAGACGCCGCGCGGCCGAATTCCAACCCGTCGGGCACACCGGCATCGACCGGCCGGAGGGGCCGGTGCGCGCCGGTGCGCCGCCCGTTCGCGGGCGGTCGTCAGTGCGCCGCCTCGTACTGGGCGATGACGGTGGCGGGGATGCGCCCGCGCTCGTTGATCTCGATGCCCTGCTCCTTCGCCCACTGCCGGATCTCGGCGCCGCGCTCCCGGGCCTGGCCTGCGCGCGCCGGAGCGGCGCCCCGGGTGCCCTTGAGCCGGCGGCCGCTCTCCATGTAGCTGTGCAGCGTGCTGCGGAGCTTGCGGGCGTTGTCCTCGCTGAGGTCGATCTCGTACGTCCTGCCGTCGATGGCGAACGACACCGTCTCGGCGGCCTCGCCGCCGTCGAGGTCGTCCGTCATGATGATGCGAACCTTCTGTGCCACGTGCGTTCCCCGTCTTGTCGTGTTATTCGGTGCCCCCGACCGTAGCCGATTCGGGCCCTCGGCGATCCGCCGGGGAAAGGCGCGCGCCGCCCGGCCCGGACGCGGTCACAGGTAGCCGAACAGGCGGCCCGCCACGCGGCGCATCTGGATCTCCTCGGAGCCCTCGGTGATGCGGTAGCGGCGGTGGTGGCGGTAGATGTGCTCGAACGGCTCGTGGCGCGTGTAGCCGATGCCGCCGTGCACCTGCATCGCGCGGTCCGCCGCCTCGCAGACCAGCCGGTTGCCCCGGTAGTTGCACATCGACACCAGGTGCCCGATGGTCACCGCGGGCTCGCCGGCGGCGTGCACCTCGTCCAGCCGCTGGGCGGTCTTGTGGATCAGGGTCCGCACCATCTCGGCCTCCGTGTGCAGCTCCACGAGCGGCCACTGGATGGCCTGGCGGGACGCGAGGGGCCGGCCGAAGGTGGTGCGCTCGCGCGCGTAGGCGACGGAGCGGTCGATGCAGAACTGGGCCGCGCCCACGCCGCTGGCGGCCTGGCGGATGCGGTTCTCGTGGACGAACGTCTGCGCGACCGCGAGCCCCTGCCCCTCCTCGCCGAGGATGGACGCCGCGGGCACGCGGACGTCGTCCAGCGTCACCTCGGCGTGGTCGGTGGGCATGTTGAGCGTCCACCAGTAGTAGGGGACGTCGAAGCCGGGGGCGTCGAGCGGCACGATGAAGGCGGTGATGCCCTCGGCCTGCCCGGGTTCGCCGGACGTGCGGGCGAAGACGACGTCGTGGGTCGTCGACGCGCCGAGCGTGTTGAACCGCTTGGTGCCGTTGATGACCCAGTCGCCGCCGTCGCGGACGGCGCGCGTCGACATCCAGGTGGCGTCGCTGCCGTGCTCGGGTTCGGTGAGCGCGAACGCCAGGCCGTTCTCGCCCCGGACGGACGGCTCCACGAACTGCTCCCGCTGCTCGGGCGTCCCGAACCGGTGCAGCAGTTCGACGAAGACGAGGTTGCCGACGACGGAGTGCTCGGTCTGCAGGTCGTTGTGGAGGCCCAGCCCGCGGTGCGCCAGATGCTCGCGGATCACCGCCATCTCCAGGTTGCTGCCCCCGTGCCCGCCCAGTTCGGCCGGGAGGCTGTACCGGTAGAAGCCGGCGGCGTCGGCGCGCCGCTTCGCCTCGGCGAGGAGCTCCTCCCACTCGGGGCGGGCGACGCCGCCGCGCTCGAAGTCGGTCCGGGCCCACTCCCTGCGGTGGTCGAAGAAGCGGCGGTTGTCGTCCGCCTCCTCCAGCGGGACGATCTCGCGCTCGATGAAGGCGTCCAGGGCGTCCAGCAGGTCGCGGGTCTGCTCGGGGATCTCGAAGTCCATGCGGGTCTCCTGTCTCACGCACGTCCGAGGAGGATGTCACGGGCGATCGCGGCCAGCTCCCGCGGCCGCCGTTCGAGCGCCTCCAGCGGCTCGGCGGGGGCGTCCATCGCGCCGCCGCGGTACCGGTCGTGGACGCCGTGGCCGATGCAGCCGAGCCGCCACAGCGCGAACGCCTCGAAGAACGGCAGGTCCGACACGTCGCGGCCGGTCGTCTCGGCGTAGCACCGCGCCAGGGCGTCGCGGTCGAGGAAGCCGGGGAGCCGGGACGGGCCCCAGCCGACCGTGTCGCCGGTGTGCCACCAGGCGGTGAGCCAGCCGAGGTCGGCCAGGACGTCGCCGGTGGTGCACAGCTCCCAGTCGAGGACGGCGGCGACCGTCCCGTCCGGGCGGACGATCATGTTGCCGGGGCGGAAGTCGCCGTGCGCGACGCCCGTCCAGCGCTGCGGGGGCGTCCGGGCCGCCAGCAGGCCGCGCACCTCGGCGAGGTCGCGGGCGGCGGGGTCGTCGCCGCCGGTGCGGGCGGCGACCCGTTCCACCTGCGCCGTCCACCGGCGGAGCTGGCGGGGCACGTAGGGCTCCGCACCCGGACGGACGGTGAGGCCCGCGTCCGCCGGGGCCACCTCGTGGATCGCCGCGAGGACCTCAGCGCACTGCCGCGAGAACCGGTCCCGGGCTTCGGGCGGCAGCCCGGCGGCGGCCGCGTCGGAGTCGAGGACGGTCCCGTCGACGAAGTCCATGACGTAGAAGGGGGCGCCGGTGACGGCCGGGTCCGCGCAGAGCCCGCGGGTGCGCGGCACCGGCACGGCGCTGCGGCCGAGCGCGGTGACGATGCGCCACTCCCGCTCCATGTCGTGGGCCGTCGGCAGGAGGTCGCCCGTCGGGGGCCTGCGCAGCGCGAACGCGCGCCCGTCCGGGGCGTCCACCCGGTAGGTGAGGTTGGAGCGGCCGCCCGCGATCAGCGTGAACGCGAGCGGGCCGGGGACGCCGAGCGCCTCGCCGAACCATCCGGTGAGCGCGCCGGCGTCGATCCCGGGCAGTGCGCCGGTGCCCACGGATCAGACGCCGCGGCTCGGCGCCGGGTCGGCGGCGAGGCCGGCGGCCCGCAGCGCCGCCCGCTTGGCGGCCTCGACGTCGTAGTGCTTGCGGGTGACGATGCGCTGCGCGTACAGGCCGCCGCCCGCCTGGACGTTGGTGACCTGCCGCCATCCGCCGTAGGAGTCGGCGGTCAGGTCGCGGATCGCGTGGAAGAGCCGGGTGCGGTACTCGCCGTCCACGTCCGACCGGGTCGACATGTACTTGCGCGCCAGCGGCCCCACCTCGGGGTTCTGCAGGTCCGCGATGGACGGCGCGGTGACGACCGCGGCGCCGGCGATGTCGTGCAGGTGCCGCACCATGGCGGTGTACTCGGTGGCCCCGGTGTACTTGCCCGCGTTGGTGTACAGCTCGTTGGGGAAGACGGCGCCGAACTCGCCCGCCTCCGCGTGGGTCAGCGCGGCCTCCAGGCAGGCCCGCACCACGGTCGCGTGGATGATCATCTCGGCGATCTTCTCGCGGACGTGCCCGACCCGCTGCAGGCCGTTCGCCTCGGCGATCAGCTGCGCGAACCCGACCAGCACGTCGGCGCCGTCCGCCATGGACGTGAGGCCGCCGAGCCGCTCCCACAGCCCGAGGGAGTGGGCGAAGACGGCCGCGCTCGCCACCTCGCCGTCGAGGAACACGCGCTCGTGGGGGACGAACACGTCGTCGAAGATGACGAAGCCCTCCGGGAAGTGCTCCCCGCCCGACATCGGGAACGACCGCGCGTCGGCGTGCCGGGGCGCGTACGTCGTGTTGATGATCTTCACTCCGGGGGCGTTGACGGGGATCACCGCCGCGAACGCGTAGTCCTCCTCGCCCGGCTTCATCGCCTTGGTCGGGATCGTCATCAGCTCGTGGCCGAACGACGCCGCGGTGATGTGCAGCTTGGCGCCGCGGATGACGACGCCGTCGGGCGAGCGGCCGACCACGCGGACGTAGGCGTCCGGGTCGTCCTGCCGGGCCGGCGGGAGCGAGCGGTCGCCCTTGGCGTCGGTGATGCACTGCGTGACGCGGATGTCGCGGGCCTGCGCGTCGTCCACGTAGGCGCGGATGCGTTCGACGTACTGCGGGCTGCTCCGCGCCAGCCGTCCCGCCGCCGTCGTCAGCGTCATCAGCGAGGTGTAGTTGACGTGCGCCATCATGCCCGCGCTGTGGACGAGCCCGACCTTCTCGCGCAGCTGGTCCACGGTGGCCGGGATGCCGCTGAGGGGGCTGACGCCGTCCACGGCCTTGAGCGCCAGCCAGTCGTAGCCGTCCGCGATGTTCCGCACGACGGTGCCGAGGATCGGGTGGCCGGGGAGGTCGGTGACCTTCGCTCCCTCGAAGTAGGTGCTGCGGCCGTCGTCGAGACTGGCCTTGTACTGGTCGCCGGTGAGCATGCTCGGGCCGTTCCTCTCGTTCTGGTCGCGGGTCAGGTGGCGGTCTGGGCGCGGCCCCGGTCGACGATCGCCTCGCGGCGCTCCTCGACGGACGCGGGGGTGAAGCCGCGGGCCAGCCAGTCGCGGGACGTCCGGCCCTCGATGCCGTAGCCGTCCGCGATCTCGGCCAGTTCGATGCGCCGGTAGGAGTCGAGCAGGGTCCGCACGGCGTCGCGGTCGTTGCCGGCGATCGTCCGGGCGACGCGGTGCGCCGCGGGGAGGAGGTCTCCGTGCGCGACTACCTCCGTGACGAGGCCGGCGCGGAGGGCCTCGGCGGCGGGGACGAAGTCGCCGGTCAGGCTCATGCGGCGGGCCATCTGCCGGCCGACGAGCCGGGGCAGCAGCACCGACAGCCCCCAGCCCGGCAGCACGCCGACGCGGGCGTGGGTGTCGGCGAACCGGGCCCGTTCGGAGGCGATGAGGATGTCGCAGTTCAGCGCCAGCTCCAGGCCGCCGGTGACCGCGACGCCGTTGACGGCGCCGATCACCGGCTTCGACGGCACCGGCCACGGGTACGGGGACGGCTCCTCGTCGTCCTCCTGGCCGAGCTGGAGGTTCTCCCCCGAACTGCCGAGCTCCTTGAGGTCCAGGCCCGCGCAGAAGGCGGGGTCGGACCCGGTGAGGACGACGGCGTGCACCTCGTCGTCGTCCTCAAGGGCTCGCATGGTGTCGCGCAGCGCGGTGATGAGCGCCGCGCTGAGGGCGTTGCGCGCCTCGGGCCGGTTGAGCGTCACCGTGGCGACGCCGTCGGCGCGGTCGAGGAGGAGGATCTCGCTCATCAGCGCCCCTGCCACACCGGGGGACGCTTCTCCGCGAAGGCGGTGGCGCCCTCGCGCGCGTCGGCGGACCCCGCCACGGGCCGGGCGATCCTGTCCTGCTCGATCCAGGACTCCTCCTCGCCCCAGCCGGCCGACTCGACGATGATCCGCTTGCTGGCGGCGAGCGCGAGCGGGCCGTTCGCGGCGACCTCCCGGGCCAGCCCGAGGGCCGCGCCGAGCGCCTCGCCGTCGTCCACGAGCCGGTTGACCAGGCCCAGCTCGCTCATCCGCGCCGCGCTCATGTGGTCGCCGAGCAGCGCCAGCTCCATCGCCACGTGGTAGGGGACGCGGCGCGGCAGGCGCAGGAGCCCGCCCCCGGCCGCGACGAGGCTCCGCTTCACCTCGGGGATGCCGAACGTCGCGCCGCGGGCGGCGACGACGAGGTCGCAGGCCAGCACGATCTCGAAGCCGCCCGCGAGCGCGTAGCCCTCGACGGCGGCGATGAGCGGCTTGCGCGGCGGCCGCTGGACGAGCCCGGCGAAGCCGCGCCCCGCCACCACGGGGTGCTCGCCCCGGACGAACGCCTTGAGGTCCATCCCCGCGCAGAAGGTGCCGCCGGCGCCGGTGATGACGCCGGCCTGGAGCGCCGGGTCGGAGTCGAGCCGGTCGGCGGCCCCGGCGACGGCGCGCGCGACGTTCTCGTTGACGGCGTTGCGGGCGCCGGGGCGGTCGATGGTGATGACGAGGACGCCGCCGTCGGCCTCCACGCGCACCTCGGCGGCGGGCTGTGCTTCGGTGGTCATGGTGCTCCCTGGTCGTGGACGGGTCAGGACGCGGCGTCGAGGACGGACGCGGCCAGCCGCTCGGCCGCGGCGGCGCGGCCGCCGAGCAGTGTGGCGTCGCCGACGGCGCGCTTGTAGTAGAGGTGCGCGGAGTGCTCCCAGGTGAAGCCGATGCCGCCGTGCACCTGGACGGTGTTCTTGACCACCGCCTGATAGTCGGCGGCCGTCCGCACGGTGGCCAGGTCGACGGCGATCCGCGGGTCGTCGAGGCCCGGGTCGTCCAGCGTCCAGGCCGCGTGGTAGGCCGCCGACCGGGACTGCTCCACCGCGACGTGCATGTCCGCGCACCGGTGCTTGACGGCCTGGAAGGACCCGATCGGCCGCCCGAACTGGAGCCGGGTGGACGCGTACTCGACGCTCATCGCCAGCAGCCGGGCGCTGGCGCCGACGGCCTCGGCCGCGAGGACGACCGCGCCGACGTCGCGGGCCGCCGCGACGGCGTCGAGCGCCGGCGCCCCGGCGTCCCCGAGGGGGCGTGCGGGCGTCCCGTCGAACCGCACCCGGCCGAGGCGGCGCGTCTGGTCGAGCGTGGTCAGCGGCTCCACGGACAGCCCCCGCGCTCCCGCGTCGACGAGGAACAGCGCCGGGTCGCCGTCTGCCTCGGCCACGACCACGAAGAGGTCGGCAGCGACGGCGTCGAGGACGTGCGAGACGGTGCCGCTGAGTACGGGGGCTTCCCGTCCACCGGTGGCGGTGATGCCGGTCCAGGCGGGTGCCCAGGCGCCCCGCGCGTCGGTGGCCACCAGGCTCGCGACGGTCTCGCCGGAGACGATCCCGGAGACGAGGCCGGGCGCCTCCGGGTCGCCCGAGCGCGCCAGCGCGGTCGCGGCGAGCGCGACGCAGCCGAGCAGCGGCACCCCGGCGAGGACGCGGCCCAGCTCCTCGGCGACGATGGCGAGCGCGACCGTCCCGCCGCCGTCACCGCCCGCCTCGACGGGCAGGGCGAGCCCCAGCACGCCGAGGTCGCGGCCCAGGACCCGCCACGCCTCGCGGTCGAACCCCGCAGCCGTCTGCAGCTGCGCGCGGACGGCTTCATCGGTCCAGGTGCGCTCCGCCATGGACCGGGTCAGGTCGCGCAGCGCCCGCTGCTCCTCGGTGAACGCGAACTCCATCACAGCTCCCTCCCGCCCGGCGCGGTGCCCGCCGCCTCAGCCACGGGGCACCTCCCGCCACGGCTTGCCGGTGTCGGCGCGCAGGTCGCCGGGGAGGCCCAGCAGCCGCTCGCCGATGACGTTGCGCAGCACCTCGGACGTGCCGCCCTCGATGGTGTTGGCGCGCGAGCGCAGGAACTTGCGCGCGAGGTCCTCCCCGTCCGTCCCGTCCCGCTGCTCGCCGGACGGGGCCGCGTCATAGCCGCTGTAGAGCGCAGCCTCGGGCCCGAGCATGTCCATGCAGAACTCGTAGACGTCCTGGTTCAGCTCGGCTCCGGTGAGCTTCCCGATCGAACCCTCCGCGCCGGCGGGCCGGTCCCCCTGCTCCACCCGCTGCCGGTCGCCGGTCAGCCGCGCGGCGTCCGCGCGGGCGAACAGCTCCAGCAGCCGGGCGCGCAGGACGGGGGTCCGCAGGTCCGCCCGCTCCCGCCACAGCCGCACCGCCGAGCCGATCGAGCCGGTGCCGCGGATGCTGGAGCCGCCGCCGATCGCGTTGCGCTCGTTCATCAGGGTCGTCATGGCGACGCGCCAGCCCTCGCCGACCTCGCCGAGCCGGTGGGAGTCGGGGATGCGGGCGTCGCGCAGGTGGACCTCGTTGAACTCGGCCTCCCCGGTCATCTGCCGCAGCGGCCGGACCTCGACGCCCGGGTCCTCCATGTCCAGGACGAAGTACGTCAGCCCCCGGTGCTTGGGCCGGCCGGGGTCCGTCCGGGCGAGCAGCAGCGCCCACTTGGCCTTGTGGGCGTTGCTGGTCCACACCTTCTGCCCGTTGACGACCCATTCGCCGCCGTCCCGGACGGCCCGGGTCGCGAGCCCCGCGAGGTCGGAGCCCGCGCCGGGCTCGGAGAACAGCTGGCACCAGATCTCGTCGCAGACGTAGAGCGGGCGGAGGAGGCGCTCCTTCAGCTCCCAGCTCGCGTGGGCCATCACCGTCGGGCCCGCCATGCCGTAGCCCATGGGGTTGAGGTCGAACGGCACCGGTCCGCCGGCGCTCTGCAGGACGGCGTCCACCGCCGCCTGGAGGCCCGGCTCCACGCCGAGCCCTCCGAGCCCCTCGGGGAACTGGACCCACGCGAGGCCCGCGTCGAAGCAGGCTTCGAGGAACTCCCGCCGCGGGGTGGAGCCGGGCGGGGTGCGGTCGAGCACGGCCCGCGCGGCGTCGAGGACGCGCCGGCGTTCGGGCGAGTCCTCGTCGGCCCGCGCGTCGCCGGGGGCGGTGGTGGTCATTCCGGCCTCCTCGGGCGGTCAGCGGTCATGGAACAGGGGCGGGCGGCGGGCCAGGAAGGCGGCGGCCGCCTCGCCGTGGTCCGCGGTGAAGGAGGTCAGGATCTGGGTCCGGTTCTCCAGGTCGATGCCGGCCTGGAGGCTGCCGATCTCCAGCTGGCTCCACATGACCTCCTTGGTCATGCGGACCCCCATCGGGCTGTTGGCGCAGATGGCGCGGGCGGTCTCCAGCGCCGAGCCGAGCAGGTCCCCGTCCGGGACGACCCGGGTCACCAGCCCGATGCGGTCGGCCTCCGGGGCGTCGATGAGACGGCCGGTGAGCATCAGCTCGAACGCGCGGGACGCCCCGATCAGCCGCGGCAGCATCCAGCTCACGCCGATGTCGCATCCCGACAGACCGATCCGCACGAACGCGACGTTGAAGCGGGCCGACTCCCCGGCGATGCGGACGTCCGAGGCGAGCGCGAGCGCCAGCCCGCCGCCCGCCGCGGGCCCGTTGACGGCCGCGATCACGGGCTGCGGCATCGCCCGCAGCTTCGGCACCAGCGCCGCGATGTGCCGCTGGAGCCGGAGCCTCTGCTGGGGCGAGTCCGGCCGCTCGCGGGTGTTCTGGGTCGCGAGGTCGTAGGCGGTGAGGTCGAGGCCCGCGCAGAACCCGCGGCCCGCCCCGGTGAGGACGAGGACCCTGGTCGCGGGGTCGGCGGCGACCTCGTCGAGCGTCCGGTGGAGGTCGTCCAGCAGTTCCGCCGAGAGCGCGTTGAGCCGCTCGGGACGGGACAGGGTGAGCAGGGCGATGCCCGGCTCGGGAGTGCTCAGCTCCAGCGTGGTCATGACTGCTCCTGGATGCCGGGAGGGATGGGAGGGTTCCGCACGGTGTCAGCCGCCGCGCTGCCGCTCGTTGAACGGGACGTCCTTCTCGGGGTCGGGGTCCTTGGGCAGCCCCAGGACCCGCTCGGCGATGATGTTGCGCTGGATCTCCGACGTCCCGCCCGCGATGCTCGTCTGCTTCATCGCGAGGAACTCGTAGGACGCGGCGGAGTTCGGCGTCCCCCGCTCCCACGCCAGCGCGGACAGCGGCTCGACCTCGGCCGCCAGCGTGCCCGCCGTCTCCTCGATGTGGGCGTGGACGAGCTTGCGGATCGACCCCTCGGCGCCGACCGCGTCCCGGCCGGACTCGGCGTACGACCGGATGGTGGTCATCTGCAGGACGCGCTCCTCGACCGCGAGGCGGAGCAGCTCGTCGCGCAGCACCGGGTCGGCGAGGGCCCCGTTGTCCCGGGCCCGGCGGAGCAGGACGTCGGCGCGCCCCTCCCCCACGGCGGGCGGCCCGGTGAGCCCGTTGCGCTCCTGCATCAGCGTGGTGATCGCGACGGCCCAGCCGCCGTTGACCTCGCCGAGGAGTGCGTCGGCGGGCAGCCGCACGTCGGTGAGGAAGACCTCGTTGAACTCGGCGTCGCCGGTCATCTGCTTCAGCGGCCGGGCGTCGACCCCGGGCGTGCGCATGTCGACGAGGAAGTAGCTGATGCCGCGGTGCTTCGGCAGCGCGGGATCGGTGCGGGCCATCAGCAGTCCGTAGTCGGAGACGTGGGCGAACGAGCTCCACACCTTCTGGCCGTTCACCAGCCAGCCGCCGTCGTCCTGCCGCTCGGCCCGGGTCGCTAGCCCGGCGAGGTCGGAGCCCGCGCCGGGTTCGCTGAACAGCTGGCACCAGCGGTGCTCGCCGCGCGCCAGCGGGCCGAGGAAGCGCTCCTTCTGCGCCCGCGTCCCGTGGACGATGATCGTCGGCCCGGCGAGCGCCAGCCCGACGAAGTCGTCCATGCCGCGCCCGGCCCGGTACCGCAGGACCGCGGCGGCGACGGCGCCCGCCGCCCGCGCCGACAGCCCGAGCCCGCCCCACTCGCGGGGCCACGCGGGCGTGGACAGCCCCGCCGCGCCCAGCGCGGAGAACCACGCGGGCCCGCGCACCGGGTCGGCGAGGAACGCCTCGACGGCGGGCCAGTCGGCGTCCAGCGCGGCCTTCAGGACGTCGGCGGGCAGGTGCTCGCGCAGCCAGGCGTCCGCGGCCTCGAAGGCCCGGACCTCGGTGGCGTCCTCCGGCAGTTCGATCATCGGGCCGCTCCTTCCAGCTCCGGCGGCAGGTCGGTGAGGAGGTGGGGCAGCAGGGCGGCGCGCGCCTCGGCCGCCCCGCCGAGCAGGGTCGCGTCGAGGCGGGCCCGCCGCAGGAACAGGTGCGCGTCGTGCTCCCAGGTGAAGCCGATGCCGCCGTGCATCTGGATCGTGTCCTTGGCGGTCTGCAGGAAGGCGCCGGAGCAGTAGGACCGGGCGACGAGGGCGCCGAACTCCTGCTCGGCCGAGCCCGGCTCCCGCCACGCCGCCCAGAACGCGGCGGACCGCGCCATCTCGTGCCGCACCGCCATGTCGGCGAGCCGATGCTTCACGCCCTGGAAGGCGCCGACCGGGCGGCCGAACTGCCGGCGCGTCGCCGCGTACTCGGCGGTGCGGCGGACCAGCTCGCCGGCGGCGCCCGCCTGCTCGGCCGCGAGCAGGATCGCGGCCGTCCGCCGCATCCGCTCACCGACCGCCCATCCGCCGCCCGGCTCCCCGACCGGCCGCGCCGGGGTCCCGCGCAGTTCGAGGGACGCCGCCGGACGGGTGCCGTCGAGCACCTGGCGGGGTGTCCGGACGAGGCCCGCCGCCCCGGCCTCGACCGCGTACCACCCGAGGCCCGCGTCGGACCGCGCGAGCACGAGCACCACATCGGCGCCGGCGCCGTCGAGGACGAGTTCCTTGTCCCCGTCCAGCACGGGCCCGCCGCCGCCGTCGCGCGCGGAGGTCCGCACCGACTCCGGCGACCAGCGCCCGTCCGCCTCGACGACCGCGACGGCGGCGGTCAGCTCGCCCTCGGCCAGGCGCGGGAGCAGCTCGGCGGCGACGGGGTCGTCCGGCAGGGCCGCGAGCACGTTCGCCGCGAGCACCACCGTGGGCAGGAACGGGCCGCCGAACAGCACGGCGCCCATCTCCTCCATGACGATCGCGAGGTCCACGAGCGAGCCGCCGCTGCCGCCCGCGTCCTCGGAGAGCGCCAGCCCCTGCAGCCCGAGCTGGGCGGCGAGGGTCTCCCACGTGTCGGGATCGTGCCGTTCGCCCGCCTCGGCCAGCTCCCGCGCCCGCGAGAGCGGCGCCTTGTCCGCCAGCACCCGGCGCACCGCGGCGCGCAGGTCGCCCTGCTCCGGCGTCCAGGAGAACTCCATGCGACTACCTCCCTGTGCCGGCCCGCTCAGCGGGGGCTCATCCTGATGGCGCCGTCCAGCCGGATCGTCTCGCCGTTGAGCATCGGGTTCTCGATGATGTGCTCGACCATCGCGGCGTACTCGGCGGGGGCGCCGAGCCGGGACGGGTGCGGCACCTGCCGGCCCAGGGACGCGCGCACCTCCTCGCTGAGCGCGCCCAGCATCGGGGTCTCGAAGATGCCGGGCGCGATCGTCATCATCCGGATCTGCAGGGACGCGAGGTCCCGCGCGATCGGCAGCGTCATCCCGACGACGCCGCCCTTGGACGCCGAGTAGGCCGCCTGCCCGATCTGCCCCTCGTAGGCGGCCACCGACGCGGTCGCGACCGCGACGCCCCGCTCCCCGTCGACCGGGTCCTGCTCGGCCATGCGCGCGGCGGCGAGGCGGATCAGGTTGAAGGTGCCGACGAGGTTCACCCCCACGGTCCAGGAGAAGTCGTCGAGGGGCATCGGCCCGTCGCGGCCGACCGTGCGGCCCGCCCGTCCCGAGCCGGCGCAGCTCACCGCGACGCGCAGCGGGCCGAGGCGGGACGCCGCGTCCACGGCGGCCGCCACGTCGTCCTCCGAGCGGACGTCGCCGGCGGCGAAGACGGCCCGTCCGCCCAGCTCCGCGGCCGCCTTCTCGCCCGCCGAGGCCGGCAGGTCGAGCAGGACGACGGAGGCGCCCCGCTCCAGCAGGCGGCGCGCGGTCGCCAGCCCGAGCCCGGACGCTCCGCCCGACACAAGGGCCGCCGTGCCTTCGATCCTCATCTGGTCACTCCTGTACGTCCGTCCCGCATGGCGCGGGTGGTCGGGGGGCAGCGGGGTCAGCGGCCGCGGAAGACGGGGGGCCGCTTCTCGAAGAAGGCGCGGCCCGCCTCCGCGGCGTCCTCCATCGCGAGGTTCACCGCCTGCGCGTGGGCCTCGGCTTCGAGCGCGCCTTCGAGGCTGCTCTCGAAGGCGTCGTTGAGCAGCCGCTTGGACTGGGCGAGCGCCATCGGCGGCCCCTCGGCGAGCTGCGCGGCGAGGCCGGCCACCGCGGCGTCGAGCCCGCCGGGCGGGACGACCTGCCGGACGATCCCGAGCCCGTGCAGGGCGGCGGCGTCGATCATGCCGCCGAGCAGCACCATCTCCTTGGCGCGGTGCAGCCCGACGAGGCGGGGCAGCAGCCAGGAGCCGCCGAAGTCCACCGACAGGCCGCGCTTGACGAAGATCTGGGCGAAGCGGGCCCGGTCGCTGGCGATGACGAAGTCCCCGGCGAGGGCGAGGTTCATGCCCGCTCCGACGGCGTACCCGTCGACCCGGCAGATGACCGGGATCCGCAGCCGGTGGACGGCGAGGCACGCCTCGTTGACCTCGTGCATGCCGGTGAGCGCGTGCCGTTCCGAGGGCGCGGACAGGTCGGCTCCGGCGCAGAAGTCGCCGCCCTCGCCGGTGATGACGAGCACCCGGGCGTCGCTGGCGGCGACACCGGCGGCGGCGTCCCGGAGCGCGGCCCAGCCCGCCTGGCCGATCGCGTTCTTGCGCCGGGGGTTGGAGATCGTGAGCGTCGCCACGCGGCCCTGATGCGACACCGCGAACGGCGGGGCCGCGGGGGCGGCCTCGTCAATGCTGGTCATGGGTCCAATCTCGCACAGTTCGAATGTGATGTCATTGTCATGTTGAGGCAGAAGAAGGAGTCCACCGGCGCAGCTCGCGCTTGAGGATCTTGCCGCTGGCGTTGACGGGCATCGCGTCGAGCACGACGAACTCCCGGGGCACCTTGTAGCTCGCCAGGCGGGCCCTGCAGTGCGCCAGCAGCTCCTCCTCCGCCGGCCGGCGCCCGGTCGCGGCGGTGACGAACGCGCGCACGACCTCGCCCCAGTGCTCGTCCGGGACGCCGACGACCGCCGCCTGCGCCACCGCCGGGTGCTCGGCCAGCACCGACTCGATCTCGACCGGGTAGACGTTCTCGCCGCCCCGGATGATCATGTCCGTGCCGCGCCCGTGCAGGTAGAGGTAGCCCTCCTCGTCCAGGTGGCCCATGTCGCCGGCGCGGAACCAGCCGCCCTCGAAGGCGCGCTCGGTCTCCGCGGGCATGTCCAGGTAGCCCACCATCATCTGGTCGCTGCGCGTGGCCACCTCACCGACCTCGCCCCGCGGCACGTCGCGCATGTCGGCGTCCACGATCCGCAGGGCGACCCCGATGGACGGGCGGCCGCACGAGCGGAGCAGTTCGGGACGTTCGGCGAGGGCCCGCCGGTGGTCCTCCGGCGTCAGCGTCGTCTGCAGGCCGGCTTCGGTGCCCGCGCCGAACGCCTGGAGGAAGTCGCAGTCGAAGACGTCCATGGCGCGGCGCAGCAGCGCCGGGGAGATCGGCGCCGCGCCGTAGGTGATGAGGCGCAGCCGCTCGTAGGAGTGGTCGGCGGCGCCCTCCAGCTGGAGGATGCTGCTGATCATCGTGGGGACGAGGAAGGCCGCGGTGACCCGGTCCCGGGCCAGGAAGTCCAGCACGGTGCGCGGCTCGAACTGCGGGAGCAGCAGCGACGTGAAGCCGGCCGCCACCCCCATGAACAGCCCGCACACCCCGGAGATGTGGAAGGTGGGAGCGGCCGTGTAGCGGACGTCGTCAGAGCGCGACAGGTACTCGACCATGCCGGAGTAGGTGATGGCCTTCAGCATCCGCTGCGGCTGCAGTACGCCCTTCGGCAGCCCGGTCGTCCCCGAGGTGAAGGCGAGCGCGATCAGGTCGTCGTCGGTGCTCGCCACCGGCGGTTCCACGTCCTCGCCCGCGCTCACCAGCCGCTCGTAGGGCGAGGGGCCCGCGGCCTCCGGCGCGTCCAGCTCGATGACGAGCCGCAGGGACGGGTGCTCGTCGGCGACCCCGTCCAGCAGCTCGCGGTAGCGAACGTCGTGGAACAGCGCGACCGGCGCCGACCGCCGCAGCAGGACGTCGGCCTCCGATCGCCGCAGCCGGTAGTTGAGCGGGACGTAGACCGCGCCGAGCTTCATGCAGGCGAGCACGATCTCCATGTAGCGGTGCGAGTCGAGCGCGAAGACCGCGAGCCGGTCGCCGCGCCGGACGCCCTCGGCGCGCAGGGCGGAGGCGAGCCGGTTGACCCGCGCGTTCGTCAGCGCGAACGAGTGCGCGGAGCCGTCGGGGAACAGGAAGCAGGCCCGGTCGGGATGCCGCCGGGCGCTCAGCGGGAGGAACTCGCCGACCGTGATGCCGAGCCCGGTGATCCCGAGCCCGGTGACACCGGTCCCCGTGCTGCCGAGCCGTCCCGCCATCGTCCCGTCCTCCGGATTGAGACTGATGTCAATATCGACCTGTCTACCGGCACCGCCCGGCCATGTCAACGGTCGGCCGGGAATCCCCTGACAGGCCGTGTAGCTCCGCGTTGCCGCGCCTGGAAGCATTGACACGTGCTCCGGCGATGGTTTAGACACTGGATGACTCCGACGTCATGTACGGCACGAGGTTCGAACCTCCCGGCAATCGCAGGAGTGGCCATGCACCCCAGGATCCGCGTCGGTGACTACCTCCGCCTCAGCGCGCAGCGCCATCCGGACGTCCCGTGCTTCGTGTTCGGTGACGGCACTGAGCAGACCTTCGCCGAGACCAACACGCGCGTGAACCGGCTCGCGGACGCCATGGCCCGGCGGGGCGTCGCCAAGGGCGACAAGGTCGCGATCGTCGCCACCGACTGCGGCGGGTACGCCGAACTGCTGCTGGCCTGCATGAAGCTGGGCGCCGTCTACGTCCCCCTTAACAACCGGCTCGCGGACTCCGAGCTGCTCACCCTCCTGCGCTGGGCCAAGCCGTCGATGCTCTTCGTCACGAGCCGCTACCTCGACTCCGGGCGCGCCCTGCTGCCGAAGGTCGAGAGCCTGCGGCAGCTGATCGACTTCGACCAGGCGGAGGGCCCGGAGGGCTACGAGGCGCTGCTCGCGACGGGCGCCGACGTAGAGCCGGACGTGGACGTGCGGGACGAGGACGTCATCGGCCTGGCGTTCACCTCGGGCACGACGGGGCTGCCCAAGGGCGTCCTCCAGTCGCAGCGGATGCTGAAGTCGCTCATCGTCAACATGTCGATCGACTACGAGATCGTGCCGGGCGAGTTCCGCTCCACCGCGTCGCCGACCTTCCACATCGCCGGGCAGGGCATGATCCTCATGCACGTGTGGCGCGGCTTCCCGACGCTGATCCTGCCCCAGTTCGACCCGGCCGAGGTGCTGCGCTGGATGCGGTCCGGCCGGCTCACCGGCGTGTTCCTCGTCCCGACGATGATCAGTTCGGTGCTGGAGCGGCCCGAGGCCGCCGCGGGCGACTACCCCGGCCTGCGGTCCATCATCTACGGCGGCGCCCCGATCTCGCCGACCCTGCTGCGGCAGGCCATCGAGACGTTCGGCTGCGACCTCATCAACGCGTTCGGGGCCGCGACGGAGGGCGGCCTGCAGACCGTCCTCGGCTCCGCGGACCACCGGCGCGCGATGGCCGGCGACACGCACCTGCTCGGCTCGATCGGCAAGCCCGCCTTCGGGGTGGAGCTGCGCATCGTCGGCGCGGACGGCGCGGACGTGCCGCGCGGCGAGATCGGCGAGATCATCACCCGCTCGGACGCGGTGATGAACGGCTACCTGGAGATGCCGGACGAGACCGCCCGCGCGATCCGCGACGGCTGGTTCTGGGGCGGCGACCTGGCCCGGATGGACGACGAGGGGTACCTCTACCTCGCCGGGCGCAGCAAGGACATGATCATCCGCGGCGGCGAGAACATCTACCCCGTCGAGATCGAGACGGTGATCTCCGGGCATCCCGGCGTCGCGCAGGTCGCGGTCGTCGGCCGCCCGGACGAGCACTGGGGCGAGGTCGTGGTCGCCTACCTCACCGCCGAGCGGGAGATCGACCTGGAGGCGCTGCGCCGCCGCTGCCGCGACCGGCTGGCCGCCTACAAGGTCCCGGTGGAGTTCGTCGTGGTCGCGGAGATGCCGCTCAACGCCAGCGGCAAGATCCTCAAGCGGACGCTCCGGGAGGCGCCGCCCGCCGCCATCGACCGTCCGGCCGCGCAGGCCGCCGCCCGCTGACCGGGCGGGCCGCCGGGCCTGCTCCGGCCCCGTGTGCTAGCTCGGCCTGGTGCTCTGCCAGTCGTAGATGCCGGCGCCGCGCAGCCACACCGTGGTCAGCGCGTGCAGCAGCTTCTCCTCGTCGAACTCCTTGCCGAGGTTCAGCCAGACGTGGCAGATCTGGTCGACCATCGAGCCGATCAGCTCCGCGGTGAGCTCGGGGTCGAGGGAGGTGTCGGCGAGGCCCTCGTTCTGGTGGTGCTCGATGATCCGCGCCATGCGGTCGACGTGCGCCTCGCGGACCTGGAGCCGGATCCGCTTCATCTCGGGGGTGAACGTGCCCACCTGCTCGATGAGCGCGACGATCTTGGCGTTGCGCCGGTAGGAGTCGACGAACCGCTTCATCGCGGCGTAGGTGCGCTCGTAGGACGCGGGCGACTGCGGGCGGCTCGACCCCAGCTCGATGATCATGTCGCCGGCGACCCGGGTGGCGACGGCCTGGAAGACCGCGTCCTTGGAGTCGAAGTAGGTGTAGAAGGTGCCCTGGGCGACCTTCGCCTCGGCGGCGATGTCGGCGACGCGGGCGTCGAGGAACCCCTTCTCCTCGAAGACCCGGCGGGCCGCGTCGAGGAGCGCGGCGCGGCGCGCGTGGCCGCGTCCCGTCAGCGGGCCGGTCTGGCGCCGCTCCTGCTGCTCCGGACTCGTGGCGACGCCGAGCCTGCCACCGCGCGTCTTGGCCATGCCCATCACTCCCGATCACTGGTCTGCCGCCCCGTGCGCGCCCCACCTGAGCATCCCACCTTCGCGGCCGGGCCATCAAAGGTTCGGAGGCGCGGCGCTCGGCGGGGGGCGCTGAAGGACGGTATCTCACCCTCGTAAGGTTCGCATGTTACTTGACAGTGACGTCATGAACAAAATGACTCCGCGGCACCGGCGAGCTGTGCCGGTGCCGCGGAGCGGGGGCCGAGCGGCCCCCGTCAGCTGACCGCCTCCGGCTCCAGGTCGATGTAGCCCTGGCCGTCGATCGGCTTGAGCGAGCCGTCCTTCTGCACCTCGAAGAAGATGCCCTGGTCGCTGCACGCGCCGGGGCGTCCCGGCCACTGCTTCCCGTCGCAGGTGACCTTGGGGCCGAGGTAGGTCTGGAAGTCCTTGACCTGCTGCATCGCCGTGGAGACCGACTTGTTGGTGATCTCGCCCTTGACGCCCTGCACCACCTTGGCCAGGTTGATGAGCCCGGCGAAGGAGTACAGCGACCGCGCCGACTGCTCCTTCTCGTAGTCGACCGCCTCCATCGCCTCCTCGAACTCGTCCAGCTGCTTCTGGACCTCGGCCGGCGCGTGCTCGCGGGAGGCCGGGACCCACAGCCGCGGCTGGACGATCGCGCCCGCCGCCTCCTCGCCCAGCTCGTCGATGAACTGCGAGCACGACCCGGCGAAGACCGTGCCGTCGTAGCCGGACTGGCGGAGCGCCCGGATCAGCCCGGTGCAGCCGTCCTCCGGCAGCGCGATGACGCCGGCGACGTCGGGCTTGGACGACATCTCGGTGGCCGCCACCACCTGGAAGTTGATGTTGTCGACCTTGACGTAGACGCCGTCCACGGCGATGCCGAGCTTCTGCCCCATCGGCTTGACCAGGTCGTCGACGTACCCGTGCGAGGACGGCGCGTCGGTCACGGCGAGCGACGCCTTCTTCTTCCCGAGCCGGCTGAGGATCTTCACCATCCCGAGCGCGCTCGTCTCCAGCGGGCCGGAGAAGTAGAAGGCCGCCGGGTACTGCGCGCCCTCGGCCACCGCCTGCCCGGCGAGCGTGCCGACGATCGGGATGCCGGCGGACTTCAGGATCGGCGTCATCGCGCCCATGCTCGTGCCGTCGTAGGCGTCGAAGACCACCGGGACGTCGGCGGCGACGAAGTCGTTCGCGCACTTCACGCCGGTCTCCGGGGTGCCGTCGCCGGAGCAGATGTCCAGCTTGACGGGGCGGCCGCCGATGCCGCCGAGCTTGTTGTTGATGTACCACTCGGCGGCCTTGGCGCCGTAGGTGTTCTGCGGGTAGGCCACCGGGCCGGTGTCGAGCGACTGGACGCCGAGGACGACCGGCTCCCCCGTCAGGCCGCCGTCGGAGCTCGAGGCCTTCGTGTCCCCGCCGCAGGCGGCCAGGGCGAGGGCCGTGGTCACCGCCACCGCGGCCGCGATCGTCTTCTTCATTCCCACTACCAGCCTCTCGCCGGCGGCGGCCCGCGGCCGCCTCGCTCCACTGTGTTCCACATCATATGAATGTTGACGTCAATGTCAATCATTCATATGGCCATTTGCTCGGGAATTTCGGCTGCTCAGCGGCGGTACCGGGACACCCGCCGGCCCGCCGGATCGGTCAGGAGGTGAGCCGCTCCACCAGGTCGCTCTTGCGGACCTTGCCCGTCGGGTTGCGGGGGAGCTCCGGCAGGACGTGGTACTCCACCGGCACCTTGTAGCCCGCCAGCCGCGCGCGGCACATCGCGTCCAGCGCCTCGACCGAGGGCGGCTCCCGCCGGTACTCCACGAACGCCACCACGACCTCGCCCCACGTCTCGTCGGGGCGGCCGACCACGGCCGCGTCCGCGACCTCGGGGACGTCGGTGAGCACCAGCTCGATCTCCGAGACATAGATGTTCTCGCCGCCGCGGACGATCATGTCGCGGCTGCGGCCGCCCAGGTAGAGGTAGCCGTCCTCGTCCACCCACCCCCGGTCACCGCCCCAGAACCACCCGTCGTGCAGCGCCTCCCGGGTCTGCTCGGGCAGGCCGAGGTACCCGGCCATCACACACTCGGTCCGCGCCGCGATGTTGCCGACCACGCCGGGCGGCACCTCGGCGCCGTCGTCGTCCAGGATGCGCATGTCGACGTACAGCACCGGCTGGCCGACCGAGGACAGCAGGTGCTCCTCCCCCGCCAGCGCGCGCCGGTGGTCGCCGGGGCGCAGCAGGGTCTGGACGCCGGACTCCGTGCCGGCGCCGAACAGGTTCCAGAAGTCGCACGCGGGATACCGCTCCAGCGCCCGCCTCAGCAGGCTCGGCGGCATCGGCGCCGAGCCGTAGAGCATGGTGTCGAGCCGCTCCCGCCCGGTCGGGCCGGCGTCGGCGTCGAGCACCGCCTGGATCATCGTCGGGACGAGGAAGCAGCCGGTCAGCAGCCCGTCCCCGATCGCCCGCGCCGTCACCGCCGGGTCGAACTGCGGCTCGATGAGGGACGTGCAGCCGACCGCCACCTGCTCGAAGACGAGCGCCCAGCCGGCGATGTGGAACAGCGGGGAGGCCGTGTACCGCACGTCGCGCGGCCTGGCGAAGACCTCCCAGCCGAGGCTCAGCATCCGCTTGAGCATGCCGTGGGTCTGCATGACCCCCTTCGGCAGGCCCGTGGTGCCGCTGGTGAACATGATCCCGAGGAGGTCGTCGTCGGCGAGCCGCACGTCGGGCTCGATCTCGCGCCCGGCGGCGACCAGCGACTCGACGTCGTCGTCCAGGCAGCCGTCCAGCGACAGCAGCGCGCATTCGCGGGGCAGCCCGGGGGCGACCTTCCGCGCCGTCTCCAGGTAGCGCCCGCCCACGAAGAACAGCTCGGGCTCCGCCTGGCCCAGGATGTTCTCGATCTCGAACTGCGCCAGGCGGAAGTTCACCGGGACGTACGTCGCGCCGAGCTTGAAGCAGGCCAGCAAGACCTCGGCGTAGGCGAACGAGTCGGTGTCCAGCAGCGCGATCCGGGTGCCCTTCCGGACGCCTCGCGCGGCCAGCGCGTCGCAGATGCGGTTGACGCGGGCGTTCACCTCCGCGAACGTGCGCTGGTCCCCGCCGGTGGAGAGCCAGCACGGGACGTCACGGAAGCGCCGCGCGGACTCGGTGATGATCCTGCCGATGGGCCATGAGACATCCAGGTCCACTTCTACTCCTTACGCGGGTCCGCCGGAACGGGCGCCAGCAGCCGGTCGATCGCCCGGCGCAGCAGCCGGCCGAACGGCGCACCCTGGTCGATCATCACGTGGTGGTAGGCGTTCGGGACGTCGTACTGGTGGACGGGCCGGCCGAGCAGCGCGGCCAGCACCGCGGCGGCGTCCGGCGGGACGAGCCGGCTCAGCTCGCCGCGCACCACCGCCGTCGGGCACCGGACGTCCGCGAGCGGCGCGGTCAGCCGGCCGGCGTCCAGCGCGCCGAAGATCGCCGGGTCGGCCTTCCACGTCCAGCCGCCGGTGACCGGCCGCACCGACCGCTCGGCGACGTAGGTCAGGACGCGGACGTCGGGCACCGGCTGGGGCGGCATCAGCCGGTACCGGCCGAGGGCCTCCTCGACCGTCGCGAACACCGGGGCGCCGCGCCCCGCGGACGGCCGGGGCGGGGACTCGCGGGGCTCGGCGACGACGCAGTCCACGAGGACCATCGCGCGGACGGCGTCCGGGCGGGCCGCCGCCGCGCCGCTCGTGACGAGCCCGCCGATGCTGTGGCCCACGAGGACCGCCGCGCCGCCGCACACCTCGTCGACGACGCCGAGGACCTCGCGCGACCAGGTGCCGAGGTCGTAGGCGCTCCGCCGGCCGCTGTTCCCGTGGCCGGACAGGTCAACGGCGACCACGTCGTACCCGTCGGCGAGCCAGCGGACGGTGTGGTGCCACCACGCGGTGTGCGCGGAGGTGCCGTGCACCAGCACCACGGACGGGGCGCCGGGCCGCGGCCACCGCTCCCAGGCGATCGCCGCGCCGCCGACGGCGACCGCGCCGCGCTGCTCGGGGCCGAGCCCCGCGGGCTCCGTCATCGCGCCGCCCTCATGACGGCAGCACGGCGCCCGCGCCGTGCTCTCCCACGTGCTCGCCGGCGTACTCGTCGGCGCCGAAGTACGCCGCCTCGACGTCGGCGCGCCGGTCCAGCAGCGACCTCGCGGAGCCCTCCAGCACGACCCGGCTGTGGTTGAGGATGATGCCGCGGTCCGCGACGGACAGGGCCAGCTCGATGTGCTGCTCGACGAGCACCAGCCCGATCCCCTCCTCCCCGGCCAGGTCCCGGATCGACGGCAGCATCTCCTGGACGATCTTCGGCGCCAGGCCGAGGCTCATCTCGTCGATCATGAGCACCTTCGGCCGGGCGAGGATCGCCTTGGCGATGGTGAGCATCTGCTGCTCGCCGCCGGACAGCAGCCCGGCGCGGCGCCCCTGCAGCCCGCGGAGCGCGGGGAACCGGTCCAGCACCTGCTCCTCGCGCTCGCGATCCTGCCGCCGGTGCGCCAGCCGGAAGTGCTCGCGGACGCTGAGCCCGAAGAACACCCCCCGGTCGTCGGGCACGAGCACGACGCCGCGCCTGGCCAGCCGGTGGGTCCGCTTGGGCTCGACCTTCTCGCCGAGCGCACGCACCTCGCCCGCCATCGGCGGGACGAGCCCGACGATCGACAGCAGCGCCGTGGTCTTGCCCGCGCCGTTCGGGCCGAGCAGCGCCACCACCTCGCCGGGCGCCACGTCGAAGGTGAGGTCGCGGACCGCCTGGACGCCGCCGTACCCGGCGGTGAGGTTCCGGACGCTGAGCACGGGATCAGGCATCTGCTTCCTCCATCGGGGAGCCGAGGTAGGCGGTCGCGACCGCCGCGTCCACCCGGGCCTCCGCCGGCGTGCCGGTGAAGATCACCTTGCCGAACTCCATGACGTAGACGACGTCGCACACGTTCAGCACGAGCGACATGTCGTGGTCGATGAGCAGCACGCCGGGGCCGGACGCCGCGATCTCGCGGACCCGGCGGCCGAACGCGACGCTCTCGTTGCTGTCCAGCCCGGCGGCCGGCTCGTCCAGCAGGAGCAGGTCGCACCGCCCGGCGAGGGCGCGGGCGACGCCCACCAGCTTCTGCTGGCCGAGGGTCAGGTCGCGGGCGAGCACGGAGCGGACGCCGTCGAGCCCGACGGTCTCCAGCGCGCGGTCGACCGAGCGGCCGACGCTCGTCCGGCCGAAGACGTCGCGCAGCAGCGTGCCGAAGCCGACCGTCCGCGCCGAGACGAGGAGGTTCTCCTCGACGGTGAGGTTGCCGAACAGCTCGGCCGACTGCCAGGTGCGGGCGAGGCCCGCGGCCTTGCGGCGGTGCGGCGGCATCCCGGCGAGGCTCCGCCCGTCCAGGGTGATCTCGCCCTCGGCGGGGGTGAAGCCGGTGACGGCGTCGACGAAGGTCGTCTTGCCGGCGCCGTTCGGCCCGATGAGGCCGACGACGGAGCCGGGCGGGACCCGAAGGTCGATGCCGTCGTTGGCGACGACGCCGCCGTAGCGGACGGTCAGGGCGCGGGTCCGCAGCCCCTGCGCGCGATCAGGCATGACGGCCGACCTCCTCCCGGACACCGCCGGCCGGCGGGCCCTCGACCACGGGCGTCCCGGGCGCGCTCGGCGCCGGGCGGCCCGCCAGCTTCCGGCGGACCCACGCGATCTGCTCCTCGGTCTTTCCGGCGATGCCCGCCGGGTTGAGGATCGCGGTGAGGATCAGCGCGATCCCGCTGATCAGCGCGTAGTAGTCGCCCATGTCGAACCACCGGTGCATGGCGGTGTAGACGAGCCCCAGCGGGCCGATCATGCCGGCGACGATCGCGCCGCCGAACGAGGTGATGCCGCCGAGGTAGGCCATGGCGAGGATCTGCAGCCCCACGAACACCGAGAACGACTCGGCGGAGAGCTGGCCCTGGCTGTAGCCGAGCAGGCAGCCGGCGACGCCCGCGATGAACGCCGACAGGCCGAAGCCCATCAGCTTCGTGCGCCGCACGTCGATCCCGGCCGAGGCGGCGGCGCGCTCGTTGGCCCGGACGGCCAGGAACGCCCGCCCGGTGTCGCCCCGGGCGATCCGGACGAACAGCAGGATCACCAGCGCGACGATCACCAGCACCAGCAGCGAGAACTCGACCCGGGCGAGGTCGCGTCCCTCCCGCACGGCGAAGCTCACGCCGAGCAGCTCCGGGTCGGCGATCGGGTTCCCGGTCGGGGGCGTCAGGCTGTAGTTGCCGAACACGAACCGCTCGATGGCGAGCGCCGCCGCGATCGTCACGATGGCGAGCTGGACGCCGCGGATCCGGAACGCCGGCAGCGACACGGCCATGCCGAGGCACGCGGCGGCCAGCGCGCACAGCACGATGGCCAGCGGGAACGGCATGTTCCAGGCGTCGGTCAGCTTGGCCAGGGCGAAGCCCGCGGCGCCGGCGAACGCCGACTGCGCGAGCGAGATCTGCCCGAGGTACCCGGTGATCAGCACGTAGGACAGCGCGAGCAGCGTGATGATCAGCGAGCTGGTGAGGGCGAAGCGGTAGGTGTCGTCGAAGGCGAAGAGCAGGCCCGCGGCGGCGCCCAGCAGGAGCAGCGCGGGAACGGGGCGGATGCGGGGCACCGCCACGTCCGGCAGGCGCACCGACTGCAGCGACCCCCGGGCCGGCATCCGCCGTCCGAGCACGAAAAGGATGACCATGATGACGGCGAACGGGACGACCTGGTCCAGGCCCGATTTCGCCCACTCCGGCCACCAGCTCTTGGTGGCGATGAGGCTCAGCTCGGACTGGAAGACGCCGAGCGCGATCCCGCCCGCGCCGACGAGCGCGATGGACTCCAGCCGGGCGATCAGCAGCACCGCGAGCGCCGGCACGATCATCACGGTGTAGTTCGCCGGGCTCAGCCCGGTGAGCGTGCCGGCCAGCAGCACCCCGACCGTGCTGACGAGCGCGCCGAGCACCATCGCGACGAGCGCGAGGCGGTTCGGGTCGAGGCCCATCAGCACGGCCCCGCGCTCGTTCTCCGACGCGGCCCGGGTGGCGGCGCCGGCGTGGCTGAACCGCAGGTAGGCCCAGACCCCGGCGGCCAGCACCAGCATGATCGCCGCCATCACCAGCTCGCGCACCGACAGGGACGCGCCGAGCAGCTCGATCTCCTCGCGCGGGATCAGCGACTCGACCTTGACGTTGTTCGGCCCGAACCGGATCACCGCCAGCGCCTGCAGGCCGATCATGAGCCCGATCGAGACCACCACCTGGGCGAGCACCGGCGCGTTCCGCACCGGCCGGAACACCAGGTAGTGGACGAGGACGCCGAGGACCGCCGCGCACAGCAGCCCGATGAGCAGCGCCGGCAGGATCCCCACCTCGTCGCCGAGCTGGACGCTGCCCACCGGCAGGACCAGCAGCCCGTCGTCGACGAGCGTGGCGAAGACGTAGGCGCCCCACATCGCCATCGCGCCCTGCGCGAAGTTGATGATGCCGGTCGCGCGGTACACCAGCAGCAGGCCGGTCGCCAGCCCGATGTAGACAGCCGCGAGCCCGAGGCCGAGCACCGCGAACTCCAGATACGTGGTCACCCGCGTCTCCTCGCATCCGCCATGGTTCGTGTCCGTCCCGTCGTGGGGGGTGCGGGGGTCATCCGCCGGCCAGGCCCGCCGCCTTGAAGGCGAGGTGCTTGGCGCGGTCCATGTCGTAGTGGCGCCGGGTGACCAGCCGCTGCGCGAACAGCCCGCCGCCGGACTGGATGTTGGTCACGTGGTGCCAGCCGCCGTAGGCGTCGGCGGTCGTGTCGCGGATCGCGTGGAAGAGCCTGGTGCGGTACTCGCCCCCCACGTCCTTCCCGGTCGACATGTACTTCTCCAGGAAGGGGCGGAGCGTCCCGTTGTCGAAGTCCGCCATCGAGGGCGCGGTCAGGACGGCGCCTCCGGCGATGTCGTGCAGGTGGCGCACCATGCGGCTGAACTGCGTCGCGCCCTGGTACTTGGTGACGTTGGTGTACATGTCGTCGGGGTAGTAGTACCCCTCGGGCGTCGCGTGCGCGTGCAGGAGCGCCGCCTCCAGGCCGGCCCGCAGCAGGGTGGCGTGGATGATCATCTCGTCGATCTTCTCCCGGACGTGGGAGATCCGGTGGGTGCCGTTCGCCTCGGCGATCAGCTGCGCGAGGCCCACCAGCTCGTCGGCCTGCTCGACCATGAAGGCGGTGCCGCCGAGCCGCTCCCACAGCCCGAGCGAGTGCGCGAACACCGCCGCGTGCTCCACCGGCCCGTCGAGGAAGACGTGCTCGTTGGGGACGAAGACGTCGTCGAAGATGCACATGCTGTCCGGCACGCTCTTCTTCGAGCTGACCGGGAAGTCCCGGTCGTCGCCGCCGCTCGGGTGGTAGGTGGTGTTGGTGATGTGCACGCCCGGCGCGTTCACGGGGATCGCGCAGGCGATCGCGTAGTCCTCCTCGCCCGGCTTCATGGTCTTGGTGGGCATGACCATCAGGTGGTGGCCGAGGGCGGCGGCGCTGATGTGCAGCTTGGCGCCGCGCACCACGACCCCGTCGGGGGTGCGGCGGACGACGCGGACGTAGGCGTCGGGGTCGTCCTGCTTCGCCGGCGCCTGGCTGCGGTTCCCCTTGGCGTCGGTGATGCATTCGGTGATGCGGATGTCACCTTCGAGTGCCTTCTTGATGTAGGCGTTGATCCGCGGGATGTACTCGGGCGCGGCCGACTCGATGCGGGAGGAGGCGACGATCAGCGTCATGACCGACTGGTAGGTCACGTTGAGGAGCAGGTCCATCTCCAGCAGCTCGGGAATCTTGTCCCGCAGCTCGGCGGCACTGCGCGGCGCGGTGATGACCGGGTTCCGGGCGCCCGGCTCGGCGGAGTAGTACTTGTCGTATCCCTCGGCGGCCACTTCCATCGGAACCGCCAGGGCGGGTTCGGTGGCGAAATCCTCGATGAGCCGCCCCTCGAAGTAGACCTTCCGGCCGTCCTTGAGCGAGTCCTTGTACTGCTGCCCCGTCATCATGCTGGGGGTCCTCCTCCTGTGCGAGGCAACGCCGCCCGCGCGGCGCTCGTGCGGTGCCGGGCCGCCCCGGCCGAACGTCTGTCAGCCGCTTGAACATGACGTCGTCGTCATATAGCGGACCTTGTCACGGCCCTTCCCCGTGTGTCAAGGGTCACATTTCCGTCGGACCGGAACCGCGCGCCCCGGGGGCGCGGGCATGCCGGAGCGCGCCGCGACCGGCGCCGATCGCTGCCTCCGGGCGGTGCTTCCGGGCGGTGCCTCCGCCGGGTCACTCCCAGGTGCGCAGCTCCCGCTTGAGGATCTTGCCGCTGGCGTTGACCGGCAGCGCCGGGACGAACCGGAACTCCGCCGGCACCTTGTACTTGGCCAGCCGCTCGGCGCAGTGGGCGGCGAGGTCCTCGGCCGTCACCCGCGCGCCCTCGCGCGGCTGCACCCACGCCCGGACGATCTCGCTCCAGTGCTCGTCGGCGACCCCGACGACCGCGCTCTGCACGACGTCGGGATGCTCGGCGAGCACGGACTCGATCTCGATCGGGTAGATGTTCTCGCCGCCCCGCACGATCATGTCCTTCTTGCGGCCGTGCAGGTAGAGGTAGCCGTTCTCGTCGACGTAGCCCATGTCGCCGGCCCGGAACCAGCCGCCGCGGGTGGCGCGCTCGGTCTCCTCGGGCATGCCGAGGTAGCCGTCGAACAGCATGTCGCTGCGAGTGGCGATCTCCCCCACCTCCCCGGGCGGCACGTCGCGCAGGTCGTCGTCGACGATCCGCAGCGCGACGCCGTAGGCGGGCTTGCCGATCGAGCCGAGCAGCTCGGGCCGCCCGTCCAGGGCGCGGCGGTGGTCCTCGGGCCCGAGCAGCGCCTGGAGGCCCGCCTCGGTGCCGGCGCCGAAGGCGTTGAGGAAGTCGCACCTGAAGGTGTCCATCGCCCGGCGCAGCAGGGACGGCGACATGGCGGCGGCGCCGTAGTACATCAGCCGCAGCCGCTCGTAGTCGTGGTCGTGGACGTCGTCGAGCTGCAGGATCGTGCTGATCATCGTCGGCACGAGGAACACGCCGGTCAGCGTGTCGGCGGCCAGGTGGTCGAGCGTCACCCGCGGGTCGAACTGCGGGACGATCAGCGAGGTGAAGCCGTAGGCGACCCCCGCGAGCAGCTGGCAGATCCCGGTGATGTGGAAGGCCGGCGCGGCCGTGTAGCGGACCTCCTCCGGCAGCATGCGGAACTCGATGATCTGCTCGGTGACGATCGCCTTCATCATCCGCTGCGACTGGAGCACGCCCTTGGGCAGGCCCGTCGTGCCCGAGGTGAACGCGAGGCCGATGACGTCGCGGTCGGACGCCACGACCGGCGGCTCGGCCTCGGTCCCGGTCGCGATGAAGTCCTCGTAGTCGGAGGACGCCTCGCCGGGGCGCTCGTCCAGCGCGAGCATGAGCTTGATCCCGTGCTGCTCGTCGAGCCCGTCGAGCAGCGCCGCGTACCGCACGTCGTAGAAGAGGGCCACCGGCTTCGCCCGGTCGACCAGGACGTCCACCTCCGGTCTGCGGAGCCGGTAGTTGAGCGGGACGTAGACCGCGCCGAGCTTCGTCGCGGCGAGCACGATCTCGACGAAGCGGTGCGAGTCCAGCGCGAAGATCGCCAGCCGGTCGCCGCGGCCGACGCCGTTGCCGCGCAGCGCCGACACCAGCCGGTTCACCCGGGCGTTCGTCTGCGCGAAGGTGTGCTGGCCGCCGTCGGCGAACAGGAAGCTCGCCCGGTCGGGGTGGTTGCGGGCGGTGAGCGCGATGCCCTCGCCGAGGCTGATCTCCATGCCCGCGCTCACAGCCGCTCGATGATGGTCGCGTTGGCCATGCCGCCGCCCTCGCACATCGTCTGCAGGCCGTAGCGCCCGCCGGTGCGCTCCAGCTCGCACAGCAGCGTCGCCAGCAGCCGGGTGCCCGACGAGCCGAGCGCGTGGCCGAGCGCGATCGCGCCGCCGTTCGGGTTGACCTTCGCCATGTCGAAGCCGGTCTCCTTCTGCCATGCCAGGACGACGGACGCGAACGCCTCGTTGATCTCGACGATGTCGATGTCGTCGGCGGCGAGGCCGGAGCGTTCCAGCACCTTGCGGGTGGCGGGGATCGGCGCGGTGAGCATGGCGATCGGGTCGTCGCCGACCACGGCGAACGAGTGGAAGCGGGCGCGCGGCGTGAGGCCGAGCCGGACCGCCGCCTCCTCCGACATGATCAGCACCGCCGAGGCGCCGTCGGTGATCTGCGAGCTGTTCGCGGCGGTCACCTTGCCGTCGGGCAGGAACGCGGGCTTGAGCGCGGCGAGCTTCTCCGCCGTCGACTCCCGGATGCCCTCGTCGGAGGTCAGGTCGGTGCCCGTGCGGGTCACCTCCCGGGTCTCGGGGTTCCAGGTCCGGGCCTCGACGGGCAGCAGCTCGCGGTCGAAGCGCCCGGCGTCGCGTGCCGCGGCGGCGAGCTGCTGGCTGCGCAGGCCGAAGGCGTCGAGGTCCGCGCGGGTGAGCCCCCACCGGTCGGCGATGAGCTCGGCGCTCAGCCCCTGGTGGACGAGCCCTTTCCGGCCGTGGGTCTCGACATGGGCGTAGCGGGCCATGGCGAGCGGCCCGAACGGGTCGCCGCCGACGCCGGACGCGCCCATCGGCGTCCGCGTCATGACCTCGACCCCCGCGGCGACGACGATGTCGTAGGCGCCGGCGAGCACGCCCTGGGCGGCGAAGTGCGCGGCCTGCTGGCTCGACCCGCACTGCCGGTCGATCGTGGTCGCGGGAACGCTCTCGGGCCACCCGGCGGCGAGCACCGCCGAGCGGCCGATGTTGACGCTCTGGTCGCCCACCTGGCCGACGCATCCCATGATGACGTCGTCGACGCGGGCGGGGTCGAGGCCGTTGCGCCTCGCCAGCGCCCGCAGGACGGTGCCGGCCAGGTCGGCGGCGTGCCATCCGCCCAGGGAACCGTTGCGCCTGCCGCCCGGCGTGCGGACGGCGTCGACGATGACCGCGGATCCGACCATGCCACTCCCTACTTTGAAGTTGACGTCGGCCTCAGGCTAGATACACGGCTCGGAAGGTGTCAACGGTCACACCGTCTGGATGAACTTGACGTCGTCCTCGGCCCGGCTCCGGCACGGCGGGACTGTCCCCCGTGCGAGCTACCGGCGATTGTCAACCGCGCGGTGATGATCTAGCAGGGGCCGAATCCCTAGCGTTCTCAATGTCGAAAGCGACACCCGATCCGCGAAATTCCATTCGCGGCGAAATCGGCCACGCAAAATCACCGCCGGACCATTTTCCGGTATTCGACTTTCCCTTGGAGGACGTCATGATCCGCGCTTTCACGAAGACCGCCGCGATCGCGGTTTGCTGCGCCGTCGCCGCCGCCGGGCTCACCGGCTGCGACGGCGTCCCCGACTCGGACGCCTTCCCGTTCGACTCCCCCGCACCGCGCAAGACCGCCGACGCGTTCACCGGCACCAAGAAGATCAAGGTCGGCGGCCGTGCGGTGAACGTGTCCTGCGCGGGCGCCCCGGCGAAGGACGCGCCGGTGATCGTCCTGATGGCGGGGCTCGGCGACGGGCTCGGCAAGACGGCCGCCCTCCAGAAGACCCTGAGCAAGGAGAACCGGGTCTGCTCCTACGACCGGCTCGGCGCGGGCGCGAGCGACCGGCCGGAGGGCCCGCAGATCTTCGCCGACACCGGGAAGGTGCTGACCGGCGTCCTCGACCGGGTCGCCGGCGACGGCCGGGTGGTCCTCGCCGGGCACTCGCTGGGCGGGATGATCGCCGCCAGGTACGCCCCCGGCCACAAGGACCGCATCAAGGGGCTCGTCCTGATGGACGCCACGTCGCCGACCTCCGTCGCCGACATCAAGGGCGCGATCCCCGAGTCCGCCACCGGCCCGGCGGCGCAGCTGCGCGCGCAGACCCTCGCGGTGGACGCGGGGCAGAACCCCGAGCGGCTCGTCATCACCGATGAGAAGGTCCGCTCCGCCGGGAACATCCCGGCCGAGGTGATCCGGCACGGGAAGCAGTACCTCGCGGCCGTCCCCGAGTACGGGCCGGCCCTGGAGCGCGGGTGGACGGCCGGCCAGCGCACGTGGCTCGGGGTCTCCGCGCGTGCCAGGCTGAGCACCGCCGCCGGCAGCGAGCACTACATCTACGTCGACCGGCCCGACATCGCCGTCACGGCGATCCAGCGGGTCACCGCGCAGGCCGCGACGGCGGCCTGACCCGTGCGGGATCATGGGCCCATGCCGCCCAGCGAGGTTTCCGAGCGCGAGGCCGAGGTGCTGGCCGCCGTCGGCCGGCACCTGACGAACACCCAGATCGCGAGCAGGCTGCACATCTCGGTGCGGACGGTCGAGAGCCACGTCTCGTCGCTGCTCCGCAAGTACGGGGTGGCCAACCGGCGTGAGCTGGCGATCCTCGCCGCCGAGCGGCAGGAGGACGCGGCCGGCGGCACGGCGCGCTCCGTCGCCGGGCTGCCCGCCGCCCGCACCTCCTTCATCGGGCGCGGCGAGGAGCTTGCGGAGATAGAGGCCGCCTCCGGCCAGGCCCGGCTGGTGACACTGCTCGGCCCCGGCGGGGTCGGCAAGTCGCGGCTCGCGGCGGTGGCGGCGGCCGGGTCCGGCCAGGCCGGCGCGTTCGTCGACCTGGTGCCCGTGCGGGACGGCTTCGTCGAGCACGCCGTGGCGGCGGCGCTGGACGTCACCGAGAGCCCGCGGGCCGAACTGCACACGGTAATCGCCGGGCGCCTCGGCCGCAGCCGCACGCTGATCGTGCTCGACAACTGCGAGCACCTGCTGGACGCGGTCGCGGGCTTCGCCGACCGGATCCTCGCGGCCTGCCCCGGCACCCGGATCCTCGCGACCAGCCGCGAGCGGCTCGGCGTCCCCGGCGAGCGGATCGTCCGGGTGGGGCCGCTGCCGCTGGCCTCGCACGCCGAGGCACTGTTCACCGACCGCGCCCGCGCCGCCGACCCCGATTTCGCCGCCGGCCCGGCGGCGGTCGCGGAGATCTGCGCCCGCCTCGACGGCATGCCGCTCGCGATCGAGCTGGCGGCGGCGCGCAGCGCGGCGTTGGGCGCGGACGGCGTGCTGGCCGCCCTGGACGACCGGCTCCGCCTCCTCGCGGGCGGGCGCGGCGCCGACGCCCGGCACCGCTCGCTGCGCGCCGTCCTCACCTGGAGCCACGACCTCCTCGACGCGGAGGAGCGCGCCCTGTTCCGGCGGCTGGCGGTGTTCGCGGGCGCCTTCGACCTGGCCGCGGTGCTCGCCGTCGCCCCGGGGACGGGCGCGGGCGCGGCGGCCGACGTGCTGGGCCGGCTCGTCGACAAGAGCCTGGCCGGCAGGGCGGGCCCGGCGCGCTGGCGGCTGCTGGAGACGGTCCGCGCGTTCGCCGCCGAGCAACTCGCCCTCAGCGGTGAGGAGGCGGACGCACGGAGCCTGCACCTGGCATGGTCGTCCGGCGTCGCCGCCGAGCTGGCCGCCCGGGACGGGGACATCCGGGCGGAGTTC
Source organism: Actinomadura geliboluensis (assembly GCF_043197915.1). Lineage (NCBI taxonomy): Bacteria > Bacillati > Actinomycetota > Actinomycetes > Streptosporangiales > Thermomonosporaceae > Actinomadura > Actinomadura geliboluensis. The sequence continues at coordinate 123,299 of NZ_JBICUA010000009.1, read as the reverse complement.
GACACCGCCGCCGACGACCTGCGCGCCGCGCTGGCCGCCGCTCCCGCCGATGCCGGGGCGGTCGCGCACGGGCTGGCGCGATCGCTCGGCCGGCTCGCCTACCGGCGCCGGTTCCCGCGCGAGGCGCACGGGCACTTCCTGGACGCGGCCGAGCGCGCGGGGTCGCCCGGCGAGGCGTCCGCGGACCTCAAGAGCGCGGCCGACTGCACGCACGTCATGCCCACCGGCGGGCACCGCCACTACGAGCTGCTGTGCACGGCCGCCGACCGCGCCCGCGACGCGGGCGACGGGGACGCCGAGGCCGTCCTGCTGGCGACGGCGGTCGTCACCACGGCGCGCAATCCCGGCTGGTACGCGGTCCCGCAGGCGGAGCTGAGGCGGCTGGCGGAACGCGCGGAGGCCGCCGGCGACCAGGACGATCCGGTCGTCGCGGCCTGGCTCGCCGCCGCCCGCGCATGGACGGCGCCCGGCGAGCCCTACAGCGCCGACCCCGCCCTGGCGGAACAGGCCGTCGCGCTGGCCCGCGCGGCAGGCGACCCGGTACTGGTCAGCGCCGCCCTCGACGCGCTCGTCAGCGCCGCGCTGCGGGCCGGGCGGCTGCGCGAGGCGCACCGCGTCGCCCGCGACCGGCTGGACCTGCTGGCCGGACTCCCGCTCGCCGACCCGCGCTGCTCCGCGGAGGTCGTCGACATCGTGCACGTGGCGGTGAACTGCGCCTTCGCCGCCGGGGACCTGCCCGCCGCGCTCGCCGCCGCCCGGCCCGCGCTGGCCGACGACCTGCTCGGCGACCAGTACTACCTCTCGACCAACAACCTCATCCTGCCGCTGGCGCTGAGCGGCGCGTTCGGCGAGGCGCTGCGGCACGCGGACGGCGCCTGGGAGAGCTGGCTGCGGGCGGGACGGCCGGAGAGCGGCATGATGCAGCCGGTCGCCGTCGGGCCCGCGCTCGTCCACGGCCTGCGCGGCGACCGCGAGCGGCACGCGATGTGGCGGGCCCGCACGTCCGGGGAGGCGACCGGGCAGGTGTTCGACCACGCGACGCTCGCCGGTTTCGCGGACGCCCTCGTCGCCGTCCACACCGGGCGCCTCGACACCGCCGCCGGCCTGGTCGGCGCGCTGTTCTCGGACGCGACCAACCCGCTCTACGCCGGGTACGCCCACGCGGTCGGCGCCGAACTCGCCGTCCTGGCGGGCCTGCCGGACGCGGCGGCCCGGATCGACGCCGCCGAGCCCGCCGCCGCCGAGAACGCGTGGGGCGCCGCGTGCCTCGCCCGCGCGCGGGGACGGCTGCACGGCGATCCCGCCGAACTGGCCGCCGCCGTCGAGGGCTGGGAACGCATTGACGCCCGGTTCGAGCGGGCGTCCACGCTGCTGCTCCTGCCCGGCCGCGAGGACGAGGGCCGCGCCGAACTGGCCGAGCTGCTGGAACGCCGATAGCGCACCCCCGGTCGGGAGGTGCGCCATCGGCCGTGCAGGTCAGGCGGTGAAGAACTCGCCCACCGCCGTACCGATCGACTCCGGGTCGACCTGGCCGTGCGCCTGCCCTTCCAGCCACTCCAGACGGGCGTCCGGGAGCAGCCCCGCCAAAGCCTGCGCGGCGTCGCGCATCCGCTCGGTGCTGGCCGAACCCGCCAGCACCAGCGTCGGAACCGCCACCGTGGACAGCCGCTCCGGGACCGGACCCGCACCGACGACCGCCGCCTCATAGGCGAGCGTGTGCGCGACGTCCTCGATCTGCGGCCAGAACGGCTGGGCCTTCATGCCCGCCACCGCCTCGGGCGGCATCTCGGCACCGGCGGTGAGGAACAGCTCGACGGCGTCCCCGCGCCGCCCCTGCTCGACCAGCGCGCCCAGGTCCTTCGCGGACGGCAGCGAGCCGCCCGGCGCCGTGACGTACGGCGGCTCGAACACCGCGAGCCTGCTGATGGGCGCGCCCGCTGCCGCCGCCTCCAGCGCCAGCGCGCCGCCGGACGACCCGCCGAACACCATCGCCGTGCCGCCGGCCGCCTCGATCAGCGCGGTCAGGTCCTCGATCTCCCGCCGGACGTCGTACGGGTCGGTGTCGCCGCTGTCGCCCCGGCCGCGCCGGTCGTAGGTGTAGACCGTGTGCGTCGCGGCCAGCGCCCCGGCGATCCCGGTCATGATCGGGTCGCTGCGGGTGGAGAACGCGCCCTGGACGAGGACGGCCGCCGGTCCCGCGCCGACGCGGTCGTAGGCGATGGACGTGCCGTCCGCCGAGGTCGCCGTGCGGTGCCGGGGCCGGTAGGTGAGCAGCACGATCCCGTCGCCGCCCACCGGCCGGGACTCCACCAGCCGCAGCTCCGCGGCTTCGGCTCCGTCGCCGAAGAGCCGCTGCCCGCCGCCCAGCAGGACCGGGTGGACCAGCAGCCGGTACTCGTCCACCAGCCCGCGCTCGGCCAGCGCCTGGACGAGCCGGGCGCTCCCGTTGACCAGGATGTCCTCGCCGGGCTGCCGCTTCAGGGCGGCGACGTCGTCGAGCGTGATGACGGTCGTGTTGTCCCACTCCGGGTCGTCGAGCGTGCTGGAGACGACGTACTTGGGCATCCCGTTCATCCTGTCCGCGAACTCGCCGGTCTGCCGCGGCCACGCCTGCGCGAAGCCCTCGTAGGTCGTCCGGCACAGCAGGAGGGCGCCGGCGGAGCGGACCTCGTCCGCCTTGAGGGCGTCGCCCTCCTCGCCGCGGTCGAACCGGAAGGCCCAGCCCAGCTCGCCGGGCCTCTCGATGACGCCGTCCAGGGTCGTGAACTCGGAGACGATGATCTTCCTCATGGTCGTTCCCTTTCGGATGGGGTACGGATCGATGGACAGATGAGGTCAGGCGGTGCAGGTCAGGCGGGGCAGGTCAAGCGGTGCAGGTCCGCCGGGGGCGGGCGCCCGTCCCGGCGAGGAGGGGCAGCAGCATGAGCGCGGCCGTCAGGCCGAAGGCGGCCGGGTACCCGGTGCGGACGGCGAGGAGGCCGAAGCCGGTGGCGCCGAGCCCGATGCCGAGGTCGTAGGCGATGCTCCACAGGGCGCTGACCGTCCCGTAGTCGGAGGCGGGGACGCGGTCGAGCATCACGGCCATGCTGGCGTTGCCGGTGAGCCCGAACCCGACGCCGAACAGGACCATCCCGGCCGTCACCGCCACGGGGTTCGACACCGCGACCAGCAGCGCGATGCCGCTCGCCGCGATCACCAGCCCCGGCACGAGCTGCCGCGACGCCCCGTACCGGTCGCCGTCGCGCCCGGCCCACCAGCGGGTGGACGTGGCGGCGAGGCTGTGCGCGAGCAGCGCCCAGGCGGAGATCCCGCCGCCGGCCAGCGGAAGGAACGTCGCGGTGATGCCGGTCGCGACGGTGGTCGCGGCGAAGACCAGCGCGGGCGCCCGCAGGTCGCGGCGGCGGGCGGCGGAGGCGATGCCGAGCGGCCGCTCGTCCGGGCCGGGCCGCCGCCGTCCGGGCAGGTCCCGGACCGCCGCGAGCCCGGCCAGCGCGGACACCCCGGCGAGCGCGAACACCGTCGCGTAGCCGGCCCGCTCGCCCAGCCACAGCCCGAGCGGCAGCGCCGCGACGGCCGGCGTCCCGCAGGCGACGCCGTAGACGCCGAGGCCCTCGCCGCGCCGCTCGGCCGGGACGATCGAGGCCACCAGCGCCCCGCCCAGCACCACCGCCACCGCGAACCCGGCGCCCCGGACCAGGCACGCCGCCAGGACCATCGCCATCGACCCGGCCGCCACCAGCACGAGCGCCGGCGCCCCGAGCAGGACGAGCCCGGTCCCGAAGACCGCCCGGTACCCGAAGCGGGCCGTCAGGCGCGGGACGGCGAACTCGGCGGCCACCGTCGCGAGCATCATCACGCCGGTGGTCAGCCCGGCCCCCACGCCGCCGGCCCCGATCGCGTCCGCGTAGCGCGGCAGCGCCGAGAACAGCAGGTAGAAGCTGGTGGACGAGCCCACCCCGGCGACGAGCACCAGCACGAACGCCCTGCTCATCAGCCGGGGCCGGGCTGCGGCGCCCGGCGCGGCGTACATCGTGGTGGCGGTCATCGGGTCCTCCTCGGCGGTCGTCCGACTGCCGAGAAGCGTCGCCGCCGGACCCACGGAGCGGCATCCGTGCCCATCACGGATCCACCACGGACGGCCCCGCAGACACGCCCGCGCCGGTGGCGTCCCCCCGAGGGACGCCACCGGCGCGGACGGTGCGGTTACTCGCAGATGGCCGTTACTTGCAGATCGCCGTGTCGACCAGCTTCGAGATCGTCGTCATCTTGTCCATCGCGTCCTTCAGGACCGGGACAGCCGCACCCGCTCCCGTTCGGCGACGGCCCGGACGACGCGCGGCCAGACCGGCGCCAGCACACGGCCGGCGCCCATCGCGTACAGCGGCGCGGCCAGCGGGAACGCCAGCAGGGCCGCGAACGCCAGCAGGGCCGTGGCCAGCCCCCAGACGAGCTGCTCGAGCGCGTCCAGCACGGCGCGGGCGTGCCGGACGGCGATCAGCCGCCGGGGCCGCCGGGCGCCGGCCGCCTTCGCGGTGTCCGCCAGAGTACGCACGCGGTGACAGTACGACACCCAAACGATCTTTGCGCCGGGGTCAGCCGGATCGTCTCGGTCAGTGGGACCCGCCGGGCTCGCACCGCGTGCCCGGAGCCGTCCGCTACGCGCCGGACGCGTGCGGTTGCAGCTGCTTGCGCGAGGTCACGTCGAGCTTGGCGAAGATCTTCCGCAGGTGCCACTCGACGGTGCGGGGGCTGATGAACATCCGCGCGCCGATCTCGGGGTTGGTCAGCCCCTCCCGGACCAGCCGGACGATCTGCGCCTCCTGCGCGGTGAGCTCGCGGCCGGTGTCGGCGGCGCGCCGGCGGACGTGCTCCCCGGTGGCCGACAGCTCCCGGGCGGCCCGCTCGGCGAAGGCGCCCATGCCCATGGCGGTGAACGCCTCGTGCGCGGTCCGCAGCTGCTCGCGGGCCGGCCGCCGGTGCCGCCGGCGGCGCAGCCATTCGCCGTAGAGCAGGTGGGCGCGGGCCAGCTCGCCGCGCAGCCGGGTCCGGCCGAGCCGGTCGATCGCCTCCAGGTAGTGCTCCTCGGCGGTGGTCCCGGTGCCGGCGAGCGCCTGCGAGCGCGCGTGGAGCCCGAGCGCCCAGTCGGTCCCGGCGGTCCGCGCGAGGGCGCCGAGCCGGCGCAGCGGCGCGGCGGCCCGCTGCGGCGCGCCGCCCCGGACGGCGGCCTCGACGCACTCGGGCAGCACCCATGTCTCGGTGGCGACGTCCGCCGGGCGGTCGCCCGCGCACCCGGCCACGGCGGCCAGCGCGTCCTGGTACCGGCCGAGGCCGTTGCAGAGCACGGCGGTGGCCCAGGCGCCGAGGACGGGCCCGTGCCCGTCGCCGCGGGAGGCGGCCTCGGCGGCGACGGCCCTGGCCAGCGCCGCCGTCCCGGCCTCGCGGCCCTGCCAGGCGGCCAGCATCAGCGCGCCGTAGGGCGACCGCGCGCTCCCGGTCGCCTCCGACACCGTCTCGGCCTCGGCGACCAGCGCCGCCGCGGCGTCCAGGTCGCCGCCGAGGACCTTCGCGGCGATCCGCGCGGTCAGCGCCAGCGGCAGCTCGCCGGCCCGGCCCGCTCCCCGGACGAGCCGGACGTACCGGTCGGTGAGCGCGTCCCAGGTCCCGTAGTCCCACAGCGTCGCGGCGGCCAGGCCGGCGAGCCAGCCCCACTGGAGGCCGTCCTCGTCCGGCAGGTCCGGGGCGCGGAAGGCGTCGGCCGCGGTCCGCAGCGCGGCCGCCCCCGCGGCGAGGCCGTCGGTGAGGCAGCGCGCCATCCCGTCCAGGAGCAGGTCGCCCGGGCGCGGGGGCTCCGGCGGGGGCGGCGCCGACCGCGCCGCCGCGGCCGCCGCCGCGGGACCGCCGCCCGCCGGGCCGCCGCCGAGGATCGCCGCGCCGATCGCCTCCAGATGGGCGTCGCGGGCGAGCGGCGCGTCCTGCGCCCGGAGCCGCCGGGCGGCCGTGAGCAGCAGCGGGGCCGCGGCGCCGGGGTCGGTGGTGACGGCGATCCGGGCGCGCAGCAGCTCGGCCCGGCCGCGCCGGCCCCGGTCGAGCGTGCCCGCCTCGGCGATGGACAGCATCCGCGACGCGGCGCGCGCCGCCCCGGCCTGGTGCGCCGCCCGCGCCGCGGCCAGAGCGCGGTCCCGGCGCCGGGCCGGGTCAGGAGTCAGCTCGACGGCGCGGGTCAGGAACGCCGCCGCCGCGGCCGCGCCGCCGCGTGCGCGGGCCCGGCCGACCGCGTCCTCCAGCCCGGCCGCGAGGTCCTCGGCGGGAGTGACGGCGGCCTGCGCGGCGTGCCAGGCGCGCCGGTCGGGGTCGGCGCCGGGGTCGGTGACCTCGGCCAGCACACCGTGCGCGCGGCTGCGCTCCTGCGGCGACGCCGTCCAGTAGGCGGCCGAGCGCACCAGCGGGTGCCGGAACCGGACCCGGTCGCCGATGTGGCACAGCCCGGCCGCCACCGCCGGGGTCACCGCCTCGATGGCGATGCCGAGCCGGTCGGCGGCGCGCCACAGCGGCACCGGGTCGCCGCCCGGCTCCGCCGCCGCCACCAGCAGCAGCATCCGCGTGCCGGGCGCGAGCCGCGCCACCCGCCGCCGGTAGATGTCCTGGATCCGGCCGTCGGCGGCGCCGGGTCCGGGCGGGCCGAACCCGCCCGCGAACTCCGCCGCCGACGCCTCGCCCGCCATCTCCAGCAGCGCCAGCGGGTTGCCGCCCGTCTCCTCGGCGATCCGCTCCAGCACCTGCGCGTCCCAGGGGCCCGGCACGGCCGCCGACAGCAGCGCCCGCGCGTCCTGGACGGCCAGCCCGGCGACCACCAGCTCCGGCAGCCCCGTCAGCGCGGGCGCCGAGCAGGGCACGCGGTTCGCGAGGACGATCGCCACCGCGTCGTTCCGCAGCCGCCGGGCGGCGAACGCCAGCACCTCCAGCGACGCCGGGTCGAGCCATTGGGCGTCGTCCACGAGGCACAGCAGCGGCTTGTCCCGCGACGTCTCCGCCAGCAGCCCGAGCACGGCCAGCCCGACGAGGAAGTGGTCGGGCTCGGGGCCGGCGCTCATGCCGAACACGGTCCGCAGCGCGTCGCGCTGCGGCGCGGGCAGGCCGGCGAGCCGGCCGGCCATCGGCGCGCACAGCCGGTGCAGCCCGGCGAACGCGAGCTTCATCTCCGCCTGGACGCCGGCGACGCGCGAGACCTCGAACCCGCGGGCCCGCGCGGCCAGGTGGTTCAGCAGCGCCGTCTTGCCCACGCCGGGCTCGCCGGCCAGCACCAGGGTCCGGCTCTCGCCGCCGCGGGCGGCGTCGAGCACCTCGGCGAGCCGCTCGCGCTCCTCCCGGCGCCCCTGCAGCACCTGGCGGGAGCCGCCGTCACCCCAGCTGACCTGCACGTCCGAGGCGACCGCGGGGAGGTCCGCCCGCACGCGGACGAGCCCCCGCCATCCCGTCCGCGGCTCCGGTGGCGACTCGGCCTCAGGCCATTCGTCCACCGTCATCCGGCTCATGCTGTCCACAAGGCTGCACCTCCGCCATCCCCACTCCGGCCGCCCCGCCTGGACGGGGCATCACGTCACATCGACCGGATAGGGCGGGCACCCGTGACACATCCGCGACGATCACCGGCCGCCGCGCCCGCCCCCGGGCCGGACGCCGTCCAGGGTTCCTCCCAGTCGTCCACCCGGGTGCCGCCCGGCCCCCGTCCCGGCGACCGTTGATGTTCGCCCACACGTGAACGGCCCTGGAGCAACGATGACGAAGCACTGGTCCGAGTCGGCGTCGTGCCGGTCGCTCGACCCCGAACTGTTCTTCCCGGTGTCCCGCGAGGCGGTGTACACGGCGCAGATCGCCCCGATCCGCCGGCTGTGCGCCGCGTGCCCCGTCGCCGGGCCTTGCCTGGAATGGGCCCTGGCCACCGGGGAGCCGCACGGCATCTGGGCCGGGACGACGCCGAGCGAGCGGCGCCGCATCCGCGCCGCCCGCGGGGCCGACCACCCAGAGGAGCACACCGGCCCCGCCGGATCCCTGCGGCCGAGTGGATCGATGCCGGCGGCTCACGAGGGGGATGAGCAGCGGCCGACTGCGCGCTCGGCCTAGCCCTCCGACCGCATCGCGGCCGGGCGGGCGTGGTGCCGGCCGATGGGCAGCATCAGCGGCCGTCCGGACACCGGGTCCTCGATGATGCGGCTGTCCAGGTCGAAGACGGTGCGCACGACCTCCTCGGTGAGGACGTCGGCCGGAGTGCCGGAGGCGTGCAGCCGGCCACCGGCGAGGGCGATGAGGTGATCGGCGTAGCGGGCGGCGAGGTTGAGGTCGTGCAGGACCATCACGATCGTGGTGCCGCGGTCGCGGTTCAGGTCGGTCAGCAGGTCCAGCACCTCGATCTGGTGGCTGGCGTCGAGGAAGGTGGTGGGCTCGTCCAGCAGCAGCAGGTCGGTCTGCTGGGCCAGCGCCATCGCGATCCACACCCGCTGGCGCTGCCCGCCGGACAGCTCGTCCACGGCGCGGTCGGCGAGGTCGGCGGTGCGGGTGGCCTCCAGGGCGGCGGCCACGGCGGCGTCGTCCTCGGACTTCCACCGGGAGAAGATGCCCTGGTGGGGGTGGCGGCCCCGGCTGACGAGGTCGAGCACGGTGATGCCCTCGGGCGCGACCGGCGACTGCGGCAGCAGCCCGAGCGTGCGGGCGAGTTCCCTGGCGGGCATGCGGTGCACCTCCCGGCCGTCCAGCACGACCCGGCCCGTGCGGGGCGCGAGCAGCCGGGACAGGGAGCGCAGCAGCGTCGACTTCCCGCAGGCGTTCGCGCCGACGATGACCGTCATCTCGCCGGGCGGCACGGCCAGGTCGAGGGAGTCGATGACGGCGCGGTCGCCGTAGCCGAGGCTGAGGCCCTCGGCCGCCAGGGAGTGGGACGTGGTCACAGCGAGCCTCCGGCACGGTGGGTGCGGACGATCAGGTAGACGAGGTACGGCGCGCCGAGGACGCCGGTGACGACGCCGACCGGGTAGCGGGTGTCGAACGCGAACTGCCCGATGAAGTCGCCGGTCAGCACCAGCAGGGCGCCGACGAGCCCGGCGGGCAGCAGCAGGGAGCCGCCCGTCCCGATCAGCCGGGCCGCGATGGGACCGGACAGGAACGCCACGAACGCGATCGGCCCGGCCGCCGCCGTGGCGAACGCGATCAGGCCGGTGGCGGCGACGATCACGGCGACGCGGGTGCGCTCGACGCGGACCCCGAGCGCGGACGCGGTGTCGTCGCCGAGCCGCAGCGCCGACAGGTCCCGCGCAAGGAACAGCAGCGCGGGCGTGAGGACGGCCAGCGCCGCGACGGTGGGCACGACCTGCTCCCATGTCGTGCCGTTGAGGCTGCCCGTCAGCCAGCGCGTCGCCTCCTGGAGGTCCCACTCCCCGGCCCGCGACAGCACGTAGGAGGTGACGGCGTCGCCCATCGCGGCGACCCCGATGCCGATCAGGATGAGCCGCGTGCCGACCACGCCGTCCCGGAACGCCAGCACGTACATCAGCAGCGCGACGCCCAGCGCGGAGACGATCGCGAACACCGACACCCGCGTCCCGCCCAGGGAGAACACGACGATCGCGATGGACGCGGCGGCGCTCGCCCCGGCGCTGATCCCGATGATGTCGGGGCTCGCCAGCGGGTTGCGGAGCAGCGTCTGGAACGTGACGCCGCCGAGCCCGAACGCGAACCCGGCGGCGACGGCGAGGACGGCGCGCGGCAGCCGGAGCCGTCCGACCGTGAACGACGCCCCGGGCACCTGCTCGCCGAAGACCACGCGGAGCACGTCGCCGGGCGGGTAGAAGGTCTGCCCGACCATCAGCGTGACGGCGAACCCCGCGACGACCAGCGCCGCCAGCGTCCCGACGAGGGCGCGGCGCCGGGCGGCGCGCCGGCGGCGGCCGCGCGCGACGGCCCGGACGGCGGCGGGGGCGGGGGCGAGTGCGGTCACAGCTCACGCACCTTCTGGCGGCGGACGATGTGGATGAAGACCGGCGCGCCGATGACCGCCGTGACGATGCCGACCTCGATGTCCTGGGGCCGCGCCACCACGCGGCCGACCACGTCGGACGCGGTGAGCAGCGCGGCGCCGGCGAGCACGGAGGCGGGGAGCAGCCAGCGGTGGTCGACGCCGACGAGCAGCCGGCAGGCGTGCGGGACGATGAGGCCGACGAAGGCGATCGGCCCGGCGACGGCGGTCGCCGCGCCGCACAGCACGACGGCGCCCAGCGAGGCCGTGACGCGGATGAGGGCGACGCGCTCGCCGAGCCCGGCCGCGACCTCGTCGCCCAGCGCCAGCGAGTTCAGCGACCGCGCCGACAGCAGGCACACCGCGAACCCGGCGAGCAGGAACGGCAGCACCTGCCCGATGCGCTCGTAGGACGCGCCGCCGACCCCGCCGACCTGCCACAGCCGGAAGCCCCCGGCGATGTCGTTGCGGGGCAGCACGACGGCGCTGACCAGCGACGCGAACGCCGCCGACGTCGCGGCGCCGGCGAGCGCGACCTTGAGGGGCGTGGCACCGCCGCGGCCGAGCGACCCGACCCCGTAGACGAACACCGCCGTGACCGCGGCCCCCGCCATCGCGACCCAGATGTACCCGACCGGGGAGGTGAGCCCGAAGTAGGCGACGGCGGCGACGACGGCGAGCGACGCGCCCATGTTGACGCCGAGGATGCCGGGGTCGGCCAGCGGGTTGCGGGTCACGCCCTGCATGACCGCGCCGGACAGGGCGAGCGCGGCGCCGAGCAGCACCGCGAGCAGCGTGCGCGGGATCCGCTTGGCGACGGCGGCCCGTTCGAGGGTGTCGTCCGCGCCGCCGAGCGCGGCCCAGACGTCGGCGAGCGAGACGTCGCGGGAGCCGAGCACGACGGAGGCCGCCATCACGGCGGCGAGGACCGCGCCCGCGGCGACCAGCCCCAGCACGCGCACGCGCGCCGGACGCCGCGCGAGCGCGGCGTCCGGCGGACGTTCGGTGGCGACCGTCGTCACTTGACCTTGTCCGCTGCCGCGGCCAGGGCCTTCACGTAGTCCTCCAGGACCCAGGAGATCGCGAGCGGGGTCGGGTTGGCGGCGGTGCCCGCCGGGGTGGTGCCCGACATCAGGTACATCGAGCCGCGCTTCACCGCGGGGATCTTCGACAGCAGCGGGTCCCTGCCCACCTTCTCGGCCAGCTTGGCGTCGCCGTACCCGACGATGATGTCCACGTCGTCGAAGATGTCGATCTGCTCGGAGCTGCGGGTCAGCGCGAACTTGTCGGTGCCCTTGGACGCGTCCACGATGCTCTTCGGGAACGTATCTGGCTGACGTCGTTCGGGTCGAGGTGCGTCTTGACGTCCTCCCACGCCTGAAGTGAAGGCGGGGATTCCTACGCCGCCCCTATGTGGAGAGGAGAGCGGGTTGGGGTTCGCGGTTCGCCGGCCGGGCCAGGGCCCTGCCTCCCCGCGCGGCCACCGTGCGTCCCACGGCGGTGTCTTTGATGTTGCGGGCGGCGTTGACGTCGGCGTTGGCCCGGTGCCCGCAGGCGACGCATCGGAACACCGCTTGGCTCTCGCGGTTGTCCCGGGCGCAGTGCCCGCAGGCGTTGCAGGTCTGCGACGTGTACGCCGGGTCGACCCGGACCACCCTCCCCGGCGCCTTCTGCTCAAGCCGAGTGACCAACTGTCCCCACCCGTTGGCCAGGATTCCCCGGTTGAGCCCGGCCTTGGCCCGAACCCCTGTGCCGGGTGCCTCGACGGTGCCGCGCGCCGACCGGGTCATCGCGGCGATGTTCAGGTCCTCGACGGCGATGACGTCGAACCGGCGCGCCAGATCCGTCGAGGTCTTCTCCACCCAGTCCCTGCGCCGGTCGGCCTCACGCGCTTTCAGCCGGGCGATGGCGGCCTTGACCCGGGCACGCCTGTTCGACCCCCGGCGCGCGCGTGCCAGTCGCCGCAGCAACCGCTTCAACCGCTCGGCCTCACCCGGCGTCAGACCCGGGACGGTACAGGTCTCGCCCGTGGACAGCGCGGCCGACACCGCCACACCCCGGTCCACACCGACCGCCGCACCGTTACCGGGCGCGGGGACGGGGTCAGGGAAGGCGGCGAACGCGACATGCCAGCGCCCGGCACGGTCCCGCGTCACCCGGAACGACTTCACTCCCGGCGGGACGGGCCGGGACCAGCGGAACCGCACCCACCCCACCTTGGGGATCCGTACCTCACCGGTACGGCGGGACAACCGCCGCACATCCCAGGCCCGGCCGCGGGCACCGACGATCCGGAACCCCTCATGCACCCCCGCCTTACGCCACGTCGGACGCCGGTGCGTGCCCGCGAAGAAGTTCGCCATGGCCTGCGCGAAGTCCCGAAGCGCCTGCTGCTGCACCGTCTGCGACCCCGCCGCCAGCCACCCGAACGCAGCCCGCGCCTCGGTCAACTGCCGGGCCTGCGCGACATACCCCGGCACCGGACCCCGCCGCGACGTCCACCACGCCTGCTGCTCCACAGCCAGATTCCACACCAACCGGGCATGCGAGCAATGCTCCAGCAGCCCCGCCTCCTGAGCAGGGGTCGGACACAACCGGTACCGGGACACGCCCGCACCATACCGACCGCCACCGACAAAACCCGGAGAGTCATTGTGCCCGCTCCAGCAGCAGCCGCAGCAGCGGGGTGATCTCCACCGCGACGGGCGTCGCGGAGATCGGGGACACCGCGTCGAAGCCGAAGAACGTCGCCCGGCAGCGGGTGCCGGCCGCCGCGGCGCCCGAGTGCAGCGTGCCCGCGGGCATCCACAGGCCGAGCGCCGGGGTGATCGTCCAGACCCGGGGCCCGACCCCGGCCGTGGACGCGCCCCGCTCGTTCCACAGCAGCTCGTGGAAGGGGTGGGAGTGCTCGTTCCAGGTGACGTCGCGGTCGAAGTCCTCGCTCCAGCACATGATGGCGAACGGCATCTCGACCGGCCCGGCGGCGAGGGCGGGCAGCGTGCGGGTCTCCTCCACGGCCTCACCCCTCCCTTTTGGTTAGCCTTACCTTATAGTTCGTCGGATGCAGCCCTCTGAGATTCGCGCGGTGCGGAGCGAGGCCGAGCTCCGGGAGATCGTGCGGGAGCCGTCGCAGGTCATCTGGGACAAGGACATCGGCCGCATCGACGAGCACGCGCGCACGCTGATCGCGCACTCGCCGCTCGTCCTGCTGGCGACGTCGGACGCGGAGGGCACCTGCGACGTCTCCCCCAAGGGCGACCCGGCCGGGTCGGTCCTGGTGCTGGACGACCACCGCCTCGCGATCGCTGACCGCCCCGGCAACCACCGCGTCGACGGGTTCCGCAACGTGCTGCGCAACCCGCACGTCGGGCTGCTGTTCCTCGTGCCGGGGATGAACGAGACGCTGCGGGTGAACGGCCGCGCGACGATCGTGTCGGACGCCCCGTTCTTCGACGACCTGGCGATCAAGGGCCGGCGGCCCCGCCTCGCCCTCCTCGTCGAGGTCGAGGAGCTCTACATGCACTGCGCGAAGGCGTTCCTGCGCTCGTCCCTGTGGCAGCCCGAGACCTGGCCGGACCGCGCGAAGCTGCCGACGCTCGGCCGCATCATCAAGGACCAGGTCGACCTCAAGGGCGTGTCCGCCGAGCAGATCGACGAGGACCTCGCCGTGGACGCCGAGACCAACCGCTACTGAGCGCGGCCCGAGGGGGCGGGTCAGGCGTCGAGGGCGCGGCCGAGCCGGTGCAGCCGCAGCGCGAGCTGCACTTCGAGGGTGTGGTCCGGGCTGTTCCAGTCGACGCCCAGCAGGCGTTTGACCCGGTCGAGGCGCTGCGTGACGGTGTTCGGGTGGATGTGGAGCCGCTTCGCGCTGGCGACGAGGCTCTGCCCGGTGGCGAAGTAGGTGCCGAGGGTCTCCATCAGCATCGCCCCGCGCTGCTCGTCGTGCTGGATGACCGGGCCGAGCGTCCGCTCCACGAACCCGGTCGCGGACGCGCCGTCGCCGAGCAGCAGGCCCGCGTAGCCGAGGTCGCCGGCCGTGGCGGCGGTGCCCGCGCGGTCGAGCCGGAGCAGGGCGTGCGCGCAGGCCAGCGCCTCGGCGTAGGCGGCGGGCAGGTCGGCCGGGTCGTCCACCGGGCCGGCGGCGCCGACCGTGACCGGCGACCCCAGCCGCGCCGCCAGCGAACGCGAGATCCGGCGGCCCGTCAGCGACGGGTCGTCGGACGGGACGACCAGCACGGCCCGCCCGTCCCGCACGGTGCTCAGTCCGTCGCGGGCGGCGGCGAGGTCCGACGCCGCGGAGGCGAGGCTCCGCCGGTTCTCCGCCCGGATGTGCGCGACGGCCACGGCGTGCCGCTTCTGCGGCTGGTAGCCGATCCGCAGCGCGCGCTCGGCCAGTGAGGAGTACGTGCGGGGGTTCGGCGTGAGCAGGTCGTCGAGCAGCTCGCCGCGCACCCTGGCCTCCGCGGCGGCGAGGTTGCGGCCGAACAGCAGGAGCAGGGACGCGACGACGGCCGCGCGGCCGAGCAGCCGCTCGTCCAGGTCGCCGATCCCGGCGGACGCGTCCGGCGGGGCCCACACCAGCGCGCCGAGCCGCTCGGTGCCCGCCTCCAGGCCCGTCGCCCAGTACGTCCCGTCGTGGACGCCGCCGCCCGGCCCGCCGAGGCCGCCGCCCGCCGCGGCCGACATCTCCTTCAGCGCGTCGTCGGACGCGCCCGGCGTCCAGGCGACGGGCTGCTCGAACTCGTCGAACACCGCGAGCACGCCGCCGAGCTGGTCGCCCGCCGCGGTCACGACCTCCTGCACGCCGCCGCCGCGCAGCACGATGTCCATGGTGCGGTCGTGCGCCGCGAACGCCCGCTCCTCCGCGACCGTCCGCCGGCGCAGCGCCGCGTTCGCGAGCCGCAGCGCCGCCAGCTCCTGGTCCTTGCCGTGCCTCGACCGCGCCTGCTCGATCGCGGTCGCGGCGAGGACGGCGTACGAGCCGAGCAGCGCGATCGCGTCGTGCGGGAACGGCCCGGGGCTGCGGTTGGACGCGAAGAGCACGCCGAGGACGGCGCCCGCGCGCAGCGGCACCCCGACGATCGACACCTGCCGCTCCGCGCGGACCGAGGCGTCCACGGCGGGATCGTGCGCCAGCCGCTCGTCGCTGAAGTAGTCGGACGTCGAGAACGGCGTTCCGGTGGCGGCGACCCGGCCGCCGACCCCGACTCCGAACGGGATCCGGACGTCCTTCCACGCCGAGGACGTCGCGCCGACCATCACCCGCATCCGCGTCGACCGGTCCGCGTCGTCGTTCAGGCTCAGGTAGGCCATATCGCAGCCGAGCAGCCGCCGTGCCCGGCTCACGATCAGGGTGAGGATCGCGTCGGGGTCGCCGCGGTCCTCCGCCAGCTCCGTCGCGCACTCGACCAGCGCGCGCTGCTGCTCCTGGCGGGCGTGCTGCTTCTCCAGCGTGTCGCGCAGCCGGAGCGCGAGCGTGTGCTCGGCCTGCAGATGGTCGATCTCCGCGGGCGAGGCCGCGTCCGCCACCGCGCGGCGCAGGACGTCGTCGTACCGGGGCAGCGGTGCGCCGTCCACGAGAAGCCGGAGAAAACTGCGCCCTGCCACGACCCCTCGCTTCCGCATGCTGATGCTCAGGGAAATGAGTAAGCGCATAGTCACCGAGTAGGATGCCGCTGTCAAGCGCCCGGCCGCGCCGGGAGGAGGCGAGGGGACGCGATGGCCAGACGGCAGGCCCGGTTCACCGCCCGGGACCTGGCGGACGACCCCCGGCTGCGCGACCGCTCGCCCGAGCTGTGGCGGGCGGACCTCGGCGCGGTGCCGCGCGGCCTGCTGACCGCGGCGGTGCGCTGCTTCGCCGCGAACGGCTACCACGCCACGACCACCCGCGACATCGCCGAGGGCGTCGGCCTCAGCCCGGCCGCGCTGTACGTCCACTTCCCGTCGAAGGAACTGGTCCTCTACGAGATCATCAGGGCGGGCCACGAGCGGGTGCTGGCCCACGTCCACGAGCCGTCGGTCAGCGGAGCCGACGGCGCGGCGGACCGGCTCCGCGCCGTCGTCTCCGCGTATACGGCCTGGCACGCCCGCCACCACGTCGCCGCCCGCGTCTGCCAGTTCGAGCTCACCGGCCTCACCGCCGAGCACTACGACGAGGTGCTGGAGCTGCGCCACCGGACCAACGCGTTCTTCCGCGACGCCGTCGCGCGCGGCGTCGCCGACGGGTCGTTCGCGCAGGTCGACGTCAAGCGGGTCACGCGCGCGATGCTGTCGCTCAGCATCGACCTCGTCCGCTGGTACCGGCTCGACGGCCCCGACACCCCGGAGCGGCTCGGCGAGTTCTACGCCGGCCTGGCCCTGCGGATGGTCGCCCGCTGACGGACCGCCCGCAGGTGCCGGGCCGTCCCCCAGATGCCCCGGCGGAACAGCAGCACGATCACGATGAAGATCAGGCCGGTGACGATCCCGGTCTCCTGGAATCCGGCGGTGGCCAGGTAGTCCTGGAGCTGGACGACGAGTGCGGCGCCGATGGCGCCGCCCCACAGGGTGCCGATGCCGCCGAGGACGACCATCATCACGGCCTGCCCGGACGTCGTCCAGTACACCCCTTCGAGGGACGCGAACCCGTGGCCGATGGCGAACACGCCCCCGGCCAGCCCGGAGAGCCCGGCGGACAGGACGAAGGCCAGCAGCTTGTAGCGGTCGATGCTGTAGCCGAGGGCGCGGGCCCTGTTCGGGTTGTCGCGGATGGACACCAGCACCCGCCCGAACGGCGACCGGACGATCCGCCACGCGGCGAACATTCCGGCCAGGACGAACGGCAGGCCCGCGTAGTAGAAGAAGAACGGATCGGACAGGTCGAGGCCGAACAGCTCTCTCGGGATGCCTTGCAGGCCGTTCTCGCCGCCTGTCGCGTCCCGCCACTGGTTGGCGATGAAGTAGACCATCTGCGCGAAGGCGAGCGTGACCATCGCGAAGTAGATCCCGGTCAGCCGCACCGACAGGAAACCGATCGGGACGGCCAGCAGCGCCGCGAACATCGCACCGCCGATGATCGCGACGGGGAACGGCAGCCCGGAGTGCAGGGCGATCAGGCCGGTGGCGTACGCGGATCCGCCCCAGAAGGCGGCGTGCCCGAACGACAGCAGGCCGGTGAAGCCGAGCAGGAGGTCGACGGCGGCGGCGAACAGCGCCCAGCAGGCGATGTCGAGCGCGACCGGCGGATAGACGAACCAGGGCAGGGCGAGCGCGGCCAGCAGCCCGGCGGCGAGCAGGACGGGCCGTCCGGCGAGCCTGGAGAGGATCACAATGCCTCCTCGCGTCCGAACAGGCCGGCGGGCCGCCACAGCAGCACGGCCGCCATCAGGATGAACACCAGGGTCTGCGACAGCGACGGGACGTAGTAGTTGCCCAGCGCCGACACCAGCCCGACGGCGAACCCGGCCGCGACCGACCCGAACACCGACCCCAGCCCGCCGATCACGACCACGGCGAACACGGTGATGATGAGGTCGGAGCCCATCAGCGGGTTGACCGCCCGCATCGGCGCGGCCAGCACCCCGGCGAACGCCGCCAGCGCGATCCCGAACCCGAACACCGGCGTGACCCAGCGGCCCACGTCGATGCCCAGCGCCCGCGACAGCTCCGGCTTCTCGGTCGCCGCCCGCACGATCATCCCCACCCGAGTACGGGTCAGCACCACCCACACTCCACCGCACACCAGCACGGACACCGCCAGCACGAACACCTGATAGGCCGGGTAGCTGAACAATCCCAAGTTCACCGTGCCGCCGAGTTGGGACGGCCTGGGGTACGGCTGGGAGTTGACCCCGTACTGCCGTTTCACCAGGTCTTGCAAGATGAGCGCCAGACCGAAGGTGAACAGGAAGTTGTAGAGCGGATCCAGCAGGGTCAGCCGCCGGATGAACGCCCGTTCCAGGACGATCCCCGCCGCGCCCAGCGCCAGTGGCACCAGCACGAGCGCCAGCCAGAAGTTCAGGCCGAGCGAGTCGAGCGCGATGAACGCGCCGAACGCGCCCAGCATGTAGAACGCGCCGTGGGCGAGGTTGACGACGCCGAGCATTCCGAAGATGACGGCGAGGCCGAGGGCGAGCAGGGCGTAGAACGCCCCGCCCACCAGGCCGTTGAACGCCTGTTGCAGCACGTCGGCCCCGCCTCAGAGTTCGCAGGCCGGGTCCGGCTGCGGCTGGAACGCCTCCGCCGCCGGGACCGTCTTGAGGACCTTCTCGTAGTCCCAGGGCTCCTTGACCTCGCTCGCCGGCTTCACCTGCGACAGGTACGCGTCGTGCAGCAGCAGGTGGTCGGCGGCGCGGATGGTGGCGTTGCGGGCGAACATGTCGTCGATCTCGGCGCCCTCCAGCTGCGCGACCACCTCGTCCGGCCTGTCGGTACCGGCGCGCTGCACCGCCTCCAGGTACTGCAGGGCGGCCGAGTAGTTGGCGCCCATGTTGGACGTGGGCCGCTTACCGGTCTTGGCCTGGAACCTGTCGGCCCAGGCGCGGGACCTCTCGTCGAGGTTCCAGTACCACATGTCGGTGTGCTGGACCCCGGCCAGCGCGTCCGGGCCGAGCGAGTGGATGTCGCTGAGGGACAGCAGCCCGACCGCTAGGCGGACGCCCTTGTCGCGCAGCTTGTACTCGTTGTACTGCTTCACCAGGTTGACCAGGTCACCGCCCGCGTGCATGGATCCGAGCACCTGCGGCTTGGGGTCGAGGTTCGGCGCCTTCAGCAGGAACGTGGAGAAGTTGTCGTTCGGGAACGGCGTCGGGTCGCTCTTGACCACCGTCCCGCCGGCGCCCTTGATGGCCGTGCCGAACGTCTTCTGCATGTCCTGCCCGAACGCATAGTCGGGGTAGACCATGTACCAGTTCTTGAGGCCGTCCTTGGTGACCTCCGAGCCCGTCCCGTTCGCGAGCATGTAGCTGTTGTAGCCGTAGTGGAAGGTGTACTTGTTGCACTGCTTTCCCTCCAGCTCGGTGCTGGCTGCGCCGACGTCGATGAACACCTTCTTCTTGTTCTTCGCGATGGTGGCGACGGCGAAGGCCGCGGACGAGGTCGGGACGTCCACGATGAGGTCGGCCTTCTTGCGGTCGTAGAGCTCCTGCGCCTTGGAGTTGGCGATCTCCGGCTTGTTCTGGTGGTCGGCGGCCTCGACCTCGATCTTCCCGGCCACCGCCTTGCCGCCGTACTTCGCCCGGTAGTCGGCGACGGCCATCCTGACCGCCTCGACGGTGGCGCGGCCGGAGGTGTCGGCGTAGATCCCCGACGCGTCGTTCAGGACGGCCAGCACCACCTTGCCGTCGCTGATCTTCCCTCCGCTCCCGCCCGGTCCGCCCGCGCACCCCGCCAGCAGCAGCCCGGTCGCGGCCAGGCCGCGGCTCCAGCCCATGATCCTCATTCAGGCGTCTCCTCTGTTCCCAACGGTTCGGCGAGTCGGCCTCGGGGGCACGTCAGATCCCGAGGTAGTCGAGCAGTTCGTGCTCGCGCTCGCGGACCTGGCCGCTGTCGAGCGACTCGACGATCCGGCCCTCGGCGAGCAGGTGGTGGCGGTCGGCGACGGTGGCGGCGAAGTGCACGTTCTGCTCGATCAGCAGGACGGTCACCCCGGCGGCCTTGACCTCGCGCAGGATGGCGCCGATCTGCTGGACGATCAGCGGCGACAGGCCCTCGGTGGGCTCGTCGCACAGCAGCAGCCGCGCGCCCGTCCGCAGCACCCGCGCCAGCGCGAGCATCTGCTGCTCACCGCCCGACAGCTTCGTCCCGGGGAACCGCCGCCGCTCCTTCAACCGCGGGAAGGTCTCGTACACCTGCTCCAGCGGCCAGGCTCCCTCGCCCATACGCGGCGGCAACGTGAGGTTCTCCTCCACCGAGAGGGTGGCGAAGATGCCGCGGTCGTCCGGGACGTAACCAAGGCCGCGGCGCGCGCGCTTATGAGAGCTCAGGCCGCGCATGTCCTCACCGCTCAGCGTGATCGTGCCCGTGGTTCTGCCTTGGGAGCCGTGTAGTCCCATCAGGCAGCGCAGAAGCGTGGTCTTGCCGGCGCCGTTACGGCCGACGAGCGTCACGATCTCGCCCTTGTCGACGTGCAGCGAAACGTCGCGCAGGGCCCGGGCCTCGCCGTACCAGGCCGACAGTCCGTCAACGCGCAGCATGGGAGTCTCCGAGGTAGGCAGTGACCACACGCGGGTCGTGGCGGATCTCGGCATACGGCCCTTCGACCAGGACCTGGCCGTGCTGAAGCACCGTCACCCGGTCGGCCAGGCTCGCGACCACGCTCATGTTGTGCTCGACCAGAACCACCGTCCGCCCCGCCCGGATCTTGCGGACGAGGGCGATGGTGCGTTCCACGTCCTCCACACCCATGCCGGCGGTCGGCTCGTCCAGCAGCAGCACCTTGGGGTCGAGAGCCAAAGCGAGCGCCAGTTCCAGGGCGCGCTTGCGGCCGTACGACAGCGCGCCCGCCGCGACGTCCGCCTGCTCCTCCAGCCCGACCTGGGCGAGGAGTTCCCCTGCGCGCCCGGCGAAGCGGTCGAGCGCCCGGTCGGAGCGCCAGAACCGCCAGCCGAGCCCGGTGCCGGCGGCCAGCGCCAGCTCCATGTGCCGGCGCGGGGTCAGCTCGGCGAACAGGCTGGTGATCTGGAACGAGCGCGCCACGCCCAACCGGGTGATCGCCTCCGGACTCCGCCCCGCCAGCTCATGCCGCCCCAACCGGACGCTGCCCGCGGTCGGCTTCAAGAACCCGGTCAGCAGGTTGAACAACGTCGTCTTGCCGGCACCGTTCGGCCCCACCAGCGCGTGCACGGACCCCTCCCCCACATCCAGGTCCACACCGTCCACGGCACGGAAACCACGGAACTCCCGGACCAGGCCCCGCGCCTTCAGCACCGGGGCCTGCGAGACGGGATCGCCCATGCGCCCTCCTCACGCGTCAAGGCGTGACCCGCGCCACATCCGGGCCGCCGTGACCGTGAACGCTAGGCGGCGGCCGGGCCGGCGAACCAGGTGATCGAGCACATATTCGGGCGCTCCGCTATGAGGCCGCGCACATCGGCAGGCCCGAGGCACCACAGGACGCGGGCGAAGAGTGTGCCCGGGAACGTGGCCCCGCCGTCCGCCGGTCGCTCAGCATGGCTTCTCGCACGGGGCCGACCGGCGAGCCCCGTCCCGTCGTCCCCCGGAGGCCGCACATGCCCGTCGTCCGCAGACCCTCCGTCGTATCGGCCCTGCTGGGGCCGCTGCTGGCCGTTCCCCTGGTCGCGATGGCCGTCCCGTCCGCGCAGGCCGGCGCCCGCTGCGCCGGCCTGGACCGAGTCCGCGTCCCCGGTGCGGAACGGCAGGTCGCCGCCTGCCTGGACGACCTGACGACCGCGGGCACGGTCGCCTCCGGCCACACCGTCCCCGCCCAGTGGACGGGCCTGCACGCGGCCGCCACGAAGAACCCGAGCGGCGTGCCGGGCGTCCAGATCGACGGCTACTTCCGGGACGACTCCTCGTTCAACACCACCCACGGCTGGAACCACGACTCCCAGTTCGTGATCCGGCTCCCGGAGCGGTGGAACGGCGGGCTGGTGGTCTCCGGGGCGCCGGGGACGCGGCTCCAGTACGCCAACGACTTCACCATCTCCGACTGGGTGCTGGCGAAGGGGTACGCGTTCGCCTCCACCGACAAGGGCAACAACGGCGCGACGTTCTTCAAGGACGGCCGCCGCCCCGGCGACGCCATCGCCGAGTGGTACCGCCGGATGACGCAGCTCACCGTCGCGGCCAGGACGACGGTGACCCGCCACTACGGCAAGCCGCTGCGCAGGACGTACGCGGCCGGCATCTCCAACGGCGGCCAGCTCGTGCGCAAGGCCCTGGAGGACCACCCCGAGCTGTACGACGGCGGCCTCGACTCCGAGGGCACGTACTGGCCCCGGGACGGCGGCGACAACGCGCTGGTCTACCTGCCGGTGGCGCTGCGCAACTACCCGAAGTACGCGGCGACCGGCGACCCGGCGGCGCATGCCGCGATGCTCGAGGCGGGCTTCGCGCCGGGCTCGGAGTTCCTCTGGGACTTCAACTACAGCGTCCTCTGGGACAACACGCAGCGCATCTACCGCGAGGAGGTCGACCCGTCCTACGACGGCGACCTGGAGGCGGGCGTCCCCTACTGCGAGAGCGGCACGCCGAACTGCGACACCGACTACCGCTACCACGCGCGTCCCAGGAGCGTCCACAGGACGGTGGAGCGGCTCGGGATGACGGGCCGCATCGGCAAGCCGCTGATCACGGTGCAGGGGACCCTGGACACGCTCCTCCCGATCAAGGTACACGGCGACGCCTACGACCGCAAGGTCCGGGAGCGGGGCAGGGGCGCGCTGCACCGCTACTACCGGATCGAGGGCGCCTCCCACCTCGACCTCGAATACGACATGTTCCCGGACCGGATGCGCCCGCTGCTGCCCTGCATGCGGACGGCGTTCGACGCCCTCGAACGCTGGACCGCCCCGCGCGGCGGCCAGGCGCCCCCGCCGAGCACGACCGTCCCCCGGCAGGAGTCCGGGAACGTGGTCGACACCTGCGCGATCAGCTGACCCCGCGCGCCGCCGGCTCCCGTCCGGCGAGCCCGTCCGCCTCCGCGCGGATGAGCCGCCGGACGATGAGCGCGGACGGCGAGGGCCGCCCGTCCCGCCGCTGGGTCAGGCACAGCTGAACGGGCGGCGCGTCGCGCAGCGGCAGCCAGACCAGGCCGGCGATGTCGGCCGAGGTGGGGAAGCGGGCGAGGACGCCGAGCCCGGCCCCCCGCGCCACCATCACCTTGACGGTGCGCGCCGACATGGCCTGGACGACGACGTCGGGTTCGGGAACGTGCCGGTGCAGCGTCTCCCACATCACCGTGCCCGCCCGCATGGTGACGACCGGCCAGGTCCCGAGGTCGCGCCAGTGGACCTCCCCGCGCCCGGCGAGCGGATGGTCGGTGCGGACGAAGATCCCGAGCGGGGCGGAGGCGAGCGGCGTCCTGCTCAGCCCCGGCGCCGCCGGGCCCTCCGGCATGGTGACGACCCCGAAGTCCAGCTCGCCGTCGAGCACGGCGTCCTCGATGGCGCCCGAGGCGCCCTCGCGCACGCCGAACCGCAGCCCCGGATGCCGCTCCCGCAGCCGCCCCACCACCGGGGCGATGATCGTCTCCGCGGCCACCGAGACGGCCCCGATCTGGACCCGGCCCCGGTAGGCGCCGCTCGCCTCCATCGCCGACGCGCGCACCGCGTCCTCGGCGGCGACGAGCCGGCCGAGCGGCTCGATCAGCGCCTGGCCGGCCGGTGTCGGCCGCACGCCGTGCCGGCCGCGGGTGAGCAGGACGACGTCGAGCTCCTCCTCCAGCAGCCCGATCTGCTGCCCGATCGCGGGCTGGCTGACGCCGCAGCGGGCGGCGGCCGCGCGCAGCGACCCGGTCTCGACGGCGGCCAGGAAGTACCGCGCCCGTTCGACACGCATCGGCCGACTATAGAAGCAGAACCTTTCACCCGTGAACGGAGAACGCGTCTTCCCCGGCAGGTCACCGCCGGTGCATTGTGCGTAGGTCGGTTCTCCGATCTGCCCGAACGTCCTCCAGTGAAAGGAATCCCCGGTGCCTGACGGTCCGCTGAGCGGAGTGCGCGTCCTGGACGTGTCGACGATCCTGGCCGGCCCCCTGGCGTCCTCGCTGCTCGGCGAGTTCGGCGCCGAGGTGATCAAGATCGAGCATCCCGCCGAGGGCGACCCGGCGCGCCGCTACCCGCCGCTGGAGGACGGCGAGTCGGCCGCCTGGGCGATGCTGGCCCGCGCCAAGCGGAGCGTCACGATCGACCTGCACCGCCCCGAGGCGGCGGACCTCGTCGGGCGGCTGGCCGCCGCCGCCGACATCGTGGTGACCAACTTCCGCCCGGCGGCGCTGCGCCGCTTCCGCATCGACTTCGACGACCTGCGGGCGTACCGGCCCGACCTCGTGATGGTGCACGTGAGCGCGTTCGGCCGCACCGGCCCCTACGCCGACCGGCCCGGCTTCGCCCGCGTCGCGGAGGCGTTCGCGGGCCTCACCCACCGGACCGGCGACCCGGACCGGCCGCCGGTCTTCGCCGGCTACCCCGTGGCCGACGGCGTCACCGGCATCTACGCCGCGTTCGCGGCCATGCTCGCCCTGCGGCAGCGCGACCGCACCGGCGAGGCGCAGCTCGCCGACATCCCCCTCTACGAGCCGCTGCTGCGGATGATGGAGGACTTCATCGTCGAGTACGGCGCCACCGGCGAGGCCCGCGGGCGGCAGGGCAACCGGAACCCGCACATCAGCCCGAACAGCCTCTACCGGACCCGCGACGGCCGCTGGCTGGCACTGCCCGCCTCCACCGAGCAGATGTGGCGCCGGCTCGTCGCGGTCATGGACGCCCCCGACCTCGCCGTCCACGACTCCATGACCGCCCGGCTGGAGCACCGCGAGGAGATCGAGGCGCGGGTCGCCGCGTTCGTCGCCGCCCGCGACCTCGACCCGCTCATGGCGCTGCTGCGGGACGCCGGGGTCGCGGCGGGCCCGGTGAACTCGGCGGCCGACATCTGCGCCGACCCGCACATCCGCGCCCGCGGGTCGGTGGTGGAGGTGCTGGACGAGCGGACCGGCCGCCGCCGCCTCATGCAGGCGCCGGCCGGCCGCTTCTCCGGCTTCGGCGCCGTCATCGGCGGCGCCGCGCCGGCCCTCGGCGAGCACACGGCCGAAGTACTGCGCGACCTCGCCGGGCTCGGGGACCCGGAGATCGCCGACCTGCGCCACCGAGGAGTGGTCTGAATGGCGACCCTGTCCATCATCGTGCTGGTCGCCCTGTTCGCGGCGACCCTTCTCCCCGCGTTCGACCTCGGGCTCGGCGCGCTCGCCGCCGCGTTCCTGCTCGGCCTCGCCGCCGACGTCGCCACCGACGAGGTGACCGGCTTCTTCCCCGCCGACTTCTTCGTGCTGATCGTCGGGGTCACCGCCCTGTTCGCCGTCGCCCACCTCAACGGCACCCTGGACTGGCTGCTCGACCTGCTGCTGCGCCTCGTCCGCGGGCGGCTCGTGCTCATCGTGCTGGTCCCGTTCGTCATCGGCGCCGTGCTCACCGCGGTCGGCACCCTGCCCGCCGCCGCGACCGCGATCGTGTCCCCGATCGCGCTGGGCTTCGCCGCCCGGTACCGGATCTCGCCGCTGATCGCCGCCGTCCTCGGCATCACCGGCATCATCGGCGGGCTGCTGTCGCCGCTCGCCGTCTACGGCGTCACGGCGCGGGAGCTGAGCGAGAAGCAGGGCATCGCGCTGCCCGGCTCGGCACCGCTGACGTTCCTGCTCGGCGGCCTGGTCACCGGGCTGGTCGTCTGCGCGGCCCTGCTGGTCGTCGGCACCCGCACGGGCGCCGTGCCGCCCGGCCGGATCACCGCCCCGCCCCAGGCCCTCACCGCGGACGGCCCCGCCGCGCCGGCACCGGCGGACGTGCGCGGGGGAACCGGGGCCCGCGCCCTCACGGTCCTCTGCCTGCTCGCGGTCGTCGCGCTCTCGGTCGGCTTCGACATGAACGTGGGCTACCTCGGCCTGACCGCGGCGCTGGTGCTGCAACTGGCGCTCCGGCTGCCGTCCGGCGAGATCGTGTCGCGGATCCCGTGGAACGTCGTCCTGCTGATCGGCGGCCTGCTGACCTACGTCGGCCTGATGCAGCACCTCGGCGCGTTCAAGCAGATCAGCGACCTGCTCAGGGTGGACGGGTCGCCGCTGCTCAGCCTGCTGGTGCTGTGCTACATCGCCGGGGTGACCTCGTTCGCCGCCAGCTCGATCGCGGTGTTCATCACGACGATGCCGCTGCTGCCCCCGCTGGTGGCCGACGGCGTGTCCCCGGTCGGCGGCGTGCTCGCCCTCGCGCTGGCCTCGGTGCTGGTCGACATCAACCCGCTCGGCATCACCGGCGGCCTGATCCTCGGCGCCGCCGAACCCTCGGCACGGCCCCGCCTGTTCCGCCAGCTCCTCGTCTACGGGCTCGTCTCGATCCCGGTCGCGCCGCTCCTCACCTGGCTCGCCTTCGGCTGGTGGTGACGGATCGGACGCGGAGCCGTCAGACGCGGACGGGAAGGGCGACCAGCCCTCGGACGATGGAGCCGGTGCGGTGGTGCCGCAGGTCGGCGGGCGGGACGGCGAGGGCCAGGCCGGGGAAGCGGTCCAGCAGGCCGCCGATCGCGATCTGCCCCTCCAGCCGGGCCAGCGGTGCGCCGAGGCAGAAGTGGAGCCCGTGGCCGAAGGCGACGTGCCGCTTCGGGGCGCGCGTCACGTCCAGCCGGTCGGGGTCGTCGAACACGGCGGGGTCGCGGTCGGCCGCGCCGAGCGAGACGTGCACCCAGGCGCCCTTCGGGACGAACGTGCCCGCGATCTCCATGTCCTCCAGGGCGATGCGCTGGCTGGCCCGCTCCACCGGGCCGTCGTAGCGCAGCAGCTCCTCGACGGCCGCCGGCAGCAGCTCGGGCTCGGCCCGGAGCAGCGCCATCTGGTCGGGCTCCCGGAGCAGCGCGAGCACGCCGTTGCCGATGAGGTTGACCGTGGTCTCGTGCCCCGCGATGAGCAGCAGCGCGATACCGGCCAGCAACTCCGGCTCGGTCAGCGCGGCGTCCCCATCGCGGGCGTTGATGAGCGCGCTGACGAGGTCGTCCTCCGGACGGGCGCGCCGCTCGGCGATGACCTCGGTCAGGTAGCCGTTGAACGCGCGGGCGACCTCGCGGCGGTGGGCGCGGGCGTCGGAGGTCAGCGCCGGGACGGTCAGCACGGCCGTCCACTCGCGGAACCGGGCCCGGTCGGACGCGGGCACGCCGAGCAGCTCGCAGATGACCTGCACCGGCAGCGGGACGGCGAGGTCCTCGATCAGGTCCGCCGCGCCGCGCGCCGCGATGCCGTCCAGCAGCCCGTCGGTGATCTCCTGGACGCGGGGCCGCAGCCGCTCCACCCGCCGGGACGTGAACGCCTTGGCCATCAGCCCGCGCAGCCGGGTGTGGTCGGGCGGGTCCATGGCGAGCATGGTGCCGCCGAAGAACTGCTCGCCGTTCACCGGTACGGCGCTGTGCGCGACGTCCTTGGACAGGCGCGGATCGGCCAGGGCCGCGCGGCCGTGCTCGTGGTCGACCACCAGGAACGCGGTGGCCCCCTCGGGGAAGTCGATCGGGTGGACCGGCCCGGAGGCCCGCAGTTCCGCGTAGGCGGCGTACGGGTCCTCGCTGAACGCCCGGCTGAACAGGAAACCGAGGGGCAGCATCACACCACCCGTCCCACGGCGGCGAGGAAGCCCGGCCGGGACATGTCGGACCGGAACGGTTCGGCGTCCGCCCGCCAGTCGGCGACCTGGACCAGGCCGGGCCCGACCAGCTCGGTGCCCGCGAAGAACGCCGTCACCTCGGCGGCCCCGCGCGGGATGATGTCGCCGGCGCCGGTCCGGCCGTAGGCGGAGCGCACCTGGTCCTCGACGTCCTGCGTGACCTCGCCCCGGTGGCCGTGGGAGATGGCCAGATAGCTGCCCGGCGCCAAGGGGGCGCGCAGCCTCGCCACGATCTCGGCGGGGCGCTCCTCGTCCGGGATGAAGTGCAGGATGGCCAGTAATAACAGCCCGACCGGCTGCGTGAAGTCGATCCGCGCCTTGACCTCGGGATGGCCCAGGATCGTCTCCGGCTCGCGCAGGTCGGCCTGCACGACGGTGGTCAGCGGGTTGTCGGCCAGCAGCGCCCGCGCGTGCGCGAGGACGATGGGGTCGTTGTCGACGTAGATGACGCGGGAGCCGGGAGCGGCGCGCTGCGCGACCTCGTGCACGTTCTCCTGCGTCGGGAGCCCGGAGCCGATGTCGAGGAACTGCCGGACGCCGCGCGCGGCCATCATCGTGACGGCCCGCGACAGCAGCGCGCGGTTGGCGCGGGTGAACTCCAGGACGTTCGGCATGGCCGCGACCACCTGGTCGGCGGCGGCGCGGTCGGCGGCGAAGTTGTCCTTGCCGCCGAGGTAGTAGTCGTACATGCGGGCGACGCTGGGGGTCTCGGGGTCGATCACCCACTCCGGATGATGCTCACCGCTCATGACGGACCTCCCCTGGCGGGTAGCGATCGCATGATTCTAGGGGCCCGATCCGCCCGATTTTCGATCTTCGGTAACTCCATGGGCTGCTCCAGGAAAAATGCCTGGTAAAGGTGCCGACACGTCCGGGGGCGCGGCACCGGGGGTCCGGCGCGGTGGGAGGATGGGCCGCATGGGAAAAGTCGTGGTCACCGCGGAGACGACCTTGCAGGCGAGCCCGGCGCGGGTGCTCGACGCGCTCGGCGACTACACGGGCGTGCGGTCCCGGATGCTGACCGAGCACTTCAGCGAGTACGAGGTGCGGGAGGGCGGCCAGGGCGCGGGCACGGTCGTGCACTGGAAGCTCGCGGCCACCAGCAAGCGGGTGCGCGACTGCCTGTTCACCGTCAGCACCCCCGATGAGAACCGGCTGGTCGAGCGGGACGCCAACTCGTCCATGGTCACCACCTGGACGGTCTCCCCGGCGGACGGCGGCGCGCGCGTCCAGGTCACGACCACCTGGGACGGCGCGGGCGGCATCGGCGGGTTCTTCGAGCGCACCTTCGCCCCCAAGGGGCTGCGGAGCATCTACGACGCGCAGCTCGCCAAGCTGAGCGCCGAAGTCGCCACATGACGAGTGCGCCGCCCGGCGGCCGCACCGCCGGCGACCCGGCGCCCGGCGAGAACTACCGGCGGCGCACCGCGCGGGTGCTGCTCGTGGACGACGCCGACCGCGTCCTGCTGTTCCGCTGGCCGCTGACCGGCGGCGACCCCGCCTCGGGGTACTGCTGGATCACTCCGGGCGGCGGCATCGAGCCGGGCGAGACCCTGCGCGCCGCGGCGGCCCGCGAGCTGCGCGAGGAGACCGGCCTGGCCGTCTCCCCCGGCGACCTCGGCCCGC
This sequence comes from Actinomadura geliboluensis, assembly GCF_043197915.1. NCBI lineage: Bacteria > Bacillati > Actinomycetota > Actinomycetes > Streptosporangiales > Thermomonosporaceae > Actinomadura > Actinomadura geliboluensis. The sequence goes on along the minus strand of NZ_JBICUA010000009.1, from coordinate 94,316 downwards.
AGGTCGCCGTGACCTCCGGCCACGCCGACCTCGGCTGGGCCAAGGGCCTGTTCCGGGACGACTTCTTCCTGTACCGCACGGCCGCCTACGACATCGACACCACGGGGTTCACCCCGATCGAACGCGAGCACGTCGGCGCCCACCGCTGGTGGACGCTCGGCGAGCTGGCCGGCGCGCGGGACCCGGTCTACCCGTTCGGGCTCGCGGAGCTGCTCACCGACCTGCTCTCCGGCGTCGTCCCGGCCGAGCCCGTCCGCCTCCCCTGGCACCACTGAGCCTGCCGCGCGCGGCCGGCGCGGTCAGAGGTCGTTGCCGGCGTAGGACAGGTTGAAGCTCTTGTTGACCAGCGGGAAGTCGGGGACGATCGTGCCGTTGAGCGCCACCGGCAGGGCCGGCCAGTTGAGGAACGACGGGTCCACGATCTTCACGCGGGCCAGCGTCCCGTCCGGGGCGAGTTCGACGCGGTGGACGATGGCGCCGCGCCAGCCCTCCACGATCCCGACGCCGGACGCGCGCCGGGGGCGGCCGGTCGGCGGCCAGGCGGAGACCAGGCCGGGGTTCATCGCGTAGGCGAGGTCGCGGACGATCTCGATCGACGCGGCGATCTCGCGCACCCGGATCTGGAACCGGGCGAGCACGTCGCCGGTCCCGGCGGTGGGGACGGTCAGCGCCGGGCGCAGGTCGGTGAAGGGGTGGTCGCGGCGGGCGTCGGCGTCCACGCCGCTCGCGCGGGCGACCGGGCCGAGGGCGCCGAGGTCGCGCGCGGCAGCGGCGGACAGCGGCGCGGTGCCGGTGAAGCGGTCGGCGACGACGGTGTGCCCGAGCGCGAGGCCGGCGAGTTCGGCGACGTCGGCGCCGATGGCCTGGAGCGCGGCGGGGTCGGGCACGGCGCGCAGGACGGCGCCGCCGAGCAGCACCCCGCCGCGCAGCAGCCGGTGGCCGGTCACGTCGGCGTTGAGCCTGAGCAGCTGCTCGCGGATGCGTCCGAACTGGGCGTTCAGGATCGAGTGGCCGACGTCGTTGCAGAGCGCGCCGAGGTCGGTCACGTGGTTGTAGAGGCGTTCGAGTTCGAGCAGGAGGGCCCGCCTGCGCTGCGCGCCGGGCGATACGACGCAGCCGGCGGCGTCCTCGACGGCGAGGCAGAAGGCGAGGGCGTGCCCGACGGTGGTGTCGCCGCTGACGCGTTCGGCCAGTTGCAGCGCGTCGCCCGGCGGGCGCCCCTGGAACAGCTCCTCCAGCCCCTTGTGGACGAACCAGAGCCGCGCCTTCAGCTTCAGGATGCTCTCGCCGACGACGGAGAACCGGAAGTGGCCCGGCTCGATCATCCCGGCGTGCACCGGACCGACCGGGATCTCGTACACGCCGGGCCCGTCGACCCGGACGAACGGGTAGGGGCCCGCGGGGTCGCCGAACGGGGGCGGCGGCCCGGCGTCGGCGCGCATCGGGTACCACCCGCGCGGCCAGTGGTGGTGCCGGACGAGCCGGCGCGGCAGCGGATGGCCGGTCGGGACGATCCCGTACAGGTCGTGCATCTCCCGTTCGAACCGTCCGGCGGGGAAGCTGAGCCCGGCGAGGCTCGGCACGGCCGGGTCGTCCCGGTCGAGGCGGACGTGCAGTTCGGTGCGCCGGTCCGGGCCGGGCGCGGTGAACAGGTAGACGGCGCGGAGGCCGTCCGGGTCCTCGTGGGCGGCGGCCAGGGCGAGGCGGTGCCCGCCGCTCAGCAGCGCGGCGGCGCGCTCGGGCAGCCGGGCGGGGTCGATGTCGTCGGCGGTCGTGGTCATCAGTGCGCTCCGAGGACGGCGGCGGCGTCGAGGAGGAGCCCGTGCAGGGGGCCGAGGCCGATCCCGACCGCGGCGCAGACGGGCAGGCCGAGCAGCAGGGCGGCGGCCGCGCCGAGCGGCGGGCGGGACGGCGGTGTCGCGGCGCCGGGCCCGGTGCGCGGGCCGCCGAGCAGCATCCGGGCCGTCCCGGCGGCGATGGCGGCGGTGGCGGCGAGCAGCAGCGCGAGCGCGGCGGCGACGGCCCAGCCGAGGCCGGCGGCGAACCCGGCGCGGAAGACGGCGAGTTCGCTGGCGAACAGGCTGAACGGCGGGAAGCCGAGCAGCGCGAGCACGGCGGCGCCGAACGCGGCGGCGGCCAGCGGGGCGCGGGCGGCGACGCCGCGCGCGGCGCCGATCCGGCTGGTCCCGGCGGCCTGCTGGAGGTGCCCGGCGGCGAGGAACGCGACCGTCTTGGCGAGCCCGTGCCCGAGGACGTGCAGCAGGACGGCGGCCATGGCGAGCCGGGTCCCGATCGCGGCGCCGAGCGCGATCAGGCCCATGTGCTCGATGCTGGAGTAGGCGAGCATCCGCTTGTAGTCGCGCTGCCCGAGCAGCAGGGCGGCGGCGAGCGCGAGGGACGCCAGCGCGACGGTCAGCAGCAGCGTCCGGACGAACCCGGCGCCGAGCGCCGCGTCCGCGATCACCTTGACCCGCAGCACGGCGTAGAAGGCGACCGACAGCAGGGCGCCGGACATGAGCGCGGACACCGGCGCCGGCGCCTGGCCGTGCGCGTCCGGCAGCCAGGCGTGCAGCGGCGCGAGCCCGGCCTTGGCGCCGAATCCGAGGACGAGCAGCGCGACGGCGATGCGCGTGACGTCGGGGTCGAGGCGCCCGGCGTGGGCGGCGAGATCCGCCCAGCCGAGCGAGCCGGCGGCCGGGACGTGCGCCTGCTGCGCGGCGAAGTGCAGCAGCACGACGCCGAGGAAGGCCAGCGCGATCCCGGCCGAGCAGATCACGACGTACTTCCAGGCGGCCTCGGTCGCGTTGCGGGTGCGGCGGTGTCCGACGAGGAACGCGGTCACCACCGTGGTCGCCTCGATCGCGACCCACAGCATGCCGAGGCTCGCGGCCAGCACGGCGAGCGCCATCGCGGCGACGAACGCCTGGGTGAGGACGCCGTACCGGCGCGCATCGCGCGGGGACGTCCCCTCGGCGGCCAGGTAGGCGGGGCTCGCGAGCATCGCGGGCAGCGCCACGGTGCCGATCACGATGAGCATGAACGCGCTGAGCGCGTCGGCGCGCAGCAGGCCGCCGGGCCCGGTCTGCGGGTCGGTCGCGGCCAGCGCGATTCCGCAGGCCAGCACCACCGCGGCGGCGGCGGCGCCGAGCCAGGACGTCCCGCGCCGCCACCCGAGGGCGGCCTGGCACGCGGCGGCCAGCAGCGGCGCCCCGATGGGGGCGATCAGCAGCAGGGTCATCAGTCGCGCAGCTCCCGCAGGTCGTCCAGGTCGGTGTCGCCGAAGGCGGCCCGCATCCGCGCGGTCAGCACCTGGAGCACCAGCACCGCCAGCAGGACGTCGAGCGAGACGCCGAGCTCCACGACGAGCGGCACCCCCGAGGCGGTGAGGAACGCGACCGCGGTGATGCCGTTGTCCATGAGCAGGAACCCGACGATCTGGGACACGGCGCGGCGCCGCGTCACCAGCACGAAGAGCCCGATCAGCACGACGGTCAGCGCGACCGGCACGGCGTGGGTCGCGGGCGTCGGGTCCAGCCGCACGATGGGGCGGGTGACGGCGTAGCAGAGCAGGCCGAGCAGCGCCGCGACGGTGAGCGAGGCCGCCACGTTGACCAGCGGCTGCGTCTCGCGGCTCGTCCCGCCCCCGGCCAGGGCGCGGCGCAGCAGCCACGGGAGCAGCAGCGTCCGCAGCGCCCCGACGCCCGCGGCCAGCGCGACCACGCCGGCGTCGCCCTCGTGGACGCCGAGGACCGCGATGAGCAGCGCGAGCGCCGCGCCCTGCAGCGCGAACAGCCGCACGATCGCGGCGAGGTCGCGGCGCCACAGCACCAGCACCCCGGCGAGCAGGAACGCGCCGCAGGACGCGTTGAGGAGCTGGACATAGGTCGTGTGGTTCACGGCGCCACCAGGAAGAAGGACGAGGCGACGGCGAACAGGGCCAGCACGAACGAGCCGGCGAGCAGCTCCGGCACCCGGAACATGCGGAGCTTCGCCATGAAGACCTCGGCGGCGGCGAGGACGGCGCCCGCCGCCGCGACCTTGGCGGCGATGGCGGCGACGCCGACCGGCAGCAGCGCGAGGGAGTCCCCCGCGACGCCCCACGGGACGAAGAGGTTCGACAGCAGGCCGAGCAGCACGGTCAGCCGCATCGCCGACGCCCACTCGACGAGCGCGAGGTCGGGCCCCGCGTACTCCAGCACCATCGCCTCGTGGATCATCGTCAGTTCGAGGTGGGTGGACGGGTTGTCCACCGGCATCCGCCCCGCCTCGGCGATGACGACGACCACGAGCGCGACGAGGGCGAGCAGGCTCGCGGGGAACACGGCGCGCTGCGGGTCGTCGAGCGTCGCGGTGACGATCGCGCCGAGGTTGGTGGAGCCGGCGCGCACCGACAGCGCGAACGTCGACAGCAGGATGGTGGGCTCCACGAGCGCCAGCACGACCATCTCGCGGCTGGCGCCCATGCCGCCGAACGCGGTGCCGGTGTCGAGGGCGGCGAGCGCGAGCGCGACCGTGCCGAGCGCGAGCAGCGCGGTCACGGCGAACAGGTCGGCGGCCCCGTCCAGCGGGGACCGGGTCGTGACGAGCGGGACCACGGCGGCGACGACGAGCGTCGACCCGGCGAGGACGAGCGGCGCCATGCGGAACAGCGGGCCGGTGCCGTGCGGCGTGATCGGCTCCTTGCGGAGGAGTTTGCGCAGGTCGCGCCACGGCTGCAGGACGCCGGCCCCGGCGCGTCCCTCCGCCCGCGCGCGGACCTGCCGCATCAGCCCGACCAGCAGCGGCGCGCCGGCCGCCACGAGGACGACCTGGAGCACCGCCCCGAGGATCCCGCTCACCGGACCACCGCCAGGGCGATCAGCAGGCCGGTGACGGCGTAGAAGCCGTACCCGACGTAGCGGTGCACGCTGCCGTTGGCGAGGCCGCGCGCCGCCTCCCCGGTCCGCGCCGCCGCCGCGAGGACGGGACGGTACAGCCGGTGCTCGACCCGGTCGCCGATCCGCGTCCGGTAGGTCACGCTGTCCACGAGGTAGGCCGACTCCTTCAGCGGGGTGACGTCGAGGTCGGTCTCGGGGGCGAGCACGTCGTCGAAGACGCGCTGCAGCGGCTCGGCGAACGACGTCGCGGTGTACTCCATCCGCGCGGTCATGGGCCCGGCGCCGCAGTCCCACAGCCGGGCCGGGCGGCGGGCCGCCCGGCGGGTCGCGGCGGCGCGCAGCAGCGCGAGCAGCCCGACGGCGGCGACCAGCAGGAACACGGCGATGAGCAGCGGCGACATGGTGCCGGACAGCCCGGCGAGGCGGAGCGTCACCGGGCCCGACACGGCGTCCGGGCCCGGCACGGCGACGGCCACCGGCCGCGCGATCGCGGGCAGGACGAGCCCCGGCGACAGCGCCAGCACGACGCAGGCGCCGGCGGCCGCGGCCATCCCGGCGAGCATCGGCGCGGGCGCCTCGCGGGCCCGCTCGGCCGCCGCGCCGCGGGCCCGCGCGAGGAACCCGACCCCGAACGCCTTCACGAACGCGGCGATCGCGAGCCCCGCCGACAGCGCCACCGCCGCCACGGCCAGCGGCATCGTGACCGCGATGACCGTCCCGCCGGTCGGCAGGGCGTGGACGAGGCTCTGCAGCAGCAGCCACTCGCTGACGAAGCCGTTGCCGAGCGGGAGCGCGGAGGCCATCAGCGCGCCGACGCCGAAGAGCGCCGTGGTCGCGGGCATCCGGGTCCGGAGGCCGCCGAGGGCGTCCAGGTCGCGGGTGCCGGTGGCGTGCAGGACCGATCCCGCCGCGAGGAACAGCAGCGTCTTGAACCCGGCGTGGTTGACGATGTGCAGCAGCGCGGCGGTCAGCGCGAGGGCGGACAGCGTGCGCGCGCCCGACGCCGCGAACAGCCCGGACGCTCCGACGCCCACCAGGACCAGGCCCATGTTCTCGCAGGTCGAGTAGGCCAGGAGCCGTTTGAGGTCGGCGGCCACGGCCGCCTGGAGGATGCCGTATAGGGCCGAGAGGCCGCCCGCCGCGAGCACGATCAGCCACCACCAGGCCGGACCGCCGCCCAGCAGGTCGAACCCGACCCGCACGATCCCGTACACGCCGAGGTTCACCATGGCGGCGCTCATCAGCGCCGACACGTGGCTCGGCGCCTCCGGATGGGCGCGCGGCAGCCACACGTGCAGCGGGGCGATCCCCGCCTTGGACGCGAAACCGAACAGGACCGCGAGGAACACGGCGGCGCGTCCCGCCGGCGGGAGCCCGTCCGCCGCCGCGCGGAGCCGCTCGAACGACTCGCCGTGCGCGGCCGCCGCGAACCCGGCGAGCCCGGCGAGGATCACCACGAGCCCGAGATGCGTCATGACCGCGTACCAGAGCCCCGCCGCGCGGACCTCGTCCCGGCTCCGGTGCTCGGCCACGACCAGCAGCAGGGACGCCAGCGCCATCAGCTCCCACGCCAGCAGGAACGTGCTCACGCTCGCCGCCGCCGGGACGAGCGCCATCGCCGCCGCGAACACCGGGAGCATCGCCTGCGGGACGCGTCCGCCCAGGTCGCCGTGCCGGGTGTAGCCGATGCCGTAGACGGCCGCGCACACGGCCACCGCCCCCGTGACGGCGAGGAAGAGGCCGCCCAGCGGGTCCAGCGCCAGCCGCACGCCCGCGAGCGGCAGCAGGCCGGGCAGCCGGGCGCTCCACTCCCCGCCCAGCATCGCCGCGGCGCCCGCGGCGGCGGCGGCCGCTCCCCCGGCCGCCGTGAGCGTCCCGGCCGCCGCCCGCCGGGCCCCGCGCGGCAGGACGAGCCCCGCCACCGCCGCGGCGAGGTTCAGGGCGAGGGCCGCCGCGAACGCGGTGGACGTCATCGGCCGGTCAGCCCGCGCAGCGCCGCGACGATCGCCTCCGGCGCGGGCGGGCAGCCCGGCACCTCGACGTCCACCGGGACCACGTCGCTGACGGCGCCCGCGACCCCGTACGCCCCGGCGAACACGCCGCAGTTGCGCGCGCAGTCGCCCAGCGCTACGACGACCTTCGGCTCGGGGACGGCCTCGTACGTGCGGCGGAGGGCCGCCTCCATGTTCCGCGTGACCGGCCCCGTCACGAGGAGCGCGTCGGCGTGCCGGGGCGAGGCGACCAGCCGCGCGCCGTAGCGCTCGGCGTCGTGCACCGGGCCGAACGCCGAGGCGATCTCCACCTCGCAGCCGTTGCAGGACCCCGCGTCCACGTGCCGGACCTGGACCGACCCGGCGAGGTCGCGGGCGCGCTCGGGAAGCGCGGGCGCGGGCGCCGGGGGTGCGTCCTCGGCGGCGCGCCCGGTCGTGCGGATCTTGCGGAACAGGTCTCTCACACCGCTCCCCGGCCTCGATAGTGACATGCGCAATTGCCGATTTTAGCAACTCATAAGCATGCGAAAGCCGTCGATCGGGCGGCCCCGCCCGTCAGCCGTGCCCGTCAGCCGTGCCCGTCAGCCTTGCCCGTCAGCCTTGCCCGCGCGTCCGCCCGCCGGGGCCGGAGGCGCGCATCTCGTCCAGCAGCTCCGCCTGCCCGGACAGCACCCCGGTCAGGATCTCCCGCGCCACCGCGAGCAGTTCCGCCACCCGCGGGCTGGTCAGCGAGTAGATGACCGTCGCCCCCTCCTTGCGGGAGACGACGAGGCCGGCCCGGCGCAGGACCGCGAGCTGCTGCGACAGGTGCGCCGGCTCTATGCCGACCTCCGGCAGCATCTCGGCCACCGCGTGGTCGCGCTCGCTCAGCAGCTCCAGCACCCGGATCCGGGCCGGATGCCCCAGCGTCTTGAAGAACTCCGCCTTCAACTGGTACAGCGGAGCGCTCACCGCGCCCACCCGCGGACCATCCGTGGCACCATCTCCTGGCTCTCCCCGCCGGAGTAGCAACATGACAAATTGCCAAGGTTAGCAAGCCCCGCCCGCCGGGTTCCGGCGGCGGCCCGGGGCCGCCGCCGGTCGGGTGTCAGCGGACAGTGTCAGCGGACAGTGTCAGCGGACGGCGTCTGCGGACGGTGTCAGCGGACGTCGATGTAGTCGTCCCGCGACTTCTGCCGGTCGAAGTTGCTCGTCCCGGGGAAGTAGGCGCGCCAGATGCCGTCCCGCTCGGCCGTGAAGCCCTTGCGGAAGCGCCCGTCCTTGGCGGTCTTGGTGGACCCCATGTACGACCAGGACGACGTGCCCTTGGCCATGAAGTAGACCCGGATCGTCTTGCCCGGGTACGCGGTGTACCCGAGCCCCAGGTCGCCGACACGGCGGAGGCGGCCCGAGACGGTGAGCGTGCCGCCCTTCCGGACCGGCTCGGGCGCGGCGTTGTAGCTCTGGATGACCGTGTCGAACTTCTCGTACCAGTACTTCTCGCGGCTGCCGAGGGCCTTGCCGCTCCGGTTGTAGGCGACGAGCCGGACCCGCCATTTGCCCAGGTCGTCGATGGTGGACGGGCAGCCCACGCCCCAGCCGACCTGCTGGCCCGGCAGGACGCGCTTGTAGACGGGCCACGTCGTGCCGTCGGGTTCGATCATGTACGCCTTGGAGTAGGCGACGCCGGACCCCTCGACACCCCAGGCCCAGACGTCCATGGCGCAGGACTTGTCGTACTCGCCCTTCCCCACGGAGACGGTCTTGGGCACCTCGATGCGGAACTGCAGCGCGGCGGCGCCGGCCGGGCCGGCGAGACCTCCGACGAGCAGCCCGCCGCCGACCGCCAGCGCGGCAACCCCGGCGGTAAATCTGGAATACCTCGACATATCACCCCTTGTCATAGAACAGAACGATCATGTCAGTGAACGGCGGCGACTTCCACCGGAATACCGCTCTTCCCGCCGCTCACCGACCCGTTTATCCGCCGTTCTCCGCGGAATGGTCCGCCGTGGAGGCATTGGAGGCTGCCGTGGCCATCTACCGGTACCGGTGCGCGGGGTGCGGACCGTTCGACGTCTCCCGGCCGATCGGGACGGCCGGGCCGGCGGAGCCCTGCGCGTCCTGCGGCGGCGAGGCGCCCCGCGTCTTCACTCCGCCGCTGGTCACCCGCACGTCCCGCCCGCTCGCCCGCGCCTACGACGCCCAGGAGGCCAGTGCGCACGAGCCCCGCGTGGTCGGCCGCCCGCCGGCCGCGCCGCCGCGCGCGCCCGCACCGCCCGCCGACCCCAGGCACGCACAACTCCCCCACCCTTGACCGGAAACAGAGAAACGCAGGGAAAGCACCGGAGGAAAAGATGCCCGAGGTCGTGTTCAGCGTCGACCAGTCGAAATCCATGCGCGACCAGAGGGTGCCCGGACACAACCGGTGGCATCCCGACATCCCGGCGGCGGCCACCGTCCGCCCGGGGTCGGAGATCCGCATCGAGTCGCGGGAATGGATGGACGGGCAGGTCGGCGACAACGACTCGGCCAACGACATCCGGGACCTGAACCTGAACGTCAACCACATGCTGAGCGGCCCCATCGCGGTCGAGGGCGCCGAGCCCGGCGACCTCCTCATCGTCGACATCCTCGATATCGGCCCCGTCCCGCAGGAGAAGGGCGGCGTCGCCGGGCAGGGCTGGGGCTACACCGGCATCTTCGCCCGCGATAACGGCGGCGGTTTCCTCACCGACCACTTCCCCGACGCCTACAAGGCCATCTGGGACTTCCACGGCCAGCAGGCGACCTCGCGCCACATCCCCGGCGTCCGCTTCACCGGCATCACCCACCCCGGCCTGTTCGGCACGGCGCCGTCCGCCGACATGTTGCGCCGCTGGAACGCCCGCGAGCAGGCCCTCATCGACACCGACCCCGACCGGGTGCCGCCGCTCGCCCTGCCGCCGGAGCCCCGGGAGGTCCTCGCGGGCCGCCTCGGCGGCGCCGACCTGGAGCGCATCGGACGCGAGGGAGCCCGGACCGTCCCGCCGCGCGAGAACGGCGGCAACCAGGACATCAAGAACTTCAGCCGGGGCTCGCGCGTGTTCTTCCCGGTTTTCGTCCCCGGCGCCATGCTGTCCGGCGGCGACCTGCACTTCAGCCAGGGCGACGGCGAGATCACCTTCTGCGGCGCCATCGAGATGGGCGGCTTCATCGACCTGCACGTCGACCTCATCAAGGGCGGCATGGAGAAGTACGGCGTCACCACCAACCCGATATTCATGCCGGGCAACGTCGAGCCGCGCTACGACGAGTTCATCTCCTTCATCGGCATCTCCGTCGACCACGAGACGGACACGAACCACTTCACCGACGCCACGCTCGCCTACCGGAACGCCTGCCTGAACGCCATCGAGTACCTGAAGAAGTTCGGCTACACCGGCGAGCAGGCGTACCTCATCCTCGGGGCCGCGCCGATCGAGGGCCGGCTCAGCGGCGTCGTCGACATCCCGAACGCCTGCTGCTCGCTCTACCTGCCCACGGCCCTCTTCGACTTCGACGTCCGCCCCACCGCGGCCGGCCCGCGGCGCGTGGACCGCGGCCAGTGCGCCGTCACGTCCTAGACCCGCGCGAACCAGACCGCGCGAACCCGCCCCAGCGCCGGGCGGTGGCCTGACGAGGCCGCCGCCCGGCGACTTTTTCCGGCCGCCGCCGCACTGGTCCGGCCCGCGAGCGGGACTGGTCCCGGCGGCCCCCCGGGGGCCGCCGGAAGGGGGTTGCCAGCGCGCTTCCGGCCGGTTACCGTTCAGGCGATTTATAGGAAAGTTTCCTATCAGAAGAAGGGAGCGCGCAGCACGACCCGCTCGGGGTTCGGGGGATTCCCGCTCATCCGTCTCCTTCCCGGGAGTGACCTTGCGAAGAAAACTTCTCCCCGGTTTCCTGTTCACCGCCCTCGGCGCCCTCGTCCTCGCCCTGCTCTCCCCCGTCCCGGCGAACGCCGCCGCGACGGTGACCGCGACGTTCGCCAAGGCGTCCGACTGGGGCTCGGGCTACGAGGGCAAGTACACGATCAAGAACGACACCGGCTCGGCGATCTCGTCGTGGAAGGTCGAGTTCGACCTCCCGTCCGGCTCCTACGTCGGGACCTACTGGGACGCGCTGCTCACCAAGTCCGGGCAGCACGCCGCGTTCACCAACCGCGAGTACAACGGCGCCGTCGCCGCCGGCTCCTCCGTCTCGTTCGGCTTCATCGTCAGCGGCACCGGGACGCCCCAGGGCTGCAAGCTCAACGGCGGCTCCTGCGACGGCGGCACGACCGAGCCGGGCACGCCGTCCGCACCCGGCGCCCCGACCGTCACCGGCAAGACCGACACGTCGCTGACGCTGTCGTGGTCGGCCTCGTCCGGCCAGACCAGCGGCTACCGCGTCTACGAGGGCACGTCCGTCAAGGCGACCGTCACCGGCACGAGCACCACCATCAGCGGCCTGGCCAAGTGCTCCAGCCACACCTACACGGTCAAGGCGTACAACGGCGTCGGCGAGTCCGCGGCGAGCGCGCCCGTCTCCGCCACCACCACCGGCTGCACGGTCCCGCCCGTCTCCCGGCACGCCGCGCCCTACCTGTACCTCGGCTGGGGCAACCCGCCGGACCCGACCACGGTGATGAACGCGTCCGGGATCAAGTGGTTCACGATGGCGTTCATCCTGTCCGGCGGCGGCTGCACCCCGGCGTGGGACAGCAACCGCCCGCTCAAGGGCGGCGTGGACGAGCAGGCGATCACCAAGATCCGCGCGGCCGGCGGTGACGTGATGCCGTCCATCGGCGGCTGGTCGGGCAACAAGCTCGGCCCGAACTGCTCCACACCGCAGGCCCTCGCGGGCGCCTACCAGCAGGTCATCGACGCCTACGGCCTCAAGGCCATCGACGTCGACATCGAGAACAGCGACGAGTTCGAGAGCGCGGCCGTCCAGGACCGCATCCTCGGCGCGCTGAAGATCATCGAGCAGAACAACCCCGGGATCCAGACGATCCTGACGATGCCGACGCTCAACACCGGACCGAACTACTGGGGCAAGCGCCTCATCGACCGCGCGGCCGAACTCCAGGTCCCCGTCGACATCTTCTCGATCATGCCGTTCAACTTCGGCGGCGGCGCCGACATGTACGGCAACACCGTCCAGGCGTCCGAGGGCCTGAAGTCCGCGCTGACCTCCGCCTTCGGCTGGTCGGACGCCGACGCCTACGCCCACATGGGCATCTCCGGCATGAACGGCAGCTCCGACCAGGGAGAGATCACCACGACCGCGATCTGGACGCGGATCCGCGACTGGGCCACGTCGCACGGCCTGGCCCGGTTCACCTTCTGGTCGGTCAACCGCGACCGCCCCGGCAGCGGCACCGACCAGACCGACTGGCAGTTCACCAAGATCAGCGCCGGTTTCTGACCCACCCCCGAAAAGCGGCCCGCGTCCCCCCTCCCGGGACGCGGGCCGCCCCCCGCCCGGCGCGGGCGCGCCTACCCTGCGGGCATGGCCACCGATCCCGCCGACCTCGTCCGCACCGGCTACGACGCCCTCTCCCACCACTACCGAGGCGACCACGAGACGGTCGAGCACTACGACCGCTGGCTCGACGCCCTGCTGGCGGGCCTCCCCCGGCGCGGGCACGTCCTGGACATCGGCTGCGGCTGCGGCGTCCCCGTGGCCCGCCGCCTCGCCTCCGCCGGACACCGCGTGACCGGCGTCGACATCAGCGACGTCCAGATCGAGCGGGCCCGAGCCCTGGTCCCCGGCGCCGCCTTCCTCCGCGCGGACGCCACCGACCTCGACTTCCCGGCGGCGTCCTTCGACGCCGTGGTCTGCCTCTACGCGCTGATCCACATGCCGCTCGACCGGCAGCCCCGCCTCCTGCGCGCCATCGCCCGGTGGCTGCGCCCCGGCGGCCGGCTGCTGGCGACCACCGGCCAGGACGCCTGGACCGGCACGGACGACGACTGGCTCGGCGGCGGCACCACCATGTGGTGGAGCCAGGCCGACGCCGCCACCTACCGCGCGTGGCTCGACCAGAGCGGCCTGGAGGTCACCGACCAGCAGTTCGTCCCCGAAGGCGACACCGGCCACGCTCTGTTCTGGGCGACCCGAACCCGCGGCTGACCGCACGCGGAGCACGCGCTCCACTGGTCAGGCGGCGGCCGTTACAGGATCATGACCCGCATGGCCCGTTTGCGACGCGATGCCGCGCTCGTTCCGTTTCCGCGCGAACTCCTGGACCAGGTCGTACGCGCGCTGCTGGACGCGGCGGAGCAGGCACCGATGTCCGAAGACGGGTTCGCGTTCGGTGACGAGGTCATCGACGACGTCCGCCTGGTGGAGGGCCGGCATCTCGCCGCCGGGGCCCGCTACCGCGCCGAGACGGACGGCCTGACCGCCGATGTGCACGTCCCCGCCTGGAACCGGGTCGGCGAGTCGCGGATCGAGGCCGCGGTCGTCTCCGGCGCTCACAGGGTCAACCTGCGGCTGGATCTGCGGATGTCCGCCCGGCGGCTCCACAGCGTCCGCGTCACGGGCGACTACCAGGGCCCGAAGCCGTTTCGCGGGCTGCGGCGCGCACGGTGGGAAGGCGAGCTGCGGGCCGAGGAGTGGTGGTCCCTCCTCGGGCCGAAGACGTCCCCCATCTCCGTCCGGGTCGTCCACCCGTTCGCGTTCGCCGATCTACAGATCACACGACGCAAGGACAAGCGAGGCCAGTGGACCGTCCGGACCACGACGCGGTTCGGCGGGCGTTCCCTCATCCGGCCGTTCGCGGCGGTGGGTCTGCTCATCGCGCGAGGCCGCATCCGTCGCGCACTGGACGAGGGCTTCACCGGCGCCGTGTCCGCCTGGAACACCGAAGTGCCCGGAATGGCGAAGCGCGGCATGCAGGAGACGCTCGACTTCAAGCATCGCGTGACACTCAAGGCCGTGTCCCGCGAATGGGCCGAAGAATATACAGCAGCCCTCCATCAAGGAATCGAGGGACTGCGCTTCTCCAAGGGCCGGCTCGCCAAGAAAGAGCCCGGCGCCTTCGGCGTCCGCCTTCTCAAGGGAAAGCACATCAACCCCGGCACCAGGTACCGCATCGCCTTCGTCCCGGAAGACGAAGTCGAGCCGCTCGATGTGCACGTGGCGGCCTGGAAACTCGACGGCCCGAACCGCATCGAGTTCAACAGCCCGGACGACGCGCAGGCGGGATGGGTCGAGATCGACAGCGCCCGCAGACCCACCGCCGTCCGCGCCGGCTTCACGGGCAGCTTCGAGGGATACTCGCACGTCACCGCGTCGGCCGAGGCCGGCGTCGAGCGCTGGTGGGGCGCCTCTCCCGCTCCGCTCCTCACCGGCACCGCCGAGAACCCGGCGGGCGAGGCGGCTCTGACCGTCGACCGTGTCACAGCCAACAACGGGGAATGGACGGTGGACGTCACCGCCACCGTCAAAGGCCGCACCTGGGCACGGCACCTGGTCTCAGTCGCCGGGCTCCTGCTCGGTTCCGCACTGACGAAATCGTTCCGCGAAAGTGTGGAAACCTACGCCGAGAAATGGAACACCGCCGCCCCTGAAACCGGCGCCCCGGAGCAGGCCGCCGACTCCACCCTCCGCGCCATCCTCGACCGCTAAGCGTCGCGGGGCAAGGCGACGAAGGCTTCGATCGCATCGGGGTCGCCGGTCTGTGTCCGGGCGATGAGTTGAGCGAGACCGTTCAACTATGTCCCGCAAGAAGCGCAGGGTGGGGACAGCACTCCTACAATTAGGGCTCCAACCAGGCCCCGTCGCGCATGATGACTCGCCCGCTCAGTTCCGGCTCGCCGCGCCAGGCGTGCACGGTTTTCGGGACCACGCGCACATAGACGAAGGAGCCCTCTTCCGTGCGCGGGTCCCACCCGAACTTGCCGGCGAACGCGTCCGCCGCGTCTGGGGGCACCTCCCGGTCCGGGAAGTACTCCGCCTGACCTTGGAGGAGCACTACGTCGAAGGTGTCCGGTAGCGACAGGCGCACGCGCGGCTCCTTGCGGACGTTTCGCGCGGTAGCGGAAGCGGCGCCCGTGCACATCCACACTGCTCGCCCGTCCCACAGGAACCACAGCGGCACCTGGTGCGGCCCGTGGTCGGGGTGGGCCGTCGACACCCACATGTCCCGCTCGGTGGCGAGCCGCTCCAGGGTGTCGCGTATGCGTTCCGCGCTCTGGCGACGAACGATCCCTGCGCTCTCCATGAGGATCGACCCTAGCCAGGTGGGCGCGAAGCGCGCCTGAGGCGATGGACCTACTCCCAGCGACCGATGGGCCCCTCGGGTCCCGGGGTCGCCGGCGACCGCCGCTGGCGACTGTTGCCCAAGAAACCCGCATTTCATGGCGTTTCATGCTGATATTCGGACGGGGCTCGGGTGGTTCGGTGTCCAAGCTGGGGTGGTCTGAGCAGGGGCGGAACATCAGGGGGTTGCCCAGGTCACGGACGCTGGTTATCTTGCTCGCAAATAGATAGGAAACTTTACTGTCAAATGCGGTCGATCGGGGTTCGGGGGAATCCGCCAGCGTCGAAACCGAGGGAGTAGCCCTTGCGCCCCCGCTCTGTTCTCAGTGTCCTCGCCGTCCTCCTGCTCGCCCTGCTCGTCCCGGCCACCGCGCACGCCGCGGCGGGCGCGTCCGCGACGTTCAGCAAGCCCGCCGACTGGGGCTCGGGCTGGGAGGGACGGTTCACCCTCACCAACGGCACCGGCGCCGCGATCAACGGCTGGCGGGTCGAGTTCGACCTGCCCGCCGGGACGACCGTCGGCTCCTACTGGGACGCCCTGCTCACCAAGAACGGGCAGCACAACACGTTCACCGACCGCGGTTACAACGCCGCCATCCCGGCGGGCGGCTCGGTCACGTTCGGCTTCCTCGGGAACGGTCCGGGAAGCCCGCAGAACTGCACCTTCAACGGCGCGCCCTGCGACGGCGGTCCCACCGATCCGGGCAAGCCCGGCACACCGAAGTCCGTGGCCGTGACCGGCAAGACCGACACCTCGCTCACGCTCACCTGGGAGGCCGCGACGGGCGCGCCCACCGGGTACCGCGTCTACGAGGGCACGGCGGTGAAGGCGACCGTCACCGGGACGTCCGCCACGATCAGCGGTCTCGCCAAGTGCGAGACCCACACCTACACGGTCAAGGCGTACAACGACGAGGGCGAGTCGGCCGCCGGCGACGCCGTCACCGGGACGACCAGCGGATGCGCGACCGGTCCCCTGCCCCGGCACTTCCTGACCGGCTACTGGCACGACTTCGTGAACCCCGCCCAGGAGCTCAAGCTCTCCCAGGTGCCGGACGAGTACGACCTCATCGCGGTCGCGTTCGGCGAGGCCACCGCGCGGGCGGGCGAGGTCACCTTCCGCGTCGACCCCGAACTCTCGACCGCCCTCGGCGGCTACACCGACGCCCAGTTCAAGTCGGACATCGCCGCGCTGCACGCCAAGGGCAAGAAGGTCATCCTGTCCGTCGGCGGCGAGAAGGGCGCGATCCGGGTGGCGGACGGCTCCGCCGCGCAGCTCTTCGCGAACACCGTCTACGCGCTCATGACCGAGTACGGGTTCGACGGCGTCGACATCGACCTGGAGAACGGCCTCAACCCGACGTACATGGAGCAGGCGCTGCGCGCCCTGCGCGCCAAGGCCGGCGCCGACCTGATCATCACGATGGCGCCGCAGACGCTCGACATGCAGTCCACCGGCGCGTCCTACTTCCAGCTCGCGCTGAAGATCAAGGACATCCTCACCGTCGTCAACATGCAGTACTACAACTCGGGCGCGATGCTCGGCTGCGACCAGAAGGTGTACGGGCAGGGGACGGTCGACTTCATGACCGCGCTGGCCTGCATCCAGCTGGAGGGCGGGCTGCGCCCCGACCAGGTGGGACTCGGGCTGCCGGCCGGGCCCGGCGCGGCGGGCGGCGGCGTCGTGACGCCGTCGGCGGTCAACAACGCCCTCGACTGCCTGGCGAAGGGCACCGGGTGCGGCACGTTCAAGCCGTCCCGCACCTACCCCGACATCCGCGGCGCGATGACCTGGTCCATCAACTGGGACGTCACCAACGGCGGCGGCTTCGCCAGCACCGTCGGCCCGCACCTCGACACGCTGCCGTAGGAGGCCGGAGATGCGAAGTATCTGGGTCCTCGCGGCGCTGCTCGCGGGGCTGCTGGTCGGGGTCACGGCCCCGGCGCAGGCGGCGAACGTGCTGGCCAACGCGGGGTTCGAGAGCGGGTCGCTGAGCCCGTGGGCGTGCGACGGCGGGTCGGTCGTGTCCAGTCCCGTCCGGACGGGGAGCCACGCGCTCGCCGGGGGCGTCACGGCGGGCAGCCCCGGCCAGTGCGCGCAGACGGTGGCCGTCCGGCCGAACACCGCCTACACGCTGTCGGCCTGGGTGCGCGGCAACTATGTGTACCTGGGCGTGACCGGCGGGCCGTCCACCTGGACGCCGTCGGCCGCCGACTTCACCCAGCTGTCGGTGACGTTCACGACCGGGGCGAACCAGACGTCCGCGCAGATCTTCCTGCACGGCTGGTACGGCAACGGGACGTACTACGCGGACGACGTCGTCCTCGACGGCCCCGGCGGCGAGCCGCAGCCGGGCGTCCCCGGCGCCCCCGGAAAGCCGCAGCTCGGAACCGTCACCGACACCTCGGTCGCCCTGAACTGGGGCGCGTCGTCGGGGACGGTCACCGGGTACCGCGTCTACGAGGGCGGCACGGTGAAGGCCACCGTGACCGGCGGGACGAGCGCCACCGTCTCCGGCCTGGCGGCGTGCACCTCGCACACCTACACGGTCGCCGCCTACAACGACGTCGGCGAGTCGGCCGAGTCCGAGCCCGTCAGCGCGCGCACGACCGGCTGCGTCAACACCGGTCTGCCCAAGCACGCCCTGATCGGCTACATGCACGCGAGCTTCGCCAACGGCTCCGGCTACGTGCGGATGGCGGACGTCCCGGACGCGTGGGACATCATCGACCTCGCGTTCGGCGAGCCGACCTCGCCGACGTCCGGCGACATCCGGTTCACCCGGTGCCCGGTCGGCGAATGCCCGAACGTGGAGAGCGACGAGGAGTTCATCGCCGCGATCCGCGCGAAGCAGGCGCAGGGCAAGAAGGTGCTGATCTCGATCGGCGGCCAGAACGGCCAGGTGCAGCTCACCACCGCGGCCGCGCGGGACGCGTTCGTCCGGTCGGTCTCCGCGATCATCGACAGGTACGGCCTGGACGGCCTGGACGTCGACTTCGAGGGCCACTCGCTGTACCTCAACGCGGGCGACACCGACTTCCGCAACCCGACGACCCCGGTCATCGTGAACCTGATCTCGGCGCTGAAGTCGCTGAAGGCGAAGTACGGCGCGAAGTTCGTCCTGACGATGGCGCCGGAGACGTTCTTCGTGCAGGTCGGGCACCAGTTCTACGGCGGGTCGGGCGGCGGTGACAACCGCACGGGCGCCTACCTCCCGGTGATCGACGCTATGCGGGACGACCTGACCGTCCTGCACGTCCAGGACTACAACTCCGGTCCCGTCATGGGCCTGGACGGCCAGTACCACACCATGGGCGGCGCCGATTTCCACATCGCGATGACCGACATGGTGAAGGCCGGGTTCCCGGTCGCGAACACGGGCCGCACGTTCCCCGGGCTGCGTCCCGACCAGATCGGCATCGGGCTGCCCGCGGCGGTCAGCGCCGGCAACGGGTACACGCCGCCCACGCAGGTGCAGCAGGCGGTGACCTGCCTGGTGAAGGGGTCCGGCTGCGGCGGCTACACGCTGCGCGGCGGGACGTCCCCCGACCTGCGCGGCCTGATGACCTGGTCGGTCAACTGGGACCGCTACTACGGCTGGGAGTTCATGAACAGCCACGAGCCCTTCCTGAACTCCCTGCCCTGACCTCCCGCCCCGCCCCGGCCTTCCCGCCCCGACCTCCCCGCCCCCTTCCCCAGCCGCCTCACGGCATCCCACCCCCACGGAGGAAGAAGCACATGAGATCGATCCGTCCCAGGGCCGCCGCGGTCGCGGTCGCCGTGCCGGCCGCGTCCGCTCTGGTCGTGCTCGGCGGCGCGACGGCCGCCAGCGCGCACGGCACGATGTCCGACCCGCCGAGCCGCGTCTACACCTGCTTCCTGGAGGACCCCGAGACCCCGCAGTCGGACGCGTGCAAGGCCGCGGTCGCGGCCAGCGGCACGCAGGCGTTCTACGACTGGAACGAGGTGTCGCTGCTGAACGCCGGCGGCCGCAGCCGGGAGATCATCCCGGACGGCCAGCTGTGCAGCGCGGGCCGGGCGAAGTTCCGCGGCCTCGACCTGCAGCGCGCCGACTGGCCCGCCACGCCGATGAAGGCCGGGCCGCAGACGATCACCTACCACGCGACCGCGCCGCACGCCGACAGCAACTTCGAGTTCTACATCACCCGCGAGGGCTGGAACCCGACGCAGCCGCTGCGCTGGGCCGACCTCGTCCCGCTGGCGTCGTACACGCACGTGAACCCGACGACGTACACCAAGTGGACGCTCAACATCCCGCCGCGGACCGGCCGCCACGTCCTTTACTCGATCTGGCAGCGGGTCGCCTACAGCGACGAGGCGTTCTACACCTGCTCGGACGTCGACTTCGGCGGCACCGGCACCCCGACACCGACACCCACGCCCACCCCGACCGGCACCCCGACACCGACACCCACCCCCACGCCGACCGAGACCCCGAGCGGCACCTGGCAGGCGGGGACGTCCTACGCCACCGGCGACCGGGTGACCTACAACGGCGTGACCTACGCGTGCCTCCAGGCGCACACGGCGATCGCCGGATGGGAACCGCCGAACACGGCCGCGCTCTGGCGCCAGGTCTGAGCGCGGCACGGTGAGGCGCGCGCGATGAGCGGCCGAGCATGGTCCAGGTCCGCCGCGGCGCTGCTCGCGGTGTGCGGCCTGCTGCTGATCGTGCGGTGCGGGACCACCGGCGGATCCCCGTCCGGTGGCCCCGCGCCCGCGGCGCGCGGCGGGGCCGGCTTCAACGCATCCGACGTGATGTTCCTGCAGATGATGCTCCCGCATCAGGAGCAGGGCGTGAAGCTGGTCCGGCTCGCGGAGCGGCACCGCGTCCGGCCCGAGGTGCGGACGCTGGCCGCGGCGATCGAGACCACGGAGGTCGCCGAGGCCCGGCAGATGCAGGGGCAGCTGCGCAGCTGGCGGCGGCCGCTGCGGGCGGACCCGGGCGCGCACGCCGCGCACGGCGGGATGCCGCAGACGACCGAGGCCGAGCTGACGGCCCTCGCGAAGACCCCGCCGGACCGGTTCGAGCGCGCGTTCCTCAACCTGCTGATCGCCCATCAGGACGACGCCGTCCAGATGGCGCGGCTCGAGACCGGCAAGGGCCGGGACGCGTGGACGAAGCGGCTCGCGCGGCGCGTCGAGCGGTCCCGCTCCGCCCAGATCGACCAGATGCTCGCGTTCCTCGGCGCCCGGGCCAGAAGCTCCCCGGCCTACAAGAGCTCCCCGACCCAGAAGAAGCTCCCCCAGAAGTAGGTGTACGCATGCGCAGATTAATCGGCATCCTTCTCACGTTCGTCGTGGTCGCGGCGCTGGCCGCCGCGCCCGCGCGGGCGGCCGACCGGCTGACGGCGGCGTTCAGCCTGTCCGGGACGACCGGCAAGTACGTGGTCAGCAACCCCGGGACGACCGCCGTGACCGGCTGGAAGCTGACGTTCGAGCTGCCCTCCGGGGTGACGGCGGGCAACCCGCAGAACGCCACGCTGACGCAGAACGGCACGAAGGTCACGCTGACCCCGGCGTTCTACATCAACACCGTCAAGGCGGGCGGGAGCACCGACCCGTACAGCCCGACGTTCGCCCTCAGCTCGGCCGTCCAGCCGTCGAACTGCCTGCTGAACGGCGCGAACTGCGACGGCACCGGCGCGCCGCCGCCCGTCCTGAACGGGGTGACCGCCGAGTACACCGTCAGCGGGACGCAGGCGAAGTTCGTCGTCGCGAACCACACCTCCGCGACGGTGAGCAACTGGTCGATCGTGTTCGACCTGCCGGCGGGCGTGACGGCGAGCAACGCCGACAACGGCTCGATCAGCCAGAGCGGCACCACGGTGACGCTCAGCCCCGCCTACTACAACGCCTCGATCGGCGCCGGGCGGACCACCGACCCGTACAGCCCGACGTTCACCGTCAGCCGGTCCGGCGCGGAGCCGACGAGCTGCCGGGTCAACGACGCCAACTGCGACGGGTCGGCCGACGTCCCGCCGAACGCGCCCGGCGGGCTGAAGGTCACGGTCAAGACGACCAAGACCGTCTCCCTCGCCTGGGACGCGGCGCAGGCCGGCAGCCTGCCGGTCACCGCGTACGAGGTCTACAACGGCTCGACCCTGGCGACGACCGTCCCGGACGCGAACGCCACGGTCACCGGCCTCACCCCCAACACCGACTACACGTTCACCGTGAAGGCCCGCGACCGGAAGGGGAACCTGTCCCCCGCCAGCGCGCCCGTCACCGTGAAGACGAACAACCCCGCCGATGACACGCAGGCGCCGTCCGTCCCGTCCGGGCTGCACAGCACCGGCAAGGACTCCGCCAGCGTGAAGCTCGCGTGGACGGCCTCGACCGACAACACCGGCGTCGCGAACTACGACGTGCTGGTGGGCGGCAAGGTCGCGACGACCGTGACCGGCACGTCCGCGACGGTCGCGGGCCTGTCCCCCTCGACCGAGTACTCGTTCACCGTCCGGGCCCGTGACAAGTACGACAACCTGTCGGCGGAGAGCGCGGCCGTGAAGGTCACGACCGACGACGTCGTCGCGAACGGCTACGCGCGGGTCGGCTACTTCGTCCAGTGGGGCATCTACGGGCGGCAGTACTTCGTGAAGAACCTCGACACGACCGGCAACGCCGCGCGCCTCACCCACATCAACTACGCGTTCGCCAACATCGACCCGGTGAACCTGACCTGCCTGCAGGGCGTGACCAAGGGCACGACGTCCGACCCGCAGGACCCGAACCAGGGCGACGGCGCGGGCGACGCCGAGGCCGACTACGGGCGGCCGTTCAGCGCCGCGCAGTCCGTGGACGGCGTCGGCGACACCGGCTGGGAGAAGCTGCGCGGCAACTTCAACCAGCTGAAGAAGCTGAAGGCCAAGTACCCGAAGCTGAAGGTGCTGATCTCCATCGGCGGCTGGACGTACTCCAAGTACTTCTCCGACGTCGCCAAGACCGACGCGTCCCGCAAGAAGTTCGTCGCGTCCTGCATCGACACCTACATCAAGGGCAACCTGCCCGACTACAACGGCGCGGGCGGGCCGGGCACGGCCGCCGGCATCTTCGACGGCATCGACCTCGACTGGGAGTGGCCGGGCGCCGAGGGGCACGCCGGCAACCACATCGGCCCGGACGACAAGCACAACAACACGCTGCTCATCGAGGAGTTCCGCCGCCAGCTGGACGAGCTGACGAAGTCGACCGGCGAGCGGTACCTGCTGTCGGCCTTCACCCCCGCCGACCCGGCGAAGATCGAGGCCGGCTGGGAGCTGGGCCAGGTCGCCGAGTCCATGGACATTTTCAACATCCAGGGCTACGACTTCCACGGCGCGGGCAGCGACAACTCCTGGGAGCCCAACCGGACGGGCCACCAGGGCAACCTCTACACCGACACCGACGACCCGTACTCGTTCCACTTCAGCGTCGAGAACGCCGTCCAGCCCTACCTCGACGCGGGCGTCAACCCGCGCAAGCTGACCGTCGGGCTCGCCTACTACGGGCGCGGCTGGCAGAACGTGACCGACGGCGGCAAGGGCGGCGAATGGCAGGACGCGAAGGGCGCGGCGCCCGGCCAGTTCCAGGAGGAGGCCGGCACCCGCGGCTACAGCAACCTGATCTCCAGCCTGCCCAACTGCAGGATCGTCCACGATGAGCAGGCGGTCGCGACGTCCTGCTACACCGGCGACAACGGGCAGTGGTGGTCGTTCGACGACGCCTGGTCCATCCAGAAGAAGACGGCGTGGCTGCGGAGCAAGAACCTGCTCGGCGCCATGATCTGGGAGATGTCCGGCGACCCGGGCGTCCTGACGAAGGCCCTCGACGACGGCCTGAAGTGAGGCCCGGCCCGACGGCCTGAACCCACACGGCCTGAACCGCATCCCGTCCCCGATCCCAGGGCCGGCGTCGCTGCCCCGCTCGCGGCGCCGGCCCTGTTCCATGCCCCGACTCGGGGGGTATCAGCCGCCCGGCTTCGGCGTCGGGACGGCCTTCCCCGGGTTCTGCTGGTTTCCATCCGGGTCGGTCATGCTCTCGTTCGCCGCCCCGACCGAGGTGACGTCGGTGACCTTCCACTCGCCGCCGCGCCGCACCAGCCGCATGTCGAGGTAGGACCCGAGGACCCGGCGGGTGCCCGCCGTGCTGTGCACCTCGGAGTCCATGACGACGACCGCCTTCGCCGTCCCCGACTCGACCTCCCCCAGGTACACGGCCCGGACGGTCGCCGTCGCGTCCGCCTTCAGCTTGCCGATGACGCCTTCGAGCCCGCCGGTGAACGCCTCGTCGTAGGTCTTGGCGAAGTCGTCGGACGCCAGCGAGAGGACGTGGTTGCGAGCGTCCTGCAGCTTGGTGTGGTCGTAGCTGAGCAGCGCCTGCCCGAACTCGGCGGCACTGGCCCTGACCTGCGCCCGCTCCGCGTCCCGCTGCGCCGCCTGGTCGGCCTGGTACCACTGCATCCCGGCGGTGACCGCCGACCCGACGACCGCCACCGCGACCGTCGCCCGCACCAGCCACGCCTTGTCCGGCACCCGCCGCCACGCCCGCCGCGCGGGCTCCTTCTGGACGGCCTCCTTCTCGACGGCCTCCGGCTCCTCGGCCTCGGTGTCCTCCGCGACCTCGGGCTCCTCGGCCTCGGCGTCGTCCTTCGGGCGGGTGTCGGTCTTGCTCACGGGGTCCTCCAGGGGCCTATCGGGAACGGCGGCGCAGGGCGACGCGGAGGGTGTTGAGGACGGCGACGACGGCGATGAGGCCGCCGAGCACGGGTGGCAGGAGCGGCAGCCAGCGGGTGTCCCGGTCCGCCCCGCCGGCGTTCACCGGGCGCAGGTCGCCGTCCGGGGACGTGCCGGCGGGCGCACCGGTCCCGGCGTCGCCGCCGCCCGCCGCCGGGGTGGGCTCGACCTTCGAGGCGCCCTTCGCGGCCTGCGGGCCCTCCGCCCCGCTCGCCGCGCAGAAGGTGAGGTTCGGCGCGGCGGGCTTCGGGACCGGGGTGGTGTACTCGGTCGCCGCCTTGGCCGGTCCGGTGAGCGTGATGACGGGCGTGACCCGCAGGTACTTGCCGCTCGCGTCGGTCGCGGTGATGTCGGAGACGAGCGCCTGCAGCGTCGGGACGAGCCGCAGCACGTGGTTGATCTTCCGCTGGTTGGCGGGGGTCATCAGCGGCGCGGTGGGCGTCGCGGCGGCGGTGAGCAGGCAGTCCAGGCCGGGCCGGGCGTCCCGCAGCAGCGCGTGCAGGTTCTTCATGGCGCCGGGCCCCTGGGCGAGGACGCTGTCGAGGTCGCGGCTCGACTGCCGCAGGGACGCGGTGAGCAGCGCGAGGTCGTCCACGCCGGACGCGATATCGCCGCGGTGGGCGGTGAGCGTCGCGGTGAGGCGGGTCAGCTCGCGGGCCAGCGCGTCCAGCGTGCCGGCGTCGGCGGCGAGGGTGCCGGTCAGCCGGTGCGCGTCGGAGATCATGTCGTGCAGGTCGGTGCCGCGCCCTTCGAGGCCGGTGGCCAGCTCGTGGACGAGCGTCCGGGTGTCGCGCGGGTCGACGGCGTCGAGGGTGCGGCTGAGGCCGTCGAACAGCTGCTTGTAGTCGGTGGTCCCGGCGGTGCGGGCGACCGGGATGTGGTCGCCGGCCTTGAGCGTCCGGGACCCGGCGGACGGGGACGCCGCCGGGGTCAGCTCGATGTACGGCTCCCCGATCGCCGACTTGCGCAGCACCCGCGCCCCCACGTCGGCGGGGATCCGCGCGTCCCGGTCGAGGTCGAGGCCGACGGCGACGTGGTCGCCGCGCAGCCGGACCGTCCCGACCTCGCCGACCCGGACGCCGAGGTGGGTGACCTCCAGGTCGCCGTGCAGGCCGGGCGAGGACGCGAAGTCGGCGGTGACGGTGAAGGGCCGTTCGAGCGCCTCGATGTGGATGACGCTGCGAACCGCCCAGACCGTGAGGACGGCCCCGAGCACGGCGAAGAACACGAGGTTGACGGCGACGCGGGGATATCTCATGGGCGCGGCCCCAGCAATCCTTGGAGGTTCTGCCGTTTGCCGGACGTCCCGGACGCTGCCGCGGCGGCGGCGCCGGGGTGCGGCAGGAAGCCCTTGATCCACAGGAACAGGAGGGCCTGCCCGCTGGACGACACCGAGGGCCCGTTCAGGAAGTTCAGCACGGTCCCGGCGAGGGTCTTCAGCTCGTCGCGCCCGCGCAGCGCGGCGGCGAGCAGTTCGTCCGCGCGCTTCAGCAGTGCCGCGAGCCGCGCGGTGTGCCGCTTCTGCACCTTGGCGTTGACGGAGGTGGCGAGCTTCAGCAGCGCCTGGATGGTGCGCTTGAGGTTGTCGCGGTCGTCCTGGAGCCGCTGGGTGGCGAGTTCGACGTTGCCGGGCAGCCGCTCGAGGTCCTTGGAGCCCTTGCTGAGGGAGCGTCCGAGCCGGCCGAGGGAGTCGAGGGCGCGGCCGAGGTCGGCGCTGGCGGCGGCGTACTGGTCGCCGACGTCGGCGGCGCGGGCGATGAGCGTGTTGAGCTTCGTCCCCTTGCCGCCCAGCGCGGTCGCGGACTCGGCGCTGATGGTGGCGATGTCCTGGCCGCCGAGGGCGGCGAGCAGCGGCCCGACCTTCTCGCTGATCTGCTCCAGGTCGGGCTGGACGCTGGTGTTCCCGATCGTGGCGCCGGACGCCAGGAAGGGTCCGCTGTCCAGGCGCGCTCCGGCCGGCAGGTTGAGCCGCACGTAGTTCTCGCCGAGCAGCGACGACTTGGCGATGGTCGCCGTCGTCCCGGACGGGACGCGCTCGCGCAGCGACATGGTGACGCGGGCGCGGTAGCCGTCCAGCCGGATGCCGGTGACGGTCCCGACGCGGATGTCGGCGACCTGGACGCTGTGCCCGACGACGAGGCTCTGCACGTCGTCGAACGTGGCGTTGAGGGTCACGTCGCCGCGCGGCGCGCCGATGGTCTGCAGCGAGCAGCCCCCGGCGGCGACCACCAGGACGCACGCCAGGAGGCAGGTCACGAACGTTCTCATCCCCGTCCTCCCGGTGGCGGCTGGCAGTCCGCGAGCGTCGGCTGGCCTTCGAGGCACGGGATGTTCCCCCAGCCCATCGCGGTGAAGAGCGGCTGGAGCCAGGCCCGGACGGTGCCGTGCACGACGAGCCGGATGGTGGCGACGTGGTTGCGCTTGTCCCATGCCTGGACGGCGACGTCGGCGAACCGGCCGAGGCTGTCGATGGCCTGGGTGAGCCCGGCGACGTTGCCCTTGAGGCTGAGCACGATGTTCGACAGGTCCGCGACCGTGGCCGGCAGCGTCTCCCGGTAGGCGGTGATCAGCACGTCGCTCTTGCGGATCGCCGCGGCGAGCCCGGCCACGAAGTCGCGGAGCTGCGTGCGCTCGTCGGCGAGCGTCCGGCTGGTGGTGGAGAACGACCGCAGCAGGTCCGACAGCTTGCGGTCGCGCCCGTTGAGGTCGGCGGCGAGGCTGTGCAGCCCCTTCGCCAGGGACGCGATCTTCTCGTCCTGCGCGGCGAGGTCGCCGGTCAGCTCGGAGGTGTTGTGCAGGGCGTCGTTGATGCCCTGCCCCCGCCCGCGCACGGACCCGGCCGCGCGGTGGATCGCGGGGCCGAGCGCGCCCGCGTCGATCGAGGTGTTGAGCTTGGCGAACGCGGCGAGCGCATCGTCGATCTCGACCGGCAGCTCGGTGCGCTCCTGCGGGACGACCGTGCCGGGCTCGGCCTCCGGCATGCCGGGCTTCCACACCGGGTGCAGGCTGATGAACCGCTCCCCCAGCGCGTCGGACGAGTCGATCGCGGCGTGCACCCCGGCCGGGACGGGCACGGACCGCTTCACCTCGATGTCGACGCGGACCCGGTGCTTCTCGTCCTTGATGGAGGTGATGGTGCCCGCGTCGGCGCCCATCACCTTCACCTGCGACTCCTCGTAGAGGGACGGCGCCTTCGCGAAGTAGATCGTCATCGGGTAGGTCGGCTCGGCGGCGATGCCGCAGCCGCCGAGCGCCGCGGTCAGCACGAGCACGGCGACCGCCGCCACCGGGCGTCCGCGGCGGCGCGCCGGCGGGCTCCCCTCGGGGCTCATCGGCGGGCTCCCTTCGGGGCTCATCGGCGGGCTCCCTTCGGGGCGATGCGGGCGAGGTCGGCGAGGTCCTTCGGCGACAGCGGGCCGAGCCCGGTCGCGACGACCTCCAGCCACGGCCCCTGCCCGCCGGTGCCGGACAGCCCGGACAGCGTGGGCCCCGCCCAGGCGAGCAGCTGGTTGAAGTCGCCGGTCGCGGGGCGCAGGGTGCCGAGCGTGCCGCGCAGGTCGGCGACGAGCGTGAGCAGCTTCGCCTGCCGGTCGTCGATGAGCTGGGTGAGGCTCGCCACGGCCCGGTTGCCGGAGCCGAGGAACGCCGCCAGTTCGGTGCGGCGCGCGCGCAGCTCGTCGAGCATGGCCTGGACGTTGGTGAGCAGCCGGGACAGCTCGGCGTCCTTGGCGTCCGCGAGCTTGAGGATCCGGTCGCCGCCGTCGAGCAGCTTCTTGATCTGCGGGTCGGACTCGTTCACCGTCTCGGCGAGGCCCGCGAGGTTCGTCAGCGCGCGGCCGAGCCGGCCCCGGTCGTCGTCCCCGATCCCGTTCAGCTCGGCCACGATCTTGTTGATGGCCTTCGTGTCGAGTTTGGACACCGTGCGGGTGGACGCGTCCAGCACGTCGTTGATCGTCGTCGGGACCTGGGTGCGGTCCAGCGGGATGCGGCGCCTGCCGTCGGGCAGGTCGGCCAGGTGCGGGTCCGCGACCGGGCCGGACAGCCGCAGGTACCGGCCGCCGAGCACGTTCGCGACCTTGATCTCGGCGCGGGTGTTCGGGCCGAGGTCCACGTCGCCGTCGACCTTCCAGCTGACGACGACGTACCCCCTGCGGTGGTCGGGGCGGACGGAGCCGACCTCGCCGACCCGGACCCCGGCGACCCGGACCTCGTCGCCGGACCGCAGCCCGCCGGTCGCGGCGAACACCCCGGTGACGGTGTAGCGGTCCTGGAACAGGCCGCGCGTCCCGACCAGGTACACCGCGACGACCAGCGCGGCCAGCGTGCCCGCCGACACCAGCCCGACCGCGATCCGGTTGCGGTCGCGGAAGGATCTCAGTGCCATCGGCCACCCCCGACCATGAGGTTCTCCAGTTCCTTCGGCGTGTCGATGCCGGCGGCGCCCTCGCGGGGGCCGGGCAGGCGCGTCGGGTACGGGCAGGGCGGCGCGGCGAGCGACAGGCACGGGATCGCGGACTCCACGTACTGCCCGTTGTCGACGGCGGCGAAGATGTGCTGGAGCTTCGGCGTCACCGACTGCAGCACCTTCAGCAGCGTGCCGCTGTTGCGGTTCACCCCGGCCGAGAACGCGGACAGCTTGTCCACGACCTGGCCGAGTTCGCGCTCGTTGCCCGCGAGCAGCGCGTCGGACGTCCGGGCGAGGGTTGCGAGCTGGACGAGCGTGTCGTCGATCAGCTTGCGGTTGCCGGTGAACGCGTCGCTGAGGCTGACGAGGTCGTCGACGGCGGAGCCGATCTGCTTGTCGCGGCGGGCGATGACGCCGGTGACGGTCGCGTAGTCGTCGAGCATCTGCCGCAGCAGCTTGCGGCGCTTGGCGATCGTCGCGGACAGCGTGTCGATGTCGGCGATCAGCCGGTCGATGTTGCCGGCGTTCCCGTCGAGGGCCTCCGACAGCGACACCAGCACGGTGTTGACCTGCTTCGGGTCGAGGGCGCGGACGAGCGGGCCGAGCTGGTCGAGCAGGGCGCTGCCGTCCACGGCCGACCGCGTCCTCGTGATGTGCGCGCCGTCCCGCATCGTCGCGGTGCTCTTGCCGGGCACCAGGTAGACGACGCGGCGGCCCATCGCGTCGCGCCAGCGGATCGCGGCCTCGCTGTCGGCGGGGACCCGCACCGCGTGGCGGACGGTCAGGCCGACGCGGGCCTTGCCGTCCACCACCTTCACCTCGTCGACCTGCCCGACCGGCGCCCCGGCGATCTTGACCTGGTCGCCCTTCATCAGGCCGCTGGCGTCGTCGAAGGTCGCGGTGACGTGCCGGCCGCCGGCGGTGTCGACGCGGGCGATCTGCATCCCGATGACGGCGGTGAGGACGCCGGTGACGGTGACGAACGTGGTGAGCCGGACGACCAGCCCGATCCGGGCACGACGGGACAGGGTGGACGCCATGTCACCGCCCTCCCTGCTGCGGTGTGCCGCCGCCGTACGGCCCGCACAGGCCGAGGACCAGCTCGCACGGGTCGGTCGGCAGGTAGCCCTGGGTGCGGATGTAGTTCTTGCCGCCGGTGCCCTTCAGATCGGTCAGCTCCCCGTAGAGGGGCAGCAGCTTGTTCCCGGTCCGGACGGCGTCGCCGACGAGCCCGAGCTGCGCGTAGATGATGCGGGCCGTCCGCTCCGACGACCGGAACGCCTGGCCGAGCTGCCCACCGCGCTTGTCGAACCCGTGCGCGACCAGCAGCGACACGTCCGACAGCCCGTCGGCGAACCCGGCCAGCCGGCCGCGTCCCCGCGCCGCCGTGCCGATCAGCGCGTTCGCGTCCCCGGAGATCCCGACCAGCTCGTCGCCCTTGTCCGACAGGGCGCCGGACAGGTCGGCGGCGTCCCCGACGAACCGGCGGGCGTTGGCGCGGTTCTTGTAGGCGACGTCCAGCAGGATGCCGGTCTGGTCGATGGTCTGCCGCAGCCGCGCGCCCTGCCCGTGCAGGCCGGTCGCGACGGTGTGCACGATCGTGCCGACCCCCTTCGCGTCGACGGCGCCGAGCCCGGCGTCGGCGCGGGCGAGCAGGTCCGACAGGTCGCGCGGGTCGGAGGTGCGCGCGATCCGGGCACCGGACGCGAGGTAGGGCCCGGTGTCGGCGTGCGCGCCGGGGACGAGGGCGACGAACTTGGGCCCGAACGCCGACGCGGGCTCGATGGACGCGGTGACGGTGTCGGGGACCCGCGTCCCCGCGTCCAGCCGCAGGGCGACCCGGGCGCGGCCGCCGCCGGTGAGCGCGACGTCCGCCACCGACCCGACCGTCACCCCGCGGATCTTCACCGGGGTGCCGGCGCCGAGGCCCTGCCCGGCGCGGCCGAACTCGGCGGTCAGCACCGTGCCGGGGTCGCGGCCCGGCCGGGCGACCAGCACGTACAGCAGCCCCGCCAGCACGGCGAGCGTGACCGCGCTGATCAGCAGCCGGCGCGGCAGCGGGATCTCCTCGTCGATCATCCGGTGAGCCTCACGGTCGCGCCGTTGCCCCAGAACACGTAGGACAGCAGCAGGTTCAGGGCGACGATCACGATGATGGACAGCCGGATCGCGCGGCCCGCCGCGCGGCCCACCCCGGCCGGCCCGCCGGTCGCGTAGTAGCCGTAGTAGCAGTGGATGGTGATCACCGCGAAGGCGAACACCGCGACCTTGATCGCGCTGTAGACGAGGTCGATGGTCGGCAGGTACAGCCGGAAGTAGTAGTCGTAGACGCCGGGCGCGAGGTCGAAGAAGCTCGTGCTGATCAGCCGAGTGGAGAAGAAGCTCGCGAACAGCGCGATCAGGTAGAGCGGCACGAGCGCGATGAGCGCGGCGACGACGCGGGTGCACACCAGGTAGGCGAACGACCCGATGCCCATGACCTCCAGGGCGTCGATCTCCTCGGAGATCCGCATCGCGCCGAGCTCGGCGGTGAACGCCGACCCGCACTGCGCGGCGAGCGCCACCGCCGCGATGACCGGGGTGATCTCGCGGACGTTGGCGAACGACCCGACGAGGCCCATGAACGACTGCGCGCCGATCGACTCCAGCCCGGTGTAGCCCTGGAGGCCCACCTCGGTGCCGACGAAGAACGCCATCGTGAAGATCACGAAGATCATGCCGCCGCCGACGACGCTGGCGCCGACGCCCACGACCACGTCGCTGACGTGCCGGGCGATCGTCTTGGTGTACTTGCGGCGCAGGATCAGGTCGCGCGCCGAGTACAGCAGGATGCGGTGGACGAAGACCGGCCACTGGGCGAGGTCCCCGGAGCGCTGGAGCGCCGCCGCCCCCGCCTGCGCGGCGCGCGGCGCGATCCTCTCCATCACGGGCAGGTTCGCCATCAGATCCTCGGCGGGAACGCGACGAAGTACACCGTCGTGATCACGTAGTTGAGGGCGAACACGAGCATGAACGCGACGACGATGGCGCGGTTGACGGCGCGGCCGACGCCGACGGGGCTGGCCGCGCAGCTCATCCCCATGTAGCAGGCGACCACGGCCGCGATCACGCCGAACAGCCAGGACTTCAGCAGCGTCACCACCAGGTCGGACGTCTGGAGCAGCGACACCGCGCCGTCGAAGTAGGCGCCGGGCGTGACGTCCTGGAGCAGCACGTTGAACACGAACCCGCCGGCCGCGCCCGCGACGATGACGAGCGAGGCGAGCAGCGTGGAGACCAGGCTCGCCGCCCACAGCCGGGGCGTGACGAGCCGGTGCACCGGGTTGACGGCCATCGCCTCCATCGCCGACAGCTCGTCCCGGATGCGGCGGGCGCCCATGTCGGCGGTCATCGCCGACCCGCCCGCGCCCGCGATGATCAGCGCGGCGGCGATCGGCGCGACCTCGCGGACCAGCCCGACGACGACCGCGCCGCCGGTCGCGGACTGGGCGCCGAGCTGCGCGGCGAGCTGCCCGACCTGGAGCGCGACCGTCGCGCCGA
Source organism: Actinomadura geliboluensis (assembly GCF_043197915.1). Classification (NCBI taxonomy): domain Bacteria; kingdom Bacillati; phylum Actinomycetota; class Actinomycetes; order Streptosporangiales; family Thermomonosporaceae; genus Actinomadura; species Actinomadura geliboluensis. The sequence continues at coordinate 62,520 of NZ_JBICUA010000009.1, read as the reverse complement.
GCGGCAGCGACACGAGGATCACCGGGATGCTGGTGACCCGGGCGAGGAACCACGCCTGCTCGGCGAACTCCCACGCCCAGGTGCGCACGTCCCAGGTCCGGCGGACGGCCTCCAGGGCGATGACGAACAGCTCGCCGACCTCGCCCAGCAGGCCGTGGACGCGGCGCGGCAGGCGGACGGCGGACCGTTGGACGGCGGACCGTTGGATGGCGGACAAGGCCGGGTTCACCTTCCCGTCGGGGGGCGGGAGAGCCGGCAGGCCCCGCGTGCGTCTGGCGCGAAGACGTGGGTCACACGGGGCCGCCGGGGCCGGGGTGGCAGGTGCCTCTCCTGTGCCACCGCACACTAGAACAACTATTGGCGGGGTGGCAATAGCTTATTGGCGACCCGCCAATAAGACTTCGGCCGACGGCCCGCCCGCGTCCCCGGAGGGCCTCACGGAAGGTTCAGGAGGGTGTCACCAGCGGTCGATGTGCAGGACCTCGTCCAGCGGGACGCGCGCGGCGGGACGGAACGTGTCGCCGGTGTAGAAGGCGGTCGGCAGCAACGCGCCCTGCCGGACGTCCTCGGGCAGGCCGAGCAGTTCGGCGACCTCCCGCTCGTACACCAGGTGCAGCGACGTCCAGGCGGTGCCGAGGCCGCGGGCGCGCGCGGCGAGCGCGTAGTTCCACGCGGCCGGCAGCAGCGAGCCCCAGAGGCCCGCCTGGTTGCCGCCCGGCAGCTTGCCGCCCTCCACCCGCAGGCACGGGATCACCAGGACGGGCACGTCGCCCATGCGCTCGGCGAGGTAGGCGGCGCTGTCGCCGACGCGGCGCTGCACCTCGGCGCGGCCGGGGTCGTCCTTGTAGAGGGAGCCGGCCGACTCCTTCGACGCCGCGTACGCGGCGAACGAGCGCCGGTAGTACTCGCCGATCGCCGCGCGCTGCCCGGCGTCGGTGACGACGATCCACTGCCAGCCCTGCCGGTTGCTGCCGCTCGGCGCCTGCAGCGCGATCTCCAGGCATTCGCGGACCAGCCCGAGCGGCACGGGCCGGTCGAGGTCGAGGCGCTTGCGCACGGTGCGGGTGGTGGTCAGCAGTTCGTCTGGGCTCAGCGGCGGTGTCGTCATGCGCCCATCGTGCCCCAGCCGCCCGGCGTCACTCGGTGCCGACCACCGGGTTCAGGAACACCTCCTTGGCCTCCTGCGGGGTGAGGTCGGTGCGGCCGGTGAGGTCGTTGCGGGGGTCGGTGAAGCGGAACCGGTAGCCGCGCGGCGGCAGGTGGCCGATCTCCCACCAGTTGCCGTCGAGGTCCTTGAGGTAGAACGAGTAGACGCCGTGCTGGCGGACGGGCTTGTTCAGCTCCTTCACGCCGTAGTCGTCGCTCACCTCCGCGATGCGCGCGTACGCGGCGTCCACGTCCTCGTCGCTGCCGACGTCGATCCCGTTGTGGTAGAGCAGCGGCATGTCGGGGCGGTCCGGCTTGGACTCCACGCACACGTACGCGTGGTCGCCGCCGAGCCGGATGTAGAGCGCGGCCATCATCGGCTGGACGACTTCCAGCCCGAGCACTTCCTCGTAGAAACGGCGGGTCGCCGCCACATCGGTGATCTTGAGCGTGCCATGGGACAGGAAACGGGACTTGATCAGCGGTTCCCTGGTCGAGCGGTGCGTGATCGCGGGCATGAATCGCTCCCTTTCGGCGCCCTGAGCGGACGCGCCGGCCACCGTACTCACCTATTTCACGGCAAATAACCGATTTAGGGAAGCTAACGACTACCCTGTCCCAATGGTCGTCACTTCCGGCGTTTCCTCCGCTACGTCCAGGCTTGGGTGGCTTGATGCGCTGCGCGGCGGGGCGGCGCTGGCGGTGGCACTGCACCACGCGAGCTACGTGTACCTCCCCGCGCTGCGGGTGCGCCTGGCCGACTGGTTCGACCCCGGACTGTTCGGCGTGCTCGTCTTCTTCCTCGTCAGCGGCTACATCGTCCCGGCGTCACTGGAGCGGCGCGGCAGCGTCCGCGGGTTCTGGATCGGCCGCTTCTTCCGCATCTACCCGCTGCTCGCCGTGACCTGCCTGCTCGCCGTCCTGCCGTTCCTGCTGGGTGTGCTCGGGCTGCGCGCCGGGCTGGAGAAGTACTCCCCCGCGACCGCGATCGTGGCGCACCTGACGATGCTGCAGGACCTGCTGAACGTCCCCAACGCGATGAACGTGCTGTGGACGCTCTCCTACGAGATGGCCTTCTACCTGCTGATCGTCGCGCTGTTCGTGGTGGGCCGGCACCGCGGTTCCGCGCAGGCCGCCGTCGTGCTCACGGTGGTCGCGCTGGTCGCCGTCACGCTGACGGCGGGCGGCCTGCTGACCGGCGCGTACGCGCCCGCGGCCCTGCTGTCGCGCACCGCAGGGACCGGCCCGGTCGTCGCGGTGACCGCCGCCGCCCTGCTGGTGGCGATCGCGGCGGCGGTGTCGCGGTGGGCCGCCGCCCGCACCCTCGGCGGGCTCCTCGGCGGCCTCGTCGCCCTCGTGCTGGTCTCCGCGAACGGCCGCGTCAGCGCCTGGGAGAGCCTCATCCTGCTCGCCACCATGTTCGCCGGCACCGCCGTCCACCGCGCCGAGCACGGCCAGATCACCTGGCGCGCGGGCGCCGCGGCGGGCGGCGCCGTCCTCGCGGGCGCGCTCGCCGCCGGGCTGTGGCACGCCGCCCCCTACGGCCCCAACGCCCAGCTCGTCTGGGGCGGCGCGGTCGTCGCCGCCGCCGTGACGTTCGCGGCGGCGTGGCGGCTGCGGCACCACCGCTTCCCCGCCTGGGCGACCGGCCTCGGCACCATCAGCTTCTCCCTCTACCTGCTGCACCCGCTGCTGCTGATGGTCGCGGCGCAGTTCCTCGGCGCGTCCGAGCGCGAGGACGCCGTCGGCCTGTCGGTGTTCCTGCTGGTCCTGGTCGCGGCCAGCTGGGCGTCCCACCGCTGGATCGAGGCCCCCGCGCAGCGCCTCGGCCGCCGCCTCTCCCGCGCCACCGCCGCCCCGGAGAAGGCGGCGCTGCCGCAGGCCGCCGTCCCCTGACCCGCCCCGCCCCCGCGCGGCCCGGTCACTGCTCGACGTACTCCTCGGACAGGGCGCGGTACCCGGCGACGTCGTCCGGCAGCCGCAGCTCGCGGGCCTGCATCGACGCGACCATGCTGCTCAGCATCCCGTTCATCGCCTCCGGCAGCGCCCGCGTCGCGTCGCCGAGGGCCGGGTCCGCCATGTAGGTCTCGACCGTCGACATGCCGCGCAGGACGTCCTCGACGGCGTCCCCGAACCCGAACGAGATGACCCGGGCGTGCCGCCGCCAGCCCGGGTCGACGAGCGCGCGGTGCGCCTCCCGCCACGCCGTGTCCGGACGGTCGGTCGGCGCCCCGTCCGTCAGCAGGAACACCACCGGCCGCAGCACGCTGTAGCCCTTCTCCTGCAGCAGCGGGACGTCGATGTCGATCCGGTCGCGCAACATCTCGAACAGCGGGCCGAAGTTGGTGCCGCCGTGGCAGCGCAGCACCGGCATCTGCCGCATCCGCGTCAGTTCCGTCATCCGCACGACGACGTTCGGCACCGACGAGAACGTGACGATCGACAGGTGCACGAACTCCGCGACGCGCGGATTCAGATACAGCTCCTTGATGATTTTGGCGAGGGTGTCGTTCAGCAGCGCCTCGTGAATCTGCATCGACTTGGAGACGTCGAGCGCGATATAGGTCGGCATGCCCTTGCCGCGACCGCCCTGCGCGCCTGTTCGCTCGGTCATTTTCGGATGTCCTTCTTCTGGTCGATTCGATGTGTCAGAAAAGGGCGGAAGCGAGACCCGCCAGCGCGAGCACGGCCAGCACGCCCAGGCACGCGACGATCAGCGGCAGGACGTAGCGGTCGAGGCCGCCGGCCGCCGGTCCGGCGGCGTCCCGCTCGAACGGGTCGTCCTCGATGCGCGGCCGAGCCGACGGCGGGGCCGAGGGCCGGACGGCGGGCCGGGTGGGCGTCTCGGCGGGCGGCGGGGCCTCCCGCCGCGGCGGCGGTGCCGGCGGAGTGCGGCGGGACGCGGGGCGCGCGTCCAGTTCGCTCTCCAGCAGCTCCAGCAGCTCCCCGGAGCTGGGCCGCAAATCCGGCGGGTCGTCGATCGCGCATTTCAGGGCGTCCCCGAACGGCCCCGCGCGCAGCCGCCCGCCAAGGGCGTCGAGGGCCGGATGCGGGTCCTGCCCGCGCACGCCGGTCAGCGCGCGCAGCACCGCCACCGCGATCTTGTAGCGGTCGGTGCGGACGGTGAGCCGCTCCCCCGGCCGCACGGCGGGGTCGTCCCAGGAGTTGCATTCGACCCACGAGCGCGACGCCAGGCCGCAGCCGTCCATGTCGATGAGGAAGACGCCGCCCGTCTCGCGCGCCCAGAACAGGTTCGCGTACGACCAGTCGCCGTAGACGACGTCGCGGCGCTCCAGCACCGCGCCGACGCGCAGCATGTTCCGCGCGACGCGGACCCGTTCCCGCCGGTCCGGGACGGCCATGTCGCGCGCCTCGTAGAACTCGCGGTCGTCCTGGACGAGCTGGTCCAGGCTGAGCGGCATCGGGTCGGACGCCCCGAACGGCGTCCGGACCCGGACGAAGAACTCCGCGGGCGCCTTCGCCATCACGACCCCGACCGTCCGCCCGCCCGACTCGACGCGGCTGACGGGCCAGCAGGTCGCCGCGTCCACCACGGCGCGCTCGGCGGGGCTCATCGCGGCCGGCAGCGCGATCAGCCGGTCGAGCACCTCGGCCGGCTCCTCGGGGAAGCCCGGCTTGTACCGCTTCACGAGCCAGCCGGGGTGGGCGGCGCACTCGTACACCATCGTGGACTGGCCGTTCTCCCCGGCGATGCGGGCGCCCTCGGCCGCCACGTCCGGCAGCTGCGTGACCGGCCCGAACGGCCGGTCCGACCACGCCCTCACCGGTCGCACCAGATCACGACGGCGGTGCGGTCATCGAGCCGCCCGCGGGCGTCGTAGCCGACGTCGGCGACGAACGAGGCGATGTGCGGCGGCCCGGCCCAGCGCTCGGCGAACCACGGCGCGGCCCCGCCGGCGAGCACGTCCCCGATCCCGTCGGTCGCGAGCGCGAGCACCGCGCCCGGCGGCACCGTGACGCGCGCCGTCCGCGTCCGGCCGGGGTGGAACGGCAGGAACTCGGTCAGCACGTCCTGGTCGAGGCCCTCCTTGTCGGTGCCGGTCAGCCGCGTCCAGCCGGCGCCGGTGCGCAGCCACGCGCTCACGTCCGCCAGCCACGACAGCCAGACCGGGCGCGTCCCGTCGGGCGCGGGCTCCACCGGCACGGCGGCGGCGAGCGCCGCCGCGCGCACGTCGTTCTCCGTCACCTTCTGCTGGGCGGCCATGCCCGACATCTGCCGGGCCGCGTCCAGGAACAGCGCGGGCCCGTCCGGGTCGGCGCCGCGGCCGAGGTCGGCGCGCAGCCGCGCGACGAGCGCGGTGGCCGCGACGTTCGCGCCGAGATGGGAGCGGCTGCTGTCGGACATGCCGTCGGCGACGGCCGCCAGCAGGAACCGGCGGCCCGGGTCGCGGCCGAGCCGGTAGGCGTCCTGCCGGTGCTGGGCGGGCTCGGCGCAGCGGTGCCCCGGCCCGACGAGCGACGCGGCCCGGACGGTCAGCGCCCCGACGGTGACCGCGTCGGCGGCGATGCCGGAGATGGCGGGCTCGTCCGGCAGCCGCCACGGCATCCGGGACTGCCGGGCGCCCGCGCCGGCCGGGCGCGGGAAGTCCATCTCCGGGCCCCCGGCCGGTACGGCACCGGCCGGGGGCGTCGGGCGGCGGCGGCTCAGGAGTCCCACGGCATCGGCCTCCAGGACTCCACCCCGTCCTCCGAGCGCCCGCGCAGCTGCTCGGGCATGACGTCCTCGTCCGCACCGGGCCCGGCCGCACCGCCGGCCGCACCGGACCCGGCCGCACCGGAGCCGGCCGCGTCCCGGTCGACCCGTCCCGCGATCATCGGGGGCTCGGGCGGCGACGGCGCCGGGATCTCCCGGGTGCCGAACAGGTCGGTCCGGCCCTCCGGCTGCAGGACCCCCGTCATCGGGCCGAGCAGCCGCTCCAGCATCTCGTTGACCTGGGCCGGCCGGATGATGTTCGCCGAGATGGCGGTGTTGTACAGCTCGATGACCCGCTGCTCCTTCAGCTGCTCGTGCTCCCGCATGTCGGCGATGAGGGTGCCGACCCGCTCGGGGTCCTGCGCCAGGTAGCGCAGGAACAGGTCCGAGCTGGTGCGGATCGAGCGGCGCAGGTCGTCGACCTCCTCGTTGGTGAGCTGCCGCTCGACCCGCGCGTCCTCGAACCGCTCCTTGCGCCGCCGGGTCCGCTCGTCCGCGACGACCCGGACGTAGCAGCGGCGCACGCCGATGCCCTCCGCGTAGTCGCGGGGCTCGGCGCGCAGGCGGTCGGCGAGCGCCGTCTCCACCCGGGCGACCTGGTCGATCTCGAACTGGTGGCAGACGGTGCGCGCCACGTCCAGCAGCCGGGAGCGGACGAGGGCGGCGCCGTCGGTGATGCCGTTCCCCACCACCGCGACCGGGTCGGTCACCGCCCACTCCGCCTCGATCGTCAGCTCGAACCGGGCGAGCTCGGTGCGGCTCGGCACCGAGTCGACGAACACGTCCCGGCGCAGCGTCGTGTCGACCTCGACGCGCCACTCGTAGCGCGGGCCGAGGAAGCCGAGCGGGTTGCGGGCCCGCCGGGCGGTCAGCTCGACGGGGCGCGCGTCGCGGTCCGAGTAGACGTAGGAGCGGCCGGGCGGCGCCGCCGTGCGGGGGGCCTGCCGGGCGGGCAGCCAGCCCACGATCAGCGGCGCGGACGGCCCGGACGCCGCCGGGGCGAACCGCTCGGGGAACGACTCCGGAAGCGGCGGGCCCGCCGGCTGCTGCGGGCCTCGCGGGGCCTCCGGAAGCTGCGGAGACTGCGGGTACTGCGGCAGTTGCGGCGACTGGGGAGGCTGCTGGGACTGCGGGACCCGCGGAGGCCGCTGCGGACGCGGGGGCTGCGGGGGCGTCGCTCTGTGCTCGCCCCGCCGCCCGCCTTCGTCGTCTTCCCTGTGCTCGGCCACCTGCATCACCTTCCGTTGAGCGCGGTCAGTACGTCACGGGCGCTGTCGGGCGCGCCGCCCTCGGCCCAGCCGCGCGCCGTGTACTTCAGCGCGCGGGCGACCGTCCGGTCCGTCGCGATCGCCTGGGCGAGCCGGGCCAGCGAGCGCCGGACGACCGGTGCCCCGTCCGCCGTCCGCGCCCACTCGGTCAGCACCTCGTCGGCGTCCTCCTGGAGGACCGGGTCGTGCAGGGTCTCCCGCCAGAGCGCGGCGATGTCGCGCATGCGGTCGGCGTCGGCGGCGGCGACGTGCAGCAGGCCCGGCCAGTCGAACGCGTCGCCCGGCATCCGCCGGACGAGCTGGCTCGCCGCCACCAGGAACGCCAGCAGCGCGGTGATCCGGCGGTTCTCGTCGTCGCCGGCCGCCCACTCCAGCAGCCGCCGCGGGACGTCCGCGCCGTCCCAGCCGTCCTCCCACATCTCGGTGACGGACTCGCACACCGCCGCGGCGACCGCCACGTCGTCGTCGGCGGCGCGGCGGCCGAGCCAGTCGAGCGCGGCCGAGACGCCGCCGTCGACCGACTCCACCCGCCAGGCGCGGGCCGCGCTGGCGCGCAGCTCGACCGACTCCTCCGGGTCGGCCCAGGTCTTCAGCATCTCCCGCACGGGGGCGCGCAGCGCGGGACGCTGCGTCACGGTCACATGCAGCGCGGCGGCGGCGACCGTCCGGTACCGGTAGTCCCCGTCGGCGGCCATCGGCTCGATGACGAGGGTGTTGACCAGGTCGAACGCGTCGGCGCCGAGGAACCCGAGCGCGACGGCGGTCCGGGTCCGGACGGTCTCCAGCGGGTGCTCGGCGCACCACCGCAGCCACGCCAGCAGGCGCGGACGCTGCTCGTCGAACTCGCTCCAGAAGTAGCCGAGCACCTTGCCCTGCGCGTTCGGGTCGAGGTAGCGGACCACCCGGGTGGGCGCGGTCGCCCCGTCCCGCAGCCGCACCGTGGACGGGACGGTGCGGGCGCCGATCAGGTCGAGCCACTTGCGCCGGGTCGGCCGCAGCGGGGCGTCGAGGCGGCGGAGCGAGTCGCGGTGCGGCTCGCGCGTCTCCAGGTCGTCCTTCAGGCTCATCGCCGCGAGCGCGACCGTCTCGTAGGGCTCCCCGTTCAGCACGGCCGTCGCCACCGCCATGCACTGGACGGACAGGCCGCCGAGCCCGGCGAACCACTCGGCGCGCTGCTCCCCGTCGCGCAGCCGGAGCGCCTGCTCGGCGGTGCGGGCCAGGGGCAGCGCGTCGCGGTGGGCGTTGTACAGCTCCTGCGCGACCGCCCGCGCCTGGCCGGGCGGGCCGTCCCCGCCGAGCTGGGCGTCCAGCAGCTCCGGCACGCCCTCCTCGGTGAGCACGGCCCGGGCCCGCCGCCCCAGCCACAGCGTGAGCAGGGCGGCGGCGATCTCCCGGCGGTCCCGGACGCGGCCGGGCCGCAGCACCAGCTCGGCCGCCCGGGGGTCCGCGGGCACCGTGTCGACCGTGATCACCAGCCGGGCGCCGGCGTCCTCCAGCAGCCGCGTGACCTTGTCCAGGACGAAGTCGGTGAGGGCGTCCGTCCGCCGCGGCTCCCGGTAGACGTACCCGGCGCCGCTCACCAGGTCGTCGGCGGTCAGCTCGTCCAGGCCGGCGGCGGGGTCCACGCGGAACAGGGCCGTCCCGGCGCCCGCGTCCGCGCCGCCGGCGGCCTCCTCCCGGGCGAGCACGTGCAGCAGGCGGCGCGCCGCCGCGTACCGGCCGGTGTCGGGGGCGTCCTGGAGGATCACGATGCGGTGGTCGCGGGCGCGCCGGCACAGCTCGTCGAAGCCGTCGGGGTCGACGAAGGCGCGCTCGGTCTCCTCGATGTGCCGCTGCGGCAGCGGCGCGACCGCGCCGCGCCGCCCGCCGGGCGCGGTGAAGGTGTAGTTGTGCTGGTCGCCGCCGACGTACTGCGCGGCCCGCACGAACCCCGACAGCGCGTCCCGCTCGGTGCCGATGCGGTCCTGGACGGTGCCGCGGCGGCGCTGCTCGTTGAGGACGTCGGTCCGGGACCGTTCGGCGTCGCCGGGCTTCGGGTCGCCGCCGGGCTCCTTGTCGGGCTTGTCGCCGCGGGCCTCGGGGTGGACGGGTGGCCGCTCGTCCGGTGCCGGGTCGCTCATGGACGGCCTCCGTAGTAGTGGTTGTGCTGGTCACCGCGGATGTAGGTGCGCGCGTTGACCTTCTCGACATGGACGGACCCCGGCGGCCGCGCGGGCGGCGGCTCAGTGGGCTCGGTGGGCTCGGTGGGCTCGGCGGCCGGCTCCCGGCCCGTCCGCCCCGGCGGCGGTGCGCTCTGCTCGGCGGCGGCGCCGTCCGGGAGGTCGAGGGTGTGCGGGTCGGGCCCGCCGGGGAGCCAGAACCAGCCGTCGCCGTCGCGGTCGCCGTCCAGCCGGGCCACCCGAACCCGCCGCAGGTCCCCCGGTTCGAGCGACGTCATGCCCGCCTCGATCGACCCCCGGAACACGAACTCGGACACGATCACGGCGAGGTCGGCGTCCGCCCGGTCCAGCGCGGTGCGCAGCGGGTCGGCGTTGCACAGCCGCGTCACCGCCACCGGCGCGGTCCCGCTGAAGCCGTTGGTGACCTCGGCGGTGGGGCCGTGGTGGATCGCGAGCCGCATCCGGGCCCGCGCCCGGTCGGCCGCCAGCCGGTTCCGAGCGCGCAGCTCCCCGTTCAGCTCGCGGACGAACCGGCCCACGAGCACCTCGGCGGGCACCCCGTGCGGGAGCACCATCAGCAGTCCGTCGCCGCTGCCCTGCTCCTGCCACCGCGCGGCGTCCAGCCCGCAGTTGCCGGCCGCCTCGCGCAGGGAGTCGACGAGGGTGCGCTGGAGCAGTTCCTGGACGTTCTGCGGCGCGGCTCCGTAGCCCTGGAGGTCGGCGGCCATGACCGTGCGGTAGCTCATCGGCCCTCCCCGCCTGCGGGCCGCCGCCTCCGGTGCTCCCCGGTCCGTCCGGCCATCGGCGTCAGACCAGCCGGAGGACGACGAGGACGGCGAGCAGCACGGGCCACGTCCAGACGAGGAGCCCGACGGCGGCACCGGGCAGCCGCCGGCCCGGCAGCAGCAGCGCCGCCGCCACCGCGGACTCATGCCGGGGCACCGGCGCCGGCCCGGCGGGAGCGCCGCCCTCGTCCGCGCGCTGGGCGAGGGCGTAGCCGAGGCAGCGCTCCGCCAGCCAGTCGGCGCGGTCGGGCTCCAGCCGGGCCGCCAGCACCCCGAGCGCGTCGGCGATCACCGGCGGCAGCCCGCCGTTGGCGTGCGCCCGGCGCAGCCGGTCCTCCAGCTCGTCGTCGCCGAAGCCCGCGGCGAACAGCGGCTCCATCAGCGCGGCCATCCGGGCGGTGCCGTCCGGCAGGCCGGCGACGCGGCCGACGAACCAGCGCTCGCCCTCCATGACCCGCAGGACGCTGGAGAACCCCTCCCGGTCGAGGACGGCGCCGCGGGCGGTGCGCGCGGCGACCCAGTCCATGATGCGGGCGGCGCCGGCGGGCGCCGTGGTGTCCCTGAGCTGCTGGTAGAGCCGCACGAGATGGGGGTCTCCGCGCGGCGGCGCCGGCGGCCGGGCCGGGACGGACGGCGCGTGGACGGGCTCGGGCGGCGGGGCCGCGGCGGGCGTGGCGGCCGGGGCCGCGGCCGGGACCGGGACCGGCTCCGGCGCGGGCGGCCGCCGCACCGCGTGCCCGAGGCCCCGGGCGGGCTCCCGCGCGACGGGGACGCGGCCCGGGTCGATGGCCTGGGTGATCTCCTCGCTGCACGCGACGGCGACGATCTTGTCCTGCAGCGTCGCGCAGTCCCGCACGACGGGGCGGACGAGCCGCGCGGCGTCGTCGCCGAACGCGGCGTAGGCGTCCGCGAGCAGCCCGGCGGCGGCGGACAGGTCGCCCTGCCGCGCGGCGGCGTCGCCGGGCCGGACCTCGCGCGGCCCCTCGTGCAGCGGTGGCCCCTCCAGCCCGCGTTCGCGGAACGCCACGGCCGGCTCGGTCCGCCCGTCGCCGCCGGTGAGCGGCGCCTCGCAGGTGGAGAACGCGGCGCGCCAGCCGTCGAGGGGCCGCCCGTCCGCGTCGGTGAGCAGCGGCTTCAGGATGCGGCGCGACGCCCACAGCAGCGCCAGCGCGCGGCTGGCCGCGACCGGGCTGCGGATCTCGTCCGGGGGCAGGATCATCGTCACCGGGCGGGCCGGGTTCTCCAGGACGGCCGCGATGAGCGCGTCGAGCCCCGGCGCCCGCCGGGCCCGCCGTTCGAGGTCCTCGGTCGCGACGGCGTTGCCGACCAGGTGGGTGAAGCTCATCGGCTGGAGCTGGGTGCCGCGGCCGACCTGGCCCGGCAGGCGGCTGAAGATGCCGCGCGGGTCGGAGGCCGCGACGAGCATCGCTATTTCGGCGGTCAGTGTGCTGCCGAGGCCGATGAGCGCGCGCGCCACCAGGTGCAGGCGGTCGGCGCCCGCTCCTCTGGCCGCACTGGACGCCGCGTTGCCCGGACTCATCGCCCGTGGGTCGACGCTGCGCAGGATGAGCGCCGCCATTCCGTCCGGGTAGGTGAGGTAGACGGCGCTGGACGGCGCCTCCGCCGCCGCCGTCCGGCCCCGCGCCGACACCCCCGCGTGCTTCTTCAACCGGTTGTTCCAGCTCTCGAACTGGGTCCGCGACTCGAACGACCAGGCGATGCCGGTGAGGTCGTAGTCGGGGTCCCAGCGGAACTCGATCTGGTGGATGGGCGTCTCGGTCATCTCAGATCCCCACGTCCTGGGCCTCGGCGGAGGCCAGCAGCCCGGTCATCGCCATCAGCGCCACGAGCGGGCGCAGCACGCGCAGCGGCCGGACGCCGCGCTCGATCGCGTCCGTCCCCGTCGCCGAGACGACGTGCAGGGTGGCCCGCTCGCACTCCTGGTAGGGCCGCGTCCACGCCCCGGCGTCCCGCTGGTGCAGGTAGCCGAACACGTCGGCGCTCTCCTCCAGCACCTCGGCGGCGTCCAGGGCCGGGGCGTCGCGGCTCAGCCAGTGCGCCACCGGGTCGTCGAACTTGTACAGGTCGGCCTTGTTCAGCACGATCGCGGCGCTCACCTTCGACAGCCGCCCGGTGGACCGCAGCAGGCTCAGCACCGTGTTGAACGCCGGATCGCCGAGGCTGCCCGGGGTGAAGCGCTTCGGGTCCGCCACGAAGATCAGCCCGTCGGCGATGTCGAGGAACCGCTTGGCGTCGCCGACATTGCTCAGCTCGCCGCCCGCGACGTCGAACAGCGCCATCGCGCGCGGCCGGCCGGCGCCCGACAGGACGAACGCGTCCGCGAAGGCGACCTCGCCCTCGCGGGTCGGCGCCAGCCAGGCCGACTCGCTGAACAGCGGATGCACCATGTCGCGCAGGAACGCCTGGTGCCGGTCGAGGTCGACGGGCTGGGCGGTGAGGCCGTAGGCGCCGAGCGCGCCGCGCTCGATCTCCGCGACCATCGCGGCGGCCAGGTGCGTCTTGCCCGACGTGGTGCCGCCGATGAAGCCGTAGACGGCCGGGGACCCGTACTGCCCGTAGCCGGCGGGCAGGTAGTGCACGCCGGTCGTGCCGCCGGGGTTGGGGCAGCGCACCGCCGCCGTGCGCACCAGCCGCGCCCGCTGCTCGGCGTTGGTGCCGCGCGGGACGGCCAGCTCCACGTACTGGGCGAGGTTCTGGTCGAAGGTGTAGAGGGGCAACTCCCCCCAGTCGAGCCGGCCCAGGCAGATCGGGCAGGAGACCTGCTCGCGACCGCGCCCCGTGGACCGTGCGGCCTTGGGCTGCTCGGCTTTGGGCTGCCGGGGCTTGGACTGCTCGGCGTTGGGCGGGGCCGCCATGCGCCGCTCGGGCTGGGGTGGCTCGGGCCGTGGAGTGCCCGGCGCCGCGGGCGCGGGTGCGGGACGGATCTCCATCGGCTCGGCCACGAGTTCCTCCGCCGTGTCCAGCAGGTGGGTGACGCGCCCGCTCATCGTGTCCAGCTCGGTCAGGCCGCTGGTGGCGCGCAGCTCGCGCAGGGCGTCCGTACCGCCCCGCGTGTACCGGCGGGCGAGCGCGAGCGCCGCCGGCAGCGTGCCGCGGCAGGGCGGCGGGTCGGTCCCGTCCCGCCGGAACCGCAGGAACAGGCCCGGCGGCGGGTCGGCGCGGGGGTCCCGCGCCGCGAACGTCTCGAACCCCGGCGCCCATTCGGGCCAGTCGCCCAGCCCGGAGCCGAGCACCGTGCAGATGTCGGCGACCGCCCACAGCAGCGGCATGGTGTCGGGACCGACGGCCGCCTCGACCGTGCGGGGGCCGTCCAGGACGTGCGACAGCAGGACGGCGAGCGGCCGCTCCAAGGCACGGGCCCGCGCCTCGTCGGTGAGGCCCGACCGGTGCGCCATCAGCGCGTTCGGGTTGACCATCGGCGCCCGGCCGGGCAGGTCGGCGGCCGCCCACGTCCAGTCCCGCAGTTCGAGCGCGAGCCGCGGGGTGAGCACCCCGGCCGCGCCGGACAGCAGGTGCGCGGTGGCGCTGCGGACGGGACCGGGCTGGCTGCGCCGGATCAGCACCGCCTCGTCGCCGAGCACGGCGTAGCAGAGGCCGGACTCCGGCCTGCCGCCCTCACCGCACCGCAGCCACGGCCCGACGCGGGCGTGCAGGCGGCGCAGCTCGCCGGCGGGCGAGGCGTCCAGGGAACTGGCGACCGGGAACAGGCCCGGTTCGGCGCTCGTGCCGAACCGGCTGTTGCGGCCCCAGCGGAACAGCGTCTGGTGCAGCAGCGACGTGGCCATCGGTCACCGCCCCAGCATCAGGTAGCCGGCGACGACGACCAGCGCCGCGATCCCCGCCCACAGCACCCACGAGCCCGCCGACCCCCGCAGGGGCGCCTGCGCCTCGGGACGGGCCGGGGCCGGGGCCGTGGCCCGGGGTTCGGGCGCCGGTTCCGGCGCGGGCGCCGTGTGCGGATGCTTGCGGTTCCGCTGCGCGAAGAACTGCTCCCGCCCCCGCAGGAACGCCGGGTCGGGGGGCAGCGGGCGCGGCGGCGGGTCCGCCTCGCCGAGCCGGTGCAGCAGCGCCTGCGCGGACGGCCGCCGGTCCGGGTCGCCGAACACCCCGGCCAGCAGCTCGGCGAGCTCCGGCCGGTCGGCGAGCTTGTCCCGGTCGTCGAGGTCCTCGCCGGTCAGCACGTGGAAGATGAGCCGCCCGGCCGCCCACACGTCGTCGTTCGGGCCGACCGTGCCGCGCTCCCAGCCGTCCGCGACCCGCGGCCGCTGCTCGGGCGCCTGCCACGGCGGCGTGCCCGCGACGGTGCGCGGCGCCCCGATCGGCGCGGCGTGCGAGAAGTCGGTGAGCTGCACCTCGTCGCCGTCCCAGCGGACGGTGTCCGGGCCGATCGCGCGGTGCGCGATGCCGGCCGCGTTCAGCAGCCGCACCGCGCGCAGCAGCCCCACCTGGAAGCGGCGCCGCTGGTCGGTCGGCAGCGTGCCCGCGTACACCGCGACCTCGACGCCGCGCAGCGGCTCCAGCAGCGCGAACGGCTCGGCCGCGTCGGCGTCATAGCCGATCAGCCTCGTCACCGCGCTCGGGTAGGGGGCGCCGTCGCAGAGCCGGGCGAGCCGCAGCCCGGCGAGGATCTCGCCGTCCAGCAGCCGGTACCCGGCGGCGCGCCCGCCGGGCCCGCGGTCGACGGGCCGGACGCAGCGGACCGTGCGGGTCCGGTCGTCCAGTTCCAGCTGGAGCCGGACGGCCTCCAGCGGCGGGCGCAGCGGCGGCTCCGACCCGCGCACCTCGACGGCCTTCGCCTCGACGTCCCCGCCGTGCACGTCCCGGTAGCGCAGCCTGACGTTCACGCCGTCCTCCCGTCCCGGCCCGCCTCGACCGATCCGCCGTCGTCCTCCTCGGACCACGTCCACTCCACGACCCCCGCGTGCAGCGGGACGAGCCGGAGCACGCCGCAGTGCGCCGCCGACGGCACGGCCACGGTCCCGGCCGGCAGCGCCCCGGCGCCGCCCGCCGACCGCGGCGCGAACCGGACCGCGCGCGGCTCCGGCGCGGTGTCCAGCAGCGCCAGGTCCTCCGGCGCGCACAGCTGCCACATCTCCCCCGCCGGGTCGTGGCCGGCCTGCTCGGCGGCGAACGCGAGGTCCTCGGCGTCGATGAGCGGCACCGGGCGGGCGTCGGTGACGAACGGCGCCGCCTCCGGGGCGTGGCCCCGCTCGACGGCGTGCTCCCAGCCGTCGAGGAGCCGCCGCGCGGCCTCGCGCACGTGCGGGCCGGCCTGCTCGCCGCGCTCCCCGTGCGGCGCGCCGCGCACCGCCTCGGCGACCAGGTCGCCGAGCCAGCACTGGACGGCCTCCGGGTAGCGCAGCGGGGACCGGGCCGGGCGGCCGTGGTCGTCGGCGTCCAGCTTCGCGGCGCGCTCCACCAGTTCCTCGCGGACGCCGGCGAGCGCCTGCCGCACCGCGTTCAACTCGTCGACGACGTCCAGCCGCCGGTTCAGCCGGGCCCAGTCGGTGACCGCGCCGCCGAGCAGGTGCCGCATGTCCTGCAGCGCCGCCTCGGCCCGGTCGAGGCCCGTCTCGTCGCCCCAGCGGATCGCGCGGGACCGCCACGACTGCGCGACGACGGCGAGCGCGCCCGCGACGGCGACGGCCACCGCCGCCGCCCACGCGGCGGGCGGCAGCCCGGTGTCGCCCGCCACGCCGCCGCCGATCGCCCCGGCGAGGGCGCCGAACGCGTTCAGCCCGAGCGCGCGGGAGTGGTCGGCGAGCCGCCCGCCGGGGCCGCGCAGCACGGTCAGCGCGACCAGCGCCGTCCACAGCAGCGCCATCACCAGGCCGCCCGCGACGCCGAGCGGCGACAGCCCGGCGAGCGCGGCGGCGACCGCGCCGGCCGCCGGCAGCCACGGCTGCGGCGGCGCCATCGGCGCCGGGGCGCGCAGCCCGTCGAGCAGGTCGCCGGGGCACGCGGTGCGCAGCCGCCGGGCATGGCCGCCGCGCCCGTCCAGCGCCGCCGCCGAGGCGCGCAGGTCCTGGTCGAGCCGCGGCAGCGACGCGCCCCGGTGCAGGCCGTCGGCGAGCCAGGCGTGCAGCCCGTCCCGGTACGGCCGGGGCTCGAACGGCTCCGGCGGCGGCGGTTCGACGCCGCGGGCGGCGATCGCGGCCCGCCGGTCGTCGGTGAGCCGGTCGCCGTCCGGGACGGCGCCGAACAGGTCGGCGAGCCGGTCCCGCAGCGCGCCGAGCCGGTCCCCGGCGTCCCGGACCGCCGCGTCGGCGGGCAGCTCCCGCAGCAGCGCGTCGGCGCCGGGCAGCTCGACCGCGGCCTCCCGCGCCTCGGCCAGCGCGCCGTCGGCCTCGTCGAACGCGCGCCGCAGGGCGCTGCCTGCCGTGAAGCGCACCGGCACCCGGCTCCGCGTCTGCTCGTCCGCGCGCTCGGGCGGCGCCGGGGACGCCGGGTCCAGCGCGCGGCGGATCGCCGCGCGCAGCGCGAGCAGGAAGTCCTCATGCCCGGTGCCGCCGTGCCCGGCCAGGTGCAGGCCGGGCACGGCCGCGCCGAACGGCACCTCGCCGAGCACCCGGTGGGTGCGCTCGAACAGGGCGGGCAGCCGCAGCAGCTCGGCCAGCCGGGCGAGCCCGTCGCCGTCCCGGCCGTCGCGGCGGCGGGCGCGGGCGGCGGCCCGCAGCGGCCAGTCGACCCCGGTCTCCTCGATCACCCACAGCGCGCGGCGCTGGATGTTACTTGGCAGCCGCAGCACCGCCGGGTCGGCGCCGGAAGCGGCGGGCGCGGCGGGCGGGCGCCCCGCGACCAGGCACAGCAGCCGCGATACCTGCCGGGACGCGTCCAGCGCCTCGAACGCCGCCCGGTGCAGGACGACCGCCGCCGCGGTGTCCACGACCAGCAGCAGCTCCAGGTCCTGCGAGGTGTGCAGCAGCTCCGCCACCAGGCCCGCGGCCTCGGCGGCGTCGCGGTCCCGCAGGTCGAGGTGGGCGACGCGGGCGGCGCCGGCGCTCATCGCTCCCACTCCGGCCCGGTCGGTTCCGGCCCTCCGGCGGGCCCGTCGGGGTCGCGCAGGGCGGGTCTCTCCAGCGCCCGCAGGTTCGCCCGGACGGCCGACACCTCGGTGAACTCGGTGTCGAGCGCGGCCGGGTAGGTGCGCACCCAGAAGTCGCGCAGCTGCAGCGCGCGGGCCCGGCTGGAGGAGTGCAACTCGCCGATCATCCCGTCGATCCGGCGGACCTGCGCGTCCGCCATGTCGCGCAGCACCAGGTACAGCTCGCCCGGCTGCTTCGGCATGCTGCCGACCCCGTAGGGCGCCTCCCGCATCAGCTGCGCGCAGAAGTCGCGGCGGATCCCGGCGTTGTCGGCGAACGTCCACAGCTCGTACGCCTGGAGCAGGCTGCCCCACGACGAGGCGTGCTCCAGCGGCTTCAGCTCCAGCGTCATCGACACCCCGCCGGACAGCCGCACCGACACGCTGATCGGGGACGCCGGGTCGCCGTCCACGGTCACCTTGTCGTTCCACATGGCGCACAGCAGCCGGTGCAGGATCTGCACGCGGTGCTCCTCGTGGGTGGCGAGGTAGCCGAAGTCGTAGCCGAGCCGCTGCCGCCACTTCAGGTAGTCCTGCCGCTGCGGCCGGTCCATGGCGTCGGCCCAGGTCCGCAGGACGTCCCGGACCTCGCGGACGTCGGTGATGCCCATCGACGACCGGAACAGCACCACGGTGATCGACTCGGCCGTGGTGTGGGTGAAGTCGTAGACGAGGTCGGGCCCGGCGGGCAGGTTCACCGCCTCCCGCAGGTACGCCTCGATCGCCGGGTCGTCGGCCCCGGCCGGATAGGACACCAGCACCTTCAGCCGGCCGGTGCCCTGCGGGCTGAAGTTCGCCGGCACCAGCCCGGCGAGCTTGCCGCGGAACTCCTCCAGCTCCGCCTCGCTCAGCTCCCCGGGCGCCTGCCCGGCGGCCTGCGCGAGCAGGTCGTGCAGCGTCGGCAGCAGCGGGGCGCGGCCCTGCCCGGCCAGTCGGAAGTAGGTCTTCACCTCGGCCTTCACCCGCTCGCGCAGCTGCGCGACGGCCGCCTCGGGGTTGCTGTCCCACGCCGTCCGGTACGCCTCCCGCCAGCCGTCCCCGCCGATCAGCAGGGCGAGCAGCTCCGCCCCGGACGCGCTCGGCCGCAGCTGCCCCTTGCCGACCAGGTCGTCGGTCATCCGCCGGACGACCCGCGTGTAGAACTGCTCCAGCTCGCCGCCGGGCGGCAGCAGGTACGACACCCCGACGCGGGACTTCGACAGGTCCGCGGCCCGGTCCCGGAACCGGTCGCGGTCCTGCGCGGCCTGCTCGCCGAGCGCGCGGGTCAGGCCGCGCAGCACCGCCTCGACCTGGTCGAGCGGCTTGCGCCAGCGCGGCGCGAGCTGCGACCAGGGCTCCGTCCACTGCACGTGGGTGCGCCAGCGGTACCAGCGGTCCTGGTCCTCGCGCGCCTCGACCGGGTCCGGGTCGGTCCACTTGACCTTCACCATGCCGAGGGAGCGGTCCCGCAGCGTCGGCAGCGGCGGCGGGTTCGGGCCGAGGCCCTCCGGCGCGGGCGGCTCCACCCGGCGGCGCTGCAGCAGCCCGACGGCGCCGCCGCGCTCCACCTCGTCGGCGGCGTCCGGGTTGCCGAACAGCGCCCGGGTCAGCCGGAACGGGTCGGTCGCGGCCAGCATCCGCGGGACGGCGTCGCGCGGGTCGAAGCCGCTGACCCGGTCCGGGATCTCCCGGTCGAGCCGGGTCCGCAGCCGGGCCAGCGCCGCCCGCATCGCCTCCGCCCGGTCGTTCAGCGCCGCGGTGACCTCCTTCGCGCCGGTGACGGGCTCCGGCTCGGCGTGGTCCTGCGCGGGCCGGGTGAAGATCTCGGAGATGTTCGCGACCGCGAGGAACTCCTGGATCAGCGACCGGTTGGACTCCTGGCCGGACGGGGCGCCGCGCAGGTCGTCCACCCCGGCGCGCAGCAGCCGCCCGGCGACGAGGTCGGCGAGCTCGTCCACCGGGACGGTCAGCGACGCGACCAGCGCGGTCGACACCCCGCGCCCGCCGATGCCGTTCTCGGCGGGGATCTGCCGGTCGACGCTGGCGTTGATGAAGCTGTCGGCGAAGGACTGGTGCTGCTCACCGTCCTTGCTGGCGCGCTGGTCCAGTTCGGTGCCGATCAGCGACAGCATCAGCGAGACCACCGACCGCCGCAGGTCGCCCGGCTCGGCGCCCACCGGGCGGCAGAACAGGAACCCGGTCTGCGCGGTGCCGGGCCGCAGCGCGATCCGGCCGTCCACCGGGTAGTGGACGGCGACCTCGTCGGGGTCGACGGGCGCGTGCGAGGTGTGCCCGCGCAGGTCGCGGCGGGCGCCGCCGCCGTTCTGCCGGTCGACGAGCCGGAACAGGTCGAGCAGCGCCCGGCCCGCGTTGAGCTGCGCGGGGCGGCCGCCGCCGAGGCCGTCCACGAACGCCGACGGCATCAGCACCAGCGGGTAGATCTTGGGCCGCAGGTCGGTGCGCTCGAACAGCTCGCCGATCAGGTGCAGGTAGTCGTAGAAGATGCCGGCGCCGGTGCCGCCCGCCACGGAGAACGCGACGAACACGTCCACCGCGTTCTTGTTGCTCGACCTGCCGCCGATCTTGTAGAGGTCGGTGGCGGCCTGCGGCCCGGACAGCCGGCCGACCGCGTTGTTCAGGTCGGCGGTGGCGTGCGCGATGCCGCTGCGGAACGTCTCGAACAGCGCGGCCCGGCCGATCGTCGGCAGCTGGCCGGCGCCGCGCTGCAGCGGCGTCACCCGCGGCTCCCCGACGTCGGGCGGCAGCCACGCGGCGACCTCGCGCTCGGCGGTCAGCCGCAGGTTGCGGGCCACCTCCGGGTAGGTGTCGACCCGCGGCACGAGGCCCCGGACGTAGTGCGCGGTGCGCTGCACCGCCGGGACGTGCTGCGGGCCGGGCACGACGCTGGCCGGCAGCCGGTCGAGGTCGGCCTGGTTGACGTCGGCGTACACGAACTGGGTGCAGTCGGGCAGCTGGTAGGGCAGCGCGTCCTCGCGGACCCGCTGGAACGCGGTGCCGTCGGGGCCGCAGAACTCCTCGCGGAGCCGGCGCTCCAGCTCCGCCCCGATCAGGCAGCCGGTTCCGCCGAGTCCCACGAAAAGAACTGACTGGTAGAGCTTCATGGGGGGCTTCCTTGTCATCGGCGGGCTAGAGCCAGGGGTCGTCCTCGTAGGCCGGTTTCGCGGTCGTGGCGGGCTCGGTCCGCGCCTCGCCGGAGGTGTCGCCGCCCCGGTCCGGGACGGTGCGGTCGGACGCCGTGCGGTCGGACGCGGTGCGGCCGGCGGCGGTGCGGCCGGGGGCGTCCCGCCGGGTGCCGGTGCGGCGCGCGGCGCCGCGGCCGGGCCGTGCGCGGCGCGGCCGGTCGTCGCTGAAGGCGAGCGTCAGCCCGGTCTCCTCCAGCGGCTCCCCGTCGCCGCCGACGGCGATCTCGTAGCGCGGGCCGTCCGGCAGCTGGACGACGACCTTGCCGGGCGCGCCGCGGCGGGCCCGGACGGGCCGGTCGCCCGCCCTGGGGTAGTCGAGGCCCGGCTCGCCCGCCGTGCCGTCGTGCACGACGAACCGGAACTCCTGCGCCCACTTCGACGGGGCCTTGAGGCGGGCCAGCTCCTCGCCGTCCTGCCGGAGCGACGCGCGCAGCCACCGGACGTCCACCCCGGCCTTCCAGGCGCGGCGGCGCAGGTGGAGCAGCAGCGCCAGGGCGAGGAGGAGCAGCACCGCGCCCGCGATCGCGTACCGGTGGCGCTCCAGCCAGCCGGGCGGGTCCTCGACGGTGACGGTGAGCTGCCCGTTCGCGTACACCTTCGACAGGTCGGCCGCGTCGACGACCTTGACGGTCATCGAGGTGCCGCCGAGCGCCGCGTCCTCCGGGAACCGGACGGTGAACGGGCGGGTGCTGGTGCCGGTCCCGATCGCCAGGTCGGTGCCGCCGCCGAGCGTCGCGCCGCCGGCCTGCCCGGCCCCGACCATGATGATCCGGCCCCGGACCGGGGCGCCCGCGTTCTCCATCGTGACCTTGCCGCGCACCTCGGCGCCCGGGTGCACGACCGGGTCGGAGGAGAACTCGACGCGGCCCTGCAGCACGGGGGCCTGCGCGCTGACCGCCACGGTCACCGGCAGCCTGTCGGCGTGGACGCCGTACCCGCTGACCACCCCGGTGAAGGTGAGGTCGCCGGGCTGGCCCGGCGCGGTGAGCGTGCCCGCGTACCGGCCGTCGCCGGCCCGGTCGTCGGGGGCCTTGCCGTCGTCGCGGATGACGATGCTCTGCGGCGCGCCGAGCGACGGCCCGGCGGCCTGCACGGTGAAGTTCAGCCCGCTGAGCGCCTTGGCGTCGGTGACCGCGCCCTGCCGGGTGACGAGCGAGAGCCGCACGGTGAGCGGCTGCCCGGTCCGCGCGCTGGGCGGCTCGACCACGAGCGAGGCGCTGACCGCGCCCTGCCAGATGGCGGTGGCGCTGACCAGCTGCTTCGCGAGCTTGTCGGGCGCGGTCAGGCGGATCGTCCAGGTGCCGTTGCGCGGGTTGACGATGTGCAGCGTCTCGACGCCCGCGTTCTCCCCGGCCCGCTTGAACTCCGACTGCCCGGACCTGCCGTTGGGCACGACGGCGGCGCCGCCCGGCTGGACGTAGTCCACCCGGACGCGCGGGTCCCCCTTGGCGACGGTGATGTTGCCGTCCGTCGCGATGATCGGGATGTCGATCTTCAGTTCCCGGGTCTGGCCGGGGCCGAGGGTCGTCTCGTCGCTGCGGCTGACCCCGGCGCAGCCCGCCGCGGCGAACGCGTCGGTGAGCGAGCGCACCACGTCCCCGGAGTCGCGGACGACGCGGGCCTTCGGCCGGGACGCGGTCCGCCCGTCGCACGCGCCCTGGTACCCGCCGGCGGCGAACCGGTCGAGCGCCGCGCGGTCGATGCCGTCGCCGAAGCCGAGCGGCCATACCTGGACGCGTCCGGCGGCGGCGAGCGCCAGCTGGGTTTCGACCTGCTTTTGCGCCTCCCGGTTGCGGTCGTTTTCGATGCGTCCGTAATGGGGGCTGCGGTGCACGTCGAGGCGGCCGTCGGTGAGCAGGAAGACGACCTTCAGCGCCCCCTCGGGGCCGCCTCCGTTCAGTGCGCTGAGCCCTTTGGCCAGCGCGGCGGCATGATCGGTGTCGTTTCCCTCGCCGTCGGCGCGCCGATGGATCTTGCGAATGCACGCGCCGAGCGCGTCCTTCTTCACGGAACTGTCCAGAACGGTCGGCGGGCACGCCTCGGTAATCGCGTTCTGTCCCGGTTCGTTCTGGCTGCCGAACCCGTAGACCGACACGCGGCTGCGGGGGTTCAGCCCGCTGAGCGCGATCGAGGTGGCGGCCTCGATCTCCTCGCGGACGTCGGCGTCGGACAGGCTCCCCGACTCGTCCACCAGGATGGACACGTCCATCAGGGTCGGCTCGGGGGCGGCGGCCGGCCCGGCCGTGCCCGCCGCAGCGGCGGCGGGCACGGCCAGCGGCCCCAACTGGACGGCGGTGACCACCGCCGCCATGGTGATTCGCACCGGGCACGCGAAGGCACGCCCCGTCATTCGCATCATTCTCCAGAGCCCCTGCAATGGTGGATCGTCCCCCGTACGCCCCGAACTTTCCCGATGATGGCCGGGCCGCATCTCGCGACTCGACGCTAGTTATCCGACTGTTACGGATTAACGATCTTCCAGATGAAGGAAGATCAAAAGTTGCCTATTGTCCTAATTTTTCCGTTTGCGAGGGCGATTGCCCCGCTTGAATGATTGGCTTATCGGTCTAAATCGGACACCGAATTAGAATCGGTTATCAGAATGACCGCGCCACTGGCCGGATTCGGACGCCATTCTCGGCGGGTCACCGTCCAGCGCCGTGCCGTCGAGGACCGTGCCGCCCTGGGCCACGCCGTCCTGGGACGCGCCGCCCTGGGACGCGCCGCCCTGGGACGCGCCGTCCAGGGCGGCGTCGTCCAGCGCGGCGTCGTCGATCACGGGAAGGGCCGAGAGCTCGCGCAGGAACGCGTCCAGCAGCCGCTCCTGCGCCCCCGGCTCGGCCTTCCTCGCCTGCTCGCGGATCAGCCGCAGCCCCTCCAGCAGATGGCTCTGCGCCGTCGCGAACCGCCGGGCCCGCCGCTCCAGCTGCCCGAGATCCAGGTGCGCCTCCGCCGACGACGGGACGTGCTCCAGCAGGAAGAGCAGCGTCTGCCGCGCCTCCTGCACCGCCCCGAGCGCGACGTGGCACCGGCCGAGCCGCAGCAGCGCCGACGGGCTCGGCGGCGTGACCGGGTCGTCCCGGACGCCGAGCAGCTCCTCCAGGTCGATGCGCGCGCGCTCGAACTCGCCGAGCCGCATCAGCGCCTCCGCCCGGACGTCCAGCAGCGCGGCCCAGCCCTCGCGGTCGTCGGTCGCCACGCCGGCCAGCAGCCGCACCGCCTCCTGCGGCAGGCCCCGCTCCAGCGCGGCCCACGCCCGCGCGACCCCCTCCGGCGGTGCGGCCGCCGCCTCGGCGGCGCTGTCCGGCGCCCCCGCGGTGCCGGACGGCGCCCGGGCCGGACCGCCGGAGCGGTCCGAGACGTACAGCCAGGCGTCCATCGCGAAGCCCTTGCCGGGCAGCGAGCTGCGCACCCGCCAGAAGTCCTCGGCCCGCAGCGACCGGAACCCGTTGCGGATCACGTCCTGGAACAGGTGGTCCGACACGATCACCGCGAGCTGCGCGGCCGGGTGGTCGTCCAGCGCCTCCTTCACCGGCGGGCTGTCCAGCAGCCGGAAGCAGTCGATCACCGCGGCGCCGTTGAACCCGGCCGGGCCCGGCGTCACCAGCCCGCTGGTCAGCGCGAGCCG
Source organism: Actinomadura geliboluensis (assembly GCF_043197915.1). NCBI lineage: Bacteria > Bacillati > Actinomycetota > Actinomycetes > Streptosporangiales > Thermomonosporaceae > Actinomadura > Actinomadura geliboluensis. The sequence continues at coordinate 38,533 of NZ_JBICUA010000009.1, read as the reverse complement.
CAGCCGGATCCGCGCGTCCTCGGCCAGCAGCCGGTTCTCCTGCCGCAGCGCGACCTCCAGCTCCGCCACCAGCGCCGGGATGGCGGCGGTCTCGTCGATGTCGCTCGGCGGCAGGATCAGCACGCCGTCCCCGCTGCTCTGCACGATCTGCTCCGGCAGCCCCGCCTCCCGGCACGCCGCCATCGCCACCGTCACCAGCGCCTGCTGGGCCCGGATCTGCTCGGGTACGAGCCGGCCGCTCCACCCCTTGATGTCGAGCGCCGCGCACAGCGAACGCCGCGACCGTGCCCCCATGCGTCCCCCTTCCGTCCGTGACCGCAGTGTCGCGGTCCGGCGGACGGAGGAACCCGCACCAGTGCGGGAAAGGCGAGATCGCCTCAGATCCCGCGGCGGCGCATCACTCGCACAGTTCGGACGGCGCCTTCATCTCGGCGAGCCGGGCCAGCTCGTGCACGTCCAGCAGCACCACCCGGCCCCGCGCGCAGACCACGAGGTCGCGCAGCGCGGGCCCCTTGAGGGCCTTCTGCACCGTGCCCTCCTGCGCGCCGATCAGCATCGCGAGCTGCTTCTGCCGCAGCCGGACGACGAGCCGGCCGTCCTCGCGCTCGGGCGCGCGCCATGCCTGGTACAGCAGCGCCCGCGCCAGCCGCACCTCGACCTCGTACCCGGCCGCGTCGGCGCGGTAGGTGTTGGCCTGCGCGAGCCGGTCGCCGGTCATCAGGTTCAGCGCGATCAGCGCCTCCGGGTGCCGGCGCAGGCACGCCATGAACGGCTGCGCCGGGATCACCGACAGGATCGACCGGTCGAGCGTGGTGACCGTCGCGGTGCGGACGCCGTCGCCGAGCACCGCCATCTCGCCGACCAGGTCGCCGCGGTGCCTGATGCCGAGCAGCGACACGCTGCCGTTCTCCACCCCGCGCGCGACCGCCACCCGGCCGTCGAGGAGCAGGTGCACCTCCGTGCCCGGTTCGCCCTGCCGCATCAGGGGCCGGTCGCGCTGGACGGTCCGGGGCATGCCGAGCCGCAGGACCGCGTTGCGGGCCGGCGGGGTCAGCCGGCCGAGGAACGAGAGATGATGCCAACCGGAGCTCGTCATCGACGTCTCCTCAGCGCACGTGCGTGTCGCCGCTCCGGCCCCGCGGAGCCGGGCCGCCCGGACGGGCATTCAGTATGGCAGCCTCTTCACCGGCCGATCCGGTCATGAGACACATATCTACGGTGCCTCCCGTGTCCGGGCGAGCGCGGCGGCGAGCAGCGCCCGCGCCCCCTGCCGGTCGCCGCGGCGGGCGGCCTCCCGGGCCAGCACGCGCAGCGGCGCGCCGCCCGCCGGGAACACCTCCGCCGCCGCGTTCACCAGCCGGTCGCCCTCGTCCCGGCGCCCCCGGTGGTAGGCGCGGTCCGCCAGCGCGAGAAGCAGCTCGTGCTCCAGGCGCTCCCGGTCGGGCCCCGTGCGCGCCCGGACGACGCGGAGCCCGTCGGCGAGGTAGGCGGACGCGACGTCGTCGTGCTCCTCCAGGTCCATCAGCGGGTAGGCGGCGGGCGTCAGCGGATACCGGCGCAGCAGGTACCGGCACGTCTCGACGGCCGCGCGCCGCTGCCCGAGGCTGCGCTGGCGCCGGGCGAGCGCGAGGAGCGGCTCCGGGCCGGGGCACGGGCCTCGGCACGGTTCCGGGCTGGGGCACACCGGGCCGCGCGGCTCGCCGGGCGCGGCCCCGGCCGGCCACACCCAGTGGTCGGGCCCGCACGCCTCGCCCCTGACCCGCTGGAACGTCGGCATGGACGGCGCGTCCCGGAGCCGCCAGTGCAGCAGCGCCCCCATCACGACGGTGAAGGGGGCGTCCCGGACGCCGGGCCGCCGCAGCAGGCGGACCGCCTCGGCGACGACCTCGGCGCCCGTCCGCGGACCGGCCGGGCCGCCGGCGACCCCGATCCTCGTCCCGTCCCCCGGCGGGCGGCGGCGGCGCAGGCCGTCCACGAGCGCCGGGGCCGCCTCCGCGGGGTCGGCGCGCAGGACGAGCGCCAGCACCTCCCCCGACCCCAGCACCGCCCCGACCCGCCCGGCGCGCCCGGCGCGGCCCGGGAACGCGGCGGCCTCCGCGCGCGCCCGTAACCGCGCCGGGGTGTCCAGCCGGTCCCACCCCCCGATGCGGAACGCGACGCAGGTGATCCGCTCGTCCTCGTGCAACCCGACCTCCCGGTGACCGTGCCGCCTCCCGCCACCGTCTCCCGGCGCGGCACCGCGCTCCCCGTTCCAATGCGGGCTGGCGCGGCCGGGCTCGGCCGGGCGCCGCCGCGCCCGGCCGTGTCGGGTCGATCACGGGACGGCGGGCTCCTCCTTGAGGGCGCGCCGCGGGCGGGGCAGGAAGGGGACGATGGCCGTACCGGCGATGGTGACGAGGGCGGCGACGAGGAACGCGGCCGAATAGCCGTCCACCAGGTCGGGGCCCGCCTTCGCGGCGGCGGTGCTGAGGACGGTCAGCCCGATCGCCCCGCCGATCGTCCGGGACGTGTTGACGACGCCCGCCACTGTGCCGGCCTCCGACTCGTCCACGCCGCTCGTCGCGACCTCCACCAGCGGCGTCATGAGCAGGCCGAAGCCGAGGGCCATCAGCGCGCCGGGGCCGAGGATCGCGCCGAGGAACGTTCCATCGGCGTCCAGCACCGCGGCCTGCCACGCGAACCCGGCGGCGGCCGCCAGCCCGCCGATGCCGGCGAGGAGCCGCGCGCCGATGCGGGCCATGAGGGCGGGCGCGAACCGCGAGCCGATGATGATCCCGGCGGTGTGCGGGAGGAACGACAGGCCGGTCTTGACGGCGCTGTAGTGCAGGACGTTCTGCATGTAGAGCGACAGGAAGTACCAGAGCGCGAACCCGGCCATCGTCATGACGAGCGTGGCGAGGTTGCCGACGGCCACGCTGCGCCGCCGGAACATCCCCAGCCGGACGAGCGGCTGCGGCGCCCGCGCCTCGACCGCGACGAACAGGCCGAGCAGCCCGAGTCCGGCGGTCAGCGGGATCAGGGACGTCCAGCCGTGGTCCTCGGTCTGCCCGATGCCGAACGCGAGCAGGCCGACGCCCGCGGTGACGAGGACGGCGCCGGGCAGGTCGAGCCGGGACCGTCCGGCGGCGGGCCGGTCGTCGCGCAGCCAGCGGGCGGCGACCACCGCGACGGCCACCCCGACCGGGACGTTGATCAGCAGGACCCAGCGCCAGCTCAGGTAGTCGGTCAGCAGCCCGCCGACGAGGCCGCCGGTCGCGCCGCCCGCGGTGCCGACGGCGGTCCACATGGCGATCGCCCGCGTCCGCGCGGGGCCGGCCGGGAACGTCGCGGTGATCAGCGACAGCGTGACGGGGGCGAGGGTCGCGGCGCCGAGCCCCTGCGCGGCGCGGGCGCCGATCAGCATGGCGCCGTCCTGCGCGAACCCGCCCACCAGGCTGGACGCGACGACGACGCCGAGGCCCGCCAGGAACACGCGCTTGCGCCCGTAGAGGTCGGCGGCGCGCCCGCCGAGGAGCAGGAACCCGGCGAAGGTCAGGGAGTAGGCGTTGACGACCCACTGGAGTCCGGTGGAGCCGAGGCCGAGGCCCTCGCGCATGTGCGGGAGGGCGACGTTGACGACGGAGATGTCCAGGACGACGAGGAACTGCCCGATGGACGCGGCGAGCAGCGCGGCCCAGCCGGGCGTTCGCCCGGCCTTCCGCACCGCCTCTCCATCGGCAGTGAGATCGGTGGCGGTCATGACGGTCATGCTGCCCTCCGACCCGGTTCGTCCGCGTCGGGCAAGGGGACCAGGCGACCACGTCCGATTGGACTAGGACCCGAGGGGCGGGAGGTATCGGATCGGCGACGGGGGTGGGCGGGACGGCCTCGGCGCGGTTAGGTGTGTACTGCCGGGCCTTGTCGTCGGACGCGGGGGCTGACCGTCGTGCGGATGCTGAAGTACCTGGGCCGCGCCCTGATCGCGGCGTCGTTATCGGTCGCGGCGGGAGTGGCGGTCAACCAGATCCTCAACAACGGGAGGCTGAGCTGGAGCTGGGGCTATCTGGCCCTCGTCTTCACGGTGCTGGGCGGGCTCGTGCAGGCGGCACCGGAGGCCGCGCAGCCGCCTTCGGAGGACGGCCCGCCGCCCGCACCCCGGAGGCGGGCGGGATCGCGGCGCGAGTACCTGCGGCGGATGCGCTCGGCGGTCGACCAGATGGAGACGATCGGCCTGGTCACGCAGGCGGAGTTCGTGCTGCGGACCCGGCAGGTCTACGTCGACGTCATGCTGCGGCCGAGGACGGTCACGGACGTGGTGACCGACACCGGCATCGGCCCAGGCCCGGCTGAGGGGGCCGGTCGGCGGGCGTCACTGGCGTCCTTCCTCGCCGGGGGCCGGATGCTGGCGGTGCTGGGCGCGGCCGGCTCCGGCAAGACGACCCTCGCCCGCCATACGGCACTGGAGATGGTGGAGCGGCGCCGGTTCGGGTGGCCGCGCCGCGGGCGGTTGCCCGTGCTGCTCTACCTGCGCGACCACGCGGCATCCATCCTGGGTGACGAGCCCGGCGGGCTCGCGCAGATCGCGGCGGCCGCGCCCTGGCTGAACGGCGCCGTCTCGGCCGAGTGGCTGGAGCAGCGGCTGGAGCGGGGCCAGTGCGTCGTCCTGCTGGACGGCCTGGACGAGGTCGCCGACGCGCGGCACCGCGGCCGCGTGGTGCAGTGGATGGAGGACCAGTACAGCCGCTACCCGGGCAACGCGTTCGTGGTCACGTCCCGGCCCGGCGGCTACGACGGCAACCGGCTGTCGCGCGCCGACGTCCTGCAGGTGCAGCGGTTCACGTCCCGGCAGATCCGGGACTTCCTGCACGCCTGGTACCGGGCGATCGAGCACCGCTCCCGGGAGGGCGACGCACGGGGGATCGACCTGGTCGCCGCCCGGTCCGCCGACGACCTGTTCCACCGGATCAGCGGCCGTCCGACGCTCTACGACATGGCCGCGAACCCGCTGCTGCTCACGATGATCGCCAACGTGCACCGGTACCGGGGCAGCCTGCCGGGCAGCCGCGCCGCCCTGTACGAGGAGGTCTGCCAGGTCCTTCTCCACCGGCGGCAGGAGGCCAAGAACCTCGCCGACGCCGAGGTGGAGGGGCTGAGCGGCGACAAGAAGGAGCGGATCGTCCAGGAGCTGGCCTGGTACATGATGCGCCGCAAGCTCCGGGACATCCCCGCTGAGGAGGCCGAACGCGCGATCCGCACCGTGCTGCAACGCACTGCACCCGACATCACTCCCGAGGCGTTCCTCCGCTATGTCAGACGCAGCGGCTTGCTACTGGAGCATCAGTACTGGCACTACGGTTTCGTGCACCTGACCTTGCAGGAGTACCTGGCGGCGGCATTGGTTCCCGGGCATGCGTCCCGCCGCCAACTGCTCGTGGAGAACGTCAGTGATCCTGCCTGGCGCGAGACCACGCTGCTCTGGGCCGCCCGCGCCGACGCCAGTCCCGTCGTAGAAGCGTGCCTGGAGGCGCGCACGGTGACCGCCCTCAGCCTCGCCTATGCCTGCCTGGACGAGGCCCGCGAAGTCGATCCCGCGCTACGCGCCCGTCTCGACGAGCTGCTGAACACGACGTCCGACGACCCCGATGAGATCCGGCTGCTGGACGGAGTCGCCGCCGCGCGCGCTCTGCAGGACACCCACGCCCTTGACGACACCGGCACCCGCATCTGCGCGGCCCCCGTCCCCGACGAGCTATGGGCCCGCTACGCGTCGCACGTCGGCGCCGACTCCAACGTTCCCGAGCCGGGGACCGACCTCTGGTCGACCGACATCGCACCCTTCCTCTTCTGGCTCAACGGCCTGTTCGGTGACGGCACCAGCTACCGCCTGCCCACGCCGTCCGAGGCGAGCCAGGCGCTCGGCAGCGACCTCTACCCCGCCGACCGGACGGGCCTCTACGCGGCGGACGGCGACTGGACGAGCGGCCAGGGCAGAACGCGCGTCGTCACCGCCGCTCCCGACCTGCATCCGCACCGCCCGGCGCGATGGCAGATCGCCGCCTACCCGGAGCTGATCCTCGACCACACGCACTTCGTCATCAGGGTGCTCGCCCCGTTCGCGCAGATGACCTTCTGGCAACTCGCCGCGTACGCCGGCAACCGACGTCTCATGGAAACAGAGCAGCGGCTCCTGCACGGCATCGACCTCGCTCTCGATCTCGCTTTCAGCAGCGAGCCCGCCCATGGCCTCACCCGTGACCGCGCCTCGGAGAAGGCCCGCGCTCTCGGTCTCGACATCGACCTCGACGATCGCCCCGCCGCGCCGCGCGCCTTCGACGTGGCGTTCCGCAAGGCCATCGGCCGGGCCCTCGACCATGCGCGCGACCTCCACCGCGACCTCGGCGCCTCCTTCGCCGCCGACCGCGACTTCACCCCGGGCAGGATCGAGGCCCTCCTCCCCGCCCTCGACATCCTGCTGACGTTCGACGCCGGCCACCGCGGCCTGCCCTCCGGCGCCCCGGGTTCAAGCGCCGTCCCCGTGATCACCACCGCGCTCGCGCAGACCGCGCACCATGTCCCCGTCGACGAACTGAACCGCGCCCTCGACCGCGCCCTCGACCGGGCGCTGGGGCTCGCCCACGAGGCCGGGGCCTGGTTTCCGCGCAGCGGCACCGTCGTCCCGACCCGCGACATCCCCCGTGCTCTGGAGCGCGCCCGCCGCGATGACGCCCCGGCTCCCGGCCCCGTGCCCATCCTGGTCCTGGCGCGCGACCTCGCTCTCGCTCAGGCCCGTGCCGTCGACTACGACCCCGACGGCGGTCGGCCCCACACCGACTACGTGGCCCGCGACCTCGCCTTCGCCCAGCTCAGCGCGTCCAGCGGTCTCGGGACCCAGGGCGTGGTCGCCATGGGGCTCGCCTGCGCCCAGCTGACGCACTGCTTCACGGCGCACGCGTTCGAGGACGGCACCGGTCGCCGCCGCCGAAGGGAGGAGGAGGCGTCGCTGACCCGGTACCTGGGCAAGCTGCTGACCGCTCTGGCCCTGCCGTCGGTGCCACCCTCCGACGACCCGGCGGTGACGCTCGGCCGGGCCCAGCTCCTCGCCCAGCGGCGGGGCGAACGGGCCCTGGAGACGTTGATCGCGAACGCGTCCGTCCTGTCCGCCCCGCTGTGGGACCCGAACCGCCCCACGCGGCAGGAGGACCTCGTGTGGGCGGCGACGTCGGTGCTGGCCGCGCTCACCCTCGTGGGCGAGGAGGAGCCGGACGAGGAGTTGACCGAGGTGCTCCGCAGCGTCCTGAGCACGCTGATCGCCTTGACACCCCAAGCCTCCGGCTATGGCGAGCCGGAGCCCCGGGTGCGCAAGCAGCTCGTCCTGGTGCGGGGCTGAGCGGGGGGATTCGCAGTCGTCCGTCGGAGACGTGCCCTACGGTCGGGGCATGGAAGATCAACTCCAGGCGGGGGACGACGCGCTGCCGGACGCTCCTCCGGCCGCCCTGCCCCGCCCGCTGGCCGACCCGCCGTGGCTGCGCGCGGACGAGCGGCCCCGCCCGGCGCCCGTCGAGGGCCTCACGCCTCCCGCCGGTGTCCGGATGCGCTGGCTGCCGGGCGAACGGGAGGAGTGGTCCAAGACCGACCACCGGCACCGCGTACCGTCGACCGGCGACTGGGACGCGCTGGTCGACGAGTTCCGCCGCGGGCGGGCCGGCGGCTACGGGCTCGGCGTCCTCACCTACGGCCCGGAGGAGAAGGTCAGGCCGCTGCTCGGCGCCTGGAGGCCGCAGCTTTGGGAGGCCGAGATGTGGCTGCGGCCGACCGTGGCGCGGTTCGAGGCCGACGCCCTGCCCGTCGCGCTGCGGATCGCCGAGAAGGACATGAAGGGTCTCGGCGACCGGGCACTGCCGTTCCTGGACGCGGAGCTGGCCCGGTTGATGGCCGAGCGCCTGTCCCGTCCGAAGAAGGGACGCGATGTCGCGCTCTCCTGGTTCGACCGGCACGGTCTGGACGCGGTGCCGCTGCTCGTCCCGGCCGCAGTGGGCAAGCCCAGCAAGCCACAGCGCGAGGCAGAGGAGGCCCTGCGCCTCCTGGCCGACACCCACGGAACCGACAAGGTCGTAGACGAGGCGGCGCGCGCGCACGGCGACAAGGCAGGCGAAGCCCTCCACGCGATGCTCGCGATAGACCCCCTGGACGTCCTGCCCGACCGCATACCGCCCGTCCCCGATTGGGCCGACGTGCAAGACCTCCCCCAAGTCAGGCTCCAGTCCCGGAACAGCGCGCTCCCCGCCGACGCCACCCGCCATCTGCTGACAATGCTGGCCATCTCCTCACCCGTACAGGTCTACGCAGGCATCGCGATCGTCAAGGAGGCATGCGACCCGGCGTCCATCGCATCGTTCTCCTGGGAGCTCTTCCAGCTGTGGCAGCGGAACGGCGCTCCCGCCAAGGACGGCTAGGCGCTCGCACAGCTCGGCTGGCTCGGCGACGACGACACGGCCCGCAGGCTGGCCCCGCTGATCCGGGCATGGCCCGGCGAGGGCGGCCACGCCAAAGCGGCCGCCGGGCTGGACGTCCTCACGGCGATCGGCGGCGAAGTCGCCCTCATGCACCTCTACGGCATCGCGCAGAAGGTCAGGTTCAAGGCCCTGAAGGCGCGCGCGCAGGAGAAGGTGCAGCAGGTCGCCGACAAACTGGGTCTGACGTCCGACGAACTGGGCGACCGCCTGGTCCCCGACTTCGGACTGGACGAGAGCGGCGGGCTCGTCCTGGACTACGGCCCGCGCCGCTTCCTCGTCGCCTTCGACGAGCACCTCACGCCATTTGTGACCGACGAGGACGGCACCCGCCGCAAGACGCTCCCCAAGCCGGGCGCCAAGGACGACGAGGAACTCGCCCCGGCCGCCCACCAGCGCTTCGCCGCGCTGAAGAAGGACGTCCGCACGGTCGCCGCCGACCAGATCCGCCGCCTGGAGTCGGCGATGATCGCCCAGCGCCGCTGGACGGCCCCGGAGTTCCGCCGCTTCTTCGCAGGGCACCCGCTCGTCTCCCACATCGCCCGCCGCCTGGTCTGGCTCGCGGAGGACGGCGGCACCGCGACCACGTTCCGCATCGCCGAGGACGGCACTCTCGCGAACGCCGACGACGAAGCGATGAGGCTCCCGGACGACGCCACCGTCCGCCTCCCGCACCCGCTGGAGTTCCGCGACACCCTCGCCGCCTGGACGGAACTCTTCGCCGACTACGAGATCCTGCAGCCGTTCCCGCAACTGGACCGCGCCGTCCACACCCTCACCGAAGCCGAACGCGCCGCCCGGCGACTGGACCGCCTCCAGGGCCTCACCATCCCGGCCACGGCCGTCTTCGGGCTGGAAAGGCGCGGCTGGCGGCGCGCCGCCGCCATGGACGCCGGGCTCCAGTGGTCCATCTACCGAGAGACCCCCGGCGGCCTGTACGTCAACGTCAAGCTGGACCCGGGAATGGCCATCGGCAACCTGGACGACAGGGGCCCCCAACAAATGCAGGTGATCCGCCTGGACGACCATCCGGAAGACGGCTACTGGAACGACACCCGCACGGGCCGCCCCCTAGGCGACCTGGACCCGATCACGGCCTCCGAGGTGATGGCCGAACTCACCGAAGCCGCGTCCTAGTCCCGGTCAGCCCGCACGCGGGCCGGTCATGAGGGGCAGGATGTATTCGCGGACGTGGCGCTCGTCCGGCGGGTCTCCCCGCGTCATCATGTGCACGAAGATCAGCGCCGGGCCGGCGTCCGCGCGGCTCTCCAGGTCGGGCACCGGGCCGATCAACCGCCGCAGGTTCTCCCGGTTGGCCGCCAGCAGCGGATCGACCTTCGCCTCGCGCACCGCCGCCGCCAGCTCGGAGCCGGGGTCGGTCAGCAGTACCGCCAGCAGCCGGGCGCGGCGGTGGCGGAGCCCTTCGACCATCCGCATCAGTCCCGCCACCAGGTCGTCGAGCGGGTCGCCGCAGGCGCGGGAGGAAGGGGCATCGCTGACGCGCCACCTGGGCAAGCTGCTGGACGCCCAGGCCCTGCCGACGGTCCCACCCTCCGATGACCTGGCCGTGACGCTCGGGCAAGCCCAGTTGCTCGTCCAGCGGCAGCGCGAACCGGCCCTCGGAACGTTGATCGCGAACGCGTCCGTCCTGGCCGCCCCGCTGTGGGACCCGAGCCGCCCTGCCGGCGGGGACGCACACCTCATTCGGAGATCATCTGTCTGCGAATTGAGCGGGCGCCGACCAGCCCGAATACCGAGGGTTCCACGCCATTACGCAACCCTCCGGAATAGGGTCTTGTACTCTGGCCGCCATATCCTGGCAGACCGAATGCGTCTCATCCGGAGGAAGCCGTGAACCGTGGTACGGGGGCAGGGCGGCGCATCACGTGCTTAGCCGCAGGTCTGACGGCGGGCGCGCTCATTCTCGCCGGATGCTCCGATGGCGGCAAGGCGTCGCCCCGAAAGTCCGCCGCACGGTCGGCGACGGCGGTGGCGACCGCGCCGCCGGGAGAACTCAAGGCGATCGCGTCGGTGCCGATGGAGCACCAGGACGGGCCCGCCCACGTGGAACTGCTCGCGCTGAGCCGGACGGCGGCGAACACGGTCACGGCCCGTTTCCGGATCGTCAACGAAGGCAAGAACCCCATCAAGCTGGCGACGAGTCTCGGCGAACTCGGGCACTCGCTCGACCCGAATCTCGGAGACGCGCTCGCCGCCAGCGGCATCGGATTGGTGGACGCCCGCAACGACAAGGTCTATTTCCCGCTCCGGACTCCGGACGAAGAGAACAAGTGCGCCTGCACATGGCTGCATAACAACCCCGTACCGCCCGGCGGGTACATCAACGTCTACGCGACGTTCCCGAGCCCGCCCGCCGACGTCCAGCGTGCCACCATCGTGGTTCCGCTCGCCGTCCCGCTCCAGGACGTGCCCATCACCGACGCCCCGATGAAGCCGCTCGAAGACCAGGTCGACCCGGCCAAGGTGAAGCCGGGCAAGCCCAGGATCCTCGCCCTGCGCAGCCTCACCGAGGGCACGGACCAGTCGGTGGCCGACGACGCGCAGGACCGGTCGGTGCTGCTGTCCACCGACACCCTGTTCGCGGTCGACAAGGCCGACCTGAGCCCGCGGGCCGACCAGTTGCTGCGGCAGGTCGCCGCGCAGATCGACGCGTCCGGGGACGACACGGTCACGGTCGACGGCCACGCCGACTCGACGGGCGACGACGCGATCAACCAGCCGCTGTCCGAGCGCCGCGCGCAGGCCGTCGCCGACCGCCTGAAGAGCCTGGTCACCCGGCAGGGGGTGACCTACCGGTCGGCGGGCCACGGGTCGAAGGAGCCCGTGGCCACCAACGACACCGAAGAGGGGCGCCGCAAGAACCGCCGGGTCACGGTGGCCTTCACCCGCCCCCGGCCGTCCGCACCGCCTCCGGCCGGCGGCGGCCGTTCCTACCAGCGCGGGCAGTCCGCCGCGCTGGGGGCGGGCACCTTCCAGTCGGCCTCGGCCGCGGGGCTCAAGGTCGAGGTCAACGGCCTCCACCGCGACTCGTCCGGTCTGGTGATCATGGTGTGGACGCTCCGCAACACCGGGCGGCAGAAGCAGGACTTCGGCCAGAAGCTGGAAAGGACGGCGGCGCACCACGGCAGCGCCCCGCGGCCGATGCGTCTGGGCACCACGGGCGGAGCCCTCCTGTTCGACAATGCGGCGCAGGTCCGCTACAACCCGCTGAGCGTCGAGACCGGCCCGTGCGTGTGCAGCCTTGTGGGCTTCCACGAGGCGCGGCACATCCTCGGGCCGGGCGAGAGCGTCGTCCTCTGGGACGCCTACAAGCCGGCCGCCGGTGCGGCGAACCTCGAACTGCAGGTGCCCTGGGAGAGGGGCGCCGACGGCGTGGTCCCGGGCCTCGCGATCGGCTGACGCCACCACCCCGCATGGCCGTAAGGGGCCCATGACGACTCATCCCGCACATCACCTGACCGCCGCGCCCCGCGATGGTTCACCGTGATCGCGTCGCTCCGGGCAGCCATGAGCATGCGACCACAGGAGGGAGGGCCGTGAAAGTCACCCTGCTGTGGGCCATTCCCCTGGGCGTTCTGCTGCTCGTGGCCGCGGAGTGGGCATTGCTGGCGAATCCCGGAGGACGGCTCGCCGGGCTGGTCGTGCTGGCCGTACTGCTGGGATTCATCGGCGTGTTCGCGCTGGCGCCGGTTACCCTCGCGGCCGGTGCCCTGGCCGACCGCCGGGGCATCGCGACAGCGGTGCTTTTGACGGGCGCCTGCCTTTCGGTGGCGGTTCTGGCCATCATCGGCTCGATCGAACGCGCCAAGCCCGGATACGTCTGGAGGTACGGCACACCGACCAGCGTCGCCATTCCCTATGACTGGACCTGCTCATTGTCCGGGTACACATGCGCGGGCTCCTGGACGGCCGGCGGAAAGACGGTGCGCGGAGGCGTCACGATGTCCAAGGCCGAGCATCGCACCCTGCGCTCACCGATGGCGGTCACCGCGGACGGCACGTACCGGCTGGAGGCGCGCGCCTTGGGACATCGCGCCAGCACCGTCGGGCTGCATAGTGACCCCGCAAGCTCCGTCGCGCTGGGCAAGGTCCCAGAATGGACGGGCTGGACCGCGGGCGCAGTCGGTGTCGGCGCCGCCCTGTTCGCGATCGTCTTCCCCCGGCGCACGTCCAGAACCGCCCCCGAAGAAGGGTGACCCGGCCGTCCAATGCCTGCCGAACTGCGTGAACTGACCGTCCACATCGATACCGGCCGGTGGAACGAGACGGTCCTGGACGCCGTCGACCTCGTCGTCCCGGACGGGAAGATCACCGCGCTGCTCGGCGAGTCCGGCTGCGGCAAGTCGATGGCCGCCGCCGCACTCACCGGCTCGCTCCCCGACTCCGCCCACACCACCGGCCAGGTGCGCATCAACGGCGAGCCGGTGCACGGACGACGCCCGTGGCTGCGCCTTCGGGCCGGCACCGTCAGCCTGCTCCCCCAGGCCGGCGTAACGGCCTTCCACACCGAAGACCCCGTAGGCGCACAACTGCGCGTCCTCGAAGAGCGGTATCGGCGCTGGAGCCTCGACCGCGCCTGCGCAGCCGCCGGATACCCGACCGAACTGCTCGATCTCTACCCGAACCAGCATTCGGGCGGTCAGATCCAGCGCGCCGCACTCGCCGCCGCGCTCCTGCCCGAACCGCGCGTCCTCATCGCGGACGAACCGACGGCCTCGCTCGACATGGAGACCGCCTACGGCGTGTGGGTCACCCTCCGCCGCTACGCCGACGCCGGAGCCGCCGTCCTGGTCATCACCCACGACGTCCCGATGCTCACCGCGACCAGAGTCGCCGACCACATCGCCCTCATGCGCAGCGGAAAGATCGTCGCCACGGGCGACCTAGGCGACCTGGCAGCCCTGGAAGACCCGTACATACGCGGCTTCTTCCAACCAACCGCCCCCTGACCATCAAGAGTCAGCCGGACGGTGTACCACGTCGGCGGACCAGCGGAAGATAGACCTCATCAACGTCTCAACGAGGACTTCGTCAGGGGCGGTAGGGACGCCGCGCACCACGAACTCGTTGCGCAGCAGAACGATCGCCACGGTCGCGACGCGCGGATGGAGCGCCTCCGGAGCCGCTTCACCCCGCGCCACGGCACGCCCGAGGACGGCAAACTCCCCTGAAAGTCACCTGACCGCCCCGACCCGCACCACCGGCGCTCCCGGTGCCAGCGCGGCTAAGCCCGTCCGATACGGACGATGGTCTCCCGGACGGTCCGGAGGGTCGCATTGTCCGGCCCGTGGAGGCGTTCCAGGTCGGCCGCGACCTCCTCCAGCACGCGGACGGCCTCCGCTCCCCGCCCGGCACCGTGGAGGAGCAGACCGAGCTGGCGGCGATGGTCGAGCACTCGGTCGTCGTCCTTGCCGAACAGCCGCGTCTCGTCGCCGATGAGATCTCTGAGCTGGGCGAGGGCACGGTCGATCTCGCCGCCGAGCGCCCGGCTGCCCGCCTCCCGGAAGCGGAGTCCGAGAACGGTCTCCGACCCGGCGCCGTCACGTCGCGCCGCGTCCTCGGCGAGCTTGTGGAAGGCGGACGCCGCCGCCGCGTAGTCACCGGCTTTGAAGAGGACGTCCGCGTGTTCGGTGCGGAGCGCGATCACCTCGGAATGGTCGCCGCCGAGGACGCTCCCGGCCCGCGCCGACGTGCGGTCCAGCCTCCGCGCGGCCTCGTCGAAGCGGGACTCGCGCATGAGCCGTTCCGCGCTGCGGCGGGCGCGGGCGATGTCACCGAGACTGAAGGAGTCCGCGGGCGGCGGGCCGGTATCGGACGACTGGGGCGGCGGGGTGGCAGGAGCGGTGTAGGCCGTGAGCGTCCGCCCGGCGACGTCCGCGTACATGCGCAGCGCGCTACGCCCGGCGCGCACCGCTCCGGGAAGCTCCTGGAGGCCCGCCGTGTACGGGTGCAGGGCGTCGAACACCTCGTCGGCGGATCCGGGGCGCGCCTCCGGAGCCTTCGCCAGCAGCCGTTTGACGAGGTCTGCCAGGTCGGGCGGGACATCGGCACGCACCCGGCGGAGCGGAGCCGCCTCCTCGTAGATGTGGGCATGCATCAGCGACACATGGTCGGGCCCCTGGAAAGGCCCCTGTCCGCTAAGCATCTGGTACAGCACGCAGCCGAGCGCGTACAGGTCGCTGGACGGGCTGTACTGTCCGCGGAACTGCTCCGGCGCCATGTAGGCGAGCGTGCCGAGTAGCTGGTCTGTGCTGGTGAGGCGAGAGCGCTCGTCGGCGTCCAAGGCGACGGCGAGCCCGAAGTCGAGGACCTTGACCGCGCCGTCCTTGTCGACCATCAGGTTGCTGGGTTTGAGGTCGCGGTGGACGAACGATTTGCCGTGCGCGTAGCTGAGCACGGCGCAGACCTGCGCGGCGATCGCGGCGGCCCAGCCGACCGGGAGCGGATCGTGCTCGGCGACCAGGTCGTCGACGTTGATGCCGTCGACCAGTTCCATGACGAGGTAGAGGCGTCCGTCGAACGGGCCGCCGCCGACCCGGTCGGCGTCGTGGAGCACCGGTACTCCAGGGTGCCGCATCCGCGCGGTGAGCTGCGACTCGCGGACGAACCTCCTGATCAGCTCCGGATCATCACCGAACCGGACGAACTTAACGGCGACGCGGCGGCGCAGCCGCGTGTCGGTGGCGCCCCAGACCTCTCCCATCCCGCCCTTGCCGATGTGGACGGGATCCAGTTCGTAGCGGCCGGCGATGGTCGTCACGCCGCCATTCAACTCCCCGGGCCTAGCCCGCCGCCACCGAGTCCCTCGATGCCGAGCGCGATGGTGTCGTCACCGGCGTCCGCCAGCTCGCGCAGCGCCGCGGAGAGTTCCGCGAGGCGGCGGTGGGCGGCCCCGTAGGCGCGCTGCTCCTCCATCTGCAGGCGCGGGACCGCCGTCCTGCGGACATCGGCACGGGATGAGGCGGACGATCCGCGGACCGTTCCCGCGGCCCGCAGGAAGCAGGCGAGGAAATGGGGGTCGTACTGGGTCTGGTCGGCGCGGACCACCTGGACCTGCGGCCCGGCCGCGACGCCTGCGGCCTCGACCACCCGCGGGTGGAGCCGGCGGCCCGCCTGTGCGACGGCGATGTCCCCTTGGCGGAGCAGCAGAAGGCCGGGGGCGGGGACGGTCCGGGCGGATGGGCCCCGTTCGAGCGTGATGTCCTTGCCGGTCAGGACAGGGATGTCGCCCACGCCGAGGTCCATGGTGAGCGGCGGATGGAGCACCTCGACGGTGCCCTGCTGGACCAGTTCGCCGAGCGTCGTCATGCTGTGCTCCCCGGCCTCACCGAGGGGTACCAGTTCGTCCGCGAGGGCGTTGACGGCGGCGAGCCGGTCGCGGAACCGGGCGTGCGCGGCGTCGAACCCGGCCCGGATGTCGGCGCTGCCGCGCAGGTGGCGGGTGGGGGTCACGTCCACCGCGTCGTCGAGGAGATCGATCAGCGGAACGGCCCGGCCGCTGCCCGGGTCGCCGGTACCGCGCAGGAAACGCGTGGTGTCGGCGATCACAGTCTCGGGCGGGGCGGACGCGTCCAGCATCAGCACGTGAGCGGGCGGCGGGTCGCCGTCCGCGGGCCGGCGCAGCAGCCACAGATGGGGCGCGGCGGCCGAACCCGCGGCGCCTGCGGGCAGTTCGAGCACCGCCCGAAGGGTGCCGGTGCGCAGCAGGCCCGCGCGGATCCGACGCCCCGAACGTCGGTCGGCGGCGGCCTGCGGCATCAGCACGGCCGCCTCGCCGCCGGGCCGCAGATGCCAGAGCACATGCTGGACCCACGCCAACTCCGGTTCGCCGCGCGGCGGAAGCCCGTGGACCCACCGCGCGTCGCCTGCCAGATCGTCGTAGCCCCAGGCCCGGTCGCCGAAGGGCGGGTCGCACAGCGCGGCGTCGAACCGGTCGCGGGGGAAGGCGTCGGCCGTGAGCGAGTCGCCCGGTCTGACGTCGATGTCTCCGTTCCCGTTGAGGTGGAGGCGGGTGCGGGCGATGTCGGTGCCGTAGGGCTCGCGGTCCTGCCCTGCGACGCCGGATGCGCCGTGCTGCTGGGCGGCGATCAGCAGGTTCCCGATTCCGCACGCCGGGTCGTACACCCGTCCGCCGCCCACCTGGACGAGCCCTGCCATGAGCCAGGCCGTGTCCGGCGGCGTCGGGACGACCCGCCGCGCATGGGCCTCGACGAGGCGCCGCACGAGGTACTCGAACGTCTGCGGCCCGCGTGTGCGGCGCAGCCGACACGCCGCGGACAGCAGCGCGGGCTCCACGACGACATCGGGTTCGCGCAGGTAGGCGCCACGCCCGAGATCCCCCACGACCTCACCGAGCCGTAGGTCGTCAGTGGCGGTGCGCAGCAGCTGCCAGAGCCGCTCCTCGGGGGTCAGTGTCAGGGGCTTGCCCTGGCCCGCCAGCCATTTCTCCACGTCCGCGAGAGCGAACAGCGGACTGTTGGCGGTCCCGCCGGCGGGCTGCGGAAAGTCCTCGTACCGTCGCCGCCAGTTCGACACCGCGGCGCGCCCGAACCCGGTCAGGCGGGCGATGTCCGCCGCGCTGACCAGCGCCCCAGAGGCGTCCGCGCCAGGGGCGGCCGCGCCGCCCGCACCGGGGCCGGAGGCGACCGCGCCAGGGGCCGCCGCCTCGGGATCGGGTCCGGTCACAGGCGCTCCAGGATCCCGGTGGACCGCAACGCGTCGAAGTGCTCGGCGGCGCGCTCGGGAGTCGTACCGCCGCGGACGAGCAGCCCGGCCTCAAGGTTGCTGTTCACCCCGGACTGGGTGAGGTTGGCGCTGGAGACCAGCAGTTCGCGGCGGTCCGCGACCGCGATCTTGGCGTGCATCCGCCCCTTGTCGTCGGCTCGCTGCGCGACCGGCCAGTGCCACAGCTCAAGGCGGAGCCCGTGGAAGGCGGCGGCGGGCTCCTCGCCGGCGAGCGCACTGCCGGCTCCCTGCAGCGTCTCCACCACGACCCTCACGACGACTCCGCGCGCGAGGGCGGCTTCGAGCCCGTCCCGCAACGGCTGGTACGGCTTGGCGGAGTACGTCATCAGCAGCAGCTCGTGCCGGGCGCGCGCCACGAGCTGGGACAGGACCTGGGCAGTCGACCGGACCGGCACCGCATGGCCGGTCGGCCCGCTCCACACCGACTCCACCTGAACGGACGCCTCCTTCGCCGCCGCGACGCCGCGCAGGTACGCCGCGACGGCCCGCCCGGGAAGATCTTCCTGCCGGGAGGCGGCGATGAGTGCGTCCGCCTCGTCCTCGAAGCCGGGCACGCAGGCGCGGACGGACGAGGCGGTCGGCCACCAGTCGAACTTCTCGGCCATGGCGCGGAGGCCGTCCGGGCCGATCCGCATGGCGGCTTCGCGCGCGCCCCGCTCGAATCGGTCGAGGGGATTCAGGCCGAGATCCGCGTCGTCGTCATCGTCATCGTCATCGTCGAACACGTTCACGGCAGCTCCGGGTAGAGGGCGAGGTCGGTGCCGCCAACAGGGACGACGAAGCGGCGGTCGAGGAACTTGTTGCCGCGTTCGCAGGTCGTCTCGGAGACGAACAGGCAGACGTGGCAGGCGGCGCCGTGCAGGAAGTCGGCCGGGGCCTGGGGAAGGCGTTCGGCGCACAGCGGGTCGGACGAGCAGTGCCGCGCGTCGGCGAGGGCGCGCCGGGTCAGCCGGACGAGCTGGTCGGGCTCGGCCAGGGAGACGAGCCCGCCGAGAGTGCCTTCGGCGTCGGGGACCGCCGTGTAGATGAGGATGCCGCTGCGGTGCGGGTCGTCGTCGGTCCCGGAGTAGATGCGTTCGGACAGGCTCGCGGAGCTGTATCCGCATCCGAGGGAGATCGTGCGGATCAGCAGATGCGACAGGGTGTGCAGGGCGATGAAGCGGGCCCCCGGCCAGTGCGCCATGTCGTCGAAGTCGGTCATGGTGGCGATGCGGTCGGAGTAGCGGTTGCGGCGGTGCCGCGCGTACGCCTCCCGGTGCAGGCGCATCGCCTCGGACTTCTCGACGCGCTCCTCCCAGGCCTGCAGCAGTTCTTCGGGGACCTTCAGGAAGATGCCCTCGCCGCGCACCTCGCTGGCCGGCACCCAGGCCGGCTTCGACCGGGAGAGCTGGACGAGCTTGACGAGGTTCGGGTCCTGCGGGTCGGGAGCGTCCAGGCGCGTGAAGCCGATCAGGGCACGGACCTCGCGGAGCCGCTCGGCCTGGACGACATCGGCGTAGACGCCGGTCAGTTCGTCGGGGACGGGCTGGAAGGCACGGCGGAGGGTGAAGTCGGGATTCGGTTCGGGCAGTTTGGCGGCGGAGAACACCTCCCATTCGGCGGTGCGCAGGTCCGGGTCCTTGTCCGCCCGTTCGTCGCGCACTCCCGCCAGCTTGGCGCGATGCCTGGAGACGGCGTCGGCGATATCGTCGTCGCTCCACTGGTCGAGTTCCTTGAAGGCGGGCGCGTTCTCGCGGGCCCACGGGTACATCGCCTGCGGGAGGTCCTTGATGGGACCCCAGTTCTGCTCGACCTTGGCGTCCAGCGCGCCGGCCCCGGACTGCGGGACGGCGAGGGCGGCGAGCCCCTTGGCGAACCACTGGTTGGACGCGCCGACGACCAGGAGCTTCGGCGGCCGGTCGCAGCCCTGCGGGTCGAAGGTCGCCAGGTGCGGGTGGCGGCCCCGGCAGCGCGGGAGGTTCTCCTCACCGCGCTTGCCCTGGGCGTCGCGGATGTTGCGGTGCTCCCCGCAGTTCACGCATCTGATCTCGACGTTGGCGCCGAGGTTCCCGCCGCGGTCCTCCATGCGCAGCCGCGGATGGCTGGCTTTGGCGCACGTCCCGCCGCGGTGGACGAAGTGCGCGTAGGGGAAGTCGTCGAGATGGCCGTTGGTGCAGGTCAGCACGAACCGGGCCGCCACGGCGAGCGGTCTGCGCTTCTTGCACCTGTCGTGGAAGAAGCGCGCCTCGTGCGGCTTGCGCGGCTTGGTGTTCTCGAAGCGGAAGATGCCGGAGTCGAGGCCGCCCAGCTCGTTGCAGTGGGTGCAGCGCAGCCAGCCGGGGAACGGGGCGACCGGCACGCCGACCTTGGATGCGGGACCTGCCGGGTCCTTGTCGAGGCCTTCCATCCAGGGGGCGGGCATGAGTTTCTGGACGCTCTTGCCGATGCTCTGCTGGACGGCGGCGAGCAGCCGCGGCTCGTTGATCGGCATCGCCTCGGGCAGGCCCTGGTGGTTCCAGTCGTCCAGGCCCTTGACCAGGACGGAGAAGTTCGGCAGGTCGACCAGTGCCCCGACACCGCCGGTGAACATGAGGTGGCTCGGGCGGACGCTTCCGACGCGGCGGCGGAAGATGGCGGGCTCGGTCATCGGGTCTCCCGTCCGGTCGCGGCGTCGAGGGTGGACTGGCCGAGCTCGTCGCCTTCGGGCTCGTCCTCGTCGGGGTCGGCGGGCGGGCCGAACGACCAGTCCGGTTCGTTGTAGAGGGGGTGGTAGATGGCGTCGCCACCGGGGAACAGCAGGTTGATCTCGTTCTCCGTCTCCCGCATGGACATGCCGGTGGTCATCGTCTCCCACCGGCCGCTTCCGGCCGGGCGCAGCAGCCCCTTGATCGTCTGCTTGTTCCAGGTGCCGTCCTGGTAGCCGAGCCGGGCACCGCCGCCGGCCTTCCTGTCCTCCCACACGTCGAGGACGACCTGGGCCCGTTCGTTCAGGTAGTCGCGTCCGCGCGTCCCGGCAACGGCTTCG
This sequence comes from Actinomadura geliboluensis, assembly GCF_043197915.1. Classification (NCBI taxonomy): domain Bacteria; kingdom Bacillati; phylum Actinomycetota; class Actinomycetes; order Streptosporangiales; family Thermomonosporaceae; genus Actinomadura; species Actinomadura geliboluensis. The sequence goes on along the minus strand of NZ_JBICUA010000009.1, from coordinate 18,274 downwards.
GCGCGGGCCAGCATCCGGTCGACGATGCCCTGGACGCGCGGGTCGGAGCGGTCGACGTCGTACGCGTCGGGGTTGCGGGAGAACTCCTCGGCGGCGTGCCGGATCGCGGCGACGAGCGTCCCGGCGGTGCCCCTGTCCAGGGAGCGGCGCGTGTAGGGCGTGACGGAGAGGGCTTCGACCTGCCGGTAGAAGGTGGAGTGGTAGTGCTCGAAGTCCTCGTAGTGGGCGAGGTCGCGGGGACGGGACCAGTTGTAGAGCGTCACGACCAGGCCGGGGCGTTCGGCGTCGCGCCCGACGCGGGAGGACGCCTGGATGTACTCGGCGGTGTTCTTGGGCTGCCCGACCATGACCATCAGGCCGAAGCGGGACACGTCCACGCCGACCTGCAGCATGGAGGTCGCGAGCACCACGTCCACCGGCTGGAGCCCGGCGCGTCCCCGGTCGTAGAAGCGCTGCGCGAGCGGATGGGCGGGGACGACCTTGGCTTTGGAGTCCCTGCGCTCCTGCAGGTGCCGCCGCATGTCGTTCACCGTCTCGGCGCGGCGCCGGCTGGTGTCGAGGTCGGGCTCGAAGCCGTGCTCCAGCAGTTTGAGCACGTCGCTGATGTCTCCGGACGAGATGCGGGACGTCAGCTCCTGGATGGTCAGCATGCCGCCGCGCTGCACGATCCGGTCGGACAGCCCCTTGGCCCTGCCGTGGCGGCGGACGCGCGTCGTCACGTCGTCGTCCAGGTACCGGCGCATGCCGGCCAGTTCCCGGGTGGCGTTGAAGTAGCCGACCATCGTCATGTACGGGTCGGCGGGTTCGCCGTACTTGTCGAAGAGCGTCTGCCCGGCGATCAGCAGGATCTCGGCGAGCCTGATCTCGGCGGACTTGATGCGGACGCCGTGCGCGCAGATGCCCAGGTACCGCCGTCCCGGCGTCTTCTCCGTGATCGGCACCTGGCGGGAGAAGAAGGTGTCGGCGATGTCGGTGACCTGCGGCGGGAAGACGGCGAGCTCGCGGCCGAAGACGCCGCGGACCTGCTCGCGGGCCCGCTTGGTGGTGGCGGTCGACGCGACGATCTTCGGGCCGGTGCGGCGGCCCCGGTACGGCCAGGACGACAGCTCCGCGACGGCCGCCTCGAACAGGCCGACGGTCGTGCCGAGCGCGCCCGAGATGAGGTGCAGCTCGTCCTGGATGATCAGGTCGGGCGGGCGGAGCCGGACGACGGGACGGGCACTGACGGCCGGAAGCGGGCCCTTCCTGTTGTGCTTGCTCGCGCACCCGGTCTTGTCGTCCAGGTCGTCGTGGCGGAAACCGTGCCGGTCGCAGTGGCTGCGGGTACGCCCGAACAGGATTCCGGCGTAGCCCTTCCAGGGGAGCTGGGCCAGTTTGTCGACGGTGGCGATGACGAGGCTCGGCGCGTAGCGGTAGATCTCCTCGTCGACGGTGAGGATCGGGAGGCCCTCGCCCGTCGCCGCCCTGCGCGAGAACGGGCAGGCGTCCCCTTCACCGCGCGGGCAGTAGAGCAGGATGCGGCGCCGCTCGTCGTCGATGTGGAGGTCGCGTTCGGCGCGCAGGCTCTCACCGCACCAGGGGCAGGCGAGCGTCTGCAGGACGTTGGCGCGGTGGCCGCTTCCCTGGTCGCGCGCCTCGATGATCTGGTCCTTGGCGTCCTCGAACCAGTTGGGCGACACTCCGGCGCCGACCCACAGGCCGATGCGGAACCGCTCGTCCCCCCACGTGGCGGGGTCGCGCCGCCGGATGACCTCGGCGGCGCACACGAGTGCGGCGGCCCGCTGGAACTGCTGGGCGGTGAGCAGCCGGAGCGTGTACCGCATGAGGACGGCGACGCCCGCCATCCCGTCGCGGGCGTCCTCGGCCGTGCCGAGCGTGCGCTGCAGCCGGCGGATCGCGAAGGTGTAGGCGGTCAGGCCCAGGTATGCCTCGGTCTTGCCGCCGCCGGTCGGGAAGAAGAGCAGGTCGACGAGGGCGGTGTCGTCGGCCGCGCGCTCGGGATGGGCGGGGTCGGTCAGCGATGGCAGGTTGAGCAGGACGAACGCGAGCTGGAACGGACGCCAGCTGGCGGCCTTCTCCCCCTGCGCGTCGATCTCTCGAAGCGCCTCCTCGTAGCCGCGTCCTTCTTCGCGGTGCGGGACGAGCGCCGTGTGGCGGCGTTGCAGGGCCATCGTCTCGTTGGCGAAGTGGAAGGCGGCCAGGGCCTCCGCGTGCCCGGGGCCGCTCTCGTCGGTCAGCAGCCTGATGCCGGCCTCGATTCTGCCGGCCGCTCTCCTTGCGTCGTGGACGGCTCTGCGGGCGGCGTCCCTCAGCCCGTTCGGCAGGCCAGGGATCTCGGCCTCCCGCTCGTCCAGCCAGGCGTTGTAGCCGTCGACCAGGGGCTGGAGGCCGCGCTTGAGCTCCGCGGGGCCGGCCTGGGCGAGGGCGTCCATGGAGAGCGTGACGTGTTCCAGCGGGGTTCCGGGTCCGGTGGGCGCGATGGTCGCGGGCACGTTGTGGACCGGGAGCCAGGTGGTGGTCAGCCGGCGGGCGGTCCGCTGCCCCTCGGCGGCGTCCGGGTGAACGGCGACGTTGCGCCCGGCGGCGTACCGGCGCTCGTTGCGGTAGAGCAGCCGCAGATGCAGTTCCTCCGTGTCGTCTCCGACGGCCTCGAGGTCGTCGGCCGGGTCGTCCACGGGCAGGAAGACGGCCTTCGCGCCGTCGAGCGCCGTCACGGTCAGCTCGGGCTGGAACAGCCACGCCGTGTCCTTGTTGCCGGCCGGCTCCGTCTGCTGGTTGACGAGGGCGACCTCCACGACGCGCCTGCCGTCCCTCGGCCGCACGTTGACGCTGAGCAGCACACCCGGGGCGTCCTCGTGCTCGCCGGTCAGCGCGATCTTGTAGGACTCCTCGGCGTCGAGCCGCACCTCCTTCTCGTGCGTGACGGGCCGGCGCGCCCAGACCCGCGTCTTCTTGCCGTCCTCATCTTCCTGCTCGTGCTGGTCGTAGCGCCCCCAGGCCGCCGCGACGACGACCGCGTCCACGTCGTCGCCGACGCAGAAGGAGAGCCCCATGGAGGATGCCCAGATCTTGCCGAGCGTCTGCGGGCTGACGACCTCCGGCAACCCGCCCTCGGTCGCGTCTCCGTCCACGCCGGTCTCGGTGTCGGGCACCTGGTCGGCATCCTCGATCGTGGACGCCGGCGAGGGCCGCGGACCGAGCATCCCGACCAGGTACCGCTCGCGCGGCCCCATGGCCCGGGGCTCGAACTCCTCCTCCGGACCGCCCCACGGCCCGAGCAGGTCGCGCCGGACGAGCTCCTCCAGTTCGTCCCGCACGTCGAACGAGGTGCCCTCCGTGAACTTCTGCGGCACGTCCAGCGGCGGCTTCATGCGGGCGGCCTCCCCCTTCAGCAACGAGAGCTGCACGTCCCCCGGCTGCGGGAACAGTCCATCGTCATCTTCGCCCACGCCGCGCCTCCGGTCCCTCAAATTCGTGTACACGCTACACAAGCACACCTGTCCGACACTCTCGCGGCGTTCGGCCGCGTGAAGCCTCCCCGCGACCGATGTCGGCCACTCGGGACCGTCTGCGATCGAAACGCCGATCAGCCGATTTCCTGAGAATTCCTGGCCGTGATCTGCGTCTCGATGAGCGCCTGCCGCACCCGCAGGTCAGTGCATTTATGGACACAACTCTGAAAGCAGACAGGTGCACGCCCGCCCGTTTCAGCAGGCGCGGCGGCCGTGATGCGAACCACGTTCGGGTTGCGGTCCCGTCCAGTACATCCGAAACATTGCCAAATATGACCGAAATGAAGTCGGCTGTTCTCTGGCCGCGACCGTCCTTGTGCGCGATAACCCTGGAAGATCCGCGATTACCGTCCCATAATGAGGCCTGAATTGGGGACACGGGCGGCCGCGGCGGAACGGGAAGGTGCAACGACATGGATCCCGCGCTGGCAGGACTCGCCGGCGCGGTCGCGGCGGCTCTCGTGGAGGCCATGACGACCGACTTCTGGGGCACCGCGAGGGCGCGGCTCGCACGGATCGTCGGCCGCGGCGCGCAGGCCGCCGAGTCGGATCTGGCCCGGGAACTCGAGGAGTCGGCGGGAAGGGTCGGCCGGAGCTCCCCGCCGGAATCGGCCGCCATGGCGGCCGAGCAGGCGAGATGGACGGCCCTGCTCACGGCCTTCCTCGCCGAGCACATGGACGCTTCGGCCGAACTCCAGGACTTCGTCCGGCACGTCCGAGAGGCATTGCCGGACGCGGAGACCGTCCACGTCGTGCAGAACATCACCACTGGCCGGAACGCCTTCATCGCGGGCCGCGACCAGCACATCTCTCTGACCCTGGACGACGATGGGTGAGGAGCTGGAACGTCCGGCTCCCACCCAGCAGGTGTGGGCGAGACGCGACGCATTCGTCGCGGCCAGAGACATCTACGTCACCGCGGTGCTGGGAAGCGCGTCGCAGCCAATTCCTGCCGCAGGAAGTGCCTGCAAGCGCGAACGGCCTCTCTTCGTCCAGTACACCAATCCGGAGATCCTGGCGTGCTACGGGATCGACGTCGGCGGAAGGCACGCGGCGCTCACGCTGGCCCAGGCCTTGGACGCCACCCGGCTGGCCCTGCTCCTGACCGAGCGCCATCTGCTCATTCCCGCCTCCTACATCTTCGAGATCCCCTGGTACCCGATCTTCCTCGGATGCATCGAGCCGTTGGTGCGGGCGGGCGCGCTGCGCTACGTCGCCCCGGTCTCCGACCTCGCCGACTACCGGGAGATGAAGGTCCACGAGTACCGCCGGGATCGGCACAACCCGTACCGCCACACCGGGTTGCGGGGAATCTGCGCCGATCCCGACTTCCTCTGGGCTCCCCGGCACGGCGGCGGGACGGCCGCCGGAATCGGCGAACTATGGCGCGCGGCTCTGCAGCCCGGCGGAGAACTGCACTGCGTCGCGCGCGGGACCGCACGCAGATGGCACCGGCCGCGCGGACGGGCCGAACGGCTGCTCGCGCGGACCCCCGAACGGCTGGAGGGCCAGGCGTTCATCGCACGGTTCGTGGAACCCACGCTCCCCGTGCCTCTGTCACCCGCCGAAAGCACGTCGCTCGCCTTCTTCCTTTCCCGCGCCTACCTGCGCAGTTACCTCCTCGACCTGGACGCCGCCATCCTCGCCGACCTCCCCGCGGGCGACCTGACCTGCGGGCTCAGCCACAGGTCGGCGGACATGGACGGCAGGCTCCCCTCGGCGCGGCGGCTCGACACGGTGCTGCACTGGCTCGGCGTCGCGGATTTCGTCCACCGCGGCGCCGGGTGGGACGAACTACTGCGGCTGCGCTCCCTGCCCGCGTTCGGGCTCGTCATCGACCGGGCCTATGACGAAGCCTCGCTCGACGCCCTGCGGTTCGCCGTCCTCGCGGTCCGCGGATCACGCGGATTCCGGCTCGCCCGGACCTATGCCGAGGCGAAGTCGAACGTGCAGGCCGTGGCCGGCACCATGGCCGATTTCACACTCAATGGCAGAACGACCTGGAGAGACGATCGATGATCATATCCATATACTGCTCCGGCTCCATCATGAAGGGCGCCTCGGACGAGAAGAAACTCTGCTGGTCCGACATCGAGCGGCTGGAGGTCGCCAAGGGCGCGTCCCCGCACGAGGTCGTCTTCCTGAACCCCGACGACCCCATTACCGACCCGTCGAACACGCTCGGGCAGTTCGGCCGCGACATGTACCAGGTGATGGTCGCGACAGCGGTCGTCGTGGACGCCCGGGAACGGCGCGGCATCGGCATCGGTGTGGAGATGTCCGCCGCCGCCCTCCTCGGAACCCCGATCGTCGTCGTCGCCCCGCGCAACTCCAAGTACCGCGCGGACGAGCTGGAGTACCGCGGCGTCCTCGTCCGCGACTACGTCCACCCGCACGTGGCCGCGCTGGCCTCCGCGGTCGTCGACGATTTCGTGGCCGCCGGGGAGGCGCTCGCGGAACTGGCACCGCTGAAGGCCCGCGACGTCCACCACATGCCCCCATGGCTCGACGAGGCCATCACGGAGTACCGCGACAACGTCCTGCCCGGTGACCCGCCCATGCTGGCCGCGCTGGAGCGCCTGCACGAGCCGTCGCTCGCCAGAGGACGCTGACCATTGGACACCGAGCTGGAACGGAGCAGCGCGGAACTTGTCAAGGACGATCCCCGGCTCTATCTCGTCCACAACGATGCCCTTGAGGAACTGCTCTTCGATCGCAACCTCATGGGCACCGGCTTTCGCGCGGCCTGCCTCCGTTCCAGCCGGTGGTTCGTCGCCCATCTGGCCGACGAGTACCGGCCCGACGAGACCGCCGAGCTGGTGATCCTCAGCAAGGGCCTCGCCTACCGGCTCGCAGAAGCCGTCTCAGCCGAGACGGGCCACAACCTGCCCACCAACCTGATCGCCACCTCGCGGACGGCGGTCGCCCATGACACCGCCCGCATCGAGGTCCCGTACTGCTGCTTCGAGGCTCCGGCCGAGACCCTGCTGATCGGGGACACCGTCGCGTCCGGCGAGACGATCATCGCGGCACTGCGCCACTTCCTGGACGTCCACCCGCTCCGGCGCGTCTTCGTCATCTCCTACGCGGGCACACTCGTGGGCGCCACCAGAATCGCCGAGTTCTGCACGGAGCGCGGCATCGAGGCGACGTTCCTGTTCGGCCTCGCGGCGTTCGGCCTGGGCGACAACGGATTCGACCTGTCGTTCCTGCACCCCGACACGATCACGCGGGCCCAGTACGCCGAGCGGGCCCGCGAGCAGTTCTCCGGACTTCCGGTGTCGGCGGTCGGCTGGGACTTCGGCTCCCAGGCCATGGCACCGCGCAAGTACCGGCGTCTGTCCTGGGTGGAATCGGAGGTGTGGGACCTCACCGGCGAGGACTGCTTCAAGGTCGCCGAAGCACCCGAGGACTGGTCAGAGCTCGCGCACGAGCGAGCCGCCTACGAGCACGCCCTTCACCGTCTCCGCATCCGAATGGACACGTGAGCACCGCACCCGGTCCGCCCGGCAGATCGACTCGCGCGGGTCAGCCCTCCGGCGCGCCGCGTCGGCGCACCAGCGGGAGGTACACCTCATCGACGATCTCGACGAGCACCTCGTCAGGCGCGGTAGGGACGCCGCGCACCACGAACTCGTTGCGCAACAGGACGATCGCCACGGTCGCGACGCGGGGATGGAGTACCTCCGGGGCGACCTCCCCGCGGGCTACCGCGCGTCCGAGGATGGTCAGCCACGGCGCGGCCACGGCGTCGGCCGACTGGTCCGGTAGCTGCGCCAGCAGTTCCGACGCCCCGCCCGCCGCGGCGAGCAGGTCGCGCAGGATCGCCCCGAGCGGGGAGCTCCAGTGCCGGTTCGCCCGGCGGAGCTGTTCAAGGATATCGTCGCGCAGATTGCCGGTGTCGGGCGGCTGGACGGTCCTGGCCAGCCGCCGGTAGGCGGCGATGCCGAGGGCCAGGCGGTTCGGCCAGCGGCGGTAGATGGCGTTCTTGTTGGTGCGGGCGCGCTCGGCGACCCGGTCCATGGTCAGCCCGGAGAACCCCGACTCGGTGAGCTCTGCGACGGCGGCGTCGAGGATCGCCTCCTCCAGGACGGCGCCGCGGCGCCGCGTGGGTCCGTCCCCTGGTCGCTTCCCCGGATCGCCCGCCATGCCCTCGTCCCCGTATCCGGTACCGCCCATTCCTCGCCAAGGTTGGCGTCGCCGCCGCACGATAGGCAAATAGAGTACGATTCGTACCTTAAACGACAGAGAGGACCCCATGCGCGCCAAGGGCATCACCTACGACACCGGCTTCGTCCGCGACGGGCGGAACTCGCGCGGACGCTTCGACCCGGCGCTGGCCGAGCGCGAACTCCGCATCATCCGGGACGACCTGCACTGCAACGCCGTCCGCGTCAGCGGCGGCGACCCCGACCGGCTGGAACTGGCCGCCACGCAGGCCGCCGACCTGGGCCTCGAGGTCTGGTTCTCGCCCTATCCGCTGGAGCTGACCGGCGAGGAGATGCTGGCGCTCTTCGCCGACTGCGCCGACCGCGCCGAGCGGCTCCGGCGGCGGGGTGCGGACGTGGTGTTCGTGACGGGCGCCGAGCTGAGCCTGATGAACAAGGGCTTCCTCCCCGGCGACTCCCTGGCCGAGCGGGTCGGACTCCTGGGCCGACCGGAGGGGCTGCGCGAGCTGGTCCGCGAGGCCAGTGCCCGCGTGAACGCCTTCCTCGGCGACGCCGTGAAGCTCGTCCGCGAACGCTTCGGCGGCCGGATCACCTACGCGGCCGTCCAACTCGACTTCGTGGACTGGACGCCCTTCGACATCGTCTCCATGGACCTCTACCGCTCGGCCGGCATCGCGGACCAGTTCACCGAGGGCGTCCGCACCCTCGTCGCCCAGGGCAAGCCGGTCGCCATCACGGAGTTCGGCTCCTCCTGCTTCCGCGGCGCCGGCGACGTGGGCGCCCGCGGCCTGGAGATCGTCGAGTATGACGAGACGACCGGCGCACCCGTCCGGCTCAACGGCGAGTACGCCCGCGACGAAGCCGGCCAGGCCGCGTACCTGAGCGAGCTACTGGACGTCTTCGAGACCGAAGGCGTCGACAGCGCCTTCGTGTTCATCTTCGCCCTCTACGACCACCCGCACCGGCCCGGCGGCGACCCCCGCGACGACCTGGACCTGGCCAGCTACGGCATCGTCAAGGTCCTCGAGAACGGCCACGGCGCCACCTACCCCGGCATGCCCTGGGAACCGAAGGCCGCCTTCACCGCCGTCGCCGCCCACTACCGCTGACGCGCTGAGCTAAAAGGCCCGTCCCTTGGCGCACGTCGGGCCACGCTTCCTCAGCGCACCGAGTCCCGGCGATCAGGGGCCAAGGAGTCGACGTCTAGAAGAGTTTGCTGGTCAGAGCCACCAGTCGCACCTCTTCCAGGCGCGACCTTCGGGGCCCCCTTGGCCTTCTTGTCATGCAGGCCGGCGGCGACCTCGGCCGCGTAGCGCTCATGGTTCAGTTCCAGGAGGCGATCGACGATCTCTCGCTGGACGACCTGGGGCACGGTGTACCGCGTATCCCGCCCCGCGTCGTGGTGGCCGTGGCCGAGTTGCGGGACCAGGTCGTGCCACCCGTACGCACGGCACACCGCCTCATCGATCATCTCGTGGATCTGCCGAAGCTCCACGATGTCCGCATCCATGCACGTCGGATCGTGCACCATGTTGTACGTCTTCGTGAGCCCAGTTTGCCTCGCCAGCATGAGATCGCGCCGGAACCGATCCAACCGGTCCCCCAGCACCCGCATCTCGGTCGTCATCTCCGGCAGCGGCAACGTCTCGAACACATCCGACGGCGTGTAACGCACACGGGTTTCTAGAGTCGATGCGCGCGATAGCGTCCACCAGTAGTGCGGCGCACTGCTCAGCAACGCCAACATCGCCGTGTCATCGCTGGCAAAGACACCGAGCATGTGCGAGAACACCTGCCTGCACGGCACCAGCACGGGCATAACGACCTTGCTCACCTTTGCGAGAACTATCACTCGCTCCAGCGATGCCACAGCCCGATAAAGCGCATCACGAGGTCGTTCGAATAACCACCAATTTTCACGAATCACTTTATTCGAACTTCTCACCCGCACAGGAAGCACATGGCGCCGTATCATTTCGTAGCACTCGCGATAAGATTCGACCTTCTCTCGTCTCCAGTCATGAAAATTGATGACGTATCGACTGGCGGAGGAGTCTGGCCTGGAAACGACATCTTCGCCGTTCAAGTATGGGTAGAGCACTTCCTCATACTCTGGGTCGTCACACAGCAACCGACGAGCCCAGCCGGTCGACACGATGAAACCACTGCCCGTCACCTTCGTCCCCTCGAAGGCCAAACCACTATTGCGGACAAGACGCTCTGCCGCCCCGTTGACACGCGTTATCGGGTCGAGAGCCGGGGTTATACCCGGGACGACGTGCTCGTCCACCACGCACTCGGCTGCCTTTCCAAGGGGCGCTTTTGACGTCCAGACCACGCAGTACTCAAGTGAAACCCTCTTTGAAGGCCACGGCTCACTCTTGATCGCTCTGCGAATGCATGTCCCGGTCGCGCAGATCCGATCCAGACCTACCTCCCGCGTTCCACCCTGCGCAAGGGTGTTCGTGGCGATCAAACCGGACTGTCCATCCGATCCCAAAATTTCGTGGGCACGGATCAGGAAGTAGGCGACCAGGTCCGCGTTGCCCCTGGCACCACCGGCGACCACCTGGACCAGAGCATCCCGATAGGCGCCCCCCAACAAACCGCTGATCTTGGAGCCCCCACGGAAGGGCGGATTGCCGATGACGGCGTCGAAGCCGCCGGTCTCGAAGACCTCTGGGAAGACCAGCGGCCAGTGGAGGGGACGGCGTTCCATGGCTCCGTCCGGCAGATCCGCGCGGAGCCACAGCCGGCATCGACGGCGGGCGGCGAGGATAGCGCTCTCATCGCCGGCCATGGCTTCGCGCGCGGCCGCCACGGCCAGTTTCGAGGCGGTGTCGAGGCCGGTTTTGCCCCTGCCGGCATGGACGAGGGCGGAGCCCGTGGTGAGGTCGGCGAGGAGCTGGGCCCATTCGGTGTCTCGTGCGACTCCGTCCAGGATCAGGCGCTTGTCATCCAGCTTGTTCAGGTCGGTACCTTCGATCTCGACCAACCGGCGGCGCTCGATGGCGACGCGGCGAACGAGGACGCGGATCTTCGAGGTCAGGTCGAAGAGGGCTCCATCGTCCTCATGGAGGGCGCGGCCTCGTTCCACGTCCATGTGCATGACTTCGAGCTGGTCGAGGGAGGTGATACCCAGCAGGGAATCGCCGATGATAAGGCGGTCGTCCAGGAAGGCAAACGGGCGGTCGGGGCAGACCAGCCATAGCGACAGCTTGGCGATGTCGACCGCCATGTCGTTGATGTCAGCACCGTAGAGGCAATGCTCGATGATCTGGCGGCGGGCCTCGACGACCACCGAGTCGGCATCGGCGTCGAAGCTCGGGACCGTGGCCGCGGTTTTGTAGTCGCGAACGCGTTCGTCGCCCTCACTGATCCATGCGCCGACCAGGTGATTGGCAAGGTAGCGGCAGGCTGCCACCAGGAACGCCCCCGAGCCCATCGCGATGTCAACGATCCGCAACGAGAGGATCTCGCCCGACGAGCGGGGGCTCCATTCTTTACGGTCCGCGGTCTGCACCGGGCCTGGGGAGTAGACGAGCGGTTCCAGGGCGTTCTCAACGACCTTGGTCGCGAGCTCACTCGGTGTGTAGTGAGCACCTGTCCGCTGGCGGAGGGGCGACTCGGTCACGTACAGGGCGTCCGTCAGGATGACCATCGGCAGGTCGCGCAGGTCCCGGCGGATCAGGCCGAAGAAGGGCAAGAGCCGCTCGGTCAGCTCGTAGTCGCCCCAAGTGACTGCCAGCAGTTTACGCTCAGCCTCTTTCTTCTCGGCCTGCGTAAGGGGTGCAAGACGTCTCTCGACGGCCTTCGGAGATCCGATACGGGAGTCTTTGTACTCATCAGCGAGTCTGGCGGCCAAGGACGGGACGTCCGGGCAGGCACCCGCCAGATCTTCGAGTGCGCTGAGGGCCACCTCCTCTTCGTGGCCCGGTCTTCCGATCAACCCGACATGTGTTTCGCCGGCATAGTATGCGTCGTGCGAAAGAAGCCCTTCGTAGACGTAGCCGATCTCTTCTACGGCTAGCGTGCGGAAAGACAGCCTTCGCCGCTCACGCATCTTCCCCGTGCCGATCTGCACGTACTGCACCGACTGCAGAATGTGCAGGACGGTACGGTCGTCAATCGTCTCGGGCAGCCATGGGTAGCGGTCAGCGTCGAAGATGGAGCCGTCATGGGGCGGTATCGGCATGTCCGGGTGGTCGATGCCCTGGTAGACCGCGGCGAAGAGCGCAAGGAGCCGGGACCATCCGGCGTAAGTGTGCTCCAGGTCCTCCTCGCTGCCGTCCCTGACGCGCTCCTCGAGTTCGCTGCACAGAAGCCCGGCAGAGTAGGACTTCCTGTAGAGCGGCCTGTCCGCGGGCAGCAGCCCGCATTCCTCCGCGCAGAGGAGGAAGATGATGCGCATCATTACGGCGACGGCTCCGCGGTAAACCTCGCGGGCGGGAACGTCGCCTATCCCGGTGCCGCCTCGGGCGATGTCCGAGGTGTGGGAGCGTCCGATTGCCGCGACGAGAAGCTCCACAGCCTGGCGCACTTGGACGCCCAGGGCCTCGGTGATCTCCTCCTGGCTGTCCTTGCTCGCCTCCAGGAGGTCGGGCAGCGTCTCACCGTCGGGGACGCCGAAGAACCGCGTCCGGCAGAGAATGGACACGAACGCGCGGACGACATCGCGTTCCGCGGCCTCCTGCCAGGTGACCGCGTCGAAGACGGCCGTTGTGGTGACGCCGCCGCGCGGAGCCCAGATCAGCGCCCACCAGCGTCCGTCTGTCGCGATCCCGAGGGGCACGTCGTGGTGGCGGCAGAGCTGTGCGAGCCGATCCGCGGGTGTCGCCGGCCAGTCGGATTCCTTGATGCGCTGGTTGGGGTGCGCGTCGCATATGAGGCCGAGAACACGGATGGACTTCGCGTCCGCCCCCGCGTCGGCCCCTGGCTCACGCAGGGCGAAGGACGGCGCCACCGTCGTGTCGTGCGTGGGGACGTCCATGGTGAGGTCGGCGACGTCGTCCTCGTACTGGACGAGCTCTCCCCAGCCGAGAAGTTCGGTCAGGACATAATCGATCCACGGTCGTCCAGGAAGCGCCTTGTGCTTCAGCCGGAGACGTTCACGGGCCTCCTTGCCCAGCGCGTCAAGTGCGGGCCAGGTGCGACGGAGAACCGGAAGGCTGAGGAACGGTCCGGTGACATCGATGAGATCGAGCCATCCCGTGTGGTCGAAGTCGTCCTGACGTCTGGCGAACCGTGCCATTCATCGGCCCTCCCGCCTCGGCCTGTCTACCGTTTCTAGGCCGTGACCGCTCCGTTTTCCTTCCTCCTTTAGAACCAGGCGCCTACGCTTTTTGCATGAGGCAATGCCTTCGCCGGCGGGTAGATGGCCGGGGCGAAGGCGGCTTTCGCCTCAAACTGGACCGCCTGCCATGTGCGGCCCTCCGAACGCGGGGTCGGTGACGGCTTTGCGGTTCGCCTCAGCTTGCGGAACCAGCGGCATCGCGTCCTGCGGCGATCGCCGAACTGCTCGAATTCGTCGTCCGATACGGGACACGCGCCGCGCATGGAGCGACCTTGGGGGGACCGGGGACAGGCGGCTCGTGCGGAAAGCCACCCCGAAGCCTGGGGCGCCGGCGGTGATGTGCGGGCGGTGCGCCAGGCCGCGCACGGCCTAGGAGTTCGTCGGGCGTGGCGGCGGCTTGGAGCAGTCCGGGTCTAGCGACCGAGACTCAGCAGCGCCATGCCCTCGCCTCGGCGTATCCCGCTCTCTGGGGTCCGCAGCGCCGCCCGAGATTGGTCTGCCGCCTCCCCGGTCTCGTGACGGCAGTTACCGGGCGAGCATCAGCCGCACCGCACGTGCCGCTCGTCCTGGGTGTGCGGCCGCTGAGCTCGGCGACGCACAGGCAGCTCGTTTGTCGCGGGGTTACTTGTTCCAGTTCTTGAAGGCTTTGATGACGTCCTTGTTACGCAGGAGCCCGAAAGTCTCGCCCCAACTCCTCTGGAGGGCTTCCGAAAGGTATTCCAGGTTGAAGCGGCCCTCCGGGCGGGCGATGATCGCCCAGGTCGCGGCGGCAGCATGGCCTTGAGTGTCCACCAGATTCCTCAGGGTGGTCGCGAGGGTGTTGTAATCCTTGCCGCGGTTGGCCGAGGTACCCCACACGGAGATGACACTCGCGTCCCGCGCCGTTCCGACGAGCAGGCTCAGGAAAGTCAGCGGGGTCTGCTTGCGGCCCACTGGAGGGACGTCGCTGAAACCGTTGCCGATGAGCCATCCGTTGGGCGCGCGCCTCGAATCGATGTCGGCCTTCAAGCGGGCGTACATCTGTTCGTTGCAGAAATCCGTGAGGGAATTGAGGAAATACTCGCCCGCATCCGGGACGGCGGCTGCCACGTGATCGGCGATGGTCACCTCGCCCGGCTCCGAAAGATCGATCTGTTCCTTCTTGCCGAAGATCCCCATCAGCGGCCACCCTTGAGTAAAACGCCCCATGGACGAAGGAAATCGTTGTGGAGGTCGTACGGCTTCCCCATTCGACGAGCCCCCTTGCACTCGTGGTCACGCATGCCAGGATCACATTCATCCTGGCATGACAACGCTGCTATATTAACGAACTCATCCCCTATGTGGCTATGGCAGCGGGTCGAAAGCCGTGGAATCCCGGAGTGGACCGGACACCGAACGCGAAGCGGTTCGACCACGGCGAAAACCATTGCGGACAGGCTGTTTCGACTATTTCGGCAAGGGCATCGTCGGGGACGGTGGGGACGCCACTATGCCGAACTCGTTGCGGAGTACGAAGATCGCCACGGTCGCGACGCGGAGATGGGGTGTCTCCGGAGCGCGCCCTCGCCGCGTGCCCCGGCGCGTCCGAGGATGGTCAGCCAGGGAACGGCCACGGCACCACCTGTCCCGACGTGCCATGGGAACGAAGGTCGCTTAACCGCCGTCGCCGACCGCTGCCGCCGGCACGACCCGATCCGCAAGGCCCGTAGTCGGGAGGGTAGAGGTGAACCACCAGGTCGAGTGGGCTGAACTGATCGGTGATCAGAGGACGAACGGTATGCCAGGCGGGCCCTCCGTGACCGCAGCCGAGGGCGGGACGGCCGCACCGATGACGCCCGACTCGGTCAGGGTGCGGGCGAGGCCGCGCAGGCCGGTCTCGATGTCGTCAGGCGGGACCGGCTGCGCCGGTGGCGCGTGGTCGGCACGTTGATGACCCATCGGCCGGCGTCGATCGGAACGGCAAGAACCTTGCCGGGCCGCAGACGGCCTTCCGCGCACCTTCGGTGCAGGCGCTGAAGTTGGCGGGGAACGCGCGCTCGAACTGAAGCGCGAGCCCCTCCCCGTCGCCCCGGCCGTGGTGACGGGGTCGCCGAGCGCCTGCGCATCGTCCTGCAGAAGGTCGCCGGTCCCCGCGGTTGCCCGTTGTTCGGCAGTGCCAGGCGGCCAGGGCGAGCCGGGCCCGGGTCAGGCCGGTAAGGCTGGTCAGGCCGGTGGACAAGGTTCTGCCGACCTGATCGAGGCGGCGGGCGACGCTGCTGTGGTGCCGATGGAGGACGTCGGCGGCGCCGCGCACGGCGTCCACGGGGATCTGGGCGGGCAGTGCCATCGCCCCCAGGTCATCGTGGCGGACGACCGATCCAGCAGGACGGGCGGTCCGGGGCGCTCCAGCCACACCGCACCGACCTCTTCCTCGTCGAGGACGATCGGCAGGATGCTGGACGCGGCCGCCGACGAGCCGGGCACCGACGTGCCATCCGGCGCTGCACGAACGACCTGTCCCGGCCCGTGAAGCCGGATTCCGGCCGGGCACTCGGCCAGGCCCGCCGAGGCCCGTGCGAGCGCCGGGAGATCCACCCGCCGGCGCATCAGCGTGTCGTAGAAGGCGACGACGCGGATCGCGCCCTGCCGTACGAGTCCAGTCCCGACAGCCGGACGGCCAGAGCCTCCATGCCCGAAGGATAAGGCCACGGTCGTCGCGTGACCCGGGCCGGATGCGCGACGGACGGCGGATGAGCCCGGCGTCCGCCGTCGCGAGGGTGGACGTGGACGTCATGGATCCCGAACTCGACGCGTTCTTCACCGTTCATCCCGAAGGCCGACCTGACCGATCCCGTCGCCGCGCGCAGGCGACTCGCCGAACTGGCCGCCGCGGCCCCGAGCGAGATCACCGCAGCGGCCCCCGGCACCGAGGGCATGAAGGTCGAGGACCGCACGGTCCCCGCCGCCCCGGACGTCCCGGTGCGGATCTACCGCCCGAGCGGCGCCCACGGCGCCATCGTCTGGCTGCGCGGCGGCTGGATCGTCGGGACCCTGGACGCCGAGCACCCGACCGCCGTCCGGCTCGCCGGAGCGTCCGGCGCGGTCATGATCTCCGTGGACTACCGCCAGGCCCCTGAACACCGGTTCCCCGCCACGCTGGACGACGTCTACGCCGTCCTGGAGTGGACGGCCGAGAACGCGTCCGACTCGGCATCGCCCCGGACCGGGTCGCGGTCGGCGGGCACAGCGCCGGCGCGGGCCTCGCGGCCGGAGTGGCGTGGCGGGCGCGCGACGAGCAGGGGCCGCCGATCCGCTTCCAGTTGCTCAACCAGCCCGCACTGGACGACCGGCAGGAGACGTGGTCACAGCGCGACTTCACCGACCCCCCTTGGCAGGACCACGACAGCCTCACCACGGTGTGGCGTCACTATCTGGGAGAGGCTCCTGTGACCCCGTACGCCGCCCGTGCCCGCGCCGACGACCTGTCCGGCCTGCCACCGGCGTACGTGTCGGCCGCCGAGTTCGACCCGCTCCGCGACGAGGACATCGGGTACGCGCTGCGCCTGCTGCAAGCGGGCGTCACGGTCGAACCGCACCAGTGGCCGGGGACGTTCCACGGCTTGCACGCGATCCTGTCCGCCGACGTGTCGCAGCGGCGGAGCGCCGAACTCGGCGCCGTCCTGCGCCGCGCACTGGCCGAGGGAGGCGACCGGTGAGCGACGTCCGCCCGGATCTGAGCCGACGCCGGGGCGACTATGGCATCGACGGAGACTTTCGTGTGATCCCCCGCGCGGGCACGCCATCATCCTCGCCCTGATCGGCATAGTGCTGGTCGCGCCGACCGTCCGCAGCTCCGCGACCGGTGCCGTCACCGCCGCCGTGATGTTCGGCTTGTTATCGCTCGCTTTCGCGCTGCTCGTCAGCTCGTACCTGCGGACGTCCCGCGTCGGCGAGTTCGAAGTGTGGGCCCGCGTCCTCGGCGACCTGCGGCTGCGCGGCGACGAGCACGTCCTGGACCTCGGCTTTCGGACGCGGCGTCCTGCTCATGACGGCCGCCAGGCTGCTCCCCCACGGATGCGCGGTCGGCATCGACCTAAGGCACGCCGACCAGAGCGGCAGCAGCCCGGACGCCACCCGCCGCAACGCCGAACTCGAAGGCGTCGCCGACCGGACCGAGGTGGAGACCGGTGACATGACACGGCTACCGTTCGCCGACGAGACCTTCGACCTGGTCATCAGCAAGTGGGCCGTGCACAACACTCGTCCGCGGAAGGACGTGAGGCCGCCATCGACGAAGCCGCGCGCGTCCTCCGCCCCGGCGGCCGACTCGCCATCGCCGACCTGCGGCACACGAACCGGCACCGCGCCCGCCTGCACGACCTCGGCCTGACCGACGTCCACCGGCACAAGCTCGGCTGGCGCATGTGGTGCGGCGCGCCGTTCTTCCCACCAGGCTCCTCACAGCGACCAAGGCCGCCCCCACCCACCGGCCAGGACTAGACCCGGGCCGGGCGGGACGATCAGCGGGACGGGTGCCGCTTGACCTGCTCGATCAGGTCGGCGAACTGCGCAACGGACAAGGTGAGGTGACCACCATCCGGGTCCTTGCTGTCCCGTACCCCGATCCCAGCCTCCGGCGCAAGCCGCCCCAGCTCAACGCACACGTCATCGTTCGCGGAGCCACTGTAGGAGCTCTTGCGCCACTGGACGGTCATGTGTAGCTCTCCAAGTACCACTTGATCAGTTTGCGCGAGGCGTCCTGAGAGTCCGCCTTTGCGCCGATACGTTCGAAACTATCAACAACATCCTTGATCTCGTTGGGCATCTCGATCAAGCGCCCACCGCCGTGTGCCCCCGCGTAGGCGATGTCGCGGTCGGGAAGCCCGATGAGCTGGAAGAAACCGTCCGACCCCTCATGCTCACCGGCCGAGAAGGGGACGATCCGGAGGATCACGTTCCAGCGTTCGCCCATTTCGAGGAGGTGTTCGAGTTGCGCCTTCATGACCTCGACTCCTCCTACACGACGCGCAAGAACAGCCTCGTCCAGCAGAGCCCAGATGTACGGCGGATCCTCTCGTTCCAGAATAGCCCGCTTTCGTGCGATCCTTCCCGCAAGCACCGCTTCGCGGTCTTTCGCCGTACTCAGCCGACCGTACCGCCGCGTGTAGTCATCGGTCTGGAGAAGCAGCGGGATCAACTGCCCGTGGAAGACCTTGATCTCAGCCGCCTGGCGCTCGTGCTGGCTGTACTGCTTGGTCGGGTAGCGGGGACGCATTACTACGTCCCCGCCCCCTCAGAACCGTGCGTGCCATTCGTCACGGCACACGGCTCAAGCAGAT